>NZ_CP107938.1:4800000-6022264 GCF_036044095.1 Actinomycetospora sp. NBC_00405
GGTCTGCCAGGGGCGATGGGCGTCCTCGGGCTCGGCGAACGGGTCGTCGACCTCGAGGTACGGACCGCGCGCGTCGTCGTGACGCCACAGCGTCACCCGACGGTCGTCGCCGGGGCCGCGCCGGTACGCGACCACCACCCAGGCGTGGCTCGACGAGATGACCAGCGGCGGGAGCTGGCTGTTGACGTACCGGCACAGCACCGCGCGCAGCGAGAGCCGCCCGGCCTGCGGGTCGGCGCGGCCCCCGGGGACGACGTCGGCGGGCTCCGCGACGGCGTCGGCCGCGGCGTCCTCCTCGGGCGTGGCGGGCAGGTGCATGAGCCCGGGGGACAGGCCGAGGCTGGTGGCGCCCGAGAGCATCTGGTGCACCGACAGGCCCTCGCTGGGCACCTGGCGGCCGACGATCACCCCGCCGAGCGCGGCGTCGTGCACCTCCGCCGTGAGCCGGCGCGGCAGGCCGTGGGCGAGGTGGGCGTGCCGCAGCACCATCCAGAGCGTCGCGTGCGCGCAGCGCAGGTACTCCGCGTCCTGGCTGAGGAAGGGCATCGCCGTGATCCAGAGCGGGGTGCCGAACAGCGAGACGCGCTCGGTGGCCTCGCAGCGGATCGCCCCCTCGAGGCCGACGGGCGGTGCGATCATGGTCCGCCCGACCGGGGTGGACGGGAGGGGGCGCAGGACGACGTAGCCGCGGTAGGCCTCCGGCCGCAGCACCGAGAGGTCGGCGGGGACGTCGTCGGTGAACAGGTGCCAGCGGTGGCACACCGAGGGGTGGCGGCGGAACAGGCGGCCGTGGAACGCGCCGTGCTCGCTGCGCCAGTCCGGATCGAGGTAGCGCTGCTCGACGACGACGCTGCGCACCCCGTGGCCCCGGGCGATCTCCACGATGCGCTCGAGCGGGCGGCTTCCGGCGCCGCCGGCGTAGAACTCGACGAGCTCGTCCCAGGTGCCGGGCACGGTGACGTCGTAGACCGAGCCCGCGGAGTCGTCCGGCGACCAGGCGAGAAAAGGCCAGGTCATCGGCGCGCCAGGCTAGTGCAGGCGGACGCCCTCGGTGTCGATCTCGGCACGGAGCTCGGCGTCGCGGACGCGGTCGAGATCGGCGCGGTAGCGGCGCTGGAGCGCGGGGTCGTCGAGGTGCAGGCGCGTGGCGAGATCGCCCGCCGGCTCGCCGGGCTCGACGATGCGTTGCCGCGCGGGGCGGGCTGGTGCGTCGGCCATGGGAGCCTCCGGTTCTCGCCGTCGGCACCCACGATACCGGGGGACGTCAGCGATGGGCCGGGATCGGACACGGCGTCACGGTAGACGCGGCCCCCGACAGCCCGGTCTCAGCGCCCCAGCGCCGCGTCGAGGGTGATGGTGGTGCCGGCGAGGGCCTTGGAGACCGGGCAGGTCTTCTCGGCGGTCTCGGCCAGCTCGCGGAACTTCGCCTCGTCGAGTCCGTCGACGTCGGCGCGCAGCGTCACTGCGATCCCGCTGATCTCGAAGCCACCGCCCTGGGCCGGCGACAGGGTGACCTCGGAGCTCACGTCGATCGAGTTCGCCGTGAGGCCCTCGCCGCCGAGCACGCCGGACAGGTTCATCGCCAGGCACGAGGAGTGCGCGGCGGCGATCAGCTCCTCCGGGCTGGTCTGCCCGTTGGGGTCCTCGGCACGGGTGGGGAACGAGACGTTGAACTGGCCGGCGTTGGAGGAGTCCAGGCTCACCTGACCGGTGCCGTCCTGGAGGCCGCCCTCCCAGTGGGTGGTCGCGTCGCGGCTCGGCATCGTCGTCTCCCGGGGATCGGAGGGGTGCGTGTCGGTCGGCCCGGCCCGGCGGACGCCGGGCCGAGCCAGGTGGCCTAGCGGCCGACGCGCTTGCGCCCGGTCACCCGGTTGTAGATCACCAGCAGGATGATCGCGAAGATGACCGACCCGATCCAGCCCACCGGGTTGGTCAGCTCGAACCGGCCACTGAACAGCGAGAAGACCAGGCCGCCGACGACCGAGCCGAGGATGCCCAGGCCGATCGTCATGAGGATGCCGATGTTGTCCTTGCCGGGGACCAGGGCGCGGGCGATGAAGCCGACGATCAGTCCGAAGACGATCCAGCCGAGGATGGTGAGGATCATGGGTCCTGCTCCGTTCCGGGATTCGTGACGTTCCGCCGCCACGTTCCCCTGGATCCTCCTCCTGAACCAGTCCCCACGCCCGTTCCGGGGAGGTTCATCCCCCGGCCACGGCCCCCAGCGCCCTGGCCTCGGAGCCCCCGGACGACCCGGAGCCGGGGGTCATCTCGACGAGATCGAAGACACGCATCGACGAGGCGCGCCCGGCCGAGCACGTGAGCGGCGTGGGCGAGGCGACCCAGCGCTCGCGCACGACCACCGTCACCGGACCGCGTCCGGGCCCGCCGTCGAGCGTCACCTCGACGACGCCCTGCTCCCGCGTCTCGGTGCCGAGCACGCGCAGGGCGTCCACGCGGGACTCACCGAACGCCAGCCGCGCGTGGTGCTGGGCGGCCTGGGCGGGCGGGGAGAAGCCGGAGCGTCCGCGCACCCAGACGGTGTCGACCTCGCCCGCGGCGTAGCGCTCGACGACGGCCACCGCCTCGGTGGCGGGCACCCGGCCCAGGACGAGGCCGTGGGGGAGCAGGACGACGTTGGCGGCGAACCGGTCGCCGCCGGTGTGCGTGGTCTCCCAGGTGCGGTCCGGGTACGTCGCGGCGAGCTCGGCGGCCACCGGGCGGCCCCGCATCGCGCAGCACGCGTCGTGGCGTCCGTGGGCGCAGACGAGGTAGACGGGCTCGGGCAACTCGACGGTCACGGCGTCGACGTCGGCCAGCGCGGCGGGCAGCTCGAGCGGCGAGGAAACCCGGCCCCAGCGCACCGTCTCCGCACCCGGCGTGGTGTCGACGAGCGCGAAGCGCCCGCGGTCGGCCATCGGCTCCCCGCGGCTGCGGGAGCGGCGGATGAGCTGGAACCGCGCCCCGCGGACACGACAGAACGCGTCGATCGCGTCGAGGACGTCGTCGGGGAAGCCGGCGTCGCCGAGCGCGTCGCGCCCCCACGGCCCCGGGTGCTCCACGAGCAGCCAGCACCGCGCGGGCGGCGCGGTCGCGACGAAGGGGTCGCCGCGGTCGCGGGCCGCCTCCGAGCACCGGAAGCCGGTCGACGCATCGGAGTCCGGTGAGGTCATCTCCCCGTCATACCCGGCCTGGGCCGCGGTGGACACCCGGTGGATGCCGGGCGTGTGTCACGCCGGGCGCAGCACGCCCTCGCGCAGCAGTCGACGGACGACCACGGCGCCGTCGTCCGGGTCGACACCGGGCAGCTCGCCGGCGGTGACGGGGTGTCCGTCGAGCAGGCGCTCGCAGGCCGCGCGCGTGCCCGCGGGCAGCGTCACGGTGCGGTCGGCGAGCTCGAGCAGGACGGCGCCGTCGTCGCCGGTGCGCAGCCGGTGGTGCAGGCCCCGGCGGCAGCGGACGGCGGTCGACGCGTCGGCCGAGGTCGACGCGGCGGCCTGGGCCAGCGGGGCGACGGCCTCGGGGCGGTTGCCCGTCCACGCGCGCCGGCGCAGCCGCCGCGCGACGTGCTCGGCGCGTGCGGGGTCCGGCGCGGCGAGCGTCTCGGCGAGGCGGGCGGCGACGGCCTCGACGTGCGGGGCGAGCGCCTCGGGGTCGGCGGCGTCGATGCCGAGCGGCAGCGAGCCGCGCAGCGTCGGGTCGTCGGTGAGGGCGTTGACCAGCGCGTCCACCACGGCCCAGCGGGTGAGCACGTGGACGCCGATGGTCAGGTGCGCGCTGACCTCGCCCTGGGCGGTGGCCGAGTGCAGGTAGCCGCGCGGGAGGTAGAGCACGTCGCCGGGCTCGAGGACCTCGTCGATCAGCGGGTCCTCGGTGGCGCGGGCGGCGACGGCGCCGGCGCGGTCGTTCCAGGGCTGGGAGCGCAGCGGGTCCGCGTGCACGGGGGCGTGCACGTGCCAGCGCTTCGTGCCCGCGATCTGGAGGACGAAGACGTCGTGCACGTCGTAGTGGGCGGAGAAGCCCTGCGACGACGCGGGCGTGATGTAGGCGTTGGTCTGCGCGGGGTGCCCGAGCTCGGCCGCGAGCTCGGTGACGAGGTCCGCCACGGGCGCCCACGTCCGGTGCACGCCCTGCAGCACGACGGTGTGCCCGTCGGCGAACAGGGCGGCGACACGGTCGTCCTGCACCTGGTCGGAGACCTCGGCGCCGACGCCGCCCTCGCCGGTGAAGTGGCGCGAGTCGACCACGGTGCCCTGCTTGGCGATCCGCAGGAACGGGGTCCGCAGCCCGCGTCGCGACAGCAGCTCGTCGACGGCGCCCAGGTCGAACAGGTCGCCGAACGCCTCGGGCTGCTCGCCGTCGGCGTGCTTCGCGAGGTCCGCGGCGCGCGAGAGCCGGGCCTCGCGCCCCCAGGCCGCGCCGGCGAAGTCGTCGAGGTCGCCGGCCACGAGCCGCCGCAGCGCCGGGCGGTCGTGGGACCGCCCGGCGTCGGCGTCATGGCCGCGATCCGACGAGGGATCGGGCGTGGTGGTCATCGGTGACTCAGGCCCCGCCGTCGGCACCGCCGTCGGAGCCGCCGCCGCGGGCGCCACCGTCGGCCGGCCCGTGGGCGCCACCGTCCGCGCCACCGTCGGAGCCGCCGCCGCGGGCGCCACCGTCGGAGGGGCCGTGACCCGCGGCCCCGTCGGCACCGCCGTCGGCGGAGTTGCCGAACGCGCCGCCGTCGGACGGGCCGTGGGCGCTGCCGTCGGCGCCACCGTCGGCGCCACCGTCGGCACCGCCGTCCGCGCCGCCGTCGGCACCGCGACCGGCCGCGCCACCGTCGGCCGGGCCGTGACCCGCACCGCCGTCGGCGCCGCCGTCCGCCCCGCCGTCGCCGCCGTTGCCGGCCGCGCCACCGTCGGCCGGGCCGTGCCCGCTGGTGGTCATGTCATCGTCGTTCACGTCGCACTCCTGAGGTCGAGTCGTTCGGTGACCCGGGCGGCTCCGCGTGGTGTGCGGCCCGCCGCCACCGGGTCGGAGGGTTCGGCGCATCCTGCCGCCGATGCCGCCAGCGGTACCCGTCGAGAGGTGATCTCACGCGCGGGACCACCCGGCGGCGTGGTGTCCCCGACGGGCCGCTGGCAGGCTCCCAGGTCATGACCTCGGAGGGAACCGTCGGCACGCTGGTGCTGCTGCGTCACGGCCAGAGCGACTGGAACGAGAAGAACCTGTTCACCGGCTGGGTGGACGTCGCGCTCTCGTCGAAGGGCGAGCAGGAGGCGCGCCGGGGTGGCGAACTGCTCGCGGACGCGGGCCTGCTGCCCGACGTCCTGCACACGTCGCTGCTGCGTCGCGCCATCAACACCGCGAACCTCGCGCTCGACGTCGCCGACCGCGGCTGGATCCCGGTCCGCCGCGACTGGCGGCTGAACGAGCGGCACTACGGCGCTCTCCAGGGCAAGGACAAGAAGCAGACGATGGAGGAGTACGGCGAGGAGCAGTTCCAGATCTGGCGCCGCTCGTACGACACCCCGCCGCCACCGATCGACCCCGACGACCCGTACGCGCAGACCGGCGACCCGCGCTACGCCGACCTCGGCGATGCGATGCCGCGCACCGAGTGCCTCAAGGACGTCCTCGAGCGGCTGCTGCCCTACTGGACCGAGGCCGTCGTCCCGGACCTGCGCGCCGGCCACACCGTGCTCGTCGCCGCGCACGGCAACTCGCTGCGCGCGGTGGTCAAGCACCTCGACGGCGTGGACGACGAGACCATCGCCGGGCTGAACATCCCCACCGGCATCCCGCTGCGCTACGACCTCGCCGAGGCGGCCGACGGGGACCTCACGCCCACCAACCCGGGCGGCACCTATCTCGACCCGGACGCCGCGAAGGACGCGATCGCCGCGGTGGCGAACCAGGGCCGCTGACGCCCGGGTGGGGCTTTCGGGGGGTACTCGGGGGGCGGAGCCCCCCGAGGGTTTGGGGGCTTTCGGGGGGTACTCGGGGGGCGGAGCCCCCCGAGGGTGGGTGAACAACGCCTGAACTGCAGGCCAACCCTGGCTCGCTCGAACGTCGGACAGCTCACGCGGGACGCACGCGGAGGCCCCGAACGGCCCTACCATCGGGAAACGTGGCCGTCCCCGTGCTGGTGACCGTCGTCGTGGCCCTCCTCGCCGCGGCGCTCGGAGCCGTCGCCGGGGCCGCCGCCGTGCGTCGGAAGACCGAGGCCGGCCGGGAGCGCTCGCGGGGGCCGACGGTGGCCGAGCTCCTCGCCCGTCTGGTCCGCCGCTCGCAGTCCGGCATCGCCGTCGTCAACCGCTTCGGCGACGTCGTGCTCTCCAACGAGCGCGCCGAGGCCCTCGGGGCCGTCGTCGACGCGCGCCCGGACCCGCGGCTGGCTGCCGCGGCCGCGCGTGTCGCCGCGGGCGCGGAGCCCTGCGAGGTCGACCTCTCACCCCGGTCGTTCCCGCCGGGCTCGACGCCGCAGACGATCGTCGCCCAGGTCCGGTCGCTCGGGGACGGCTTCGTCGTCGTCGACGCCACCGACACCTCGGCGGCAGTGCGCCTGGAGGCGGTGCGCCGCGACTTCGTGGCCAACGTCGGCCACGAGCTCAAGACGCCGGTCGGGGCGCTCGCGGTGCTGGCCGAGGCGGTGCTCGACGCCGACGACCCCGACGAGGTCGCCCACTTCGCCACCCGCATCCTCAACGAGTCCCACCGCCTCGGGGCGCTCGTCACCGAGCTCATCTCGCTCTCGCGGCTGCAGGGCGCCGACCGGCTGCCCGAGCTGGTGCGCGTCGACGTCGACGAGGTGCTCACCGAGGCCCTGCGCCGCGTGCGGGTGCCGGCCGAGGCGGCCAGCGCCGCAGGTGGCGACGACGGGGCCGCCGACCCGCGCGGGCGCTTCCTGCTCGACGCGCCGAGCGGGCTCGAGGTCGCCGGCGACCGCACGCTGCTCGTCACCGCGCTCGCGAACCTGCTGGAGAACGCCGTCGCCTACTCGCCGGAGGGCACGCCGGTCTCGGTGCGCAGGCGTCGCCAGGGTGACCGCATCGAGATCTCGGTGACCGACCGCGGCATCGGGATCGCGCCCGAGCACCAGCAGCGCGTGTTCGAGCGCTTCTTCCGCGTCGACCCCGCCCGCTCCCGCGCGACCGGCGGCACCGGGCTGGGCCTCGCGATCGTCAAGCACGTCGCCGCCAACCACGGCGGCGAGGTCCGGCTCTGGAGCCAGACCGGCGTGGGCTCCACGTTCACGCTCCGGGTGCCCGCCGCCACCGCGGAGGACGCCGACACGGTGACGGACGGCCTCGACGCCGACCTCGCCCTCACACCGGCGGGATCCGGACCGGACCCGGCCCCGTCCCTGCCCGGAGGTTCGCCATGACCCGCGTGCTCATCGTCGAGGACGAGGAGTCGTTCGCCGACCCGCTCGCCTACCTCCTGCGCAAGGAGGGCTTCGAGACCTCGGTGGCCGGCACGGGGGCCGCCGCGCTCGACGACTTCGAGCGCCACGGCGCCGACATCGTCCTGCTCGACCTCATGCTCCCGGGCATGAGCGGCACCGACGTGTGCAAGGCGCTGCGCCAGCGCTCCTCGGTCCCGGTGATCATGGTGACCGCGCGCGACGCCGAGATCGACAAGGTGGTGGGCCTGGAGCTCGGCGCCGACGACTACGTCACCAAGCCCTACTCGGCGCGCGAGCTGATCGCCCGTGTCCGGGCCGTCCTGCGCCGCGGCCAGGACGCCGACGCCGAGGGCGCCGTGCCCGGCGGCTCCGAGCGCCAGATCCTCGAGGCCGGCCCGATCCGGATGGACGTCGACCGCCACGTGGTCACCGTCGACGGCCCCGGCGGGAGCACCGAGGTGCCGCTGCCGCTCAAGGAGTTCGACCTGCTCGAGTACCTCATGCGCAACGTCGGCCGGGTGCTCACGCGCGCCCAGCTCATCGACCGCGTCTGGGGCGCCGACTACGTGGGCGACACCAAGACCCTCGACGTGCACGTCAAGCGCCTGCGCGCGAAGCTCGAGCCGGAGCCCGCCGCGCCGCGGCACCTCATGACCGTGCGAGGACTGGGCTACAAGCTCGACGCCTGACGATCGCGGCTGTTCGGGCCCCCGCTAGACTCGCCGCCGTGCGACTCGGTGTGCTCGACGTCGGCTCGAACACCGTCCATCTCCTGGTGGTCGATGCCCAACGAGGCGGGCACCCGACGCCGACCCACTCCACCAAGACCGCGCTGCGGCTGGCCGAGCACGTCCGCGACGGGCGGCTCGGGGACGAGGGCGCGGACGCGCTGGTCGCCTCCGTCGCCGACGCCCGCCGTCAGGCGATCGAGCTGGGCTGCGAGGACCTGCTGGCGTTCGCGACGTCCGCGGTGCGCGACGCGTCGAACTCGAACGCCGTGCTGGAGCGGGTCCGCATCGAGGCCGGGGTCGACCTGCACGTGCTCTCCGGGCCCGACGAGGCGTCGCTGACGTTCCTCGCCGTGCGCCGCTGGCTGGGCTGGTCGGCGGGCCACCTCCTGGTGCTCGACATCGGCGGCGGCTCGCTGGAGATGGCGGTGGGGCGCGACGAGGCCCCGGTGCACGCGATCTCGGTGCCGCTGGGCGCGGGCCGGCTCACCCGTGACTGGTTCACGACGGACCCCCCGCAGCGCCGCGAGCTCAAGTCGATCACCGAGTACGCCCACGAGGTGCTCGCCCCGGCCGCCACCACGCTGCTCGGCGAGGGCACGCCGGACCGTGCGGTCGTCACCTCCAAGACCTTCCGCTCGCTCGCCCGCCTCACCGGCGCGGCCCCGCGCAGCGCCGGGCCCCGGGTACGCCGGCGGCTGTCCGCGGCGGGCCTGCGCCAGGTCGTGGCGTTCATCTCGCGGATGAGCTCCGCGGACCTCGCCGAGCTCGAGGGCGTGAGCGCCAGCCGTTCGCACCAGCTCGTCGCCGGCGCGATCGTGGCCCACGAGGCCATGACCGCGCTGGGCCTCGAAGAGGTCGAGGTGTGCCCCTGGGCACTCCGCGAGGGGATCATCCTGGGGCGTCTCGACCAGGTGCAGCCGGGCGGTGGGGTGCTGTCGGTCGGCGGGCCCCTCGCGACTGGACGACCGACCCTCCACGAGGCACGGTAGGTCGGGTGAACAGGGACGACGGGCCCCGTCCGGGCACCCAGCGCAGCGTGGCCGAGCTCCTGGCCGCGTACAGCGCGGAGTCCCAGCAGCCCCGGCGTCGCCGTACGAACGAGCCCGAGGACGGCGGTGCCGCGGGCCCCGCCCCGG
The DNA here is from genome assembly GCF_036044095.1 of Actinomycetospora sp. NBC_00405. Classification (NCBI taxonomy): domain Bacteria; kingdom Bacillati; phylum Actinomycetota; class Actinomycetes; order Pseudonocardiales; family Pseudonocardiaceae; genus Actinomycetospora; species Actinomycetospora sp. NBC_00405. The sequence goes on from NZ_CP107938.1 coordinate 4,809,258, forward strand.
AGGCGCCCGGCGGCTACTCCGGTGGGTACGACCGGGGCGGCTACTCGGGTGGTTACTCGGGCGGCTACGACACGGGGGGCTACGAGCCGGGCGGCTACGACACCGGCGGGTACCAGTCCGCCGGGCACCCGACCGGGCAGGACGACGGCCAGTACGGCGCGGGCCGGTACGACAACGGCCGGTACGACGACGGTCAGTACGGCAACGGGCAGTACGACGGCGGGCAGTACGACGGCGGGCAGTACGACAGCGGCCCGCAGCGGACGGGCCAGTACGACACGGGCCAGTACCGGACCGGCCAGTACGACACGGGCCAGTACCGGACCGGCCAGTACGACACGGGCCAGTACGACACCGGCCAGTACGACACCGGCCAGTACCGGACCGGCCAGTACGACACCGGCCAGTACGACGGCGGGCGCTACGACTCCGGCGGCCACGAGCTCGGCGGGTACGACGACGGGGGCCGCGCCCCCGCTCCCGGCCACGACCCCCGCGGCCCCGGCCCCGGCGCGTATCTGCAGCCCCGGCGCGACCCGTGGGCGGCCGGGCCACCCGGTCCTCCGCCGGGGCCCCCGCCGGGACCCCCGCCCGGCCCGCCCCCGGGCCGTCCTGCCCCGCCGGCCACCGGCACCCAGGCCTTCGCGGGCCCGTCGGCCGGCCCGCCGATGACGAGCCAGCCCCCGAGCGGCCAGCCCACGGCGGCCCAACCGACGGCGGCCCAGGCCACGGCGGCCCAGCCCACGGCGGCCCAGCCCACGGCGGCCCAGGCCACGGCGGCCCAGCCCACGGCGGCCCAGCCCACGCGGGGCGTGCCGGCGGGACCGGGCGGGGTCCCGGCCGCCCGGGTCGGCGACGGCGGCCCCGCGACGGCGGCCTCGCCCCTCGCCCAGCCTCCGGGCGCGCCCCCGCAGCGCGGCGCCGGCCCCGCGGAGGACCGCGGCGGACCGGCGACGGCGGCCTCGCCGATGGCGCGTCCCGACCTCGACGACGAGGACGACGAGCAGGACGGGTACGACGACCGGTTCGAGGACCGCTTCGACGACCGGTTCGACGACGAGCCGGACGACGCCCCCGCCGGGCTCGGCCGTGCTCCGCAGCGCACCCGTCTCGACGACGGGGACGAGCTGGACGACGAGTACGACGACGAGCCCGAGGAGCGCCCCAGCTCGGTCAAGGACTGGGCGGTGATGATCGTCCAGCTCGTGCTCGGCGCACTGCTCGGCGCCGTTCTCTGGACGGTCTTCTCCTACCTGTGGCAGGAGCAGCCGGTCGTCGCGCTCGTGCTCGCCGCCGCGGCGACCACCGGGCTGGTGTTCGGCGTGCGGGCCCTGCGACGTTCCGACGACCTGCAGACCACGGTGCTCGCCGTCGTCGTGGGACTCGTGGTGACCGTGTCGCCGGCCGCGATCGTGCTGTTGAGCCGCTGATCCGTGGCGTCCCACCCCTCCCCCCGCGGGGGCCCGCCGGTCGCGCTGTCGACCGCCTCGGTGTTCCCGGAGCCCATGGACTCGGCCTTCGAGGTCGCCGCCGAGCTCGGCTACGACGGCGTCGAGCTCATGGTGTGGACCGACCCCGACAGCCAGCGGCTCGCCGCGGTGTCCCGGGTCTCCGAGCGCACCGGCATGCCCGTGCTCGCGGTGCACGCCCCCTGCCTCGCGATCACCCAGCGGGTCTGGACGCCGGACCCGGCCGAGCGCCTGCGCCGCAGCGCCGTGCTCGCCGCGAGCCTCGGGGCACCGACGGTGGTGCTGCACCCGCCCTTCCGCTGGCAGCGCCGCTACGCGCTGGGCCTGCCCCGGCAGATCGACGAGCTCGAGCGCGCCCACGGCGTGCGCATCGCGATGGAGAACATGTTCCCGCTGCGGCGCGGCCCGCTGCGGTGGTCGAGCTACACGCCCGGGCACGACCCGACGAAGCCCGGCGCGCGCAACTACACGCTCGACCTCTCGCACACGGCGACCGCCGGGGACGAGGCGCTCGCCCTCCTCGACCGCATGGGGGAGCGGCTGGTGCACCTGCACCTCGCGGACGGCACGGGCGTCGAGCGCGACGAGCACCTCGTGCCCGGGCGCGGCTCCCAGCCGTGCGCCGAGGTGTGCCGCCGGCTCGGCTCCTCGGGGTTCGACGGCACGGTCGTCGTCGAGATCAGCACCCGGCGCGCCCGCTCGCGCAACGAGCGCCTCGACATGCTGGCCGAGTCGCTGCTCTTCGCACGGCTGCACCTGGGCACCGACCTGCCGCGCTCGCGCGTCTGAGGTCGCGGGAGGATCGGGCCGTGGAGACGGTCGCGGTCCTGGGTGGCGGGAAGATCGGCGAGGCGCTGCTGGGCGGGCTGGTGGCTGCGGGCCGCGCCCCCGGTGAGCTGCTGGTCGTCGAGGCGGTGGCGGCGCGCGCCGCGGAGCTCGGCGAGCGGTACGGGATCGGCGCGGTCGACGCCGCGGAGGCCGCGCGGCGCGCCGACGTGCTGGTGGTGGCCGTGAAGCCCGGCGACGTCCCGGCCGCGCTGGACCAGGTGCACGACGTGCTCGCGGACCGGAGCGACGCCCGGCCGACCGTGGTGTCCCTCGCCGCGGGCATCCCGACGGCGAGCCTGGAGGCACGGCTGCCGGCGGACACCGCCGTGGTGCGGGTCATGCCGAACACCCCGATGCTCGTCGGGCGGGCCATGTGCGTGCTCTCGCCGGGCGCGGCCGCGGGGGAGGCCGAGCTCGCGCTCACCGAGCGCCTCCTCGCGGCCGTGGGCCGCACGGTCCGCGTGCCCGAGTCCCAGCAGGACCTCGCGACGGCGCTGTCGGGCTCCGGGCCCGCCTACGTCTTCCTGCTCGCCGAGGCGATGATCGACGCCGGGGTGGCCCTCGGCATGCCGCGTGCGACGGCCACCGAGCTCGTCACCGCCACCGTCGAGGGCGCCGGGGGTCTGCTGACGACGCCGGGCAGCGACGGTCGCGAGGGTGTCGCGCCGCATCCGGGACTGCTGCGCGAGGCCGTCACCTCGCCGGGCGGCACCACCGCGGCCGCGCTCGGCACGCTCGAGGCCGAGGGCCTGCGCACCGCCCTCGCCCGCGCCGTCGCAGCTGCTCGCGACCGTTCCGTGGCCCTCGGGCGCCAGGACGGCTGAGCGCGCCGGGCGGTGCCCGGGGTCCGTTCGTCGTGACGGGATCGTTCTCCGGCGTGTCGGCGTGGACGCTTGACGCGCCTCGGTGCGCGGCTGCCGCACGGTCGGGTGGTCACGAACCAGACGTCACACGCGTCCCGCTACTCTCACCCGCACGGCACGGCGTGTCGAACCGCCGGGAGGGGAAGCCCGGCGGCACGGCCGGTGCCACGGGAAGGCGTGTGACCCATGCCCCAGAACAACGCGGGCCCCGGCCCGCGACGGACCGACGGCGACAACCTGGCGAGGGTGCAGTTCCTGACCGTCGCCGAGGTGGCGGCGGCGATGAGGGTGTCGAAGATGACCGTGTACCGGCTGGTGCACAACGGAGAGCTGCCCGCGGTCCGCGTGGGCCGCAGCTTCCGTGTGCCGGAGGACGCGGTCCACGAGTACCTGCGGGGCTCGTACTTCGACGCCGGCTGACGCTGCGCTCCACCCATCGGCCCTCCACCCACCGGCCGCCACGGCGGCGGCCGGTACGGTGGTGTGTCCGCGACCCGTCGGTCGCGTCCTGCTCACGAGAGGTACTCCATTGGGTTCGGTCATCAAGAAGCGTCGCAAGCGGATGTCGAAGAAGAAGCACCGTAAGCTGCTCCGCAAGACCCGCGTGCAGCGTCGCAAGCTCGGCAAGTAGGCCCGTCCGGCCCGCGAGGGGCCCGGCGCCGGCCGCACGATCCCAGGAGATGCCCAGCTGATGCCCGAGGCGCCGTCCGTCGTCCTCGTCACCGGGGTGAGCCGCTTCCTCGGCGGCCACCTGGCGGCGCGTCTGGCGGCCGACCCGTCGATCGAGCGCGTCCTCGGCGTGGACACCACGCCGCCGTCGCGGGAGATGCGGCGACGGATGGGCCGCGCGGAGTTCGTGCGCGTCGACATCCGGAACCCGCTGATCGGCAAGGTCATCTCCACCGCGAAGGTCGACACCGTCGTCCACGCGTCCCTGTCGGGCAATCCCGGTCAGTCCGGGGGGCGCTCGATGATGATGGAGATGAACGTCATCGGGACGATGCAGCTGCTCGCGGCCTGCCAGCGCTCCGACACGGTGCGGCGGCTGGTGGTGAAGTCGACCAGCGCGGTCTACGGCGCGAGCAAGCGTGACCCGGCGACGTTCACCGAGACCACCGAGCCGAAGGCGATCCCGCCGGGGGGCTACGCGAAGGACGCGGTCGAGATCGAGGGCTACGTCCGCAGCTTCTCGCGCCGCCGGCCGGACATCCCGGTGACGACGCTGCGGTTCGTCAACCTCATCGGCCCGCGGATCGACACGTCGTTCGTCCGGTACTTCTCGCTGCCGGTGGTCCCGGTCGTGCTGGGTTACGACGCCCGGGTGCAGCTGCTGCACGAGGAGGACGCGGTCGCGGTGCTCGAGCGCGCCGCGGCGCAGGACCTGCCCGGGGTGTTCAACGTCGGTGGCGCCGGGGTGCTCATGCTCTCCCAGGCGATCCGGCGCGCGGGCCGGTTCCCGCTGCCGATCCCGCAGCCCGCCGTGCCGCTGGTCGGGCGGTTCACCCGGCGCGCCCGGCTGGTCGACTTCTCGCCCGAGCAGATGCGCCTGCTGAACTTCGGTCGCGTGGTGGACACCACGAAGCTGCGCACGGAGTTCGGGTTCACGCCACGCTGGACGACGGTGCAGGCGTTCGACGACTTCGTGGCCGGGCGCGGGCTGCGCCCGTGGATCGATCCGTCGAGGCTCGGGCAGGCCCAGGACGCGGCGGTCGCCGTCGCGCGCGCCCTGCCCACGGGCTCGTGACCCCTCACCACACCCTGTCCGATCACGAGCGTCCGCGAGGAGACGTCATGCCCGAGGCCCGGGTCATCCCGTTGCGCCAGGACGGAGGTCGTCCGCGACCCCGTCCCGCGCCGCGGCGGGCGAGCCGACCGGGGATCGGATCCCTCACCGAGCGCACGGCGGCAGCCCGCGGGGTGGACGGCGACGTCGGGCGCACCGAGGAGGCCGTGGACGCCGTCGAGCCCGCCACCGGCGGCGAGCTGGCCGCGCTGCCGGCCCCGTCGGGACCGACGGAGCTCGAGGCGCGGGTGGCCGAGGTCGGCGAGTTCCTGCAGCGCCGGCTGACGGGCCGCTACGCGGTCGACGACTTCGGGTTCGACCGCGACCTGACCGAGAACGTGGTCATGCCGCTGCTGCGCCCGCTCTACGACAAGTGGTTCCGCGTGGAGACCATCGGCACCGAGAACGTGCCGACCTCCGGCGGCGCGCTGCTCGTGGCCAACCACTCGGGCACGTTGCCCCTCGACGCGCTCATGACGACGGTCGCGACGCACGACGACCTGCCCGTGCCGCGCTACCTGCGCATGCTGGCCGCCGACCTCGTCTTCGGCCTCCCGGGTGTCGGCGCCGCGGCGCGCAAGGCCGGGCACACGCTCGCCTGCAACGCCGACGCCGAGGCCCTGCTGTCGGCCGGCGAGCTCGTCGGCGTGTGGCCCGAGGGGTTCAAGGGCATCGGCAAGGACTTCGCCGACCGGTACAAGCTGCAGCGCTTCGGGCGCGGCGGCTTCGTCTCGGCCGCGCTGCGCACCGGCGTCCCGATCATCCCCTGCTCGATCGTCGGGGCCGAGGAGATCTACCCGAAGATCGCCGACCTCGGCCCGATCGCGCGTCTGCTCGGCGTCCCCTACTTCCCGATCACGCCGACCTGGCCGCTGCTGGGCCCGCTGGGCCTCGTGCCGCTGCCGTCGAAGTGGTACATCGAGTTCGGCGAGCCGATCCCCACGGACTCCTACGACCCGAGCGCGGCCGACGACCCGATGCTGGTGTTCAACCTGACCGACCAGGTGCGGGAGAACATCCAGCAGACGCTCTACCGCCTGCTCGCGGGCCGGCGGAACGCGTTCCTGGGCTGAGTGGACCGGGGCTGGGCGGGCCGGGTCAGCTGACGCGGCGGCGGTAGGCCGCGCCGGCGACCACCGCGCCGGCCACCGCGCCCGCGCCGAGCACCGAGGGCACGCCGATGCGGGCGACCTTGCGCCCGGACCGGAAGTCGCGGATCTCCCAGCCCCGCCGCCGGGCCATCTGGCGCAGGTCGGAGTCCGGGTTGACGGCCACCGCGGTGCCCACCACGGACAGCATGGGGGCGTCGTTGACCGAGTCGGAGTAGGCCGCGCAGCGCCGCAGGTCGAGCCCCTCGCGCGCCGCGAGGGCGCGCACCGCGTGCGCCTTGGCCGGGCCGTGCAGCAGCTCGCCCACGAGGCGGCCGGTGAAGACGCCGTCCTCGCTCTCGGCGACCGTGCCCAGGGCGCCGGTGAGGCCCAGGCGGCGCGCGATGATGCGCGCCAGCTCCAGGGGCGTGGCGGTGACGAGCCAGACCCGCTGGCCGGCGTCGAGGTGCATCTGGGCGAGGGCGCGGGTGCCCTCCCAGATGCGGTCGGCCATCAGCTCGTCGTAGATCTCCTCACCGAGCTCGACGAGCTCGGCGACGGGCTGACCGGCGACGAAGGACAGGGCCTGCTCGCGGTGGGCGCGGACGTCCTCGGGCGAGCCCTCGCCGCCGAGCCGGAACTTCAGCTGCTGCCAGACGAACCCGCGCATGTCCGCGCCGGAGAAGAAGTTCCGGGCGGCCAGGCCACGGGCGAAGTGGAAGATCGACGCGCCCATCATCATGGTGTTGTCGACGTCGAAGAACGCCGCGGCCGTGAGGTCGGGCGGGACGCGCGTCGACGGCGGGACCTGGTGGATGTCCGGGGCGTCGGCCGACGCGGCCGCGGCCGCCGGACCCCCGCCCGAGAGCTCGCCGTCGGGGGCGCCGTCGACCCCGCCGACGGCGTCCGTGGTGGGGCCTGCGCTGTCCGGCACCGCCTCGAGGAGCTCCGACGCGGTGGGCGTGCCGAGGGCGGCGTCCCGCACCGCGGCCTCGGCGGAGGCCTCCCCGGCACGTCGCGCCGCGTCACGCTCCGCCTGTATCCGGCGCTCGCGCCGTCGTCCCACCGCCGGGTCCTCCCCGTGTCGTAGCCGCCCGTGTCGTAGCCGTCCCGGGACCGCGCCGCCGGGGTGGGACGGGAGCGTCCTCGGCGGTGCTCGTCCACCCTAGACGGGATCGCTGACAGCACACCGGTCGCGCCGGGGGCGGCCGGTCAGCCCAGGCTGAGGCCGGGCAGACCCGGCAGCAGCGGCGGCACGTCGACCTGCGGCAGCAGCGGCACGGGCAGGGGGACCTGGACGGGGTCCGGGGTCGAGGTCCGCTGCTCACGGGAGCCCGACGAGGAGCCGGAGTCGTCCGGGTCGTCCTCGCGGCTGGACGTCTCGCTGCGCGACGACGTCGTGGAGGACGTGCTGGACGTCGTGGTGCTCGACGTCGTGCTCGTGGTCGTGGACTCCGGGATCGCGGTCGTGGTGGTCTGCGTGTCGTCCGACGCTGAGCCGGCGCCGCAGTCGCCGGTCGGCAGCGGGCCCAGGTCGTCGGCCGCGTCACCGGTCGAGCAGCGCTCGGACCCGCCGAACGCGGTGGCGCGCTGGTCGAGGCGCTGCAGCATCTGCTGCGACCCGGCGGCGGCGGTGCGCCCGTCGCCGTCCAGCGAGGGGCTCAGCGTGTCGAGACGGGCCGACTGGGACCGGGCCCACTCGCCCAGCTCGGCGGGCGACGGGCCGGTGGGCTGGGCGGCGAGCGGCAGGATCAGACGCGACCCGGTGCGGGCCTGCTCGTCGAACGCCCGCAGGTTGTCCAGCACGAGGGCGGCCTCGTCGGGGCCGATGCCGGCGGCGACCGGACCCGCGCCCGCCGCCGTGGCGGCCTGGCGCTCGATGAGGTCCGAGACCTCCTCGAGGCGGGTCGAGGCGAAGTCGAGGTGCTTGAGGCCCTTGGCCTCCTGGCCGCTGGTGAGGCCGATCTCGGCGCTCTCCGACGCCCGCTTGATGCTGTAGAGCATCTCGCCGGGCAGCGCGCCGCGGCTCAGGAGCACCGTCAGGGCGCCGAGCAGCAGCACGGCGCACGCGCCGGTGACGAAGGACGACAGCAGGCGGGCACCGGAGCGCCGGGACGTCGCGCGGGCGGCGGGGCGCCGGTCCGCGGGACGCGTCCCGCCCCGGCTCTCGCGGGTCTCCCGCCGCGTGGTGGCACCGGCCCGGCCGGCCCCCCGACCACCGGCCGGACCGGGGTCCGTGGAGCGCAGCACGCGGGTGCGCTCGCGGGTCGCGCCGTCGGCGGTCCCGCCGCCGATCTCGGCCATCACGGCGGCGCGCATGCGCGCCGAGGCGTCCGGGTCGGGACCCTGCGCCGCGCGACCGGCGGTGCGCAGGGCGGAGGCGACGTCGAGGACGCGGGCGAGCTCGGGGTCGACCCGCTCCTGGGGCCGCTCCTGGGGGCGCTCCCGACGGGGATCGGGGGGCGCCGGACGCTCCGCCGCGTCCCGCTGCGCCCAGACGCGAGCGAACAGCTCGTCGTCCCCGTCGTACCCGCTCGACATTCCGCCCGTCCTCATCGTCCGCGCGTCACGTTGCGTGCGCGCCGTGCTCGTCGATGGGCAAAACGACCGGACGGGCGACCGGTTACGTCTTTGCGGTGTGCGGTTCGAACTACATCGTTGTGACTCACCGCAGACCCTCGGGCAACAGTTGAGCGAGGCGGCGCACCGCACGGTGCTGCAGCGCCTTCACGGCCCCCTCGTTGCGGCCCATGATGTCCGCGGTCTCGGCCACGGAGAGGCCCTGGAGGAAGCGCAGCGCGATGCACTCCTGCTGGTCGTCGCCCAGCTTGGCGACGCATTTCAGCAGCTCGGCGTGGGTGGCGCCCGCGATCACCTCGGTCTCGGGACCGGGGCGCAGGCTGCCGGGCGCGACGTCGGCGACCTCGGCGGTCGCGGACTCGAGCCGGTAGCGGCTGGACTTCACGTGGTCGAGGACCAGGTTGCGGGCGATGGTGACGAACCACGCACCGATGTCGCGGCCCTGGTAGCTGACCGAGGTGATCCGGCGGTAGGCCCGGACGAACGTCTCCTGGGTGAGGTCCTCGGCCGCGGGCCGGTCGCCCAGGCGGTAGAGCACGAACCGGAAGACCGTGTCGTGGTAGCGGTCGAAGAGCTGACCGAAGGCGTCGGTGTCGCCGTCCTGCGCGGCCCGCACGAGCGCCCAGCCCTCCGCCGAGGCGCCCTCCTCGGGGAGGTCGTCGGGGAGCTCGTCGGCGTCCACGGTCTCCGAGCCGTCCTCCGCGAGCGGGGGCGGCCCGTCCGCCGGCACGGCCGGCACGGCGACGCCGGGGTCGGCGACCGGGAGGCCGGTGGTCGGCTCGCCCGGGTCGGCGATCGGCGCGGGCCCGGTCGGCGGGTGCCCGGTCGGCGGGTGCCCGGTCTGCGCGTGCCCCGTCGGCGGGGGCGCGGTCGGCGGGTGCGCGATCGGGGGAGGCGGCGGGCCCGGGAGGGGGCCGGAACCGGTCCGGGGGGCCGGGGCCCCGTCGCCCGCCGGCGGGGGCCAGGTGTCCTCCCGCCGGCGCTGCGCGGGGTAGAACGGAGCCGTCGGCGGTGCCGCCGGTGCCGCCGTCGGGGTGCCGTGGCCGTGGTGCCCGCCGTGGCCGTTGGTGTGGCCGTTCGTGTGGCCGTTGGCGTTCCCGTTGGTGCGGGTGTCGATCACGGGCTCGGGCGGGGTGTCGGTCCCGGTGGCCCCGCGCGCGCCGGTGCCGCGCCGGGCGTCACCCCGTGCCGGGGGACGGCCGGCGCCGGGCTCGTCGGCGGGATCGGGTGCCGCGCGCCTCACGTTGCTCCGGGCGGGGACGGGAGGCCGGGGGCCCCGAGAGCGTGCGCGCGCGCCCGGTCGTGACGACCGGCAGCGTCGGACATGCCCTCTCCCTCGATCGACGATTCCCGACCGGATCCCCCGGTGAGGAGGCCTCGTCGCGGGAGCATACGTGCGGCGCGACGGCCCCTGACACCGGCGCGCCCACGGGAGGGGTGACCCTCTCCGACCTGCAGCAACGGTGCGACGAGCGGCCGTTCGGAGTCGTCGTGGGGCTCCGCGTGGAGGTCACGGCACCGTGGGAGACTGCCGCCGGGCGGGGCAGGGACGCGGCCCCGGAGGGAGGCGACGAGCCGGTGGCGGACGAACGGTCCGACGAGCGGGCGACCGTGTCGGTGGGCGGTGCGGCGGGCGGTCGCCCGGACGGGTCGGGCGCCTCCCCGGACGTGGACCTGGCCGTGGAGACGCCCCGCATCGTCGTGCTCGTGCGGGCGGACTGCCGGACCTGCGACCGGATGGAGGGCGTGGTGCGGGAGATCGGCGCGCGGGTCGGTGAGGAGCACGTCGTCGTCGACGTCGACGCCGCGGACACCGACCCCGAGTGGCGCGCCGAGTACGGCGACCGCATCCCCGTCACGCTCGTCGACGGCGTCGAGATCGGGTCGTGGCGGATCGAGCCGGACGACCTGGTCCGTGCCCTCACGGGCGGGGACGTGCCGTGACGGCACCGACGCCCGCGGACGTGCCGGTCCTGCAGACCGCCTCGTCGCTGGTGGAGCTCACCTCCGACACCTACACACGGCTGCAGCGGCTGCCCTACGCCGGCGGCGGCACCGCGCTCGCCCCGGTCCGCGCCCTCCTGGCCACCGCGGTGCAGGAGCTGGACCGCGCCCGCACCGACCTCGCCCGGGCCACCCGCACCGCCGGGGGACGGGTGCAGACCTCGCCGAACGCGAAGTACGCCGCGGTGGTGGAACAGGCCCTGCCGACCGTGCGCGGTCCCGGGGACGTCGTCGGTCTCCTGCTGACCCTCGAGGACGTCCTCGCCCAGACCCTCGTCGCCGACGTCGTCGACCTCTCGTCCCCCGACGTGCGCGGCACGGTCCTGGGGCACGCGACGGCCTCCGCCCGACGCAAGGCGCTGCTGCTGACGCTGGGCGCGCTGCTCTCCACGGGACGCGCCGACCTGGTCGCCGTGCCCCCGGACCTGGTCGCGCTGCCGCCCGGGGCGGGCACCGTCGGCTTCCCCGACGTCCTCTTCCCCACGGAGAAGGCGTCGCCGGCCACCGAGGGGGCCCTGGGATGACCGGGTCCGGGACGACGCGGCGCCGCTTCCTGCTCGGGCTCGGCGCGCTCTCCGGCGCGGCCGCACTGGCCGCCTGCTCGAACACCGCGCCGCCCGGGTCCCCCGCCCCGGCGGGCACGCCGCCGCCGCCGACCACCACGACCACCACGCCGGCCCCCGTGTACGAGGGTGACGCGGCTCTCATGGCCGTCGCGGCCGCGCTCTCCGGCCTCGTAGGCGACCTCCTCGGCCAGGCCGGGACCGGCGCGGGCCAGGGTCGGTACGGGTCCGTCCCGGGGGTGGTGACGGCCTTCCTGTCCGGGGCGGCGGCCCAGCACGTGGCGCACGCCGAGGCGTGGAACCGGCTGCTGACCAACGCCGGGCGGCCCCCGGTCGACGGCTACCCCCTCACCGTCGAGCCCGTGCTGCGCGGTCGTCTCGTGGCCGCCGTCGCCCCCGTCGACCTGCTGGGACTCGCCGCGGACGTCACCGCGACCGTCACCGCCACCATCACCGCGATCGCCGGCCGGGCCACCGAGACGTCGACGGTCGCCCTCGCGGCGGGCGTCGCGCCCGTCTCCGCGATGCACGGCGCGACGGCGGACTTCCTGCTCGGACGGCCGCCCACCGCACCCACGGACCCCACCGCCGGAGCGCTCGGCCCGGACGCCCTGACGGTCTGACCCGAACGGGGCCGGACGGCGCACGGGGACGGCCGAGTACCGCCCCGCGCTGCTCCGGGACGGTGTGGACAGCGCGTCGCGGCGCGCCGACTGGCAGACTGGAGACCTCCGCCGGTCGTCACGACACGGCGCGGGTCCGCACCGGTGCGGAGGGTGGTCGAGCCCACGGCCGGAGGTCCCGCGGCGATTTTGTGCGTGCGTTCACGAGCGCTAGCGTTGTTCTGGAACCGATCCAGGGACGTCCGCGTGGTGCACGGCCGCGGGTGCGGGAACCCCGCGACGGCGTGGTGATGCAGGCATGACAGGAGGCGCCCGGAAGTGACGGTCGACCGCGGCACCCGGCCCGCTCGGCGCGCGGTGCCCTCGAGCCGACCGCCCGGGGTGGACCTCGCACACGCCGCCGGCGCTGGCGAGGAGTCCGCGACCCGCCCGGTGCCCGAGGCGACGGTGGCCCGCCTGGCCGTCTACCTGCGCGTCCTCACCTCCCTGCTCGCCGACGGCCGCGGCACCGTGTCCAGCGAGGAGCTCGCCGCGGCGGCCGGGGTGAACTCCGCGAAGCTCCGCAAGGACCTCTCCCTCATCGGCTCCTCCGGTGTCCGGGGCGTCGGGTACGACGTCTCCCGCCTCACCGCCGAGGTCGAGGCGACGCTCGGGCTGGACAGCCCGCACGCCGTGGCACTCGTCGGGGTCGGCAACCTCGGGCACGCGCTCGCCGGCTACGGCGGGTTCGCCCAGCGCGGCTTCCCGGTCGCGGCCCTCTTCGACGTCGACCCGGCGCTCGTCGGCACCGTCATCGACGGTGTCGAGGTGCAGCACGCCGACGCGATCGACGCGGTGTGCGCCACGCGCGGGGTCACCATCGGCGTGGTGGCCACGCCGGCGGAGGCCGCGCAGCGCGTCTGCGACCACCTCGTGTCCGCGGGCGTGCGCAGCATCCTCAACTTCGCGCCCACCGTGCTCTCGGTGCCGGCCGGGGTCGAGGTGCGCAAGGTCGACCTGGCGGTGGAGATGCAGGTCCTGTCGTTCCACGTGGCGCGCCGGCACGGCACCGTGTCCGCGGCCGGTCCCGCCGCCCCGTCGCGACCGACCCCGCGAGAGGTGTTCTCCCGATGAGCCTGCTCCTGGTCGGCGTCTCGCACCGCACCGCCGAGGTGCCGGTGCTCGAGCGCGTCGCCGTCTCCCCCGAGGACACCCGCAAGGTCCTCGACGAGCTCCTCACCGGCGAGCACGTCACCGAGGCGATGCTGGTCTCCACCTGCAACCGCGTGGAGATCTACGCGGTGGTGGAGACCTTCCACGGCGGCCTCACCGAGGTCTCGAACGTGCTGGCCCGCCACGCGCACGCCGAGGTCTCCGACCTCACCGACCACCTCTATGTGCACTACGCCGGCTCCGCGGTGGAGCACCTGTTCTCGGTGGCCGCGGGCCTCGACTCGATGGTCGTGGGCGAGGCGCAGATCCTCGGCCAGCTCCGCGCCTCCTACGCCGACGCCCGCGAGCTCGGCTCGGCGGGCCGGGTGCTGCACGAGCTGGCGCAGCAGGCGCTGCGGGTCGGCAAGCGCGCCCACGCCGAGACCGGGATCGACGCGGCGGGCGCCTCGGTGGTCTCCGAGGCCCTCACCGACGCCGAGGCCGCCCTGGGCGGGCTGGCCGGGCGTCGCGCGCTCGTGGTCGGCGCCGGGTCGATGGGTGCCCTGACGGCCGCGCACCTGCGCCGCGGCGGTGTCGACGACCTCGTGCTGGCCAACCGCTCGGAGGCCAACGCCGAGCGCCTCGCCGTGGCTCTGCGCACCGAGGGGGCCACCGCCCGCGCCGTCGGCCTCGGCGCGCTGGCCGCCGAGATCGCGGCCGCGGACCTTGTCGTCGCCTGCACCGGCGCCGTCGGCACCGTGGTCGGCGAGGACGACGTGCGCCGCGGGCTGGCGGGCCGCGACACGGGTGCCGCCCCGCTGGTCGTCTGCGACCTGGGCCTGCCCCGCGACGTCGACCCGCGCGTCGCCGAGATCGAGGGCGTCACCGTCGTCGACCTGGCCGCCCTCGGCGAGCGGCTGCGCTCGGCGAGCGCCGGGATCGCCGTCGAGGAGGCGCGCACGGTCGTCGCCGAGGAGGTGCGGGCCTACTTCGCCGCGCAGCGCACCGCCGAGGTCACCCCGACGGTCACCGCCCTGCGCCGGCGCGCCGCGGAGGTCGTCGACGCCGAGCTCCTGCGCCTCGACGGCCGCATGCCCGACCTCGACGAGCGCTCCCGCTCCGAGGTCGCCCAGACCGTGCGCCGCGTGGTCGACAAGCTGCTCCACACCCCGACGGTGCAGGTGAAGCGCCTCGCGCAGTCCCCGGGCGGCGACACCTACGCCGAGGCGCTGCGCGAGCTGTTCGAGCTCGACCCGCAGACGCCCGCGGTGCTGGCCGCCACCGAATCGAGCACCTACACCGCGAGCGTCGAGCCCGGCGACGAGGTCGACCAGGCGCTGGCCGTCGACACCCGGGGTCCCGGAGGGCGGCGATGAGCGCCGACGCCACGGACGCGCCGCCCATGACCGGCGCCGACGCCCGCACGATCCGGATCGGCACGCGCGCGAGCCAGCTCGCGCGCACCCAGACCGACATCATCGCCTCGGCGCTCACCGACGCCGGCGCCACGGTCGAGGTCGTCACGATCTCCACCGACGGCGACCGCAGCCAGGCGGCGGGCACACCGATCGCGATGGACGGCGTCGGCGTCTTCGTCACCGCGCTGCGCGACGCCCTGCTCGCCGGCGAGATCGACGTCGCCGTGCACTCGTACAAGGACCTGCCGACCGCCGGGGTGCCGGGGCTGACGCTCGCCGCCGTCCCGGCGCGCGAGGACCCGCGCGACGCCCTCATCGCCCGCGACGGGATGGTGCTCGGGGAGCTGCCGCCCGGCGCGGTGATCGGCACCGGCTCGCCGCGGCGGGTCGCCCAGATCCGCGCGCTCGGGCTCGGCCTCGAGCTCGTGCCGATCCGGGGCAACGTCGACACCCGGATCGCCAAGGTGACCCGGGGCGAGCTCGACGGGGTCGTGCTCGCCCGCGCCGGACTGGCCCGCCTCGGGCGGGTCGGCGAGGTCACCGAGGTGCTCGACCCCCTCCAGGTGCTGCCCGCGCCCGCCCAGGGCGCGCTGGCCTGCGAGTGCCGATCGGAGGACGCGGCGCTCGAGCACCTGCTGCGCACCACCCTGCACGACGAGGGCGTCGCGGTCGCCGTGGCCGCCGAGCGCGCCGTGCTCGGGGCGCTGGGTTCACCCTGCAGCGCCCCGATCGGGGCGCTCGCCGAGGTCGTCGAGGACCTCGACGACGACGGCAGCGGTGGTCAAAGGGTCGTCGAACGGCTGTCGCTGCGTGCGGTGGCCACCACGGCGGACGGCGCACTCGTGCGCGGGTCCGCGACCGGAGAGACCGAGGACGCCGAGCAGATCGGCCGCGCACTGGCCGAGGAACTGCTCGCCGACGGGGCGGAGCCGACGGGGCCCTCGGGGCCCTCGCCCGCCTCCTGAACACCACGATGGGATCGGAAGACATGACAGCACCCTCGACGACCGCCGGCCGGGTCGCCTTCGTCGGCAGTGGACCCGGAGACCCGGGTCTTCTGACCGTGCGCGCCCGCGACGCCCTCGCCGCGGCCACACTCGTCGTGGCCGACCGCGGCGTGCCCGCGGACGTCCTCGGGCTGCTGCCCTCGACGACGACGGTCCGCCCGGTCGGGCACGCCGACGACCCGGCGGCCGGCGGACCGGCCACCGACGCCGTGGTCGCGCCCGGTTTCGCGGCCGACGATCCCGCCGCCACGAGCGGACCCGCGCCCGCCGACCCCGCCACGCTGGCGGAGACCGTCGTCGGCGAGGCCCGCAGCGGCGCCTCGGTCGTGCGGCTGGTCGTCGGCGACCCGCTGGTGCGCCCCGACATCGTCAGCGAGGTCCGCGCCGTCGCGGCGGCCGGCGTGCCGTTCGACGTCGTCCCGGGCATGCCCGCCGACACCGCGGTGCCCACCTACGCGGGCGTCGCCCTCGGCCCGGCCCACACCTCGGTGGACATCACCGCAGGCGAGGCCATCGACTACGCCGCCCTCGCCGTGGCCCCCGGCCCGCTGGTCCTGCAGGCCACCGCGGCCGAGCTCGCCGGCGCGTCGGCCCGCCTCGTCGAGAACGGCTGGAAGCCCGGCACCCCCGCCCTCGTCACCGCGGGCGGCACCGGCTCCCGGCAGCGCACCGTCGAGACGAGCCTCGACAAGCTCGCCGCCGACGGCGCCGAGCTCGAGGGCCCGCTCGTCGTCACCCTCGGCGACGCCGTCACCGACCGCGCCACCCTCTCCTGGTGGGAGTCGCGCGCCCTCTACGGCTGGCGCGTGCTCGTGCCGCGCACCAAGGACCAGGCGGGCGCGATGAGCGACCGCCTGCGCGTGCACGGCGCGGTGCCCGAGGAGGTGCCCACCATCGCGGTGGAGCCCCCGCGGAGCCCGGCGCAGATGGAGCGCGCGGTCAAGGGCCTGGTCGACGGGCGCTACCAGTGGGTCGTGTTCACCTCGGCCAACGCGGTGCGCGCCGTGTGGGAGAAGTTCGGCGAGTTCGGGCTCGACGCCCGCGCGTTCTCCGGCGTCCGGATCGCCTGCGTCGGCGAGGCGACGGCGGACGTCGTGCGCTCGTTCGGCGTGCACCCCGAGCTGGTGCCTGGCGACGAGACCGAGCAGTCCTCCGAGGGCCTGCTCGACGTGTTCCCGCCGCACGACGACGTCCTCGACCCGGTGGACCGCGTCCTGCTCCCGCGGGCCGACATCGCCACCGAGACCCTGGCCGAGGGCCTGCAGCAGCGCGGCTGGGAGATCGACGACATCACCGCGTACCGCACCGTCCGGGCGGCGCCGCCGCCCGCGCCGGTCCGCGAGGCGATCAAGACGGGTGGCTTCGACGCGGTGTGCTTCACCTCGTCGTCGACGGTGCGGAACCTCGTCGGCATCGCCGGCAAGCCGCACGCCCGCACGATCGTCGCCTGCATCGGCCCGAAGACCGCGGAGACCGCGGTCGAGTTCGGGCTGCGCGTCGACGTGAAGCCCGACACCGCGGACGTGCCGTCCCTGGTCGAGGCGCTGGCGTCGCACGCCAACAAGCTGCGGGCGGAGGGCGCCCTGCCCCCGCCCCGCAAGACCAAGGCCCGCAAGCGCTAGCTTGGCGCTCCGCGCTCGTGGGTGGCCGTCCGTGCGAGGCCACGGACGGCCGCCCACAGGTCCGAAGGACGAACCGCATGTTCCCCACAGATCGTCCCCGCCGTCTCCGGGCCACCCCCGGGATGCGCCGGCTCGTCGCCGAGACCGACGTGCGCCCACGGCACCTCGTGCTGCCGGTGTTCGTCGCCGAGGGTCTCGACGCCCCGCGCCCGATCACGTCGATGCCCGGGGTCGTCCAGCACACCCGTGACTCGCTGCGCAAGGCGGCCGCCGAGGCGGCGGCGGCCGGTCTCGGCGGGATCATGCTGTTCGGCGTCCCGGCCCGGCGCGACGCGGTCGGGTCCGGCGGCACCGACCCCGAGGGCATCCTCAACGTCGCCCTGCGCGACGTGCGGGCCGAGGTCGGCGACGCGATGCCGGTCATGGCCGACACCTGCCTCGACGAGTTCACCGACCACGGCCACTGCGGCGTGCTCGACGACGAGGGCCGGGTGGACAACGACGCCACCCTGCCGATCTACGGGCAGATGGCCGTCGCGCAGGCCGACGCCGGCGCCCACGTCGTCGCGCCGAGCGGGATGATGGACGGCCAGGTCGGCGTCATCCGGTCCGCGCTCGACGAGGCGGGCCACCGCGACACCGCGATCCTCGCCTACTCCGCGAAGTACGCCAGCGCGTTCTACGGCCCGTTCCGTGAGGCCGTCGACTCGCAGCTCCAGGGCGACCGCCGCACCTACCAGCAGGACCCGGCCAACGCCCGCGAGGCGGCGCGCGAGGCGGCGCTCGACCTCGACGAGGGCGCCGACATGGTGATGGTCAAGCCGGCCATGGCCTACCTCGACGTCCTGCGCCGGGTCGCGGACTCCTCAGACGTCCCGGTCGCCGCGTACCAGGTCTCGGGGGAGTACGCGATGATCTCGGCCGCGGTCGAGCGCGGCTGGCTCGACCGCGAGCGCACGATCGTCGAGACGGTCACCGGCATCCGCCGCGCCGGCGCCGACATCGTCCTGACGTACTGGGCCACCGAGGCCACCGCCTGGCTGGACGGGTGACGGTGACCGACCACGCGCGGTCCGACGCGGAGCGGGACCTCACCCCGCCCGAGGAGGAGCCCGGACGCCCCGGGCTGGTCACCGCCGCCGTCGTGCTGTGGATCGTGCTCGGTGCGCTGATGATCGGCACGGCCCTGCTGTTCGGCCTGGGCCTCGCGTTCGGCACGGCCGACGCCGGCACCGGCCCGGCCGCCGTGGTCGCCGCCATGGGGGTGCTCGCGGCGGGCGGCGTCGGCACGATCGTCGCGGCCCGCCGGGCCGGGCGCGGTTCCCGGCGCGCGCGCACCGTCCTCACCGCCGTCGGCGTGGTCCTCGCCGCGGTCGGCCTCGTGCAGGTCACGTTCCTCGGGGTGGGCGGGGCGTGGTTCGTCGCGTTCGTCGCCGGGGCGGTGCTGCTCCACCTGCCCGCGGCCCGCGCGTGGTTCGGCCGGTTCCGGTGACCGCCGGGGACGCCACCGCGACCGACGAACCGGTCCTCTACGCCGAGACCGGGTCGCGGCCCTGGGTGCTGCTGTTCGGCCCGGTGCTCGCGGCGGCCGGGATCGGGCTCGAGAGCCTCGCCCCCGGCGGCCCGTCGTTCGCGCTGTGGCTCGGCGTCGGCCTGCTCGTGTTCCTCTACACGCTCGTGCTCGTCCGCAGCAGGCGGCGCTTCCTGCGGGTCGAGCTCACCCCGTCGACGCTGGTCCAGGGCAGCACCCGGCTGCCGATGTCGCAGGTGACGTCGCTGCGCCCCGCCGACGAGGACCACCACGGCCTGCGGGTCCTCGGCGACGGGCCCGTGGTGCCCCGCCGGCTGACGCCCGTCGTCCTGCGCCTGAGCGACGGCACCCGGGCGGTGGCCTGGGCCCGCGACGGCGACGCGCTCCGGCAGGCGATCGGCGACCTGCTGCGCGCGCGGGCCTCGTCGTGAGGCGCGCCGTCCTGCTCGCCGTGGCGACGGTGGTGCTCGCCGTCGCGGCGGTCGTGCTGCTCGTCGCCGGGGTGGACGTCCGCGAGACCACCGGCGGCCTGCTGGTCACCCCGATCCGCCAGCTACACCTCGTCGGCGGCCTCCTGCTCGCGGGCACGGCCGCCGGGGTCGCGGCGGTGCTCACCGCGCTCGTCGCGGTCCCCGCGCTCCGGGCCGCCCGCGCGCCCGCCGACACGACGGCACCGGCGGCACCGGCGGCACCGGCCGCACCGACGCCCGTCGACGCTCCCGTCCCGGACGAGGTCCCCGCTCACCCGGCCGAGGCGGACGACGCCGACCACGCCACGACCTCCCCGGGATCCGATCGCCGTTCGTGATCGCCTCCGGGGTGATCTGCGTCGTGTCCTCCCGTCCGGGGCGGCGCGGCTGCGCCGGGCCCGAGGGCACCACGGTGAGCTACACGCGGTGGAACACCGCGGGCGACGTGAGCACCGAGGCCAACGCGCGCGGCGCACAGCCGGGCGGCGCGGCGGCCTGGAACGCGCCGGGCGGAGGACGCCTCGGCCCCCTGGTGCAGACCGAGGACGGCGGTCCGTGCCGGACCTTCGTGGGCTGGGACGCGGTCGCCTACTCGATCGAGGTCGCCGGCCCGTCGTGCGAGGCGGTCGACCGCGCGGTCACCGCGCTCGCGCCCCCGCCGCTGGAGTCGCTCCCGGCCTGACGGGCCTGGCGGGCCCCAGGTCGCGGCGGCTGGGAGACTGGGTGCCGTGACCCGCACAGCGATGACGAGCCCCGGGACGTCCGACGTCGGGCGCAGCGCGGACCTCTTCGCGCGCGCCGAGCAGGTGGTGCCGGGAGGGGTGAACTCCCCGGTCCGCGCGTTCCGGTCGGTCGGCGGCACCCCCCGCTTCATGGTGGCCGGCTCCGGGCCCTGGCTCACCGACGCCGACGGCCACCGCTACGTCGACCTGGTCAGCTCCTGGGGCCCGATGATCCTCGGGCACGCGCACCCCGCCGTGGTCGAGGCGGTGCGCGAGGCCGCGTCCGCCGGGCTCTCGTTCGGGACGCCGACGATCGGCGAGGTCGACCTCGCCGAGGAGCTCGTGCGGCGCGTCGAGCCCGTCGAGCAGGTGCGCCTGGTCAACTCCGGCACCGAGGCGACGATGAGCGCGGTGCGGCTGGCCCGCGGGTTCACCGGGCGCAGCGTGGTGGTCAAGTTCGCCGGCTGCTACCACGGTCACGTCGACGCGCTGCTCGCCGAGGCGGGCTCGGGCGTCGCGACGTTCGGGCTCCCCTCGTCGCCGGGCGTCACCGGCGCCCAGGCGACCGACACCGTCGTCCTGCCCTACAACGACCTCGACGTCGTCGCCGCCGTGTTCGCCGAGCGCGGGCCCGAGATCGCGTGCGTGATCACCGAGGCGGCCGCGGGCAACATGGGCGCGGTCGCCCCCGACGACGGCTTCAACGCCGGGCTCAAGCGCCTCTGCCAGGCGCACGGGGCGCTGCTGGTGATCGACGAGGTGATGACCGGCTTCCGGGTCTCGGCGTCCGGTTGGTACGGCCTCGAGGGGGTCGCCGGCGACCTCTACTGCTTCGGCAAGGTCATGTCCGGCGGCCTGCCCGCCGCCGCGTTCGGCGGCCGCGCGGACGTCATGGGCCACCTCGCGCCCGCCGGCCCCGTGTACCAGGCCGGGACGCTGGCCGGGAACCCCGTCGCGGTCGCGGCCGGGCTCACGACGCTGCGCCACGCGACGCCCGAGGTCTACACGGCGCTGGACGCGAACGCCGACCGCCTGCACGGCCTGGTCACCGACGCGCTCTCCGCGGCCGGGGTCGTGCACACCATGCAGCGGGCGGGCTCGCTGGTGTCGGTCCGCTTCGCCGACGAGGTGGGGCGCAACTACGACGACATGAAGGCCGCCGAGACCTGGCGCTTCCCGCCGTTCTTCCACGCCCTGCTCGACGCCGGGGTGTACTGGCCGCCGAGCGTCTTCGAGGCGTGCTTCATCTCCGCCGCGCTCGACGACGACGCGTTCTCGGTGATCGCCGACGCGCTGCCCGGCGCGGCGCGGGCGGCGGCCGCGGCGACGGCGCCGTGAGCCCCTTGCGCACCACGGTCCACCTGGTCCGCCACGGCGAGGTCCACAACCCCGAGGGCATCCTCTACGGCCGCCTGCCCGGCTACGGGCTCTCGCACGCCGGCCGCGAGCACGCGCACCGGGCCGCCGAGCACCTGGCCGGCGCCGACGTCACCGCGCTGCTCGTCTCCCCGATGCAGCGGGCGCAGGAGACGGCGGTGCCCCTCGCCGAGCAGCTCGGCCTGGAGCCGATCACCGAGGACCGGCTGATCGAGGCCGGCAACGCCTTCGAGGGCCTGCACGTCGGGGTCGGCGACGGCGCGCTGCGCAGGCCGGAGTACTGGCCGTTGCTGCGCAACCCGTTCACGCCGTCGTGGGGCGAGCCGTACCTCGAGATCGCGCACCGGATGCTCGGCGCCGCACACCGCGCGCGGGCGCTCGCGGCGGGGCACGAGGCGGTCTGCGTGTCGCACCAGCTGCCCATCTGGACCCTGCGCCGCTTCCTGTCCGGCGAGCGCCTGTGGCACAACCCGACGCACCGCCAGTGCTCGCTGGGGTCGGTGACCAGCTTCGTCTTCGACGACGAGAGCCTCGTCGACATCGCCTACGCCGAGCCCGGCGGCGTCTCGGACCCGACGGCGACGGGCGCCTGAGTGCGTGCCCTGCTGCTCGTGCTCGCGGGCCTGCTCGTGCTCGCCGGGTGCTCGTCGTCGCCGTCGGACGGGGCGTTCGTGTTCGGCGGCACCGGCGGGCGCACGACCGTCACCTACGACCCGCCCGAGACCCGGGGCGTCCTGCCCGCCCTCGGGGGCGAGAGCCTGCTCGAGCCCGGGCGGGAGCTGTCCACCGACGCCTTTCGCGGCCAGGTCGTGGTGCTCAACGTGTGGGGATCGTGGTGCGGGCCCTGCCGCGCCGAGGCACCCGCCCTCGACCAGGTCGCCGAGGCGTCCGCGCCGCGCGGGGTGCAGTTCCTCGGGATCGACGTCCGCGACCAGCGCGACGCCGCCGCCGACTTCGTCCGCGACCGCGGCGTCGTCTACCCGTCGATCTTCGACCCGCCGGGTCGCTCCCTGCTCGTGCTGCGCGGCTACCCGCGCAACGCGGTGCCGTCGACGATCGTGCTCGACCGCTCCCACCGCGTGGCCGCGGTGTTCCTCACCGCCGTCCTGGCCTCGGACCTGCAGCCCGTGGTCGACCGCATCGCCGCCGAGCCCGCCCCCGCCAGCTGACGCTGTACCCAGGCCGAGGAGCCGCTGTGATCATCTTTGGGACGCGCCGCACGGTGCAGCAGCTCGCGATGGTGCTGCTGACCTGCGTCAACTGTCACCGGTCGGCGGCGAACGCCGTGCTGAAGCTGGTCACGAAGTTCACGCTCTTCTTCATCCCGCTCTTCCCCGTCCGCGTGCGGTACAGCACGCAGTGCACCGCCTGCGGCTTCGCGATGACCGTCGACAAGGCCCAGGCCGAGCAGCTCGCACAGCTGCCGCCCGCGGGTGCGACGCCCCCGTACCCCCCACAGCAGTACCCCCAGCAGCAGTACCCCGGCGCCCACGGCTGACGACCGGACCCTCCGGCCCGGTCGTCAGCCGCGGGGTCTCACCCGCTGCGGCGGGCGGCGAAATCCGCGCGGGCGTGCGCGGGCTTGGTGTGCTCGCGCGGACCGGTGGCCCGCGGCGCCGTGCGGGTGGTGCCCCCGCCGGCCTGCCGGCCGCGGGCGGCGGCCCGTCGCTCGGCGCGGTTGGCCGGGGGCGTCTCGGCCGGGGATGTCGGGACGGTGCTTCGCATGGAGACCTCCTGGGAGTGTGCGGGCGGGACGCCGCCGGCGCCGGGAGATCAGGCAGCCGTGAGGGCTGCCTGATCACGCCCGGGGTGCAGAGCACCGCGACCGGGCGGCGGGAGGGGCAGCAGGGTGGGCGCGGGACCGGAGCGGTCCCGGCGTCTCAGGAGTGGATGTCCACGGCGGGAACGGTAGGAGCGACCCCGCCGGGTGCGCCACCGAATTACCACGGACGCTTCGGTTCCCGAAGCATCACGCTCGGACGAGCGCTCCGGCGGCACGATCTACGACACATCGTCGGAGATCGGTCCCCGTGCTCACGCGCGTGCGACCGGGGCGTCCTACCCTGGAGTCGCCATGAACCTGACCGAGGTGGCCACCTCCGGCCCCGTCCTGCTCGCCGTGCTGCTTTCCGTGGCGGCCGGCGCGGTCAGCTTCGCGTCGCCGTGCGTCGTGCCGCTGGTGCCGGGCTACCTCGCCTACCTCGCCGGTCTGGTCGGCGCCGACGCGCCGGCGGTGACCGAGGACGAGGTGAAGGCCCAGGACGCCGAGCGCCGCGCCGCGGTCACCGGCGAGCTCCCGGTGGCCACCGCGACCCCGCGCCGGCTGCGCCGCTGGCGGGTCGCCGGGGCGGCGTGCCTGTTCGTGCTCGGCTTCACCGTCGTCTTCGTCGTCGGCCTCGGGTCGATCGTCTGGCTGGCCGACGCGCTGCTGGCCAACGAGGCGCTCCTGCAGCGGATCGGCGGCGTCGTCACCGTCGCGATGGGCCTGGTCTTCCTCGGCCTGGTCCCGGCGCTGCAGCGCGACACCCGCCCGCACCGGGTGCCGCAGCTCGGGCTCGTCGGCGCGCCCCTGCTCGGCGCGACGTTCGGCCTGGGCTGGACGCCGTGCCTCGGGCCGACGCTCGCCGGGGTGGTCGCCCTGGCCAGCGGCACCGACGCGGGCAGCGCCGGCGTCCGGGGCGTCGTGCTGCTGCTCGCCTACTGCGTCGGCCTCGGCGTGCCGTTCGTGCTCATCGCCCTCGGCGCCGGGCGCGCGGTGCGGGCGCAGGCGTGGCTGCGGAACCACAGCCGGCGCATCCAGGTCGTCGGTGGTGTCGGCATGATCGTCGTGGGCCTGCTGCTCGCCACCGGCCTCTGGGCCGAGATCATCGCCCTGCTGCGCGGTCCCATCGCCGGCTTCTCCACTCCCCTGTAGGCCTCCCCGATGACCACCACGCGATGACCACCACGCTGCCGAAGGCACCCGCCGGGGACGCCGGCCCGCCGCCGTCCGGTCCGAGCCGCGCCCAGCGCGCGCTCGCGCTGGCCCGCAACACCTGGCGCGGCCTGACCAGCATGCGCACCGCGCTGATCCTGCTGTTCCTGCTCGCGGTGGCCGCGCTGCCCGGGGCCGTGCTGCCCCAACGCACCCCGAGCCCGAACGCCGTCGAGGACTACCTCGCCCAGCACCCGACGCTCGGCCCGGTGCTCGACGACCTCGGGTTCTTCGACGTCTTCGCCACGCCGTGGTTCTCGGCGGTCTACCTGCTGCTGTTCATCTCGCTCATCGGCTGCCTGGTCCCGCGGTCGATCGAGCACGCGCGGAGCCTGCGCGTCGAGCCGGTCGCCGTGCCGCGCAACCTCGCCCGCCTGCCCCACCACGCGCAGAGCACCTCCGACGACGACCCGGACGCCGTCGTGGAGGCGGCCCGCCGGCGGCTGCGCGGCTGGCGCACCGTGGTGCGCTCCGAGCCGGGCGGCGTGCGCACGATCTCGGCGGAGAAGGGCTCGCTGCGCGAGGTCGGCAACCTGGTGTTCCACCTCAGCCTCGTCGCCCTGCTCGGCGGCATCGCGATCGGCAAGATCCTGGGCTACGAGGGCCAGGTCATCGTCATGGCCGACGGCAGCGAGTTCTGCAACTCCGGAATCTACGCCTACGACTCGTTCCGTCCCGGCCTGCAGGTCGACGGCACCGGGCTGGATCCGTTCTGCCTGACCGTCGACGGCTTCCGCGCGACGTTCCGACCCGACGGGCAACCCGACTCGTTCGACGCCGCGATCCGCTACCAGGACGGCGAGGCCGTGCAGAGCGGCGCCGACGCCTGGGTGCCCGACGACCTCGCGGTGAACGACCCGCTGCGCGTCGACGGCGAGCGCGTCTACCTGCTCGGGCACGGCTACGCGCCCCGGTTCACGGTGACCTTCCCCGACGGCCAGCAGCGCGTCGGCCTGGTGCAGTGGCGTCCGGTCGACCAGGCGACGCTGCTGTCCGAGGGCGCGACGAAGATCGACCCGCCGGGGGTCACCGACGAGGCGCAGCGCCGGCGCTCCCAGCTCGCGATCACCGGCTTGTTCGCCCCGACCTCGTCCGGCGGCGGGCTCGTGACGTCGGTGTTCCCGGCGCTGAACAACCCCGAGGTCGCCGTCGACGTGCTGCGCGGCGACCTGGGGCTCGACTCCGGCCGCGCGCAGTCGATCTTCTCGGTGGACCAGGGCATGGTCGACCAGGGCCGGCTGGTGCGCGTGGCGCGGGAGAACATCAAGCCCGGCGGCGAGATCACCCTCGACGACGGCACCCGCATCCGCTTCGACGGCGTCGAGAACTGGGTGTCGCTGCAGGTGTCGCACGACCCGGGGCAGACGGCGGTGCTGATCACGGCGATCGCGCTGCTCGGGGGCCTGACGCTGTCGCTGACGGTGCGTCGCCGGCGCTTCTGGGTGCGCGCGGCCCCCGCACTGCCGCCTACGACAGGTGGTCGTACGGTGGTGACGCTCGGCGGGCTGGCACGCACGGACCGCGCGGGCTACGGCGAGGAGTTCGGGCGGCTCGCGGCCGAGCTGGGCGCGCGGGGCGAGGCGGAACCCGACCACGCCATGCCCGACCCGGCCGTCCCCGAGGAGTCCGTGCCGCCCGACGCGACGCAGGAACCGTCGGTGGACGCCGACGGAGAGGACCGGGAGGACCCCGATGGTCGTTGACGCGCAGCTCGGCCAGTTCGGCGACCTGCTGTTCGAGTCCGCGCTCGGCGTCTACGTGCTGGCGATGATCCTGCACGCCGTCGAGCACGCGCTCCTGCGGCGTCCGGCGCGGGCCGAGGAGTCCGCGCGGGAGCCCGTCGGCGCGGCCGTGGGCGGTGGCACGACGAGGACCGCCGACGTGACCGACGCCCCCGGGAGCACCCCCGCCGGCACCGCGCCGCCCCGTTCCCGCGCCGAACGGTTCGGGCGCATGGGGGTCTCGCTCACCGTCCTCGGGTTCGCCCTGCACCTGGCGATGCTCGTGGTCCGCGGGTTCGCCGCTCAGCGGGTCCCCTGGGGCAACATGTACGAGTTCACCGCCGCGATCTGCCTGGTCGCGGTGGGGGCCTGGCTGGTCGTGCTCCGTCGCCGCCCCGAGCTGCGCCGCCTCGGTGTCTTCGTGCTGCTGCCCGTGATCATCCTGATGTTCCTGGCCGGCACGGTGCTCTACACGCAGACCGCGCCCGTGGTGCCCGCCCTGCGCTCGTACTGGCTCGCGATCCACGTCTCCGCCGCCGTCATCGCCTCGGGCATCCTGCTGCTGGCCGGCGTCAGCAGCGTCCTGTACCTCCTGCGGGCCGCGCACGAGAACACCCCGACCCGCCTGGCGTGGGCCGCGCGGCTTCCGGGCGCCGACGTGCTCGACCGCGTCGCCTACCGTGCCACGGCGCTGGCCTTCCCGATCTGGACGTTCGCGGTGATCACCGGGGCGATCTGGGCCGAGGCCGCCTGGGGCCGCTACTGGGGCTGGGACCCCAAGGAGACCACCGCGCTCGTCGCCTGGGTCGTCTACGCCTGCTACCTGCACGCGCGGTCCACCGCCGGCTGGCGCGGCCGCCGCGCCGCGGTGATCAACGTGGTCGGCTTCGCGGTGATGGTGTTCAACCTGTTCTTCGTCAACCTCGTGGTCACGGGCCTGCACTCGTACGCCGGGGTCGGCTGACCGGAGACGCAGCGGAGCGGAGTCGACCATCGACTGCGTTCCGGTCGTTCGGATCTCCACGACGGGATACGGTCTGGCGCGCCACGCGACGAGGGAGGGGCCGCCAGATGGAAGCCACGGACGACGACGAGTCGCCTGCGACACCTCCGTCGTCCTCGCCGCCGGCGCCGACCCCAGCCCCGACCTCGGCGCCGACCTCCTCCGACGAGACGCCGAGCGGATCGTCCGAGACCGCGTCCACGAACGGCACCCCGGCCGCCCCGGCGGACTCCCCGGAGACGACGCGTCGGGTCGACACGGCCGAGGCCGCCCGCGGTGACGCCGCCCAGCCCCGCCACGCGGCCGTCGACGCGCGCGCTGGTGCCGCGCCCCCCAGCAGCGCCGCAGCCCCGCTCGCCGGCCCCGTGCCGGGTGGGCGCACACCGCTCTCCGGCCGCTTCACGACGCCGGGCCGCGGCGCCCACGCCCCGCAGGAGCCGAACGGTCCCGCGAGCTACGACCTGTCGTCGGCGCAGCTCCTGCGGCCCAGCAAGCGCCCGCCGCAGACGGGCTGGCGGCGCGCGCTGTTCGTCGGCAGCGGCGGCCTGGTCAACCCGGGGGAGAGCGCCGGGGACGCCGCGCGTCGGGAGCTGATCGCGCGCGTCAACCAGCCGCTCCACGGCTGCTACAAGATCGCGATGCTGAGCCTCAAGGGCGGCGTCGGCAAGACCACGATGACGACGACGCTCGGGTCGACGTTCGCGTCCCTGCGCGGCGACCGCGTGATCGCCGTGGACGCGAACCCGGACCGCGGCACGCTGAGCCAGAAGATCCCGCTCGAGACCACGGCGACCGTGCGCCACCTGCTGCGCGACGCCGACCGTGTGCGGCGCTACTCCGACGTCCGCGCCTACACCTCGCAGGGTCCGTCCCGCCTGGAGGTCCTCGCCAGCGAGCAGGACCCGGCGGTCTCCGAGGCGTTCAGCGAGGTCGACTACCGGCGCACGGTGACGCTGCTCGAGCACTTCTACAACGTGGTGCTCACCGACTGCGGCACCGGACTCATGCACTCGGCGATGAAGGGTGTCCTCGACGTCGCGGACTCGCTGCTGATCGTCTCGTCAGCGTCGATCGACGGGGCGCGCAGCGCGTCGGCCACCCTCGACTGGCTCGACGCGCACGGCTACCGCGACCTGGTGTCCCGGTCGGTGGCCGTCATCAACTACGTGCGGCGGTCGTCGGGCAACGTCGACCTCGACCGCGTCTCGGACCACTTCGCCGCCCGCTGCCGGGCCGTCGTGCGGCTGCCGTTCGACCCGCACCTCGAGGAGGGCGCCGAGATCGAGCTGGACAAGCTCGCCGCGCGCACCCGCGCGGCGCTGCTCGAGCTCGCGGCCACCGTCGCCGACGACTTCGGCCGGGCCGGGTCACGGGTGCGGCGCCCGATGATCCCCCGATAGAGGGACCCCCACACACGCCACGAGGGGCGCCCCGCGGACCGGGGCGCCCCTCGTGGGAGGTCGTGTTCTAGGTGGAGGGCGGGTCCTCGCGCTCCGGGCGCTGGATCCGCTCGTCGAGCGAGCGCAGGAACTCCGGGTCGTCGTCCGGCGCGACCGGGCGCTGCGGGCGACGCGGAGAGGCCTGGCGGGTGGGGCCGGTCGGCGCGTCCTCGACCATGCCGCCAGGACCGCCGTCGTGTCCGGCCTGGGCCGCCTGGGCGGCCATCACCTTCCACAGCAACGTCCCCACGACGACCAGGACAAGCACGGCCACGAGGAACGGGATCACTCGGACGCCTCCAGCATCTTCGACGTCACCGGCCGCGGATGCTCCACGGACCGGGCGTCCACCACGTTACCGGTCGGACCGGAAGTCCGCGTGACGTGCGCGAGGTGGACGTCGGGTGACGGTCGGGTGCCCGGGACGAGCGGGAGCCGTGTCACGGGGCGCCTCCTGAGGTCGGACGGAGCGGATCCCCACCGACGCCGTCGCGGCGCCGCCGACCGGCGGCCGTCCGGCCGCCGGTCGTGCCGGGTCGGCTAGCGGTGCGCCTCGCTGGTCAGGCCGTCGAGCAGGGTGCGGACCTCGGACTCGCGGAAGCGGCGGTGGCCACCCGGGGTGCGGATGGAGCCGATGCGGCCCGCGGACGCCCAGCGCGTGACGGTCTTCGGGTCGACGCGGAACATCGCCGCGACCTCGCCGGGGGTCATCAGTCGCTCGCCGGCCTCGTGAGTGATGGTCATGTCACTCCACCTTCCCTGTCGCCACGGGTGCCCGCCCGACCGCCGAATGACGGGAGCGGACACAACGCGGCGAATCGTGACACCGGACCCCGTACGTACTCGAACGCTTGTATCCAGGTAAAGAGAGCACAAAGGGCGAAACGGACGACTCCGGCGCCCGCAGGCTGCGGGCGCGGAGGCCTCGTCGCGCGCCTACCCTGGTGCCGTGACCTCGCCGAATCCCGCTCCCGGGCCCGCCGAGGGTGTCCGGGACGACACCGCCGACAGCCCCTCCGGCGCCACCGGCACGCCCGGTGGCGTCGCGCTCGCGGTCGCTCTCTACGTCGGCGCACGCCTGCTCGTCGTCGCGGTGATCGCGGGCGTGCTCGTGCTCGTCGGCCTGCCGCTGCTCGTGTCGCTGCTGATCGCCATCGTCGTGGCCCTGCCGCTGTCGCTGTTCCTGTTCCGCGGGCTGCGGGCCCGGCTCGCCGCCGAGGTCGACGCGGCGACGGCGTCGCGCCGGGCCCGTCGCGAGCAGCTGCGGGCCGAGCTCCGGGGGGACGTCTCCGGGGAGGAGTCCTAGGTCAGCGCCTGGGTCAAGGCCTGGGTCAAGGCCTAGGTCAAGGCCAGGCCCAGGGCCGTCGCGGCGGACCACACCAGCAGCCCGAGCGCGGTGTCGCGCAGCACGGGGATCAGGTCCCGGCCGGTCGACCCGGCGAGCACGCGCCGCAGCCCGGGCACGAGCAGCGCCAGCGCCAGGAGGCCGGCCAGCGCGCCCCAGGCCCGCAGGCTGAGCACGAGCGTCATGCCGAGCGGGACCACGACGAGCGCGGCGTAGAGCACGCGGGTGTCGCGGTCGCCGAGCACCACGGCGAGGGTGCGCTTGCCGGTCTCGACGTCGGAGTCGATGTCGCGCAGGTTGTTGGCGACGAGGACCGCGCAGGCGAGCAGACCGACGCCCACCGAGGCGCCGATCCCGAGGCCGCTGGCGCGGCCCGTCTGCACGTACTCGGTGCCGAGCACCGCGACCGGCCCGAAGAAGACGAACACCGCGAGCTCGCCCAGTCCGCGGTAGCCGTACGGGCGCGAGCCCCCGGTGTAGAACCAGGCGCCGAGCAGGCACACCGCGCCGACGACGATCAGCCACCAGTGCCCGCTGTAGAGCGACAGCACGACGCCGGCGAACGCGCCGAGGCCCAGGCAGAGCATCGCGGTGCGCTTGACCACGTACGGCTGCGCCACCCCGGAGCCCACGAGACGCAGCGGGCCGACGCGGTCGTCGTCGGTGCCCCGCACGCCGTCGGAGTAGTCGTTGGCGAAGTTCACGCCGATCACGAAGGACACCGAGACGATCAGCGCGAGCACGGCGGCCACCGGGTCGAACCCGGCGACCCCCGCGGCCGCCCCGGAGCCCGCGAGCACCGGGGCGATCGCCGTGGGCAGCGTGCGGGGACGCGCGCCCTCCACCCATTCGCCGACGGTCGCCACGCCCGGCGACTTTACCGACGTGCGCTAGGTGCAGGGCGGTACCGGCGGCGCGCCCTGGATCCACGCGGCCGGGACGTAGCGCTCCGGCCGGGTGCGCAGCCAGAGGTTGCTGGTGCCCTGGGTGCCGGTGACGGAGGTGCCCGCGACCTGGCACTGCACCTCGACCTGGGCGCCGTCGCCGACCACTCCGCCGTCGGGCGCCGCGGCGTCCGGCGTCGCGCGTTCCACGACCGGACCGGCGCCGGCGGTGACCGCCCGTCCCAGCGCCGCGGACTTCGCGGTCCAGAGGTAGTCGACGGTGACGAACGCGTTGTCGCGCAGGCCGAGGCCCCAGAAGGTGCCGTCGGCGAGGTCGATGCCCGCGGGGTTCTTCACCTGGCGGCCGAAGCCGTCGCGTCCGCCGTTGTACTTGTTCTCGAACGCGGCCTGGGCCTGCGGGCGGCCCTGCGGCAGGTCCTTCCACTGCTGGCGCTGGTTCGACGGGTTCCAGTAGTCGTCCTTGGTGTTCCAGGGCCCGACGTCCCACACCGGCACGGTCGCGCAGCGCCCGCCCGCGGCGCAGACGCGCACGCTGTAGTCGCCGCGCCCGTTCGGGGAGAGCGCCCGGCGCGAGGGCAGCGCGGCGAACTGGTCGTTCGGCCTGATCCGGTGCCCGTTGGCGGTGATGCCGCCGACGAGGCCCTCGCGGGTGGCGAAGACCCGGTAGCTGGCCCGCGGGGCGATCGTGCGCGGCCCGGTGGGCACCTCGTCGGCGAGGACCTCGAGACTGCGCACCACCGGTCCGGCCGAGCCGGTCGGGGCGAGCATCGCGAGCCGCACGGCCACGGTGCGCGTGGGCTCGGGGAGCACCGCGGGGGAGCCCGGCTCGGCGGGCAGCCACTCGCTCCACTGCCCGTCGGCGTCCTGCCCGCGCACGTCGACCGCCACCTGGGACCCGGGCGGGACGTCGCCGGTGACCGGCGCGTCGATCCGGTTGACCGGGGTCGCGAACTGGTGGGCGCCGAGGTCGAGCAGGCCCTGGCGCTCGGCGCCGCGCAGCGCGGCCGGGCCGGTCTCGGTGCCGTCGCGCATGGTGCTCAGGCGGGCGGTGCCGTCGGTGATCGCGACACCGGTCGACGTCCCGGCCAGCGGGGGCGCCCAGCGCTGCGGGCCCTCGTCGTCCGGCGCGGCCTGCGTGTGCGGGCGGGTCGGCGGCGGAACGCCCGGATCGGCGCTCGCCACCGGAGCGAGGGTCGCGAGGGACAGGGCGGTCGTCAGGACGCCGGTGGCCACGACGAAGCCTGTCCGTCGCGTCCGCCGCGCCCGGACGACCCGCTCCGCGGAGGGCTGGAGTCGAGTCGTATCGGTGCGCACGGTGCAGTGAACGGCGAGCTCACGGGCCGCGGTGTCCGGTTCGGCGGAGATCCGCTCGATGGGTTGTCATCCGGTCGAGTGCTTCACCACCCGTACGGCGCGCCTCCACGACGTCGGCGCGTGCGTGGTGCAGACGCACGGGGACCGAGGGGCTCCTGTGGGTGATCACGCGCCGAACCCCTCCGGCACACCGTGCACCGGAGGGGTCGGTCGTCCGCGGGTGATCAGACCTCACGGCGCACCAGGGCGGCGACCCCGGCGACGGCGAGCATCGCGGCGATGGCACCGACCGCGAGGGTCAGGGTGCCGGCGGCGCCGCCGCCCATCGCCCAGCCCCAGCCGAGCGCCAGGGAGAGGCCCGCGACGCGGCAGGCGATCGCGAGGCGCCGGCGTCCGGCGCGGGTGAGGTGGCGGGCCAGGACGAAGCAGGCGGCGATGAGCGACGTGAAGCTGACGGTGCCGGCGACCATGTGGCCGACCGCGTGCCAGGAGACGATCGGCAGGTCGTCGGGCGTGCCGACGGGGAAGTTCGCTCCCGGGTCCATGACGAGGAACCCGGCCGCGACCAGTCCGATCCCCGCGGCGGCCACGAGCCGGGGCGCCCGGACGCCGCCCGGGGTGCCGTGCAGGGCGGTGCGGAGCCCGAGGGCCCCGACGACGGCCAGGACGCCGGCGACGACGAAGTTGGTGATCTGCAGCCACCCGAGGTCGCCGGTGGACAGCAGGCTCAGCGGGTGGCGCAGGATGTCGAACCCCGCGCGGGTGGCGGCCTGGGCGACCGACACCGCGGCCCAGAGCGGGAAGCCGACGGCCAGCGCGGCGAGCTGCCGGCGGGTGCGGACGTCGGCGGCGCCGGTGGTGGTGACGGCGGGGGCGACAGCGGTCGTGGTCATCTCGGGTGCCTCTCTGGGGACCTGCCGGATCGGACTCTCGCCACCACGTCGTCCGAACTGATACGACAGGGATCGTCGCCGTTCCCTGTCGCATCGGCCCGGACGACGTGGAGCCGTCAGCACCCCGCACCACCGAGAACCACCGAGATCGAGGAGAACCCGATGCGCTACCTGATGACCACCGGCCAGAACAGCCGGCAGGCCGACGAGGCCCTGTTCGCCGAGATGGGCGCGTTCATCGAGGAGATGACCGCCGCCGGCATCCTCATCGCCACCGGCGGCCTCGAGCCCGGCGGCGTGAAGGTCACGTCGGTCGGCGACGAGATCACCGTGACCGACGGGCCCTTCGTCGAGGCGAAGGAGGAGATCCTGGGCTTCGCCCTGGTCGAGGTCTCCTCCCACGAGGAGGCGCTCGAGGTCTCGCGGCGCTTCCGGCGGATCGTCGGTGACGGCGACAGCGTCCTGCACCGGGTCATGGGTCCGTGACCCCCGCGCGTATGGGCGGACTGCACGCCCGGGTGGACGCGGTCTGGAAGCTCGAGTCCGCCAAGATCGTCGCCGCCCTCACGCGGATGGTGCACGACGTCGGCCTGGCCGAGGAGCTCGCGCAGGACGCCCTCGTCGCGGCGCTGGAACAGTGGCCGGACGAGGGCGTCCCCGCCAACCCGGGCGCCTGGCTCACCGCCGTCGCCAAGCGGCGCGCCGTCGACCACCTGCGTCGCGAGGGCCGCGCCGAGCGTGCCCACGCCGAGATCGCCCACGCGGACGAGTCCGACGGCGAGAGCGCCGGTGCGGGCGGTGACACGGGTGACGACGAGACCGACGTCCTGCGCCTGATGTTCCTGTCGTGCCACCCCGTGCTGCGCACCGAGGGACGCCTCGCGCTGACCCTGCGCCTGCTCGGCGGCCTGGACGTCGCCGAGATCGCCCGCGCCTTCCTCGTCGACGACGCCACGATCAGCCGGCGGATCGCCGACGCGAAGCGGACGCTCGCCGAGGCCGGGGCCGAGTTCGCGATGCCCGGGCGCGACGAGCTCGCCGCGCGGCTGTCGTCGGTGCTCGAGGTGGTCTACCTCGTGTTCAACGAGGGCTACGCGGCCACTTCGGGGCAGGCCCTGGTGCGCACGGACCTCTGCGGGCAGGCCCTGCGTCTCGGGCACCGGCTCGCCGCGCTCGCGCCGTCCGAGCCCGAGGTGCACGGCCTGGTGGCGCTCATGGAGCTGCAGGCCTCGCGGTCGGCGGCGCGCACCGGCCCCGGGGGCGAGCCGATCCCGCTGCACGAGCAGGACCGCGGGCGCTGGGACCCGGTGCACGTGCGGCGCGGCTTCACGTCGATGCTGCGGGCGCGCGACCTCGGCGGGACTCCCGGGATCTACGTCCTGCAGGCCGCGGTCGCCGTCTGTCACGCGCAGGCCCGGCGCCCCGAGGACACCGACTGGACGGCGATCGCCGCGCTCTACGACCGGCTCGCCGCGCTCCTGCCCACGCCGGTGGTCGCGCTCAACCGGGCCGTCGCCGTCGCCCGCGCGCGGGGACCGGAGGCCGGGCTGGCACTCGCCGACGCCCTGCGCGACGACCCCCGCCTGCGCGACTACCACCTGCTGCCGGGCGTCCGCGCCGATCTGCTGGGCCGCCTGGGCCGCCACGACGAGGCGCGCCGGGAGTACGCCCGCGCGGCCGCGCTGACCCGCAACGACGCCGAGCGCGCCTACCTCGACGCCCGGGCCGCGGATCCGGGCGGGACGACCACGGCGCCGACCGTCGACGACCGCGCCGCCGCGTTCCTCGACGGTCTCGAGCCCCCCGCGCGCCGGGCCTACGGCCAGACCCTGCGCCGGCTGGCGCGCGGGCTCGGCGGCACCACCCCGCTCGACGCCGTCACCGGCGACGAGGTCAGCCGCGTGCTCGTGACCACCTGGGGCGGGGCGGCCGCCGCGACGTGGAACCGGCACCGCGCCGCGGTCCGCTCGTTCGCCGCCTGGCTCGACCGCCCCGATCTCGCCGAGGGCCTGGAGCGCCGCGACCCCGACCGCGTGCCGGCCCCACCGCTGGACCCCACGCGGGTCGCGGCGCTGTGCGACGACCCCGCGGTGCCCGTCCGCGAGCGCGCGCTGTGGTCGCTGCTGCACGAGTCCGGGGCGCCGGTCCGCGCCGTGCTCGCCCTCGACGTCGACGAGCTGGACCGGGACGACCGGTGCGCCGGCGCCGTCACCTGGCGCGCCCGCACCGCGCGCCTGCTCGACGTCCTGCTCGAGGGGCGCACCCGCGGCCCGGTGTTCCTCGCCGACCGCCGCCCGGGGCCCGCCCGCACCCCCGCCACGGCGGACCGGTGCCCGGACACGGGTCGCACGCGGCTGTCCTACGAGCGGGCCGAGTACCTGTTCACCCGGGCGACCGGACGGGACGCGACGCTGCGCCTGCTGCGTCCGCGGCGCTGATCTCCGCCGGGCGGGCGGTGCCCTCCTCGCTTGGTGCATCGAGGAGTCGAGCAGGCGGACCGTGTCCTCAGGACACGGTCCGCGGTGGTCCCTTCGCCTCGCCGCGCGCTCCCGGACCTGATCAGGGGCCGGGATCACCCCCTGCCCATCGGGTGCGACGGCCTCCGCGTCATTACCGTGGGTTCGGTGATTCCCTCGACGGCGCAGGCCCACGTCGTCGTGGACGAATGGGTCCGGGCGGGGGTCACCGACGCCGTCGCGTGCCCCGGGTCGCGGAACGCGCCGCTGCTCGTCGCCCTCTACGCCGCCGACCGCGACGGCCGCCTCCGGCTGCACGTCCGCATCGACGAGCGGGGCGCCGGGTTCCTCGCGGTGGGGCTCGGGTCGGTGTCGGGGCGCATCGTGCCGGTGGTCGTGACGTCGGGCACCGCGGTGGCCAACCTGCACCCCGCCGTGCTCGAGGCCTCGCGCAGCGGGGTGGGCCTGCTGGTGGTCAGCGCCGACCGGCCTGTCGAGCTCGTCGGCAGCGGCGCCAACCAGACGATCGACCAGGTCGGGATGTACGGCGAGGCGGTCCGCGCCTCGGTGGTGATGCCGCTGGCCGAGGACCGCCCCGGTGCGGCGCGCTCGTGGCGGGCGGTCGTGGCCCGGGCGCTCGACCGGGCGGCGGGTACGACCGGCGGCGACCCCGGTCCCGTCCAGCTCAACGTCCCGCTGCGCGAGCCGCTGCTCGACCCGCAGGGCGCCGTCGACCCGCGGACCAGCTCCGACCCCGCGCTCGAAGGCCGGCCCGAGGGCGCTCCCTGGACGGGGATCGTCGCGGCGCCGCCCGCCTCCACGCTCGCGCCCCTGGCGCTGCGCGCCGGCGCGCGGACGCTCGTCGTCGCCGGTCACGGCGGGGAGGTCGTGCCCGCCGGGACGCGCCTGCCCGACGGCGTGCCGGTGCTCGCCGAGCCGACGTCGCCGCTGTGGTCGGATCCCGCGGGCGGGCGCGCGCTGCCCGCCGGCACCTGGGCGCTGCCCGCGGCGCTGGACGGGACGCGCGAGGACCTGCGCCCCGAGCAGGTCGTCGTCCTCGGCCGCCCGACGCTGCACCGCGCCGTGTCGCGCCTGCTCGCCGACCCGTGCGTCACCGTCGTGGCGGTCCCCTCGGTGGCCCCGACCGGTGGGCGCCCGCGCCCGGGCTGGACCGACGTCGCGGGATCGGTGACAGCGGTCGGCGCGCTCCCGCCCCCGGACGACTGGAAGCCCGACGCGGACTTCGCGCGCGCCTGGGCCGAGGCTGACGACCGGGCCCTCGAGGTGCTCGACTCCGCCGTCGTCGAGGGCAGCGGGCCGGCCCTGGCCGCGGCCACCGTGGCGGCGCTCCCGTCCGGGGCGTGCCTGGTGGTGGGCGCGTCCGCGCCGATCCGGGACGTGGCGCTCGCGGCCACCCCGCGCGCCGACGTCACCGTCCTGTCGGCCCGGGGCGTGTCCGGCATCGACGGGGCGGTCTCGCTGGCCGCGGGCGTCGCGCTCGCGCACCCCGGGCCGACCTACGCGCTGCTCGGCGACCTGACGTTCCTGCACGACACGAACGGCCTGCTCGTCGGGCCGGAGGAGCCGCGCGGGGAGCTCGTCGTCGTGGTCGCGAACGACGACGGCGGCGGGATCTTCGCCACCCTCGAGCAGGGCGCCCCCCGCTTCGCGGCCGCGTTCGAGCGCGTCTTCGGGGCCCCGCACGGCACGGACCTCGCCGCGCTCTGCGCCGCGCACCGCGTGCCGCACCGCCACGCGGTCCCGGCCGAGCTCGGGGGTCCGACCGGGGCGCTCGCCCCCACCGGACGACCCGGGACGCGGGTGGTCGAGGTGGCGATCGACCGGTCGCAACGGCGGGCGACCGGGGAGCAGACCGTCGCGGCGGTGCGGGCGGCGCTCGCCGACGACTGACCGCCCTCGCCGCGACCTCGCGGAAGTGACCTCGTCGTCACCGCACGCGACCACCACGGGGGATCCGGAATGATGCGCCCCGCCACGGGTCGGGACGGCAGTTGGGAGTGCAGCAGGCGTGCTGGTGCTGGTGGGGGCGCACGCGGTGGCGGCGCTGGCCGCACCGGGCCTGGTCCGGCTGCTCGGTCGACGCGCGTTCGCGGTGCTGACCCTGGTCCCCGCCGCGGCCTTCGTCTGGATCCTGGCGCAGCTGCCCGCCGTGCTCGCGGGCGCCGCGCCCACCCAGGAGATCCCGTGGATCCCCGCCCTCGACATCGACATCGCGATGCGCCTCGACGCGCTGTCCGCCACCTTCTCGTTGCTGGTCACCGGCATCGGGGCCCTCGTGCTCCTGTACTGCACGCGCTACTTCGCGGAGGGCGCGCGCGGGCTCGGGCGGTTCGCCGGGGTGCTCACCGCCTTCGCCGGCGCGATGCTCGCGCTCGTCTGGTCCGACGACGTCTTCGTGCTCTACGTGTGCTGGGAGCTGACGACCGTCTTCTCCTTCCTGCTCGTCGGCCACGACTCGCACAAGCGGGCGAGCCGTGCGGCGGCGGTGCAGGCGCTCGTCGTCACCGCGGCGGGCGGCCTGACGATGCTCGTCGGCCTGGTCGTGCTGTCCGCCGCGGCGGGCACCACCCGGCTCTCGGAGCTCGTGACCTACTTCACGGGCCCCGCCGCGACCCCCGCGGCCGTCACCGCCGGGGTCGTCTGCGTGCTGGTCGGGGCGACCACCAAGTCCGCGCTGGTGCCGTTCCACTTCTGGCTGCCGTCGGCGATGGCCGCGCCGACGCCGGTCAGCGCCTACCTGCACGCCGCGGCGATGGTGAAGGCCGGCGTCTACCTCGTGCTGCGCCTCGCGCCCGGGTTCGCCGACGTCGAGCCGTGGCGCCCGCTGATCGCGACGCTGGCGATCGTCACGATGCTGCTCGGCGGCGTGCAGGCGCTGCGCCAGCACGACCTCAAGCTCGTCCTCGCCTACGGCACGGTGTCCCAGCTCGGGTTCATGCTGCTGCTCGCCGGGGCCGGCACCCGGGACGGCGCGCTCGCCGCTCTCGGGCTGGTGGTCGGCCACGCCCTGTTCAAGGCCTGCCTGTTCCTCGTCGTCGGCGTGATCGACCGCCGCGCCGGCACCCGTGACCTGCGCGAGCTCTCCGGGCTCGGGCGGCGCGCCCCGGTGCTGGCGACGGCCGGCATGCTCGCCGCGTCCTCGATGGCCGGGCTGCCGCCGCTGCTCGGCTTCGTCACCAAGGAGGCGTCGTTCGAGGCGTTCCTCCACAAGGCCTACGGCTCCGCGGCCGTGCCGTTGCTCGCGCTCGTCGTGCTCGGCTCGGTGCTCACCGTCGGCTACAGCATGCGGTTCGTGTGGGGGGCGTTCTGGCGCAAGCCGGGGGTCGACGCGGTGACCTGGCAGGCGCCGGGTCCGCTGTTCGTCGCGTCGCCGGCCGTGCTCGGGATCGGGGGCCTGGTCGCGGGGCTCGGCGTCGCGGGCCTCGCGCCGCTGCTCGAGGGCTACGCGGACACCCTGCCGGTCACGTACCCGACCCTGCTCGAGCTCGCCGTGATCCCCTCGCTCGGCCTCGCGCTCGGGCTCTCGGTGCTCGCCGTCGCCCTCGGGTTCGTCGTGGGCCTCCCGTCGGTGAGCGCCCGCCTGACAGCGCGCCACCCGCTGGCCGGGATGCGCGCCGAGATCGCGTGGCGCGGCGTGATCCACGCCCTGGAGAACACCTCGCTGCGCGTCACGGTGATGACCCAGCGCGGCTCGCTGTCCTGGGTCCTCAACACGGTCTTCGCGGTGCTCGTGCTCGGGCCGGGGCTCGCGCTGCTGCTGTCGGCCGACCTCGGCGAGGTCCGCGTCGACCGTCTCGCGGACTCGCCGTTCCAGGTGCTCGCCGCCGTGATCGGCGCCGCGTGCGCGATCGTCGCCACCCGCGTGCGCCGCCGCCTCGGCGCGGTGCTCGTGGTCGGCGGGCTCGGCTACTCGATCGCGCTGATCTTCGCCCTGGCCGGGGCGCCCGACGTCGCGCTCACCCAGGCCCTGGTGGAGACGGCGACGCTCGTGGTGATCGTGCTCGTGCTGCGCACGCTCCCGCGCGACATCGCCGATCGGCACACGTCCCGCCAACGCGTCCGGCGCCTGCTCGTCGCCGTGCCGGTCGGGCTGCTCATGACGGGGCTCGGGGCGGTGGCGCTCGCCGCGCGGCGGGCCCCGCCGGTGTCGGCGGCCTACCCCGCGCAGGCCTACGACTTCGGTGCGGGCGCGAACGTCGTCAACGTGACCCTGGTCGACATCCGCGCCTGGGACACCATGGGCGAGCTCTCGGTGATCGTCGCCGCGGCCACCGGCGTCGCCAGCCTGGTCTTCCTGCACCGCCGCTCCGGGGCGCCGCCGCGCTCGGAGCCGCAGCCCGTGGTCACCCCGTCGACGGGGGCCGGTGGCTGGCTGCGGGCGGCCCGGCGCGGCGACGGTGACCGCGTCCTGCTGCTCGAGGTGATCACCCGCCTGGTCTTCCCGACGATGATGGTGGTCTCGCTGTACTTCCTGTTCGCCGGCCACAACGCCCCCGGCGGCGGGTTCGCGGGCGGGCTGGTCGCCGGTCTCGCGCTCGTCGTGCGCTACGTCGCGGGCGGTCGCTACGAGCTCGGCGAGGCCGTCCCCGTCGAGGCCGGTGTGCTGCTCGGGCTCGGGCTGCTGCTCGCCGGCGGTACCGGGCTGGGCGCGCTGCTGCTCGGCGGCGAGGTCCTGCAGACCGCCGTGCTCGAGGGCGACCTCCCGGTGCTCGGCCACGTCAAGTTCGTGACCTCGCTGATCTTCGACGTGGGCGTCTACCTGATCGTCATCGGGCTCGTGCTCGACATCCTGCGCAGCCTCGGCGCCGAGCTCGACCGCCGGCGTTCCGTCGCGGTGGGCCGGATGTCGGCCCGCGAGGAGGTCCCCTCGTGAGCTCGCCGATCGTCCTGCTCGCGCTCGTCGGCGTGCTCTACACCGCCGGGGTCTACCTGCTCCTCGAGCGCAGCCTGACCCGGGTGCTGCTGGGTGTCCTGGTGCTCGGCAACGCCACCAACGTGCTCGTCATCGTGGCCGGGGGTCCCACGGGCGCGGCGCCGCTGGTCGGCCGCGCGCCGGAGGAGACGATGAGCGACGCCCTGGTCCAGGCGCTCGTGCTCACGGCCATCGTCATCACGCTCGGGGTGTCGGCGTTCCTGCTCGCCCTCATCCACCGCGCCTGGACCCTCGACCGCGAGGACGACCTCACCGAGGACGTCGAGGACCGCTCCGTGCGCCGCCGCCTGGCGCGCGGGGAGCAGGAGGACGAGGAGGAGCTGGACACCACGGGCTGCGAGAACGTCGCCGACACCGACCCGGAGGACACCGAGACGGGCCCCGACCCGGTCCGCGCGGCGGCCGGCGCCACCGGGGAGGACGTGCGATGAACCCGGGCTCCTCCCTGCTCGCGACGCTGATCCCGCTGCCCGTGCTGCTGCCGCTGCTCGGGGCCGGTCTGACGCTCGTGCTCTCGCGGCGCCCGATGCTGCAGCGCGCGATCAGCGTCGCCGTGCTCGCCGTCGTGGTCGTCATCGCCGCGCTGCTGCTGGTGGCGGCCGTGCAGTCGGGCCCGGTCGTCGTCACGGTCGGCTCGTGGCCGGTGCCCCTGGGCATCACGCTGGTCGTCGACCCGCTGTCGGCGCTGATGCTGCTGACGTCGATGTCGGTGACGCTCGCCGTGCTCGTCTACGCCATCGGGCAGGGCGTGTACGACCGCGACGAGGCCACCCCGATCACGATCTTCCACCCGACCTACCTGGTGCTCGCCGCGGGCGTCGCGAACGCCTTCCTCTCGGGGGACCTGTTCAACCTCTACGTGGGGTTCGAGGTCCTGCTGATGGCGAGCTACGTGCTGCTGACGCTCGGCGGCAGCCGGTCGCGGGTACGGGCCGGCATCATCTACGTCGTCGTCAACGTGGTGTCGTCGCTGGTCTTCCTCGTCGGCATCGCGCTGGTCTACGCCGCGGTGGGCACGCTGAACCTCGCCCAGATCTCGACGCGCATGGAGCAGGTGCCGCCGGGCACGGCGCTGGCGATCCACCTCGTGCTGCTCACGGCGTTCGGCATCAAGGCCGCCGTGTTCCCGCTCTCGGCGTGGCTGCCCGACAGCTACCCGACCGCGGCCGCCCCGGTCACCGCGGTGTTCGCAGGCCTGCTCACCAAGGTCGGCGTGTACTCGATCATCCGGACCGAGACGCTGCTGTTCCCGGACTCCGAGGTCACGCAGACCGTCCTGCTCGTCGCGGCGGGGATGACCATGCTCGTCGGGGCGCTCGGCGCGATCGCGCAGGCCGACATCAAGCGGGTCCTGTCGTTCACCCTCGTCAGCCACATCGGCTACATGATCTTCGGGATCGCGCTCGCGACCCCGCTCGGCGTGGCCGGCGCCGTGTTCTACGTCGTCCACCACATCACCGTGCAGGCCACGCTGTTCTGCGTGGTCGGCCTCATCGAGGGCGTCGGCGGCTCGACGTCGGTGACACGTCTCGGCGGGCTGGCGAAGGCGTCCCCGCTGCTCGCCCTGCTCTGGTTCGTCCCCGCGGTGAACCTGGGCGGCATCCCGCCGCTGTCCGGCTTCGTCGGCAAGCTCGGGCTGGTGCAGGCCGGTGTCGTCGACGGCTCCGCGCTGGCCTGGACGCTCGTGGTGGTCTCGGTGCTCACGAGCCTGCTGACGCTCTACGCCGTCACCAAGGTGTGGGTGCTCGCCTTCTGGCGCCCCGCCGACCAGATCCCGGTCTCCGAGGAGCCCGACCAGGACGAGGACGAGGAGGGCGACGAGGCCGACGAGGACCTGTCGGACGACCGCGAGCGGACCACCGGGGGGCTGCCCGGGGCCCCGACGCCGCGCAGCGGGGTGCTCACGCAGGTGCGCCCCGGCACGGCCCGCACGATCGCGCACGCCGAGGCGAACTCCGGAGCCGAGGTCGACTGGCCGGTGGCGCGCCTGGCCCCGACCGACGGCGCTCCCGCGCTGTCCGGCCGGTTCCTCGGCGCTCCCGGCGACACCGTGTCGTCGAGCCTGCCGCGGGTGATGACCGCGGCGACCGCCGCGCTCGTCGTGCTGGGCCTCTCGCTGACCGTCGCGGCCGGCCCGTTGTACGCGGTGGCCGACCAGGCCTCCGAGGACCTCGTCTCCCGCGCGCCCTACATCCAGGCCGTGTTCGCCCAGACCGTCGACGACCGGGTCGCACGATGAGCCGGGAGCATCGGGACGCAGGCGAGGGGCACCGCACCCCGCCCGACACCGGTGGGCTCCTGCGCCGCGCCGTCCCGGTCGTCTGGCTCATGATCG
The DNA here is from genome assembly GCF_036044095.1 of Actinomycetospora sp. NBC_00405. Lineage (NCBI taxonomy): Bacteria > Bacillati > Actinomycetota > Actinomycetes > Pseudonocardiales > Pseudonocardiaceae > Actinomycetospora > Actinomycetospora sp. NBC_00405. The sequence continues at coordinate 4,851,676 of NZ_CP107938.1, forward strand.
TCTGGGTCCTGCTGTGGGGGACCTTCTCGTGGGCCAACGTGCTCGGCGGCCTGGCCGTCGGGCTCCTCGTGCTCTTCTTCTTCCCGCTGCCGGCCGCACCCGGCGGGGGCTGGATCCGGCCGGGGACGGCGCTCGCCGCGGTCGCGCGCTTCGTCGGCGACCTCGTCGTGTCGAGCCTGCAGGTGGCCCGGCAGTCGCTGCAGGCCGTCACCGGCCCGCCGATCCGCAGCTCGGTGGTCGCGGTCCGGCTCGAGTCGTCGTCGGAGTTCGTGATGGCGATGGTCACCGAGACGCTCACGCTCGTGCCCGGCAGCGTGGTCATCGAGGCCCGGCCCGAGGAGCGGACGATCTTCGCCCACGTCCTCGGTGCCGACGACGCCCGGGCCGTCGCGGACTTCCGCGAGCAGGTCGCCCGGCTGGAGCACGACATCGTGGCGGCCCTCGGCCGACCGGCCGCGCCGACCGTCCCGGTGGGTCCCGACGTCGACGAGGAGAGCCGATGAGCACCCTGCCCGCCCTGCTCGACGCCGTCCTCGTCGTCTGCCTCGTGCTGCTCGGGCTCTCCGCGGTCCTCGTCGTCGTGCGGCTGCTGCGGGGACCGACGGGTCTCGACCGCCTCGTCGCGCTCGACGTCCTCGTCGCGGAGTTCCTCTGCGGGCTCGTGGCGTACGCGGCGCTGACCGGGGACTCGTCGCTCGTGCCCGTGGTGGTCGCGATCAGCCTGGTCGGCTTCCTCGGCTCGACCACCGTGGCGCGCTTCGTACGACGGGGGACCGGGCGATGAGCACCTGGGAGCTCGTGCTGGACACGATCGGCGCGGTGGCGATCGTGCTCGGCGTCCTGTTGACGTTCGTCGCCTCGATCGGCCTGCTGTCGCTGCCCGACGTGCTCAGCCGCATGCACGCGGCCACGAAGCCGCAGGTGGTGGGCCTGCTGCTCATCGTGCTCGGCGGCGCGGTGTACCTGCGCACCAGCCCGGACGTCTGGATGCTCGTGCTCGTCGGGGCGTTCCAGCTCGTGACCGCCCCGGTCACCGCGCACGTCGTCGGTCGCCTGGCCCACCGCGGTGAGGGCGGCCTGCGCCGCGATCTGCTGTACGTCGACGAGCTCGCCGACCGCCCGGACGAGGCCGACCCGGGCCCCGACGACCAGGAGGACAGCTCGCCCCACCGCAACGGGGAGGCCGTCGGGCGCAGCCCTCGCAGGGGCGGGGCGGGCTCCGACGGGGCCTCCCTAGACTCGGACGAATGACAGGGCTGCGCGAGCTGGCGCGGCGGGCCGTCGCGAAGGCGCGTCCGCCGGCCGAGGCCGCGGTCGCGCTGCTGCGCCCCGCCGCCCGCAAGGCTCCGGAGATCGTCGTCGCCGCGGGGCTGGTCGTCAGCGTCCTGCTCGGCCTGGTGCTCGTCGCGGCCGCGCGCAACGACGCGCACATCGACGCCTCGATCGGCCGGGCCGTCGGCGAGGTGCTCGAGGGCGGCTCCGGGCCGCACGTCTACGTCCGCTTCACCACCGGCGAGGGCGCGGTGCTCACCCCCGAGAAGGGCGTGTTCTACCCCCGCGGCCTCGAGCCGGGCCAGCTCGTGCGCGTCGAGTACGACCGCACGGACCCCGAGCTCGTGCGCGTCGCCGGACGCACGTGGACCGAGGGCCTCGTGCCCGTCGCGCTCGGGCTGCTCGTGCTCTGGGCCGTCGTCGCCCCCGGCGCCTGGGCGCTCGGCCGGGCCCGGCGGCGCCGGGAGGAGGCGGTCGCCGCGCGCGAGGCGTGGACGGTCCGCGACGAGGACCGGGGAGACGGCGAGCGCGAGGACGGCGAGCCCGAGATGGCGGGGGCGGGGCACCGATGACCCCGCGACCGGGCGGCACCCGTGCGGAGCTCGACCGCGACCCGGGCGCCGTGGCCCGGATGTTCGACGGCGTCGCCGCGCGCTACGACCTCACCAACACCGTGCTCTCGTTCGCCCAGGACGTCCGCTGGCGCCGCGCCACCCGCGCCTGCCTCGCGGTCGGGCCGGGGGACACGGTGCTCGACGTCGCCGCGGGCACCGGGGTCTCCACCGTCGAGCTCGCCCGCACCGGGGCCACCTGCCTGGCCACCGACTTCTCGCTGGGGATGCTGCGCACCGGCCGCTCGCGGCTCGTGGGCAAGCTCGGCCGCAGCCCGGTGCCGTTCGTGGCCGCCGACGCCCTGCACCTCCCGCTGCCCGACGCGTCGGTCGACGCGGTGGTCATCTCCTTCGGCCTGCGCAACACCGTCGACGTCGACGCCGCGCTCGCGGAGTTCGCCCGCGTCACCCGCCCCGGCGGCACGCTCGTGGTCTGCGAGTTCTCCCGGCCCACCTTCGCGCCGTTCCGCCGCGTCTACACCGACTACCTGATGGCGGGCCTGCCCCGCGTCGCCCGGGCGGTGAGCTCGAACCCCGACGCGTACGTCTACCTCGCCGAGTCGATCCGCGCCTGGCCCGACCAGCCCGCCCTCGCCGCCCGCATCGGCGCCGCCGGCTGGCGCTCGGTGGCCTGGCGCAACCTCTCCGGCGGCATCGTCGCCCTGCACACGGCGACCAAGCCCGCCTGACCGCACCTCCGGTGCAAGCCCTGCGTCCTCGCTTGCACCCAAGCACAGCACGCCGATCGGGCCAGAAAAGCCGCTTCGTCGTTCGCGCGCCTCGCCCTGACCCGCGCCCGCGCATCCGAAACCACCCTCGGCGGGCGATCACGCCACACGGTCCCTAGACTCCCCCGTACCGAGCTAGTGAACGGATTCACAAGGAGCCCGTGCCGTGTCCGCCGCCACCACCGGAGCGCGCCGCAGCCCCGACGCCGACGCCGATGTCGTCGTCGTGGGTGCCGGTCCCGCAGGCACCACGGTCGCGACGTACCTGGCGCGCGCCGGGCTCGACGTGCTCGTCCTGGAGAAGGCGACGTTCCCCCGCGAGAAGGTCTGCGGCGACGGGGTGACCCCGCGCGGGGTGAAGCAGCTCGTCGACCTCGGCGTCGACACCCGCGAGGAGGCGGGCTGGCGTCACCAGCGCGGCCTGCGGGTCATCGGCGGCGGCACGAGCATCCAGCTCGACTGGCCCGAGCTCGCCACCTTCCCCGCCTACGGCCTCGTGCGCCCCCGGCGCGATTTCGACCAGATGCTCGCCGACCACGCCCGCGCCGCCGGGGCCCGCGTCGAGGAGGGCGTCTCGGTCTCCGGTGCGACGGTCGACGAGCGCACCGGCCGCGTCACCGGCGTCGACGCCCGTCGCGGCCCGGAGCGCGAGCCGGTCTCCTACCGCGCGCCGCTGGTCGTCGCCTGCGACGGCGTCGGCGCGCGCACCGCGCTGAGCCTCGGCATCGGCAAGCGCGACGACCGCCCGCTCGGCGTCGCGGTCCGTCGCTACTACACGAGCCCGCGCCACGACGACGACTACCTCGAGACGCACCTCGGCCTGCACGACGGCCCGGGCGTCGGACCCGACCTGCACGGCGGCTACGGCTGGGTGTTCGGGATGGGCGACGGCACGGCGAACGTCGGCCTCGGCGTCCTCGCCACGCGGAAGAACGACAAGCGCGACTACCGCGCCCTGCTCCGGCACTGGGTCGAGGGCCTGCCCGCCGAGTGGGGTCTGCGCGAGGAGACCGCCACCGGCGCGATCGGCGGCGCCGCGCTGCCGATGGGCATGAGCCGCACCCCGCTCTACCGCGACGGGCTGGTGCTCGTCGGCGACGCCGGCGGGATGGTCAACCCGTTCAGCGGCGAGGGCATCGCCTATGCGCTGCAGTCCGCGGCCATCGCCGCCGAGTGCGTCGTGCAGGCGAGCGCCCGGCCGGAGGGCCCCGGACGGGAGCGCGCGCTGGCCGCGTACCCGGCGGCGGTCCGCCACGAGCTCGGCAGCTGGTACCGCGTCGGCAACCGGGCGGCGAGCGCGCTCGGCCGGCCGCGGTTCATGCACCACGCCCTGCGCCTCGGGATGCCGAGGCGACGTCTCATGGAGGCCGCGCTGCGGCTCTTCACCGGCCTCACCGACGGACGGGACGGCGACGCGGGGGACCGCGCGCTCGACCTCGTCCTGCGGATGGTGCCGCCACTCGGGGACGCGCCGCCGGGGTCGCCGAGCACCCGGAAGGAGGGCTCCGTCGCGGCCTGAGCCGCGGATCGCTCACCCGGGTTAGGTCGCCCTCATCGGCGTCTGGCCCGCTCGGGCTCATTAGGGTCGGTCCCGCCCGCCGACCGTGATCCACTGCACGGCCCGCGCGTGGGCCGCACCACCACGGAACTCCCGACGCGCAGCACGGGGAGGAAGGAGCGACGATGCTGGACCTCTACGTCCCGCTGATCGTCATGTTCGTGCTCGCCGCCGGGTTCGGGCTGTTCTCGGTCACGGCCGCGCCCTTCATCGGACCGCGTCGCTACAACCGCGCGAAGCTCGACGCCTACGAGTGCGGCATCGAGCCGTCGCCGCAGCCGGTCGCCGGCGGCGGCCGCATCCCGGTGGCCTACTACCTCACCGCGATGCTCTTCATCCTCTTCGACATCGAGATGGTCTTCCTCTACCCGTTCGCGGTGAACATCGACGCGCTCGGGTTGTTCGGTCTCGTCGAGATCGTGCTGTTCGTCGCCACCGTCGCCTTCGCCTACGCCTACGTGTGGCGTCGCGGCGGGCTGGACTGGAGCTAGAAGCATGGGACTGGAAGAGAAGCTCCCGAACGGGATCGTGCTGGCCAGCGTCGAGAGCCTGGTCAACTGGACCCGCAAGGCATCGCTGTGGCCCGCCACCTTCGGGCTGGCCTGCTGCGCGATCGAGATGATGACCTCGGGCGCCCCGCGCTACGACCTCGGCCGCTTCGGCATGGAGGTGTTCCGCCCGAGCCCCCGCCAAGCCGACCTGATGATCGTCGCGGGCCGCGTCACCAACAAGATGGCCCCGGTCCTGCGCCAGATCTACGACCAGATGGCCGAGCCCCGCTGGGTGCTCGCCATGGGCGTCTGCGCGTCGTCGGGCGGGATGTTCAACAACTACGCGGTCGTCCAGGGCGTCGACCACGTCGTGCCCGTCGACATGTACCTGCCGGGCTGCCCGCCGCGGCCGGAGATGCTCATCGACGCGATCCTCAAGCTCCACCAGAAGATCCAGGCCGAGCCGCTCGGACCGGTCCGGGCCGAGCTCGCCGCCGAGCGCAAGGCGCAGGGCGAGAAGCTCGAGCTGCTGCCGTCGTCGGTGAAGTACGCCAAGCGGGACAAGCACGGGGAGGTGAAGGAGGAGCATGTCTGGTGACGAGAAGGACGGGCCCGTGACCCCGGGCACCGGTGCCGGCGGCGCGAGCGGCCCGTCCGGCGCGTCCAACGCCTCCTCCGCGGGTGCCGCCGCGTTCGGCCCCCAGGAGATCGCCCGCCGCGACGTGTCCGGCGCCGTCGCGGGCCGGGCCCGCGAGGGCATGTTCGGCATCGCCGGCTCCGGCGACACGTCGGGCTTCGGCGGGCTCCGCCTGCCCGCCTACGCGCCGGCCCCGGCCGAGCGGCCCTACGGCGGCTGGTTCGACGAGGTCGCCGACGAGGCGGCCGCGGCCCTGGCCGACGACGGCGGCGCCGACTTCGACACCTGCGTGCACCAGGTGACCGTCGACCGCGGCGAGATGACCTGGTACGTCGACCGCGAGCACCTCGTGCGGCTGGCCCGCACGCTGCGCGACGACCCGGCGCTGCGCTTCGAGTTCTGCTCCGGCATCTCCGGGGTCGACTACGGCGAGGGCGTGCCGCAGCAGCTGCACGTCGTCGCCCAGCTGCTGTCGATGACCTACCGCCGCCGGCTGCGCCTCGAGATCGCCCTCGAGCTCGACGACGCGCACTGCCCGTCGCTCGTCGAGGTGTTCCCGACCGCCGACTGGCACGAGCGCGAGACCTGGGACATGTTCGGCATCGTCTTCGACGGCCACCCGAGCCTGACCCGGATCCTCATGCCGGACGACTGGAACGGTCACCCGCAGCTCAAGAGCTACCCGCTCGGCGGCATCCCCGTGGAGTACCACGACGCGGAGATCCCGCCGCCCGACCAGCGGAGGGCCTATACATGACGACCACCGACCCGTACGCCGCCTCGTCCCGCGAGACCACCGAGGGCACCGTCTACACGGTCACCGGTGGCGACTGGGACGAGATGATCGACCAGACCGCCGGCGACGAGCGCATCGTCATCAACATGGGTCCGCAGCACCCGTCGACGCACGGCGTGCTGCGGCTCGTGCTGGAGCTGCAGGGCGAGATCGTCACCGACGCGCGCCTGGTCATCGGGTACCTGCACACCGGCATCGAGAAGAACTGCGAGTACCGCACCTGGACCCAGGGCGTCACCTTCGTGACGCGTGCGGACTACCTCGCGCCGCTGTTCAACGAGACCGCCTACTGCCTCTCCACCGAGCGGCTGCTGGGCATCGACGTGCCCGACCGCGCCGCGACGATCCGCGTGCTCCTCATGGAGATCAACCGGATCGGCTCGCACCTCGTCGCGCTCGCCACCGGCGGCATGGAGCTCGGCGCGCTCACCGGCATGACCAACGGCTTCCGGGAGCGCGAGGAGGTCCTGCACCTGCTCGAGTTCCTCACCGGCCTGCGCATGAACCACGCGTTCATCCGCCCCGGCGGGGTCGTGCAGGACCTGCCCGAGGGCCACGAGGAGCGCATCCGGTCGTTCATCAAGGTCATGCGCGAGCGGCTGCCCGGCTTCCACAAGCTGCTCACCGGCAACCGCATCTGGCGCCAGCGCCTCGAGGGCGTCGGCTACCTGCCCCTCGACGGCTGCCTCGCGCTCGGCGTCACCGGCCCGATCCTGCGCTCCGCGGGGCTGGCCTGGGACCTCCGCGAGGTCGAGCCGTACCTCGGGTACGAGCACTACGACTTCGAGGTCCCCACCGACACCGCCGCCGACAGCTTCGCCCGCTACGTGCTGCGGGTCGAGGAGATGAACCAGTCGCTGCGGATCATCGAGCAGGCCCTCGACCGGCTCGAGCCGGGCCCGGTGATGGTCGAGGACGCCAAGATCGCGTGGCCCGCCAAGCTGTCGATCGGCGCCGACGGCATGGGCAACTCCCTCGACCACGTCCGCAAGATCATGGGCCAGTCGATGGAGTCGCTGATCCACCACTTCAAGCTGGTCACGGAGGGCTTCAAGGTGCCGCCGGGCCAGGCCTACGTGCCGATCGAGTCGCCCCGGGGCGAGCTCGGCGCGCACCTGGTCTCCGACGGCGGCACGCGTCCGCTGCGCGTGCACCTGCGCGACCCCAGCTTCGTGAACCTGCAGGCCGCACCCGCGATGTCGGAGGGCGGGATGGTCTCGGACGTCATCGCCGCGCTGGCCTCGCTGGATCCCGTGATGGGGGGTTGTGACCGATGAGCCGCGCTCTCGGACCTGAGGCGCCGGCGGCCCCGCCCGTCGAGCCCGAGCACGCGATCGACGAGGCCGGCGGCACCACTGCGCAGCACGCCGAGCGGGCCTCGGTCGACACCACCGTGTTCGACGGGGTGCGCGACCGGGCCACGGCGATCGTCGCCCGCTACCCGCAGCCGCGGTCGGCCCTGCTGCCGCTGCTGCACCTCGTCCAGCACGTCGAGGGCCACGTCTCCCGCGCCGGGATCGCGTTCTGCGCGGAGGTCCTGGAGATCACGACCGCCGAGGTCTCCGCGGTCGCGACCTTCTACACGATGTACAAGCGCGAGCCCGTCGGTCGCCACCTCGTGAGCGTCTGCACGAACACGCTCTGCGCGGCCCTGGGCGGCGACGACATCTACGCCGCGGTGCGCGAGCGCCTGGGCGGACCGGGTCGGCCACTGGGCCACGAGCAGACCAGCGCCGACGGCGCCGCGACGATCGAGCACGCCGAGTGTCTGGCGGCCTGCGACCTCGCCCCGGTGCTCACCGTCGACTACGAGTTCTTCGACAAGCAGACGGTCGAGTCGGCCGTCGAGATCATCGAGGCGCTGCAGCGGGGCGAGAAGCCGCACCCGACCCGCGGCGCCCCGCTCAACGACTTCCGCTCGGTGGAGCTGCTGCTCGCCGGGTTCTTCGACGACCCGGCCGTCGGCGGTCTCGCCGCCGTCGCCGGTCCGTCGGCGGCCGAGGAGAGCCTGCGCGGCGCCCGGCTCGCCGAGGAGCGCGGCTGGACCGCGCCACCCGTGCCGGACGAGGGAGGCTCCGCATGACCGACCCGCTCACCCCGGTCCTGACCAAGCACTGGCTCGGCCCCGAGTCCTGGACGCTGCGCCACTACACCGAGCTCGGCGGCTACGAGGCGCTGCGCACCGCGCTGGCGACCCCGCCCGACGACCTCGTCGCGCTCGTCAAGGACTCCGGCCTGCGCGGACGCGGCGGCGCCGGGTTCCCGACGGGCATGAAGTGGAGCTTCATCCCGCAGGCCAAGCCGGGCGAGACGCCCACCGGCCCGGCGGCGAAGCCGAAGTATCTCGTCATCAACGCCGACGAGGGCGAGCCGGGCACCTGCAAGGACGTCCCGCTGATGATGGCGGACCCGCACTCGCTCATCGAGGGCTGCATCATCACGAGCTGGGCGATCCGCGCGCACTTCTGCGCGATCTACGTGCGTGGCGAGGTCGTCCACGTCCTGCGGCGCCTGCACGCCGCCGTGCGCGAGGCCTACGACGCCGGCCACCTCGGCAAGGACATCCACGGCACCGGCTTCGACCTCGACATCGTCGTGCACGCCGGCGCCGGGGCGTACATCTGCGGCGAGGAGACGGCGCTGCTCGACTCGCTCGAGGGCCGTCGCGGGCAGCCGCGGCTCAAGCCGCCGTTCCCGGCGACCGCGGGCCTCTACGCCGCGCCGACCGTCGTCAACAACGTCGAGACGATCGCGACCGTCCCGTCGATCGTCAACGGCGGCAAGGACTGGTTCCGGACGATGGGCCGCGAGCGCTCGCCCGGTCCGAAGATCTACTCGCTGTCCGGCCACGTCGAGCGGCCCGGGCAGTACGAGGCGCCGCTGGGCACGACGCTGCGCGAGCTCCTCGACCTCGCCGGCGGCATGAAGGACGGCATCCCGCTGAAGTTCTGGACGCCGGGCGGGTCGTCGACACCGCTGCTCACCGATGAGCACCTCGACGTCCCGCTGGACTTCGAGGGCGCCACCGAGGCCGGGTCGATGCTCGGCACCACCGCGCTCATGATCTTCAACGAGACCGTGTCGGTCCCGTGGGCGGTCATGAAGTGGACCGAGTTCTACGAGCACGAGTCCTGCGGCAAGTGCACGCCGTGCCGGGAGGGCTGCTACTGGCTCGCCGGCATCCTGCGTCGGATGGTCGACGGCGAGGGCACCGAGGCCGACATCGACACGCTGCTCGACGTCTGCGACAACATCCTCGGGCGCTCGTTCTGCGCCCTCGGCGACGGCGCGGTCTCGCCGATCACCAGCGGTATCAAGTACTTCCGGCAGGAGTTCGTCGACCTGTGCTCCTCGCAGTCGGGGGGTGCTCGGGGGGCGGAGCCCCCCGAGGGTGAGGTCGAGCGCATCGCCGAGCTGAGCGGAGCCAGTGCATGACCCAGGCCCCTGAGAAGCCCTCCGAGCAGGACGACCTCCCCCCGGTCCCGCACGGGCACGTCCGGCTCACCATCGACGACCGCGTGGTCGACGCCCCGCAGGGCGAGCTGTTGATCCGCACCTGCGAGCGACTCGGGATCGTCGTCCCGCGCTTCTGCGACCACCCCCTGCTCGACCCGGCAGGCGCCTGCCGCCAGTGCCTGGTCGAGGTGGAGATGGGCGGGCGCAAGATGCCCAAGCCGCAGGCCAGCTGCACGATGACCGTGGCCCAGGACATGGTCGTCAACACCCAGATGACGTCCGCGGTGGCCGACAAGGCGCAGCAGGGCGTCATGGAGCTGCTGCTCATCAACCACCCGCTGGACTGCCCGATCTGCGACAAGGGCGGCGAGTGCCCCCTGCAGAACCAGGCGATGTCCTCGGGGCGCGCGGACTCCCGCTTCGTCGAGGAGAAGCGGACGTTCGCCAAGCCGCTGCCGATCTCCGACGAGGTGCTGCTCGACCGCGAGCGCTGCGTGCTCTGCCAGCGCTGCACGCGGTTCTCGCGCCAGATCGCCGGCGACCAGTTCATCGAGCTGCTCGAGCGCGGCGCGCACCAGCAGATCGGCACCGAGGAGACCGCCTTCGGCGAGGGCGAGGACTTCCAGTCCTACTTCTCCGGCAACACCATCCAGATCTGCCCGGTCGGCGCCCTCACCTCGGCGTCCTACCGCTTCCGCTCGCGCCCGTTCGACCTGGTCTCGACGCCCGGCGTCTCCGAGCACGACTCCTCGGGCGCGTCGGTCCGCCGCGACTGGCGCCGCGGCGCGGTCACCCGCGTGCTCGCCGGCGAGGACCCGGACGTCAACGAGGAGTGGATCGACGACAAGACCCGCTTCGCGTTCCGCTACGCGCAGTCGGCCACCCGGATCACGCGCCCGCTGGTGCGTGGCGACGACGGCGAGCTGCACGAGACGTCGTGGACCGACGCCCTCGAGCGGGCCGCGGCATCCCTGCTCGCCGCGCGCGACGGCACGGGGCCCGCTCCGCTCGACGCGGACGGCGAGCCCGGCGAGCCCAAGCGCGGCGTCGGCGTGCTGCCCGGCGGTCGCCTGACGATCGAGGACGCCTACGCCTACGCGAAGTTCGCCCGCGTCGCGCTGCAGACCAACGACATCGACGCCCGCGCCCGCGCGCACTCCGGCGAGGAGCTCGACTTCCTCGCCGCGCACGTCGCCGGCACCGGGCTCGGGGTGACCTACGCCGACCTCGAGTCGGCGCCGGCCGTGCTCACCGTGGCCCTCGAGGTCGAGGAGGAGGCGCCCGTCGTCTTCCTGCGGCTGCGCAAGGCCGCCCGCACGGGCACGGCGGTGCACCACCTCGGCCAGTGGTCGAGCCCGGCCGTCGTGAAGACCGGCGGCCGCCTGGTCCGCACCGCCCCCGGCCGCGAGCCGGAGGCGCTGGCCACGCTGCCCGACGACGTGGCCGCCGCGCTCGCGACGCCGGGTGCGGTCGTGCTGGTGGGGGAGCGCGCCGCGGAGGTGCCGGGTCTCTACGCCGCCGTGTCCGACCTCGTCGGTCGCACCGGGGCCCGCGTGGCCTGGGTGCCGCGGCGGGCCGGCGAGCGCGGCGCGGTCGACGCCGGCGCGCTGCCGACCCTGCTGCCCGGCGGACGCCCCGTCGACGACGTCGCCCGCGCCCAGCTGGCGTCGAGCTGGGGTCTCGCCGACGAGGCGGCCCTGCCCGCGACGCCGGGTCGCGACGGCGCCGCCATCCTGCGGGCCGCCGCCTCCGGCGAGCTCGCCGGGCTCGTGGTCGGCGGCGTCGAGCTGACCGACCTCCCGGACCCGGTGCTCGCCCGTGCGGCGCTGCGCGAGGCCGACGTCGTCGTGAGCCTCGAGCAGGTCGCGTCCGAGGTGACGCAGTACGCCGACGTGGTCCTCCCGGTGGCCCCGGTGGTCAACAAGTCGGGGACCTTCCGCAACTGGGAGGGTCGCGACCGCCGCTTCGCCACCACGATCGACCCGTCGGGCGGCTCCTCCGGCCGCGTCGGCGGCACGGCCGCGATCACGCTGCCGGACTGCCGCGTGCTCGACACCCTCGCCGTCGAGATGGACGTCGACCTGTTCACGCAGACCCCGGAGGTCGCCGCCGCGGAGCTCGGGCGCCTCGGTGCCGGTCGGCCGACGGAGATCGGACCGGTACGCGGCCCGGAGGGGTCGGGTGACGTCGACGGCACCGACGGGAGCCTGCGGCTGGCGTCCTGGCGCCAGCTCCTCGACGGCGGCGCGCTGCTGATCGACGAGCCGGAGCTCGCCGGGACGGCCCGCCCGCCGAAGATCCGCATCTCGACGGTCACGGCCCGACGGCTCGGGCTGGTCGAGGACGCGGTGGCCGGGCTCGAGGGCCCGCGCGGGTCGCTGCACCTGCCCGTCGAGCTCGCCGACCTCCCCGACGACGTCGTCTGGGCGCCCGCGCGGGTGCCGCAGGCCGACGGTGGGGTCGTCACGCTGGCGGGCCTCGGCCTCACCCACGGCGGGCCCGCCCGCCTCATCGGCGGCACCACCACTGACGGGAGTTCGGCGTGAACCCTGTTCCTCCGCCGGGGTACACCCAGACCCTGCTCGCGGACGACCCGTTCTGGCTGACGCTGATCAAGGTCGTCGTGGTCTTCGCGATGCTCATGGTGATCACGCTGTTCATGATCTGGTTCGAGCGCCGCGTCGTGGGCCGCATGCAGCAGCGTCCCGGCCCGAACTGGAACGGCCCGTTCGGCCTGCTCCAGTCGCTGGCCGACGGGCTGAAGCTGGCGTTCAAGGAGGACATCCGCCCGGTCCTCGCGGACAAGGCGGTCTTCTTCATCGCCCCGGTGCTCTCGGTGATCCCGGCCTTCGCCGCCTGGGCGGTCATCCCGATCGGCCCCGAGGTCTCGATCTTCGGCGAGCGCACCGCGCTGCAGCTGACCGACCTGCCCGTCGGCATCCTGGTGGTGCTGGCCTGCTCGTCGATCGGCGTCTACGGCATCGTGCTCGCCGGCTGGGCGTCCGGCTCGCCGTACCCGCTGCTCGGCAGCCTGCGCAGCGCCGCCCAGGTGATCTCCTACGAGCTCGCGCTCGGCCTGTCGATCATCGCGGTCGTGCTGTACGCGGGCTCGCTGTCCACCGCCGACATCGTCGCCGCGCAATCCACCGGCTGGTACATCTGGCTGCTGCCGGTCAGCTTCGTGATCTTCGCGGTCTCGATGGTCGGCGAGACGAACCGCGCGCCGTTCGACCTCCCCGAGGCCGAGTCCGAGCTGGTCGGCGGCTTCCACACCGAGTACTCGTCGCTGAAGTTCGCTCTCTTCTTCCTCGCCGAGTACGTCAACATGGTCACCCTCTCCGCGGTGGCCACGACGCTGTTCCTCGGCGGCTGGCAGGCGCCGTGGCCGCTGTCGCTGTGGCCCGCCGCGAACGAGGGCTGGCTGCCGATCGTCTGGTTCCTGGGCAAGACGCTGGCGTTCCTGTTCGTCTACGTCTGGCTGCGGGGCACGCTGCCCCGCCAGCGCTACGACCAGTTCATGGCGCTGGGCTGGAAGCTGCTGATCCCGATCAGCCTGGTCTGGCTGATGCTCGTCGCCACGCTGCGCGTGCTGCGGGCCGAGCTGACCACCGGCCAGATCCTCATCGTCGGCGGCGTCGCGCTGGTGCTGCTCGTCGGTGCGGCCCTGCTGCTGCCCGACCAGACCCCGCCCGACGACGACCCCGAGCCCCCGGTCGTCGCCGACTACCCCGTGCCACCCCTGGACCTCGCCGTGCCGCCGACACCGAAGCGGCGCCGCCGCGCGGTGACGGCCGCGCGCGGGGACGACCGGGAGGCCGAGACCGTGACCGCCGGCGCGAAGGAGGGAGACCGCTGATGGGCATGTTCGACGGGATCGCCGGATTCGGCGTGACCTTCTCGACGATGTTCCGCAAGGTCGTCACCGAGGACTACCCGCGGGTGAAGAAGGTGACCGCCCCGCGCTACCACGGGCGGCACCAGCTCAACCGGCACCCGGACGGCCTCGAGAAGTGCGTCGGCTGCGAGCTGTGCGCCTGGGCCTGCCCGGCCGACGCGATCTACGTCGAGGGCGGCGACAACACCGACGAGGAGCGCTACTCGCCGGGTGAGCGCTACGGGTCGATCTACCAGATCAACTACCTCCGGTGCATCGGCTGCGGCCTGTGCATCGAGGCCTGCCCGACACGCTCGCTGACGATGACGAACGAGTACGAGCTCGCGGACGACGACCGCCAGGACCTGATCTACGACAAGGACCGCCTGCTCGCCCCGCTGCTGCCGGGCATGGAGCAGCCGCCGCACCCCATGCGCCTCGGCGAGAACGAGCAGGACTACTACGTCCAGGGTCCCGAGATGGCCCGCCGCCCGGACGTCCAGGACGCGGTGCGCGAGGAGATCCAGATGACCCCCGAGGCGTCGCGGTGAGCGCGATCCTCGCGAGCGCCGCCCCGATGACGGGCGGCGGGGAGATGACCACCGGCGAGTCGGTGGCGTTCTGGATCCTCGGCCCGGTGGCCCTGGCCGGCGGGCTCGGCATGATCTTCTCGCGGAACGCCGTGCACTCGGCGCTCTGGCTGGTGATGACCATGCTGTCGCTCGGGATCCTCTACATGGTCCAGCAGGCGCCGTTCCTGGGCTTCACCCAGATCATCGTCTACACCGGCGCGATCATGATGCTGTTCGTGTTCGTGCTGATGATGGTCGGGCGCGACGCGTCCGACTCCGTCGTCGAGGTGCTGCGCGGGCAGCGGCTCGCGGCGGCCGTTCTCGGCATCGGCCTCGGCGGCCTGACCGTCGCCGCCGTCGCCGAGACGCTGACGACCATCGGCCCGGTGGGGCTCGGCCCCGGCTACGGCCCCGAGGCCCGCGGCAACGTGCAGGCGCTCGGGACGAGCATCTTCCGCGACTACCTGCTGCCCTTCGAGCTGACCTCGGCGCTGCTCATCACGGCGGCGGTCGGCGCAATGGTCTACACGTTCGCCGGCCAGGCCCGTCGCAAGCAGGCGAGCCAGCGCGAGCGGGTCGTCGAGCGCCTGCGGGGTCCGCTGGAGAAGTACGGGTCGCGCTCCGGCCCCGGCGTCTTCGCGACCGCCGACTCCGTGGCCACCCCGGCGCTGCTCCCCGACGGCTCGGTCGCCCCGGCCTCGCTCTCGAAGATCATCGAGTCGACGCGGCGCGAGCGTCTCGACGCCGACATCGCCGACGTCCGCAGCGACACCGGCCCGGCGACCGACGTCTCCGCCCGGTCCCTGCGCGGCGGTGACGGCGACGGCGCGGAGGCGGGCGCCGGGAGCACCCACGACCGCCTGCACGAGGGCACCCACGAGGGAGGGGCCCGATGAGCCCCACGATCTACCTGCTGCTCTCCGCGCTGCTGTTCGCGATCGGTGCGGTCGGCGTGCTCGTGCGCCGCAACGCGATCGTCGTCTTCATGTGCATCGAGCTCATGCTCAACGCCGTGAACCTGACGCTCGTCACGTTCTCGCGCATCAACGGGTCGCTCGACGGCCAGATCATGGCCTTCTTCGTCATGGTCGTGGCCGCGGCGGAGGTCGTCGTCGGGCTCTCGATCATCATGGCGATCTTCCGTACGCGCCGGACGACCTCGGTCGACGACGCCAACCTGCTGAAGTACTGAGGGGGACACGAGTCGTGTCGAGCCTGACGACGGCCGTCCCGTTGCCGCCGGTCGTCCCGGTCGAGGGCGGCGCGGCCTCGGCGGCCTGGGTGCTGGTCGCCCTGCCCGCGCTGGGCGCCCTGGTGCTGTTCATCGGCGGGAAGCGCACCGACAAGTGGGGCCACCTGCTCGGCGTCGCCACCGTCGTGCTGTCGTTCCTGTTCGCCGTGGTGCTCTTCGTCGGGTCGCTGGCGCTGCCCGCGGAGGAGCGGGTCCGTGACCTGCCGATCTACGACTGGATCGCGGTCGGGGCCCTGAACGTCGAGTTCGGCCTGCGCATCGATCCGCTGTCGCTGACGTTCGCGCTGCTCATCACGGGTGTCGGGTCGTTGATCCACATCTACTCCGTGGGCTACATGGACCACGACCCGAACCGGCGGAAGTTCTTCGCGCAGCTCAACCTGTTCGTCGCGGCGATGCTCGTGCTGGTCCTCGGCAACGGGTTCGTGACGCTCTACCTGGGCTGGGAGGGCGTCGGTCTCGCGTCCTACCTGCTCATCGGCTTCTACACGGGACGCCGGTCGGCGGGCAGCGCCGCGAAGAAGGCGTTCCTCATGAACCGGGTCGGGGACGTCGGCCTGGCGCTGGCGATCTTCATCCTGTTCCTGGAGCTGGGCACCACCCAGTACGCCGACGTGTTCGCCCGGGCCGGGGAGATCTCGCCGGGTGCGCTGATCGCGATCACCCTGCTCCTGCTGCTCGGCGCGTGCGGCAAGTCCGGCCAGTTCCCCCTGCAGGCCTGGCTGCCCGACGCCATGGAGGGCCCGACCCCGGTCTCGGCCCTCATCCACGCGGCGACGATGGTCACCGCCGGCGTGTACCTCATCGCACGGTCGAACCCGCTCTACGACCTCGCGCCGGTCGGCCAGCTCGTCGTGACGATCGTCGGCGCCATCACGCTGGTGATCGGCGCGATCATCGGCTGCGCCTACGACGACATCAAGAAGGTCCTCGCCTACTCCACGGTGAGCCAGATCGGCTACATGATGCTGGCGGTCGGGCTCGGCCCGGTCGGCTACGCGGCGGCGCTGGCCCACCTGCTCACCCACGGCTTCTTCAAGGCGGGCCTGTTCCTCGGGGCCGGCTCGGTGATGCACGGGATGGCCGACGAGACCGACATGCGCCGGTACGGCGGCCTCCGGCGCCACATGCCGGTGACGTTCTGGACGTTCACCCTCGGCTACCTGGCCCTGATCGGCTTCCCGTTCCTGTCGGGCTTCTACACGAAGGACCTCATCATCGAGGCCGCCCTGACCGCGGGCCCCGTGGCCGGCTGGATCCTCGGTGTCGCGGCCCTGCTCGCGGCGGGGCTGACGGCGTTCTACATGACCCGACTGATGCTCATGACGTTCTTCGGCGAGGAGCGCTGGCGGGACCTGCACCCGCGGCGCGTCGACGCCTCGGACCTCGAGGACCCGCCCGAGCACTACCACCCCCACGAGTCGGTGGCCTCGATGACGGCGCCGATGGTGCTGCTCGCGATCGGCTCGGCCGGCGCCGGCGCGTTCCTCGTCGGCGGGGAGCGCCTGGCCCACTACCTGGAGGCTTCGATCGGCCCCACGATCGAGCCGTACGACGTCCCGGCCGTGTTCTACGTCGGCCTGATCCCGTACCTCGCCACGGCACTGATGCTCGTCGGCGCCGGCGTCGCCTACCTGGTCGTGGGCCGCCACCCGGTGCCGGTGGAGCGCCCGGAGCGGGTGAGCCTGCCGGTGCGGGCCGCGCGCGCGGACCTCTACGCCAACGCGGTCAACGAGAAGCTCATCGCCCGCCCGGGCATCTGGCTCTCCCGCGCGCTGGTCTACGTCGACAACCGCGGCGTCGACGGCGCCGTCAACGGCACCGCCGCCCTGCTGGGCGGCACGTCCGGCCGGCTCCGGCGCAGTCAGACCGGCTTCGTCCGTACCTACGCCCTGACCATCCTGGGAGGCTCCGTCGTGCTCGTCGCGGCCCTGCTCACCGTCGGCGGGTTCCCCGGATGAGCGCCGTCCTGCTGGTCCTGCTGCTCCTGCCGCTGGTCGGCGCCGCCGTCGTCGGCGCGATGGCCCGCCGGGAGGACCTCGACCGCGCCGCGAAGATCCTCGGTCTGGCGCTCTCGGTGGTCTCGCTGGTGCTCGTGATCGTGCTGTGGGCCGGGTTCCGCACCGGGCCCGGCACGCCGCGCTTCCAGGCCGAGCTGTCGGCGGAGTGGATCCCGGCGTTCGGCACGCGCTTCGCGCTCGGTCTCGACGGCATCGCGCTGACGATGATCGCGCTGCTCGCGGTGCTGGTGCCGATCGTGCTGTGGTTCGCGTGGTCCGAGAAGCTGCCCGCGGGCCGCACCGGCGCGGGCTTCACCGCGCTGATGCTCTCCACGCAGGGGGTCCTGGTCGGCGTGTTCGCCGCGACCGACGTCTTCCTGTTCTACGTGCTGTTCGAGGCGATGCTCATCCCGATGTACTTCCTCATCGGGCGCTTCGGCGGGCCGCGCCGCCAGTACGCCGCGGTGAAGTTCTTCCTCTACTCGTTCCTCGGTGGGCTGATCATGCTCGCCTCGGTCATCGGGCTGTTCGTCGCGAGCGACACCCGCCTGGGCCAGGGGACGTTCGACTGGGCCGCCCTGCAGGGGATGGCCGCGCAGCTCCCGCTCTCCACCCAGATCCCGCTGTTCCTCGGGTTCTTCGCCGCGTTCGCGATCAAGGCGCCCCTGGTGCCGTTCCACACGTGGCTGCCCGACGCCGGTGCCGAGGCCCCGATCGCGGGCGGCGTGATCCTGCTCGGCCTGCTGGACAAGGTCGGCACCTTCGGGTTCCTGCGCTACAACCTGCCGCTGTTCCCGGCGGCGTCCCGCGAGCTCGCCCCGCTGCTGCTGACGCTCGCCGTCATCGGCGTCGTCTACGGCTCGCTGCTCGCCGCGGTGCAGACCGACATGAAGCGGTTCGTGGCCTACACCTCGATCGCGCACTTCGGCTTCATCGCGCTCGGCATCTTCGCGTTCTCGTCGCAGTCGATCGCGGGCTCGGCGCTCTACATGGTCAACCACGGCATCTCGACCGCGATGCTGTTCCTGGTCGTCGGCCTGCTGATCCGTCGCGGCGGCACGGCGTCGATGACCGAGTACGGCGGGGTCGGACGGATCGCCCCGCTGCTGGCGGGCATGTTCCTCATCGCCGGCCTCTCCACCATCGCCCTGCCCGGGACCAACTCGTTCATCAGCGAGTTCCTGGTCCTGCTGGGGGCGTTCCCCCGCGAGCCCGTGTTCAGCGTGATCGCGACCGTCGGCATCGTCTTCGCCGCGCTCTACATGCTCTGGGTGTTCCAGCGCGTGATGACGGGGCCGCTGCGGGGCTCGGCGGTCGTCGGTGACGGTCCCGGGGCCGCCTCCGCGGCGGTCATGGCTTCCTCGTCTCCCGATGGGGACGCCGACGACCCCTCGGCGCGCAACCTCACCGCGCGCTTCGGAGACCTGACCCGCGGCGAGGTCGCGGTGCTGACCCCGCTCGTCGCCCTGATCCTCGTGCTCGGCTTCTTCCCCGGTCCGGTCCTCGAGGTCCTCGAGCCGGCGGTGTCGGCGACCATGGCCGAGGTCGGCGTCGCCGACCCGGTGACCCCGAACGGAGTGGCGCGATGACCGGGCAGGCCTTCCCGTCGGTCGACTACGGCGCGCTCGCGCCGGTGCTGATCGTGCTCGGCGGCGCGTGCGTGTCGGTGCTGCTCGAGGCGCTGCTGCCGCTGCGGGTGCGTGGGCGCGCCCAGCTCGGCCTGACGCTCACCGTGGTGGCCGCGGCGCTCGTCGCCGTGATCGTGCGCGCGACGTCCGGCGCGGCGCCGGTGTCGACGCTCGCCGGCGCGCTGGCCGTCGACGGGCCCGCGCTGTTCCTCTGGGGCACGCTGCTGGCCCTCGCGGTGCCCAGTGTGCTGCTGCTCGCCGACCGCTCCGTGGAGCCCGGCGGGGCGTTCCTCGCCGACCCGGTGGCGCTCGGGGAGGCCGAGGCCGCCGAGCAGCGGGTCGCCGTCGGCGCCCGCGCGGGCGGGTCGTCGTCGGCGCGGTCCTCGGGCGGCGGCGGTCGCACCGGGCGGTCGGGTCGTGGGCCGGGTCGTGCGCAGGCCCCCGTCGAGAGCCAGAGCGAGATCTACGCCCTCGTGCTCTTCGCGCTCGGCGGCATGCTCGTCTTCTGCGCCGCCGACGACCTGCTGACGATGTTCGTCGCGCTCGAGGTGCTGAGCCTGCCGCTCTACCTGCTCTGCGGGCTGGCGCGGCGCCGGCGGCTGATGAGCCAGGAGTCGGCGGTCAAGTACTTCCTGCTCGGCGCGTTCTCGTCCGCGTTCTTCCTCTACGGGCTCGCGCTGCTCTACGGCTACGCGGACTCGGTGAAGCTCTCCGACATCTCGCTGGCCGCCGCGGGCTCGCTGCGCCCCGATTCGCTGCTGTTCGGCGGGCTCGCCCTGCTGGTGGTCGGGCTGCTCTTCAAGGCCTCGGTGGGCCCGTTCCACACGTGGACGCCCGACGTCTACCAGGGCGCGCCGACCTCGGTGACCGCGTTCATGGCCGCCTGCACGAAGGTCGCCGCGTTCGGCGCGATCCTGCGGGTGTTCACCGTCGCGTTCGGCTCCACGGTGTGGGAGTGGCGCGGGGTGCTGTGGGTCGTCGCGATCGCCTCGATGGTGATCGGCGCGGTGCTCGGGCTGACCCAGACCGACGTCAAGCGCATGATCGCCTACTCGTCGGTGGCGCACGCCGGCTTCCTGCTGCTGGGCGCCATGGCGATCACCCCGCAGGGCCTCTCGGCGACGCTGTTCTACCTGCTCGCCTACGGCTTCACGACCGTCGCCCTGTTCGGGCTGGTGTCGCTGGTGCGCGGCCCCGACGGCGAGGCGACGCACCTGTCGGCGTGGGCGGGCCTCGGGAAGCGCGCGCCGGTGGTCGCCGCGTCGGTGACCTTCCTCATGCTGGCCCTGGCCGGGATCCCGCTGACCAGTGGCTTCACGGCCAAGTTCGCGGTGTTCGCCGCGGCCCTCGCCGACGGCATGGCGCCGCTGGTCATCGTGGCCCTGGTGGTCAGCGCGGTGGCCGCGTTCTTCTACCTGCGGCTGATCGTGCTGATGTACTTCTCCGAGCCGGCCGCCGACGGCCCGACCGTCAGCGTGCCTGGCCCGTTCACGACGGTGGCGATCACACTGGGGGTCGTGGTGACCCTCCTGCTCGGCATCGTGCCGACCGCCGTCCTCGGATGGGCCGACGGCCTGTCCTTCCTGGGCTGACGCGTGACCGGCCCCCAACTCACCCAGGTCGCCGGCCTGCCGATCGGGGATCCCGATCTCGCGGCCGCGACCAGCGACGGCCTCGACCGGGTCGAGGAGCTGCTGCGCCGCGAGGTGCACAGCGACTACCGCTTCGTCACCGACACGTCACTGCACCTCATCGAGGCCGGCGGCAAGCGCTTCCGGCCCCTGCTGACGCTGCTCGCCGCCCAGCTGGCCGGCGGCACCTCCGAGGACGTCGTGGTGGCCGCGACGTCGGTGGAGCTCGTGCACCTGGCGACGCTCTACCACGACGACGTCATGGACGAGGCCACGATGCGCCGCGGCGCCGAGAGCGCCAACGCCCGGTGGGACAACACCGTCGCGATCCTCACCGGCGACTACCTGTTCGCCCACGCCTCGCGGCTGGTCTCCCAGCTCGGGCCGGACGCCGTGCGGATCATCGCCGAGACGTTCGCCGAGCTCGTCACCGGCCAGATGCGCGAGACCCGCGGGCCCCGCGAGGGCGAGGACGCCGTCGAGCACTACCTGGCGGTCGTGGCCGAGAAGACCGGCTCGCTGATCGCCACCTCGGGCCGCTTCGGGGCGATGTTCGCGGGCGCCCCGGACGAGCACGTCACGGCCATGCGGCGCTTCGGGGAGATCATCGGGACGGTCTTCCAGGTCTCCGACGACATCATCGACATCGCCTCGCCGTCCGGGGACTCGGGCAAGACCCCGGGCACCGACCTGCGCGAGGGCGTCGCGACGCTGCCGGTGCTCTACACGCTGGCCGGGGACGGTCCCGAGGTGGCGCGCCTGCGGGCCCTGGGCGTCGGGAGCCGGGAGCTGGCCGACGACGAGGTGGACGAGGCCCTGGAGCTGCTGCGCGGCTCGGCGGGGCTGCACGAGGCCCGCGCGGCCCTCGACGCCCGCGCCGACGCCGCCCGCGCCGAGCTCGCCGCCCTCCCGGACGGCCCCGCCCGCCGCGCCCTCGCCGCGCTCCTCGACTACACCGTCGCCCGCACCGGCTGATGGGCCTCCGGCCCACGTGAGTGATATGGGTCGTCCTGACGACCCATGTCACTCACGTGCGCGGAGCGCATCGGCGGTGAAGAGGGCCAGGGCGGCCCAGACGAGGCCGACGCCGACCCACCGCGATACCGGCATGGGCTCGCCGGCGACGACCACGCCCCACAGGAACTGCAGGGTCGGGTTGATGTACTGCAGCACGCCCAGGGTGGCCAGGGGCAGGCGGCGGGCACCGGCGGCGAAGAGCAGCAGCGGGATCGCCGTGACCGGCCCGGCGGCGACGAGCAGCAGCGCGTGGCCCGCGCCGAACCCGGTGAACGTGCCGGCGCCGGTGATCTGGAGCCCGACGAGGAAGACGATCGCGAGCGGGCCGAGCAGGAAGCCCTCGGCGGTCAGCCCCGGGATCGGCTCGAGCGGGACCCGCTTCTTGACCAGCCCGTACAGCCCGAAGCTGACAGCGAGTGTCAGGGTGATCCACGGCAGCTGGCCGGTGCCGACGGTCAGGACCACGACGGCCGCCGTGGCGAGCCCGATGGCGAGCCACTGCACGGGGCGCAGCCGCTCGCGCAGCACGACGACCGCGAGCAGGACCGACACCAACGGCGTGCCGTAGTAGCCCAGGGCGGCGTCGACGACGTGGCCGTGCGTCGTCGACCAGATGTAGGTGCCCCAGTTGACGGCGATCAGCACCGAGCCCGCGGTGATCAGGGCCCAGGTGCGCCAGGACAGCCCGCGCAGGTCCACCCAGCGCCGGGCGACGGTGATCACCAGGAGCATGCCGAGGAACGTCCACGCCACGCGGTGGGCGACGGACTCCACCGCGTCGGCCGGCGCGAGCAGCGGCCAGAAGGCGGGCGAGAGGCCCCACAGCACGTACGCGCCGACCGCGGCGGCATAGCCGCGTCCTGCGCCGGCCGCGGTGTCCGTCTCGGGCTCGTCGGTGGCCGAGCGGCTCACCGGGGGCGTCATCCTGTGGGTGCTCGTCCGGGCCGTGGCACGGACGAGCACCCACGAGGCGAAGCCAAGCTACTGCTCGTTCTCGGGCTCCGGCATGACCGCCCAGGTGTCCTTGCCGCGCAGGAGGGCCTCGAGGTTGTCGCCCCGCTGCTCGGCCTGCTCCGTCGCGGCCTCGACCTGGGCGCGGGCGCCGTCGTCGTAGGTCGGGCGGTCGACCTTGCGGAAGATGCCGGTGACGGTGTGCGTGAGGTCCTGGTCGGAGAGCCGCGAGAGCGCGAAGGACTGCGTCGGGTCCTCCTCGCCGGCGCGGTGGATCACGACCGCGTCCTCGCCGACCCCGTCAGGTCCGCCGACCTTCGCCACCTCGAGCCCGCCGGTGTCGGACCGGACCACGCCGTACTCGCCGTCGTTGCCGAAGAGGATCGGCTCGCCGTCGACCAGCTTGATCAGCCGCTCGGCCACGTCGTCGCCCTTGCGCAGGACGTCGAACGAGCCGTCGTTGAAGATCGGGCAGTCCTGGAAGATCTCGACCAGCGACGCGCCGCGGTGGGCGGCGGCCTGGCGCAGCACCTCGGTGAGGCCCTTGCGGTCGGAGTCCAGCGCCCGCCCGACGAACGTCGCCTCGGCGCCGAGCGCCAGCGACACCGGGTTGAACGGCGCGTCGACCGAGCCCATCGGCGTGGACTTGGTGACCTTGCCGACCTCGGAGGTCGGCGAGTACTGGCCCTTGGTCAGCCCGTAGATCCTGTTGTTGAACAGCAGGATCGTGATGTTCATGTTGCGGCGCAGCGCGTGGATCAGGTGGTTGCCCCCGATCGACAGCGCGTCGCCGTCGCCCGTGACGACCCAGACCGAGAGGTCCGGGCGCGTGACGGCCAGGCCCGTCGCGATCGTCGGCGCGCGCCCGTGGATCGAGTGCATGCCGTAGGTGTCGAGGTAGTACGGGAAGCGCGACGAGCAGCCAATACCCGAGACGAACACGATGTTCTCGCGCTTGAGCCCGAGCTCGGGCAGGAAGCCGCGCACCGAGGCGAGCACGGCGTAGTCGCCGCAGCCCGGGCACCAGCGCACCTCCTGGTCGGAGGTGTAGTCCTTGGCCTTCTGGGTGTCGTCGGTGGTCGGGACGAGGTCCAGACCACCGAGCGGCATCGGCAGATCCTGTGCCAGAGAAGTTCCTGGGCCGGTCATGCGGGCAGGTCTCCCTTCACGGCGTCGGTGAGCACACCGGCGAGCTCCTCGGCCTGGAACGGCAGGCCGGCGACCTTCGTGTACGAGTGCGCGTCCACGAGGAACTTCGCGCGCAGCAGCATCGAGAGCTGGCCGAGGTTCATCTCCGGCACCACGACACGGCGGTACGAGCGCAGCACGTCGCCGAGGTTGCGGGGCATGGGGTTGAGGTGGCGCAGGTGCGCCTGGGCCACCGACATGCCCGCGGCCCGCACGCGGCGGCAGGCCGCGCCGATCGGGCCGTACGACGAGCCCCAGCCGATGACCAGGACCTCGGCGTCGCCGTCGGGGTCGTGGACGGTGAGGTCCGGCACCGGGATGCCGTCGATCTTCGCCTGGCGCAGCCGGACCATGCGGTCGTGGTTGTCCGGGTCGTAGGAGATCGTGCCCCGCCCGTCGGCCTTCTCCAGGCCGCCGATGCGGTGCTCGAGCCCCGCGGTGCCCGGGATCGCCCAGGGGCGGGCGAGGGTGTCGGGGTCGCGCAGGTAGGGCCAGAACTCTCCGGACCCGTCGGGCGCGTTGGGCTCGGTGGCGAACGTGGTCGACAGGTCGGGCAACGACTCGACGTCGGGCACGCGCCACGGCTCGGAGCCGTTGGCGATCGAGCCGTCGGAGAGCAGGAAGACCGGCGTGCGGTAGGTCAGCGCCATCCGCACCGCGTCGAGGGCGGCGTCGAAGCAGTCCGCGGGGGACTGCGGCGCGATGATCGGCACCGGGGCCTCGCCGTTGCGCCCGTACATGGCCTGCAGCAGGTCGGCCTGCTCGGTCTTCGTGGGCAGACCGGTCGACGGGCCGCCGCGCTGCACGTCGAGGATCAGCAGCGGCAGCTCGAGCGCCACCGCCAGGCCGATCGTCTCGGACTTGAGCGCCACGCCCGGCCCGGACGTCGACGTGACGCCCAGCGAGCCGCCGAACGACGCGCCGAGCGCGGCGCCGATGCCGGCGATCTCGTCCTCGGCCTGGAACGTCGTGACGCCCATGCCCTTGTGCTTGGAGAGCTCGTGCAGGACGTCGGAGGCCGGCGTGATCGGGTAGGTGCCCAGGAACACCGGCAGCTTCGCCTGCAGACCGGCGGCGACGACGCCGTAGGCCAGCGCGAGGTTCCCGGTGATCTGGCGGTAGGTGCCCTCCGCGAGGCGCGCCGGGGCGACCTCGAAGGTGACCGCGAAGCTCTCGGTGGTCTCGCCGTAGTTCCAGCCGGCCCGGAACGCGAGGATGTTGGCCTCGGCGAGGTCGGGCTTCTTGGCGAACTTCTCGCGCAGGAACTGCTCGGTGGCGTCCGTGCCGCGGTGGTACATCCAGGACAGCAGCCCGAGCGCGAACATGTTCTTCGCACGCTCGGCGTCCTTCTTGCTCATGCCGGTCGGCTCGAGCGCACCGCGCGTCAGCGTCGCCATCGCGACCTCGTGCGTGGTGTAGGGCTCCAGCGAGTCGTCCTCGAGGGGGTTCGACTCGTAGCCGACCTTCGCGAGGTTGCGCTTGGTGAACTCGTCGGTGTTGACGATGAGCATCCCGCCGTGCGGCAGGTCCTCGATGTTCGCCTTGAGCGCCGCCGGGTTCATCGCCACGAGCACGTCGGGGCGGTCGCCGGGGGTGAGGATGTCGTAGTCGGCGAAGTGGAGCTGGAAGCTCGACACCCCGGGCAGCGTGCCGGCAGGGGCCCGGATCTCGGCGGGGAAGTTGGGCAGCGTCGCCAGGTCGTTCCCGAACGCCGCGGCCTCCGAGGTGAACCGGTCGCCGGTGAGCTGCATGCCGTCACCGGAGTCGCCCGCGAAGCGGATGACGACCCGATGGGTCTGGCGCACCTCCCGCCCGGCCGGCCCGACGTCGGTGTCAGTGCTCATCGAGCGATCGCGTCCCTTCGCGTCCTCATCGATTCGTCCTCTGAAGAAGAGCGGACCACCCAGGCTAACCTCACCTTCGGTGCGATCACCGGCGGCTGGTCGTGGGTCACACGCTGGACCGAAACAGGCACGTCACGCACCAGGGCTGTTCGCCCTGGTGGCACGGGTCATCTCTTGCCGGTCGCCTGCCGCACCCGGGCGAGGCCCTCGCGGAAGCCGTCCGAGCGCAGCGACTCCAGCTGCGGCCCCACCTCGACGGCGACGGCGTCGCGGTGCCGGTCCAGCTGTCGCGTCGCACGGATGCTCGCCTTCGTGGCGACGACGAGCTCGCGGGGCGCCGCCGCCGCGGTCGCGGCCATGCGCAGGGCGTCGGTGACGGCCGCCGAGCGCCCGTCGCTGCCCTCGCCGGTCGCCACGCGCAGCACCAGGCCGAGCTCGGCGGCCCGCGCGGCGTCGAGGCCCTCGCCGCCGAGCAGCATCGCCGTCGTCACCTGCGGCCCGACGATCCGCTGCGCCATCCACGTCATGCCGCCACCGGGGTGCACGCCGAGGCGCAGGAAGCCGGGCTCGAAGCGGGCGGTCTCGCCCGCGATGCGCACGTCGGCGGCGAGGGCGAGGTTCAGTCCGGCGCCGACCGCGGGCCCGTCGACGGCCGCGAACGTCGGCAGCGGGCACTCCGCGAGCGCGAGGAAGCCGGCGTAGATGTGCTGCAGCGCGTCGGGGCCCGCCTCGCCGGCCGCGGCCAGCTCGTCGAGGTCGCCGCCGGCGCAGAAGGCGGGCTTGGGGTCGTCGTCCCCGGTGATCACCACGGCGCCGACCCGCTCGTCGGCCCCGACCTCCTCGAGTACGGCGACGAGCCGCTCGGAGAGCGCGCCCGTCATGGCGTTGCGGCGCTTCGGGTCGGACACGGTGAGGAGCGCTGTCTTGCCACCTGCGCCGTCGAGGCGCTCGATGCGGACATCCGGATCGGCCATGACGGCCAGCATGCTCCTGCGTGACGCGGCTCGCGGCCCCGGAGTCGTCCGCGTCGGTAACGTGCGGCGCGTGCCGATCTCCATCGAACCGCCCGCGGACGCCGAGGCGCCCCAGCGGCGCCCCAAGGCGCCCGCTCCCGGCGAGCGCACCCGTGAGCACCACTCCAGGTGCCGCGGATGCGCGGACGTGCCGGGCAGCCTGCGGATCGCGTCGTGGGTCGAGGACGACGGCGTGTCGGTGCGCAGCCGCTTCGACGTCCTCGACGAGCACCAGGGCGGGCCGGGGCTGCTGCACGGCGGCCTGCTGATGACCGCGTTCGACGATGCCCTCGGCACGGCGCACACGCAGGTCACGCGCGCCGCCGTCACGGCGCGGATGGAGACCGACTTCCGCCGCCCGGTGCCGGTCGGGACGACGCTGTGGCTGCGCAGCCGGGTCGACGCGGTCGCGGGGCGCAAGGTCTACACCTCGGGCGTCGCGTACCTGGGAGAGCTGGACGGCGAGGTGGCCGGCACGGCGCGGGCGCTGTTCGTGAAGGTCGGCGCCGAGCACTTCCTGCGCCACAGCCGCCCCGAGGACCTCGAGGCCCTCGGCGCGAGCCGCGAGGTGATCGAGGCGGCACGCGCCGCGCGGTGAGCGCGCGCGGGAACGGGGGTCCTCGCCGCGACGTTGTCCCGAGTGGAACACGGGCGAGGAGGAGCAGGGTGCGCAACGGACTGAAGACCGCGCTGCTGCTGGGCGTGCTCAGTGCGATCGTGCTGGTCATCGGCTCGTTGTTCGGGCGCACGGGCCTCCTGGTCGCGCTCGTCGTCGCCCTGGGCGTCAACGGCTACTCGTACTTCTTCTCCGACCGGCTGGCGCTGCGCGCGATGCACGCGCGGCCGGTGAGCGAGGCCGAGCAGCCCGCGATGTACCGCATCGTGCGCGAGCTCGCGACGGACGCGCACCAGCCGATGCCCCGCCTCTACGTGAGCCCCACCGAGGCGCCCAACGCGTTCGCCACCGGGCGCAGCCCTCGCCACGCGGCGGTGTGCGCGACCACCGGCATCCTCACGCTGCTCGACGAGCGCGAGTTGCGCGGTGTCCTCGGGCACGAGCTCTCGCACGTCTACAACCGCGACATCCTCATCTCGTCGGTGGCGGGCGCGCTGTCGAGCGTCGTGACCTACCTCGTGCTCGCCGCCCAGCTCTTCGGCGGCAACCGCAACCTCCTCGCGACGCTGGCCGTCGCGATCATCGGGCCCTTCGCGGCGGCGATCGTGCAGATGTCGATCAGCCGGTCTCGCGAGTACCAGGCCGACGCCAGCGGCGCGTCGCTCACCCACGACCCGCTGGCCCTGGCCTCGGCGCTGCGCAAACTGCAGTACGGCACCGCCGTCGCCCCGCTGCCGCCGGACCCGCAGCTGGTCAGCCAGTCGCACCTGATGATCGCCAACCCGTTCCGCCCGGGCGAGGGCCTCTCGCGGATGTTCTCCACCCACCCGCCCCTCGACGACCGCATCGCCCGCCTCGAGGCGTTGGCCCGCCCCTGAGCCGTGCAGACCCTGCGGCCTCGCTGGCACTGAACGCCAGGATCTCCACATCGTCGCCGGGACGACACGCGGGGCGTGTCAGCCTGGGGGCCACGCTGACGGTCAACGTCAGCAACTCCACCCGCTCGCCGGGCTCTTGACGCGTCGCAGGGATCAGCGCTGAGATCGTCGTCAGCGTCGCGTCCGGGCCGGTGTCAGACCGGCGGATGGAGGCGCCGGAGCCCTGGAGTCCACACCCCATGGCTGTTCGTATCGACCACCTCGCGCTCGCCGCGCACGACGCCCGCGAGTCCGCCCAGTTCCTCGCCGACATCCTCGGGCTGCCCGATCCCTACGAGGCGGGCCCGTTCCTCGCCGTCGACGTCGACGAGACGTTCACGATCGACTACGCCGCCCCGCCGATCGACTTCCCCGGCCAGCACGTCGCGTTCCGCGTCGGCGAGGACGACTTCGACGTGATCCACGCCCGGCTGGAGCACCGCGGCATCACCTACTGGGCCGACCCGCACCAGCGCTGGCCCGGGCAGTTCAACACGAACGACGGCGGCCGCGGCCTCTACTTCGACGACCCCGCGGGCCACCACCTCGAGGTCATCACGCGTCGCTACGGCTCCGGTGGCTGACGTCCGGCGGGCCGGGGTCGCCGACGCCGCGACGGTCGGGGCGCTGCTCCACGACTTCAACACGGAGTTCGACACCCCGACTCCCGGCGCCGACGTCCTGGCCGGGCGGCTGCGGACGCTCCTGGCGGGCGACGACCTCGTCGCCCTGCTCCACGGCGACCCGCCCGACGGGTTCGCCGTCGTGTCGTTCCGGCCCAACGTCTGGTTCGACGCGCCGGTGGCCCTGCTCGACGAGCTCTACGTGCGCCCCGACCTCCGCGGCCGGCGGATCGGGCACGCGCTGATCGAGGCCGTCGAGGCGCTCGCCGCGGACCGCGGCGGCCGGATCGTCGAGGTCAACGTCGACGGCGAGGACACCGACGCCCGGCGCTTCTACGCCGCCCACGGCTACGACTCCATCGAACCCGGGGCGACGGAACCGAGCTACTACTACGCCAAGGAGTGGTGAGGAACCCCGACGTCGATCGGGGGCCGACCCCGAGGCGCACCGCCGACGCCGCCGCCACGGTGGGTCCATGGACCTCAGCTCACGCCAGACCGCCCGGGCCACCCGCGTCTTCGTCCGTGCCGAGCAGGAGGCGGCCCGCTGCGGCGACACCCGTCTCGGCACCGCGCACCTCCTGCTCGCCCTCGCGCGCGACGAGCGCGACCACGGCGGCGGACTGCTCGACGGCCTCGACCTCGACCGGGCCCGTGCGTGGCTGGCGGCCTCCGGCGTCGGCTACCGCGATCCCGGGAACCGGCCGTGGCGCCCCGGTGCCGTGTTCGCCCTCGCCACGGCGCTCCGGCTGGCCGACGAGGCCGCCGAGCCGGCGGTGGACGTGCGGCACCTCCTGCTCGGTGTCCTCGCGGACGACGCCGAGGACGCGCCGCGGCTCCTGCGCGCGCTGGGCCTCGACGTCGAGCCCCTCGTCGCGGGCGCCCGGAGCGACCTGGCTCAGCCCGGGACGGCGGCGATCGCGGCACGCACCTGGGCCGCGTCGAGGTAGTCGTCGGTGTGCTCGAACTCCCCGAGGCGCCCGCTGCGGCCGGTGAGGAAGCCGAGCCGCACGGGGTTCTGACCCTCCACCGCCCGCAGCGCCCAGCTCGTGGCGACACGGGCGACGGCGGCGGGCGACCGGAGCGCCCAGAGGTGGTACGCGCTGGTCACCGCCGCGGCCGGCAGGCCGGCGAGGTCGAACCCCAGGGGCTTGGCGACGGCGTCGCTGCCGCCGAGGTCGACGACGAGCCCGAGGTCGCGGTGACGGTAGTCGCGGGTCGGTCGTCCGGCGAGGCTCGCCGCGACGTTGTCGGCGGCCACCGGTGCCTGCCGGGTGGCGTGCTGCGCGGTGGGCGGGCAGGTCGCGCCGCCGCCGGTGGCGAGGTCGGGGACGGCCGCGGCGTCGCCGAGCGCGAACACCTCCGGGCGCCCGGGCACCGCGAGGTCGGCCCCGACGACCAGCCGGCCGTGCTCGATCGCGGCGTCGAGGTGCCCCACGAGCGGGCTGGGCGCGACGCCGGCGGTCCAGATGAGGGTCGAGGTGGCGAGACGGCGTCCGTCGGAGAGCGTCACGCACTCGTCGTCGGCGGCGGTCAGGCTCGTGACGAGATCGACGTGGACCCCGCGCGCCTCGAGCACCCGACGGGTGTCGTCGCCGAGACGGTTGCCCATGCCGGGCAGGAGCCCGTCGTGGTGCTGCACGACATGCCACTGCATGAGCGACGGGTCGAGCCGGGGGAACCGCCGTGCGAGGGCGGTGGTCATCAGCTGCATGTTCGCCGCGGTCTCGACCCCGGCGTAGCCCCCGCCCACGACGACGAAGCGGCAGCGCCGCGCGCGCTCGTCGGGGTCGGTGGAGGCGTTGGCGACCTCGAGCTGGGTCAGGACGTGGTCGCGCAGGAACGTGGCCTCGGCCAGGGTCTTGCACCCCCGCCCGTACTCCCGCAGCCCCGGGATCGCCATGACCTTCGTGACGCTGCCCGGCGCGAGCACGAGCCGGTCGTAGGCGAGCACGTGGTCGCGGCCGGTGATGCTGTGGACGAGCACCCGGCGCGCGTCGAGGTCGACGCCCGTCGCCCGTCCGGGCAGCAACATCGCGCGCCTCAGCCGCCGCGACAGCGACACCACCGCGGCCCGTGGCGGCAGCACGCCGGCCGCCACCTGGGGCAGCAGCGGGAGGTAGAGCATGTAGTCGTCGGGGCAGACGAGGCGGATGTCGGCGGCCGGCGCGACCTTCTCCAGCCGCCGCGCCACGCTCGCGCCGGCGAAGCCCCCACCGACGACGACCACGCGTTCGCCCATCCCGTCCTCCCTCTCCACGCCGCCACCGCCCGACGTGCGGGAGTCGTGTCGGTTGCCTGCGACGGCCCGCAACGACCCTGACGAGTGGTTCCCGGGAAATCCCCTAACGTCCTCGAGGCCCCCGGCGACAGTGGCAGTGAGTGCGGTCGCACTCGAGCCACATCACTCAGCCATATCATCACTCGGGGGAATCATCGTGCCTGCTCACCGCGCCGCTCGCCGGTCCCGTCGCTTCCACGTCGCCGCCCTCGGCGGGCTGACGCTGCTGGCGGCCGTCGGCCCCGGTGCGGGCGCGGCGCTCGCGGCCGGAGCGGACGTGAAGAACTGCGACGACTTCCGGTACCAGGAGGACGCGCAGGCGGTGTACGACGAGGACACCACCGACCCGAACAAGCTGGACGGGAAGGATGACGACGGGCGGGCGTGCGAGAGCCTGCCCTCTCGTGAGGCGATCACCGATGTTTCCCTGGAGGACGACGACGCGCCGGTCGAGCCGGCCCCGTCCACGCGCCACTCCTCGACCGGACACACCCGGAGCGCCGAGGAGACGTCCCACGAGAGCTCGACCAGCACCCGCGACCGCGACTGCGCCGACTTCGACTCGCAGACCGAGGCCCAGGCCGTCCTGGACGACGACCCCAGCGACCCCGAGCGGCTCGACGCCGACGACGACGGCATCGCCTGCGAGTCGTTCGGCTACGCGGACGAGGTGGAGACCGTGCCCGCGGCGGTGACCGAGGACGACAGCGCCTCCGACGACCACGACAGCACGCCGGCCTACCCCGTCGGCGGCGTGGAGGCCGGCGACGGCAGCGCCCCCGCGGGCGTCCCGGATCTCCTGACCTACGGCCTGCTCGGCTCCGCGGCCGTCGCCGGTGCGGTCGGTGCCCGCCACGCCCTGGCCGGCGGTCGCCACCGTCGGGCGTGACGGCCCGGCGCGGGCGTCAGCGGTAGTTGGTGAACTGCAGCGCGATCTCGAAGTCGCGCTCCTTGAGCAGGGAGATGACGGCCTGGAGGTCGTCCTTCTTCTTGCCCGTCACCCGGAGCTGGTCGTCCTGCATCTGGGCCTGGATGCCCTTGGGGCCCTCGTCGCGGATGGCCTTCGAGATCTCCTTGCCCTTGTCCTTGCTTATGCCCTGCACCAGGGTTCCGGTGACCTTGTAGGCCTTGCCCGAGAGCCCGGGCTCACCGATGTCGAAGGCCTTCAGCGAGATGCCGCGCTTGATCAGCTTCTCCTTGAAGACGTCGATCGCCGCGTTGCAGCGCTCCTCGGTCTCGGCGCTGACGGTGATCGCCTCCTCGCCGGCCCAGGAGACGTCGGCACCGGTGCCGCGGAAGTCGAACCGCTGTGAGAGCTCCTTGCTCGCCTGGTTGAGCGCGTTGTCGACCTCCTGGCGGTCGACCTTGCTCACGACGTCGAACGAGGGGTTGGCCATCGTCGTCCTCCCTGACGTGTCGGCCGGGCGTGCGCACCGGGGGGCCGCCTGCATCGACGGCGAGCCGGCATCTGTATTCTTGCCGACGTCATCCTGCGGGGTGGCACACCCTGGCGGGTTGCCCGAGCGGCCAATGGGAGCGGACTGTAAATCCGTCGCGAAAGCTTCGAAGGTTCGAATCCTTCACCCGCCACCGAGCCCCTGACCAGCACGAACGGTCAGGGGCTTTCTCCATCCCCATGCCGTGAGCTCGGCCGGCGAGAGGTTGTTGCCGTCCGGGTCCCGGGACCACGCGATCTTCGCGCCGCCCAGCGCCGTCCAGACGCCGCCCAGGGTGAACGGGCGCTCGCCCTGCGGAGTCCGAGGACGTCACTCGTAGAACCTCTGCCCGGCGTCGAGGTCGGACATCCCGAGGAACCCCATGAGTCGACCTGTCACGCGCTCAGCCTCTCCGCGGGGCAAGAGACCTCATGTAAAGCGCTCCGGGCGTTGATCAGCTCGGGCTTGCAGGGTTGCATGCGCATCCCGGCTGGTCCGGTGGGTGGCGATGAGGTGCCTCTGAGGGCGGGCGATCTGAGGGTGAGGTTCCCCCGGTAGCCCGGAGACCGACGATCATGGCCGTGGGCCGTGAAGGGAGTCTCCGATGGCAGCACCGAAGAAGTACCCCGACGAGCTGCGCGAGCGGGCTGTGCGGCTCTACCGGTCGTCCACCCCGCGACCGACCTTCCGCCAGCTCGGTGAGCAGCTGGGGGTGCACCACGAGGCGCTGCGCAACTGGGTGCGCCAGGCCGAGGCCGACAACGGCGAGCGCGACGACCGCCCCACGACCGCCGAGGCCGAGGAGCTGCGCCGCCTGCGCAAGGAAGTCGCCGAGCTGCGCCGAGCCAACGAAATCCTCAAGGCGGCGAGCGCTTTTTTCGCCCAGGAGATCGACCCGACAAGGAAACGGTCATAGCGTTCGTCGCCGCCCGAAAAGATGACTTCGGCGTCGAGCCGATTCTGTCTCAGCTCGGGGTGGCGCCCTCGACCTTCTATGGCTGGCTCGCCCAGGACCGTGACCCCTCACCGCGCCGTCGCGAGGATGTCGAGGTCCTCGCCGAGATCCGCGAGGTGCACGACCGGTCGGGCCAGACCTACGGCGCCCCGCGGGTGCACGCCACTCTGCGCCGCCGCGGCCGGCAGGTCTCGCGCAAGCGGGTCGAGCGGCTGATGCGTAGCGCGGGGCTGCAGGGCGCCTACCTGCGCAAGCGCTGGCGGAAGCCTTCAACCCGCCAGGACCCGCGGGCCGCCCCGGCGCCCGACCTGGTCGATCGGGACTTCACCGCCTCGGCCCCGGACCGGCTCTGGGTCGCCGACGCGACCCGCATCCCCTGCGCCGAGGGCGTGTTCTGGCTCGCTGCGGTCCGCGACGTGTTCTCCAACCGCATCGTCGGGTGGAAGACCTCCGACCGGTGCGACACCGAACTCGTCCTCGGCGCTCTCGAATACGCGGTCTGGTCCCGCGAGGTGCGCGACGGCCAGCTTAGGCATCATTCCGACCGCGGCTCGAACTACACGTCATTCCGATTCTCGGCTCGGCTAGAAGATCACGGGATTCTCGCGTCGATGGGGTCGGTCGGCGATTCCTACGACAACGCGCTGATGGAGAACTTCTTCTCCACCCTCAAGACCGAGCTCGTGTACCGCAGAACCTGGAGGACCCGGGAAGAGGCCGAGAACGCCCTGTTCGCCTACGTGGACGGCTGGTACAACCGCGAGCGCATCCAGGCCCGCCTGGGCTGGCGCTCGCCGGACGAGTACGAGCACACCCGGCACACCAGCCGGGCTCACCCCGAGCCCGTCCCGGCCAGGTAGGAAGCACTCCGGGCTACCGGGGGAACCTCAGGGCCGTTCGGGCCTTGTTCGGCTGATTGCCACCGCTGGCCTGGCCACGGTGTCCCGGATGAGGGAAGTAGGCCGATGCCGGTCGAGGTCGGGCCTGGTTGCAGCACATGAGTGGGAGCCGTCGTCAGGACGCGCACGCCGCCTTTGGGGACCGTGGCCGAGCAGACACGCCGCCCGATCCGGGCCTGGTCGGAGCTGATGTCAGCGACGACGAAGGAGTGGGGCAGCGTGGGTCGACGGCTGGTCGGGATCGATCTGGGGATCGCGAGCGCGCACACGGTGCGGGTGCTCGACGGCGAGGGTCAGCAGGTGTGTCGGCGTCGTTGTGCGCCGACGGTCGAGGAATTCGCTCGGGTCGAGTCCGCGGCGCTGGCCGGGGCCGAGGCGGGAACGCGGTTGGAGGTGGTGATCGAGCCGACCGGACCGGCGTGGTTACCGGTGGCGGTGTTCTTCACCGGCCGCGGCCACACCGTCTACCGGGTCTCGAGCGCCAAGGCCGCGGACCTGCGGCGGTTCCTGTCCCGGCACGCCAAGAGCAACGGCATCGATGCCGACACCCTGGCCCGGCTGCCGCTGGTCGCCTTACAGGGGCTGGCGCCGGTGGAGTTGCCCGGGGTCGAGGCCGCAGCGCTGGACCGGCGGGTGCGGGCCACAGATCGGTTGACCCGGGCCGCCACCGAGCACAAGGTGCGGATCAAGGACCTGGCCCGCCAGCTGATGCCGGCCACTGCGCTGACCGGCGATCTCGGCGTCGCCGATCTGGCCGTGCTCGAGCGCTTCGCCGATCCCCGCGTGTTGCTGCGGGCCGGGCCGGCCCGGCTCACCGCCGTGATCGTGAAGGCCTCGCACGGCCATCAGGGCGCCGAGCGGGCTGCGGCCTGGCGGGCGGCGGCGACCGAGGCGGTCGAGCTCTACCGGGCCTACCCGGCCATGCCGTTCACCGATCTGGCCGCCGAGGTCGCCAGCGAGGTGCGACTGCTACGCGCGACCCAGGCCGAGCTCGCCGGTCACGCCCAGGCGCGCGAGGAGGCCTATCGGTGGGCCGATCCCGGCCAGCTGGCCCGCAGCCTGCCCGGCCTGGCCGCCGTCGGTGGCCCGGCCCTGGCCGCGATCATGGGACGGGCCGATCGCTTCCCGTCGGCCCGTCACTTCAAGTCCTTCACCGGGCTCGCCCCGCGGGCCTCGGAGACCGGCGAGACCGACCGCAAGGGCCAGCCCATGAGCAAGGCCGGCCCGGCGCTGCTGCGCACCACCCTGGTCCGCGCCGCCGACCACGCCCGCAAGCAGGACCCCCAGCTGGCAAGGATCTACTACACCCAGGTCGTCGAGCGCGGCGCCGAACACACCAAAGCGCTCTGTGTGGTCGCCGCTGCCCTGGCCGAACGGGCTTGGACGGTCATGCGCCGCCGGATGCCCTACGTCGTCTGCGACACCGACGGCACCCCGGTGAACCCCGAGCGGGCCAAGACCATCATCGCCGAGCGGTGGACCGTCTCCACCGAGGTCCGCGCCCGCCGCCGCAGCCGCAAGCACCAGCCCCCCAAGACGAAGGCGGGGAAGGCCCCTCAGCAAGTCCTCGCAGGACATGAACGGTCAAACGCACGCGGCGTCGACAAACGAGGCGACCTTCCCCACCACGGATCCTCACGCCGGCCCACCACCACGCGCAAGGCTCCTTGACACCCCGATCCCCGATAGGGAATCAGTCGACGATCTCGTTGAGCGCCAGGACGTTGCCCTCGGAGTCGTGGAACCACGTGCTGCGCACCGGCCCGTAGTCCGTGATCACGCCCTCCGCGCGGCCGGCCTGCCCGGCGAAGGACCCGCGCTCGGCGCCGGGGTCGTGGAAGGTGACACCCCGGCGCAGGAGCTCGTCGACGATCTCGTCGAGACCCTCGACGAGGAACGCGACGACGGCGTGGTCGGACGGTGCCCGGTCCGGGATCTCGGTGACGAGGACGCGTGTGCCCTCGGCCGCGGTGAACATCATCGGGTCGTCGTGCGGCCCCGACACGAGCGTCAGGCCCAGGACGTCCCGGTAGAAGGCACGGGCACGCTCGCCGTCCTGGGCGGGCAGGACCGGGTTGAGCGGGAACTGGGACAACATGGCGCCTCCTCGGGTCCGGAGCAGGAGACCAGGAGGAGCGGACATGTCCGGTCCGCTACCGACGTCGGACCCGCGTGAGGGTCAGCCGACGCGCGCCGCGACGTCCTCCACCCCGGGGCCGGAGAGGGCCGCCAGCCCGGCGGAGCGGCCCGTCGCCACCAGGAGCAGCTCACCGGCCGGGCCGTGCACCTCGCGGTCGCCGTCCCCGAACGACGCGTCGATGTCGGTGGGGACGAGGCGCAGGCCCTCGAGCCGCTTCTTGGCGCCGTAGAACGACGACGCGCACACGTGGTGGAGGGCGAGGGCCGCGTGCTCGGGCGGCATCGCCAGGGTGCGCCCGAGCGGCCGCGTGATGTCCTGGCCGTGGACCATGACGTCCACGAGCGGGTCCGCGGGCTGGGTGCCCAGCGGGCGCTGCGCCGAGGAGATCGTCTCCCGGTACTGGGCGGCGAGCTCGCCGGGCGAGTACTCCGCGGCCCGCGCGCGGGCCGACCTGTCGATCATCCGGTTGATGTCGCCCCGCGCGGCCACCATGGCCTTGACCGCCTGGAAGCGCGTGAGCCGCGAGGTGAGCGTCAGGTGCGCGACGACGTCCTGGACGGTCCATCCCGCGCAGAGCGACGGCGAGCGCCACTCCTCGGGGGTCAGGGTGTCGAGGACGTCGGCCAGCGCACGACGCTCGGCCTCGACGGCGGTCTGCAGGTGGGCACGGTCCACGGCGCGCTCCAGGGATCGGGGGAGCGAACGCTAGCGGTGCGGCCCGTCGAGGTACATCGTCATCCTGACCGTCGTCCCGCCGTCGGGCGTGCTGTGCAGCCGGACGAGGTCGCAGAGGTGATGGGTGAGGTACAGCCCGTAGCCGCGGCCGTCCGACGGGCCGGGTGGGTGACGCCCGACGAGCGGGTCGTCGACGTACCCCGAGTCCTGGATCTCGGCGACCATCCGGTCGTCGGTGTGCCAGAGCGAGAGGATGCCCGGACCGTTGGTGTGCACCACCGTGTTGAGGGCGACCTCGTGCACCGCCAGGCAGAAGTCGGTGACGCGGTCGGGCGTCATCCCCGCGTCGGCGGCGTGCTCGGCGACGGCCCGGCGGACGGCGCGTGGGCCGTGCGGCGGCCGGAACACCAGGGTCTCGCTCTCCTCGGGCCCGTCGGGCAGCAGGCCGAGGGCGGCCTCGGCGAGCACCAGGGGGTCGCCGAAGCCCGCGTTGGCCACGGGCGTCCCGTCCTCGAGGACGAGCGGGTGCGCGGCGCGGACGTCGGTGAGGCCGTCCGCGTCGAGGAGGCGCGTGTCGTACGGGCAGAGCACGGAGACCGGACGGTCGGCGAACGCGAGGTTGGTCAGCGCGTCGTGCTGCAGGTAGGCGGCGCGCTCGTCGGCGGGACGGTCGGGCCACAGCGCCTCGCCGACCGCGCGGACACGACGCCCCGGACGGTCGTCGACGAACTTCTGCAGCGCGGGGACCAGGCGCGCCGGGTTGAGGCCCAG
This sequence comes from Actinomycetospora sp. NBC_00405, assembly GCF_036044095.1. NCBI lineage: Bacteria > Bacillati > Actinomycetota > Actinomycetes > Pseudonocardiales > Pseudonocardiaceae > Actinomycetospora > Actinomycetospora sp. NBC_00405. Next base: position 4,889,508 of record NZ_CP107938.1, read on the forward strand.
GCGTCGCACGTCCTGGAGGACCACGGCCTGCGCGTCGTCGCCCAGCGCATCGTGGACGAGGGACAGGTGGGCGTCGGGCAGGGCCACGACGACCGCGTCGTCGACCTCGAGGCCGGCGCGGACGTGACCGACCACGCCCCGCACGAACTGCTCGTCGCCGTCGTAGAAGAGAGCCGCGTGCTCGAGGGACGCGACGTCGCGGCGATGTCGCCCGCGGATCTCCGACACAGTCACCCTCGCACCCGCTCCATGGCGGCGTCCATCAGTGGGCCGATCCTGGCCGCTGGGCGCACGCCGACGACACCCGATACCGCCCAGTGGGCCGACCGATGCGACGGACGGTCGCGTCCGTTGGGCGCGCTGGGTCATAGCGCGCTACACCCGCTACACCGCGTCGGCGCCGCGCTCGCCGGTCCGGACGCGGGTGACGAGGTCCACCGGGACGACCCACAGACGGCCGTCCGGGTGCACCGCGCCCGCGACCTCGCCGAGCACCCGCTCGACGATCTCGTCGTGCAGGATCGTCTCGATGCGCAGGCAGGGCGCGAACTCGTCGACGACGACCTGTCCCCGGTGGAGCGCCCGCCGGCCGCCCGAGTTGGGGCCGCGCACCTCGGAGATGGTCATCCCGAGCACGGCGTGACGCTCGAGGGCGCGCCGCACGTCGTCGAGGGCGTGCGGGGGGACCATCGCGTGCAACATCCTCACCGCGTCTGCCCTCCCTCGTCCTCGCGGACGCTACGGGGCCGGGCGCCGCAGGGCGAGGGTGTGCTGCCTAGGCTGCCGCGATGGCTGATCGGACCGCTGAGTCACCCGCGCCGGTCGTGCTCGTCCTCGGTGGCCGCAGCGAGATCGGGGTCGCGCTCGCCTGCCGCCTCGCCGCCTCCGGCCGCGCCGGCACCGTCGTGCTCGCCGCGCGGCGCGCGGACGACCTGGCCGCCGAGACCGCCGCGGTGCGCAGCGCCGGCGCCGAGGTCGCGTCCGTGGAGTTCGACGCCGACGACCTCGGCGCACAGGCCGCGGTGCTCGACGCCGTCGAGGCGGAGCACGGGCTGCCCGACACCGTGGTGCTGGCCTTCGGCGTGCTCGGCGACCAGGCCCGCGCCGAGCGGGACGCCGCGCACGCCGCGGCCGTCGTGCACACCGACTACACCGCGCAGGTCGCGGTGCTCACCGAGGTCGCCGCGCGCATGCGCGCCCGGGGACGCGGCGAGATCGTCGTGTTCTCGTCTGTGGCCGGCGTGCGGGTGCGGCGCGCCAACTACGTCTACGGCTCCGCGAAGGCCGGGCTCGACGGCTTCGCCTCGGGCCTCGCGGACGCCCTGTACGGCAGCGGGGTGCACCTCACGCTCGTGCGCCCCGGCTTCGTGATCGGGCGGATGACGGCCGACAGCGGGATCGACCCCGCGCCGCTGTCGTCCACCCCGGGCCAGGTGGCCGACGCGACCGCCGACGCCCTGACCAGCGGTCGCGACGTCGTCTGGGTGCCGGGCTCCCTGCGCGTGCTGTTCACGGCCCTGCGCCTGCTGCCGCGGTGGGCCTGGCGACGCCTGCCGCGGTGAGGGGGCTTCGCCCCACGTGAGGGATCCGGGTCGCCAGGGCGACCCAAACCCCTCACGTGCGCGTCAGCGCCTCGTGATCTCCGCCGAGGCGCCGGGGGCGAGCCGCTGGCCGGTGACGGGGACGTCGCCGAGGGCGTCGTCGATGGCGGTGAGGGTGTCGGCGCTGAGCTCGATCCCGGCCGCGGCGGCGTTGGCGTGCACCTGCTCGGGACGCGACGCCCCGACGATCGCCGACGCCAGCTCGGGCCGGCGCAGGACCCAGGCCAGCGCCATCTCCGGCATCGAGAGCCCGGCGCCCTCGGCGATCGGCACGAGGCGCTGCACGGCCTCGAGCGTCCGGTCGGTGAGTTTCTGCTTGATGAATCCGTTCATCTCGTCGCTGGCGGCCCGCGAGTCGACGGGCACCGGCTCGCCCGGGCGGTACTTGCCGGTGAGCACGCCCTCCGCGATCGGCGACCAGACGATGTTGGAGATGCCGTGCTCCGCGGTCACCCCAAACACCTCGGCCTCCGGCGCGCGCCAGAGCATCGAGTACTGGGGCTGCGAGGACACCAGCGTCACGTCGTCCGGGCACGCCTCGAGGCCCGCGCGGATCTGGTCCGGGGTCCACTCGCTGAAGCCCAGGTACCGGGCCTTGCCGGCGCGGACGACCTCGGCCAGCGCCTCCATCGTGTCCTCGATCGGCGTCTGCGCGTCGAAGCGGTGGCACTGGTAGAGGTCGACGTGATCGGTGCGCAGCCGCGTGAGCGAGGCGTCGATCTGCTTCGCGACCTGGGCGGGGGAGAGCCCGCGGTCGGTGTCGGACATCGGGAAGTAGACCTTGGTGGCGAGCACGTAGTCCTCGCGCCGGTAGTCGGCGAGGATCCGGCCCCAGGCCTCCTCGGCGGCGCCGCGCCCGTAGACGTTGGCGGTGTCGAAGAACGTGATGCCGGCGTCGAACGCGGCGCGGGTGCACGCGGCGGTCGCGTCCGCCTCGACACCTCCGGAGTAGGTCAGCCACGAACCGAGGGAGATCTCCGAGACCTGCAGGTCGCTCGTACCGAGCTGGCGAAGGCGCACCCCGTCACCGTAGGCCCGAGTCGTCGGCACGGCGCGTGCGGAGATCGACACTCCCAGTGGTCGGAAGTTCAGGTCCGATGGGCGCACCAGATCGACCGATCGACGCAGTTCGATATGACCGACGTGTGAATTGCCGCGACAGCGGGTTCCGCCGTCCCGAACGACTGGCACGATGGGACCACGAACTCGCGAGGGTGGTCCCGAAGAGTCCCCGGCAGAGCCGCTGCGGACCGTCGTGTGGACCTCCTCGGGTCCTGCACCGTCCGCACTCCGTAGGGGTTACGTGAACATGTTGCTGGCGCCGCTGCGCCCTCTGGCCGACGTCCTCGATCTGACGGCCGAGGCGGTCGCCGCCGTCGGCACGGTCTCGGTGGCGGCACTGGGGGTCGTGCTGGCGCGCACCTCCGAGTCGCCGGACGCGCCCCGCCTGCAGCTCGCGGGCCGCTCGCCGGAGGTCTGAACCGGCCCTAGTGCGCCGTCGGCTCGTCGCGGCGCTCGCGCAGCAGCTCGTTCAGGGTGCGCAGCTCGTCGCGGATCTCGGTGAGCAGGTCGGGGATCTCGTGGGTGCGTTCCCAGTGGGGTGTCACGTCGATGCCCAGCTCGCCGAGCTCGCGCTCGTAGAGCTCCGCGAGCAGCGTCCGGTAGGGCTCGTCCGGGACGGTGCCGTTCTCCCAGCGCGAGAGCTGCGTCTTGAGGCTGGCGGCGCTGGCCACGTCGACCTCGCCCTGCTCCGCGAGCTCCCGTAGCCGGGCGACGGCCGTCGTCTGCGACCACCCCCGATCGCGCCGGGCATCACGCAACGAGACCACGTCGTCACAGTAGACGACGCCCACGCCAGCAGGCCTTTCTCTAGCGCCGCCGGGTGGAGCGCGAGGCCCGCTTGGGGGCGGGCAGCCGCGACGACCTGCGTGCCGGCCGGGCGGCCGCCGGCTTGGCCGCGGGCGCGTCGTCGCGGTCCTCGTCGCCGGCCACGTCGGCCTCGTCCACCGGCGGCGGGAGCTCGGTCACCGACGGGCGGATGGGCTCCACGGCACGCCGCGGCGCGGACCGGGCGGGGCGCAGCACACGTCGGCTCCCGGGGCTGCCACCCTCGACGACGGCCGGGGCGTCGTGGTGGTCCAGGAACGCGCACAGCCGGGCCCACGTCGTGTGCTTGGCCGCCCGCCCGGCGAGGACGCCCAGGTGCCCGCCGGGCGCCGTCGTCAGACGCGTCGGCGCGCCCGTGAGACGGCGCGCGCCGGTGCGGACGGCGCGGGGCGGGACGACGCGGTCGTTCTCCCCGGCGACGAGCAGCGTGGGCCGCTGCAGGTCCGCGAGGTCGATCACCCGGTGCCCGACGGGGACGCGGCCGATGGCGAGGTCGGCCGGGTCGAGCATCGCGCGGAAGTAGCTGCCGACGTAGCGGGCCTGCTCGCCGATGATCGCCCGGAGGTCGTCGACCGCCTCGAGCTGCGCGAGGAAGTCGCGGTCGTCGAGCCGCGCGATCATCGTCAGCGGCGCGGTCAGGAGCTCGTCGAGCGAGCCGAGGCCCAGGGCGCTGATCAACCGGGGCAGCGGCATGATCGCCAGGAGCGTCTGCAGCGTCGCCAGGACCGGCCCGCCGGCGGCCACCGCCAACGGCTGCGCCCGGACCACGGCCGGCACCTCGTCCAGCGCGAACGGCGTCGCGATCGCCGTGACCGAGGCCAGCGGGAGGTCGGGGTGCCCGGCAGCGCTGAGCACGCTGTGCAGGCCGCCGATCGACCAGCCGACCAGGTGCACCGGGGCGCCGTCGTGGTGGCGGCTGACCGTGTGCACGACGTGCGGGAGGATCTCGTCGACCCACCGCTCGAGGTCGGCCGGACCCGGGGAGATCGCGCCGCCGTACCCGACGAGGTCCTCGTCGTCGACCTGGTGCACGGATCGGCCCTCGCCGACGAGGTGCTCGACCAGGCTGTTGCCGCGCCGCAGGTCGAAGGCGACGCCGCACGCGCCGAGCGGGGACACCAGCAGGATCGGGGAGCCCCGCAGCCGCGCGGTGGGGTGCACGGCGTAGCGGTAGGTGCTCACCGATCCGGAGCGCGCGAGGCCGAGTGCCCGGCCCACGCCGCCGGCGCCCGGGTCGCCCGGACCGGTGTCGAACGCCGAGCGGGGCATGCGACGCAGGTCCGCGAGCGGCCCCTCGAGCACACGGGCGCGCACGTTGTCGAGGGCACGCCACGCCCCGGCCGGGGTCAGGATCACGGGCCCCTCCTCTGCGTTCCGCGCTCGTGCGCGCTTACCCGTGTCGGAGCGCGGACACGCACGCACACGGCCGAAGGTCAGACCCTAGGCCTGGTGGACGACTCCGGCCTCCTGCAGTTTCGCGACACGGTCCGGAGCGATGCCCCAGTCGGCCAGGGCCTCGGCGGAGTGCTGCCCCGGTGCCGCGGGCGCGGACGGCGTGGCGCTGGGCGTGCGGTCGAAGCGCGGCGCGGGCGCGGGCTGGCGGACGCCGAACGCGTCGATGAACAGCCCGCGGGCCTGGTTGTGGGGATGCTCCTGCGCCTCGTCGATGTCGAGCACGGCGGCGACGACGGCGTCGGTCGGCTCGAGGTCGGCGGCCCACTCGTCGCGGGTGCGGGTGCCGAACACCTCCGCGAGCCGCCCGTGGAACTCCGGCCAGCGGGCCATGTCCCACTGGTTGCTCGCGATGTCCTCGCCCTCGAGCCCGAGGTGCGTCATCAGCTCGGCGTAGAACTGCGGCTCGATGGCCCCGACGGCGACCCAGCCGCCGTCGCTGCAGCGGTAGTGCTCGTAGAACGGCGCGCCGCCGTCGAGGAGGTTCTGGCCGCGCGGGTTGGGCCACATCCCGCCCGCCCGCATGCCGTAGAGCATCGCCATCTGCAGCGCCGCGCCGTCGACGATTGCGGCGTCGACGACCTGTCCGCGCCCCGACGTCGCGCGCTCCACCAGCGCCCCGAGCACGCCGACGACGAGCAGCATCCCGCCGCCGCCGAAGTCGCCGACGAGGTTGATCGGGATCGCCGGGGCGCCGTCGGGACCCTCCATGTGCGCGACGACGCCGGCCGTCGACAGGTAGGTCAGGTCGTGCCCCGCCCGCGCGGCGTTCGGCCCGTCCTGGCCCCAGCCGGTCATCCGGCCGTAGACGAGACGCTCGTTGCGGGCGTGGCACTCGTCCGGGCCGAAGCCGAGGCGCTCGGCGACGCCCGGTCGGTAGCCCTCGAGCAGCACGTCGGCACCCTCGACGAGGTCGAGCAGGACCTCCAGGCCCTCGGGAGACTTGAGGTCCAGCGCCACCGAGCGGCGCCCGCGCGCCAGCACGTCCTTGCTCGCGTTGCCGATCGAGAGCCCGCGTCCCCCGGCCGGCCGGTCGACGCGCAGGACGTCGGCGCCCATGTCGGCGAGCATCATCGCCGCGAACGGCCCCGGTCCGATCCCGGCCACCTCGATGACCTTGACGCCGTCCAGCACACCCATGGGGCCTGATCTCCTCTCGCCGCGGTCGTGGCGGGGCTGAGCCTACGAGACAGTCAGGACTGACGGTATGGGCGCCGAGCGCGGAACTGCGGTTCCGCGCGAAGGGCACCGTCACCCGGATAGAGCGGCGATGGGAGCCCCTCGCCCGATCGGGGCCGGCGACCCCGGAATGAGCGAAGGGCACCTCCCGACGCTCTATGCGTCCGAAGGTGCCCTTCGCGTGAAACCTCACGACCAGCCGAGCGTCACTCCCCGCGCAGCGACTGGCCCTTCTCCGCCTTCTCGACCAGCGAGGCCGGCGGCGCGAAGCGGTCGCCGTAGGCCTTGGCCAGGATGCGGGCGCGCTCGACGAAGCCGGGCAGGCCGCCCGGGTAGCCGTCGATGTACTGCGCCACGCCGCCGGTCCAGGCCGGGTAGCCGATGCCCATGATCGAGCCGATGTTGGCGTCGGCGATGGTGTGCAGGACACCCTCGTCGAAGCACTTCACGGTCTCGAGGGCCTCGGCGAAGAGCATGCGCTCCTGCATGTCCTCGAACGGCAGGTCGCCCGTGGCCGCGCCGAACTCGTCGACCAGGCCCGGCCAGAGGCGCGTGCGCTTGCCCGACTCGTCGTACTCGTAGAACCCGGCGCCCGAGGAGCGCCCCTTGCGGCCGAGCTCGACCATCCGGTCGATGATCGCCTCGGAGGGGTGCGCCACCCAGGTGCCGCCGGCCGCCTCGACACCCTTGCGGGTCTCCTGGCGGATGTGCTGCGGCAGCGTGAGGGTGAGCTCGTCCATCAGCTGCAGCGGCGGGGCCGGGTAACCGGCCTGCGAGCCCGCCTGCTCGATCGACGACGGCGCGGCGCCCTCGCCGAGCATGGCCACGGCCTCGTTGATGAACGTGCCGATGACGCGGCTGGTGAAGAACCCGCGGCTGTCGGAGACGACGATCGGCGTCTTCTTGATCTGCAGCGCGATGTCGACGGCCTTGGCCAGCGTCGCGTCGCTCGTCCTCTCGCCGCGGATGATCTCCAGGAGCGGCATCTTGTCGACCGGCGAGAAGAAGTGCAGGCCGATGAAGTCCTCGGGCCGGTCGACGCCGGTCGCGAGGTCGGTGATCGGCAGCGTCGAGGTGTTCGAGCCCAGCACCGCGTCGGGCGCCAGGTACGGCATGACCTCGGCGAAGACCTGCTTCTTGAGGTCGGGGCTCTCGAACACGGCCTCGATCACGAGGTCGGCGCCCGAGGCGTCGGCGGCGTCCGCGGTCGGCGTGATGCGCGCGAGCACCTCGTCGGCCTTCTCCTGGGTCTGCTTGCCGCGCGAGACGGCCTTGTCCAGGATCTTCTGCGAGTACGCCTTGCCCTTGTCGGCGTTCTCCTGCGAGACGTCCTTGAGGACGACCTCGAGGCCCGACATCGCGCACGAGTACGCGATGCCCGCGCCCATCATCCCGGCGCCGAGCACGACGACCTTGCGGGCGTTGTGCTTCTCGTAGCCGTCGGGGCGCGAGGCGCCCTTGTTGATGGCCTGCAGGTCGAAGAAGAAGGCGCGCGTCATGTTCGTCGACACCTGCCCGCAGGCGAGGTCGGCGAAGTAGCGCGACTCGATCTGACCGGCGTTGTCGATGTCGACCTGCGAGCCCTCGACCGCAGCGCACATGATGTTGTACGGCGCCGGCATCGGGGCGTTCTTGAGCTGCTTGCGCAGGTTCGACGGGAACGCGGGCAGGTTCGCTGCGAACGACGGCGTCGACGGCGTGCCGCCGGGAATCTTGTACTTCTTCTGGTCCCAGGGCTGGATCGCCTCGGGGTTGTCCTTCACCCACTGCTTCGCCCGGGAGATCATCTCCTCGGGGGTGTCGACGACCTCGTGCACCAGCCCGGCCTCGAGCGCGGCCCTCGGGTTGCGCTGCTGGCCCTGCAGCAGCACGTTCATGAGGCCGTCGGCCAGGCCGAGCAGGCGCACGACGCGCACGACGCCGCCACCGCCGGGCAGCAGGCCCAGCGTGACCTCGGGGAGCCCGATCTTCGAGCCCTTCGCGTCGAGGGCGATGCGGTGGTGCGTCGCCAGGGCGATCTCGAGACCGCCGCCCAGCGCCGCGCCGTTGATCGCCGAGACGACGGGCTTGCCCAGCGTCTCCAGGCGCCGCAGCAGGCCCTTGATCGACTGCGACTGGTCGAAGACCTTCTGCGCGTCGGCCTTCGTGTACTTCACGAGGTCGTCGAGGTTGCCGCCGGCGAAGAAGGTCTTCTTCGCGGAGGTCAGGACGACGCCCGTGATCGAGTCCTTCTCGGCCTCGAGACGGTCGAGCGTGGCGGCGAAGTCCTCGCCCCACTTGGCGCTCATCGTGTTCGCCGAGGCGGTCGGGTCGTCCATCGTCAGCGTGACGATGCCGTCCCCGTCGGCCTCCCACCGGAACATGTTCTCGGACACTGCGCTACTGACTCCTCGTTCGCTGGTCGGTGACGTTCCGGGGGTGGCTCAGACGCGCTCGATGATGGTGGCGACGCCCATGCCGCCGCCGATGCACAGCGTCACCAGGGCGCGGCGCAGGTCGCGGCGCTCGAGCTCGTCGACCATGGTCCCGACGAGCATCGCGCCGGTGGCGCCCAACGGGTGCCCCATCGCGATCGCGCCGCCGACGACGTTGGTGCGCTCGTGCGGGAAGCCCAGGTCCTTCATGAGTTTCATGGGCACGGCGGCGAACGCCTCGTTGATCTCGAGGAGGTCGATGTCGTCGACCGTCATGCCGGCCTTGGCCAGCACCTTCTCGCACGCGGGCGTCGGGCCGGTGAGCATGATCGTCGGGTCGGCGCCGGAGACGGCCGTGCCGACGATGCGGGCGCGCGGGGTGAGGCCGTTCTGCGTGCCGGCCTCCTCGGAACCGAGCAGCACCAGCGCGGCGCCGTCGACGATCCCGGAGCTGTTGCCGCCGTGGTGCACGTGGTTGATGGCCTCGACCCAGTGGTACTTCTGCAGCGCCACCGCGTCGAAGCCGCCCATGTCGCCGATGCCGGCGAACGACGGCTTGAGGCCGGACAGGCCCTCCATCGTCGTCTCGCGCATGTGCTCGTCGCGGTCGAGCACGGTCAGGCCGTTGCGGTCGACCACCGGGACGATCGAGCGGTCGAAGGCGCCGTCGGCCCAGGCCTTCGCCGCCCGGGTCTGCGACTCGAGCGCGTAGGCGTCGACGTCCTCGCGGCCGAAGCCCTCGAGGGTCGCGATGAGGTCCGCGCCGATGCCCTGGGGGACGAACGAGGTCTTGAGGTTCGTCTCCGGGTCCATCGCCCAGGCGCCGCCGTCGGAGGCCATGGGCACACGGGACATCGACTCGACGCCGCCGGCGACGATCAGGTCCTCGAAGCCGGAGCGCACGCGCTGGCCGGCCTGGTTGACGGCCTCGAGCCCGGAGGCGCAGAAGCGGTTGAGCTGGACGCCGCCGACGTGGTCGGGCAGGCCCGCGGCGATGGCCGCGGTCTTGGCGATGTCGCCGCCCTGGTCGCCGATCGGCGACACGCAGCCGAGGACGACGTCCTCGAGCTTGTCGGGGTCGAGCTCCGGGTTCCGCTTGCGCAGCTCGTCGATGAGTCCGACGACCAGCGAGACGGGCTTGGTCGCGTGCAGCGAACCACTGGCCTTGCCCCGGCCGCGAGGGGTGCGGAGCGCGTCGTAGATGAATGCCTCGGTCACGGGTGGGGTGTCCCTTCGCGCGCGTGGTGAGCCGACTGCTCTCAACAGTCATGATGGACTGTTTTGCTCTCGTGTCAACGTGCCGCCGACCTCCCGCTACTGGTCGGTAGCGTTGTCGGGGTCTCGTTGACACGCTGCCAACGGCTCGCGAGGGTGGGGTCATGGTGGCTCCCGACTACGACGTCCTGGTGGTCGGCTCGGGCTTCGGCGGCGCGGTGAGCGCCCTGCGCCTGGCCGAGAAGGGGTACCGGGTCGGGGTGCTCGAGGCGGGCCGCCGCTTCGCCGACGGCGACTTCCCCGCGACCTCCTGGCAGTTCCGTGACTACCTGTGGGCCCCGTGGGCCCGCTGCTTCGGGATCTTCCGGGTGAACCCCCTGCGCGACGTCCTCGTGCTCTCGGGGGCCGGCGTGGGCGGCGGCTCGCTGGTCTACGCGAACACGCTCTACCGGCCCGGGCGCGCCTTCTACGACGACCCGCAGTGGCGCGACATCACCGACTGGGCCGACGAGCTCGACCTGCCCTACGACCAGGCCACGCGGATGCTCGGCGCCACCACGTACCCGCGGGTCTCGCCGTCGGACGAGGTGATGCGCGACGTCGCCGAGGAGATGGGCGTCGGCCACACCTTCGGCCACGCCGACGTCGGGGTCTTCTTCGGCGCCGGGAGGGCGGGAGAGAAACCCGGCGAGGAGGTCCCCGACCCGTACTTCGGCGGCGCGGGGCCCGCGCGACACGCGTGCCTGCACTGCGGCGAGTGCATGACCGGGTGCCGGCACGACGCGAAGAACACGCTGGTCAAGAACTACCTGCACCTCGCCGAGGCGGCGGGCGTCCGGGTGCACCCCCTGACGACGGTGACGCGCGTCCGCCCGCGCGGCGGCGACCTGTCCGGTGCCGCCGGCTACGAGGTCGACGCGCGGCACACCGGGCGTCCCGGCGGGCGGCGCACGCTGCGCGCCGACCAGGTCGTCGTCGCGGCGTCGGCGCTGGGCAGTCAGCGGCTGCTGCACCGGATGCGGCGCCGGGGCGACCTGCCGCGCGTCTCCCCGCGGCTCGGCGAGCTCTCCCGCACGAACTCCGAGGCCATCCTCGCCGCGCGCGCCCCGCGCGACGACGTCGACTTCACGCGCGGGGTCTCGATCACCTCGTCGATCCACCCCGACCCGCACACCCACGTCGAGCCGGTGCGCTACGGGCGCGGGTCGAACCTGCTGGCGCTGCTCTCGGCGGTGCTCGTCGACGGCGCGACGGCGGCGGACGACCTCACGCTCGGTGCGCGCGGCCCGTCGTGGCGCCGGATCGCGGGCGAGGCGCTGCGCTCGCGCCGGACCCTGCGGGCCCTGCACCGCCCGCGGCGCTGGGCGGAGCAGTCGATCGTGCTGCTGGTGATGCAGTCGCTGGACAACTCGCTGACGCTGCGGCCGCGGCGCCTGTTCCGGGGCCTCACCTCCCGCCCGGGCGCCGGGACGCCGAACCCCGCGTGGATCCCGTCGGGCCACGACGTCGCCCGGCGCGTCGCCCGCCGGATCGGCGGCTTCCCCGTCGGCGCGAGCTCGACGCTGGTCAACGTCCCGGTGACCGGGCACTTCCTCGGCGGCGCGGTGATCTCCGAGACGCCGGCGACGGGCGTCGTCGACCCGTACCACCGCCTGCACGGCCACCCCGGCGTCCACGTCGTCGACGGCTCGACGGTGCCGGCGAACCTCGGGGTGAACCCGTCGCTGACGATCACCGCGCTCGCCGAGCGCGCGATGTCGCTCTGGCCCAACCGCGGCGAGCCCGACCCGCGACCCGCTCCCGGCGAGCCCTACCGCCGCGTCGCGCCCGTCGCCCCGCGCCACCCCGCCGTGCCCGCGGACGCCCCGGGCGCGCTGCGGACCACCACCGACCTCCCGACCCCGACCCTCGGAGTGCCGACGTGACCACCGCCTACCCACCGGAGCCCTGGACGCTGGTCGGCCGGATGGACCTGTCGACCTTCCTCGTTCCCGCCGAGGACCTGCCGACCGCCTCCTGGCCCGACGACTGGCGCCCCCTGGTGCTCGGCGGCCGGACGCCCGTCGGGGCCGCGTGGGTCGACTACGCCCCGGGCGGCGCCATGAGCTATCGGGAGCTGCTGGTCGCGGTGGCCGGACGCGTCGGGGCCCGCGTGCGCCCGCACATCGTCGCCATCTGGGTCGACAGCCCCGCCTCCCGCGACGGCGGGCGGGAGCTGTGGGGCATCCCGAAGGACCTCGCGCGGTTCACCGGCGTCGCCGAGGGCATGCCGGAGATGACCCTCGAGGGCGCGGACCGTCCGGCGGCGTCCGCGGTCCTGCGCCACGGCCGTCGCCTCCCGGGACGCCCGCGCGTCGGGTTCACACTGGCCCAGGACCTGCACGGCCGACGCTGCGAGAGCCCGGTGTCCAGCCGCGCGGGCCTCGGGCTCCTCTCCGCGCAGTGGTCGTTCGCCCCCGACGGACCACTGGCCTTCCTCGCCGGGCGCCGTCCCGTCGCGTCGGCGACGCTGCACGACTTCGCGATGCTGTTCGGGATGACGCCGGCCGATCGCGCGCGGGTGTCTCAGCCTGGGGGCCACGCTGACGTTCACCATCAGGAAAGCCCCCACGTCGACCCCGCCCGATGAGCACACCCCTGCGCGGCCGGCGGCTGGACCCCGACGCGCGGCGCGAGGAGATCGTCGCCGGTGCGCTGCGGCTGTTCACCGAGCACCCGTACGCGGCGGTGTCGACCACCGACCTGGCCGGCGAGGCCGGGGTCGCGCGCGGCCTGATCAACCACTACTTCGGCACGAAGCGCGCGCTCTACCTCGAGGTCGTGCGCCGGCTGACGACGATCCCGGAGGTCGCGGTCTCCGAGCTGCCGCCGGGCACGGTCGACGTGCGGGCCGGCGCCGCCGTCGACTGGTTCCTCGACGCCGTCGAGCGTCACCGCGGCCTGTGGCTCTCGGTCGGCACCGGGGCGGCCGGGGACATCGACGTCGACGCGATCCTGGCCGAGGCCGACGAGATCGCCGCCGACCGCGTCCTCGCGGCCCTGGCCCCCGACGCGCCCGACGACCCGTACCGGGCCCGCGTGCGGTCGTTCTTCGGCCTGGTGCGCTCGGCCTCCCGGGAGTGGCTGGTGCGCGGGACGCTCGACCGCGCCGGCACGCGGGCCCTCCTCGTCGACGGCCTGCTCGCGGTCCTGCGGCCCGGCGTGCCCCCCGGCCGCTCGGACAGTCAGGTTTGACCGTTCCCGTCGGGGGCATGCACGATCGTCATCCACCGACGGCACCAGGGACGGGGAGGGGTGAGAGGATGAGCAGCCGATCGACCGCCGAGCCGGAGCGGCGCTCCCGCGAGCAGCGGACCTCCGACAGCCGCACGCGGATCCTCGACGCGGCCGTGTCCTGTCTCGTCGAGTCGGGCTACGCGGGCACGACGACGCTCACCATCCAGAACCGCGCCGGGGTCTCCCGGGGGCGGCTGCTGCACCACTTCCCGTCCAAGGAGAACCTGCTCGTCGCCGCGGCGCAGCACCTCGCGACCAGCCGGTTCGCCGCCGACGGCCTCGCCCGCGCGGACCTGCCGGACGCCGACGTCGACCCCGGTCCCCGCCTCGACCGCGCCGTCGAGGTCATGTGGTGGACCTACCAGCAGGCCTACTTCTGGGCCTCGGTCGAGCTGTGGACCGCCGCACGCACCGACCCCGCGCTGGCCGAGGCTCTGCTCCCGGCCGAGCGGCGTCTGGGCGCCGCGATCCGCCAGACCGTCGACGTCTTCTTCGAGGACTACGCCGACCCGGCGCGCGCGGCGCTCGTGCGCGAGACGCTGCTGACCGCGATGCGCGGCGTCGCCCTGACGTACGGGTTCGACCCGCGCGACCCGCAGACCGACCCGCACCTCGAGCAGTGGAAGCAGCTCGCGCGCATGCTCCTGCTGCCCGAGGGCGGGTCCGGCGCCTGAGCGCTCCTACAGCAGGGACTTCAGGGTCTCCAGCGACGACTTCACGGTCTCGTGGTCCGGGTCGAGCGGCTGGATGTTGAGCTGCGTGACCCCGGCGGCGGCGAACTCGCGCACCTGCTCGGCCACCTCGTCCTCGCTGCCGATCAGCGAGACCGCGTGCACGAGCTCCTCGGGCACCTTCTCGGCCGCCTCGTCCTTGCGGCCGGAGAGGTAGAGGTCCTGGATCTCGGCCGCCTCGTCGGCGAAGCCGTAGCGCGCGGCGAGGTCGTTGTAGAAGTTCTTGCCCTTCGCGCCCATCCCGCCGACGTAGAGCGCGAGCTGGGGACGCACGTGCTCGCGCAGCTTCCCCGCGCCCGGCCCGACGGCGAACGGGACGTTGACCGAGGTCTGCAGCTCGCCTAGTGACGGGTCGCGACGGGCCTTGCCGGCCTCCAACGAGGAGCCCCACACATCGTGCGCCCGGCCCGGGTGGAACCAGATGGGCTCCCAGACCTCGGCGAGCTCGGCGGCCAGCTCGACGTTCTTCGGCCCGATCGCCGCGAGCATCACCGGGATCTGCGCCCGCACCGGATGGTTGATGAGCTTCAGCGGCTTGCCCAGCCCCGTGCCCTGCTCCGGGGGCAACGGCACCGTGTAGTGCTTGCCCGAGTACTCGACCTTCTCGCGGCGCCACACCTGCCGGCAGATCTCGATGATCTCGCGCGTCCGCCCGACCGGCGCGTCGTACGTCACGCCGTGGAAGCCCTCGATGACCTGCGGCCCCGAGGCGCCCATGCCGAGCACGAACCGACCGTCGGAGACGTAGTCGAGGCCGGCCGCGGTCATCGCCGTCAGCGACGGGGTCCGCGTGTAGATCTGGACGATGCCGGACTCGATGTGCATCCGCGACGTGCGGGCGGCGATGTAGCCGAGCTGGCTCACGGCGTCGAAGCTGTACAGCTCGGCGACGCTCACCGCGTCGAGCCCGACGTCCTCGAGCTCGACGACCTTCTCGACGGTCTCGCGGAAGCCGCCCTGGGCGTACGCGATCCCCATGCCGACCTTGATCGCGCTCATCCGAGCACCACCCGTCCGATGATCTCCTTCATGATCTCCGTCGTACCGCCGTAGATCGTCTGGACGCGGGTGTCGAGGTACGCCTTCGCGACCGGGTACTCCTTCATGTAGCCGTAGCCACCGTGCAGCTGCAGGCAGCTGTCGATGACCTCCTTGGCCGTCTCGCTCGCCCAGTACTTCGCCATCGACGCGTCCGCGGGCCCGAGCTTGCCCTCGTCCAGCTCGGTGATGCAGCGGTCGACGAAGGCGCGGGTGACGGCGAGCTTGGTGGCCATCTCGGCCGCCGAGAAGCGGACCGACTGGAGCTTCGCGAGCGGCTTGCCGAACGCGGTGCGCTCCTTGACGTACTTGATGGTCTCCTCGAGGACCTTCTCCGCCCCGGCGATCGAGCCGACGGCGATCGAGAGCCGCTCGCGGGGCAGGTTCTGCATCAGGTAGATGAAGCCCTTGCCCTCCTCGCCGAGGAGGTTCCCGGCGGGGACGCGGACGTCGGTGAACGACAGCTCCGCGGTGTCCTGGGCGGACATGCCGATCTTCTCGAGATTGCGGCCACGCTCGAAGCCGGGGGTGTCGCGCTCGACGACGATGAGGCTGAAGCCGTGGGCGCCGGCGTCCGGGTCGGTCTTGCAGACGACGATCACCAGGTCGCTCATGATGCCGTTGGTGATGAACGTCTTCTGACCGTTGATGACCCACTCGTCGCCCTCGCGGACGGCGCGGGTCTGGATGCCCTGCAGGTCCGAGCCGGTGCCGGGCTCGGTCATCGCGATGGCGGTGATCATCTCGCCGGTACAGAAGCGCGGCAGCCAGCGCTGCTTCTGCTCGTCGTTCGTCAGCTCGTTCAGGTACGGCGCGATGACGTCGTTGTGCAGCGTGAAGCCGAGCCCACTCGTGCCCGCACGGGCGACCTCCTCGGTGACGATCCACTGGAACCGCAGGTCGGACGTGCCGCCGCCGCCGTAGGACTCGGGGATGTCCATGGCGAGCAGGCCGGTCTTCCCGGCGGCCAGCCAGATGTCCCGGCTGACGTGCCCCTGCTTCTCCCACTCCGGGTGGTGCGGGACGGCCTCCTTCTCCAGGAAGTCCCGGACCATCTGCCGGAAGTCGGTGTGCTCGTCGGAGAAGATCGTTCGCTCCACCGGGTGGCCCCTCCTCTGGGGACGTGCGGGCGCCCCTGTGGGTCCAGCGGGCCCGCGTCCGTGCTGGTGGACCTCAGCGTGGCTGCACCGCCCGGTAACAGTCAAGCCTGACTCTTCCGCGCTTCCGTATGACCGGTTACGGTCGCGCCTGCCTGTGGTCGGCGTCACCGCCGTCCCCTCTGTCCCGTTCCCCGGCCCGGTCCCGCGTGGAGGTCTCCTGTGTCGTTTCGCCTGACCGATGTCGTGCGCCGGCACGCGAGCGCCACGGACCTGGTGGCGCTGACGTTCGACGGTCAGAACACGACCTACGCCGAGCTGGACCGCCGCGCCGGCCTGGCGGCGCGCGCGATGGCGGCCGACGGGCTCGGCGCCGGGGCCCGCGTGGTGTGGCTGGGCAAGAACCGCCCCGAGTTCTTCGACCTGCTCTTCGGCGCGCCCCGCGTGCGCGCGGGGACCGCGCCGCTGAACAACCGGCTCACCCACGACGAGCTGATCGCGATCATCGAGGACTCCGCGGCCCCGCTCGTGGTGCTGGGCCCCGACGTCGCCGACCTGCGCGAGCGGGTGGGGTCGATCGACGCGGTGCGTCGCGTCCTCGTCGTCGACGACGACTACGAGGGCTGGCTCACCGCCTCCGACGAGGTGCTCGACCCGCCCGACGACGCGCAGGACGACGACTGCGTCCTGCAGCTCTACACCTCGGGCACCACCGGCCTGCCCAAGGGCGTCGTGCTGACCCACACCCAGTTCGCGGCGCTGCTCTCGGTCGGCGACCACTGGGGCTTCGACACCGAGTCGGTCGGCCTGGTCGCGATGCCGCTGTTCCACATCGGCGGCTCGGGCTTTGCGCTGGTGTGCATGTCCTTCGGGGCGCGCGTGGTCCTCGTCGCCGACATCGTCCCCGACCAGCTGCTCGCCACGATGGCCGACGAGGGCGTCACCAACGCCTTCCTCGTGCCCGCGGTGCTGCAGTTCCTGGTGGGGGTGCCCGGCGCCGCCGACCGCGACTGGTCGAAGCTGCGCGCCATCGCCTACGGGGCCTCGCCGATCACGAGCACCGTGCTGAACCGCGTCCTGACCACCTTCAAGGCGCCGCTGTTCCAGGTCTACGGCTCGACCGAGACCACCGGCGCGATCACGCAGCTCGACCCCGAGGACCACGACCCGGACGGCCCGCGCGCCCACCTCATGCGCTCGGCGGGCAAGGCGTACCCCTGGGTCGAGCTCAAGACCGTCGACCCGGCCACCGGCGAGGACCTGCCCGCGGGCGAGGTGGGCGAGGTCTGGATCCGCTCCTCGCAGGTGACACCCGGCTACTGGGCTCGCCCGGAGGAGACCGCGACAGCGCTGTCGGACGGCTGGTTCCACACCGGCGACGCCGGCTACCTCGACGACGAGGGCTTCCTGTTCCTCACCGACCGGATCAAGGACATGATCGTGACCGGGGCGGAGAACGTGTACCCCATCGAGGTCGAGAACGTCCTCTCCGGCCACCCCGACATCGCCGACGTCGCCGTCATCGGCGTCCCGGACGAGCGGTGGGGCGAGACGGTCAAGGCCGTCGTCGTCCCCCGGGAGGGCTCGACGATCGACGGCGACGCGCTGCTGGAGTGGTGCAAGGAGCGCATGGCCGGGTTCAAGCGGCCGCGCTCGGTCGACGTCATCGACGCCCTGCCGCGCAACGCGTCCGGGAAGATCCTCAAGAAGGACCTCCGCAAGCCTTACTGGGAGAACGCCGAGGGGCGCCACATCGGCTGAGGCCGGCTGCCAGACCGCCCGCACAGCCGCAAGCGCCACCACGGCACGCATGCGCCGGCCATCGAGGAACGGGGCGCTTGCACCCGCACGAGCGGCCCGGCATGGCAGAGCCCGCGCCGCCGAGGGAGAGACCCCGAGCGCGCTCGTCTGGCAGGGACCGGGAGCGCCAGTGTTGCGACCGGGGTGAAGGTCGGTACCGGCATTACGGTGCGGACCGTGCACAACGAGGACTGGTTGGCCGACACCAGATCGTCGTACGACACGGTCGCCGCGAGCTACGCCGAGCTTGTGCGCGGAGCGTTGGACGGGCACGCCTACCTGAAGTCGGCCCTCTCCTTGTTCGCAGATCAGGTCAAGGCGTGCGGTGGTGGCCTGGTCGCCGACGTTGGATGCGGGCCGGGCGATGTTGCGGCGCGTCTCGATGCTCTTGGTCTTGACGTCCTCGGCATCGATCTCTCGCCACGCATGATCGACATCGCTCGGAAGTACCACCCCTCGCTGCGGTTTGAGGTCAGCTCGATGACCGACATGCAGCTTGCCGACGGGGCGCTTGCTGGCGTGCTCGCGTGGCAGTCCTTGATCCACGTCCCCGATGAAGCGGTGCCCGCGGTCTTTTCCCGCTTCCACGACGCGGTACGGCCCGGCGGACGATTGCAACTGCTCTTCCACGCCGGCGAGGGCTCTTGGTTGAAGACCGAGGGGTACGGCGGGCACCCGATGAACGTCCGCGTCTACCGGCGTCAGCCCGACCAGGTCGCGACCTTGCTCGGCGACGGCGGCTTTGAGGTCCAGGCGCAGACCATCCTCGACCCGGGCGGCGAGGCGCCCCAGGCGATCCTCTCCGCTCTGCGATTGCCCTGAAGGGGCGTAGCGATTAGTTGGGGCTGACAGGGGATCGGCGGGAGCGGTCCGGCGCGGAACGCGGAACCACGACGGAACAGATGGACCGTGGGCCCGGCCAGGAACCGCCGTCGTCGCAGGTCCGAGCACCTTCTTGACAGCAGCGGTCAGGTACTCAAGAAGGACCTCCGCAAGCCCTACTGGGAGAACGCCGAAGGCCGGCAGATCGGCTAGACGAGACGCCGCCCGGCCAGCATGCTCGCGGTCTCGGCGGGCTCGGGCACGTCGGCGTCGATCGCGTGGTTCAGGTGGCTCGTGAGGACCTTGCCGATCGACTGCGGGTCGTCCAGCTTCGCCAGCTCCGAGGCGAGATCGGAATCCGCCGCCGTGGCCTTCGTCAGGGCGTCCTTGGTGGCGTCCTTCGTGTTCTTCGAGCCCTCTTCGGCGCCCTGCTTGTAGGCGATGTCGATGCTGTCCTTGGAGATGCTGAACTTCTGGGGCAGGACTCCCGTGGCGGCGAGGATCGTCAGTATCGCCCCCGCGGCGAGCATGAAGCCCAGCCCGATGCTGTTGGTGCCGGCGATGAAGGTCGCCACGGCGCCGGTCGCGAGGAGGACGAACCCGAGGAGTCCGGCCAGGACCCGTCCCGCCGTCTCGATCTTCGTGTTCACGATCCCCCCAGGGCCGACACGTGCGTGGTGGCAGGCGGAGTGTGGCGCCACGTCACGTGCTCGCCAAGCCCTGCGGCACGGACGGCCCAGAGCGTTCCGGTCCCTGCTCCGTTACGTACTGTGTGATCGTTACGGTCGAACCACGGGCCGTCCGACCGCGAACTGCAGCGTCGACACGCCCGCACGCCGTCGCCGTCCGCCATGCAGCGGGCGCAGCCCGGCCGGAAACGGAAGGCCGAACCCCATGCCGGACGACGAGCTGATCGGATCCGCGCTCCAGGACGCACTGCGCGCCGTGAGCCGCCGGCCCGCCCTCTACGAAGTGGCCGCGGCCGTGAACCAGATGGTGCGCAGTGCGGTCGACCTGGTCCCCGGTGCCGACGCCGGCGGCATCTCCGTCGAGTCACCCGGGGCCGGCGGTGCTCACGGCTCGACCTCGGGGACGGCGGCCGACCTCGACGCGCTGCAGCACCGCCACGATGAGGGGCCGTGCCTGAGCGCACTCCACGGGCCGCCGCCGGAGAGGTCGGTCGTCGTGGCCCAGGACCTCGCCGGTCGCGACCGGGGGCGGTGGCCGCAGTTCGCGTCCTCCGCGGTCGAGGTCGGCTTCTCGGCCGTCCTGGCGCTGCAGCTCCCCGCTGTGGCGGGCATCGGCGCGGCACTGAACCTCTACGGGCGCACCGCCGACGGCTTCGGGCCCGGCGACCTGATCCTGGCGGACACGTTCGTCGGACACCTCGCGCACCTGCTCTTCGGTGGGAGCGCGGCGGGGCACTCGAGGCGGCCGACCGAGGCGCTCGAGGAGGTCGAGCTGCGGCGACGCCTCGGTGGACCGGCGCTGGAGCCGTGACCGGGGCGCACCACGAGGGGGTCGCGCTCCGCGTCCCGGGAGCGGCGTCCTCCGGTCCGATCCGGCGAGCTGGCCGCCTCGCGTTGCACACCGGCCGCACCGCGAAACGCGGCGGCACGAACGCGATCGCTGAACCGATTTATCGGAACGAGGTCGGTTTCCCACGGTGGCCGCCAGGACACTCCCTCTCCAACGGGTCACGGCGATTTCTTCGGGGGATTCGCCGCGTGACCGTTTCCGAAGGCCGGTCTCGCTCCTGTCCGCTGGGGAGCCGATCAGGAGCGAGACCGGCCCTCTCCTCCTCCGCTGCTCTACGTCTCGGCTGCTCTGCGCCGCTCGCGATGCGCGGCCACGTGGGCGCGGTTCCCGCAGAGATCGGGCATGCAGTAGCGCCGTCGACCGGCACGGCTGGTGTCGACGAAGACCCCTGAGCAGGTCGGCGACGCGCAGTCGCGGAAGCGGTCGGTGTCCAGGACCCGCACCACGCCGAGCAGGCCGACCCCGGCCAGGAGTGCGAGCCGCTCGGCGAGTGTGGCGTCCCGTCGGGGCGCGACCGTCCACCGCCAGCGCCCGCCGTCGTCGCGTGCAAGCGACGGCGGTCCGCCGGCCCGGGCGACCAGCGCCCCGGCGAGTGCCGCCACGTCGGGCTCGCCGTCCGGGCGCTCGCCCGCCTCGATCGCCTCGCGCACGGGCGCGCGCAGCGCCCGCACCGCCTCGAGGTCGTCGACCGTCGGCTCGTGGTCCGGGGCGACGCCGTGCTCGGCGAGGAACCGGACGAGTGCGGGGACTCCGTCGAGCTGGTCCTCGCCGTGCCAGACGCCGGGGGCGGTGTTGACCAGCTCCGTCGCCAGGGTCGCGCCGCTCACGTAGTCGTCGAGGTCGACCCGCACCCTGCACCTCCTCCGCATCTCGTAATCGGTGAAGCGAGGCTATACCCCTGAGCGTCGGGCGACCGTCGGTCGACGGAGGGCGTCCGTCCGGGGCACCGCGATACCTCGTCTGCCCCGGAGCGCGTCGTCCCGCCGGGGTCCGGGTACAGCAGCGTCGTGACGGTTGAGAACGCAGGCGTCGCGCTCGCCCGGCAGGCCACCGAGGCGCTCCGGCACCTCGACGACCACGGGCGCACGCTGCGACCGGACGGTACGGACCACTTCACCTGGTCCGCGGACGTGCTCGACGAGCTCGCCCGCCTGGCCGAGGTGCTCGGCCGCGCGGTGGAGCGGGTCTCGGGTGAGGACGCCCCCGACGCCGAGTCCCACGCCCATGCGCTGGCGACCGCGATCGTGGCGCACCGGAACTCCCTGCTGCGACACGGGAGATCCGATCGCCCTTTCCTCCTCGGCGATGACCCCACGCCTCCCCGGGACATCGCCCTCGGACACCGCGGGGACGGCCGGCTCGACCGTCGACTGAAGGGCCGTTCACCGAGGGTGGCATAACGCACCCCTGCGAACGGCACACCGGCCGTAGCATGGAGCAGTCGGCCGCGCCCCCCTCGGCCGACCATGGTTCCGGGAGCGCATCCCCCCGCGCTCCCGGAACCCCCTAATCCCAGCGCTCGGCGACGTGCTCCAGCACGAGATCCGCGAGCCGGTCCGGGGCCTCGTCCGGGATCCAGTGGCTGACCCCGGAGAACACCTCGAAGCGGTAGGGCCCCCGCATCCACGCGGCGTTGCCCTCGACGGCCGCCCGTGAGACCGCGGTGTCGCCGTCGCTCCACACCATCAGCGCCGGGGCCTCGACGGGGATGGGCAGACCGGGGTGCTCCCAGAGCGGCGTCGCCCGGTACCAGTTGACGCCCCCGGCCACCGCCGCGCGGAGACCGCCCCGGGACGCGAGCGCGGCCTCGTCCCGCCGGGCCCGCTCCGGGGTCTGCCCGGTCCGCCGCATCGCCCGGACGAAGGCTCCCGGGCGGCTCAGGAACCGCTCCGGCAGCCCGGGGAGCTGGAAGAGGTACGTGTACCAGGACAGCGCGACCTGCCGGCTCGACCGCATCGCCCGCAGGAACGCGGCGGGATGCGGCACGGACACCCCGGTCACGGTGCGCACCCGCTCGGGGTGCAGTGCGGCGAGCGCCCAGGCCACGATCGCTCCCCAGTCGTGCCCGACGACGTGCACCGGCCCGCCGCCCGCTGCGTCGACGAGGGCGACGGCGTCGGCGGCCAGCTCCTCGACGCGGTAGGCGCGGCGCCGCGCGGGCCGGGCGCCCGGCGAGTATCCGCGTTGGTCGGGGGCGAGCACGCGGTAGCCGGCGTCGGCGAGACGGCGGGCGACGGGCTCCCAGCTCGCCGCGGTCTGCGGGAAGCCGTGGAGCAGCAGCACCGGGGTGCCGTCGGGCGGGCCGTGCTCGGTGACGTCGAAGCGCAGGCCGTCGCGCGTGAAGGAGTCCACGGCAGTGATCGTCCCGCGCTCGCGCCGTCAGCGTCGATCTCGGCCGAGACACGCCCACGCCACTGTGTCGAAGGAACCCACCCCAGCGGGGAGATGGCGTTACGGTCGGTGCGCACCGCACCGCACCCACCCCGAGCGCGGAGCGACCGGCACGACGGGAGCATCGGGAACGCATGTCCAGCGGGTTGAAGCGGTTCCTGGGGATCGTCGCCGTGGCCGTCGTGCTCTTCTTTGTGATCACGAACCCGACCGGCGCCGCCGACGTCGTCCAGTCGATCCTGGCGATCATCGGCGACGCGCTGTCGTCGATCGCGACGTTCTTCCGCTCGCTCTTCTAGGCCGAGGCGAACTCGCCGGCCGCGTACCGCTCGCGCAGGCGGTGCTTCACGAGCTTGCCCGTCGGGGTGCGCGGCAGGTCGTCGGTGAACACCAGGCGCCGGGGCGTCTTGTAGCGCGCGATGCGGCCGCGCACGTGCTCGAGGAGCTCCTCGGCGAGCGCCTCGGTGGGCTCGGTGCCGGGCGCGGGCTGGACGACGGCGAACACCGACTCGCCCATCTCGTCGTCCGGCACCCCGATCACCGCGACGTCGTAGACCGCGTCGTGCAGCGTCAGGACGTCCTCGATCTCCTGCGGGTAGATGTTCACGCCGCCTGAGATGATCATGAAGCTCTTGCGGTCGGTGAGGAAGAGGAAGCCGGCCTCGTCGACGTAGCCCAGGTCGCCGGTGGTCGTCCACGTCTCGTGCTCGGGGTGCTGCGCGCCCCGCGTCTTGTCCGGGTCGTTGTGATACGCGAAGGGGACGCGGTCGCGCTCGAAGTAGACGGTGCCGACCTCGTTCGGGGCGAGCTCGCGGCCCCTGTCGTCACCGTCGTCGCAGACGTGGATCGTGCCCAGGCCCGCCACCCCGACCGAGCCGGGCCGTTCGAGCCACTGCTGCGGGTCGATGAACGTGATCCCGTTGGCCTCGGACGAGCTGTAGTACTCGTAGAGCACCGGGCCCCACCAGTCGAGCATGGCCTGCTTGACCTCGACGGGGCACGGCGCCGCGGCGTGGATCGCCACGCGGAGGCTCGAGACGTCGTAGCGCTGCTTCGTCTCGGCGGGCAGCTTGAGCATCCGCACGAACATCGTCGGCACCCACTGGCTGTGGGTGACCCGGTAGCGCTCGATGGCGGCGAGGGCCTGCTCCGGGTCGAAGCGGTGCATCATCACGACGGTGCCGCCGGTCGACTGGATCGTGGCACCGAAGCGCAGCGGCGCCGCGTGGTACACCGGCGCCGGTGAGAGGTAGACGGTGTCCTCGTCGAAGCCGTACATCGGCTTGAACACCGCGATGTAGAGGTCGCCGGGCTCGTCGATCTGGCGCTCGACGAGGTTGGGCTTGATCCCCTTCGGGCGCCCGGTGGTGCCCGAGCTGTAGAGCATGTCACCGCCGCGGGGCTGGTCGGCGAGCGGTTCGGGGCTCTGCGGGCCGACGACCTCGTCGTAGTCCCGGTGCCCGGTGACCGTGCCGCCGAAGGCGAGGCGCAGCGTCACGCCCGGGGTCGCGTCGACGATCGCCCGGGCGAGCTCGTCCTTCGCCGCCGACACCACGAGGGCGCGGGCGCCGCAGTCGTCGACGATGTACGCGGCCTCGTCGGGGGAGAGGTGGTGGTTGACGGCGGTGACGAGCAGGCCGGCGCGCTGCGCGGCCCAGTAGACCTCGAACACCCGCGGGTGGTTGTCGCTGAGCAGGGCGACGACGTCGCCGCGCTGCAGTCCGTGGTCGAGCAGCGTGCGCGCCAGGCGCACCGAGCCGTCTTCGAGCTCGCGGTAGGTCAGCCCCTCGCCGGTCTCGGCCATGATCACCGCGGGGCGGTCGGGATGGGTGGCGGCGAAGGTGCCGGGATACATCGTCGTCTCCTCAGCGATCACGAGACCGGGGTCGGCGGGCCGTAGAGTAGATTACGGTGTGCTCGGAGGGGAACCGAGCGTTCGCGTCGAGGTGGGGGGACAGGGAGCCATGCCGACCGCCACCCCGCAGGCCTACTTCGAGGAGGCCCTGCGCCGGCTCGCCCGCGAGGGCCGCAACGGGCTGCGCATCGGGCGGCTGTGCGCCGCACTCGGCGTCACCAGCGGATCCTTCTACCACCACTTCGGCAGCTGGGAGGGCTTCGTCGCCGCGCTGCTCGAGCACTGGGAGCGCGAGGAGACCGCCCGTCTCGTCGAGCTGGTGAACGCCTCCGACGACGCCCTCGAGCGAGTCACGCGGATGAAGTACCTGGCGCTCACCGTGCCCCACGAGGCCGAGACCGCGATCCGGGCCTGGGCGACGGTCGACGCCACCGTGGACGCCGCGCAGCGGGCGGTCGATCGTGGCCGGGTGCGCGCGCTCGGCGACGTGCTCGCGTCGGTGATCGCCGACGACGCGCTCCGCGAGCGGCTCGCCTCCCTCGGGGTGGCGGTGCTCGCGGGGCACCAGCAGATCGCAGGTGTCACCCCGGTCGAGCTGTCCTCGCTGCTCGACGAGTTCGAGCTCCTCGTGCGGGCGCACGCGGACGACGCCTGGGACCCCGCCGTCACCCCGGCCACGCCCGTCGCCCCCTGGCGGGCGGCGGCGCACGAGGACCGGTGATCGACGCGGATTTCCTGGCATCCAGTGCAAGCGTGGACGCAGGGCTGGCACCGCAGGTGCATCAGTCGGCGTAGCGCGGCGCGCGTCCCTGGCTGAAGGCGGTGACGGCCTCGGTGAGGTCCTCGGAGATCAGCGCCGAGGCGTTCCACGTCGCGATCTGGTCGAGGCCGTCGGCCACGGAGTGGTCGCGGGCGTAGGTGATCGCGTGCTTGGTGCCGCGCATCGCGAGCGGGGACTTCGCGGCGAGGCCCCGGGCGATCTCCTGGACGTGGGCGACGAGGGCCTCGGGGTCGTCGGCCTCGACGCACGCGTTGACCAGGCCCATCGTCTCGGCCTCGGGGCCGCGGACGTCGCGGCAGGTGTAGGCCATCTCGCGTGCCCGGCCCTCGCCGACGATGCGGGGCAGGCGCTGCAGGACGCCGACGTCGGCCGCGAGGCCCATGTCGACCTCCTTGAGCGAGAACTTCGTGCGCGGGGTGGCGTAGCGCAGGTCGCAGGCGACGGCGAGGTCGAGGCCGGCCCCGACGCACACGCCCTGGATCGCGGCGAGAACGGGCACCCGGCAGCGTTCGACGGTGGTCAGGACGTCCTGGAGGTCGAGGATCAGCCGGCGCAGCGCCTCGCGCGCGCGGCCGGGGTCGGCGCCGTCGGGGGCCATGCCCTGGATCTCGCCGAGCATCGAGAGGTCGATGCCTGCGCAGAAGTGCTTCCCGGCGCCGGCGAGGACGACGACCCGCACGCCCGGGTCGGCGTCGAGCGCGGTGAAGGTGTCGCGCAGCTCGCGCCACAGCGTGCGGTCGAGCGCGTTCGCGGCCTCGGGGCGCTCGAGGCGTACCGTTGCGACGCCGCCGTCGTGGGTCACCGACAGTGCGGTCGGGGTGGCCGGCGCGTCCAGGTCGAGCGTGCTCACGTGCGTGTTCCTCTCGCCGGGGTCCAGGTGGGGGCTTTCCTGACGTCCAACGCCAGCGTGGCCCCCAGGCTGACACGAGGCTGGCACGACGCCGACGGTCTCGCCGGTGCTGACGTGGAGTGATCAGTCGGTGACGCAGGTCTCGCGCCATAGCATCACGCACGTTATGGTGCGCCGGGTGCGGGCTCGCCGAGAGCTCCGTCGCCCGAGGACGCCGACCCGGGGGAGGGCCACCCCAATGAAGATCAGAGTCGACTGGGACAAGTGCACCGGCATGGGGATGTGCGAGTCCCTGGCGCCCGACGTGTTCGAGGTGGACGACGACGGCTCGCTCATCCTGCACGCCGAGGAGGTGCCCGACGGGCAGGAGGACGAGGTCCGCGAGGCCGTCGCCGCCTGCCCGACCGAGGCGCTCTCGCTCGAGTCCTGAGCGGTGACGCACCTGGTGGTCGTCGGGGCGTCCCTCGCCGGCCTGCGCGCCGTGGAGGCCGTCCGCGGTGACGGGTTCGACGGGACGGTGACCCTGGTCGGGGCCGAGGAGCACCTGCCCTACGACCGCCCGCCGCTGTCCAAGGAGTACCTCGCCGCCGAGGAGTGCCCCGACCCGCGCTACCGGGAGCACGCGACCTTCGCCGACGACCTCGACGTCGAGCTCGTGCTCGGCACGCCGGCGTCGGCGCTGGACACCTCGGCGCGCACCGTGGCCGTCGGGGACCGCGCGATCCCCTACGACGGCCTGGTGATCGCGACGGGAGCGCACGCGCGCACCCTGCCCGGCACCGAGGGGCTCGCGGGCGTCCATGTCGTCCGCACCCTCGACGACGCCATCGGGTTGCGCGGGGCGCTGCGGGACGGCAACCGGAAGGTGACCGTCGTCGGGGCGGGCTTCATCGGCTCCGAGGTGGCCGCGGTCGCCCGCTCGCTGGACCTCGAGGTGACGATCCTCGAGGCGATGGACACCCCGCTCGTGCGCGCGATCGGCGAGCGGATGGGCCGCGCGCTGACCCGCCTGCACGAGCGTCACGGCACCGAGGTGCGCGCCGGGGTGGCCGTCGACGAGGTGCTCCACGACGACGGCCGGGTCCGCGCCGTGCGCCTGGGCGACGGCACCGAGCTGGACACCGACCTGCTCGTCGTCGGCATCGGCGCGCAGCCGACCACCGGCTGGCTCGAGGGCTCCGGCCTCACCCTCGACAACGGGGTGGTGGCCGACGCCCGCCTCGCCGCCGCGCCGGGCGTCTACGTCGCGGGCGACGTCGCCCGCTGGCCGAACGCGCTGTTCGACGACGTCCTCGACGGCCCGATGCGCCTGGAGCACTGGACCTCCGCCGCCGAGCAGGGGCGCTACGCCGCGCGCAACGCCGTGGACCCGGAGAACGCCAAGATCTACGAGACCGTCCCGTACTTCTGGTCGGACTGGTACGCGAGCCGGGTGCAGTTCGTCGGCGTCGCGGCGGGCGACCACGTCGAGGTCGTCGCGGGCGACGACGCCGACGGCGGACCGTTCACCGCGCTCTACCGGGCGAACGGCCGGATCGTCGGCGCCCTCGCGGTCGACATGCGCGCCGAGGTCATGAAGTACCGCCGCCTCATCGGCAAGCGCGAGGGCTGGGACGCCGCGCTCGCCCTCGCCGCCGAGCGGCGCGAGCAGGCCGCGGTGAAGGCGGCCGAGAAGACGGCACAGGACGGGGCGAACGCATGACGACCACCACGAGCACGGCCACGACTCCCGGGCCGGACCTCGACCCGGTCGACCTGTCGTCCCTGGAGTTCTGGGGCCGGCCGATGGCAGAGCGCGACGCGTCGTTCGCCGAGCTCCGGTCGCAGCGTCCGATCTCCTGGCACCGCCCCCCGGAGGGCATGCTCATGCCCGGCGAGGACGACCCGGGGTTCTGGGCCGTCGTGCGCCACGAGGACATCGGCTACGTCAGCAGGAACCCGAAGCTCTTCTGCTCCGGGCAGGGCACGCAGTTCCAGGACGCGCCGGCGGAGCTCCTCGAGGCGAGCCAGTCGTTCCTCGCCATGGACGCGCCGAGGCACACGAAGCTCCGCAAGATCGTGAGCGCCGCGTTCACGCCGAAACAGGTCCGCCGCCTCGAGGACAGGATCGCGGGACGGGCCCGGTCGATCGTCGACGAGCTGCTCGACCACGGCGACGGCGACTTCGTGTCGCTGGTCGCGAAGCGACTGCCGATGGGCACGATCTACGACCTCATGGGCGCGCCCGAGGAGTACCAGGAGTCGCTGGCCGAGGCGGCCGACCTCCTCGTCGCCATCAACGACCCGGACGTGCTCCAGAACCTGGGCCTCGAGGACCCGCTGCAGGCGGCGGGCCAGGCGCTCATGGCCCTGCTCGGACCGGCGCTCGAGCTGGCCGAGGCCCGCCGTCGGGCCCCGCAGGAGGACCTGATGACCAACCTCGTGCAGGCGGAGGTGGATGGCGAGAGCCTCACCGACAACGAGATCGGCGCCTTCTTCGTGCTGCTCTCGGTGGCCGGCAACGACACCACGCGCAACACGATCGCCCACTCCATGCGCCGGCTGACCGAGCACCCGGACCAGCGCGCGTGGCTCGCCGAGGACCACGAGGGCCGGGCGAGGACGGCGGTGGAGGAGTTCATCCGGCACGCCAGCCCGGTGGTGACGTTCCGGCGCACCGCGACGCAGGACACCGAGCTGCGCGGCACCCCGATCGCCGAGGGCGACAAGGTCGTCATGTTCTACGAGTCGGGCAACCGGGACGCCGAGGTCTTCACCGACCCGCTGCGCTTCGATCTCTCCCGCGACCCCAACCCCCACGTCGGTTTCGGGGGTGGCGGACCACACTTCTGCATGGGCAACATGCTCGCGCGCACGCAGTTGCGGCAGATCTTCTCGCAGCTCCTGGCCCGGGTCCCGGACCTGACGGTCGGCGAGCCCGAGACCCTGCGCAGCAACTTCGTGCACGCGGTGAAGACCATGCCCTGCTCGATCCGGGGCTGACGCTCGCGTCCCCTCGCGGGGGGCGCGTGGAGGCAGGAGCACAGAGTGGTGCGGACGCTGGTGCTCTCGGGGGCGAAGTCCCGGACCGAGCGTGAGCTGGTGCGGCAGTGGACGGAGTCGACGTACGGCGACCGCCGGGCCCAGGTGGTCCCGGACGGCGCCCGCGAGCTCGCCGGCGCCCTCGACGCCGCGGCGCCCGACACCACCGTCGTGCCGGTGCGCGTGGTCTGGCCGCCCGACGAGCGCGCCTCCTCGGACGAGCCGTCGCTCTCGGACCTGTTCTCGCTGAGCCCGCGGCGCCGGGGCGTGCGCCACGCGCGCGCCCGGCTGCGGGGCTGGTCGGCCGACCGCGCGCGCGTGGTCGCCGGTGACGCGGCGACGCTGTCGGACCTGCGGCGCGAGGGCGACCAGGAGGTGGGCTCGCCCGACGGCTCGGGCTTCGTCGCCTTCGTCCGCCGCCGCGCGACCCTGGCCTGCGACCGCGCGGAACGACGGCTGACCGGCGACCGCTACAAGGTGCCCCGGCTGATGGCCGAGCAGATCGTCGCGTCGACGGCGGTCGCCCGCCGGGCCGCCGACCTGGCCGGCGAGCTCGGCCTGACGCCCGAGGAGGTGCTGGCGAAGACGTCGGACTGCCTGGAGGAGATGGCCGCGGTGCAGAGCCCGCCGGCGATCGAGGCCTTCCGGTCGGTGATGAGCCCGCTGCACCGCAAGGCGTGGGACGTCGACGTCGACACCGCCAGCCTGGAGCGCCTGCGGGAGCGGGGCCGGCGGCGTCCGCTGATCTTCCTGCCCTCGCACCGCAGCTACGCCGACCCGCTCGTGCTGGCCGAGGTGCTCCACGCGCACGACTTCCCGCGCAACCACGTCCTCGGCGGCGACAACCTCGCCTTCTGGCCGCTCGGCACGCTCGGTCGCCGGGCCGGGATCGTGTTCATCCGCCGCAGCTTCGGCGACGACGCGATCTACAAGTTCGCGGTGCGCGAGTACCTCGGACATCTGCTGGACAAGCGCTTCAACCTCGAGTGGTACATCGAGGGCGGCCGCACGCGGACCGGGAAGCTGCGCCCGCCGAAGTACGGGCTGCTGCGCTACCTCGTCGACGCGGCGGCCCAGCTCGAGCCGGACTCGCCCGGCCGGGACCCGCTGCTGGTGCCCGTGTCGCTGCACTACGACCAGCTCCACGAGGTCGGCGCGCTGGCCGCGGAGCAGGGCGGGGCCGGCAAGAAGGCCGAGGGCCTGGGCTGGCTCGCCGGCTACATGCGCGACCAGCAGCGGCGCATCGGCTCGGCCCGGGTCCGCTTCGGCGAGCCGCTCCCGCTGCTGGCGGCCCTCGACGAGGCCGGCGAGGGGCGCTCGCAGCTCGAGAAGGTCGCGTTCCGGATCGCCGTCGGCATCAACCGGGCCACGCCCGTCACGCCGACGTCGGTGGTCACCTTCGCGCTGCTCGGCGCCGGTGGGCGGGCCCTGACGTTCGAGCAGGTCCGCGCGGTCGTGGAGCCGGTGCGCCGGCTGCTCGAGCGCGTGCCGGCGATCGGCGACCTCGGGTCCGACGAAGCCCTGGAGGACACCCTCGAGCGCCTCGTCTCGGTGGGCGTGGCCGAGCGCTTCGACGGGGGACCGCAAGCCGTGTGGTCGATCGACTCCGACCGTCACCACGTCGCCGCGTTCTACCGCAACGGGGTGCTGCACCACCTGCTCACGCGGGCCGTGCTGGAGATGGCGCTGCTGACGATCGTCGACGCCGATCTCCCCCAGGACGAGGCCCTCGAGGCGTGCTGGGGGACGGCCCTCGAGCTGCGCGACCTGCTGAAGTTCGACTTCTTCTTCTCCCGCAAGCGGGAGTACCGCGACGAGCTTCTCGCCGAGCTCGACCGCCTCGCCCCCGACCGGAAGGACGTCCTCGGCACGCCGGGCGGTGCGGCGGAGATGCTGGGCCGCGCGGAGCTGCTCGTCGCGCCCCGCACGCTGCTGCCGTTCGTCGAGTCGCAGTGGGTGGTGGCGACGGTGCTCGCCGAGCAGGACGGAGCCCTGGAGGACCGCGGGCCCTTCCTCGACGCCTGCACGGGCCTGGGGCAGCAGTGGTGGCGCCAGCAACGCCTGCACGGCGCCGACGTCGTGTCCCGCGAGCTCTTCTCCACCGCGTTGCGCGCGGCGGAGAACCGGGCACTGCTGGGAGCGGACGCGACACCGGCGGCGCGGGCGGCCTGGCGCGACGAGGTCGCCGGCGTCCGCGACCAGCTGCGCCGTGTCGCGGAACGCGAGCACGCACTCCGGTCGGAGGTCCTCGATGCCCCTGCCCAGCGCTGAGCTCGACGCCCGGCGCGCCTCGGTCCGGGCCGCGCCATCGGGCAGCGTCGCCGTCGTCGACGAGACCGCGCTGCTGGACGCCTCCGCGGTCGCCGCGCACGCCGGCGAGGCCCTTCGCTCCGGGCGCACGTCCTGGCGCGCGCTGCCCGCCGACATCGCGCTGGTCGCGGGGGCGGGCGACGACGAGGCCGCCGTGCGCCGTCTCGTCGCGGGCTGGGCCGGGCAGGACGAGGACACGGTCGCCCGGCGGGCGCGGGTGCTGCACCGCGACGAGCTCGGGGCGGCGCTGCGCCCGGAGATGTGGTCGCTCGTGGCCGAGCACCGTCGTGCCGGGCACCGCGTGGTGGTCACCGGGCACGCGCCCCGGCCGGTGCTCGCGCCCCTGGCCGAGGACCTCGGCGCCGACGGGCTCGTGACCACCGAGGTCGACGTCCGCGACGGCACGCTGAGCGGGGAGGTCGCCGGGCCGGTGCTGATCGACGACGACGGGAGCTCGAAGGCCGCCGCCCTGGCCGCGGCCCTCGAGGGGCAGAGGCCGACGTTCGTCTACGCCGGCCCGTGCTCGTCGGCGCTGCTGGACGCGGGCGAGCGGCCCCTGGTGGTCACACCGCGGGCGACGACGTGCGGCGACCGGCCGGTGCTCACCGTCGCGGAGCGGGGCGGCACGCTCGCCACGCCCGGCGACGTCCTGCGCACGGCCGGGTTCTACGGCGCCCTGCTCGGTGGCGCGTCCGCGGGCGCGGCGGTCGGCCTCGCGCGCCGGTCGCGGCGGCACATGGTCGACCTGGCCTCGTCGGTCACCGGCGACCTCGGGCTCGCGCTGGCCGGCATCGACGTCGACGTGCGGGGCGCGGAGCACCTGTGGTCGGCGCGGCCGTGCGTCTTCGTCTTCAACCACCAGTCGAAGCTGGACGTCGCCCTGCTCATGAAGCTGCTGCGCGGGGGCTTCACCGGCGTGGCCAAGGCGGAGGCCGCCTCCATCCCGCTGTGGGGCCAGATGTTCAGCCTGGCCGGCGTCGCCTTCGTCGAGCGCGGCAACGCCCGGCAGTCGAAGGAGGCCCTCGAGCCCGCGGTGCGCAAGATGCGCGACGAGGGCTGGTCGCTGGCGATCGCACCCGAGGGCACCCGCTCGCCGACCCCGCGGCTCGGGCCGTTCAAGAAGGGCGCCTTCCACATCGCGATGCAGGCGGGCGTGCCGATGGTGCCGATCGTCATCCACGACGCCGGCGAGGTGATGTGGCGCGGGCACCAGACCCTGCGGGGTGGCACCGTGCACGTCGACGTCCTGCCGCCGGTCGACACCTCGCAGTGGAGCGTGGCGACCATGAACGACCACGTCGCCGACGTGCGGGCACGGTTCGTCGCGACGCTGGAAGGCACGCCGTGAGCCCGTCGGGAAAGACCGACCCCACCCCGCCCCGCAGCGCCGACGGGAGCCTCCTCTGGTCCCGGTCGGAGCAGATGACCGGCTTCGAGGCGCTCATGTGGCGCGTCGAGGTCGACCCCCGCATGCGCTCGACCGTCGTCATCGTCGAGACCCTCGACCGCGAGCCCGACTGGGACCGTTTCGTGGCCGCCACCGAGTGGGCCTCCCGCGTGGTCCCCCGGTTCCGGGAACGGATCGTCACGCCGTTCCTCGGCGCCGGGACACCGCACTGGGCGCTCGACCCCGACTTCGACCTGCACTACCACCTGCGCCGCCTCCGGCTGCCCGAGGGCGCGGGTACCGACGGCCTGTTCACGTTCGCCGAGCAGGCCGCCATGACCCCGCTCGACCCGTCGCGCCCGCTGTGGGAGGCCACGCTGGTCGGCGGGCTGCCCGACGGCGGCGCCGCGCTGCTGTTCAAGCTCAGCCACGTCCTCTCCGACGGCATGGGCCTCGCGCAGCTCCTGGCCGGGCTGCACTCGCGCACCCGGGAGCCCACCACCGACAAGCCCCAGCCGCCCGCGCCGACGGGCGAGACCCCGACCCTGTCCGAGGAGCTCGCGCGCCAGGTCCGCAGCGACCTCGGGCTGGTCGGCGGGGCGGCGCGCGGGCTGCTCGGGATGGCGGCGTCGCTGGTCCGTCCCGACCGTGCCGTGCGGGACGCCCTCGGCTACGTCGTCTCGGCGCGGCGGGTGCTCTCGCCGCCGCCGGCCCCGCCGCTGCCGGTGCTCGCGCACCGCAGCCCGTCCTGGCGCTTCCGCACCCTCGACGTGCCGTTCGCCGACCTGCGCGCGGCGGGCAAGGCGGCCGGTGGCTCGATCAACGACTCCTATCTCGCGTCGCTGCTCGGGGCGTTCCGCCGCTACTCGGCGCGCCAGGGCGACCCGCTGCCCCCGGAGCGGCTGATGCCGGTGACGCTGCCGGTGTCGGTGCGCCGCGAGGAGCACGAGGCCGGCGGCAACCACTTCGCGCCCGCCCGGCTCTCGGCCCCGGTCGGCATCGTCGACCCGGCCGCCCGGATCGTCGACGTCCGGCGGCGCATGAAGGCCGCGCTCGCCGAGCCGGCGCTGGAGAGCGTCGAGGTCGTGACGCCGTGGCTCGCGCGGCTGCCGGGCTCGGTGATCACCGGCCTCGGCGCGGGCGCGGCGACCGGCGCCAACGACCTGCAGGCCAGCAACATCCCGGGACTGCAGGGCGACATCTACCTCGCCGGCGCGCGGATCGTGCGCAGTTACCCGTTCGCGCCCCTGCCCGGCTGCGCGGCGATGATCGCGATGCTGACCCACGGGCCGACGTGCTGCGTGGCCGCCAACCTCGACGCCGCGTCGATCACCGACCTGCCCGGCTTCGAGCAGGACCTCGCGGACGGGTTCGACGAGGTGCTCGCCCTGGGGCGCACGTGAGCGCGCCCGAGGGCCCGTACCGGGGTGGGCGCGGCGAGCCGATGGTGCTGCTGCACGGCGCGAGCATGTCGTGGCGGGCGTGGCGCCCGGTGCTCTCCGGCCTCGAGGAGCACCACGACGTGCTGGTGCCGACGATGATCGGGCACCGCGGTGGGGCGCCGTGGCCCGAGGGCGAGCCGGTCGGCGTCGAGGGGATCGTCGACGACGTCGAGTCCCTGATGGACGCCGCCGGCATGCCGACCGCGCACCTCGTCGGCAACTCGCTGGGCGGCTGGGTGGCCCTCGAGCTCGCCCGGCGCGGGCGTGCCCGCACCGTGGTCGCGCTGTCGCCGGCCGGGGGCTGGCGCACTCGGCTCGACCTGCGCCGGCTGGTGTGGTCGTTCCGCCTCGGCTCGGCGCTGGGCGGCTCGCCCGCGGTGCGCGTGCTGGCGGCGCGGCCCCGGGTGCGGCGGCTGCTGCTCGGCCGGGTGCTCGAGCGCGGCGACCGCGTCCCGACCGCCGACGTGCCCGACCTGATCGACGACCTCGGCGGCTGCGTGATCCTGCACGAGCTGCTCGACGGCGCCGCCGCGCACGGCGGGCTCGCGTCGTTCGAGGAGCTGCCGTGCCCGGTGCGCGTCGCGTGGTGCGGGCGCGACCGCCTGATCCCCTGGCGGCGTCACGGCGAGACGCTGCGGGCGCGCCTGCCAGGCGCCGAGTTCGTCCGCCTGCCCCGTGTCGGCCACGTGCCGATGTGGGACGACCCCGACCTGGTGGTGCGCACCGTCCTCGGTGTCACCACTGCCCACCCCAGCGTTCGCGAGGAGACCTCTGCATGATCGGGACCGAGACCGACCTCGAGCTCGGCGGCACGCACGGCCGTGTCGTCGTCCGCCGTCGCGACCCCGAGGGCGCGCCGCGCCGCGTGGTGCTGGTCGCGCACGGCTACGGCGAGCACTCCGGGCGCTACGCCCACGTGCTCGACCGCCTCGCCGGCGACGGGGCCGTGGTCTACGCGCCCGACCACCTCGGCCACGGCCGCTCCGAGGGCGAGCGCGTGCTCGTCGCCGACGTCGAGGACGTCGTCGAGGACCTCGACCAGGTCCGTCGCACCGCCCGCAACGAGCACCCCGACCTACCGATCGTGCTGCTCGGGCACTCCATGGGCGGCCTCGTCGCCGCGCGCTACGCCCAGCGCTACCCCGACGTGCTCGCGGGCCTGGTGCTCACCGGGCCCGTGGTCGGGGGCAGCCCGGGCATCTTCGGGCTGCTCGAGTACGACGAGATCCCCGACGTCCCGATCGACCCCGCGGTGCTCTCCCGCGACCTCGCCGTCGGCGCGGACTACGAGTCCGACGAGCTGGTGTGGCACGGGCCGTTCAAGCGCCCGACGCTCGAGGCGTTCGTCGCGGCCGTCGAGGCGATCGCCGCCGGCCCCGGCTTCGCGGAGCTGCCCGTGCTGTGGATCCACGGCGAGGACGACCAGCTCGTCCCGCTGGACTCCACCCGGCCGGTGATGGAGAAGCTCGCCGGCAGCGACGTCACCACCCGTATCGAGCCCGGCGCCCGGCACGAGGTCCTCAACGAGACCAACCGCGACGAGTTCCTCGACGACGTCTCGGCGTTCGTGGCTCGCGTGGCGTAGATGTCAGCGGCGTGCCGTCGCTGACATTGAGTGTCCGTATTCTTCCGTCGATCACTCGCGTTCGGGTCAGACCGGCGCGGGCTCTCCGACGCCGGTGAGGACGCGGCGGATCAGGTGCATGGCGAGCACGACCGAGCGCTCGCGGATGTCCCCGCGCTCGCCGGGCAGCACCGGGTCGCGCGCCAGGGTCCGGCCGTCGGCGGTGCGCACACAGAAGCAGACGTAGCCGACGGGCTTGGCCTCGGTGCCGCCGCCGGGGCCGGCCACGCCGGTGATCGCGACGGACACCGTCGCGCCGAAGCGGGCGAGCGCGCCGTCGGCCATGGCCTCGGCGACCTGCGGTGACACCGCGCCGTGGGTCTCGATCAGCTCGCGGGGCACGCCGAGCAGGTCGGCCTTCGCGTCGTTCGAGTACGACACGATGCCGCCCGCGACGTGCGCCGACGCCCCCGCCGGCGCGGTGAGACGTCCCGCGAGCAGGCCGCCGGTGCACGACTCGGCGGTGGCCACGACCTGCCCGTCGAGCAGGTCGAACAGCAGCTCGTCGATGGACTGCCCGGTGCGGGAGAAGACGGTGCGCCCGTGCCGCCGGTCGATCTCGGCGATCACGGCGTCGCGGGCCGAGGCCCCCGCGGTGGAGCCGGGTGCGTGGCGCAGGTCGACCTCGAGCGTGAAGTCGCGCAGGCAGGTCGTGATCTCCAGCGGCTCCAGGTCGGTCTGCTCGCCGACGTCGCGCAGGGTCGCGGCGATCTCGGACTCGGGCACCCCGAAGAGCCGCAGGTGGGTCTCGGCGTAGGGCTCGGTGCGGGCGAGGACCTCGCGGACCGGGTCGGTCGCCAGCGCGTCGTCCCACATCGCGCGGACCTCGCGCGGCGGACCCGGCAGCACCAGCACCGTCGGTCCGCCGCGCTCGGCGTCGGGCGGGACGGCGAGGCCCGGCGCGGTGCCCGCCGGGCGGATCGGCGTCGCCCCGCGCGGCACCATCGCCTGCTTGCGGTTGGCGGCGGCGAGGGCGTCGGCGTCCCAGCGAAGCCGGTCGGCGAACTTCGCGATGATGTCGCCGACCACCTTCTCCATGTGCTCGTCGAGCTCGAGCGGACGCCCGGTCTCGGCCGCGACCACCTCGCCGGTGAGGTCGTCGGCGGTCGGCCCGAGGCCCCCGGTCGTGACCACGAGGTCGACGCCGTCGCCGGCGAGGAAGCGCAGCGCGGCGGCCATGTCCTCGGCGCGGTCGCCGACGAGCAGCAGGTGGGACACCTCGACCCCGAGCTCGCCCAGCCGTTCGGCCACCCAGGGGCCGTTGCGATCGGTGATGCGCCCGGTCAGCAGCTCGCTGCCCGTCGCCACGATCCCGGCCCGCACGCCCTTGCGCGCCCCTTGCCCGTCGTCGGTCACGCCGCACCCCTGTCCGATCGGTCGTCCCCCGGTCATCCCACCAGAGCTCGCGGTCGGGGGCGCAGCGAAGCCGGATGGACGGCCACCGCCCGCTTCCCACGGACACGGACGTGTCGGACGTGCGGGCGCACCTGTGTCGGTCGGTCATCGTTGAGGGTCACATGAGGTGCACGATGGGCCGGAGGAGTGAATCCCCCGTCCGTCGGTTGGCCACGATTTGTTGCGTAGGGTGAACGAGACGACGATGTGGTGCGCTACCCCGGCGACCCTCCGCCGCAGGCGGCTCGTCGTCCCTCCGCCGCAGGCGCTCGTCGTCGCGGCGCGACCGGAAAGGGTGTGGTGACGTGACCCCGGCTCGTGTCGCGTCGGCCGTCGCCTCGCCGGCTCCCGCGCTGTGGGTCCTGATCGTCGCCGCCCTGCTCCTCCTCATGCTCGCCGCCGCCGTCGTCGGGCTGCTGGTCCAGAGGGTCCGGCGCCACCGCCACGACGTCGAGGCCGCCGCGCTCGCCGAGCGCCTCCGTCGCGACGCCCACCACGACCGCCTGACCGGCCTGCGGAACCGTGAGGGCTTCCTGCACGCGGTCACGGGAGCGGGGGGCGCGGTCGCGCTGGTCGACCTCAGCCTGCTCGACCAGGTCAACGACACCCTCGGGCACGCCCGCGGCGAGGTCTTCGTCCGCCTCGCCACCGAGCGTCTCGTCGACGTGCGGCTGCCCAGCCTCACGGGACGGGAGCTCGTCGCCGCCCGCCTCGAGGGCGACACGTTCGCGGTCCACCTCCCGGGTGTCGACGGCCACGACGCGCACCGGGCGGGCGAGGAGCTGCGCGATCGCCTCCTCGCGCCCTACGTCGTCGAGGGCGTGCGGTTCGAGCCGCCGGTGGTGGTCGGCGTCGCCGCCGACGGCCCCTGGCTCGCCGACGTCCCGGCGGGCCCCGCGCGCACCGCGGCCCTGCTGCGCCGGGCGGACGTCGCGCTCGCCGCGACCCGCGACGGGGTCGAGGCGGTGCGCTGCTACGAGCCGAGCATGGGGGAGCGGGCCGCTCGCCGCCTGCGCCTCATCCGGGGCTTCTCCGCGGCCGTCGAGCGCCGGGACGTGCGGGTGGACTTCCAGCCCGTCGTCTCGCTCGGCGAGCGGACGGTGGTCGGGGTCGAGGCGCTCGCGCGCTGGGACCACCCGGAGCTGGGCCTGCTGCTGCCCGACGAGTTCGTCCCCGTCCTCGAGGCCACCGGCCAGATCGCCGAGCTCACGACGTTCGTGCTCGACGAGTCCCTCGCCGCGGCCCGCCGGTGGCTCGACCGCGGGATGCGGCTGTCCGTGGCGGTGAACGTCTCGGTCGGCAACCTCGGGACGCCGGGCTTCCCCGAGGAGGTCGCCATGTTGCTCGCGGCCCACCGCGTTCCGGCCGAGCTGCTCACCCTCGAGCTCACCGAGTCGGGGGTCTCCTCGGAGCGTGAGATCGCGCTCCCGGTGATGCGCCGCCTGCACGCGCTGGGCTGCCACCTCGCCGTCGACGACTTCGGTACCGGGCAGTCGTCGCTGGCCCACCTGCGCCGGCTCCCCGTCGACCAGGTCAAGATCGACAAGAGCTTCGTGCTGGGCATGGGCACCGAGTACGGCGACGTCGCCGTCGTCCGCGCGATCGTCGAGATGGGCCACACCCTGGGCCTCACCGTCGTCGCCGAGGGCGTCGAGCAGGCCGCGGTGCGCGCCACCCTCGCGGAGATGGGCTGTGACGTCGCGCAGGGCTACCTGGTGTCCCGTCCGCTGCCCGCACGGTGCTTCGACAGCTGGCTGGAATCCCTCGAGGCGCACCCCGATGAGCCCGGCGCGGCCCCGGGACCCCGCACTCTGATCGCGTGACCGCGGGGGGTAAGCTGTGTCGTGCCCTCCGGGGCAGGCCCCTTTAGCTCAGTCGGCAGAGCGTCTCCATGGTAAGGAGAAGGTCTACGGTTCGATTCCGTAAAGGGGCTCTCGGTGAGCAGGCCGGCGGAGGGGCTTCCGCCGGCTTCGTCATGAGACGGGTGCTCATCGCGGCGGTGTAGCTCAGTC
Organism: Actinomycetospora sp. NBC_00405; assembly: GCF_036044095.1. Taxonomy (NCBI): domain Bacteria; kingdom Bacillati; phylum Actinomycetota; class Actinomycetes; order Pseudonocardiales; family Pseudonocardiaceae; genus Actinomycetospora; species Actinomycetospora sp. NBC_00405. Next base: position 4,928,627 of record NZ_CP107938.1, read on the forward strand.
GGTAGAGCAAACGGCTCATAATCGTTGTGTCGCCGGTTCAAGTCCGGCCACCGCTACCCAGGCGCCACGGGTTCGCCCGCGGCCGCTGCCACACCGTGACGAGAGGAACCTCCATGGCCACCACCGACGTTCGACCGAAGATCACGCTGGCCTGCGAGGAGTGCAAGAACCGCAACTACATCACCCGCAAGAACCGGCGGAACGACCCCGATCGCCTGACGATCAAGAAGTTCTGCCCGAACTGCGGGACGCACCGCGGCCACCGCGAGACCCGCTGACGCGCACGCCTCGTGCCGCTCGACGAGTCGTTCGTGGGTCGCTCCTGGCCCGCGGAGACCTACGAGGTCTCGCTGGAGAAGATCCGGGAGTTCGCGGTGGCCGTCGGTGCCGACGACCCGGTGCACCACGACCGTGACGCCGCCCGGTCCGCGGGCCACCCCGACGTGGTCGCGCCGACGACGTTCCCGGTGGTCTTCTCCTGGCCCGCGACCCGGCGCGTCGTCGACGACCCCGCCCTCGGCCTGGACTTCACGCGTGTCATCCACCGCGACCAGGGCTTCGAGGTGCGGCGCCCGGTCCACGCCGGCGACGTCGTGAGCAGCGTCGTGTCGGTCGACGAGATCCGCGAGCTCGCGGGCAACGACGTCATCACCTTCCGCTGCGACGTCACCGACGCCGACGGCGATACCGTGGCGACGACCCGGGCCACCCTCGTCGGCCGCGCGGAGCCCGACGGTGGTGACGCGTGAGCGCCCTGTCCGACCTGGCGTCCGGCGACGCCCTCCCGGCGCGCACGGTGACGATCACCCGCGCCGACCTCGTGCGCTACGCCGCCGCGTCCGGCGACCAGAACCCGATCCATTGGAACGAGCGCGTGGCGCTCGAGGTGGGTCTGCCGGGCGTGATCGCCCACGGCATGTTCACGATGGCCCTCGCCGCGCGCTACGTCACCGACCTCGCCGAGGACCCCACGGCCGTCGTGTCGTTCTCCACCCGCTTCACCCGCCCGGTGGTCGTTCCCGACGACGACACCGGCGCCACCGTCGAGTTCGGCGGCAAGGCCGGCGACACCGCCGACGACGGCAGCCGCACGGTCACCGTGACGGCCACCCACGAGGGCAAGGGCGTCCTCGGCAAGGCCGTCGCCACCGTCCGCACGGCCTGACCCGCGCCCGCACCTCCACCGCAGCGAACGGGTATCTCGCTGCTTCTATGCGCGCGAAGGCCCCGTTCGCGGCAGGCCGATCATCGCGGCGGCGCGAGCGAACGCGGAGGCCGGCGCATAGAAGCAGCGAACAGCACGTTCGCTGCGAGTGGGGGCGAGCTCAGGCCGCGGCCGGCACGCCCAGGGTGGCAAGGACCGCGCGGGCGAGGGCCTCGGAGCCCAGGGCGTTGGGGTGCACCGGCAGCGCGGGGGCGGTGGGCACGAGGCCCTCGATCCAGCGCGTCCCGGGCAGCGTGCAGACGTCGTGGCCGACGGTCGGGGTGAAGGTGTCGACGTAGGTCGCGTCGCCCTCGGCGGCGGCCTCGGCGATCGTGTCGTTGAGGTGGCCGAGCACGCCGCGCAGGTACTCCACGTCGCCCGCGGTGTAGGGCACGACCGGGTAGCAGCCGGGGCCCTGGGCGGGCAGCACCGAGGGGTAGCCGACGAGCAGCACGCGGGCGTCCGGGGCGCGGGAGCCGACCTCGTCGAGGACGTCGTCGAGGCGCCCGGCGAGCGTGTCGATCCGCTGCTCGAGCTGGTCGGTGCCGCCGGCGGTCCAGCGGTCGCGGCACGGGGTGCCGAACGGCGTCGGGCTCACGCAGCTCTGGACGATCTCGCCGAAGCCGATGTCGTTGCCGCCGATCCCGACCGTGACGAGCTGGGTGCCGGGCCCGAGCGCGTCGTACTGCGGCGGGTTCACCCCGCCCGAGGTCTGCTGCGGGGCGGCGAGGTCGCGGGTCTGCGCGCCGCTGCAGCTCACGTCGGTCAGCTGGGCGCCGGAGCGCTCGGCGACGAGGTGCGGGTAGTCGTTCGCCGAGCGCAGGCAGCCGGGCGGGGGCCCCGCGATCGGACCGGTCAGCGGCGAGGCCGTGTAGGAGTCACCGAGCGCGACGTAGGCCTGCCCGGCGGTCGTCGGGGCGCCCATCGCCACGGGCGCGACGGCGACTCCGAGGAGGCCGATGCCGAGGGCGACGAGCAGGCGCAGGACGACCGGACGACGCACCGGGGCTCCCTCGTGTCCGGGGTCCCGGCGGGACCGTCGCGGCGGATGATCGCGGGTCTCAGCGTGCCTCGGCCAACAGGTCGGCCATCCGGGTGACGCCGACGCGCAGGTCCTCGTCCCCGAGGGCGTAGGAGAGCCGGAAGTAGCCGGGCGTCCCGAACGCCTCACCCGGCACCACGGCCACCTCCGCGTGCTCGAGGATGAGCGCGGCGAGGTCGACGCTGGTCTGCGGGCGCTCGCCGCGCAGCTCGCGGCCGAGCAGGCCCGCCACCGACGGGTAGGCGTAGAACGCGCCCTGGGGGGTCGGGCAGGTGATGCCGTCGATGCCCGAGAGCAGCTCGACGATCAGCCGGCGGCGGCGGTCGAACGCCTCGCGCATCTCGGCGACCGCGTCGAGCGGGCCGGACACGGCGGCGAGCGCCGCGCGCTGGGCGACGTTGCAGACGTTCGAGGTCAGGTGCGACTGCATGTTCACGCCGGCCGCGACCACGTCGGCGGGCCCGATCATCCAGCCGACGCGCCACCCGGTCATGGCGTAGGTCTTGGCGACGCCATTGAGCACGACGCAGCGGTCGGCGATCTCGGGCACCGCCACGGGCATCGACACGTGCTCGGCGCCGTCGTAGGTCAGGTGCTCGTAGATCTCGTCGGCGATCACCCAGACGCCGTGCTCGGCGGCCCAGCGCCCGACGGCCTCGACGAGCGCGCGCGGCGCGACCGCACCCGTGGGGTTCGACGGCGAGCACCACAGCAACGCCTTGGTGTTCGGCGTGCGCGCGGCCTCGAGGGCCTCGACGGTCGGCAGGAAGTCGGTGGACTCGTCGGTGCCCAGGACGACCGGCTCGCCGCCGGCCATGCGCACGGCCTCGGGGTAGGTCGTCCAGTACGGCGCGGGCAGCAGGACCTCGTCGCCCGGGTCGATCAACGTCGCGAAGGCCTCGAACACGGCCTGCTTGCCGCCGTTGGTGACGAGCACCTGCCGCGCCTCGACCTGCCAGCCCGAGTCGCGGGCGGTCTTCGTCGCGATCGCGTCGCGCAGCTCGGGGAGCCCGGCGGCGGGGGAGTAGCGGTGGTTCTTCGGGTCGGAGCACGCGGCGATCGCCGCGTCCACCACCGGCTGCGGGGTGGGGAAGTCGGGCTCGCCGGCGCCGAAGCCGATGACCGGCCGGCCGGCCGCCTTGAGGGCCTTCGCCTTCGCGTCCACGGCCAGCGTGGCCGACTCCGCGATCCCGCCCACACGGGCCGAGATCCGGCGGTCGGTCGCTGTGGACTGGAGCGAGGTCACCGATGCCATGTCACAGATATTGACAGACAGCAGCGACGGCGTTCCCGGCCAGGTCCCGCCGTGGCCAGGGGTCGGGGCGCTGCTCCCGCGGGTCGTTGCGTACCATCGATGGTCGGGACGGTTCGTCCGTCGTCCTCGCGCGTCCGTCGGCGTGCCGGGAACGACCTCGGATCATCCGGGCGGGCCTCCGGGTCCGCCACAGGGGCGTAGCTCAATTGGCAGAGCAGCGGTCTCCAAAACCGCAGGTTGCAGGTTCAAGTCCTGTCGCCCCTGCACTACACGACAACGGGCCCGCCGGCCGGCGGGACGGTGGACGAGGACGGTGAGGACGGCCCCGTGAGCGAGGACAGCAGCCGACGTCGGCGCGCGAGCGACGACGACGAGGCGCGTCCGGTCACCGCCGCCGGCCGTCGACGGCGGGCCTCCGGCGACGGAGCCGGGGACGCCGCGGACACCGGCACGTCGAGGCGTCCCGGCGGCAAGGGCACGACCACCCCCACGCGCGACCGGGCGCAGGCCGAGCCGGAGGGCTCGCTCATCACGCGCCTGCGCCGGTTCCTGCGCGAGGTCGTGGCCGAGCTCCGCAAGGTCCACTGGCCGACCCGACGGCAGATCGTGGTCTACACGTTCGTCGTCCTCGTGTTCGTGGCGTTCATGGTGTCTCTGGTGGCGGCCCTCGACTGGGTGTTCGCCAAGGCCGTGTTCGCCCTCTTCGGCTGACCGTTCCGCGAGCGGCCGGCCGGGCACCTCCGCGGTGCCCGTCGTGCAAAGGAAGTGAGACGAGAAGTGACCTCCGCAGGATCCGGCGCAGACTCCGAGACCACCACCCCCGACGGCGGCGAGCCCGAGCTCGTCGCCGAAGCCCGCACGCGCGGCGTCATGGTGCGTGAGGGCAGTGGGACGTACGGGGACCTCAGCACCGAGGAGAACCCGGCGACGCTCGACGACGCCGCGGTGGCCCGCGCCGGCCAGGAGGCCCGCGAGGCCGCCGAGGACGCCGACGACGAGAACGCCGAGGACGAGGTCGACGCCGAGGCCGAGCTGCAGGCCGCGCGGGCGGCGCTCGGCGGACCGACCGACGAGGACGACTCCGACCTCCCCGAGGAGTCCGCGGGCACCGGCGACGTCGCCGCGCGCGGCGACACCGAGGACGACATCGCCGTCGACGAGGCGCCGGTCGAGGAGCCCGCCGCCGAGGTCGAGGAGGAGGAGGTCGACCCGGCGCAGGCCCTCAAGGACTCGCTGCGTCTGGCCCCCGGCGACTGGTACGTCGTGCACTCCTACGCGGGCTACGAGAACAAGGTGAAGGCCAACCTCGAGACCCGCGTGCAGACGCTGGACGTCGAGGAGTTCATCTTCCAGGTCGAGGTGCCCACCGAGGAGGTCACCGAGATCAAGAACGGGCAGCGCAAGCAGGTCCAGCGCAAGGTGCTGCCGGGCTACATCCTCGTGCGGATGGACCTCAACGACGCCTCGTGGAGCGCCGTCCGCAACACGCCGGGCGTCACCGGCTTCGTCGGGGCCACCTCCCGTCCGTCGCCGCTGACCCTCGACGAGGTCGTCAAGTTCCTCCTGCCGCGGCAGGAGACGCCGAAGAAGGCCAAGGGTGCCGACAAGTCGGGCACCGAGTCCTTTGGCACCAAGCCCGCCGTCGAGGTCGACTTCGAGGTCGGCGAGTCGGTCACCGTCATGGACGGCCCGTTCGCGACGCTGCCCGCCAGCATCTCCGAGGTCAACGTCGACGCCCAGAAGCTGAAGGTGCTCGTCTCGATCTTCGGCCGCGAGACCCCGGTCGAGCTCGGGTTCAACCAGGTCTCCAAGATTTAAGGCACCACCCAGCACAACGCAGTAGAGGAATCCGATGCCCCCGAAGAAGAGGCGACTCTCCGCAGTCGTCAAGCTGCAGATCAACGCCGGCGCGGCCACGCCGGCCCCGCCCGTCGGCCCGGCCCTGGGTCAGCACGGCGTGAACATCATGGAGTTCTGCAAGGCCTACAACGCCGCCACCGAGGCGCAGCGTGGTCAGGTCGTGCCGGTGGAGATCTCGGTCTACGAGGACCGGTCCTTCACCTTCGAGCTCAAGACCCCGCCGGCGGCCAAGCTGCTGCTCGCCGCGGCCGGCGTGAAGTCCGGCTCCGCGACGCCGCACAGCAAGAAGGTCGGGTCGGTCACTGCGGACCAGGTCCGCGAGATCGCCCAGACCAAGATGGCCGACCTCAACGCGAACGACCTCGACCAGGCGTCGAAGATCATCGCCGGCACCGCCCGGTCGATGGGTCTGACCGTCGCAGACTGAGCAGTGTGACCCGCGCCGACCCGGTCGGCGACACGTGGGAGGGCGGCGCAGCCCTGACCACCACTGATCCATCAGGACAAGGACAGACATGAAGCGCAGCAAGGCCTATCAGAACGCCGCCGAGAAGGTGGACTTCGACAAGCTCTACGCCCCGCTCGAGGGCATCGAGCTCGCCCGGGAGACGTCGCCGACGTCGATGGACGCGACCGTCGAGGTCGCCATGCGCCTGGGTGTCGACCCGCGCAAGGCCGACCAGATGGTCCGCGGCACCGTCAACCTGCCGCACGGCACCGGCAAGACCGCCCGCGTCATCGTGTTCGCCACCGGCGACAAGGCGCGCGAGGCCGAGTCGGCCGGCGCCGACGTCGTGGGGTCGGACGACCTCATCGAGCGCATCCAGGGCGGCTGGCTCGACTTCGACGCCGCCGTCGCCGCGCCCGACCAGATGGCCAAGGTCGGCCGTGTGGCCCGCATCCTCGGCCCCCGCGGGCTCATGCCGAACCCGAAGACCGGCACGGTCACCCCGGACGTCGCCCGCGCCGTCGGGGACATCAAGGGCGGCAAGGTGAACTTCCGCGTCGACAAGCAGGCCAACCTGCACCTGATCATCGGCAAGGCGAGCTTCGACGTCGAGAAGCTCGTCGAGAACTACGGCGCCGCGCTCGACGAGATCCTGCGCGTGAAGCCGTCGGCCGCGAAGGGCCGCTACGTCAAGAAGATCACCGTCACCACGACGATGGGCCCGGGCATCCCGGTCGACCCGAACCGCACGCGCAACCTGCTCACCGCCGAGGCCTGAGCAGCTCCCGGGGCACCCTGCTGCGCGGGGTGCCCCGGGTGGCCGCGTAGACTCCACACCAGATCGAACCCCGATCCACCCGAGACCGCTGGTCTCCGCCCGGCCCCTCTTCGGAGGTCCGAGCGGACGAAGGCCCCACGAGGGGCGTCCCGCGCAGGAGGACGAGGGCAGCGAGTCCGCCGGGCCCCGCCCGTGCGTCACCTCCACGCCCCGTGCGCCTGCGCACGGGGCGTTCGTCGTTCCGGGCCCCGCACACCGCGGTCGCCCGAGTACGCAGAGAGGAGGCGCGCATGGCTACAGAGACCGAGAGGCCTCCGAACGCCGACAAGGTGGCCGCGGTCGCCGAGATCGCCGCGGAGTTCCGCGACGCGTCGGCGATGGTCGTCACCGAGTACCGCGGCCTGTCGATGAAGCAGCTCTCGCAGCTGCGGCGTTCGCTGGGCTCGGACGTCACCTACACGGTCGCTAAGAACACCCTGGTCAAGCGGGCTGCCGCCGACGCCGGGGTCGAGGGTCTCGACGACCTGCTCATCGGCCCGACGGCCATCGCGTTCGTCAGCGGGGAGCCCGTGGACGCCGCCAAGGCGCTCCGCGACTTCCAGCGCGACAACAAGGCCCTGGTCGTCAAGGGCGGCTACATGGAGGGCCGCGCGCTCTCCGCCGTCGAGGTCACGCAGCTCGCGGACCTCGAGTCCCGCGAGGTGCTGCTGGGCAAGCTGGCCGGCGCCATGAAGGGCAACCTCACGAAGGCCGCCCAGCTGTTCAGCGCCCCGGCCTCGCAGGTCGCGCGTCTCGCGCAGGCCCTGCAGGACAAGCGGGCCGCAGAGGGCGCCTCGAGCACCGAGGAGGCCGTCGCGGCGGTCGAGTCCGCCGACGCCGAGGCCGCCACCGAGGCCCCCGCCGAGAACACCGAGACCGCTGACGCCTGAGTACGGCCGGTCCCGTCCCCATCACTGATCATTCTTTAGGAGCCACCATGGCGAAGATGTCCACCGACGAGCTGCTCGACGCCTTCAAGGACATGACCCTGATCGAGCTCTCCGAGTTCGTGAAGAAGTTCGAGGAGGTCTTCGAGGTCACCGCGGCGGCGCCGGTCGCCGCGGCGGCCGCCCCGGCCGCCGGCGGTGCCGCCGCCCCGGCCGAGGAGGAGAAGGACGAGTTCAACGTCGTCCTCGAGGGCGCTGGCGACAAGAAGATCCAGGTCATCAAGGTCGTCCGCGAGGTCGTCTCGGGCCTGGGCCTCAAGGAGGCCAAGGAGCTCGTCGAGAGCGCCCCGAAGCCGATCCTCGAGGGCGTCAACAAGGAGGCCGCCGACGCGGCCAAGGCCAAGCTCGAGGAGGCCGGCGCCAAGATCAGCCTGACCTGATCGGGCGCGCACGAGCGCTGCACGGAACGTACGGGGCGGGGACCGGTCGGTCCCCGCCCCGTTGTCGTCTCCGGGTCCGTCAAGCCCACGTCCGGGCGTCCCCGGAGCGAGTGGTGTGGCACACGCAGATGCGTCGGGCGGCAGCGATCAGTCCACCGATCGCGTGAGGCGGACCGCTCGTCGCCACCCGTGCGGCGCAAGGAACCGTCGTGTCCGGTCGATCACGCCCCGGCGTCTGCCCAACTTTGCGCGTGAGTAACCTCCGGCAGAACCCCGTCGTTGGAGACGTGACGCCCCTCTCGTGGGGTGGCGACCACATGACGTCGGTGACATGGCGGGTGCGCATCAGGTCGACACGACGACGACAGCGGGAGGACTCCAATGGCGGGCGTCGAGGTCGGGATCAAGAACCTCTCGAAGTCCTTCGGCAGCTCCAACATCTGGTCCGACGTCACGTTGACGCTGCCGGCCGGTGAGGTCAGTGTCCTGCTCGGCCCGTCGGGTACGGGTAAGTCGGTGCTCCTGAAGTCGATCATCGGACTGTTGAAGCCCGAGAAGGGCTCGATCTTCATCCACGACACCGACCTGGTGCGGTGCTCGGAGTCGAAGCTCTACGAGATCCGGAAATTGTTCGGGGTGCTGTTCCAGGACGGCGCGCTGTTCGGTTCCATGAACATCTTCGACAACATCGCCTTCCCCCTTCGTGAGCACACGAAGAAGGGCGAGAAGGAAATCTCCGACATCGTCATGGAGAAGCTCGACCTGGTCGGGCTCGGCGGCGCGGAGGACAAGCTCCCCGGCGAGATCTCCGGCGGCATGAAGAAGCGCGCCGGTCTGGCCCGCGCGCTGGTGCTCGACCCCGAGATCATTCTGGTCGACGAGCCGGACTCCGGTCTGGACCCGGTGCGCACGGCGTACCTCAACCAGCTGATCGTCGACCTCAACGCCCAGCTCGATGCGACGATCCTCATCGTCACCCACCACCTCGGGACGGCGCGCTCGCTGCCGGACAACATCGGGATGCTGTTCCGCAAGAACCTGGTGATGTTCGGCCCGCGCGAGGTGCTCCTGACCTCCGAGGAGCCCGTGGTCCAGCAGTTCCTCCAGGGTCGGCGCATCGGCCCGATCGGTATGTCCGAGGAGAAGGACTCGGCCCAGATGGAGGCCGAGATGGAGGAGCTGAAGAAGAAGGGCGGCGCGGCGGAGTCCGAGGAGTCCTTCATCGACCCGCAGCTCGAGGTCAGCGAGGGCGTGCCCGAGCGCAAGGCGGTGCAGCGGCGCAAGGACCGCGTCATGCAGGTCCTGCACACCCTGCCGCCCAAGGCGCAGACGGCGATCCTCGAGCAGCTCACCGAGGAGGACCAGGAGCGCTACGGCATCTCCCGGGACCAGGACCGCACCGAGCTCATCGAGATCACCCGGAACAACCCGCCCGAGGACGCCGACCCGTTCGGCTACCAGGCCATGGGCGAGGCCGAGGACAACTCGATGGTCGAGGACTCCCCGGCCGGCGAGGGCGAGGGCGAGGGCGACCAGGCCGGCAGCGGCGACCCCGACGCGGACGCCGAGGCCCGCAAGGCACCGCCCGCGCCGCCGGAGTCCGATGAGCCCCTCGTGGGTGTCCCCGCCGACGAGGACGCCGGCGGCACCGTCGTGCTGCCCCAGGCGGGGGAGCACACGAAGGAGGGCGACGAGCAGTCCGACGAGAGCGGCGCCGGCTCCTCGGACCAGCAAACGACCGAGCAGCCCTCGGACCAGCAGGACTCCGACCAGGACCGGGGCGACGACCCGCCGACCGAGCAGATCCAGGCCGTCCGGGACGGCTCCGGGCAGGACCAGGGCGGCCAGGACCAGGGCCAGCAGACCGAGCAGGTCGCCACCGCGGGAGCGGCGGGCGCCGCGGGTGCCGCCGCGGCCCGGTCCGACGACGCCGAGACCACCGGACGCCACCACTGGCGTGGCGAGGAGGCCGGTGCCCCGGCCGATCAGGGCGGCGACCAGGGTGTCGCCGGCCTGGTCCCGATGGCGGCCCGTCCGGCGCGCGAGGACGGCCGCCAGCAGGGCCAGGGCCAGCAGCAGAGCCAGGGCCAGCAGGGCGCCCGCAGCGGTCGTGAGACCGAGCGCTCGGGCTGGGCCCAGCCGAACGCCGGCCAGGACGCCGCCCCCGATCCCCGCGGGGAGACGACGAACGACCCGCCCGCCGAGGGCGGGCCGGGGTCCCCGCAGCAGGCCCCGCCGGGCGGCGAGTCGTCCGGTGACGTGCCGCGCGGCCGCGAGGACGACGACAGCAAGCTCGGCGGCCTGCGTCGCATGTTCCGCCGGAGCGGCTCGTGAGCAACCGTCTCGCGACCGGAAACTTCCCCGGCGCCGGCGCGCTCACGGCCACCGGCAAGCTCTTCGCCCTCGGTCTGGACATCCTGGTCGGCATCTTCCAGCGGCCGTTCCAGACGAAGGAGTTCGTCGAGCAGTGCTGGTTCATCTCGCGGGTCTGCATCCTCCCCGCGGCACTGGTCTCGATCTCGTTCGGTTCGGTCATCTCGCTGCAGCTGGGGTCGCTGATCCGGCAGTTCGGTGCGCAGTCGTTCTCCGGAGCGGCGAGCACGCTGGCGGTCATCCAGCAGGCGGCACCGGTCATCTGCGCGCTCCTCGTGGCCGGGGCCGGCGGGTCGGCGATCTGCGCCGACCTCGGCGCCCGCACCATCCGCGAGGAGATCGACGCGATGGAGGTGCTGGGCATCAACCCCATCCAGCGCCTGGTGGTGCCCCGGGTGCTCGCCTCGATCCTTGTGTCGGCGCTGCTGTTCGGCCTGGTGTCGATCGTCGGCGTCGCCGGCGGCTACTACTTCAACGTGGTCCTGCAGGGCGTCACCCCGGGCGCCTACGTGCAGGGCTTCTCCGCCCTGTCGAAGCCGAGCGACCTCCTGGTCGGCTTCATCAAGGCGGCCCTGTTCGGGCTGGCCGCCGGGATCGTCGCCGCGTTCCGCGGCCTCAACCCCGCCGGCGGCCCGAAGGGCGTGGGCGACGCGGTCAACCAGGCCGTCGTCATCACGTTCATCCTCCTGTTCGCGATCAACGTGATCGTGACGGCCGTGTATCTCAACCTCGTTCCCCCGACCAAGTTCTGACCAGCTCGACGTTCTGACCGCCGCTCCCCAGGCCAGGAATCGATGACGATCACTTCACGCGCACGTCGTGCCGCCAGCGCGCCGCTCGGTGTCCTCGACACCCTCGGCGACCAGGCATCCTTCTACGCGCGCACCATCGGCTGGATCCCCAAGTCGGTGACTCGCTACCAACGCGAGGTCCTGCGGCTCCTGACCGAGGTGGCCTTCGGGTCGGGCGCGCTCGCCCTCATCGGCGGCACCGTCGTCATCGTCGCCACGCTGACCTTCTTCACCGGCTCGGTGGTCGGTCTGCAGAGCTATTCGGCGCTGAACCAGATCGGCACCTCGGCGTTCTCCGGCTTCGTCACCGCGTACTTCAACACCCGCGAGGTCGCCCCGCTGGTCTCCGCGCTGGCGCTCTCCGCCACGGTCGGCGCCGGCTTCACCGCCCAGCTCGGCGCGCAGCGGGTCTCGGAGGAGATCGACGCCCTCGAGGTCATGGCGGTGCCGTCGTTGCCGTTCCTCGTCACCACCCGCGTGGTCGCCGGCTTCATCGCCGTCATCCCGCTCTACGTCATCGGCCTGGTGGCCTCATATCTCGCGGCGCGCCTGCTGGTCACGAACTTCTACACGCAGTCGCCGGGCACGTACGACCACTACTTCAACCTGTTCCTGCCGCCGCAGGACGTCATGTACTCCTTCGGCAAGGTGCTGGTCTTCGCCCTGGTGATCATCCTCGTGCACTGCTTCTACGGCTACAACGCCAGCGGCGGGCCGGCCGGCGTGGGCGTCGCGGTGGGCAACGCGGTGCGGAACTCGATCGTCATCTTCTCGGTCCTCGACAACCTGCTGACCCTGGCCATCTGGGGCACGACGACCTCGATCAGGATCGCCGGATGAGCGCGCCGACGCAGGACACGGAGCGCGACGACCAGGGTCCGCAGCTCAAGGACAAGCGGCCCCCGCTCAGCCCGCTCCGACGCCGGTCGATGGGCGTCGCGCTCATCCTGGTGATGCTGCTGATCGTCGGGGTGTGCCTGGCGAACTTCAACAAGGTGTTCAAGCCGACCGAGACCGTCTACCTGCGCACGGCGACGGTGGGCAACCAGCTCTCCAAACAGGGCGACGTGAAGGTCCGCGGCGTCATCGTCGGCGAGATCACCTCGATCGACAGTGACGGTTCGGGTGCGGTCATCGAGATGGCGATGAGCCCCGACTTCCTGCCGACCATCCCGAGCAACACGACGGCGATGCTCATCCCCAAGACGCTGTTCGGTGAGCGCTACGTGTCGCTGTCGATCCCGCCGGATGCGAGCCCCCGCCCGCTGCAGGAGGGCGACACCATCGCGCAGGACCGGTCGTCGAACGCGACGGAGACCGAGCAGGTGCTCAACAACCTGCTCCCGGTGCTCACCGCGGTCCAGCCGGAGAAGCTCTCGGACACCCTGGGCGCGGTCTCGCAGGCCCTGTCGGGCCGCGGCGAGCAGCTCGGCGACACGCTGGTGCTGCTCAACCAGTACGTCGAGGGCCTCAACCCGTCGCTGCCCGACCTCCAGGCGAACCTGCGGGCGCTGGCACCGACGGCGGACATCTACAACCAGGCCGCGCCGGACCTGATCCTCGCGCTCGACAACCTCGTCACCACGAGCCGCACGCTGGTCGAGGAGCGCGCGGCGTTCGAGTCGACGTTCCGGTCGGTGACGTCGGCTTCGGACGTGACCACCGAGTTCCTGCGGGCCAACCGGGAGAACATCATCGAGCTCGCCGCCACGTCGCGGCCGATCCTCGAGCTCCTGGCGCGGTACAGCTCGGAGTTCCCGTGCCTGTTCCAGCAGCTCACGGACCTCACACCCATGATCAACGACGTCTTGAAGCCCGACACGGGCATCCAGATCGCCGCCGAGATCGTCATCGACAACGGCAAGTACGTGCCCGGCGAGGAGCCGCGCTACCTCGACACCCGTGGCCCGCGCTGCTACCAGATCGAGGGTCAGGCGCCCCAGTTCCCGCCGGGCGGTCCCATCCGAGACGGGTCGATCCCGCCGGACCCGTCTCGCAGCACGGAGGACGCCTACGCCGGCGGCGAGGGCGGCGAGATCGACGAGGAGTCGCAGACCGGTGACGACTCGCCGGTGACGGCTCGTGGTGGCGGCCGGACCGAGGGGCAGTCGGCCCCGGGGCGCGTTGACGGCGCCAACATCGGACTGCCCAACACCCCCAACTCACCCGAGGAGCGCCGGCTGGTGACCGAGGTGACGGCGATGCAGATGGGCGTGAGCCCGTCGCAGGTGCCCTCCTTCGCCCCGTACCTCAGCGCGGCGACGCTGCGCGGAGCCCAGGCGGAGTTCCGGTGAGGGGGCTCGCAGCGCCGCTGATCAAGCTGGCGATCTTCACCGTCGTCACGGTGCTGTCGGTGGCCGTGCTGCTCACGGCGGTCCAGAACTCATACTTCGGCAGCACCGAGGACTACAAGGCGCGCTTCACCGACGCGTCGGGCCTCATCGCGGGCAGCGACGTGCGCATCGCCGGGGTCCGGGTCGGTCAGGTGACCGACGTGCAGCTGGTCGACCGCGATACCGCCGAGGTCTCGTTCAAGGTCGACGAGACCCGCAAGTTGCCGGCCGGATCGATCTTCTCGATCAAGTACCAGAACCTCGTCGGTCAGCGGTACCTCGAGGTCGCCCGGGGCAACGGGCCGATGAACGCGATGCTGCGGCCCGGCGCGACCATCCCGGTGAACCAGACCCGACCGCCGCTGAACCTCACGGTGGTGTTCAACGGCTTCAAGCCGCTGTTCCAGGCGCTGAACCCGGCCGACATCAACCAGCTGTCGTTCGAGATCATCCAGGTGCTCCAGGGCGAGGGCGGGACCGTCAACTCCCTCCTGGCGCGCACGGCATCGCTGACGTCGACGATCGCGGACCGCGACGCCGTGATCGGCTCGCTGATCACGAATCTGAACACCGTCCTCGACACGGTCAACGCCCGTGACGAGCGGCTGTCCGGGCTGATCGTCTCGCTCCAGCAGCTGGTCAGCGGCCTCGCCGCCGACCGCGTGCGGATCGGGGAGACCCTGCAGCCGATCGCCGACCTGACCACCGCGACGGCCGGCCTCCTCGAGGAGGCACGCCCACCGCTGGCCGACGACATCGTCCAGCTCGGCCGGCTCTCGGCGAACCTCAACGACAACCGAGGTCTCGTGGAGACCTTCCTGCGCAACACACCGCAGAAGGCCAACAACTTCGGGCGAGCCGGCAGCTATGGCTCCTGGTTCAACTTCTACCTCTGCGGGCTCGGCGGGAACGTGACTTTCGGCGGTCGGACGCTGCCTGAAGTGTTCCCGATCCTCGGACCAATCCTTCCTGACCCTGATGGGCCTGGCCCCCTCAAGCCGGGCGCGTTCTCGCTCGAACTTCCAGATACGGCGGAGCGATGCTGAGGATGAAGCCGTTCCGCAAGCGGAACCCCCTGCCGATCGGCGCGGCCAGCCTCGCCATCCTGCTGCTGCTCACGGCGGCATCCCTGAACATCCGCGACCTTCCCCTCATCGGGCAGGGCCCGACGTACTCGGCGCGCTTCAGCGAGTCGGCCGGTGTGCAGCCCGACGACGACGTCCGCATCGCGGGCATCCGGATCGGGACGGTCACCGACCTCGAGCTGGACGGCAAGGACGTCGTCATCTCGTTCAAGGCTCCGGACGCCTGGGTCGGCGACCGCACCTCGGCGTCGATTGAGATCAAGACGGTGCTCGGGCAGAAGTACATCAACCTCGAGCCCGCAGGTGAGGCGCCGCTCGACCCGGACGCATCCATTCCCCGGGAGCGCACCCGGGCGCCGTTCGACGTCATCCAGGCGTTCTCGCAGCTCTCGACTACCGTCGAGGACCTCGACACCGACCAGCTCGCGCAGAGCCTCGGGGTCCTCTCCGAGACGCTCGACGGCGCGGCCGGGCCTGTCCGCGGCGCGCTCGACGGCCTGAGCCGGCTCTCGCGCACAATTTCGTCGCGGGACCAGGAGCTGGCCCGTCTGCTCGCCAACACCCGCACCACGACGCAGGTGCTCGCCGACCGTGACGCCGAGGTCGAGCGGTTGATCAACGACGGCAACCTGCTGCTCTCCGAGCTGCGGGCCCGCAAGGCCGCGATCGACAACCTGCTCAACGGCACGATCGCGCTAGCCGCCCAGCTGCGCGGCCTGGTGGCCGACAACGAGGCGACGCTGCGGCCGACCCTCGAGCAGCTCGACGGCGTGCTCTCCACGCTCGAGGAGAACTCCGCGAACCTCGAGAACGGGGTGCGCCTGCTGGCCCCGTTCATCCGGGTCTTCGGCAACGTCGTCGGTAACGGTCGCTGGTTCGACGCCTACATCTGCAACCTCGACCCACCGGGCGACCAAGTCTGCGACCCGGGCTCGAGTCTCGACCCGGGGGGCCTGCTCGGCGGGCTTGACCCGGCAGTTCTCAGGCAGATCCTTGAGGCTGCGCTCGCCCAGCTCGGACTACCGATGATCCCGAGCGCGGATGCGCTCCCCGGCGTCCTGGCAGCACTGAGCCCGGCGCAGCTCACCCAGCTCCAGACCCTCCTCGGCGGTGGAGCGGGCGCCCTGACCCCACAGCAGATCGCCATCCTCTTCCCGAACGGGATGCCCGACGTGAACGCGCTGACCTCCGCGCTCGCGCCCGCCGCTGCCGGGGGCGGCCTGCTCCCCGGCGCGGGCGCGACAACCGGCGAGGATGCCGGCGGCGAAGGTGGAGGCAACTGATGTCGAACCGCGTCGCGACGTTCCTCGAGAGCGCCGCCCGGACGCTCGCCGTGGCGCTGGTGCTGGCGCTGCTGGCGACGGCCGGGCTCTGGTACGCGCTGCAACGCGGCAGCCAGCGCACCGTCACCGCGTACTTCGCCAACACCGTCGGTCTGTACACCCAGAACGAGGTGACGATCCAGGGCATCCCGGTCGGCTCGGTCGACGACATCGTTCCGCAGGGCGACGTCGTGCGGGTGACTCTCAAGGTCGACAACGACGCCCCGGTGATGGCGAACCCGCAGGCCGTCATCGTCGCGCCGACCCTGGTCAGCGACCGGTACATCCAGCTCGGCCCGACCTACGAGGGCGGCCCGCAGCTGGCCGACGGCGCGGTCATCCCGCTCGAGAAGACGGGCACGCCCGTCGAGCTCGACCGCGTCTACCAGAGCCTCGACACCATCGCCCGGTCCCTCGGCCCGAACGGCGCGAACCGGACTGGGGCGCTCAACGAGCTCCTGCGATCGTCCTCGGGGGCCCTCGGCGGCAACGGCGAGCTGCTCAAGAGCACGATCACCGAGCTCGGCGGCGCCGTCGGCACCCTGGCCGACAATCGCGACAACCTGTTCGCGACGGTCGACAACCTCGGCCAGTTCACCAACATGCTCGCCCGTAACGACGGCGCGGTCAGGGACCTGAACAACCAGCTCGCGGACATCTCGGCGTTCCTCGCCTCGGAGCGCGGCAACCTCTCTACAGTGCTCGCGACGCTGCCGCCGGCCCTGGACGACGTGGCCCGCTTCATCCGGGACAACCGCGACATCCTGCGGACCGACGTCCGGAAGCTCGCGAACATCACCGACATCCTCGTGCGCCAGCGTGCCGCGCTCACCGAGTTCGCGAACGTCGCTCCGGCGGCGCTGGGCAACCTGACGAACTCGTACAACGCCAGCTCGGGCACGCTCGACGTGCGCCCGGTGCTGGCTCCGGAGCTCATCGGCGACGGGCTCGACCCGCGCGCGCTTATCTGCAACCTGCTCGCGAACCAGCCGGGGCTGCCTCTCGTCCTTCAGCAGTCGCTGCCGAGCGCGGAGCTGACACAACTGGCTCGGGCTTCGGTGGTCTGCGGGGCGATCCTCGGCAATGGGACCGGTGGCACCACACCGCTCGGGCTCTCGGTCGCTCCGGTCCAGAACCTCCTCAACCTGCTGAACGGCCAGCCGACCCTTAACGCCCTCGTACCCGTCACCGCTCTGCCCGAGGGCATCCTTCCGGGAACTGGCGCGGCGGGCGGCAGCACCGAGGCCGGCGCAGGCGGGGGCGCCAGTCCCAGCGATGGTGCCAACACCGACGGCACCGGCGCGGGCGCCGCACCGAGCGAGCCCGGCAGCGGCATCCTCGGCTTCGAGAACCTCGGAGGTGGCCAGTGAGTGCGCCGAGAAGGGTCCCGAGGCGACGCACCCGGGTCGCCACTCTCCTGGTGGTGGCGCTCTTCGCGCTCACGGGCTGCGGGTTGCAGTCCCTCCAGGACCTGCCACTACCCGGCGGCGCTGCTCTCGGCCCCGAGCCCTACGCGGTCACGGCACAGTTCACCAACGTCGTCGACCTCGTGCCGAACAACAGCGTCCGCGTCAACGACGTCCCGGTGGGTGTCGTCCGGGAGATCTCGCTCGCCCCCGACGGTTGGACCGCCCAGGTCGTCGTCGAGGTCAACGGCGCGGTCGTCCTGCCGGCCAACTCCACGGCCCGGCTGCGCCAGACCAGCCTCCTCGGCGAGAAGTTCGTCGAGCTGATGCCATCGCCCACCGACCCGCCGCAGGGCCGCCTCGCGGCCGGCACGGTGATCCCGGCCGACCGCACCGACGTCGGTGCGCAGGTCGAGGAGGTGCTCGGCGCGCTGTCGCTGCTGCTCAACGGCGGCGGGGTCGAGAAGGTTCAGACGATCGCCCGCGAGCTCAACGCGGCGACGACGGGCAACGAGGCCCAGCTGCGGTCGCTGCTGCAGAACCTCGACCAGTTCGTGGGCACGCTCGACCGGCAGAAGGCCGACATCGTGCGGGCGATCGACTCGCTGGAGCGACTCAGTCGCACGCTGGTCGACCAGCGGGCGCGGATCGCCAACGTCATCGACAACCTGGGCCCGGGCCTCGACGTGCTCAACCAGCAGCGGGGCCTGCTCGTCGGGACGCTGCAGTCCTTGAACCGGCTCTCCGACGTCGGGACCGACGTGATCCGGCGGAGCCAGGCCAACACGGTGGCGGATCTGCGGGCCCTGCAGCCGATCTTGCGCAACCTCGTCGAGGCGGGGGACGCCCTGCCGGGCTCTCTTCAGATCCTGCTGACCATTCCGTTCGCCGACAGATCGCTCGATGTCATCAAGGGCGATTTCGCGAACATCAACGTGCGACTCGAACTGGACCTCCAGGCGATCCTCACCAACATTCTCAACAGCCCCGCGGTTCCGGGCGTCGACACCATCTTCAAGATGTTGCAGTCCCCCGGGACGACGCCGCTTGGAGGAGCGGACGCCACAGCGGACGCGGACGCCTCCGGTGGCGGCAGCTCCCGGACCCCGGGGCTGACGCCCGCACTGCCCGGTCTCAGCGGAGGTAACGGCGGATGATCGGCACCAAGACGCTGCGGCTGGTGGCGCTGTTCGCCGTCATCTCGATCATCGGCATCGGCTACGTCGGCCTGCGCTACGTCGGCGCCGACTCGTTGATCGGCCTGGGCCCGTACACGGCCAAGGTCCAGCTGGCCGACTCCGGCGGCATCTTCCCCGACGCCTCGGTCAGCTACCGCGGCGTCGAGATCGGCAAGGTCGGGGACATGCGGGTGACCCCGCAGGGCCTCGAGGTCGATCTCGAGATCGAGCAGGAAGCCCCGCCCGTCCCCACGTCGTCGATGGCGGTGATCGCCAACCGGTCCGCGGTCGGCGAGCAGTACGTCGACCTCCAGCCGCCGAACGACCGCGGCCCCTACCTCGACGAGGACTCGGTCATCCCGGTCTCGCAGACGCGGACCCCGGTGCCGGTCGATCAGCTGCTCGCCGACGTCAACGCCCTCGCGACGTCGGTCCCGCTGCCCGAGCTGCGGACGACCGTCGACGAGCTCTTCAACGCGTTCGACCGGGCCGGTCCGGACCTGCAGCGCCTGCTCGACTCGAGCAACGCACTGATCCCCGACGCGATCGCCAACCTGCCGCAGACGCGCCAGCTTCTGCGCGACGGGCGGATCGTGCTGACGACCCAGAGCCAGCTCGGGCCGCAGATCACGTCGTTCAGCCGCGACCTGCAGCTGTTCACCGCGCAGCTCAAGGCCGACGACCCCAACCTGCGCCGGCTCGTCACCGCGGCCCCGCCGGCCGCCCAGCAGCTCGAGGGCCTCATCCGCGACGTGGGGCCGGACCTCAGCCGCACGATCGCCAACCTGCTGACGATCACGCGCATCATTGAACCGCGACTTGCGGGCGTCGAGCAGGTCTTGGTGACCTACCCCGCGCTCTCGGCAGCGGCGCCGTCGGTGCTCCGCCCCAACGGGACGTCACCGCCCGACGGTCAGGTGCATTTCGGTCTCGTCGTCAACATCGCCGACCCGCCCTACTGCCGCAACGGCTATCTGCAGCCGGACGCGGGCTGGCGGCGCGCGGACGAAAAGGACTTCATCCCGATGGACACCAGCGTGCGCTGCAACGAGGCCCCGCCGGTGAACGTCCGCGGCAGTCAGAACGTGGGGCCGGCGCCCTTCAACTCGTCGAACCCCGGTAGCCCCGCCGACGCCGGTGGATCCGGCGCGTCGGAGAATGCGACGCAGGACACGACGACGCTGGCCTCGTTGCCGGCGGGCGGTGTCCTCGAAGGCAGTCAGCGCGGCGCCCCGCCGATCATCATCCCGGGCCTGGGCGACTGACCCGCGGAGCACCATCCCGCCGGGACTCCCCGACCCGACGGACAACCTGAGGAGCTGAGCGCCACGTCCGCGACGACGGCCGACAAGGCCAGCGAGACCGACGAGGCCACCGACACCGCCGGGTCCCCCGACCGGCGCCGGCGGCGCACCATCACCATCCTCGCCGTGCTGACGGTCCTGGCCCTGGCGGCCGCCGTCGGGAGCGGCATCTACTGGTGGTCCGGAACCCAGAGCGACGGGGCGACCTCGGCCGCCACGCGCGACGAGGCGATCGACGCCGCCGAGCAGATCGTCGTCAACATCAACACTGTGCGGCCCTCGACCCTCGATGCGGACCTCGAGGCCGCGCAGTCGTCGCTTGCCGAGCCGATGCTCGGCCAGTACCAGCAGGTGCGGCAGCGGTTCGCCGAGAACCTGCGCCAGTCGCAGGCCGAGGTCGTCGCGACCCCGGTCTCCGCGGCCCTGACCGCCTTCGACCCCGAGCGGGCCACCGCCTCGGCGATCGTGGCGATCGACGTCAACGCCCGCAGCGCCACGGCGCAGCCCCAGTCCAAGCAGCAGCTGTTCCTCGTCGAGATGATCCGTACGCCGGACGGCTGGAAGGCCGCCAAGGCGACGCCCTCGACCGGACAGCAGTAGCCGCGGCCGACACCAGAAAGGGGGAGTGACCGTGCCACCCCGCTCCCGCACCAAGCCCGGCTCCACCGCCCGTCGACCCAAGGTCGCCGGCCTGCGCCAGCACGCGCACGCCGGGGCCGCGAGCCCCGACCTCACCGACCCGCAGCTCGACGACGGGCCGCTCGACGCGTCTCCCGTCGCCGACGAGGACACCGCTCGTGCGGCGTCCACCGCGCCGGTGACGACCCCGACGACGGTCCCCGCCGACCGCCTCGAGGACGCGCCGGTCGAGCCGACGGCGCCCGCGGGCACCGACGACATCGCCACCGCCACCGCCACCGCCACCGGGACGCCGGTGACGGACGACGACGTGGCGACGAGCGAGCCCGCCCCCGTCGAGACCCCCGACGACGACACCGCGGCCGAGGAGACGACGGCCCTCCCCGCCGCCACGACGTCCGCCGAGACCGCCACCGAGGAGACCACCGAGGAGATCACCGAGGACGCCACCACCGAGGCCGAGCCGGTCGCGGAGGGCGTCGCGGCGACCACGGTGACGACGCCGCGCCCGAAGGGCCGTCGGACCACGCGGATGACGCCGCGCGCCGACGCCCCCACCACGGCGCGCCCGGGCCGGCAGGACGAGGACACCGTCGCGTCCCCGACGCGGGCGGCGAGGCCCACCCGGGAGCGGGGCCGCGAGCCGGAGACGGACGGGGCCCCGCGTCGCTCCGAGCGGCAGCGCGCCACGCTGACCCGCTTCGGCGCCTCGAAGGCCCTCCCGATGACCCTCGTCGCCGTCATCGTCGTCTGCCTGGTGCTCGCGGGCCTCGCGTTCTGGCAGGGCCGGCAGGCCTGGACCAGCGGGCCGGTGAGCAACCAGGCCGTCGTCGACGTCGGGGGCACCGCCGAGCTGGTCGGGCAGAGCCGCGAGTCGATCGAAAAGATCTTCTCGTACGACTTCACGCGCCTCGACGACTCCGTGGAGGCCGCCCGCACGATGTCGACGGGTCAGTTCACCGACCGCTACCTGTCGGTGTTCGACCAGACGATCCGGACCCCTGCGCAGCAGCAACAGCTGCGGCAGACCGCGACCGTCCAGAACATCGGCGTCGTCTCGATGCGGGACGACCGGGCGACGGTCATGGCGCTGACGCAGTTCTCGGCGCAGCGCACGACGACCGGTCAGTCGACCAACGCGCCGGGGCTCCTGCGCCTCGAGATGGAGCGCGTCGACGGTCGCTGGAAGCTCGCCGAGTTGACCCCCCTGACCGCGAACCGCTGATCACCCCCGCGACCTGCCGGGTGGACCGATGGTCCACCCGGCATCGTCGTGTCCGGGCCCGATCGGGTCCGTGTAGGGCCTGACCTGCACGGGGATCGTCGATCCGCCCGGGCGACACCGGGCGCGCCCCACTTGACTCCGGCGGCACGGGCGGTCACTCTGTTCGCAGCGCGGCACCCCCGCGTCAGACCCCGGAGGTCGATCCCGCCCCAGGCGGACATCCCTCCCGGCGCGTCACGAGGGGGGGTCGTTCGACAGGTGCCATCATGCATGGCTAGACTGTCGGATCGCGCTGCCCTACGTCTGTCCGCCCCCTCGTGTGCCGACGCCCGGGCCGCGTCCACGCCGTCCGGATCGCTGCGCTGCGTACCGGCCGGTGAAGCTACTGACAGCGTTCAGACAGCGTTGTTCCGGAAGGACGCATCTTGGCAGTTACCCGCGCCACCAAGGTCTCGAACCACCACGCGTCGTTCCCCGGGGCACCCACCCGGGTCTCCTTCGCCAAGCTGGACCAGCCTCTCGAGGTTCCCGACCTGCTCGCCCTGCAGACCCAGTCGTTCGAGTGGCTGGTCGGCAGCGAGGAGTGGTTCGAGCGTCGCGTGGAGGCGGGTGAGGAGCTCCCCGCAGGCGGCCTGGAGGAGGTCCTCTCCGAGATCTCTCCCATCGAGGACTTCTCCGGCTCCATGTCGCTGTCCTTCTCCGACCCGCGCTTCGACGAGGTCAAGGCCTCCGTCGAGGAGTGCAAGGACAAGGACATGACGTACTCGGCCCCGCTCTTCGTCACCGCCGAGTTCACGAACAACACCACCGGTGAGATCAAGAGCCAGACGGTCTTCATGGGCGACTTCCCCGTGATGACCGACAAGGGCACCTTCATCATCAACGGCACCGAGCGCGTCGTCGTGTCGCAGCTCGTGCGCTCGCCCGGGGTGTACTTCGACCGCTCGGTCGACAAGGCCACCGACAAGGACGTCTTCAGCGTCAAGATCATCCCCAGCCGCGGTGCCTGGCTGGAGTTCGACGTCGACAAGCGCGACACCGTCGGTGTCCGCATCGACCGCAAGCGCCGCCAGCCCGTCACCGTCCTGCTGAAGGCGCTGGGCTGGACCACCGAGCAGATCCAGGAGAAGTTCCACTTCTCCGAGACGCTGCTGGCCACCCTCGAGAAGGACTCCACGGCCGGGCAGGACGAAGCCCTGCTCGACATCTACCGCAAGCTGCGTCCGGGCGAGCCGCCCACGCGCGAGTCGGCCCAGACGCTGCTGGAGAACCTCTTCTTCAAGGACAAGCGCTACGACCTCGCGAAGGTCGGCCGCTACAAGGTCAACAAGAAGCTGGGCTCGGCGGTCGATCCCTCGGTCGGCACGCTCACCGAGGACGACATCATCAACACGATCTCCTACCTCGTGCGCCTGCACGCGGGGGAGACCGAGGTCGAGGCCGAGACCGGCTCCATCCCGGTCGAGACCGACGACATCGACCACTTCGGCAACCGTCGCCTGCGCACCGTCGGCGAGCTCATCCAGAACCAGATCCGGGTGGGCCTCTCCCGCATGGAGCGCGTCGTGCGCGAGCGCATGACGACGCAGGACGTCGAGGCGATCACGCCGCAGACCCTGATCAACATCCGGCCCGTCGTGGCCGCGATCAAGGAGTTCTTCGGCACCTCGCAGCTCTCGCAGTTCATGGACCAGACCAACCCGCTCGCGGGCCTGACCCACAAGCGCCGGCTCTCGGCGCTGGGTCCGGGTGGTCTGTCGCGTGAGCGCGCCGGCATGGAGGTCCGCGACGTCCACCCGTCGCACTACGGCCGCATGTGCCCGATCGAGACGCCGGAAGGCCCGAACATCGGCCTGATCGGGTCGCTGTCGAGCTTCGCGCGGGTCAACCCGTTCGGCTTCATCGAGACGCCCTACCGCAAGGTCGTCGACGGCGTGGTCATCGGCCAGATCGACTACCTCACCGCCGACGAGGAGGACCGCTTCGTCGTCGCGCAGGCCAACGCGCCGCTCGACGAGGACGGCCACTTCTCCGAGGAGCGCGTCCTCGTCCGCCGCAAGGGCGGCGACGTCGACCTCATCGCGCCGACGCGCGTGGACTACATGGACGTCTCGCCGCGCCAGATGGTGTCGGTCGCGACGGCCATGATCCCGTTCCTCGAGCACGACGACGCCAACCGCGCGCTCATGGGCGCGAACATGCAGCGTCAGTCGGTGCCGCTGCTGCGTTCCGAGTCGCCGCTGGTCGGCACCGGGATGGAGCTGCGCGCCGCGGTCGACGCCGGCGACGTCATCGCGACGGACCGGGGCGGTGTGGTCGAGGAGCTCAGCGCCGACTACATCACGATCATGGACGACGAGGGACAGCGCACGACGCACCGTCTCCACAAGTTCACGCGGTCCAACCAGGGCACCTGCATCAACCAGAAGCCGATCGTCTCCGAGGGCGACCGCGTCGAGGCCCGCCAGGTCCTCGCCGACGGGCCGTGCACCGAGGACGGCGAGATGGCCCTCGGGAAGAACCTGCTCGTGGCGATCATGCCGTGGGAGGGCCACAACTACGAGGACGCGATCATCCTGTCGCAGCGTCTCGTGCAGGACGACGTCCTGACCTCGATCCACATCGAGGAGCACGAGATCGACGCCCGGGACACCAAGCTCGGCGCCGAGGAGATCACGCGGGACATCCCGAACGTCTCCGAGGAGGTCCTCGCGGACCTCGACGAGCGCGGCATCATCCGGATCGGTGCCGAGGTGGCCGACGGCGACATCCTCGTCGGCAAGGTGACGCCCAAGGGCGAGACCGAGCTGACCCCCGAGGAGCGCCTGCTCCGCGCGATCTTCGGCGAGAAGGCGCGCGAGGTGCGCGACACCTCGCTCAAGGTCCCGCACGGCGAGACCGGCAAGGTCATCGGCATCCGGGTGTTCTCCCGCGACGACGACGACGAGCTGCCGCCCGGGGTCAACGAGCTGGTCCGCGTCTACGTGGCCCAGAAGCGCAAGATCTCCGAGGGTGACAAGCTCGCCGGCCGCCACGGCAACAAGGGCGTCATCGGCAAGATCCTGCCGGTCGAGGACATGCCGTTCCTCGCCGACGGGACGCCGGTCGACATCGTCCTCAACACCCACGGTGTGCCGCGACGCATGAACATCGGCCAGGTCCTGGAGACCCACCTCGGGTGGATCGCCAAGAGCGGCTGGGAGGTCGACCCGGACAACACCGAGCAGTGGGCCGTCGACATGCCCGACGACATGCGTCGGGTCGAGCCCGACACGAACACCGCCACCCCGGTGTTCGACGGTGCGCGGCAGAACGAGATCTCCGGGCTGCTCCAGTCGACGCTGCCGAATCGCGACGGCGTGCGGCTGGTCGGCCCGGACGGCAAGGCGCAGATCTTCGACGGACGTACCGGTGAGCCCTACCCGCACGCGATCGCGGTGGGCTACATGTACATCCTCAAGCTGCTGCACCTGGTGGACGACAAGATCCACGCCCGCTCCACGGGCCCGTACTCGATGATCACTCAGCAGCCGCTCGGCGGTAAGGCCCAGTTCGGTGGCCAGCGCTTCGGTGAGATGGAGTGCTGGGCGATGCAGGCCTACGGCGCGGCATACACGCTGCAGGAGCTGCTCACCATCAAGTCCGACGACGTGCTCGGCCGCGTGAAGGTCTACGAGGCCATCGTCAAGGGCGAGAACATCCCCGAGCCGGGCATCCCCGAGTCCTTCAAGGTGCTGCTCAAGGAGCTCCAGTCGCTGTGCCTCAACGTGGAGGTGCTGTCCTCGGACGGCGCAGCCATCGAGATGCGCGACGGCGACGACGAGGACCTCGAGCGTGCCGCGGCGAACCTGGGCATCAACCTCTCGCGCAACGAGTCGCCGTCCGTCGACGACGTCGTGAACTAGTTCCTCGCCGGCCGGCCCCGGCCCCCATACCGGGGCCGGCCCGCGGACCTTCGATACACCGCTCACCCATCCAGGGGAGAACCTTTGCTCGACGTCAACTTCTTCGACGAGCTGCGGATCGGTCTGGCCACCGCCGACGACATCCGCCAGTGGTCCTTCGGCGAGGTCAAGAAGCCCGAGACCATCAATTACCGCACGCTCAAGCCCGAGAAGGACGGACTCTTCTGCGAGAAGATCTTCGGTCCGACCCGGGACTGGGAGTGCTACTGCGGCAAGTACAAGCGCGTCCGCTTCAAGGGCATCATCTGTGAGCGCTGCGGCGTCGAGGTGACCCGGGCCAAGGTGCGCCGTGAGCGCATGGGCCACATCGAGCTGGCCGCGCCGGTCACGCACATCTGGTACTTCAAGGGCGTCCCATCGCGCCTGGGCTACCTGCTCGACCTGGCGCCCAAGGACCTCGAGAAGATCATCTACTTCGCGGCGTACGTGATCACGGACGTCAACAAGGACCAGCGTCACGCGGACCAGTCGACGCTGGAGAACGAGATCTCCGGGGAGCGCAAGCGCCTCGAGACCCAGCGCGACAACGACCTCGAGGCCCGCGCGCAGAAGCTCGAGAGCGACATCGCCGAGCTCGAGGCCGAGGGCGCGAAGTCCGACGTGCGGCGCAAGGTCAAGGAGGGCGGCGAGCGCGAGATGCGCCAGCTGCGCGACCGTGCGCAGCGCGAGATCGACCGCCTCGACGAGGTCTGGACCACGTTCGTCAAGCTCGACCGGGCCCAGCTGATCTCGGACGAGACGCTCTACCGCGAGCTCTACGACCGCTACGCGGACTACTTCACCGGCGCCATGGGTGCCGAGGCGATCCAGAAGCTCCTGGAGACCTTCGACATCGACGCCGAGGCCGACAACCTCCGCGAGACCATCCGCTCGGGCAAGGGCCAGCGCAAGCTGCGCGCGCTCAAGCGGCTCAAGGTCGTCGCGGCGTTCCAGGCCACCGGGAACCGTCCCGGCGGCATGGTGCTTGACTGCGTCCCGGTCATCCCGCCGGACCTGCGCCCGATGGTGCAGCTCGACGGTGGCCGCTTCGCGACGTCGGACCTCAACGACCTGTACCGCCGGGTCATCAACCGCAACAACCGCCTCAAGCGACTGATCGACCTCGGCGCGCCCGAGATCATCGTCAACAACGAGAAGCGGATGCTGCAGGAGGCCGTCGACGCGCTGTTCGACAACGGCCGCCGTGGCCGGCCGGTGACCGGGCCGGGCAACCGCCCGCTCAAGTCGCTGTCCGACCTGCTCAAGGGCAAGCAGGGCCGGTTCCGTCAGAACCTGCTCGGCAAGCGCGTCGACTACTCGGGCCGTTCGGTCATCGTCGTCGGCCCGCAGCTCAAGCTGCACCAGTGCGGCCTGCCCAAGCAGATGGCGCTCGAGCTGTTCAAGCCGTTCGTCATGAAGCGGCTGGTCGACCTCAACCACGCGCAGAACATCAAGTCCGCGAAGCGCATGGTCGAGCGTCAGCGCGGCCAGGTCTGGGACGTGCTCGAGGAGGTCATCAACGAGCACCCGGTGATGCTGAACCGGGCGCCCACGCTGCACCGCCTCGGCATCCAGGCCTTCGAGCCGCAGCTGGTCGAGGGCAAGGCGATCCAGCTGCACCCGCTGGTCTGCGAGGCGTTCAACGCCGACTTCGACGGTGACCAGATGGCGGTCCACCTGCCGCTGTCCGCCGAGGCGCAGGCCGAGGCCCGCATCCTCATGCTGTCGGCGAACAACATCCTGTCGCCGGCGTCCGGCAAGCCGCTGGCCATGCCGCGCCTCGACATGGTGACCGGCCTGTACTACCTCACCCAGCGCCGCGAGGGCACGGCCGGCGAGGGCCGGGCGTACTCGTCGGTGGCCGAGGCGATCATGGCGTTCGACCTGGGGTCGCTCGACCTCCAGGCGCCGATCAAGATTCGCCTCGTGGGCTCGGTCGTGCCCGGTCCGGGGATGACGAACGGCTCCTACGAGCCCGGTCGCCCGTGGCTGGCCGACACGACGCTCGGCCGGGTGCTCTTCAACGAGCTGCTGCCGGAGGACTACCCCTTCGTCAACGAGCAGCTGCCGAAGAAGAAGCAGGCGGCGATCATCAACGACCTCGCCGAGCGGTACTCGATGACCGAGGTCGCGATGACCCTGGACCGGCTCAAGGACGCCGGCTTCCACTGGGCCACGCGCTCGGGCGTCACCATCGCCATCGACGACGTCGTCGTGCCCCCTCGCAAGCAGGAGATCCTCGACGAGTACGAGCTCCGTGCGGAGCAGGTCAACAAGCGCTACCAGCGCGGTGCGCTCTCCTACCAGGAGCGCAACGACGAGATGGTGCGCATCTGGGGTCAGGCCACCGAGGAGGTGGCGAAGGCGATGGAGGACAACTTCCCCGCCGACAACTCCATCTCCCGGATCGTCGCCTCGGGCGCGGCCGGCAACATGACCCAGGTCCGCCAGCTGGCGGGCATGAAGGGTCTGGTCGCGAACCCCAAGGGCGAGTTCATCCCGCGCCCGATCAAGTCGAACTTCCGTGAGGGCTTCTCGGTCGTCGAGTACTTCATCTCGACGCACGGCACCCGCAAGGGTCTGGCCGACACCGCCCTGCGGACCGCCGACTCGGGCTACCTGACCCGGCGCCTGGTCGACGTCTCGCAGGACGTCATCGTCCGCGAGGTCGACTGCGGCACCGAGCGCGGCATCCCGATGCCGATCGGCGAGGAGGGCCCGGACGGGACCCTGGTGCGCGACATCCACGTCGACACCAGCGTCTACACCCGGACCGCGGCCTCGGCCGTCACCGACGCCGACGGCAACGTGCTGCTCGACCGCGGTGCCGACATCGGCCAGCAGGCGATCGACGCCCTCCTGGGCTCGGGCGTCGGCAAGGTCCGTGTCCGCAGCGTCCTGACCTGCGACTCGGCCCAGGGTGTCTGCGCCCGCTGCTACGGCCGCTCGCTGGCCACCGGCAAGCTCGTCGACGTGGGCGAGGCGGTCGGCATCGTCGCCGCCCAGTCCATCGGTGAGCCCGGCACGCAGCTGACGATGCGCACCTTCCACACCGGTGGCGTCGCGGGTGAGGACATCACCACGGGTCTGCCGCGTGTGCAGGAGCTCTTCGAGGCCCGCGTCCCGAAGGGCAAGGCGCCGATCGCCGACGTCGACGGCCGCATCCAGCTCGAGGACGGCGACAAGTTCTGGAAGATCACCCTCATCCCGGACGACGGGAGCGAGGAGGTCGTCTACGACAAGCTGTCCAAGCGCATGCGGCTCGCCACGGTGCCGGTCGACGGCTCCGAGCGTCCGCTGCAGGACGGCGACCACGTGGGCGTCGGTCAGCAGCTGCTCGAGGGCACGGCCGACCCGCACGAGGTGCTGCGCGTGATGGGCCCCCGCGAGGTGCAGCTGCACCTCGTCGACCAGGTGCAGAAGGTGTACCGGTCGCAGGGTGTGTCGATCCACGACAAGCACATCGAGGTCATCGTCCGGCAGATGCTGCGCCGGGTGACGATCATCGACTCGGGCGCCACCGAGTTCCTGCCCGGTGGTGTCGTCGACCGCGCCGAGTTCGAGGCGGCCAACCGCAAGGTGGTCTCCGAGGGCGGCGACCCGGCGGCGGCCCGCCCGGTGCTCATGGGCATCACGAAGGCCTCGCTGGCCACCGAGTCGTGGCTGTCCGCCGCCTCCTTCCAGGAGACGACGCGCATCCTCACGAACGCGGCCATCGAGGGGAAGTCCGACAGCCTGGTCGGGCTGAAGGAGAACGTGATCATCGGAAAGCTGATCCCGGCCGGCACCGGCATCAACCGGTACCGGAACATCCAGGTCCAGCCGACCGAGGAGGCCCGAGCGGCCGCCTACGCCCTGCCGAGCTACGACGACGGGTACTACGCCCCCGACGTGTTCGGCTCGGGCAGCGGCGCCGCCGTGCCGCTCGACGACTACGACTTCGGCCAGTTCAGGTGATCGAGCTCCGCTGATCCCGCAGGCGTAGTACCGCACGACACCGGAGGGCGTCCCCGCACCAGCGGGGGCGCCCTCCGTTCGTCCGTCGGGGCGTGCCACGCAGCGCGTCACAGGGGGTCGGGTTGCACGCCGCTCCGGCGGTGGGGGATGCTGTGGGAGTCCGGTCGTCGTCCTGCGGCGGCATGGTGGGCCGTGAGGCGCCCACCGAGGACACTCGAGGGGCCCCGGAGCTCAGGACGCCGGTGGCATTCCCGGAGACCGCCGGCAGGCGGTCCGGGCCCTGATCCGACCCGCTGCGTGCTGCCGTGCGGGAGGCGCGTACCCTGGAACACAGAGCCCGACGTGGTCGGGTCGTTCCGCGTGCCGAGGGTGTGCGGTGCGCCGGTTCCCGAGCGGGGAGCCACGGCGCCCCTCTCCCCGGCCGGCCGTCAGAGCCGGTACCCCGGGTGCGGACGTACGAGCCCGATCAGACAGTCCAGAGGAACGGAAGTCAGCGCACTCGATGCCCACCATCCAGCAGTTGGTCCGCCGGGGCCGCGAGGACAAGGTCGAGAAGACCAAGACCGCGGCCCTGAAGGGGAGCCCGCAGCGCCGCGGCGTCTGCACCCGCGTCTACACCACCACGCCGAAGAAGCCGAACTCCGCGCTGCGCAAGGTCGCGCGCGTCCGGCTCTCGAACGGCATCGAGGTCACCGCCTACATCCCGGGTGAGGGCCACAACCTGCAGGAGCACTCGATCGTGCTCGTGCGTGGTGGCCGGGTGAAGGATCTCCCCGGCGTCCGGTACAAGATCATTCGCGGCGCCCTGGACACGCAGGCGGTCAAGAACCGCAAGCAGGCCCGCAGCCGCTACGGGACGAAGAAGGACAAGAGCTGACATGCCGCGTAAGGGACCCGCACCGAAGCGTCCGCTGGTCGCCGACCCCGTCTACGGGTCGCCCCTCGTGACGCAGCTCGTCAACAAGGTGCTCGTCGACGGGAAGCGCTCGCTCGCCGAGCGCATCGTCTACGGCGCCATGGAGGGCTGCCGGGAGCGCAACGGCGCCGACCCGGTGGTCACGCTCAAGCGCGCGCTGGACAACGTGAAGCCGGCCCTCGAGGTCCGCAGCCGCCGTGTCGGTGGCGCGACCTACCAGGTGCCGATCGAGGTCCGGGCCGGCCGCTCGACCACGCTCGGCCTGCGCTGGCTGATCACGTACTCCCGCGCCCGTCGCGAGAAGACGATGATCGACCGGCTCTGCAACGAGCTGCTCGACGCCTCGAACGGCCTCGGCGCGGCCGTGAAGCGCCGCGAGGACACCCACAAGATGGCGGAGTCGAACAAGGCGTTCGCGCACTACCGCTGGTGATCGCGCGGGGCGCCGGGGTGCGAACCACCCCGGTCCCCGACCGGTCCGAGAACACCCGCCGCGGGACCCGCGGCGACGACCCGACGGAAGAGGAATCTCGTGGCACGCGACGTGCTGACCGACCTGGGCAAGGTCCGCAACATCGGGATCATGGCCCACATCGACGCGGGCAAGACCACCACGACCGAGCGCGTCCTGTTCTACACCGGCATCAACTACAAGATCGGTGAGGTCCACGACGGCGCGGCCACGATGGACTGGATGGAGGAGGAGCAGAAGCGCGGCATCACGATCACGTCCGCCGCGACGACCTGCTTCTGGAAAGACCACCAGATCAACATCATCGACACGCCGGGTCACGTCGACTTCACGGTCGAGGTCGAGCGCTCCCTGCGCGTCCTGGACGGCGCCGTCGCCGTCTTCGACGGCAAGGAGGGCGTGGAGCCGCAGTCGGAGACGGTATGGCGCCAGGCCGACACCTACAACGTCCCGCGCATCTGCTTCGTCAACAAGATGGACAAGCTCGGCGCGGACTTCTACTTCACCGTGCAGACGATCAAGGACCGCCTCGGCGCCAAGCCGCTGGTCCTGCAGCTGCCGATGGGGTCGGAGTCGGAGTTCTACGGCGTCGTCGACCTGGTGCGCATGCGCGCGCTGACCTGGCGCGGTGACGTGTCCAAGGGCGAGGACTACGCGGTCGAGGAGATCCCGGCCGAGATGGCCGAGCAGGTCGCCTCCTACCGCGAGGCGCTGCTCGAGGCCGTCGCCGAGAAGGACGACGCGCTCATGGAGCGCTACTTCGCCGGCGAGGAGCTCACCGTCGAGGAGATCGAGCACGGCATCCGCGCCGTGACGGTCACCGGCGAGGCCTACCCGGTCATCTGTGGCTCGGCGTTCAAGAACAAGGGCGTGCAGCCCATGCTCGACGCCGTCATCGCCTACCTGCCGGCGCCGACCGACGTCCCGCCGGTCGAGGGCACGCTGCTCGACGGCGAGACGCCGATCCAGCGCAGCCCCAACACCGACGAGCCGTTCGCGGCTCTGGCCTTCAAGATCGCCGCGCACCCGTTCTACGGGAAGCTGACCTACGTCCGGGTCTACTCGGGCAAGGCCTCCCAGGGCACGCAGGTCATCAACTCGACCAAGGACCGGAAGGAGCGCATCGGCAAGTTCCTGCAGATGCACTCCAACAAGGAGAACCCGGTCGACAACGCCACCGCGGGTCACATCTACGCGGTGGTGGGACTGAAGGACACGACCACGGGCGACACCCTCTGCGACCCGCAGAACCCGGTGATCCTCGAGTCGATGACCTTCCCGGAGCCGGTCATCTCCGTCGCGGTCGAGCCGAAGTCCAAGGCCGACCAGGAGAAGCTGTCGACGGCCATCCAGCGTCTCGCCGACGAGGACCCGACCTTCCGGGTCAACCTCGACGAGGAGACCGGCCAGACGATCATCTCGGGGATGGGCGAGCTCCACCTCGAGGTCCTGGTCAACCGGATGAAGTCCGACTACAAGGTCGAGGCGAACATCGGTAAGCCGCAGGTGGCCTACCGCGAGACCATCCGCAAGACGGTCGACAAGTACGAGTACACGCACAAGAAGCAGACCGGTGGTTCGGGGCAGTTCGCCCGCGTCATCATCAAGCTCGAGCCGCTCGAGAAGACGGCCGACGGTCCGCTCTACGAGTTCGACAACAAGGTGACCGGTGGTCGCGTCCCGCGGGAGTACATCCCGTCGGTGGA
The DNA here is from genome assembly GCF_036044095.1 of Actinomycetospora sp. NBC_00405. Lineage (NCBI taxonomy): Bacteria > Bacillati > Actinomycetota > Actinomycetes > Pseudonocardiales > Pseudonocardiaceae > Actinomycetospora > Actinomycetospora sp. NBC_00405. Next base: position 4,961,231 of record NZ_CP107938.1, read on the forward strand.
CGAGGGCGCCCAGGACGCGATGCAGTACGGCATCGTGGCCGGCTACCCGATGGTCGGGCTCAAGCTGACGCTGCTCGACGGTCAGTACCACGAGGTCGACTCGTCGGAGATGGCGTTCAAGGTCGCCGGATCGATGGCGCTCAAGGAGGCGGCCCGCAAGGCCGACCCCGCGCTGCTCGAGCCGGTGATGGCCGTCGAGGTGAACACCCCCGAGGACTACATGGGTGACGTCATCGGCGACCTCAACTCCCGCCGTGGCCACATCCAGGCCATGGAGGAGCGGGCCGGCGGCCGCGTCGTACGCGCGATCGTCCCGCTGTCGGAGATGTTCGGCTACGTCGGCGACCTGCGGTCGCGGACCCAGGGCCGGGCGAACTACTCCATGCAGTTCGACTCCTACGCGGAGGTCCCGGCCAACGTGGCCAAGGAGATCATCGCGAAGGCGACCGGCGAGTGACGCGGGTCCGCGACCCGGGTGAGAGCCCGGGTCACGGACCACGTCGCGGGACGTCACAGGGCTTTCGCTAGCCTCGTGTCGGCCCTCTCGGTCCTCCGAGACACGGCAGGACCCACCGACGAGCACCACCCGGCCCGTCCCGTAACGAGGGACGAGCCAGGAGAACACAGTCCAGGAGGACGAGAGCAGTGGCGAAAGCCAAGTTCGAGCGGACCAAGCCGCACGTCAACATCGGCACGATCGGTCACATCGACCACGGGAAGACGACGCTCACCGCGGCGATCACCAAGGTGCTGCACGACAAGTTCCCGCAGCTCAACCAGGCGTCGGCCTTCGACATGATCGACAAGGCGCCCGAGGAGCGGCAGCGCGGCATCACGATCTCGATTGCGCACGTCGAGTACCAGACCGAGAAGCGCCACTACGCGCACGTCGACTGCCCCGGGCACGCCGACTACGTCAAGAACATGATCACCGGGGCCGCCCAGATGGACGGCGCCATCCTCGTGGTGGCCGCCACCGACGGCCCCATGCCGCAGACCCGCGAGCACGTGCTGCTCGCGCGCCAGGTCGGCGTCCCCTACATCGTGGTGGCGCTGAACAAGGCGGACATGGTCGACGACGAGGAGATCATGGAGCTCGTCGAGATGGAGGTCCGCGAGCTCCTCTCGTCGCAGGACTTCCCCGGCGACGACCTGCCCGTGGTCCGCGTCTCGGCGCTCAAGGCGCTCGAGGGCGACGCCGAGTGGGGCGACGCGATCATGTCGCTCATGGACGCCGTCGACGACGCCATCCCGTCGCCGGAGCGTGACACCGACAAGCCGTTCCTCATGCCCGTCGAGGACGTCTTCACGATCACGGGTCGCGGCACCGTCGTCACCGGCCGCGTCGAGCGCGGCATCGTCAAGGTGAACGAGGAGGTGGAGATCATCGGCATCCGTGCGAAGTCGACGAAGACCACCACCACGGGCATCGAGATGTTCCGCAAGCTCCTCGACGAGGGGCGCGCCGGCGACAACGTCGGTCTGCTCCTGCGCGGCATCAAGCGCGAGGACGTCGAGCGCGGCATGGTCATCGGCAAGCCCGGTTCGATCACGCCGCACACGGAGTTCGAGGGCCAGGTCTACATCCTGGGCAAGGACGAGGGCGGGCGGCACACGCCGTTCTTCAACAACTACCGCCCCCAGTTCTACTTCCGGACCACCGACGTCACCGGCGTGGTGACGCTGCCGGAGGGCACGGAGATGGTCATGCCCGGTGACAACACCGAGATGTCCGTCCAGCTGATCCAGCCGATCGCCATGGAGGAGGGCCTCCAGTTCGCCATCCGTGAGGGTGGCCGGACGGTCGGCGCCGGTCAGGTCACGAAGATCAGCAAGTAGGACAGGGGAAGGGGCTCGACCCCTTCTCCGACCCCGGTGGGGCTCGGCCCGAACGGCCGTGCGACACTGGACACCTAGCTCGCACGGGGCGGTCGGCTCAGTCGGTATCGAGCCGACCGCCCCGCTGTGAGCGGGGGTCCGAGAGCCACATCGTGGGCCCGGATCGCCCGGCCATCGTGCCGGGGGTCCACCGTGCCGCCCCTCGTGTCGAGGAGCGGGACGGACACACGTTGAACAGCGCGGGGTCCACGGGGCCGCGGTGTGCGGAGTGCACACGGCGGAGCCTGTCGACCGACTCGACACACCCGACCGCGTGGACCGGAGACGGTCTCGCTCGGGGGGTGTCCGGGCCGGAGGCATGAGCACCGGGGCGTCTCGAGAACCTGGCCAGCCACCAGGGGTCACACCCTGGCGGGACGAGAAGAGGAACGGCAAAGCCACCATGGCGGGACAGAAGATCCGCATCCGGCTCAAGGCCTACGACCACGAAGCGATCGACGCGTCGGCTCGCAAGATCGTCGAGACCGTGACGCGCACCGGCGCCTCCGTGGTCGGGCCCGTGCCGCTGCCCACCGAGAAGAACATCTACTGCGTCATCCGCTCGCCGCACAAGTACAAGGACTCGCGCGAGCACTTCGAGATGCGCACCCACAAGCGACTGATCGACATCGTGGACCCCACGCCGAAGACGGTGGACGCGCTCATGCGCATCGACCTGCCGGCGAGCGTCGACGTGAACATCCAGTGAGGTCGGCAATGACGACAGCGAATGCAGTCAATGCAGCGCCGGCGCGCCCCGAGCGGAAGATGAGCGGCGTCCTCGGCACCAAGGTCGGTATGACCCAGGTGTTCGACGACTCGAACCGCATCGTCCCGGTGACCGTGGTGAAAGCCGGCCCCTGCGTCGTGACGCAGGTGCGCACCCCCTCGGTGGACGGCTACAACGCCGTGCAGATCGCCTTCGGCGCCATCGACCCGCGCAAGGTGAACAAGCCGGAGACCGGCCACTTCTCCAAGGCCGGTGTGACCCCGCGGCGCCACCTCGCCGAGCTGCGCACCAGCGACGCGAGCGAGTACGAGGTCGGCCAGGAGGTCACCGCGGAGACGTTCGCCGCCGGTGCCGTCGTCGACGTCTCGGGCACCAGCAAGGGCAAGGGCACGGCGGGTGTCATGAAGCGCCACGGCTTCGGCGGCCTCGGGGCCAGCCACGGCACGCAGCGCAAGCACCGTTCGCCCGGCTCCATCGGTGGCTGCGCCACCCCGGCACGTGTCTTCAAGGGCACGCGCATGGCCGGCCGGATGGGCAACGAGAAGACCACCACGCAGAACCTGACCGTGCACGGCGTGGACGCCGACGCGGGCCTGCTGCTGATCCGCGGCGCCGTCCCCGGCCCGCGCGGCGGCCTGGTCCTCGTCACGTCGGCCGCCAAGGTCGACCCCGCGAAGGGCGGTGAGCAGTGAGCACCCCGGACGGACAGACCCCCGGCGTCGCCGACACCGAGGGCCCCGACAGCGGTGAGCAGACCACCGCCGGCACCGGCTCGGCGACGGCTGCGGCCACCGCCACGCTCCGGTCGACGCACGGTCACTCGACCCGTCGCCGCGGCTACACCGCGGGCGAGGCGCGTCGTCTCGCCCGGCGGGACCAGCACGCCACGGCCTCCGGCGAGACGCGCTCCGTGCCGGTGAACACCCCGGCCGGCGGCACCGACGGCTCCGTGGAGCTCCCGGGCGTGCTGTTCGACGCCCCGGCCAGCACCGCGCTGATGCACCAGGTCGTCACCGCGCAGCTCGCGGCGGCCCGCCAGGGCACGCACGACACCAAGACGCGCGGCGAGGTCCGCGGCGGCGGCAAGAAGCCGTACCGCCAGAAGGGCACCGGCCGCGCCCGTCAGGGCTCGGTGCGCGCACCGCAGTTCACCGGCGGCGGCGTGGTCCACGGGCCGACGCCGCGCGACTACGACCAGCGGACCCCCAAGAAGATGAAGGCGGCCGCGCTGCGCGGTGCACTGTCGGACCGCGCCCGTCACGAGCGCATCCACGTCTTCTCGGCGCTGATCGAGGGCACCGCCCCGTCCACCAAGGGCGCCCGCACGGCGCTCTCGGGCGTGGTGACGTCGGGCGCGGAGCTCCGCAACGTGCTCGCCGTCGTCGCCCGCGAGGACGAGGCCGGCCGCCGCAGCGTGGCCAACCTCCCGGCGGTCCACATGATCACGCCGGACCAGCTCAACACCTACGACGTCCTGCGCGCCGACGACGTGGTCTTCACGTCCGCGGCGCTCGAGGCCTTCATCGCCTCGCGCACGGTCACCGACCCGCCCGCCGACAAGGAGGCCGACAAGTGATCGCCGACCCGCGAGACGTGATCATCGCGCCGGTCATCTCCGAGAAGAGCTACGGCCTGCTCGAGGAGCGCCAGTACACGTTCCTGGTGCGCCCGGACGCGAACAAGACGCAGATCAAGGTCGCCGTTCAGCAGATCTTCGACGTGCAGGTGGCCAGCGTGAACACGCTGAACCGTGAGGGGAAGCGCAAGCGCTCCCGCCGCGGCTTCGGCAAGCGCAAGGACACCAAGCGCGCGGTCGTGACGGTGACGCCCGACAGCCGGACGATCGACGTGTTCGGCGCGCCCGGGGCAGGGAGCTGACCATGGGAATCCGCAGGTACAAGCCGACGACCGCGGGGCGGCGCGGCGCGAGCGTCTCGGACTTCGCCGAGATCACGCGCGACCACCCCGAGAAGTCGCTGATCCGCCCGCTGCACAACAAGGGCGGCCGCAACGTCACCGGGCGCATCACCACCCGGCACCAGGGCGGTGGCCACAAGCGGGCCTACCGGCTCATCGACTTCCGTCGCCACGACAAGGACGGCGTGCCGGCCAAGGTCGCTCACATCGAGTACGACCCGAACCGCACCTCGCGCATCGCGCTGCTGCACTACGCGGACGGCGAGAAGCGCTACATCATCGCCCCGGAGCGGCTGCACCAGGGCGACACGGTGGAGGCCGGCCCCAAGGCCGACATCAAGCCGGGCAACAACCTCCCGCTGCGCAACATCCCGACCGGTACGACGATCCACGCGATCGAGCTCCGCCCCGGTGGCGGCGCCAAGATCGCGCGCTCGGCCGGCTCGAAGGTGCAGCTGGTGGCCAAGGACGGCCCCCACGCCCAGCTGCGGATGCCCTCGGGCGAGATCCGCAACGTGGACGTGCGGTGCCGCGCCAGCATCGGCGAGGTCGGCAACGCCGAGCACTCGAACATCAACTGGGGCAAGGCGGGCCGCAACCGCTGGCGCGGCAAGCGCCCGTCGGTGCGCGGTGTGGCCATGAACCCGGTCGACCACCCGCACGGCGGTGGTGAGGGCAAGACCTCCGGTGGTCGCCACCCGGTCAACCCCGCCGGCACGCCCGAGGGCCGTACCCGAGGCCGGAAGGAGAGCGACCGCATGATCGTGCGTCGCCGCCGCACCGGCAAGGGCAAGAAGAAGCGCTGACGAGAGCAGGAGGGAGCGAAGCGATGCCACGCAGTCTCAAGAAGGGCCCGTTCGTCGACGACCACCTGCTCAAGAAGGTGGACGCGCTCAACGAGGCCAACCGCAAGACGGTCATCCGGACCTGGTCGCGCCGATCGACGATCATCCCGGACATGATCGGCCACACGCTGGCCGTGCACGACGGGCGCAAGCACGTCCCCGTGTTCGTCTCGGAGTCCATGGTCGGGCACAAGCTCGGCGAGTTCGCCCCGACCCGCACGTTCCGCGGGCACGTCAAGGAGGACCGCCGCTCCCGCCGTCGCTAGTCGACGCCGGGATACAGCGCGCGGGACCCTCATGGCCCGGAATCAGGAAGGAACGTCAGAGATGTCTGCACCAGCCGACACCGACACGGCCCCGCGCGGGGCCGTGGCGCGGGCGCGCTACGTGCGCATGTCGCCGATGAAGGTCCGTCGCGTGGTGGACCTGGTGCGCGGCATGCCCGTGGGCGAGGCCGCCTCGGTGCTGCAGTTCGCCGAGCTCAAGGCCGCCCAGCCGGTGGCCAAGGTCGTCGCGAGCGCGGTGGCCAACGCCGAGAACAACGTCGATCTGGACCGCGCGAACCTGGTGATCTCCACGATCACCGTCGACGAGGGTCCGACCATGAAGCGGTTCCAGCCCCGCGCGCAGGGCCGGGCGTACCGCATCCGGAAGCGGACCAGCCACATCTACGTCGAGGTCACCGAGGTGGCCGCGGCGAAGGGCGGCCGTTCGCGCGCGAAGAGGAGTGGCCGCTGATGGGCCAGAAGATCAACCCGCACGGCTTCCGTCTCGGTATCACCACCGACTGGAAGTCGCGCTGGTACGCCGACAAGCAGTACGCCGACTACGTGGCCGAGGACGTCAAGATCCGCCGCATGCTCTCCAAGGGCATGGAGCGGGCCGGCATCTCCAAGGTCGAGATCGAGCGCACGCGTGACCGCGTCCGCGTCGACATCCACACCGCGCGTCCGGGCATCGTCATCGGGCGCCGCGGCGCCGAGGCGGACCGCCTGCGCGGCAACCTCGAGAAGCTGACCGGCAAGCAGGTCCAGCTGAACATCCTCGAGGTCAAGGGCGCCGAGGCCGACGCGCAGCTCGTCGCGCAGGGCGTCGCCGAGCAGCTGTCCAACCGTGTGTCGTTCCGCCGCGCGATGCGCAAGGCCATGCAGTCGGCCATGCGCAGCCCCGGCGTGAAGGGCATCCGGGTGCAGTGCTCCGGCCGGCTCGGTGGCGCCGAGATGTCGCGCTCCGAGTTCTACCGCGAGGGGCGCGTGCCGCTGCACACGCTGCGCGCGGAGATCGACTACGGCCTGTTCGAGGCCCGGACCAACTTCGGCCGCATCGGCGTGAAGGTCTGGATCTACAAGGGCGACGTGGTCGGCGGCAAGCGCGAGTCCGAGCGCCAGGCCGCGCTCGATGCCGCGACGCGTGACCCGCGTGGCGGCCGTGGCCGTGGCGGCGGCTCGAACGACCGTCCTCGCGGGCGTCGTTCCGGCTCGTCGGGCACGACCGGGACGAGCACCGAGGCCGGGCGCGCCGCGGCTGCCGAGCAGGCAGGCGCGGGTGCGACCACGGGCGGGGCCCCCGCCGGCGCCGCCCCCGAGGCGACCACGCAGACGGAGTCCTGAGTCATGCTGATCCCCCGCAAGGTCAAGTACCGCAAGCAGCACCGGCCGGACCGGACGGGCGCCGCCAAGGGCGGCACCCAGATGTCCTTCGGCGACTACGGCATCCAGGCCTTGGAGCACGCCTACGTCACCAACCGGCAGATCGAGTCCGCCCGTATCGCCATCACGCGGCACATCCGCCGTGGCGGCAAGGTGTGGATCAACATCTTCCCGGACCGGCCGCTGACCAAGAAGCCGGCCGAGACCCGCATGGGTTCCGGTAAGGGCTCGCCCGAGAAGTGGGTGGCGAACGTGAAGCCGGGCCGGGTCATGTTCGAGATGAGCTACCCGAACGAGGCCACGGCCCGCGAGGCGCTGCGTCGCGCGCAGCACAAGCTGCCGATGCGCTGCCGCATCGTGAGCCGTGAGGAGAGTTTCTGATGGCCGCCGGAACCCCCGCGAGCGAGCTCCGGGAGCTCAACGCCGAGGAGCTCGTCGCCCGCGCCCGTGAGGCGAAGGCCGAGCTGTTCAACCTGCGCTTCCAGATGGCGACCGGGCAGCTGGACAACAACCGTCGACTGCGGACCGTGCGCCACGACATCGCGCGCATCTACACGGTGATGCGCGAGCGCGAGCTCGGCCTGTCGGTCGCCCCCGACGAGGAGGGAGCGGCATGAGCGAGAGCACCGCTGAGACCACCACTCCGGCAAGCTCGGGCGCCACCGCCCCCGAGCGTGACGAGCAGGAGCAGGTCCGCGCCGAGGTGAAGCAGGCCGACAAGGCCCAGCAGACCCCGGCCGAGGCCCGCAACGACGACCGTGGCCTGCGCAAGGTGCGTGAGGGTCTCGTCGTCTCGGACAAGATGGCCAAGACCATCGTCGTCAGCCTCGAGGACCGGGTGAAGCACCCGCGCTACTCGAAGGTCATCCGGCGCACGAAGAAGGTCAAGGCGCACGACGAGAACAACACCGCCGGCCCCGGCGACCGCGTACTCCTCATGGAGACCCGGCCGCTGTCGGCCACCAAGCGCTGGCGTCTCGTCGAGATTCTCGAAAAGGCCAAGTGATCCTTGGAAACCGTCCGCTCGTGCGGGCAGGTCAGGAGAAGAAGTGATCCAGCAGGAGTCGCGGCTGCGTGTCGCCGACAACACGGGTGCACGGGAGATTCTGTGCATCCGCGTTCTCGGGGGCTCGTCCCGCCGCTACGCGGGCATCGGCGACGTCATCGTGGCGACCGTGAAGGAAGCCATCCCGGCCGCCGGTGTCAAGCGCGGCGAGGTCGTCAAGGCCGTCATCGTGCGCACCCGCAAGGAGAAGCGCCGCCCGGACGGCTCGTACATCAAGTTCGACGAGAACGCAGCCGTGCTCATCAAGAACGACCGTGAGCCCCGCGGGACCCGCATCTTCGGCCCCGTGGGCCGCGAGCTGCGCGACAAGAGGTTCATGCGGATCATCTCGCTCGCGCCGGAGGTGCTGTAGCAGATGAAGGTCAAGAAGGGCGACACGGTCGTCGTCATCGCCGGCAAGGACAAGGGCGCCAAGGGCAAGGTCATCAAGGCCTTCCCCGACCGCGACAAGGTCCTCGTCGAGGGTGTCGGCCGCGTCAAGAAGCACACGGCCCAGTCCGCCAACCAGCGCGGCGCCCAGAGCGGCGGGATCGTCACCCAGGAGGCGCCCATCCACGTCTCCAACGTGATGGTCGTCGACCCCGACGGCAAGCCGACCCGCGTCGGCAGCCGCGAGGGTGGCGAGGGCGAGCAGAAGCGCGTGCGCATCGCGCGCCGTAGCGGGAAGGACCTCTCGTGACCACCACCGAAGCTCCCGAGACGACCCGTCCGCGGCTGCAGCAGCGCTACCACGACGAGATCAAGAACGCGCTCTCGGAGCAGTTCGGGTACGCGAACCCGATGCTGATCCCGGGCGTCGTCAAGGTCGTCGTGAACATGGGCGTCGGCGAGGCCGCACGGGACTCCAAGCTGATGGAGGGCGCGGTCCGCGACCTCACCCTCATCGCCGGCCAGAAGCCGGAGATCCGCAAGGCCCGCAAGTCGATCGCGCAGTTCAAGCTGCGCGAGGGCATGCCGATCGGCGCCCGCGCGACCCTGCGCGGCGCGCGGATGTGGGAGTTCCTGGACCGGCTGCTGACCATCGGCCTGCCGCGCATCCGTGACTTCCGCGGTCTCTCGCCGAAGCAGTTCGACGGCTCCGGCAACTACACGTTCGGTCTGTCGGACCAGACGATGTTCCACGAGATCGACCAGGACTCGATCGACCGGCCGCGGGGGATGGACATCACCGTGGTCACCTCCGCGACCACCGACGAGGAGGGCCGGGCGCTGCTCCGTCAGCTCGGCTTCCCGTTCAGGGAGAACTGAGAATGGCGAAGAAGGCTCTGGTCAACAAGGCCGCCAAGACCCCGAAGTTCAAGGTCCGCGGCTACACCCGGTGCAACCGCTGCGGGCGCGCCCGTGCCGTGCTGCGGAAGTTCGGGCTCTGCCGCGTGTGCCTGCGCGAGATGGCGCACCGGGGCGAGCTCCCGGGCGTCAGCAAGGCGTCCTGGTGAGCCCGGCGAACACCTCCGCGAACGCCGCCGAGGTCCCCGAGGCCCCGAGCGAGGGCGCGATCGACCCCGCGCTCCTGCGTCTGATCCAGCGCGTGGCGCACCGCGAGCACATGCTCGTCGGCGTCGCCTCGCCGACGGCGCATCCCCGAACCACCGCTCAGAAGAGCTCCACACGCCGCAGGCCCGTCATCGGGAGCGCGCGCACGGCCTCCGTGCGCCCGACCCGGGGAACCACGGCGAGGAAGGTGACCTGGTCATGACGATGACCGACCCGATCGCGGACATGCTGACGCGCATCCGGAACGCCAACTCGGCGTTCCACGAGAGCGCGACCATGCCGCACAGCAAGCTCAAGACCCATGTCGCGCAGGTCCTCCTGGACCAGGGCTACATCGCCGGGTACCGCACCGAGGACGCCACCGTGGGCAAGTCCCTCGTGGTCGACCTCAAGTACGGCCCGAACCGCGAGCGCAGCATCGCCGGCATCAAGCGCATCTCGAAGCCGGGTCTGCGCATCTACGCCAAGTCCAACGAACTCCCCCGGGTGCTCGGCGGTCTCGGCGTCGCCATCATCTCGACGTCCTCCGGTCTGCTGACCGACCGGCAGGCCTACCAGCGACGGATGGGCGGGGAAGTCCTCGCCTTCGTCTGGTAACGGCTCGGAAGGAGAGGGACCAACCATGTCACGTATCGGCAAGGCCCCGATCACCGTGCCGTCCGGCGTGGACGTCGCGGTGGAGGGCCAGCAGGTCACCGTCAAGGGACCGAAGGGCACGCTGAGCCACACCGTCGACGAGCCCATCCGGGTCTCGGTCGACGACGGTGTCATCTCGGTGGCCCGCCCCGACGACGAGCGGGACAACCGTGCACTGCACGGCCTGTCGCGCTCGCTGCTCAACAACCTCGTGCAGGGCGTGAGCCAGGGCTACGAGCGCAAGCTCGAGATCCACGGCGTCGGCTACCGCGTGCAGCTCCAGGGCTCGACCCTGGTGTTCGCGCTCGGGTTCAGCCACCCGGTGCGGATCGACCCGCCCGAGGGCATCACGTTCGCGGTCGAGAGCCCCACGCGGTTCTCCGTGCAGGGCATCGACAAGCAGCTGGTCGGCCAGGTGGCCGCCAACATCCGCTGGCTGCGCCGTCCCGACCCGTACAAGGGCAAGGGCGTCCGGTACGCCGGCGAGCAGATTCGCCGCAAGGTCGGGAAGACGGGCAAGTGATGGCTACCAACACCGAGAGCACCACGACGACAGCGCCCAAGAACAAGGCCTCGGGTCACCTGGGCAAGAACGTCTCGGAGACGCGCCGCACGGGTCGTGCCCGTCGCCACGTCCGGCTGCGCAAGAAGATCGCCGGCACGCCGACGCGTCCCCGCCTGGTCGTCACCCGCTCGACCCGGCACATCACGGCGCAGGTGGTCGACGACATCGCCGGCCACACCCTCGCCCACGCCTCCACGCTGGAGGCGGACGTGCGCGGGCTGGAGGGCGACAAGAAGGCCCAGGCCGCGAAGGTCGGGGAGCTCGTCGCCTCGCGGGCCCAGGCCCAGGGCATCGACGCGGTCGTCTTCGACCGCGGCGGTCGCCGCTACCACGGTCGCATCGCGCAGCTCGCGGATGCGGCCCGCGAGGGGGGTCTGCAGTTCTGATGCGGACTCCCAGGACGAACACGATTGGAAGGAACGCCTGATGCCGGGACGCACACGGCGCGACGGGCCCGCGGGCTCGGGCGCACAGGGCGGCGAGCGTCAGGGCGGCAGCGCCGGTCGCGACCGCCAGCAGGGCGGCCGCGACCGCCAGCAGGACCGCACGCCGCACCTCGAGCGCGTCGTCGCCATCAACCGCGTGGCCAAGGTCGTCAAGGGTGGTCGTCGCTTCAGCTTCACCGCCCTGGTGGTCGTCGGTGACGGCGACGGCATGGTCGGCGTCGGCTACGGCAAGGCCAAGGAGGTGCCCGCCGCGATCGCGAAGGGCGTCGAGGAGGCGAAGAAGAACTTCTTCCGCGTCCCGCGCGTCGGCGGCACCATCACGCACCCGATCCAGGGCGAGGACGCCGCGGGCGTCGTCCTCCTGCGCCCGGCGAGCCCCGGCACCGGCGTCATCGCCGGTGGCCCGGTGCGCGCCGTGCTGGAGTGCGCGGGCATCGCCGACATCCTGTCGAAGTCGCTCGGCAGCCAGAACGCGATCAACATCGTGCACGCCACCGTGGCGGCGCTGAAGGGCCTGCAGGTCCCCGAGGCCGTCGCCGCCCGTCGTGGCCTGCCGATCGAGGACGTGGCGCCGGCGCGCATGCTGCGTGCCCGCGCCGCGCAGGGAGCGTCGTGATGGCCGACCTCAAGGTCACCCAGACCCGGTCGCAGATCGGGGGCAAGCGCAACCAGCGCGAGACGCTGCGGACCCTGGGACTCCGGCGCATCGGTGCCACCGTCGTGCGCCCGGACACGCCCCAGAACCGTGGCCTGATCAACACCGTTCGTCACCTGGTGACGGTCGAGGAGGTGGGGAGCGATGGCTGAGTCGTCCCCGATCAAGCTGCACCACCTGCGCCCGGCCCCGGGTGCGAAGACCGCGAAGACCCGTGTGGGTCGCGGCGAGGCCTCGAAGGGCAAGACCGCCGGTCGCGGTACCAAGGGCACCGGCGCGCGGAAGAACGTCCCCGCGGGCTTCGAGGGCGGCCAGATGCCGCTGCAGATGCGTCTGCCGAAGCTCAAGGGCTTCCGCAACCGCAACAAGGTCGTCGCGCAGGTCGTCAACGTCGGCGACCTCGCCCGGCTGTTCCCGGACGGCGGCGAGGTCGGCCCGGCCGAGCTCGTCGAGGCGGGCGCCGTGCGCGCCGGCCGTCCGATCAAGGTGCTCGGCACCGGCGAGGTCGGGTCGGTGACGCTGCGCGTCACCGCGCACTCGTTCTCGGGCTCGGCGAGCGAGAAGCTGACCGCCGCCGGCGGCAGCGCCACCGTCGTCGAGTAGCAGTACCCCTCGTGACGCACGCACCGGCCCCGGTCCGCTCCTGTGCAGGAGCGGGCCGGGGCCGGTCCTGCGTCGCCGTGTAGTCTCGCGCCGGGTCGCCTTCCGACCCGGCGCGGCCCTGCGCACCGCCCATGACGCGGTGCGTGTGGTGACCCCCGGCCCGCGCGGGTGTGGAGTTCCGCGGTGCGGCCGAACGACATCTGGAGGTCCGAGTGCTCGGCGCCGTGCGGTCAGCTCTGACCACACCGGACCTGCGCAAGAAGATCCTGTTCACGCTCGGGATCGTCGCGGTCTACCGACTGGGAGCCACGCTCCCGGCACCCGGCGTCTCGTACTCGAACGTGCAGGAGTGTCTGCGGCAGGTCCAGGGCAGCGACGCGGCGAGCGTGTACTCGCTGATCAACCTGTTCTCCGGCGGCGCGCTCCTGCAGCTGTCGATCTTCGCCCTGGGCATCATGCCCTACATCACGGCCAGCATCATCGTGCAGCTGCTGACCGTCGTGATCCCCCGCTTCGAGCAGCTGAAGAAGGAGGGGCAGAGCGGTCAGGGCAAGCTCACGCAGTACACGCGCTACCTGACGATCGCCCTGGCCGTCCTGCAGTCGACGGGCATCGTCGCCCTGGCCGACCGCGGTCAGCTCTTCCAGGACTGCGACCCGAGCCAGTTCCCGATCCTGCCGGGCGCCGACGTCTTCGACCTCGCGGTCATCGTCATCGTCATGACGGCCGGCACCGCGGTCATCATGTGGTTCGGCGAGCTGGTCACCGAGCGCGGCGTCGGCAACGGCATGTCGCTGCTGATCTTCTGCTCGATCGCGGCCCGCATCCCCGCCGAGGGCGGCAACATCCTCGCGACCTCCGGTGGCGTCGCCTTCGCCGTCGTGTGCGCGTTCGGACTGGTCATCATCGCGAGCGTCGTGTTCGTCGAGCAGGGCCAGCGGCGCATCCCCGTGCAGTACGCCAAGCGGATGGTCGGACGCCGCATGTACGGCGGCACCTCGACCTACCTGCCGCTGAAGGTCAACCAGGCCGGCGTCATCCCCGTGATCTTCGGGTCGTCCCTGCTCTACCTGCCCGACCTGCTGTCACGGATCACGGGCAACCAGGACTCCGGCTTCTCGCGCTTCGTCCAGACCTACCTGGCCAACCAGTCCAACTGGCTGCACATCCTGCTGTACTTCGCGTTGATCATCTTCTTCACGTACTTCTACGTCGCGATCACGTTCAACACCGAGGAACGCGCCGATGAGATGAAGAAGTTCGGGGGCTTCATCCCCGGCATCAGGCCCGGCCGTCCCACGGCCGAGTACCTCAGCTACGTGCTGTCCCGGATCACCTTGCCGGGGGCGCTCTACCTGGGCATCATCGCCGTCCTGCCGAACTTCTTCCTGGGCCTGACCGGTGAGGGACAGAACCAGAACTTCCCCTTCGGGGGCACGGCTGTTCTGATCATGGTGGGCGTCGGGCTGGACACGGTGAAGCAGATCGAGAGCCAGCTGATGCAGCGCAACTACGAGGGCTTCCTGCGCTGACCGGGTAGCCGGTCGGCGCGGTACACGGACCACACGGATGTCGGGCGAGGGAGTGTTGTCGTGAGGATCGTTCTGGTGGGGCCGCCGGGAGCGGGCAAGGGAACGCAGGCCGCGCGGCTGGCCGAGCGTCTCGACGCGCCGCACATCTCCACCGGTGACATCTTCCGCGAGAACATGAAGAACGAGACCGAGCTCGGCAAGGAGGCCCAGCGCTACGTCGACGCGGGCGACCTGGTGCCGGACGAGGTCACGGTCAGGATGGTCAAGGACCGTCTCGCCCAGCCCGACGCGGCCGAGGGCTTCCTGCTCGACGGGTTCCCGCGCAACACCGCCCAGGCGCAGGAGCTCGAGACCGTGCTCGACGACCTCGGTCAGCGCCTGGACGCCGTGCTCGTGTTCGAGGTCGAGGACGAGGAGCTGGTCAAGCGCCTCACGGCCCGCGGCCGCTCGGACGACACCGAGGAGACCATCCGGCACCGCCAGGAGGTCTACCGCTCGGAGACCGAGCCCCTCATCGCGCACTACAACGACATCGCCGTCCGGGTCGACGCCGTCGGGTCGGTCGAGGAGATCACCGACCGGGCCATGGACGCGCTCGCCGACGAGCCCGACGACTGACTTGGGCAACACGCGTCGGCCGATCACGGAGGTCGTCTCCTCGGGGGTCGGCGGGATCGCCGACCGCGTGCGGGGACGCTTCGTGGAGATGAAGACCCCGGGCCAGATCGAAGCGATGCGCGCGGCCGGCCTCGTGGTCGCGGCCGCCCTCGCCGCCGTCACCGACGAGGTCCGGCCCGGGACCAGCACCGCGGACCTCGACGCGATCGCGCACGCCACGATCCGGGAGGCCGGCGCGGAGCCCTCGTTCCTCGGGTACCAGGGGTTCCCGGCGTCGATCTGCGCCTCGGTCAACGAGCAGGTCGTGCACGGCATCCCGTCGCCCACGACGGTGCTCGCCGACGGTGACCTGATCTCGATCGACTGCGGCGCGATCCTCGAGGGCTGGCACGGGGACGCCGCGGTGACGGTCGCCGTGGGCACTGCGCGCCCCGCGGACGAGTCGCTGTCGGCGGCCTGCCGGGCGGCCATGTACGCGGGCATCGAGCGCCTCGTGCCGGGCGGCCGGCTCGGCGACGTCTCGCACGCCGTCGAGGACGAGGCCCGCCGTCGCGCGGCCGCGGACGGGCGCGAGTACGGGATCGTCGCCGACTACGGCGGGCACGGCATCGGGACCTCCATGCACATGGACCCGTTCGTGCCGAACCTCGGACGGGCCGGCACGGGCATGCGCCTGCGCAGCGGGATGGTGCTGGCCATCGAGCCGATGCTCACCGGCGGCACCGACGAGACCGACGAGCTCGCCGACGGCTGGACCGTCGTCACCTCGGACGGCAGCCGGGCCGTGCACTGGGAGCACTCGGTGGCCGTCACCGACGACGGGCCCCGCATCCTGACCGCGCCCGCGTGACTCACTGCGGATAGCGGAACTATCCGCTCGCTGTTATCCTCGGTCGCAGGGTCGAGGAGACGGGGTGGTCGTGGTGGCCGGGGAACTGCGGGTGGCGGACGCGGACCGCGAGCGCGTGGCGGCGCGGCTGGGGGAGGCGCACGCCGAGGGGCGGCTGACGCTCGCCGAGTACGACGAGCGGGTGCGCGCGGCGCACGGCGCGGTGGTGGGGTCCGATCTCCTGCCGCTGACCGCGGATCTGCCGGCCGAGGCGCCGGTGCGGTCGGGAGGCGCGGTCCGTCCGGGGGCGCCGTCCCCGATCCGGGCCGCGGTGGCGGTCTGGGCGGTGGTCTCGGTGATCAACCTCGTGATCTGGGTCGCCGTCTCGGTCGGCACCGGCGGGGTCGTGGCACCGTGGTGGATCTGGGTCGCCGGACCGTGGGGGGTCGCCCTCGCGATCGGTGCCGTCGCCGGCCGGGCGGGCCTCCCGTTCCCCGGTGGGTGCGCCGGGATGCCGATCCGCCGCTGACGTGGCCCGCACCTGCTGGTCGAGGGCCCCGGTGGCGAGGCTCTCGACACGCCACGCGTACACTTGACAGCTGGTGCGCGTGTCGTGCCGGTCCACGCGCGCTCGTGTGTCGGTACCGGTGTCGAGCGCGCTCCCCGTCCCTTGTGGACGTGTCGTCGCGACGCGGTGGCACCGAGCCGGGGACGGCAGCGTACGTCGAGAAGAATGCGGAGGACATGGCGAAGAAGGACGGCGCCATCGAGGTCGAGGGCCGGGTCATCGAACCCCTGCCCAACGCGATGTTCCGGGTGGAGCTCGAGAACGGGCACAAGGTCCTGGCGCACATCAGCGGCAAGATGCGTCAGCACTACATCCGGATCCTCCCCGAGGACAAGGTCGTGGTGGAGCTGTCGCCCTACGACCTGTCGCGCGGCCGGATCGTCTACCGCTACAAGTGATCCACACAGCGAGGAAGAGGACGTGAAGGTCCAGCCGAGCGTCAAGCGCATCTGCGCGAAGTGCCAGGTGGTCCGCCGTCACGGGCGGGTCATGGTCATCTGCGACAACCTGCGCCACAAGCAGCGCCAGGGCTGACGCAGTACCGGGCACTCGCGGCCACACGCGGCCGCATCCCATTCCTCCCCGCACCTACGTCGGCTCGAGAGATCGATGCCCCGGCGGAACACCCCCGGCTCGGGAGGCCGGGGCCCGGACCCGTGAGGTCCGGGACGGGCGGGGAGCCAGACCTCCCGGACGACACGAGGAGCACGTCGCCACATGGCACGACTCGCCGGCGTCGATCTCCCCCGCGAGAAGCGGATGGAGATCGCGCTGACCTACATCTTCGGGATCGGCCGTAGCCGTTCCAAGGAGATCCTCACCGAGACCGGCATCGACCCCGACCTGCGGTCGAAGGACCTGTCGGACTCCGATGCCGCGACACTGCGTGCGTACATCGAGAACCACTTCCGGGTCGAGGGTGACCTGCGCCGCGAGGTCCAGGCGGACATCCGGCGCAAGGTCGAGATCGGCAGCTACCAGGGGCTGCGGCACCGCCGCAACCTGCCGGTGCACGGGCAGCGGACCAAGACCAACGCCCGCTCGCGCAAGGGCCCCAAGAAGACGGTTGCCGGCAAGAAGAAGGCCGCACGCAAGTGATGCAGGCCCCCCTCGATCAGGAGAAGAGCTAGATGCCACCCAGGACTCGCCAGGGCGCGGCCGGGGCCAAGAAGGTCCGTCGTCGGGAGAAGAAGAACGTCTCCCACGGGCACGCGCACATCAAGAGCACGTTCAACAACACGATCGTCTCCATCACCGACCCGACCGGCAACGTCATCAGCTGGGCCTCGGCCGGCCACGTGGGCTTCAAGGGCTCGCGCAAGTCGACGCCGTTCGCCGCGCAGATGGCCGCCGAGAACTGCGCCCGCAAGGCCGCGGAGCACGGGATGAAGAAGGTCGACGTCTTCGTGAAGGGCCCGGGCTCGGGCCGCGAGACCGCGATCCGGTCGCTGCAGGCGGCCGGCCTCGAGGTCGGCACGATTTCCGACGTCACCCCGCAGCCGCACAACGGTTGCCGCCCGCCGAAGCGTCGCCGGGTCTAGGGCGGAGAGGAGACACACGATGGCTCGCTACACAGGACCAGCCACCCGCAAGTCCCGCCGCCTGAAGGTCGACCTGATCGGCGGCGACAAGTCCTTCGAGCGCCGCCCGTACCCCCCGGGTCAGCACGGCCGGATCCGCATCAAGGAGTCCGAGTACCTGCTGCAGCTGCAGGAGAAGCAGAAGGCCCGCTTCACCTACGGCCTGCTCGAGAAGCAGATGCGCAAGTACTACGAGGAGGCGAACCGCCGCGAGGGCAAGACCGGCGACGAGTTCCTCAAGCTCCTCGAGTCGCGTCTCGACTCGGTGGTCTACCGCGCCGGGATCGCGCAGACCCGTCGTCAGGCCCGTCAGCTCGTGGGCCACGGCCACTTCCTGGTCAACGGCCAGAAGGTCGACGTCCCCAGCTACCGGGTGACGCAGTACGACATCATCGACATCCGGGACAAGTCCCGGAACATGCTGCCCCTCGTGGTGGCGAAGGAGAACTTCGGCGAGCGGCCCGTCCCGGGCTGGCTCCAGGTCGTTCCGGACTCGCTGCGCATCTTCGTCCACTCCCTCCCGGAGCGGACGCAGATCGACACGCCGGTCTCGGAGCAGCTGATCGTCGAGTTCTACTCGAAGTAAGCCCACGGAAGTACGCAAGACCCCCGGCCCGGGCGATCGTGCCCGGGCCGGGTCTCACGTTCGGCGTCAAATAGCGGACGCCGCATCGGAAAGGTTTCGCACGTGCTGATCTCTCAGCGTCCCGCACTGTCCGAGGACGCCATCGACGACACCCGTTCCCGGTTCGTCATCGAGCCGCTGGAGCCGGGCTTCGGCTACACCCTCGGCAACTCGCTGCGTCGCACCCTGCTGTCGTCCATCCCGGGCGCGGCCGTGACCAGCATCCGTGTCGACGGTGTCCTCCACGAGTTCACCACCGTCCCGGGGGTGAAGGAGGACGTCACCGACATCATCCTGAACCTCAAGGAGCTGGTCGTGAGCTCCGAGGAGGACGAGCCGGCCACGATGTACCTGCGCAAGCAGGGCCCCGGCACCGTGACGGCGGGCGACATCGTCCCGCCGGCCGGCGTGACCGTGCACAACCCCGACCTCCACATCGCGACCCTGAACGACCAGGGCCGCCTCGAGGTCGAGCTCGTCGTCGAGCGTGGTCGCGGGTACGTCCCGGCCGCGCAGAACAAGGCGTCCGGCGCCGAGATCGGCCGTATCCCGGTCGACTCGATCTACTCGCCGGTGCTCAAGGTCAGCTACAAGGTCGAGGCGACCCGCGTCGAGCAGCGCACCGACTTCGACAAGCTGATCCTCGACGTCGAGACCAAGCCGTCGATGACGCCTCGCGACGCGATCGCGTCCGCCGGGCGCACCCTCGTCGAGCTCTTCGGGCTGGCCCGTGAGCTCAACGTCGACGCCGAGGGCATCGAGATCGGGCCCTCGCCGGCCGAGGCCGACTCGATCGCCGCGTTCGCGATGCCCATCGAGGACCTCGACCTCACGGTCCGGTCCTACAACTGCCTCAAGCGGGAGGGCATCCACACGGTCGGCGAGCTCGTCGGCCGCTCGGAGGCCGACCTGCTGGACATCCGCAACTTCGGTGCGAAGTCCATCGACGAGGTCAAGATGAAGCTGGCCGGGCTGGGCCTCGCGCTCAAGGACAGCCCGCCCGGGTTCGACCCGTCCGCCGCCGCGGCGGACTACCCCTCGGAGGGCTTCGAGTCCTACGGCTCCGACGGCGGCTTCGGCGGCTACGGGGCCTCGGAGGACGACGGCCAGGACTACGCCGAGACCGAGCAGCTCTAGCACCCCCCAGTAACCTCTGACGTGCTGCCCCCTCCCCGGTCCGTACGCGGGCCGGGGAGGAAAGGCGTCACGAGACAGGAGCATTCGACATGCCCCAGCCCAGCAAGGGCCCGCGGCTCGGGGGTTCCCCCGACCACCAGAAGCTGATGCTGGCCAACCTGGCCACGTCGCTCTTCACCCACGGCCGCATCCACACCACGCGTGCCAAGGCCGACCGGCTGCGCCCGTACGCGGAGCGGCTGATCACCAAGGCCAAGAAGGGCGACCTGCACAACCGGCGTCTCATCCAGGAGCAGATCCGGGACAAGGACGTCGTGCACCGCCTGCTCGCCGAGATCGGCCCGTTCTTCGCGGACCGGCCCGGTGGCTACACGCGCATCGTGAAGACGCTGCCGCGCAAGGGTGACAACGCGCAGATGGCGGTCATTGAGCTGGTGAACGAGCGCACGGCCAGCGCGGAGGCCTCCCAGGCCACCCGCGTGGCGGCTCCGCCGACGTCCCCGTCGGGCCCGGGCGCCGAGGTCGGTGACACCGCGACCGGTGCCGCCGCCACGGCGGCCACCATCGCGGCGGCCGAGAGCGACGCCTCGCCGGAGCCGACCGAGCCGACCGACGCGGCCGACACCGTCACGGAGGACACCGTCACGGAGGACGCCGACTCGTCGGCCACCACCGACGGCGATGTCACCGACGACGATGTCACCGACGACGAGGTCCCGGAGGGCATGACCGACAACTCCGCGGCCGGCGCCGGCCTCGACACGTCCGAGGACGCCGACTCGTCGGCGACCACGGACGGCGCGACGGACGACAAGTCCTGACCGACAGCACCACCCGCGAGCCCGCTCCCGATCCCGGGGGCGGGCTCGCGGTGTCTGTACGTCGTCACCGCCTGGACCTGGCCTACGACGGCACCGACTTCTCGGGCTGGGCCCGGCAGCCCGGGCTGCGCACGGTGCAGGGCGTCCTCGAGGACACCCTCGCCACGGTCTGGCGGGTGCCGGTGGCGCTGACCGTCGCCGGGCGCACCGACGCCGGCGTGCACGCCGACGCGCAGGTCTGCCACGTCGACCTGCCCGCGGAGATCGAGCCGCACCCCGGGCTGATCGGCCGGCTGGCGCGGATGCTGCCGCCGGACGTCCGGGTGCACGCGGTGACGCCCGCTCCGGAGGGGTTCGACGCGCGGTTCTCCGCGATGCGCCGCCACTACGCCTACCGCGTCAGCACCGCGCCGTGGGGCCCCGAGCCACTGCGCGCGCGCGACACGCTGCGCTGGCCGCGGCCCCTCGACGTCGACGCGATGAACGCGGCCGGCGCCGCCATGCTCGGCGAGCACGACTTCGCGGCCTACTGCCGTCCCCGCGCCGGCGCGACCACCGTGCGCGAGCTGCAGCACCTGCGCTGGGACGCGGAGCCCGGCGAGCCCGACGTCCTCGTCGCCCGGCTCAGCGCCGACGCGTTCTGCCACTCGATGGTCCGGTCCGTCGTCGGCGCGCTGCTGGCCGTGGGCGAGGGCCGGCGGCCCGTCGAGTGGCCCGCGGCGCTGCTCGCGGCGCGGGCGCGGTCGAGCGAGGTCACCGTCGTCGCCGCGCGGGGGCTGCGGCTGACCCGGGTCGACTACCCGGACGCCGCGGACCTCGCGGAACGCGCCGCACGGACGCGGCGGCGTCGTGACGAGATCTGAACGTCAGCGGCGGCACGTCGCTGACGTTGAGCGTCCGTCACGCCACGCACTCGATCCGGCGGATCAGCCTCCGCTGCCGTAGGGCCGGGTGAGGATCTCGAGGTTGTGACCCTCGGGGGAGTCGAAGTAGGCGCCCTGGCCGCCGTCGTTGGTGTTGTACCCCGACCGCCGGTGGCCGGGATCGGCGTAGGTGGGCACGCCCCGGTCCCGCAGGCGGGCGGCGATGACCGCGAACTCGTCGTCGGGGACGAGGAAGGCGTAGTGCTGGGGGTGCGGGTCGTCGACGTCCATGAAGTCCAGGCTCGTGCCGTGGGCGACCTCGACGACCGTGAACGGCCCGAAACGGGTGGGTGCGGGCACGCCGAGGACCTCGGCGAGCCAGGCCGCACCGGCGTCCTGGTCCCGGGTCTCGACGATGGTGTGGTTCAGCTCGATGGGCATGCCCTCAAGCGTCCGACCTCGACGGTGGTCGAGGTCAAGCCCCGGTCAGCCCCCGGTCGCCACCTCGACGGTCCCGCCGTCGACACGGCAGGGCAGCGCGACCAGGTGGCAGTCGCCGGGATCGATCCCGCGGCCGGTGGCCACGTCGAAGGTGTAGCGGTGGTTCGCGCAGGTGAGGACGCCGTCGGCGAGCGTCCCGCGCTCGAGCGGCCAGGCCCGGTGCGGGCAGCGGTTGTCGTATGCGCGGACCCCGCCGCCGACGCGGACCAGCAGTACCCGCCGGCCGCCGACCATGACCGCGGTCATCGTGCCCTCGGGCAGGTCCGCGACGGCCAGGACCGGGGTGAACGTGTCGTCCATCGTGTCTCCTCGCCGGGCTAGTCACCCCGGCGCACCGGGCCCAGGATCGCGGTCTCGCGGGCGCCGGTGACGAGGTCGACCCGACGCCAGAGGTTGCGCCCGAGCACCACGATGCCGTGGTCGGGGAGGGTCCGCAGGGTCTCGGTCATCGCGGGCGTGAGTCGCCACAGCCGCCCGGCGAGCTCGGCCTCGTGCGGGGGTAGGCGCTGGATGAGGACGAGGTCGGCGTCGTCGGCCAGGTCGGACACGGCGGGCACGAGCGAGGGCAGGACGACGAGCGTCGTCTGCCGCGGACGTCGCGCGGGAGCGGGGCCGCGTGCCGTGGCGCCCCGGTCGTAGACGACGAGCAGGGGCTCGCCTCCCGCGGCGAGGTCGGCCGGGGGCTCGCGCACGACGCGGACGGGCGCGGCGGGGTCGTCGGCGTCGAGGGCGTCGGACACGTCCCCTGCGCGCCGAACCGCGTCCCACACCGGCGGCCGCCCGGTGACGACCACGCCGCGCGTGCCGGTGCCGACCGCGCGCAGCGTCACCTGGCGGGCGAGGTAGAGCCCGCCGAGGAGGACGACGCGGGTGGGAGCGGGGCGCACGAGGGTGACCGCGACCGGCTCGCCGTCCGGGTCGGCGCCGAGGACGACTCCCGCCGGGCGTACGGGCGGCCCGAGGGCGTCGAGCATCTCCGGCGGGACCGAGAACGTCGGCGCGAGCTCCGGGTCGGCGCGGGTGGGGGCGACGCGGCCCGCGGCGCCCGGCGTCGTCACGGCGCCACCCCGAGCGGGAGCGTCGCGGCGAGCCCGGCGGCGTGCTGGCCGTCGAGCGGGTCGAGGGTCATCCCGAGGGCGTGCCCGCGGGCGACCAGCTCGCGGCCGGCCTCCTCGAGCGCGTCCGGGGTGTCGGCGGTGAGGCGCACGGTGCCGCGCAGCCCGACGGTCGCAGGCGCGTCCCCGTCCCGGTCGGCCCGCGGATCGGGCTCGAGGGTCAGGGCGAGCGTGCAGGTGCGCGCGGCCGTGGCCGTGAGGGCGGAGAGGCGCTCCGGGACGTCCGGCCAGCGCGTCACGGCGTGCGCCGCGTGCCCGACCTCGCCGACGACCACCGCGCGCCAGTGCTCCCGGAGACGCTCCGGCTCGCCCGCGGTGTCGGAGACCTCGAGGCCGGCCTCCAGGACCTCGTCGACCCCGAGCGGGCGGACCGCGGTGCCGTGCTCGGCGAGCACCCGCCCGATCCGCGCGAGCGCCCCGACCACGGCCCGGTGCGCCCCCGCGACCCCGCCGCCGCGCTCGGCGACCGCGTCGGGGCAACGCGCCGGGTCGAGGCGCACGACGAGCCACGCGTCGCGGCGCGCGAGCGGCGGCAGGGCGCCGAGGACCTCGCGGTACGCGGCGGCCGCGGGGGTGTCCTCGGCGACCGGGCGGCAGTGCCAGAGCGCGCTCACGGCGTCGAGCACGACGCCCCGGTCGGCCAGGCACCCGGCGAGCGCCGCCAGCGGGAACGTCGCGGTGCCCGACGAGGCGTCGCCCGCGACGAGGCCGGGCGCACCGTCCGGGGAGGTCGGGTCGAGCGCGAGCACGGCACTCCAGCCGCCGCCGTGCCCGAGCATCCCCACCTCGCGGCCGTCGTGGTCGCGGGTGCGCGCGACGGTGAGGTCGCCGGTGAGCAGGCGCAGCGTCCGCAGCCGCGGGTCGGCGTCGGGATCGAGCGGCTCGGACTCGCGCTCGCGCGCCCGGAGGCGGTAGCGCAGCGCCAGCCCGATCCACACGACGAGCCAGCGCCCGCGAACCCGCAGCAGCCCGACGAGGAGCGCGGCGGACAGGACGACCCCGGCGAGCGGCAGCAGCCCGCGGTCGAGGGCGACGAGCGCCACCGCGAGGGCGAGCCCGACCTCGACGACGACCACGCCGGCGAGCGGGACGGGCCCGAGCGAGGGCCCCGACGGTCGGCGCGAGACCGGCGGCGCGGGGCGGGACGGGGTGACGACGAGGCTCACCGCGCACCACCCCGCCGGCGGCGGACCGCGACGGCGCCCACCGCGAGGACGGCGGCGACGGCACCGACAGCGGCGGTGACCCACCCGGTCGCGGGCCCCTCCGTCGGGGGCGCCGGCGGCTCGGGCCGCACCTCGGGCCCCGTGCGGGGCGGGCCGCCGCGGACCGCGGCCGCGGCGTCGAGCACCCCGTAGCCGACCGCGTCGTCGCGGACACCGGGGGTCAGTCCGGGCGGCGGGGTCGCCGAGCGCACGAGCGCGGCGGCGATCTCGCGGGCGGGGGTCTCGGGGGCGCGTTGACGCAGCAGCGCGGCGGCCGCGGCGACCCGCGCGGCGGCGAAGCTCGTGCCGACCAGGGGCCCCGAGGAGCCGTCGGGCGCGCCGAGGGTGGTGGTGAGGCCGGGGCCGCGCGCCGCGAGCGAGGACGGCTCGCGCCCGGGAGCGGCGAGGTCGACCCAGGGGCCGGCCAGCGACGACGGGTCGGGGGCGCCGGCGTCGTCGACCGCGCCCACGGCGAGCACGTCGTCGCCGAACCACGCGGGCACGGGGACGCTGCGCACCGGGCCGCCGGTGTTCGGGGCGCAGGCCGGGCCGGTGTTGCCCGCGGCCGCGACCACGACGACACCGCGGTCGACCGCGTCGCGGACGGCCGCGCGCAGGGCCCCGAGGGCGGGCGCATCGGACGGGTCGGCGACCTGGGCGGGCGTGCGGCAGGCCGTCAGGGCGAGGGTGAGCACCCCGACGCCCGGGGTGTCCGCGGCGTGCCGGACGGCCCGGGCGAGGCTGGTGACGTCGCCGACCCCGGCGCGGCCGTCGACACCGAAGAACGCGCTGGTCTGCCGGACGGCGAGCACGCGGGCGGCGGGCGCACGGCCCACCACCAGGTCGTCGGGAGCGGGGCTCGCGGCGATCACCCCCGCCACCGCGGTGCCGTGCCCGTCGCAGTCGTCGAGACCGGAGGCGCCGACCACGAAGTCGCCGCCGTCGACGACGCGGCCCGCGAGCCGGGGGTGGGCGGCGACGCCGGTGTCGACGACGGCGACCAGCTGGCCCTCGCCCCGACCGTCCACCCAGGCGTCCGCGGGGTCGGGGCCCGGCGGGAGGTCGCCGAACCCGGTGCCCGACGGCGGGGTCGGCGGGGGGCAGGGGGCGTCGCGGCGTGCGCCGGGCACGCCGTCCGGAGCGGCGTCGAGGGCGTCGAGCGCTGCGCGGTCCGGCGCGGGGGGCGCCGGGGCGCTCGAGGTCGCGCCGACGGGATCGGTCGCCCCGGCGGGCGCGGCGCTCAACAGCACCGTGAGCGCGGTGAGCACGACGGCGCCGGCGAGCGTGCGCGTCACAGGAGCCGCATCGCGGTGTAGAGGTCCATGACGGCCAGCGCCACGGGCAGCACGGCCGCGATCCCGACGGCCTCCGCGATGTCGACGGCCCGCCGGGCCACCGGGGAGAACCGCCTCCGGGGCACCACGACGCCGAGCACGAACGCCCCTGCGCCGGCCGCGAGGGCGACCGCCGGCACGGCCAGCATCGCGACGGCCGGCGGGGCGACGAGCAGCCAGCCGACGACCAGCCCCGCGCCCGCGAACAGCGCGCAGACGAGCAGGGCGACGGCCTGGACGCCGTTGGCGTAGGTGCGCGAGCGCAGGGCGAGCAGGAGCGTCAGCAGGACCGCGAGCGCCCAGCCGGCGACACCCCGCCAGCCGCCCACCGGCGCGAGCGCGAGCACCGTGACGGCGCCCGCGGTGACGGCGCCGCACCCGAGGACCAGGCCGGAGAGGGCGGCGTGGGCGCGGTCGGCGCGACGTTCGATGTCGGCGTGCTCGGCGACGCCGGGGTCGTCGGCGAGCTCCTCGGCCGACGCCGGGACGCGGGGCAGGGGGAGGCGGGCGAGCGCGATCCCGGTGCGCGGGAGCAGCGCCGACGCGACGAGGGCGAGCGCGCCGGCCCCGGCGGCGATGCCCGCGGCGTCGCCCGCGTCGACCACGGTGGCGATGCCGGTGGCCAGGGCGACGAGCACCGCCGCGGTGAGGGCGCCGAGCAGGGCGGCGACGCCGGCGCGCCCGGCCCGGCCGAGCACCAGGAGCGAGGCGGCGGCGACGGCCGCGGCGAGGACCGCGCCGAGCAGCAGCTGCGGGGCCCCGGACGTCGCGGCGAGCGAGGTGGCGGGGCCGGGCGCCCCCAGGGCACCGCGGCGACGCCCGCCACCCCGGCGAGGGCGACGGCGCCGGCGGCGAGGACCGACCCGGCGGCCGTGCCGTCGACGACCCGCGTGCACACCGCGGCCGCGGCGAGTGCCCCGAGGGCGGCGACGCCGGCCACCGCGGCCGTGCCGAGCCCCCCGGCGGTGCCCGGACCCCGGCCGGCGACGACGAGCGCGAGGACCGCGCCCGCGAGCCCGAGCGCCAGCCCGCAGAGCCCGAGGACGCCCGCGAGCCCCGGCCCCCACGCCCGGTAGCTCGCCGGCGTGGCCTCGGCGACGGCGTCGACCACGTCGTCGAACAGCGGGGGCGGCGCCGCGTCGGCCCGGCGTCGCAGCACGAGCTGGTCGCCGTCGAGGACACCGAGGGCGGCGAGCGTGCGCGACGGGTCGACCGGGCCCTGCCCGAGCGGGGCGAGCGTCCAGGCACCGCCCCGGGCGCCGACGCCCGACTCGCCGGTCATGTCCAGCAGCACCGGCAGCAGGTCGGCCAGCGGGACGTCCGGGGGCAGGGCGACGTCGACCCGCGTGCGGGGCGCGAGGACCGACACCCGGCTCGCGGCCGTCACCGGCGCGGACGACCCCGCGGGCAACGAGGCGCGGGCCCCGTCCCCGGCAGTCCCCGGCAGCGCGCGACCCGGGCGGGCGGTGTCCGTCATGCGCTCCTCCCGGCTCTCGGCGACCGTCGTTCGGGGATCTTGGCATCGGCGCCGTCCGGGGACCGTCCGGAGGTTCGCCGAGACGGACCCCGGGCGGGCCGCGGCTCCTTAGTATGGCCGGACCGCGGGGGCCGGGTGGTGCGTTCGGAGGATGGGGGGCGACCGGTGGGCACACGGGTCTTCCGGCGCGCCGCACGCCCGGCGCCCCCGGAGGTGCCGTCGGGCGAGGTCCACCTCGAAGCCCCGCCGGAGATCCCGCGCGCGGTGCCGACGTCCCCGTTGCTGCGGCTGTTGCCGCTGCTCATGGTGCTCGGCTCGCTCGGGTTCATCGTCGTCATCGGCGTCGACAACCCCACCTCGTGGCTCTTCGGCGGGATGTTCGCGCTCTCGACCATCGGCATGGTCGCCGGTGGTGCGACGCGCGGCGGCGGGCAGCGCCGGGCGGAGGCCGACGAGGACCGCAAGGACTACCTGCGCTACCTCGCACAGATGCGCCGGCGGGCCCGCGAGACGGCGGTCGACCAGCGTCGCGCCCTCGAGTGGACCCACCCCGAGCCCGCGACGCTCGTCGGACTCGCGCGCGGCCCGCGGATGTGGGAGCGCCGCCCGTCCGACCCGGACTTCGCGCACGTGCGCGTCGGCCGCGGCTCCCAGCGCCTCGCCACCGCCCTCGTCCCGCCGCAGACCGGCCCCGTCGACGATCTCGAGCCGGTGTCGACGGTGGCCCTGCGCCGCTTCGTGCGCACCCACTCGATCGTCCCGGACCTGCCCACGGCGGTGTCGTTGCGCGCGTTCGCGTCGGTGGGCGTCACCGGCGGCGACGCGGCGGCCCGTCGCGGGCTCGTGCGGGCGCTGCTCGCGCAGCTCGTGACGTTCCACAGCCCCGAGGACCTCGTGGTCGCCGTGGCCGCCGCGGGTCCCGCCCGCGCGGAGTGGGAGTGGGTCAAGTGGCTCCCGCACGTCGCGCACCCGCGGCTGTCCGACGGCGCCGGGCCGGTGCGGATGGTGACGTCCTCGCTGGCCGCGGTCGAGTCGTGGCTGGCCCCGGAGCTCGCGGGGCGGGGGCGCTTCACCCGAGGTGCCGCGCCGGCCGCCGACACCCGCCACGTGGTCGTCGTGCTCGAGGACGCCGAGGTCACGCGCTCCGAGCAGGTCGTGCTCGAGGAGGGCATGGCCGGCGTCACCGTGATCGACCTGTCGGACTCCCTCGGCACGCTCACGGCGCGCCGGGGGCTCGGGCTCGTCCTGGAAGCGGACGGCGAGGGCCGCATCGGGGCCCGGGGTCAGCAGGGCGTCGAGTGGTTCGGCCGGCCCGACACCCTCGGCGGCGCCGAGGCCGAGGCGCTCGCGCGGCGGCTCGCGCCCTGCCGCCCGCCCGCGGCCGGCGCGCACGACGAGGAGCCGCTGCTGACCAGCCCCGGCATCCTCGAGCTGCTCGGCGTCGACGGGGAGCCCGCCACGTTCGACGTCACCGCGGCCTGGCGCCCGCGCCCGGTGCGGGACCGGCTGCGGGTGCCGTTCGGGGTCTCGGCCGAGGGCGAGCCGGTGGAGCTCGACATCAAGGAGGCCGCCCAGGAGGGGATGGGCCCGCACGGGCTGTGCGTCGGGGCCACCGGGTCCGGGAAGTCCGAGCTGCTGCGGACCCTCGTGCTCGGGCTGATCACGACGCACTCGTCCGAGGCCCTGAACCTCGTGCTCGTCGACTTCAAGGGCGGCGCCACGTTCGCCGGGCTCGCTGGGGCGCCGCACGTCGCCGCGGTGATCACCAACCTCGCCGACGACCTCAGCCTCGTCGACCGCATGCAGGACGCGCTGGCGGGCGAGATGCAGCGCCGCCAGGAGAAGCTGCGCGCCGCGGGCAACCTCGCCAACGTCACCGAGTACGAGCGCGCCCGGGAGAACGGCGCGCCGCTGGACCCGCTGCCGACCCTGTTCGTCGTCGTCGACGAGTTCTCCGAGCTGCTGAGCCAGAAGCCCGACTTCGCGGAGCTGTTCGTCGCGATCGGGCGGCTCGGGCGCTCGTTGCAGATGCACCTGCTGCTCGCCTCGCAGCGCCTCGAGGAGGGACGGCTGCGGGGCCTCGACTCACATCTGTCCTATCGCATCGGGCTCAAGACCTTCTCGCCGTCGGACTCGCGGGCCGTGCTCGGGGTCCCGGACGCGGCGGAGCTGCCGCCGGTGCCGGGCTCGGGCTACCTGAAGGTCGAGTCGTCGACGATGACCCGGTTCAAGGCCGGGTACGTGTCGGCGCCGTACCGCTCCGCCGAGCCGGTCGCGCCCGACCCCTCCCCGGTCCCTCGCGAGATGCGCCCGCGCCCCTTCACCGCGAGCTGGGTGGAGCCGGGCGCGGTGCTCGAGAGCCACGGCGACGGCGACGGCAACGGTCACGCCCCGGCCGGCGGTCCGCCCGCGGTGATCGGCCCGCACGGACCGTCGGTCCCGCGCGGGGTGAACGGCACGCCGTCGGTGCTCGACGTCGTCGTCGAACGGCTGCGTGGCCAGGGGCCGCCCGCGCACGAGGTGTGGCTGCCGCCGCTGGCCGACCCGTCGACGCTCGACGCGCTGCTGCCGCCCCTGACCGCGACCCCGGACCGCGGGCTCAGCGCGCCCGGCTTCCCCGCCAACGGGCAGCTCGCGGTGCCGGTGGGCGTCGTCGACCGCCCCTACGACCAGCGCCGCGACGTGCTGTGGGCCGAGCTCGCCGGGGCGGCGGGACACGTGGTGGTCGCCGGCGGGCCGCAGTCGGGCAAGTCGACGCTCCTGCGCACGCTGGTCGTCGGGGCCGCGCTGACCCACACGCCGGCCGAGGTGCAGTTCTACGCGGTGGACCTCGGCGGCGGCACGCTCTCCGGGCTGGCGGGGCTGCCGCACGTCGGTACGGTCGCGGGCCGCGGCGAGCCCGAGCTCGTGCGGCGCACGGTGGCCGAGGTGACCGCGCTGCTCGCGGGACGGGAGCGCTGGTTCCGCGAGGCCGGGGTCGAGTCGATGGCCGACCTGCGGGCCCGGCGCCGGCGCGGCGAGCTCGCGCCCGGCACCGGCGGCAGCGACATGCTCGGCGACGTCTTCCTCGTCGTCGACGGCTGGCACGCCTTCCGCACCGAGCACGAGGGTCTCGAGCAGACGGTGATCTCGCTGGCGACGGGCGGCCTCTCCTACGGGGTGCACGTCGTGATCACGGCGAGCCGCTGGGCGGAGCTGCGGCCCGCCCTCAAGGACCTGCTCGGCACCCGCTTCGAGCTGCGGCTCGGGGACCCGTCGGAATCCGAGGTCGACCGCCGCGTCGCCGCCGTCGTGCCGTCGGGGCGCCCGGGGCGCGGGCTGTCACCGGACAAGCGCCACGTCCTCACCGCCCTGCCGCGTCTCGACGGGGTCGCCGACGCAGCCGACCTCGGTCGCGCCACCGGCGAGCTCGTCGCCCGCGTCGCGGCGGCCTGGGGCGGCACCGGGGCGCCGCGGGTGCGGCTGCTCCCGGACCGTGTGGGCGTCGAGGCGCTGCCCGGCCCGGACGACGGCCCGCCGCACCTCCTGCCGCTGGGGCTGTCCGAGGAGCGCCTCGCGCCGGTCCTGCTCGACGTGTCCGCCGACCCGCACTTCGTCTGCTTCGCCGACGCCGAGTCGGGCAAGACGGCGCTGCTGCGGGGGCTGGCCCACCAGATCGTCACCCGGTACCGGCCGGACCAGGCCCGGCTCGTCATCGTCGACTACCGGCGCTCGCTGCTCGGGGCCGTGGCCAGCGACCACCTCATCTCCTACACGTCGTCGGCCGCGGCGCTGACCCGGGCGCTCGCCGAGCTCGTCGAGTCGCTGCAGCGCCGGCTGCCCGGCCCCGACGTCACGCCCGAGCAGCTGCGGGCGCGCTCGTGGTGGACCGGCCCGGACGTCTTCGTCCTCGTCGACGACTACGACCTCGTCGCGGGCGCCGCGACCAACCCGCTGGCCGTCCTGCTCGACCTGCTGCCCCAGGCCCGCGACGTCGGCCTGCACCTCGTCGTCGCGCGGCGCACGGGCGGGGCGTCCCGCGCGGTGTTCGAGCCGGTGCTCGCCCGCCTGCGCGAGCTCTCGTCGCCTGGGATCGTCATGAGCGGCAGTCGCGACGAGGGCGTGCTGCTGGGCACCGTCCGGCCGGGTCCGCAGCCGCCGGGGCGCGGGTGGCTCGTCGGGCGGCGCCACGGGGAGCGGCTCGTGCAGGTCGGGTGGCGCGCCCCGGATCCGCCGATCACCGGCCCGGACGCCGCGGGGCCCGTGCCGGGGGCCGTGCCGGACGCCGACCCGTGAGCGAGGGCCCGACGGTCGCGATCGACCTCGGGGTGACGACGGTGGCCGCGGCCGTGGACGTGTCGCCCGACCCCCGCGACGGTCGCGCGCCCGCGGAGACCGTCGAGCCCGCCGAGGTGCCGCTCGACCTCGCCGCCGTGTTCGCCCCCGCCGACGGCACGGCCCTCGCCGTCGGGTCCGCCGCCCGGCGGTTGGCCCCCACCGATCCCGCGCGCTACGAGCCGACGCCACGCCTGCGGGTCGACGATCCCGACCTCCTGCTCGGCACCCGGGTGGTCGGGATCGCGGAGGCGTGGGGCGCCGTCCTCGCCGGGGCGCTCGAGCGGGCGGGTCCGCTGCTGCGCGGGGACCGGCCGCGCCACCTCGTCCTCACCCACCCGGCCGGCTGGGACGCCGGGCGCCGCGAGGTGCTGCGGCGGGCCGGGTCCGGGCTCGCCGCCGAGCTCACCCTGCTCGCCGAACCCGTCGCCGCTGCCGCACACGCCGCCTGGATGCGCCCGCGGGACGACGGTCGCGCGCGGCCGGGGCCGGTCGCGGTGCTCGACCTCGGGGCGCGCGGGGCCGACGCGTCCGTGCTCGCGCCCGACCCCGGGCGCTGCGGTGGCGCCCGGCTGCTCGCGCGGCGACGGGACGACCGCTTCGGGGGCGACGACGCCGACGAGCTGCTGCTGGGCCACCTGCTCTCGACGCTCGCGGACGAGCCGACCCCCGAGGACCCGTCGCGTGATGATCTGGCGGCGCGGCGCGACGCCGACCGGGTCCGCGAGGTCGTCGCCGCCACGACCCTCGGCGACCGGCGGCACCGTCAGGTCCTGCTGGACGACGTGCGGGCCGCGAAGGAGCAGCTCTCCGACGCCGAGCAGGCTGCGGTGCCACTGCCCGGGCGGCTCACCGCCGCCTGGCTGTCGCGGGGCGAGCTCACCGAGGTCCTGCGCCCGTCGCTGCGGCGGGTCGTCGACCTCCTCGCCGAGACGCTCGCCGACGCCGGCACGGGCCCGGAGCATCTCGACGGCGTGTGGCTCACCGGCGGCGGCGCACGGATCCCGCTGCTCGCGGCGCTCGTGCACCGCGAGCTGGGCGTGCCCGCCACCGTGGCGCCGGAGCCGCGGCTGGTCGTGGTGCGGGGCGCGCTCGTCGTGGCACGGGAGGACGAGGCGTTGCTCGGAGGGGTCGCCGGTGCTGCGGCGTCGCGGGTGCGGGCGGGGGCCGCCGTCGCGGCCGGTGCGGGCTCGTCCTCGTCGTCCGCACCCCGGTCGGCCGCCGGCCCGCTGCTCGACCCCCCGACCGTCGAGCTGCCGCCGGGGGAGCGGGCGTGGCCCCGGGCCGAGCCCGCGGGGCCCGACGCCGAGCCGACCGAGGACCTCGGCGGCCCCGCCGACACCCCTGCCTGGCTCACGCCGACCTCGTCGGGGTCGCCGGCGCTGCTCCCGGTGCGCCGTGTCGACCCCGCGGACGGGGGCGACGGGGGCGACGACGCCACCGCGTCCGGTGCGGCCGTGGTCGCGCGGCCGCGGTCCGCCCGGCCCGGGTCCTCGCGCCGGCTCCCCGCGCGCCGGCCACGGTCGGCCGGCCCGCCGCGGCGCCCGGTGGGCGTGGGGGCGGTCGTCATCGCGGTGCTGGCGATCCTCGCCCTGGTCACCGGGATCGTCCTGGGCGTCCGGGCGGTGAGCCGCCCGTCCGGCACGCCCACGGTCGTCGGCGGACAGGTCTTCGTCACCCCGGTCGGGTGGGTCACCGCCGGCGGCGACGCGGCCGCGCGCCGGGTGCTGCTCCGCCCCGTGGGCGCCCCGCGGGGCACGGACCTCGTCGCCGTCCAGGAGAACCCTCTCGACGGGGCCGCCGCCGAGGACCCGGAGCGCGCCCGCGGGCAGCTGGCCGCCCAGTACGAGGCCGCCCGCGCCGCCGGCGACCCGGTGTCTGGCTACGAGGCGCGCGCCGAGTTCGGCGACCGCGAGGTCGCCCGCTACCGCCAGGACCCCGCGCCGGGCGTGCGGGTCGACTGGTTCGTGGTGCTCTCGTCGCCGTCGTCGATGGTCAGCGTGGGGTGCCGGCACGCCACGGACGACGCCGAGGCGACGCGGGTGCTGGCGGCCTGCGCGCAGGTCGTCGAGACCCTCGGGCCCGCCGGCTGAACGGGCCGCGGATCAGGTCCGCGGGTTTCACGAAACGACCACCACGGGCCGCGCCCGCTCGTCATGCTCGATCCGTCAGCAGCACACGGGGCCGGTCGGCCCCCGGACACGGAGGGAGCCGCGGATGGCCGGGCAGTTCGGTACCGAGACCGACGTCATGCTCACCGCCTCGCAGCGGATCCAGGACATCAAGCAGGGCATGCAGGGCCACATGAGCAGCCTGCAGTCGCAGCTCGCGCCCCTGGCGGGCACGTGGCGCGGCCAGGGGTCCGTCGCGTTCCAGGGGCTCATGGCGCGGTGGAACGAGGACGCGACGCGGATCAACACCGCCCTCGACGAGATCGCGGCGAAGATCGGCCAGAGCGGGCGGAACTACGCCGCCTCCGACGAGGACAACCGCCAGGCGTTCTCGCAGCTGGGCGGCACGGGCGGGTCGGGCCCGGCCCCCGGTGCGACGACGTCCGCCTCCGGCGGCGGCCTCGGCCAGTACCTCTGAGACACCCGCACGGACGAGGACGGAGTCCCCAATGAGCAGTGAGATCCGGGTGTCGTTCGGCGACATCGAGGGCGCGCAGGCCAACATCGGCCGGAGCGCGTCCGCCATCGAGCAGGAGCTGGCCGATCTGGACTCGACGATCGCCCGGCTCGCGGTCTGGGACGGCGCGGCCGCCGACTTCTACCGCCAGCGCCAGCAGCAGATCCGCACGTCCTGGGAGGACATGAAGGGCCTGCTGGCGCAGATCGGCACGCGCACCGGCACGGTCAACGCGAACTACCAGAACACCGAGAACCAGGTGAAGAACATGTTCACCTGACGGCGGCTCCGCGAGGACGCCCAGCGGCGAGGGGGTGGTCGCCGTCGTCGGTGGCCCCACGCGTACTCTGGACGACTGATGCGCGGTGCATGTCCCGCGCCCGCTCGACCACACCCCGGCCCCGAGCCGACCGCCCAGCCGTCCGTGACGAGGTAGCTTCCGTGCGCACGTTCAGTCCGAAGCCCGGTGACATCGACCGCGCCTGGCACGTCATCGACGCGTCCGACGTCGTCCTCGGCCGCCTGGCCGCCCAGAGCGCCCAGCTGCTGCGGGGCAAGCACAAGCCGACGTACGCGCCGCACGTCGACACCGGCGACTTCGTCGTGATCGTGAACGCGGAGAAGATCGCCCTCACCGGCGGCAAGCGTGACGACAAGATGGTGTACCACCACAGCGGCTTCCCCGGCGGCCTGCGCTCGCGCACGATCGGCGAGGAGCTCGACAGGTTCCCGGCGCGCGTGGTCGAGAAGGCCATCAAGGGCATGCTTCCGCACAACCGCCTCGGCCGCGCCATGGGCAGCAAGCTCAAGGTGTACGCCGGTCCCGAGCACCCCCACGCCGCGCAGAAGCCGGTGCCTTACGAGATTCGACAGGTGAGCCAGTGACCAGCCCCGACGACGCGACCGACCAGCCCGAGGTCAACGACACGGACGCGGCCCAGACGCTCGCCGAAGCTGCGGACCTGCCCGAGGGTGCCGTCGGCGGCACCCCGGTGTCCGCCACGGACGAGCCCGGTGCCGACGACGAGGTCCTGGCCGAGGTCGAGGTGGACGCCGACAGCGACGGCGCCGAGACCGACGACGCCGAGACCGACGTCTTCGGCGACGCCGCGCCCGCGCCGGTGTTCGCCCAGATCGACCGCCCCATCCAGACGGTCGGCCGCCGCAAGGAGGCCATCGTCCGCGTCCGCCTCGTGTCGGGCACGGGCCGCATCGTGTGCAACGGGAAGGCCTTCGAGGAGTACTTCCCGAACAAGGTGCACCAGCAGCTCATCCGTGAGCCGCTGGTGATCACCGAGCGCACCGAGCAGTTCGACGTCTTCGCCACCCTCCACGGTGGCGGCACGTCGGGCCAGGCCGGCGCCCTGCGCCTGGGCCTCGCCCGCGCGCTCACCGAGGTCGACCCCGACGACCGTCCGGGCCTCAAGAAGGCCGGCTTCCTCACCCGCGACCCGCGGGCCACGGAGCGCAAGAAGTACGGCCTCAAGAAGGCCCGGAAGGCTCCTCAGTACTCGAAGCGCTGATGGCGCGGCTCTTCGGCACCGACGGTGTGCGGGGGCTGGCCAATGCCGACCTGTCGCCCGAGCTGGCGACGGCGATCTCCGCGTCGGCCGCGGGCGTGCTCGCCGAGCACGCCCGGGCCGGCGGTCGGCGTGGTGCCTCGGGCAGTCGCCCCCTGGCCGTCGTGGGTCGTGACCCGCGGGCCAGCGGCGAGATGCTCGAGGCGGCCGTCACCGCCGGACTGAGCGCCGCGGGTGCGGACGTCCTGCGCGTCGGCGTGCTGCCGACGCCCGGCGTCGCGTACCTCACCGGCGAGTTCGACGCCGACCTCGGCGTGATGATCTCGGCGTCGCACAACCCGATGCCCGACAACGGCATCAAGCTCTTCGCCGCCGGCGGGCACAAGCTGCCCGACGCAATCGAGGACGAGATCGAGGCCCACGTCCGTGCAGGCGACGCCACGCCGCGTCCCACCGGCCACGACATCGGACGGGTGCGCGACGTCCCCGACGCGCTCGAGCGCTACGTCGCCCACCTCGCGTCGGCCACGCCGACGCCGCTGGCGGGGCTGCACGTCGTCGTCGACTGCGCACACGGCGCCGCCTCGCAGGCCGCGCCCCGCGCGTACGCCGCGGCCGGTGCCCGGGTGACCGCGCTGCACGCCGACCCCGACGGCTGGAACATCAACGACGGCGTCGGCTCCACGCACATGGACGTCCTCACGCGCGCGGTCGTGGCGGAGGGCGCCGACCTCGGGATCGCCCACGACGGCGACGCCGACCGGTGCCTCGCCGTGGCGGCCGACGGCACCGTCGTCGACGGCGACCAGATCCTCGCGATCCTCGCGCTCGACATGCACGAGCGCGGCGAGCTCGCGGCGGACACCCTCGTCGTCACCGTGATGAGCAACCTCGGCCTGCACCTCGCGATGGCCGACGCCGGGGTCGCGCTGCGGACGACGGCGGTGGGCGACCGCTACG
The DNA here is from genome assembly GCF_036044095.1 of Actinomycetospora sp. NBC_00405. Lineage (NCBI taxonomy): Bacteria > Bacillati > Actinomycetota > Actinomycetes > Pseudonocardiales > Pseudonocardiaceae > Actinomycetospora > Actinomycetospora sp. NBC_00405. The sequence continues at coordinate 4,997,342 of NZ_CP107938.1, forward strand.
TCCTCGAGGAGCTGCGCTCCGGGAGGTTCTCGCTCGGCGGCGAGCAGTCCGGGCACGTGGTGCTCCCGGCGCACGCCACCACCGGCGACGGCCTGCTCACGGCCCTGCGCCTCATGGCGCGCGTCGCGCACACCGGACGCCCGCTCGGGGACCTCGCCGCGGTGATGACGCGCCTGCCCCAGGTGCTCGTCAACGTGCCCGTCGCCGACAAGGCCGCCGTGGGCGCCTCGACGGAGGTCGCCGACGCCGTCGCCGCCGCCGAGGCCGAGCTCGCCGGCCGCGGCCGGGTGCTGCTGCGTCCCTCGGGCACCGAACAGCTCGTGCGCGTGATGGTCGAGGCGCCGACGCAGGTGGTGGCCGGCCAGGTCGCCGACCGGCTCGCGGGGCTCGTCTCGAGCGTCCGCTGACGACCCTCTGACGACACAGCGCCACCGGCTCGCGACGCTCGGTGCCGCCTCACCCACCGGGACGGACCGGTCCCGGGTTCGCGCTCCTGGGCGGTCGGTCAGGCGTTAACCTGACGGCGGTCCCGCGCCCCGGCGTCATCGGGAGCGGGACGGGACGGTGTCGGTACCCCGCTCGTGCGGGCCGGACGCGGAGGACGCGGATGGACTCGATCCCGCCCGCGCACGGCCCGGCCCGACACCTGGACGAGCTCCTCGAGGGTCTCGGCCCCGCGAACGGTGACGACGCCGTCGAGGACGACGGCCCGCCGCCGGACCTCCCCGAGGTCGTCGAGGCCGTGACGGGCCGCGCGCGCGACCTGCACGAGCTGGCCGACCGGCTCAGCGCCGACCACGGCGGGCCCGGCCGGCCCGGCGAGGGCGGCACGCTCTCGGCCGTCGCGCTCCTGCGGGCCCACGCAGGCGCCGTCGACGACCTGGCGGAGCACCTGCTCAGCGCCGGGTCGGGTGACGAGAACGGTGACGACACCGGCCCCGAGGGCCCCGGACCGCGCGGGGTGCCGCGCAGCGCCGGGTGACCCGCCCCGACCGTCCGCTCCGGCTCATCGGAGAGGCCGGCCCGGTCGACGTCGCGGGGCCCACCCGCGCCGCCCTGTTCGGCGCCGTCGACACCGCGGTCGGCGTGCTGACCACCCACCTCACCCGCTGGGCGGCCCTGCCGCCGCGCTGGCGGGGCATCCCGGCCGGCCCGGACACCGACCCGGCCACCGTGCGGCGCGCCGGCGCCGAGGCCCGCGAGCTCCCCGACCCGGCGGCGCTCGCCGCCCAGGCGGAGGCGCTACGCGAGGCCGCGGCGCAGGTGCGCCGCCAGCACGTCGACACCGCCGAGGACCTCGGGCCGCTGTGGGACACGTGGGCGGGACCGTCCGCCGACGCCGTGCAGAAGCGGGTGTCGGCGCTGGCGCGCTCCGCGCACGGCCTCGTGGGCGAGCTGGGGGACACCGCGGACGTCTTCGAGGTGGCGGCGGCGACCGTCGCGGCCGCGTCGCGCGACCTCGCGGCGGGCGCGGCCGCCGTCCGGCCCGCCGATCCCGTCGGCGGCCTGCACCCGGCCCAGGTCGACGCCCTGCTGGCCGCGGTCGGGGCCGACCCGTCGGCGGAGCCCCGGCTGCGGGCCTGGGCCGCCGACCTCGAGGAGCGCCTGCGCGTCTTCCTCGCCGCCGCCGCGCGCAGCCGTGCCGCCGGACGCGAGGCCGGCGCGCGGGTGCGTGAGCGTCTGGCGGCGGGCGGGGGCGACCCGCTCAGGCCGAGTGGACCTCGGTCCCCTTGACCGGGCCGTCGAACGCCGCCGCGTAGCGCCCGTCGCCGCCCAGGCGGTGCAGCAGGAACCCGGTGAGCAGCGCCTTCACGAGGCTCCGGGTCGCCGGCTCGCCCTTGCCGTCGAGCAGGATGTCGCTCCAGTGCCGTCCCTCGAGCAGGCCGAGGTGGGTGGCCTTCTTGAGCGTGCGCAGCGAGGACTCGCCGCCCCAGTTCTGCTCGACCAGGTCGGCGCCCGCCGCCGGCGGCGACACGAGGTCCTTGCCGAAGCCGAGGTGCATGCCGGGCAGGTGCACGGCGCGGGCGGCGTCGACCGCCGAGGGCTTCGTGTCGGTGAGGGCGATGGTGGCGACGGCCTGCACCGCGACGCCGTGACCCACCTCCCAGTAGGGCTCGCCGACCGCCTGCACCTGCGTGTCGGCCGCAGGCACGGCGGCGGCGAGGACGGCCGAGCCCGCGCCCATGCCGTGCCCGGCGAGGCCGAGCTTGCCCGGGTCGACACTCACCGCGGCGCCGCGGGCGGTGCCGCCCAGCCGCACGCCGGAGCAGACGCCGAGGGCGGTGCGCAGGTCGTGGGCGAGGGCACGGTGCGAGCCGATCGGGCTGCGCTGGGTGTCCGGGGCCGCGGCGACGATCCCCCAGCTCGCGAGGTGCCGGAGCAGCCCGAAGTAGCGGGCGGCCGGCTGCAGCCAGTCGTGCGCGAAGGCGACGGCCGGCAGGCCGGTGCCCGTGGCGGGGGTGAACACCGCTCCGGGCAGGCCCACCAGCGCGAGCTCTCCGCGCAGCACGGGGTACGGGCCGGGCCGCGAGAGCTCGGCGACCACGGCCTTCGGCGCCAGGGCCTTCCCACCGATCACGCTCGCCATGGCCCGGGAACCTATCGGAGCGGGCCCGTCACGGCCTGTCGTGACCCCCCGGGAGGTCGTGCACCCGCAGGAGCCGCGAGCGGGCGCGTCTACCCTGGGGCCGGTGTGCGGGATCGTGGGATACGTCGGCTGGCGCGGAGCCCAAGAGGTCCTCGTCAATGGTCTGAGACGACTGGAGTACCGCGGGTACGACTCCGCGGGGGTCTCCGTCGTCGACGGGACGGGGTCGCTCGAGGTACACCGGGCGGCCGGACCGCTCGACAACCTCGTCGCGGTCCTGCCCGAGAACGGGGCGTCGGACCAGCCCACCGGGCGGGGTGGGACCACCGGGATGGGTCACACCCGCTGGGCCACCCACGGGCCGCCGACCGACCGCAACGCCCACCCGCACCAGGACGCCCACGGCAAGGTCGCGGTCGTCCACAACGGGATCATCGAGAACTTCGCCGCGCTGCGCGCCGAGCTCGAGTCCGAGGGCGTCGAGCTGGCCAGCGACACCGACACCGAGGTCGCGGCCCACATGGTCGCGCGGGCGTTCGAGGCCGACCCGGGCGCCGGGCTCACGGGCGCCGTGCGCGCCGTCGTGGCGCGGCTCGAGGGCGCGTTCACGCTGGTGTTCACCCACGCCGACCGGCCCGACGAGATCGTCGCCGCCCGGCGCTCCTCGCCGCTGGTGGTCGGCGTCGGCGAGGGCGAGATGTTCGTCGCCTCGGACGTCGCCGCGTTCATCGATCACACCCGCGAGGCGGTCGAGCTCGGTCAGGACCAGATCGTCACGCTGACCCGCGACGGCGCCGTCGTCACCGACTTCCACGGCGACACCGCCAAGACCCGCCCGTTCCACGTCGACTGGGACATCGCCGCCGCCGAGAAGGGCGGCCACGACTTCTTCATGCTGAAGGAGATCGAGGAGCAGCCGGCCGCGCTGGCCGACACGCTGCGCGGGCACCTCGTCGACGGCCGCATCGTGCTCGACGAGCAGCGCCTCTCCGACCAGGAGCTGCGCGACATCGACAAGGTGTTCGTCGTCGCCTGCGGCACCGCCTACCACGCGGGCCTGCTCGCGAAGTACGCGATCGAGCACTGGTGCCGCATCCCGGTCGAGGTCGAGGTGGCCAGCGAGTTCCGCTACCGCGACCCCGTGCTCGACCGCTCCACGCTCGTCGTCGCGATCTCCCAGTCGGGCGAGACCGCCGACACGCTGGAGGCCGTGCGCCACGCGCGCGAGCAGAAGGCCCGGGTGCTGGCGATCTGCAACACCAACGGCGCCCAGATCCCCCGCGAGTCCGACGCGGTGCTCTACACCCACGCCGGCCCCGAGGTCGGCGTCGCGGCGACGAAGACGTTCACCGCGCAGGTCATCGCCTGCTACCTCGTCGGCCTGGCGCTGGCGCAGACGTTCGGCACGAAGTACTCCGACGAGGTCGCCCGCGAGTACGCCGAGCTCGAGTCGAGCACGGACGCCGTGGCGCGCGTGCTGCAGACGGTCGTCGAGCCCACCCGCGCGCTGGCGCGCGAGCTCTCGGCGTCGAAGGCGGTGCTCTTCCTCGGCCGCCACGTCGGCTTCCCGGTGGCCCTCGAGGGCGCGCTCAAGCTCAAGGAGCTCGCCTACATGCACGCCGAGGGCTTCGCGGCCGGCGAGCTCAAGCACGGCCCGATCGCGCTGATCGAGCAGGACCTGCCCGTCGTGGTGGTCATGCCGTCGCCCAAGGGCCGCGCGATCCTGCACCAGAAGCTGCTCTCGAACATCCGCGAGATCCAGGCCCGCGGGGCTCGGACGATCGTGGTGGCGGAGGAGGGCGACGAGACGGTGCGCCCGTTCGCCGAGCACCTCATCGAGGTCCCGGCGGTGTCCACCCTGCTCCAGCCGCTCGTGGCGAGCGTCCCGCTGCAGGTCTTCGCCGCCGAGGTCGCCCGCGCCCGCGGCTACGACGTCGACAAGCCCCGCAACCTCGCGAAGTCCGTCACCGTCGAGTAGGCCTACGTGAGCGATCTTCCCGGCTATGGCCGGGAAGATCGCTCACATACCGACGGAGGAGGCAACCGTGTACGGCGTCTGGACGCCCGATCAGGTGGGTGCCGCCGAGGAGCCCGTGCTTGCGCGCACCCCCGAGGGCGCGCTCATGCGGCGGGCGGCGCACGGCCTGGCGCAGGTCGCCCTCGCCGAGCTCCGGCGCCGCACCGGCGGGGTCGCCGGGCGCCGGGTCGTCGTCCTCGCCGGCGCGGGCAACAACGGCGGCGACGGGCTCTGGGCGGGCGACGAGCTGCGCCGGCGCGGGGTCGCCGTCACCGCCGTGCTGCTGAGCCCGCACCGCGCGCACCCCGCCGGGCTGGCGGCCCTGCGGAAGCAGCGCGGCCACATCGTCACCGACGTCGAGCACGGCGTCGCGGCCGTCCACCACGCCGACCTCGTGCTCGACGCGATCGTCGGCACCGGCGCCCGCGGGGGCCTGCGGCCCGAGGCGGCCACGCTGGCGGACGCCGCGCAGGTCGCCGGCGTCCCGATCCTCGCCGTCGACACCCCCAGCGGCGTCGACCCGCTCACCGGCGAGCCGGGCGAGCACCACGTCCGCGCCGCCGCCACGGTGACGTTCGGGGCCCGCAAGCCCGTCCACGTGCTCGCCGCGCCCCTCTGCGGCCCGGTGACCCTGATCGAGATCGGGCTCGGCCCCGAGCTCCCGCCGGCCCCCGTCGACGTGCTCGACGCCGCCGACGTCGGCGCGCGCTGGCCGGTGCCCGGGCCCGGCGACGACAAGTACACCCAGGGCGTCGTCGGGATCGCCGCCGGCTCCCGGACCTACCCCGGCGCCGCGGTCCTCGCCGCCGGCGCCGCGGCGCTGTCCACCAGCGGGATGGTCCGGTACGCGGGCAGCGCCGCCGACGAGGTCCGCGCGGCCTGGCCCGAGATCGTCGCCACCGACACCCTCGGCGAGGCGGGGCGCGTGCAGGCCTGGGTCGTCGGACCCGGCCTCGGGACCGACGACGCCGGCGCGCAGACCCTCGGCGACGTCCTCGACGCCGGCCTGCCGGTGCTCGCCGACGCCGACGCGGTGACGCTGCTCGGCCAGCACGCCGAGCTCCGGGAGAAGGCCGCCGGCGCCCCGGTGCTGATCACCCCGCACGCCGGGGAGTTCGCCCGCGTCGCCGAGCTCACCGACGACCGCGTCGACTCCGCCCGGCGCGCGGCCGCGGACCTCGGGGTCACCGTGCTGCTCAAGGGCAACGCCACGGTCGTCGCGGCCCCCGACGGGCGCGTGCTCGTGCACCCCGCGGGCAGCGCATGGCTCGCCACCGCGGGCTCCGGCGACGTGCTCTCCGGGGTCGCCGGCGCCCTGCTCGCCGCCGGCCTCGAGCCCTGGTGGGCGGGGGGCTGCGCGGCGTTCGTGCACGCCCGCGCCGCCGAGATCGGGGCGGGCGCGGACGTCGGGCCCGGGTCGCCGGTGCCCGCCTCGCACGTCCAGGCCGCCCTGCCGACCGCGATCCGCCAGGTCCGAGGGGCACGCGCATGACCACCACGACCGGCCGCCCCCGCGTCGAGGCCCACGTCGACCTCGACGCCCTCGCCCACAACGTCGACCTGCTCGCCGGCCTCGCCCGGCGCTCCGGCGCCGCCACGATGGCCGTGGTCAAGGCCGACGGCTACGGCCACGGCGCCGTGGACGTCGCGCGCACGGCGCTGGCGAGCGGCGCCACCTGGCTCGGCGTCTGCACCCTCGGCGAGGCCGCCGAGCTGCGCGCCGCCGGGATCGACGCCCCGGTGCTCTCCTGGCTGCACCTGCCCGACGAGGACTTCGCCCCCGCGGTGGCCGACCGCGTCGACCTCGGGGTCTCGTCGCTCGCGGAGCTCGACGGCGTCGTCGCCGGGGCGCGCCGCGCCGGTCGGCCCGCGCGCGTGCACCTCAAGATCGATACCGGGCTGAGCCGCAACGGCTGCCCGCCCGACGCCTGGGCCGAGCTGCTCGACGCCACCGAGGACGCCCGGGTCGCGGGCGAGGTCGAGGTCGCCGCCGTCTGGTCGCACCTCGCGCACGCCGACGCCCCCGCCCACCCGACCATCGACGTCCAGGCGGTCCGCCTCGACGAGGCCTGGCGGGCGGCGACGGCGCGCCTCGGAGGCCCCGCTCCGTGGCGGCACCTGGCGAACTCCGCCGCCACGCTGACCCGGCCCGACCTGCACCTCGACCTCGTCCGGCCCGGCATCGCCGTCTACGGCCTCGACCCGCTCGAGGCGCCGGACCATCACGGACTGCGTCCGGTCATGACGTTCCGCACCCGGGTCGCGCTGGTCAAACGGATCGCCGCCGGGGAAGGTGTCTCGTACGGTCACGAATGGGTCGCTCCCAGCGACCGGGTACTCGCGCTGGTCCCCACGGGGTACGCCGACGGGGTGCCCCGACGGCTCGGAGGGACGATGGCGGTGCAGCTGGCCGGTCGGCGCCGACCGGTCGTCGGGCGCGTGTGCATGGACCAGGTCGTGGTCGACCTGGGTCCGGCGGCGGATGCCGCGGACGCGGTCGTCGCCCCCGGCGACGAGGTCGTCCTGTTCGGCCCCGGCGACGCGGGCGAGCCGACGGCCGCCGAGTGGGCGCGCTGGCTCGACACCATCCACTACGAGGTCGTCACGGGCGTCGGCTGCCGTCCCCGCGTCACCCGGACCTCCGGGCCCCGCGCGTGAGCGGCGACGACGGCCGCCACGACCACCGCGTCTCCCCGGGCGGCGTCGCGGGGGCCGTGGCCGGCGCGGTGCTGGGGGGCGCCGCCGCGGCGGGCGCGGTCGGGGCCGGCCGGGCGCGCCACCGCATCCTGCGCCAGCGGGCGCGCCTCTCCGAGGAGGAGAAGGCCCACCCCTCGAAGCTGGGCATGCTCCCGCCGGGCCGCGAGTCGTCCGTCGCCGCGGACGACGGGGTGCGGCTCTCGGTGGAGGAGGTCGACCCGGTCACCCCGGGCGCGAAGCACGAGCTGACCGTCGTGCTCGTCCACGGGTTCGCCCTCGACCGCAAGTGCTGGCACTTCCAGCGCCGGATGCTCTCCGAGCTCACCGAGCCCGCGGTGCGCACCGTGCTCTACGACCAGCGCCGCCACGGCCGCTCCGGTCAGGCGAGCGCGCGCTCGTGCACGATCGCCCAGCTCGGCGCCGACCTCGACGCGATCCTGCGCTCCGTCGTCCCCGAGGGCCCGATCGTGCTGGTCGGGCACTCCATGGGCGGCATGACGATCATGGCGCTGGCCGAGCGGAACCCGAAGCTGTTCAAGGAGCGCGTCGCGGGCGTGGCCCTGGTGTGCACCTCGGCGGGCGACGTCATGGCCGGCGGGCTGAAGCAGGCCGTGCTGTCGCACCGGAACCCGACGGTCAACGTGCTGGGGCGGGTGGCGCACTGGCAGCCCGCCTTCGCCGACCGCGTCCGACGGGCCGCCGGCAACGTCATCTGGGCGTTCGTGCAGGGCCTGTCGTTCGGGGACCGTTCCACCGACCCGGCGCTGGTGAACCTGGTCGACCGGACGATCGCGGCCACCCCGCTCGACGCGCTCACCTCGTTCGCCAACACGCTCTCCACGCACAACCGCCGCGCGGCGCTCGCGGGGCTCTCCCAGTGCGAGGTGCTGGTCGCGGGCGGGACCCTGGACCGGATGATCCCGTACGAGCACTCCGAGCTGATCTCGGCGGAGATGCCGCACGCCGAGCTCCTGCCCCTCGAGGGCGCCGGGCACATGGCGATGCTCGAGCAGCCCGGCGAGTTCGACGCCGCTCTGCTCGAGCTCCTGCGCCGCTGCACCCACCGCACCCAGGTCCTGCGCCGCCTGCGCCCCGGACGCGCCGCGCCGGCCGACCGACCGCGCCGGGGGCTGCGCCGACCCCGGCGACGGGCGTGACCCGGCCGGGGGCCGTGGGGGCGGAGCGCCGCGTCGTGCTGCCCACGGCCGCGGACACGACGGCCCTCGGGCACGACCTGGGCACGCGTCTGCAGCCCGGCGACCTCGTCGTGCTCGCGGGCCCGCTCGGGGCCGGCAAGACGTGCCTCGCGGCCGGCATCGGCGAGGGTCTCGGCGTCGAGGGCCCGGTGACGTCGCCGACCTTCGTCATCGCCCGGGAGCACCCGCCGCTGCCCGACGCCCTGGGCGGGCGCGGGGTCGTGCTCGTCCACGTCGACGCCTACCGGCTCGGGGTCGGGACGAGCGGCGACCCGGACCCCCGCGACGTCGCCGCCCAGCTCGACGACCTCGACCTCGACACCGACCTCACCCGCGCCGCGGTGGTGATCGAGTGGGGCGAGGGCGTCGCCGAGCACCTCGCCGCCGAGCACCTGACGGTCCGGCTCGACCGCACGGGGACGCCCGACGCGCCGGAGGCCCGGGTCGCCGTGCTCGAGGGCCCCGCCCGCCTCGTCGGCGGCGGGGACCCCGGCTCGTAGGGTCTCGGGCGTGCTCGTCCTGGCCCTCGACACCGCCACCGCCCGCATCACCGCGGGCGTCGTCGAGCTGGAGCCCGACGGACCCCCCGTCACGCTCGCGGCCCGCGACGGCGTCGGCGCCCGGGCCCACGCCGAGCTCCTCGCCCCCGCCGTCCGCGACGCGCTGGCCGAGGCCGGACGCACCCGCCGCGACCTCGACGCCGTCGTCGCCGGACTCGGCCCCGGACCGTTCACGGGCCTGCGCGTCGGGCTCGTCACCGCGGCGGCGATGGGCGACGCGCTCGGGATCCCGGTGCACGGCGTCGGCACCCACGACGCGATGGCCGCGGGCCTCCCGGGACGCGTCCTGGTCGTCACCGACGCCCGCCGCCGCGAGGTCTACTGGAGCCTCGTGGTCGACGGGGTCCGCACCCACGGCCCGGAGGTCGTCGCCCCCGCCGTGCTCGCCGAGCGCCTGGAGACGGACCTCGGGCCGATCGACCGGGTCGTGGGCGACGCGGCAGAGCAGCTCGGGGCCGAGGGCGGGGTGCCCGGCCCCACGCCCGCCGGGCTGGTCGCGGTCGCCGCGGCCGCCCTGCGCGCGGGGACGTCGCCGGCCCCACTGGCGCCGCTCTACCTGCGCCGCCCCGACGCGGTCCCGCCCGGCGCGCCGAAGACCGTCACGCGCCCATGACCAGCACCGACGTCGTCGTCGACGCCCTGACCCCCGACGACGCCGACCGGTGCGCGCAGCTCGAGGCCGTCCTGTTCCCCGGCGACGACCCGTGGAGCGCGCGGGCGTTCCGCGACGAGCTGCGCGCCGGCCACGTCTACCTCGCCGCCCGCAGCGCGGGGGAGCTCGTCGGTTACGGCGGCATCGCGCTGCTCCCCGCGCGGCTCGGACAGCAGGCCGAGGCCGAGATCCACACGATCGGGGTGGACCCCGGTCACCAGGGCCGCGGCATCGGGCGCGCGGTGCTCGACGACCTGCTCGCGGCCGCCGACCGGATCGGTGCGATGACGTATCTGGAGGTCCGCACCGACAACGAGGCCGCGCAGCACCTCTACCGCGTGACCGGGTTCGAGATCGTCGGCACCCGCCGCCGCTACTACTCCTCGGGTGCGGACGCGTACACGATGAGGCGCACGCCCGGCGGCGACCCGCCCGCGTCAGACCCTCGTTGATGACCTGGCACTCTCGGGGATAGAGTGCCAACAGCACGGCGTCGGAGCCGCCCCGGCACCCGCGACGACGGGTCGGACCACCGGCGCCGTGGATCGTTTCCGGCGTATACCGCTCCGACCCCAGACAGGTGGAGGTCACCGACGTGGCCAGCGTGAACATCAAGCCGCTCGAGGACAAGCTCGTGGTGCAGGCCAGCGAGGCCGAGACCACGACCGCGTCCGGCATCGTCATCCCGGACACGGCGAAGGAGAAGCCCCAGGAGGGCAAGGTCCTGGCCGTGGGCCCGGGCCGCGTGGACGACAACGGGAACCGCATCCCGCTCGACGTCGCGGTGGGTGACGTCGTCGTGTTCTCGAAGTACGGCGGCACCGAGATCAAGTACAACGGCGAGGACTACCTGATCCTCTCCTCGCGCGACGTGCTGGCGGTCGTCAACTAACGACGCCGCTCCACAGAGCACAGCGATGCCGCCCCGGTGGCCCCGGACGGGGTGACCGGGGCGGCGTCGTCTCGCGTCACGAAAGGTAGGTCAGTGCCCAAACAGATCACGTTCGACGAGACCGCCCGCCGCGCCCTGGAGCGCGGCGTCGACCAGCTGGCCGGTGCGGTCGTGGTGACCCTCGGACCGCGGGGGCGTCACGTCGTGCTGGAGAAGAAGTTCGGTGGTCCGACGATCACCAACGACGGCGTCACCATCGCCCGCGAGATCGAGCTCGACGACCCCTTCGAGAACCTCGGTGCGCAGCTGGCGAAGAACGTCGCCACCAAGACCAACGACGTCGCCGGCGACGGCACCACGACGGCCACGGTCCTCGCCCAGGCGCTGGTCGCCGAGGGCCTGCGCAACCTCGCCGCGGGCGCCAACCCCACCTCGCTGGGTGCCGGCATGGTCGCCGCCACCGAGAAGGTCACCGAGGTGCTGCGCTCGCGCGCCACCCCGGTCGACGGCCGTCAGGGCATCGCCGCCGTCGGCGCGGTCGCGTCCCGCGACCAGACGATCGGCGACCTCATCGGCGAGGCCATGGAGAAGGTCGGCGAGGACGGCGTCATCACCGTCGAGGAGGCCTCGACGCTGGCGACCGAGCTGGAGATCACCGAGGGTCTGCAGTTCGACAAGGGCTACATCTCGCCCTACTTCGTCACCGACAACGACTCGATGGAAGCGGTCCTCGAGGACGCCCAGGTCCTGCTGAACCGTGACAAGATCAGCGCGATCCAGGACCTCCTCCCGCTGCTGGAGAAGGTCGTCGAGTCGGGCAAGCCGCTCCTGATCATCGCCGAGGACGTCGAGGCCGAGGCGCTCTCGACGCTCGTGGTGAACTCGATCCGCAAGACGGTCAAGGTCGCCGCGGTCAAGGCGCCGTTCTTCGGCGACCGCCGCAAGGCGTTCATGGACGACCTCGCCGCCGCGCTCGGCGCGACGGTGGTCAACCCCGAGACCGGCACCAAGCTGTCCGACGCCGGTCCCGAGGTGCTCGGCAGCGTGCGCCGCGCGGTGATCACCAAGGACACCACCACCTTCGTCGAGGGTGGCGGCTCCAAGGAGGCCGTGGACGCGCGCATCGCCCAGATCCGGCGCGAGATCGGCGAGACCGACTCCGACTGGGACCGCGAGAAGCTCCAGGAGCGGCTGGCCAAGCTCCACGGCGGCGTCGCGGTCATCAAGGTCGGTGCGGCCACCGAGACCGAGATGAAGGAGCGCAAGCACCGCATCGAGGACGCGATCGCCGCCACGCGTGCGGCGGTCGAGGAGGGCATCGTCCCCGGCGGGGGGAGCGCGCTGCTGCACGCCTCGGCCGAGCTCGAGGGCGGCCTCGGCCTCACCGGCGACGAGGCCACGGGTGTGGCCCTGGTGCGCCGGGCGCTCTCGGCGCCGCTGCGGGCCATCGCCCGCAACGCGGGGCTCGAGGGCTCGGTCGTCGCCGCGCACGTCGCCGAGGCGGGCTGGGGCACCGGCTACGACGCCGCGGCCGGCACCTACGGCGACCTCATGGCGACCGGGATCATCGACCCGGTCAAGGTGACGCGCTCCGCGCTGGAGAACGCCACCTCCATCGCGCGCATGGTCCTGACCACGGAGAGTGCCGTGGTGGACAAGCCCGCCGACGAGGAGCCCGCCGCCGCAGGCGGTGGCCACGGCCACGGCCACGGGCACGGCCACTAAGTCAGCCGCGCCGAATGCGGCTGTCGCGTGGTCAGTGAGCCGGAGATGACACACGACGGGCCCCACCGCAGTCGCGGTGGGGCCCGTCGTGTGCGGGGGTCGGGAAGCGGCTCAGCCGCTCGTGAGACGGCGCGGGCGCCCGGTGGCGACCGCGACCCGCTCGGACTCCGACATGCCGCCCCAGATGCCGTAGGGCTCGCCGGCGGCGATGGCGTGCCGGCGGCACGGCTCGACCACCGGGCAGTCGCGGCAGACCGCCTTCGCCCGGCGCTCGCGGTGCGCACGGGCGGGGCCGCGCTCACCGTCGGGGTGGAAGAAGAACGCGCTGTCCATGCCTCGGCAGGATCCGAGTCGCTGCCAGTCCCAGATGTCGGCATTGGGTCCCGGAAGCCGGCGGACGTCCGCCATGAGCCACCTCCTACGCGAGGACCCGTGGGTCCGGCTGCTCCGCGCGTCCGCACGGCGGTCGGTGTGGTCCGCCTCCGTACGGTTCGCGCTCCCGGTGGCCGTCACTGACCGTGCCCACGACGGCGCGGACCGCGACCACCGATGGGGACCCTATGGCGGTTGCGCGCGACCGGACAAGAGCTTGCGACGTGCGCCATCCCTCACGACGAACGGTCGCCTACATGCAGGGGTGCTTGCCGAACCGGCTCCGATCCGTGATCATCCTCCGCACGCGGAGTACACGGGAGGTCGCCGGACGGTCGTATCCGGTGGATCTCCGGTCGTCACCGTAAGGTCGCTGGGACGTTGGACAGGGGGAGGGTCGTCACGCTCGTCCGGTTGTCGTACCGGGCGGAGCCGGGAGGCCGTGGAGGCCCTCGGCCCCATCGAGGCGTGGACAGCCCCGCGCCCGTCGTGAGGAGAGCGCATGGACCGGCACGTCGAGCGCGGACTCGACCGCGGACGCGAGCCGGGGTCGACGCGCCCCGGCGAAAAGAGCGCCGACGGCGGGTCAAGCTCGTCGCTCCGGGCGCCGATGGGGGAGAGTGCTCGCTCATCGGCTGCTGCGTCCGTGCAGAAAGGAGCTCCCGTGACCACGGTGCTGATCTGCGACGACCGTCGCAGCGTCCGTGAAGGCCTCACGAGGGTGATGTCCGCGGTCCCGGGGGTCCACCGCATCGACTGCGTCGCCCACGGCGACGAGCTGCTCACGCGGTTCTCGCGGCAGACCGTCGACGTCGTGCTCGTCGGCACCCAGCGCGCGGTGCCCACGGGCGTCGAGGCCACGCGCCGGCTGGTGGCCGCCCACCCGCAGGCCAACGTCATCGTCTTCGGTGCCCCCGACGACTCCGGCAGCATCGCCGCGGCGATCGCCGGCGGTGCCCGCGGCTACCTGCGCTGGGACGCCTCGCGTCCCGAGCTCGTCGCCGCGCTGGCCCACACCCTCGCGAGCACCTCGGTGCCCGCCCCGCGCACCCCGGCCGACTCCGGCGTCCAGCTCACCGAGCGGGAGCTGCAGGTGCTGCGCGGCATGGCCCAGGGCAAGAGCAACGGCCAGATCGGCCGCGAGCTCTACCTCTCCGAGGACACCGTCAAGACCCACGCCCGCCGCCTGTTCCGCAAGCTGGGCGTCCGTGACCGTGCGCAGGCCGTGGCACACGGCTTCCGACGGGGCCTGGTCTCCTGACCGCATACCGGAACGACGGACGTTCGGGGGGTGCCGGCGACGTGACCCGAGGGATGCACGCCGACGACGTCCCGACGCCGGTGATCGGGATCCCCCGCGCGGTGCACCGCGCGGCGGATCGGTGGCGTGGCCCGGACCGGGCGAACGCCGCACCACCCGCTTCCTGGGCCGCGCAGGGCCCGCAGACCGCCCGCTACGCTGATCCGACCAACCCGTCGTCCGGTCACCTCACCTCGGCCGGGACGTCGGTCCGTCCGGCGGTGGACCCCGTGTCGACATCAAGGCCGATGCGCCCGGTGCCACCGCCCCGCGTAACACCGGGGCCACGCGCAGCGATGAGCGAAGCAGGGAACGACCTCGAGGGTCTGGTGGCCGCCGCCAACGACGGCGACCGCTCGGCTCTCAACCGCGTTCTCGCGATCATCCGGCCGTTGGTCGTGCGGTACTGCCGCGCGCGCATCGGCCGGCAGGAACGGTCGGCGGTCTCCGCTGACGACGTGGCCCAGGAGGTGTGTCTCGCCGTGCTGACAGCACTGCCGGGCTACCGCGACCAGGGCCGCCCGTTCCTCGCGTTCGTCTACGGGATCGCCGCCCACAAGGTGGTCGACGCCCACCGTTCGGTCGCTCGCAGCCGCTCCGAGCCCGTGGAGGAGCTCCCCGAGGAGCTCGATCCCCGGGACGGCCCCGAGCAGCGGGCACTCAACGGAGCGTTGTCCGTCCAGATGGGTCAACTGCTCGACACGCTTCCCCCCAAACAGAGGGAAATCCTCGTGTTGCGTGTCGTCGTTGGATTGTCAGCGGAGGAGACCGCGGAAGCGGTCGAATCCACTCCCGGCGCTGTGCGGGTGGCACAGCACCGGGCCCTGTCGAAGCTGCGGACCGCGGTGTCCGCGATCTCGGAAGAGGTGAGTTGAGTGGGCGGCCACCGGGCGTCGGGCGGGTCCGAGGGTGACCTCGTCGACGGCCCCGTCGACCTCGCAGCGGTCCGGGCGGACGACGCCCTGATCGACGCGCTCGCCGGCGGTGCCGGCGGAGGGGCCGACGGCTACGGATTCGGCGGCTCCGACGACGACGACCGTCTCGCGGCGATCCTCGCCGCGTGGCGGGCGGACATCGAGGCCGACCCGATGCCGGAGCTCGTGTCCCTGGACGAGGCGGCCGAGGCCGTCGCCGCCGGGCACGAGTCGCGGGACCGGTTGCGCTCGCGCGGCCGTCGACGCATGCCGTTCGCCATCGCCGCGGTGGCGGCCGCCGTCGCCTGTGCCGGGCTGACGGTCGCGGTCCACGGCGCGATGCCGGGCGACACGCTCTGGGGCGTCTCCAAGGTCTTCTTCTCCGAGCGCGCGCAGGGCGTCGAGCGCGTCGAGGAGGTCCGCAACCGCATCGAGGCCGCCAACGGCGCCCTGGCGCGGGGCGACACCACGGCGGCCCGCAACGAGCTGGCCCAGGCCAACATCGCCATCCCGCAGGTGGCGCCGGAGCAGCGGGCCCCGCTGGTCCAGGAGCGCGACCGGGTGCAGAGCTCGATCGAGTCCGACCCGTCGCCCTCGTCCCGCGAGCCCGCCGGCTCCGAGCCGAGCACGGCGCCGTCGTCGGGCGGGAGCTCCACCGCGGACGACACGGCGACGCCGAGCCCGGCGGAGCCGGCCCCGGTCACGCCCGAGGACGCCTCGCCGTCGCCCGCCGACCCGGCATCCCCGGCCGACCCGGCGGCTCCCGACACCCGTGGCGCCGACGACCCGCCGCCGTCGACCACCACCAACGGGATGTCCTCCGACCCCGGTGCGACGACGACCACGGGCTGACCCCACCCCGAACGCCGAACGGCCCGGCCCCCGTGAGGGGACCGGGCCGTTCGTGCGTGAGGAGGGCTACTCCGCGAGCGTCGCGTCCGCGAACCCGCGGCAGTACTCCCAGGTGACGTAGGACGCGGGGTCCGGGTCGAACGGGGGCTCGTGCGGGCGCATGTGGCCCTCGTCGAGGAGCTGCTGGAGGCTCGCCCGCAGGAGGTCCCAGTCGTGGTAGTGCTGCTCGGAGCAGTCCTCGCAGTCGACCACGACGCCACGGACGCCACGGGGCGCGAGCAGGGCCTCGAACACGGCGAGGTCGCCCAGATCGGCCACCACCTCGTCGCGCTCGGCGTCGTCGAGGGGCGCGTCGTCGGCGGCGTCGGCGTCCGGCCCCCCGAGCGCGCGGGCGGGGTCCGCGGGATCTCCCGCGAACGGATCGGGCGGCAACGCTTCGTACGGCACGACCAGCAATTTACCCGTCTCGCGGCGCGCGTCACGCGGCGGCGGTCCGCGCGCCCGGGGGACCGGTCGGCGGCGCGACTACGATTGAGCCCATGGTGTTGACCGAGCCCGGGTTGCCCGAGAAGTTCGCGTTGCTCGGCCTGACCTTCGACGACGTCATGCTCCTGCCGGCCGAGTCCGACGTGGTGCCCTCCGAGGCCGACACGTCCGCGCGGCTGACCCGCCGGGTCACCCTGCGCGTCCCGCTGGTGAGCTCGGCGATGGACACGGTCACCGAGTCGCGGATGGCCATCGCGATGGCCCGTCAGGGCGGCATGGGCGTGCTCCACCGCAACCTGCCGGCGGAGGCGCAGGCGGCCCAGGTCGAGGTGGTCAAGCGGTCCGAGGCCGGGATGGTCACCGACCCGGTGACCTGCTCGCCCGACGACACCCTGGCCGAGGTCGACGCGCTCTGCGCCAAGTTCCGGATCTCGGGGCTGCCCGTGGTCGACGAGTCCGGCCGGCTCGTCGGCATCATCACCAACCGGGACATGCGCTTCGAGGTCGACCACTCGCGTCGCGTCCGCGAGGTCATGACCTCCGAGGACCTCGTCACCGCGCAGGTGGGCGTGACGGCCGAGGCCGCGCTCGGCCTGCTGCGCCGGCGCAAGATCGAGAAGCTCCCGCTCGTCGACGGCGCCGGGATCCTGCGCGGCCTGATCACCGTCAAGGACTTCGTGAAGACCGAGCAGTACCCGATGGCCACCAAGGACCCCGACGGCCGCCTGCTCTGCGGCGCGGCGGTCGGCGTCGGTGACGACGCCTGGTCGCGCTCGATGGCCCTGGTCGACGCCGGCGTGGACGTCCTCGTCGTCGACACCGCGCACGGGCACTCCCGCGCGGTCACCGCGATGGTCGCGAAGCTCAAGCAGGAGCTCGGCGAGCGCGTCGAGGTCGTCGGCGGCAACGTCGCCACCCGCGCGGGCGCCCAGGCGCTCGTCGACGCGGGGGCGGACGCCATCAAGGTCGGCGTCGGGCCGGGCTCGATCTGCACCACGCGCGTCATCGCCGGGGTCGGTGTCCCGCAGATCACCGCGATCCACGAGGCCGCGGCCGCCGCGTCGCCGGCCGGTGTCCCGGTGATCGGCGACGGCGGGCTGCAGTCGTCCGGCGACATCGCGAAGGCGCTCGCGTCCGGTGCGAGCACGGTGATGCTCGGGTCGCTGCTGGCCGGCACCGCGGAGACCCCGGGCGACCTCGTCCTGCTGGACGGCAAGCAGTTCAAGACCTACCGCGGCATGGGCTCCCTGGGGGCGATGCAGACCCGGGGGCGGCAGGGGTCCTACTCGAAGGACCGCTACTTCCAGGACGACGTCCTCTCCGACGACAAGCTGGTGCCCGAAGGCGTGGAGGGACGCGTACCCTTCCGGGGGCCGCTGGCCCAGGTGGCCCACCAGCTCGTCGGCGGACTGCGGGCGGCCATGGGCTACACGGGCTCGCGGACCACGGAGGAGCTGCAGCGGGCGCACATGGTGCGCATCACCGCCGCCGGGCTCGCCGAGTCGCACCCGCACCACGTCACCATGACCGCCGAGGCGCCGAACTACGGCGCGCGCTAGCCAGGAAGGACCTCCCGCGTGCGCGAGCAGGTCGAGATCGGTCGGGGCCGCAGCGCCCAGCGCAGCTACGTGTTCGACGATCTCGACATCGTCCCGTCGCGCCGGACGCGTTCGTCGTCGGCGGTGTCGACGGCCTGGCAGCTCGACGCCTACCGCTTCGAGCTCCCGCTGCTGACGCACCCGACGGACGCCGTGGTCTCCCCGGCCACCGCCGCCGAGGTCGGCAGGCTCGGAGGGCTCGGCGTCCTCAACGCCGAGGGCCTCTGGGCACGGCACGCCGAGGCGGAGAAGGTGCTGGCCGAGGTGGTCGGCCGCGCCGCCACCGATCCGGCCGACGCCGTCGCCGAGCTGCAGCGCCTGCACGCCGCGCCGGTGCAGCCCGCGCTGCTCACCGAGGCGCTCGAGCGCATCCGGGGCGGCGGCGCCACCGTCGCGGCACGCGTGAGCCCGCAGCACGCCCGGGAGCTCACGCCGACCCTGCTGGCCGCGGGCGTCGAGGTGCTCGTGGTGCAGGGCACGATCATCTCGGCCGAGCACGTGGGGGGCGAGGACGACGGCGCCGAGGGCCCGCTCGACCTCGAGGACTTCATCGACGGGCTCGACATCCCCGTCGTCGCGGGCGGGGTCGCCGACTACCGCACCGCCATGCACCTCATGCGCACCGGCGCCGCCGGCGTCATCGTCGGCTACGGGCAGAGCGCGGCGACGTCCACCGACGCCGTGCTGGGCATCGGGGTGCCGATGGCCACCGCGCTCGTCGAGACGGCCGCCGCGCGACGCGACTACCTCGACGAGACCGGCGGGCGCTACGTCCACGTCGTCGCCGACGGTGCGATGGGCACGTCGGGCGACCTGGCGAAGGCCATTGCCTGCGGGGCGGACGCGGTGATGCTCGGCGAGCAGCTCGCCGCGGCCGAGGAGGCCCCGGGCGCGGGCTGGTACTGGACGGCGTCGGCCGCGCACCCGTCGCTGCCCCGCAGCGGGATCACCCGCGTGCCCACCGTCGCGCCCGACCTCGCGACCGTCCTGACCGGGCCCGCCCGCTCCGGCGCGGGGACGATGAACCTCTTCGGTGCCCTGCGCCGCGCGATGGCCAAGACCGGCTACTCGGACCTCAAGGAGTTCCAGCGCGTCGGGCTGTCCGTGCGCCGCTGACCTGCGACCACCGAGGGCGATCGTCCGGTCTCCCACGGAAGTGGGCCTGGACAGGCGACGGCGGGTGCGCTCAGGTCGCCCTCATGACCGCGCACCCGGAGGCCCCGTGGCCTCGGCGCGCGTCGGCCCCCGTGTTCGTCGGGCGCCGCGGACCGCTGGCGCTCGTCGAGGAGGCCTGGGACGACGCGCGCGCCGGGCGGCCGGGCGTCGTGTGGGTGGAGGGCGAGGCCGGTGCCGGCAAGAGCGCGGTCCTGGCCCGCGCCGTCGCCGGGTGCCGGGCGTCCGCCGTCCTGACCGCCACCGGCGACGCCGCGGAGACCGGGCTCGCGCACGGGCTGCTCGACCAGCTCCTGGCGGACCTCCCGCCGGCCCTGCTGGACCGCTTCACGCTGCTGCGCCCCGACCGCGACCCGCGGGCCGACCCGCTGGCCGTGGGGGCCGACCTCCTCGGTGCGCTGGGGGCCCTGCCGGACGAGGATCCGGTGCTGCTGGTGCTCGACGACCTGCAGTGGGCCGACCCGGCCTCGGTGCGGGTGCTGGTGTTCACGCTGCGGCGGCTGCGCCACGACCGGGTCCTCGTGCTGGCGGGGGTGCGGGTCGCCGGGTCCGGGCCCGACGCGCGGGAACCGGCCCCGGCCGACGCCTGGTGGGAGCGCCTCCCGGCCGCCGGGCGGGCGATCCGCCGCGTGCGCCTCGAGGGGCTCGAGCCCGCCGAGCTCTCCGAGCTCGCCGCCGCCGTCGGCCGTCCGCTGGGCTCCACCGGCGCCGCCGAGCGGCTGTGGCGCCACACCCGGGGCCACCCGCTGCACGCGCGGGCGCTGCTCGAGGAACTGCCGCCCGAGGTGCTCGCGGGCAGCGCCGACGCGCTCCCGGCACCGCGCAGCCTCGCGTCGGTGGTGCTCGTGCGCCTCGCCCGCGCGGCGCCCGCGACCGAGGCGCTGGTGGTCGCGACCTCGGTGCTCGGCGAGAACGCCCCGCTCGCGCTCGCCGCCGCCGTCGCGGGCCTCGACGACCCGGCCGCCGCGCTCGACGAGGCGGTCGGAATGGGCCTGGTCGAGGAGCTCCCCGGCGGGCCGACGGTCCGGATCGGGTTCGTGCACCCCCTCGTGCGGGCCGCGATCCGCGGGGACCTGCCGCCGATGCGGCGCCGCGCGCTGCACGCGACCTCGGCGGGGCTCCTCTCGGGCCGCGCCGCGCTCGACCACCGGGTCGCGGCGGCCGCCGGCCCGGACCCGGAGCTCGCCGCCGAGCTCGAGGACCTGGTCGGCGAGCCGGGCGCGGCGCTCGCCGGCTCCGAGGCGGCCGACCTGCTGCGCGCGGCCGCCGACCTCAGCACCGACCCGGACGACCGCGAGCGCCGGCTGCTCGCGGCGGCGTCCCGGCTGCTCGCCGACGGCGAGGTCGCGCGGGCGGTGGCCCTGGAGGGCGCGGTCGAGGGGTGCCGGGCGGGGCCCTGGCGGACCGCGGTGCTCGGCCAGCTGGCGCTCGTCACCGGACGGTTCGGCGTGGCCCGCGAGCGCCTGGAGGCGGCGCTGGCGACGGGTGTCCCGGGGGACGGACGTCCGGGCGACCGGGCGCGCGCCGGGGCCGCCGCGCACCTCGCGGTGCTGCACCTGCTGCGCGGTGACCCGGCGCGGGCGATCGAGACCGCGGGCGTCGCGCTCGCCCACCCCGCCCGCGGCGACGACGTCCGCCTCCCGGCGGGGCTGGCGCTGATCCTGGGGCTCGCGGTCGCCGGGCGCGGCGACGACGCCCGGGCGATCCTCGACCGCGCCGGGGGCGACGACGGGCGCGCGCCACCGGTCGACGCGCTGACCCTGCGCGGGATGCTCGCGACGCTCGGCGGCGACGACGCGGCGGCGTCGCTGCACCTCGACGAGGCGGTCCACCGCGCCCGGGCGGGGGAGCCGGTGCGCGCGCTGGCCCTCGCGCTGGCCTTCCGCCCCGCGGTCGCGGACCGCTTCGGGATCCCCGACGGCGTGGTCGAGGGCTTCGAGCTGGCGATCACGCTCGCCCGCGACGGGGGGACGGCGCTGCCCGGCGCGCTCGCGCACACGTTCGCGGCGGAGGCGCTGGCGATCCGGGGACGCGGGGACGAGGCGCGGACCCACCTCGCGGCGGCGACGACGCTCGGCCCGCACTGGTGGGGCGTCGACCTGTGCGCCGCGGTCGCGGGGGCGGTGCTCGCGGAGGTCGAGGACGATCCGCAGGCGCTGCTGCGGGCGCTCGCGCCGGCGCAGGAGCCTGCGGTGCGGGCGGCGGCCGACGGTCTCGGGGTGCTCGCACCCCGGGTGCTCGAGGTCGAGGCGCTGCTGGCCCTGGGCCGGGTCGCCGAGGCCACGGCGGCGCTCGACGCCCTCGCCCCGCGCGCCGGCGGCCGGTACGCCGTCGACGTCGCGCGGCTGCGGGTCCGGCTCGGTGCCCCCTGGCGCTCGCCGGCCGAGGCGGGCGTCGCCGACGTCGTCGCCCCGCACGCGGTCGCCCGCCTGGAGACCGAGATCGGACGCCGCCTGCTCGCTGCCGGCGAACGCCGGGCCGGCGTCGACCTCCTGCGCGGCGCCCGCGACACCCTCGCCCGCCTCGGTGCCGCGCCGTGGTGCGCCCGCGCCGAGGAGCTTCTGCACGCCGCCGGGCTGACGCCGGCGCCGACGAGCAGCGATGCCGGCGCGCTCGGGCTGACCCCGCACGAGGAGGCCGTCGTCGCCCTCGTCGCGCGGGGGCTGACGAACCGCGAGGTCGGGCGCGACCTCTACATCACCCCGCGCACCGTCGCGTACCACCTCAGCAACGTCTACGCGAAGCTCGGTGTCACCTCCCGGCGGGAGCTGCGCACACGACTGGAAGCCCGACTGGAAGGTCCGGCCGGGGCGTCCGTCGCCTCTGCCCCGCACGCTCGACGGTGACGAGCGGAGAGGAGGCCGGCATGCACCTGAGCGTCGATCTCCTCCGCACCCCCGACGGGCGCCTGGAGGGCACCGTGATCACCGAGACCGGCCGGGAGCAGCCGTTCTCCGGCACGCTCGACCTGTTGCGGGTCCTCGAGGACCTGCAGGCCGAGCCCGTGCAGGACGAGCGGTGAAGCCCGCGACGCCGCGGCTCGCCGCCGTGATGGGCCTCGTCTTCTCGGGCCTGTTCGTCGCGGCCCTCGTGGTGGTGAACGGCGTGCCGCACCTCGGTGCCCCCGACCACGCGTACGGGACCTTCTACGCCGGGGCCGGCAACACCGTCGTCACCGCCGTGGCCCTCTACCTCGTGCCGCTGGCCGGGATCGCGTTCCTCTGGTTCGTCGTCGCCCTGCGCTCCGTGCTCGACACGCTGGCACCGGCGCCCTCGGCCATGGCGAACGGTCTCAACCTGCTCTCCGGGGTCCTGTTCGTCGCCCTGCTCTTCGCGGGCACCGCCGCCCTGGCGACGCCGGTGTTCGTGACGACGATCGGCGGCGGTCCGCCGCTGGCCCCGGAGGCCGCGCGTGCCCTGTCCGGGCTCGGCTACGGCCTGGTGTTCGTGTTCTCCGTGCGCGGTGCCGGCATGTTCGCGCTGACCACGACGACGCTCCTGCGCAGCGCGGGCGTCATGCCCCGCGGCGGGGCGATCGCCGGCTACGTGCTCGCGACCTGGCTGCTGATCACCGCGACCGACCACCCCGCGAGCCTGCTCGTCCTCCCGGCCTGGGTGCTGCTCGTCGCCGTCGTGCTCCTGCGCCACGACCGCGCGGTCCGCCACGCACCCGAGGCCCCCGCCGTCCCCGCCCCGCGCCGACCCACCAGGAGCGAGCCATGACCACCCCCACGTCGAGCGCGGCAACCCCGTCCCGGACCGTCGCCGACATCCCCGGGCCCAAGGGTGTGCCGCTGCTGGGCAACGTCCGCGACGTCCACCCGGCGACGCTGATCCAGGACCTGATGGCGCTCACCCGCAAGTACGGGCCGATCTACGCGGTGAGCTCGCCGTCGGGGACCCGCTACGTCGTCTCGGGTCTGGAGATGGTGGACGACCTCTGCGACGACAGCCGCTTCGACAAGCTCGTCGGGCTGAGCCAGCGGGAGTTCCGCAAGACCCACAAGAGCGCGGGCCTCTTCACGGCCGACACCGAGGACCCGCTCTGGAAGTCGGCGCACGACATCCTGCTGCCCAGCTTCTCGACGTGGGCGATGAAGGGCTACGTCGACCCGATGATCGACATCGCCGAGCAGCTGTGCCTGAAGTGGGAGCGCGCCAACCCCGACGAGGACATCGACGTCGCGGCCGACATGACCCGGCTGACCCTCGACACCATCGCGCTCTGCGGCTTCGGCTACCGGTTCAACTCGTTCTACCGCGACACCCAGCACCCGTTCGTCGAGGCCATGATGGGCGCGCTGCACGAGACGCAGCACCGCCAGCAGGTGCCCCCGGCGTTGCTGCCGTTGCGGCGCGGGGCCCAGCGCAAGCTGATGGCCGACGCGAAGTACATGGACGACACGGTCCAGCGGATCCTCGACGCGCGGAAGGCGTCCGGGGACCCCGGGAACGACCTGCTCGGGCACATGCTCGTCGGCACCGACAAGCAGGGGAACGCCCTGCCCGACCACAATATCGTCGCCCAGTGCGTCACGTTCCTCGTCGCCGGCCACGAGACCACCAGCGGGCTGCTCTCGTTCGCGATCGCGTACCTGCTCAAGCATCCCGAGGTGGTGGCGACGGCGCAGGAGGAGATCGACCGCGTGTTCGGCACCGATCCTTCGGTGGCGCCGACCGTGTCGCAGATCCAGCAGCTCGGCTACATCCGGCAGATCCTCGACGAGACGCTGCGCCTGTGGCCGACCGCGCCCGCGTTCACGCGCCAGGCCCGCGAGACCACCACGGTGGGCGGCTGGGGCCCGTTCGAGCCCGGGCGGTCGATCATCGCGCTGACGCCGATGCTGCACCGGCTCCCTGAGGTCTGGGGTGACGACGCCGAGGACTTCAACCCCGAGCACTTCGCGCCGGAGCGCCGCGACGCCCTGCCGCCCAACGCCTTCCGGCCCTTCGGTTCGGGCCAGCGCGCCTGCATCGGGCGCCAGTTCGCCATGCAGGAGGCGACGCTGGTGCTGGCGATGGTCATGCACCGCTTCGAGCTCGTCGACCACGCGGACTACCAGCTCACGATCAAGGAGTCGCTCACCCTGAAGCCGGAGGGTCTGACCATCCGGGTGCGGCCGCGATCGGGTCGCACCTGGGGGACCGGCGGGTCCCGGCCGGCGCCGGCGGCAGTCGCCGAACCCCGCAGCGCCTCGCTGCCGGTGGCGGCGGCCGACCGGCACGGCACGCCGCTGCTCGTGCTGTTCGGCTCCAACCTCGGCGCCGCCGAGGACCTCGCCACCCGCATCGCCCGCGACGCGGGCGACCGCGGTTACACCGCGCGCACCGCCGCGCTCGACGAGGCCGTGGGGGAGCTGCCGAGCGAGGGCGCCGTGGTCGTCGTGACCTCGTCGTACAACGGGGAGCCGCCGGACAACGCGGGGAGGTTCTGCGCCTGGCTGGACGGCTCGGTGTCCTCGGCTGCGGGCGTGAAGTACACGGTCTTCGGGTGCGGCAACCGCGACTGGGCCGCGACGTACCAGGCCGTGCCGATGCGCGTCGACCGCGGACTCGAGGCCCGGGGCGCCACCCGCGTGTACCGGCGCGGCGAGGGCGACGCCCGCGGCGACTTCGACGCGCAGTTCGAGGACTGGTACGCGGGGCTGTGGGACGGCCTCGGCGCCGCCCTGGGCCTGGACGCCTCGACGACGGCGACGGCCGACGGCGGACCGCGCCTGTCCGTGACGCTCGAGCAACGGCGCACCGCGAGCCCGGTGCTGCAGTCCTACCGGGGCCAGGCGGCCACGGTGCGCGTGAACCGCGAGCTCACCGCCCGCGCCGGCACGCCGGGCGGCCGCTCGGTGCGCCACCTCGAGATCGCGCTGCCCGCCGGCGCGACCTACGCGACCGGTGACCACCTCGGCGTGCTGCCCCGCAACCCGATCGGGCTGGTCAACCGCGTCATCGCCCGCTTCGGGCTCGACGGGGGCCAGTTCGTCACGCTCACCGCTGCCGGCTCGCCCACCCGCCCAGCGCCCACCCACCTGCCCGTCGGCGAGCCCTACCCGCTGCTCGGCATCCTCGTGGGCTGCGTGGAGCTGCAGGACGTGGCGAGCCGCGCGGGCCTCACGGCGATGGCCGCGGCGATGCCCGAGGGGGTGGCGCGCGACGAGCTCGCGGGCCTGGCGTCGAGCGACGACGACGCGAAGGCGCGCTACCGGGAGCAGATCGCCAAGCCCCGGCGCACGCTGGTCGAGCTGCTCGAGGCCCACCCGGAGTGCGACCTGCCGTTCGCGACGTTCCTCGACCTGCTGCCCCCGTTGCGCCCGCGGTTCTACTCGATCTCGTCGTCGCCGCAGACGGCGTCGGAGGTCGCGCTGACCGTCGGGGTGCTCGAGGGCCCGGCGCGTGCGGGCGACGGCGCGACGTTCCGGGGCGTGTGCTCCGGGCACCTGGGCGACGTCCCCGAGGGCGGCACGGTGTTCACCTTCGTCCGCTCGCCGAGCATCAGCTTCCGGCCCCCGGAGAACCCGCACGTCCCGATGATCATGGTGGGCGCGGGGACGGGGATGGCCCCGTTCCGCGGGTTTCTCCAGGAGCGCGAGTCGCTCCGGGCGCGCGGCGTCCCGATCGCGCGCTCGCTGCTGTTCCTCGGCTGCCGCGACCCCGAGGACGACCTGCTCTACGCCGACGAGCTCGCCGCCTTCGAGAAGGCGGGCGTCGCGACGCTGTTCCCGGCGTACTCGCGGGTGCCGGGCTCGCCGTACCGCTACGTCCAGCACGCGCTCGAGGGCGCCGCCGACGAGGTCTGGGCGGCGATGCAGGAGGACGCCGTGGTCTACGTGTGCGGCAACGCCTCGACCATGGCGCCCGGTGTGCGCGCGGCCCTGGTCGCGGTGTTCCGCGCGAAGACCGGCGCGGGCGAGTCCGACGGCGAGGCCTGGCTCGCGGGCCTGCGGACGTCGAGCCGCTACCTCGAGGACATCTGGGGCGAGACCGCGGTGGTGTAGGCGCGGGGTGCCACCTCGGCGGGATCGCGCGAAGGGCACCATCAGCCGCTTCTAGCGATCGATGGTGCCCTTCGCGCAGATCCGGGCGCGCCCTAGGTGCCCTTCACGTTCACGATCTGGCGCAGGGTGTGCCGGACCTCGACGAGGTCGGCGGCGTCGGCCATGACCACGTCGACGTCCTTGTACGCCCCGGGGATCTCGTCCAGGAACGCCTCGGTGTCCCGGAACTCGATCCCGGCCATGGCCTCCCGCAGCTGGTCGTGCGTGAAGGTCTTCCGGGCCGCGGTCCGCGAGTACGCCCGGCCCGCCCCGTGGGGCGAGCTGTGCAGCGACTCGGGCTCGCCCTTGCCGGCCACCACGTACGACGCCGTGCCCATCGAGCCCGGGATCAGGCCGGCCCGGCCCGCCGAGGCGTCGATGGCGCCCTTCCGGGCGACCCAGACCTGCTCGCCGAAGTGCTCCTCGGACTCGGTGTAGTTGTGGTGACAGGAGATCCGCTCCTGCTCCACCACCTCGGTGCCGACGAACTCCGAGGTCTGCCGCACCACCCGGTCCATCATCTCCTCGCGGTTGAGCAGCGCGTAGTGCTGGGCCCACCGCAGCTCGCGGATGTAGGTCCAGAACTCCTCGGTGTCCTCGGTGAGGTAGGCGAGGTCCGGGTCGGGCAGGTCGACGCCGGCGCAGGCCTCGCGCGCCACGGCGGTGTGTCGCTGGGCGATCTTGTTGCCCACGCCCCGGGATCCGGAGTGCAGGAACAGCCACACCCGGTCGGCCTCGTCGACGGTGACCTCGATGAAGTGGTTGCCGCTGCCCAGCGTGCCGAGCTGCGCCTCCCACCCCTTCTTGTCCCGCGACGGGTCGAACCCGGCCTCCTCGGCGAGGTGCGTGAGCTCCTCGACCCGCGGCACCGAGGTCGCCACGACCTTCCGGTTGTGGTGCCCGGCCCCGAGCGGGATCGCCCGCTCGATCGACTCCCGCAGCGGCGCGAGCGACCCCTTCGCCCGCAGCTCCCCGACGTCGAACTGCGTCCGGACCGCCGCCATCCCGCAGCCGATGTCCACGCCCACGGCCGCCGGCATGATCGCCCGCAGGGTCGGGATCACCGACCCGACGGTCGCGCCCCGGCCGAGGTGCGCGTCGGGCATGAGCGCGACGTGCGGGTGGATGAACGGCATCGCCGCCGTGCGCTCGGCCTGCTCCCGCGTGCGCGCGTCGAGGATCGACGCCCAGTTGACCAGACGCTCGCCGACCTTCTGCACGGTGCTGTCTCCTCTCCGCGGCTCGGGTGCCTCGGACGGGACAGGACGCTAACCGGGAGATCGGGTCGGGGCCGCCGGATTTCGGGTGCTCACGTTCCGGGGCTCACGCCACGCCGAGCTCCGCGGACATCGCAGCGGTGGCCTCCAGCAGTTCCGCGGTCACGTCGCGCAGGACGTCCTCCGACGCCGCGCGCTCGGGCAGGGCGAGGGCGACGACGAGCGGGAGCGAGTCGCCGGTGGTGAGCACCGGCGCCGCCACCGAGGCGATGCCGGGGATGACGCCGCCCGAGGTCCGGGCGTAGCCCAGCCGCCGGACCTCCTCGACGACGGCGTCGACCTCGCGCGTCGAGCCGGCGCCGGTGTCGGCCTCCTGGGCGCGCAGGACGGGCTCGGTGAGCGAGCGGGGCAGGTGGGCGAGGTAGACCCGGCCCACCGACGACGTCAGCATCGGCATCGTCGCGCCGACGCGCACGGTGATCGGGAGGGCGTAGGCGCCGTAGTCCCAGCGCACGATGACCGGCCCGTGGTCGCCCCACACCGCGAGGTTGACGGCGTGGCCCGTGCGATCGCGCAGGCCCGGGATGTACTGCGAGACCAGCCCGACCTCGTCCATGCGCCGCAGCGACTCGGCGCCGAGGCGGCGCAGCGCCGGACCCATGTCGTAGAGCCCGGAGCTGCGCGACTGCGCCACCATCCCCGCACGCCCCAGGCTCACGAGGTAGCGGTGCGCCTTGCTCGCGCCCATCCCGCTCGCCTGCGCGATCTGCGTGAGGCTCATCGGCCCGCCGCCGCGCTCGAGGGCGTCCAGCACCGTCATCGCGATCTCGACCGACTGGATGCCCTGGCGGGAGGCGCCCGACGGGCCCTGCGGTTCGGGGTCGTCGTCCTGCGCGCCGGCGGGGGCCACGCCGTGGAGCGTAGTCACGGTCTCAGGCGGTGACCCGGGCCGAGTCCGGCGTCGCCGCGCGGGACCGGATCGCCGGGACCGCCAGCGCCAGCAGCGCCCCGACGATCCCGGGGACGGCGAACAGGTAGAAGTTCCACGCCACGCCGAGCCCGGAGGACAGGATCGCCGCGCCGACGAGCGGGCCGGCGATCGCGCCGAGGCGCCCGATCGACAGTGCCCAGCCGATCGCCCGTCCGCGCAGCTCCGGCGGGTGGTGGCCGACGATGTAGGCGTTGGTGAGCACCTGCGAGCCGATGAGCCCGAGCCCGCCGACGAACATGAGCAGGAACAGCACGCCGAGCGCGGGGCGGGCGCTCATCACCAGCAGGCTCGCGGCGCCGGCGAGGAACGCGACGGCGACGACGGGCTTGATGCCGACGCGGTCGGCGATGCGCCCGCCGAGAACCATGCCGACACCGGCCCCGACCCACAGGGCCGCGGTCTGCAGCAGCGACGAGCCGAGCGAGTAGCCGGCGGTCTGCATGATCGTCGGGAGCCAGGTGCTGATGCCGAACACGAGCAGCAGGCCGCAGAACGAAATCGCCCAGAACAGCAGCGTCGCGCCCCGCACCCCGGGGGCGAGCAGCGGGCGCAGGCCCAGGAGGTCGCCCCGGGCGACGGCGCCGCCCGACTCCTCGTGCACCGGGCTCTCGGGGAGCATCCGGATCGCGAGCGGGAGCAGCACGATCGCCGGGGCGGCGCCGATGACGTAGATCCAGCGCCAGCTCCCGCCGGTCAGCAGCGCGGCGCCCAGCAGCGGGGCGAGCAGGGCGCCCGCGGCGTACCCGGACATCATGATGCCGACGTTGCGGGCCCGGCGTTCCGGCGCGGAGAGGTCGGCGACGTAGGCCGTCACCGTCGGCAGCACGATGCCGAGCCCGACGCCGACGGCGAGGCGGGCGGCCCCGAACAGGGCGAAGGTCGGCGCGATCGCGCACACGAGCATGCCGAGGGAGAACAGGCCCGCGCCGCCGATCAGCAGCCGCCGGCTGCCGGCCCGGCGGATGGTGGCCGCGCAGATCGCGGCCCCGAGCAGCATCCCGATGGCCACCAGCGAGCCGACGGTGCCGGCGGCGGCCTTGTCGGCGCCGAAGCCGCGGTCGGCGAGCAGGGAGGGGACGGTCACGCCGTAGCAGGCGAGGTCGTAGCCCTCGAGCGCGGCGAAGCCGGCCGAGAGGACCAGGACGAGGCGCTCGGTGGCGCGTGCGGGTGGGGCGGTCATCGAGGGGCTCCTGGCGTCGTCGGCGAGGGTGGGTGCTGGCTGGTCAGTGCGAGCTGGTCAGTGCTGGAGGGCCGGGCTGGGGGCGCCGAGGGCCGCGACGAGCTCGCGGGCCAGGGCGTCGGTGGCGTCGGCGTCGGTCGCGGTGCCGAAGACGTAGAGGTCGGGACGGACGGCGGCCGCGACGACCCCGAGGGAGGCGAGCCAGGCCAGGTGGGTGCCGTCGATGTCCAGGAGGCCGTCGACGACGGGCGTTTCCTCGGCGTGCAGCGCGACGACGCGGACGTCCGCCGCGGCGAGGGCCGCGGCGGTGTCCTCGTCGAGGGTGACGCTGCGGGCGTCGAGCAGCAGGTGGGCACCGTGCCCGACGACCTGGTCGAGCCGGTCGCGCACCGTGCCGTCGTCGACGACGCCCTGCACCGCGAGCTCCCCGCGCCCGGGCCCCGACGTCGTCGCCAGCAGGCCGTCGACCAGCCCGGGGAAGCGGATGGTGTCGGGCTCCTGGTTCGCCGCCCGGCGCCCGAGCAGGACGCGGTCGCGCTCGGCGGCGCGCTCCGGATCGCGCACCGTCTGCTGGCGCCCGAGCTCGATGCCCTTCTCGATCACCGCGCGGACGTGGGGCTCGCGCTCCTGCTGGTAGGTGTCGAGCACGTCGTCGGCCAGCCGGCCCCGCAGGACGGCGTCGAGTTTGAACGCGATGTTCTGGGCGTCGCGGACCCCCGAGCACATGCCCTGCCCGAGGAACGGCGGCATCTGGTGCGCGGCGTCGCCGGCGAGCAGGACGCGCCCGACCCGCCACCGGTCGGTGACCAGGGAGCGGAACGTGTAGGTGGCGACGCGGATGAGCTCGGCGTCGTCGCGGGAGAGCCAGCGGGTGGTGCGCGCCCACACCTTCTCGGGGTCGCGCTCGACGTCGAAGTCCTCGACCGAGTCGAGCATGTAGCTGAAGCGGTGGTGCGCCGGGCCGAGCGAGATGATCGAGGTGGGGCCGGCCGGGTCGCCGACCTGCCGCGCGGTGGGCACGGTGTGCGCCGCGGCGGCGTCGCGGAAGCGGAAGTCGCACACCATCCAGGGCTCGGAGAACCCGTAGTCCGTCGTCGCCAGCCCGAGCGCGGAGCGCACGAAGCTGTTGCCGCCGTCGCAGGCGATGACCCAGCGGGCCCGGACCAGGTGCGGCTCGCGGCCGCCGACGTGGAGCTCGACGTGGTCGCCGTGGTCGGTCAGGCCCGTGACCGGGCTGTCGAAACGGACGTCGACGCCGGCGTCGCGGGCGCGCCGGTCGAGCGCGTCCTCCAGCTCGGGCTGGTACATCATGTACCACTCCGCCCAGCCGGAGCGCCCGGTCGCGGCGAAGTCGTGCTCGATGAGCAGCTCGCCCGCGCCGTTGCGCCACTCGTAGTTGCGCTGCACGTGCAGCTTCGGCAGCAGCTCCTCCGCGACGTCGAGACGCGCCAGCGTCCGCATCGTCTCGTCGTCGAAGATCGCCGCCCGGGGCAGGTTGTAGAGCCCGGCGTAGCGCTCCAGCACGACGACGTGGTGCCCGGCGGCGCCCAGCAGCGCGGCCGTCGCCATCCCCACGGGGCCGTAGCCCACGACGGCCACGTCCACGGTCTCGGAGTCGAGGGTCGAGCTCCGCTGCGCTCCGTCTCCGGCGCTCTCGATCATGCGTGCTCCTCCTGTGAGGTTTGACACCGACGAACGGTAGGATTCATCATTGAGGAAGTCAATGCGCGATGGTGAATAGAGGAGCGGGGTCAGGATGCGGACGATCGGGCTGGAAGAGCACTTCGTCACCGAGGAGCTCGCCGGGTACGGCGCGGGCACGGCGACGATCGCGGAACCCCACGTGTGGGCGGAGATGTCGCGCCGGCTGTTCGACCTCACCGGAGCGCGGCTCGAGCGCATGGACGCCGCCGGGCTCGACGTGCAGGTGCTCTCGCTGAACTCGCCGGGCCTGCAGGCGGAGCCGGACGCCGCGACCGCGGTCTCGCGCGCCTCGGCCGTCAACGACCTGCTCGCGGCGACGATCGAGGCCCACCCGACGCGGTTCGCGGGCTTCGCGGCGCTGCCGCTGCAGGACCCGCAGGCCGCGGCGAAGGAGCTCGAGCGCTCGGTGACGCAGCTCGGCCTGCGCGGGGCGCTGGTCAACGCCCACACCCAGGGCCGCTACCTCGACGACCCCGAGCTGCGCGTCGTCTGGGAGTACGCGGCGGGTCTCGACGTCCCGCTCTACCTGCACCCGGCCAACGGCGTCGACGCGGCGGACGTGCTGTCCGGGCACCCCGAGCTCATCGGCCCGATGTGGAGCTGGGGCACCGACACCGCGTCGCACGCCCTGCGCCTGATCTTCTCCGGCGTGTTCGACGACTTCCCCGAGGCGAAGCTGCTCCTCGGGCACATGGGCGAGGCCCTGCCGTTCGTGCTCTGGCGCCTGGACTCCCGCTGGGACTTCCACGCCCACCACGGCATCGAGCTCGCCCGGGGGAACCCCTCGGAGTACCTGCGCCACAACCTCTACATCACGACCAGCGGCGTCTGCTCCGCCGCGCCGCTGCTGTGCTCGCTGCTCGCGCTGGGGGCCGACCACATCCTCTTCGGCACCGACTACCCCTTCGAGGAGATGGACGTCGCCACCGAGTTCCTGCGCACCGCCCCGATCAGCGAGGCCGACCGGGCCAAGATCGCGCACGGCAACGCCGAGCGGCTGCTGCGGCTGTGAGCACGGGTCTCACGGACGAGGTGCTCGCGAGCTTCGCGTCCACCCCCGACGAGCGTCTGCGCACGATCCTCGAGCGCGTCGTCGTGCACCTCCACGAGCTCGTGCGCGAGGTGGAGCCCACCGTGGCCGAGTGGGAGGCCGCGATCGGCTTCCTCACCGGCGTCGGCGCCACGTGCGACGACACCCGCCAGGAGTTCATCCTGCTCTCCGACGTGCTCGGGGTGTCGTCGCTGGTGGAGACGCTCAACGGCTCTCCCGAAGGCACCGAGAGCACCGTCCTCGGCCCGTTCCACATGACGTCGTCCCCGGCGCGCGAGCTCGGGGACAGCATCGACGACGTCGGCGGCGGCCGTCGGGCACTGGTCACCGGCCGCGTGGTCGACCCGTCCGGGCGGCCCGTGCCCGGCGCGGAGATCGACGTCTGGCAGTGCACCGAGGACGGCTTCTACGACGTCCAGCAGCCGGACGTGCAGCCGGCGGGCAACGGGCGCGGGCTCTTCCACGCCGACGACGAGGGCCGGTTCCGGTTCCGGACCGTCGTCCCGGGGCACTACCCGATCCCCACCGACGGGCCCGTCGGCGCGCTGCTGGGCACCACCCGGCGCCACCCCTACCGGCCCGCGCACGTGCACCTGCTCGTCTCGGCGCCCGGGTTCGACGCGCTGACGACGCACCTGTTCGTGCGGGGGAGCCCGTACCTCGAGCAGGACGCGGTGTTCGCGGTGAAGTCCGACCTGGTCGTGGACTTCGCGAACGTCGACGAGGACGCCGAGGGCCTCGACCGGCCCTACCGGCACGCCGACGTCGAGGTCGTCCTGGTCCCCGTCTCCTCGGCCGCGATCGACGTAGGTTGACCGGCATGCGCTTCGTCCACGACGCCCTGCCGATGCGCGTGGTCTTCGGCCCCGGCCGTCTGGCCGAGCTGGGCGAGGAGCTGGAGCGCCTCGGGCTGGCCCGGGTGCTCGTGCTCGGCACGCCCGAGCAGGAGGCGACGCTGCGCGCGGCCGCCGACGGGCTCGGCGGCCGGGCCGCCGGGGTCTTCGCCGGTGCGCGCCAGCACGTGCCCGTCGAGGTGGCCGCCGCGGCCGCCGACCGTGCCCGCGAGCTGGGTGCCGACGGGTGCGTCACGATCGGGGGCGGGTCGTCGGTGGGCCTGGGCAAGGCCGTCGCGCTGCGCCACGGGCTGCCGGTCGTGGCCGTGCCCACGACGTACGCCGGGTCGGAGATGACCCCGGTGTGGGGTCTCACCGAGGACGGGGTCAAGCGCACGGGCCGGGACCGGGCGGTGCTCCCGCGCTCGGTCGTCTACGACCCCGAGCTGACGCGCACCCTGCCGGTGGGTCTCTCGGTGACCAGCGGGCTCAACGCCGTCGCCCACGCCGTCGAGGGGCTGTGGGCGCCGGACAGCACGCCGATCACCGCGGTGATGGCCGAGGAGGGCGCGCGGGCGCTGCTGGCCGCGCTGCCGGTGGTCGTCGAGACGCCCGACGACCTGGACGCACGGTCCGGGGCGCTGCAGGGCGCGTGGCTCTGCGGCGCGGTGCTCGGTGCGACGACGATGTCGTTGCACCACAAGCTCTGCCACGTCCTGGGCGGCTCGTTCGACCTGCCGCACGCCGAGACCCACGCCGTCGTGCTCCCCCACGTCGTGGCCCACAACGGCCCCGCCGCGCCGGCGGCGATCGCCGCGCTCGGCCGTGCGCTCGGGGTGGGCCCCGATCCCGACACGGTGGCCAAGGCCCTGGCCACCCGGGCCCGCGACCTCGGCGCCCCGACCTCCCTGGCGGCCCTCGGCATGCCCGCCGACGGACTGCCCCGCGTCGTGGAGCAGGTGCTCGCCGCGCCCTACGCGAACCCCGCCCCGGTGACGCGGGAGAGCCTCACGGCGCTTCTCGAGGCGGCGTTCTAGAGGCGGGGTTCTCGAGGGGGCGTCCTCGGATCCGGCTGCGCAGGGTCGCGACACCGGGCCCGTCGAGGTCGTCGAGGTGGGCGGCGCGCCCGGCCATGACCATGACGAGCGACAGCGTCGGACCGGTGACCAGGGGGTCGTCGCCGACGGCGAACGGGCCGTCGGTGGCCTCGAGGCGCAGGCCCTCGCTCACCGTCTTCCCGCCGACCGTGAAGTCGCGGCTCGCGACGAACTCGGCGACCGTGGTGGTCGTCTCCACCGGCGGCGTGCGCACGAGCCCGAGCGGGCGGCGGATGTCCTCGCCGTGGATGACGACCTCGCCGAGCCACGCCGCCTTCGGGCCCCACGTCGACGTCGTGCTGTCCCGCACCGCCCGGAAGCGCGCGAGGGTCTCGGCGGGCGTGGCGCCGCAGTGCTCGGCGAGGCGGCGGTCGTTGTGCAGGTCGAAGTCGAACCGCGCACCCAGGACGCTGCGCACCCAGCGCCACGGCCCGATGCTCGCGGCGGCGGTGAGGTGGGCGACGGTCTCCTCGACCGTCCACCGGTCGGACAGCGACGTCGTCGCCCACTGCGCGTCGGTGAGCCCGGCGAGGTCGTCGGCGAGCGCGGCGCGCTCGACGTGGGTGGCGGCGTAGACGGTGCTGGGGTCGGCCACGGGCATGAGGATCCCTTCCTCGGCGGGGTGCGTCGGGAGGTGGACGGCCGCCGCGCCGCGAACTCATCGATGCTCCGCACGTGAGTGTTCCGGGTCGTCAGGACGACCCAGAACACTCACGTGGCCGAAGGCCATGGCGAGGTGGGCGTCGAGGGTCGCGACGGCGTGGTCGGCCGTGATGTGGCCGCCCAGGACGTGGACGGCCAGCCCCTCGACGAGGGAGAGCAGGCCGGTGGCGGCCTGCCCGGGGTCCAGGGCGCTCCGTCCCGCCGACCGGATGTGCTCCGCGATCATGGCGCGCATCCCCCGGGTGTCCTCGCGCAGCCGGGTCGCCACGGCGGGGCGGCTCGCGGCGTAGGCGTGGAAGGCGATCGCGACCCGGCCCTCGAGCACGCGGTCGTCGTCGACCGGCAGGAGCTGGACGAGCAGGGCGCGCACGAGAGCCCGCGGTCCGTCGTGCGTGGTCGGGTCGGCCTCGAGACGGGCCTGGACACGAGCGGAGACGACGTCCAGCGCGAAGACCATCATCTCGTCCTTGGTGCGGAAGTAGTGCTGCACCATCCCCGCGGTGACCCCGGCCTCGGCCGCGACGTGGCGCAGGCTCACGTCCATCAGCCCGCGGGTGGCGGCGACGCGGAGCAGTGCGTCGGCGAGCAGCGTCCGGCGCTCGTGGGGGTCGACCTGCTTCGGCACGGCGCCACCTTGTCACATTGCACCTGTATCGTCATTCTTCACATTGCACCCGCAACGTGGAGGAGGAGTCGTGGAGCAGACGCTGCCGCTCGAACGCCCGGACCCGGTGGGACCGCCGGCGTACGACCGCACGGCCGGGCCGGTGACCCGTGTCGCCCGCGCCGACGGGCGCCGCGCGTGGCTCGTCACGTCCTACGACCTGGTCGCGGCCGGGCTCGCCGACCGGCGCCTCGGGCTCGTGCCGCCCGGGGTCCCCGTCGACGAGCGTGCGTCGTTGTTCCAGGACGGGCCGGCGCACACCCGCCTGCGCCGCCTCGTCGCCCGGGCGTTCACCCCGCGCCGGATCGCCGAGCTGGCCCCGCGGGTGACCGCGCTCGCCGAGGCCCACGTCGCGGCGCTGGTGGACGCCGACGGGCCGGTCGACCTGGTCGACGTGCTGTCGACGCCCCTGGCCGTCGGGAGCCTCGGGCTGCTGCTCGGCGTCGACCTGGCCGAGCACCCCGAGTTCCGGGGCCTGGTCGAGGACGCCCTCCGCGCCGACCCCATGGCCGCCGCGGGCGACCCCGCCCTGCTCGCCGAGGCCGAGCGGGCGTGGGGCGCGCTGACCGCGTTCACCGACGGGCTCGTCGCGGCCGCACGCGAGGACCCCGGCGAGGACCTCCTCGGCGCCCTCGTCGCCGTGGACGACGCCGACGACGGGCGCCTGGGCGACGGCGAGCTGGTCGCCCTGGTCAGCGCGCTGCTGGCGGCCGGGGTGATCACGGTGCGGGGCGGGCTCGCGGTCGCCGTGGTCCACCTGCTGCGCACCGACGCCCTGGCCGGGCTCGCCGAGCGCGCCGACGTCGAGGGCCTCGTCGACGAGCTCGTCCGGCGCCTGGGCGTCGAGGTCTTCCCGCGCTGGGCCCAGGAGGACCTGGAGCTCGGCGGCGTCGCGGTCGCGGCGGGCGACGAGGTGCTCCTGCGGATCGAGGCGGCCAACCACGATCCGGAGCGCTTCGACGACCCCGAGGCGCTGTGCCCCGGGCGGCGCGGCCCGCACCTGGGCTTCGGGCGGGGACCGCACCACTGCCTCGGCGCGGCGCTGGCCCGGCTGGAGATCACCGCTGCGCTCACGGCGTTGTCCCGCCGGGCCCCCGGGCTGCGCCTGGCCGTCCCGCTCGCCGAGGTGCCCTGGCACCGCGGCGAGGTGGACGCGGGACCGTTGGCGCTGATGCTCCGCACGTGAGGGATCCGGGTCGTCCGGGCGACCCGGATCCCTCACGTGGCCGCAGGCCCTCACACCAGCTCGGAGTCCCGCACCTTCTGGAAGCCGCGGGCCATGCGGCGCTTGGCGGGCGGGATGCGGTCGACCAGGCGCATCCCGGTGCGCTGGGCCAGCACCGAGAGCGGGCCGATCACCGGGCGCCGGGCGGTGCCGTTGTCGTTCATGAACTCCAGCGACTCGCGGACGGCGAGCGACGAGTACCGGCGCATCAGGTCCTCGTACTCGCCGACGGCCTCGACGAGCCCGAGCTCCCCGTCCCGCACGCGCACGAGGCGGTCGCGCAGCTCGCGGGCGTCGCGCAGCGCGGTGTTGGCGCCCGCCCCGCGGCCCGGGGTCATGGTGTGGATCGCGTCGCCGATCATCGTCACGGTGCTCGGTGTCCACGCCGGCACCGGGTCGGCGGTGCGGATGCTCAGCGCGACCGCCGCGCCCGGGTCGGAGGTGGCGATCAGGTCGAGCCAGCGGGGGTCCCAACCGGCGCTGAGCTCCCCGGCGAGGGTGACGAGGTCGGTGCCGGTGCGGTCGAGGACGTCGGGCGGCGCCAGCGAGCGGGACGTCGTGATCGCCCAGGACACGTGGTCGGTGGTGTTGTCGAAGCGCAGGCCGGGCCAGCGCCCCATGAGCTCCTCGTCGCTGGAGCCCGGACCGTCGACGCCGCCCCACGGCATCCGCATCACGTGCGTGATCCCGAACTGGCCGCGGCGGTCGAAGTACATACCGAAGCCGTGCCGGACGGGCTCGGGCAGCAGGGCCTCGGTGCGCTCGGTGAGCAGCGTCTTGCCCCCGATCCCGACCAGGCCGGTCTCGGTGTGCGTGGCGTGCGGCAGGTGCTGGCGCCGCACCGGCGAGCCCGCGCCGTCGGCGCCGACGAGCAGGTCACCGGTGTCGGCGCTGCCGTCGTCGAAGTGCGCGGTCACGCGCCCGTCGGGGTGCTGGGAGTAGTGCGTGAAGCGGCGGTCGAACGTGATGACGTCCTCCATGCCCGTGAACAGGACCTGGCGCAGCGTCATCCGGCTGACGTTGTGCTCCTTGTCCTCGGGGGCGCGGTCCTCGGGCCCGCCGCTGGTGTGCGGCAGGTCGTCGAACGACATCGTGAGCAGCGTCCGGTACCGCTCGGTGAGCATGGCGAGCGTGTCGTAGGGCGCGGCCGTGGTGGCGACGAACGTCGCGAAGAGCTCGGGGTCGAGGCACGCCTTGAGCGCCCGCGCGCCGTTCGGCGAGATGCCGACGCGGTAGCCGTGCAGCCCGCTCGTCCGGGTCCGGTCGCGCTCGTGCACGGCGACGTCGATGCCGGCGCGGCGCAGGCCGTGCGCGAGGCACATGCCGCCGGTCCCGCCGCCGATGATGATCACCTTCATGGTCGGTCCTCCCCGCCGGGGTCCGCCCGGCGCGCGATGTCGGTCAGGGCGGCGCGGTCCCAGGTGAGGGCGCCGGAGCGGAGGTCGTCGAGCAGGGCGGCGATCCAGGCGACGTCGGTCTCGAGGTGCGCGATCGCGTACTCGGCCTCGACGACGACGATCCGCGGCAGGAAGTCGGGTGCCTTCTCGAGGTCGTGGCGCACCCGCTCGAGCTCGCTGCGCCGGTCGGACAGACGCAGGGCCAGCGCGTCCGCGGCGACCTCGGGGTCGAGCAGCGGCAGGTAGGCCAGCGCGGCGGTGAACTCGGCGAACTCGTGGCGCGGTGCCGTGAGCATGTCGAGGGTCCAGGTGATCGCGAGCTCGCGGCCGGCGTCGGTGGCCGCGTAGACGGTGCGCTCGGGACGCGTCGCCTCCCGCTCGGTGGCCCGGGCGACGAGCAGGTCGTCCCGCACGAGACGGTCGATCGTCTTGTAGAGCTGCGAGCGCTGGCCGACGTTGACCACCTGGTCCTTGCCGCGCTCCCGCAGGAGCTGCTGCATCCGGTACGGGTGCATGGGCTCCTCGGCGGCGAGGGCGAGGACGGCGAGGGCGAGTCCGGATCGCTGAGTCATGGTAGCGGAGACACTAGTGTCACTGACACTAAGGTGGCGAGCGTCCGGTCGGTGCCGGTCGTCGGGCACGATGGGGACCGTGACCGGCAGTGGTGACCGACCCGTCCTCGTCGTCGACTACGGCGCTCAGTACGCGCAGCTCATCGCCCGTCGGGTGCGTGAGGCGCAGGTGTACTCGGAGGTCGTGCCGCACACGACGGCCGTCGACGACATGCTCGCCAAGGACCCGGCGGCGATCGTGCTGTCCGGCGGGCCCGCGAGCGTGTACGAGGAGGGAGCGCCGGCCGTCGACCCGGCGCTGTTCGACGCCGGGGTGCCGGTGTTCGGCATCTGCTACGGCTTCCAGCTCATGGCCGGCGCGCTCGGTGGGGTCGTCGAGCACACCGGCGCGCGGGAGTACGGGCGCACCGAGCTGTCGGTGACCGAACCCGGGCGCCTGCACGACGACCTGCCCGACGCGCACCCGGTGTGGATGAGCCACGGCGACGGCGTGACGAAGGCGCCCGAGGGCTTCACGGTCACCGCGTCGTCGCCCGGTGCGCCGGTGGCGGCGTTCGAGGACGTGGCGCGCCGGTTCGCCGGCGTCCAGTACCACCCGGAGGTCGGGCACTCGCCGCACGGCCAGGAGATCCTGCGCCGCTTCCTGCGCGACGTCGCCGGCGTCGACGCCGACTGGAACACCGCGAACATCATCGCCGAGACCGTCGACGCGATCCGCGCGCAGATCGGCCCCGACGGCCGCGCCGTCTGCGGCCTGAGCGGCGGCGTCGACTCCGCGGTGGCCGCGGCGCTGGTGCAGCGCGCGATCGGCGACCGCCTCACGTGCGTGTTCGTCGACCACGGCCTGCTGCGCGAGGGCGAGCGCGGCCAGGTCGAGCGCGACTTCGTCGCCGCGACGGGCGTCGACCTCGTCACCGTCGACGCCGCGGAGACGTTCCTGCGCGAGCTCGACGGCGTCGTCGACCCGGAGGAGAAGCGCAAGATCATCGGCCGCGAGTTCATCCGCTCCTTCGAGGGTGCGGCGCGCGAGGTGGCCGAGGGCAAGGGCGCGGACTTCCTGGTCCAGGGCACGCTCTACCCCGACGTCGTCGAGTCCGGCGGAGGTTCCGGCGCGGCCACCATCAAGTCGCACCACAACGTCGGCGGCCTGCCCGACGACCTGCAGTTCTCGCTGGTCGAGCCGCTGCGCGCGCTGTTCAAGGACGAGGTGCGCAAGGTCGGCGCCGAGCTGGGCCTGCCCGAGACGATCGTGCGCCGCCAGCCGTTCCCCGGTCCGGGGCTCGCGATCCGGATCATCGGGGCCGTCGACGCCGAGCGGCTCGCCACGCTGCGCCGCGCCGACGCGATCGCCCGCGAGGAGCTGACCTCGGCCGACCTCGACGAGGTGATCTGGCAGTGCCCGGTGGTGCTGCTCGCCGACGTGCGCTCGGTGGGCGTCCAGGGCGACGGGCGCACCTACGGGCACCCGGTGGTGCTGCGTCCCGTCTCCAGCGAGGATGCGATGACCGCCGACTGGACCCGCCTGCCCTACGACGTGCTCGAACGCATCTCCACCCGGATCACCAACGAGTGCGCCGAGATCAACCGCGTGGTCCTGGACGTGACGAGCAAGCCGCCGGGGACGATCGAATGGGAGTGACCCACTAGTGGCCGAGACGATCTTCAGCGAGATGTCCCGGCTGGCGCTCGAGCACGACGCGATCAACCTCGGCCAGGGCTTCCCCGACACGCCGGGCCCGCACGAGGTCGTCGACGCCGCCGTCGCCGCCATGCACAAGGGGTGGAACCAGTACCCGCCGGCGGTCGGCATCGCGTCGCTGCGCACGGCCATCGCGGAGCACCAGCGCCGCTGGTACGGCCTCGACGTCGCGGCGACCGGCGGCGTGGTGGTCTGCTCCGGCGCGTCCGAGGCGCTCTCGTCGGCCATGACCGCGCTGCTGCGTCCCGGCGACGAGGTGATCGCGCTCGAGCCGTACTACGACCTCTACGGCGCGACCGCTCAGCTGCTCGGCGCGACGCTCGTGCCCGTCCGGATCCACGCGCCCCACTACGCGCTGGACGCCGACGCGCTGCGGGCGGCGGTGACCGAGCGGACGAAGATGATCGTGCTCAACACCCCGCACAACCCCACCGGCGCGGTGCTCTCGCGCGACGAGCTGGAGGCGATCGCGGACGTCGCGATCGAGCACGACCTGATCGTGCTGGCCGACGAGGTCTACGAGCACCTGGTGTTCGACGACAACGTGCACGTCCCGATCGCCACGCTGCCGGGGATGTTCGAGCGCACGATCACCGTCGGCTCGGGCGGCAAGACGTTCTCGGTGACCGGCTGGAAGATCGGCTGGGCGACCGGGCCCGCCGACCTCGTGGCGAAGGTGCTCGGGGTCAAGCAGTGGTTCTCCTTCGCCGCCGGCACGCCGCTGCAGCACGGCATCGTCGCGGGACTCGAGCTGCCCGACAGCCGGCTCGCCGCCCTGGGCGCCGACCTCGGACGCAAGCGCGACCTGCTCACCGACGGCCTGCGCGAGCTGGGCCTCGAGGTGTTCCACTCCAAGGCGACGTACTTCGTCACCGCCGACGTCGCGCCCCTCGGCGTCACCGACTCGCTGGAGTTCTGCCGGTCGCTGCCCGAGCGCGTCGGCGTCGCGGCCGTCCCGAACCAGGTCTTCCACGCCTCGCCCGAGGGCGTCGAGACCCAGGTCCGCTTCGCGTGCTGCAAGCGCGACGAGATCCTCGCCGATGCGCTGCTGAGGCTGCGCAAGCTCTGAGCTCTCTGTGTCAGCGGCGGACCGTCGCTGACGTTGAGTGTCCGTACTCTTCCGTCGATCACTCGCGCCTGGTCACCACGCCGGGCGCAGCGGCCCCGGGGTGACGACGCGGCGCAGCATCGCGTGCAGCGCGCCGAGCGACGCCCGGGGCAGCACTTCGTTCCAGCCGGCGACGACGTCCGCCGCCGCCTCCTCCGCCGCGCGGGTGCACGCCTCGCCCGCCTCGGTCAGCCGCAGCAACCGCGCGCGGGCGTCGCGCGGATCGGGCTCGCGCACGACGTAGCCGCGCTCGACGAGTCCCGCGACGAGCTGGCTCGCGGCCTGCTTGGTCGTCCCCAGGTGCTCGGCGAGGTCGACGACCG
The DNA here is from genome assembly GCF_036044095.1 of Actinomycetospora sp. NBC_00405. NCBI lineage: Bacteria > Bacillati > Actinomycetota > Actinomycetes > Pseudonocardiales > Pseudonocardiaceae > Actinomycetospora > Actinomycetospora sp. NBC_00405. Next base: position 5,039,118 of record NZ_CP107938.1, read on the forward strand.
TGGTGTCCGCCGCCGCGATCCGGGCGAACGCGAAGCCGTGGGCGGGGCGCAGGTCGTCGTACCCGCGGGCGGCCATGCCCTCCCCGATGCCGTCGACCACCTCGGTGGCGGCGCGCAGCACGAGCATGGCCAGGTCGGTGGCAGCGCGGTCGTCCACGCCCGCACCTTGACACACCGGTCAAGCAGGCTGACCATATGGTCAATTGTATTGACTACATCGAGGAGTCCCGGATGCCCGTCCTCCGCCCCGCCGACGCCGTCCGCCACGAGGTGCACGGCGCGTCCTTCCACGCCCTCGTCGCCCCGTCGCGCGGCAGCGCCGAGCTCTGCGCCTGGCGCCTGGAGGTCCCGCCGCACCAGGTCGGCGCGCCGCACCGGCCCAGCCGCGAGGAGGTGCTGCTGGTGCTCGGCGGCGACCTGACCGTGGTCCTCGACGGCCACCCCGAGACGGTCGCCGCCGGCGACGTCGTCCTCGTCCCGGCCCGCGCCGAGCTGCGCGTCGACGGCGGGACGACGACGGCGTCGGTCTGGGTCACCACCTCGCCCGGACTGGAGGCGGAGCTCGCCGACGGGTCGCGGCTCACACCTCCCTGGGCGCAGTAGGCCGGCCGCCATCGAACGACAGCTCGCCCTCGGGCACGTAGAGCCGCGGCGCCACCATCCCGCTCACCACGGTGATCAGGGCGATCCCCACCAGCAGGAGCCCCGGCGCCCACGAGCCCCCGCCGGCCGCCGCGAGGACCGCGGTGGCGACGAGGGGGACGAAGCCGGACACGATCCCCGCGAGGTTGGCGGCGAGCGCGATGCCGCTGTAGCGCAGGCGGGCCGGGAAGAGCCGGGCGAGCAGGTCGCCGGAGACCGCGTACGGGATCGAGAGCATCGCGACCCCGAGCGTCACCCCCAGCACGACCGCGGCGGCGTTGCGGGTGTCGAGCAGCCAGAACATCGGCAGCGCGACGACCGCGGAGGCGACACCCCCGACCACCGTCACCCGCGCCGACCCGAAGCGTTCCGCGAGCCGCCCGCCCAGGACGAGCACGCCGATCTCCACGACGGCGGCGACGAGCGTCGCGCCCAGCGCCAGCGGCCGCGGCAGCCCGAGGTCGCCGGTGGCGTAGCTGATGACGAACGTGGTCGCGAGGTAGAAGCCGCCGACCCCGAGCAGCGCGGACCCGGCGCCGACGAGCAGGCCCGGCCACGCACCGGTGATCACCTCGCGGACGGGGGCGGACGCGCGGGCGTCCTCGGCGAGCAGGCGGTCGAACAGCGGCGACTCCTCGACGCGCCGGCGCAGCCAGAGGGCCACGGCGACCAGCGGGAACGCCGCGAGGAACGGGAGCCGCCAGCCCCAGGAGTCGAAGTCCTCGGGCGGCAGCAGCGCCACGAGCAGGAACGCACCGGACGAGAGCAACGTGCCGACGGGCGAGCCGATCTGGGGCATCGCCGCGTACCGCCCGCGCTTCTCCGGCGGGGCGTGCTCGACGGCGAGGGTGATCGCGCCGCCCCACTCCCCGCCGACCGCGACGCCCTGCAGCAGACGCAGGAGGGTCAGCAGCACCGGCGCCGCGATGCCGATGTCGGCGAAGTCGGGCAGCACGCCGACGAGCCCGGTGACGATGCCGATCATGACCACGGTGATCAGCAGGCAGGCACGCCGCCCGATGCGGTCGCCGAGGTGGCCGAAGATGATCCCGCCGAGCGGGCGCGCGGCGAACCCGACGGCGAAGGAGGCGAACGCGGCGAGGGTGGCGACCACGGCGTCGTCGGTGGCGAAGAACAGCCGGTTGAACACCAGGGACGCGGCGGTGCCGTAGAGGAAGAAGTCGTACCACTCCAGGGCGGTGCCGACGAAGGCGCCGACGGCGACGCGGCGCGCGTCGGCGGGGGTGGGGGCGGGTGCGGTGTCGCTCATGGTGACTCTCCGTCGGACGGCAGCCCCAGGGCGCCCGCGCCGTGGGTGGCGCGTCCGCCCCGGAGGGTGGCGACGACCTCGATGTCGCCGATGCGGTCGGTGTCGACGCGGGTGATGTCGTCGCCGAGGACGACGAGGTCGCCGGCGAGGCCGGGCGCGAGCCGCCCCCGGACGTCCTCGTCACCGGCGATCCAGGCGGCGTCCACGGTGTAGGCGCGCAGCGCGGTCTCGACGTCGACGGCCTCGTCGGCGCCCAGCGTCCGTCCCGCCGCAGTGCGCCGCTGGACCATCGACGCCATCCCGCGCAGGGGGTGCCCGTCGGCGACGCACGGCCGGTCGGAGCTGGCCGGCACCCGCAGCCCGGCGCGCAGGAACGACGCGTGGCGGTAGAGCAGGTCGGCGCGGTCGTCGCCGACGGCGGCGGCCATCGAGTCGCCGATCTCGTACAGGAACCGGGCCTGCGGGATCGGCGTGACGCCGAGGGCGGCCAGGCGCGCGAGCGCCGCGTCGTCGACGACCCCGGCGTGCTCGAGGCGGTGCCGGGGCGGGCGCACGCCGGGCCAGGGCCGGTCGGCGGCCGCGGCGAAGGCGTCGAGCGCGGCGTCCACGGCCCGGTCGCCGATGGCGTGCGCGGCGACCGTCCAGCCGCCGGCGACGGCCTCGACGAGGGCGTCGTGCAGGGCCTCGGGCTCGGCGCCGAGGTAGCCGGCGTGGTCGCGGTCCGCGTACGGCGCCCGCATCGCCGCGGTGCGCGAGCTCAGGGCGCCGTCGAAGAAGATCTTCGCAGGTCCGACGCGGAGCTCGTCGTCGCCGAGGCCCGGCCGCAGCCCGAGGTCGAGGCCGCGCCCCGCCCCACCGGGCGCGTCGTGCAGCACCGAGATCTCGGGCATGAGGTCGACGCGCACGGCGAGGTCCCCGCGCTCGCGGGCGAGCTGGTAGGCGGCGAGCTCGCGCGGCGAGCGCCCGATCCACCCGCCGGCGATCCCGGCCTCGGTGACGTGGGTGAGGCCCTCCCGGGCGAACACGGCGGTGGCGCGCGCGATCGCGTCGGCCAGGTCCGTCACGCCGTAGGGGCGCAGGAGGTCGCCGGCCAGCGCCTGCGCGGCCTCGAGCAGGACGCCGGTGGGGTCGCCGGCCGGATCGTCGGCAGGGTCGCGGACGATCACGCCACCGGCCGGGACGGCGGCCTGCCCGTCCAGCACCCCGGCCCGCGCCAGGACCTCGGTGGACACCGCGCAGACGTGGGCGGAGCGGTGCTTGAGCCACACCGGCCGCCCGCCCCCGGCGCGGTCGAGCGCACGCCGGTCCGGCGAGCCGCCGAGCGCGACGTCGTCGTAGCCGCTGCCGACGACGAACGCGTCGGGCGGGAGCTCGGCCGCCCGCGCGGCGACCGCGTCGTAGACGGCGTCGAGGTCGCGCAGCCCGCCGAGCGGGATCTCGGCGAGCGACTGCCCGAACCAGGCCGTGTGCTGGTGGGCGTCGTCGAACCCGGGCACCACCGTGGCGCCCCCGGCGCTCGCGACGCGGCGCGCGCGCACCCCGGCCGGGAGCTCGTCGTCCTCCAGCACGGCGACGACCCGGCCCTGGTGCACCGCGACGGCCCGCCCGCGGGGGAACGCGTCGTCGAGGGTGCGGACGTCGGCGTCGCGCACCAGCAGGTCGATCTCCAGGTCGCGGGCCACGGCTCTCCTCACGCCAGGTGGTGCAGGCGGGTCAGGGGCAGGTCGACGGCGTGGTGCAGCGGCACCTCGCGGCCGTCGACCCGGACCGGGGCCGGCTCGCCGGGGATCTCGACGTCCGGTGTCGCAGTGTTGAACAGCATGTCCGCGGCGCCGAGACCCCGGCTGTCCGTGATCGCGGTGTAGTGCGGTCCGACCGGCAGCGCGGCCCGCGCGGCCGGGTCGTCGAGGCACGCGGCGGCGACGAACTGGTGGGACAGGCGCGCGGGCGCACCTCCGCGGGCCCCGTGGAAGCCGCGCATCCGGCGGGGCTGACCGAGCCGCGTCGAGCCCGACCCCGACCCGGCCGCACCCCAGGCGACGAACCCGGACTTGATCACCAGCTCGGGCACCGCCCCGAACCAGGCGGGCGACCAGAGCACGACGTCGGCGACCCGGCCCGCCCGCAGCGAGCCGACGTGCCCGGCGAGCCCGTGCGCGACGGCCGGGTTGTGCGTGAGCTTGGCGAGGTAGCGCAGGACCCGCGCGTTGTTCGCGACGTCCGGCCCCGTCTCGCCGGCGAGGTGGGCCTGCACGTGGGCGAGCTGCCAGGTGCGGCGCACGGTCTCGCCGATCCGGCCCATGCCGAGCGCGTCCGAATTGATGATCGAGATGGCACCGTCGTCGTGCAGCCGGTTCTCCGCGGCGATGGCGTGCTCGCGGATGCGGCTCGCGGCGATGGTCCGGTCGCTGGGCAGGTCGGGGTGCCCGCGGTGCACGGTCATCGTCATCGGGCCCAGCTCGCGGACGGTCGCGGCGGTGAGCGGGAGGGTCGGCGTGGTCGAGGACGTCAGCACGGAGTCCCGGCCGACGATGCGCAGCAGGTCGGGGTGCCCGCCGCCGCCCTCGACGTGGTACGCGTGCACGGTCCGCCCGCCCACGGCGTCGAGCGTCTCGTCGAGGAAGCCGGACTCGTTCAGCGTGTCGGTGTGCAGGGCGACGGGGAGGTCGGCCTGCTCGGCGACGCCCAGGCAGGTGTCGACGGCGTCCGGGCCCGCGCCCCAGTCCTCGTGGACCTTGAACCCGCCCGCTCCGGCGAGCACCGCCCGCTCCAGGAGCTCGGCCGAGCCGGACGACCCGCGGGCGAGGAACGCGGCGTTGACCGGCGCGCCGGTCCAGGAGGCCATCAGCGTGTGCAGGTTGGGCGCGGGGTTGGCGCCGACGTCCCAGACGCCGCCGATGCCCATGCCGACCAGCGTCGTCACCCCGGCCGACAGCGCGGCCGGGACGAGGTCGGCGTTGGAGAGGTGGACGTGGGAGTCCACGGCACCCGGCGTCGCGATCAGGCCCTCGCCCGGCACCATCGCGGTGTGCGCGTCGACGACGAGCTCGACGCCGTCCTGGACGTCCGGGTTGCCGGCACGGCCCACCCCGACGACGCGCCCGTCGGCGATGCCGATCGAGGTCTTGCGGATGCCGAGGACGGGGTCGAGCAGCAGGACGCCCAGCACGACCATGTCGAGGGCGCTGTCGCGGGGCGCGCGGTCGGTGACCAGCGCGCCCTGGCGGGCGGTCTTGCCGCAGCCACCGAGCATCTCCTCGCCCGGTTCGGTGTCGTCGGCCTCCACCTCCACCCACAGGTCGGTGTCGCCGAGGCGCACGCGGTCGCCGGTCGTCGGGCCGTAGAGCCGGGCGTACTCGGTGCGGTCGAGGGAGCTCACCGGGCGGCACCTCCCAGGCGCACGGCCGTCGCCGCCCGCGTCGTCCCGGCCTCCACCCGCAGCGCCGTCCCGGCGGCGATGTCGAGGCGCAGGCGCGCGGGGTCGGCGTCGTCGGCGCGGTCGTCGACCTCGACGCGGAGCCGGCGATTGAGCCGGTCGAGCGGGACGTGCGAGGTGACCCAGACCGGCTGGTCGCCCTCGTTGTGCAGGCGGACCCCGCAGCGGGCCCGGCCCGGGGCGAGCTCGACCGTCCCGACGGCGGGGCGGACGGCGCCGGGGCCCTCGACCGTCGGCGGCCCGAACGGCCGGTCGACGTGCACGAGGGTCGTGCCGTGCGGGAAGAGCGCCTCGACCTGCACCGACGGCACGGTCGTGGCGACGCCCTCGAGCACCTGGTCGGGCCCGACGATCCCGCGTGCGCGCCGGACGACCTCGTCGAGGTCGTGACCGTCCCAGGCCAGCTCGCAGACCTCGTCGCACACCAGCGCGACCGCCTCGGACGCCCCGAGCCGGGCACCCCGCGCGAGGCGGCGGCGGGCGAGCTCGGCCGCGCTGTGCAGCAGCACCCTCTCCTGCTCGCGGGGGGTGAGGTGCACGGCGTCTCTCCGGTGACGGTCTCGGGTGATGAGCGTTCGAGCGTGCCCGGATCGTCTCCCGCACGGAAGGCGTCCTCGTCGCGTCTCGTGCGCCCTAGGTTGGGCAGATGCACAACGACCGTCGCTGGCGGGATCTCGTGGAGCGTGTGCGCGACGACGCCGACGCGCTGCGGGTCGCCTTCGTCGACCGGGTCCGCGCCGTCCCGGCCTACGGGCGGGGCCTCGTCCCCGCCGAGCGGCTCGACGCCGACGCCGACGACACGTTCGCCTACCTGCTCGGCCGCCTCGCGGGACGCGCCGTGCCGGACCGGCTGGCCGAGGTGGGGCCCGCGATCGGCCGGGACCGGGCGCGCCGCGGCGTGCCGCTCGACGACCTGCTCACCGCGGTCCGCCAGGACTTCGGCGTGCTGTGGGAGGCGCTGCGCGCGCGGGCGACGCCGGACGAGGCGGCGCTGCTGGTCGAGCGCGTGCAGACCGTGTGGACCGTCGTCGAGGACTACTCGTCCCGCATCCGGCTCGCGTACCTGGAGGAGGAGGCGGTGCTCGCCCGGGAGCGCCAGGGTGAGCGCACGGCACTCGTCGGGGCGCTCCTCGCGGCCGACGACCCCGCTCCGGAGGACGTCCGGCGGGCCGCGATCGCGCTGGGGCTCGACGTCGGGGACGACGTCCTCGTCGCCGCGGCCGCGGGGGAGGACGCGGCCGCGCTCCGACGGGCCGCGGACCGCCTGGCCGCCGGCGGGCGCCCGGTGCACGTGCAGCCGACCGGCCGGCACAGCGTGCTGCTCGCGCGCTGGGACGGGCCGGACGGCGCGCCGGTGCGGGCCGCCTTCGAGGGCGTGCGCTGCGGGGTGGGGCCGACGGCGCACGGCCTTGCGGACGTCCCGCGCCGGGCCCGGGTCGCGGGCGAGCTCGCCGACGTCACGGCGGTCGGGCCCGCCGAGCCCCGCACCCTCGCCTCGGCCTGGCTCCCGCTCGCCGCCGCCCGCCTCGGGGACGTCGGGCCCGACCTCGTGGAGGGCGAGCTCGGCGGCCTGGCCGGCGTGCCCGCGGCGGAGCGGGAACGGCTGGTCGCGACGGTGCGCCGGTTCGCCGTCGACGGTGCGGTGGCCGGCACCGCCGCGTCGCTGTTCTGCCACCGCAACACCGTGCTGAACCGCCTGCGCCGCGTCGCCGGGCTCACCGGCCGGGACCCGACCGTCCCGGTGGACGCCGCGGTCCTGCTGCTCGCGCTCGCCTGTGCCGAGGTATCTCCATCATCGAGAGGTATCGTCGTGGAATGAGCGATGTCGTGGTGGTCGGCGGCGGTCCTGCCGGAGTGCTCCTGACCTACCTGCTCGCCCGGGGCGGGGCGTCGGTGACGCTGCTGGAGTCCCGCCACGACTTCGCGCGCCGCTTCCGGGGCGACACGCTCGCGCCCGGGGTGCTCGAGTACCTCGACGGGCTCGGGCTGGCCGAACCACTGCTCGCCGAGGTGCCGCACACCCGCTCCGACGCCTTCCGCTGGCACACGGCGTCGCGCACCTGGACGCTCGTCGACTACCGCGGCGCGAGCACGCGCTTCCCGTTCTACGCGCTGATCCCGCAGGCCGAGTTCCTGCCGTGGCTCGCCGCCCGGGCCCGCGCGCACGGGGCGACGGTGCACATGGGGGCGCGGTTCTCGTCGCTGCGCCACGATCCCGAGGGACGCGTGAATGGCGTCGAGTACACGGTCGACGCCGCGAAGCACCACCTCGACGCCGCGCTGGTCGTCGGCGCCGACGGGCGGAACTCCAAGGTCCGGGCGACGTGCGGGCTCGCGGCCACCGAGCTGGGCGCGAGCCTCGACATCCTCTGGCACGCCCTGCCGCGCCGCGACGAGGACCCGTCGTACTCGGGCCTCGACCTCTTCGGCACGCCCACCGGCAGCCTCGCGCTGCTCGACCAGGGCGGCGACTGGCAGCTCGGGTGGACGATCCGCGCCGGGACGCTCGCCGAGGTCCGCGCCCGCGGGGTGTCCGCGCTGCGGGACGCCGCCGTCGACGCCCTGCCGTGGCTCGCCGGACGCCTCGACGACCTGGGCGACGTCGCCGACCTGACCCTGCTCCCCGTGCGCATCACCACCGTCGAGCGCTGGACGCGGCCCGGGCTGGTGCTGCTCGGCGACGCCGCGCACGTGGTCTCGCCGGTGGGGGGCAACGGGATCAACCTCGCGCTCGCCGACGCCGCCGACCTCGCCAACCGTCTCGTCGGCCCGTTGCGTCGCACCCCGCCGTCGCCGCGTCAGCTCGACGACGCCGCCGCGGGGCTCGAGGCCGCGCGCCGCCCGGCCGTCGAGCGCGAGCAGCGGGCCCAGGTGCGCACGGAGCGCGCCGCGGCCGAGCGCATCGGCAGCGGCGACCCCGGCCCGCCGCCGGTGCTGCGCGCGCTGTCCCGCCTGCCGGGTTTCCCGCGGCTCGCGGGGCAGCGCAACCGCGTCGACGTGCCGGCGCCGGTGCCCGTGATCGCGGCCGGCGCGCCCTGACGAAGCGGATTTCCTGGCCCTATCGGCGTGCTGTGTTGAGTGCCAGCGTGGACGCAGGGCTTGCACTCAGGCGAGCAGCGGGGCCAGCTCCGCCGCGTGCTCGCGGAGGAGCTCGATCAGCTCGGTGTTCGGCGCCGCGACGCGGTCGGCGGGGCCGGTGAGGGCGAGGCCCGCGACGAGCCGGCCGTCGCCCGGCGCGCGGACCGCTACGGCGAGGCAGCCGAGGGCGGCGTGGAACTCCCCGCACTGGCGGGCGAGGCCGGTGCGCGCGACCTCGACGAGCGCGGACGTGAGCTCGTCGCGGTCGACCACCGTGCGCGGGGTCAGGCGGGCGAGCGGACCGTCGGGGAGCTCGTCGTGCTCGGCGAGCAGCAGGCGCCCGAGGCCGTTGGCGTGCGGGTGGCGGGCGAGCTCGTCGGCGTCGGTCGGCGGGTGGTCGGGGTCGGGGTCGACGAACAGGAAACGGTGCCGGTCGTAGGCGACGAGGTGGGCGCCCCAGCGGACGCGCTCGCGCAGCCGGCGCATCACGTCGCGCGCGGCGGTCGGTGCCGACAGGGCCGCGGGCGCGAGGTTCGCGATGCGCCGCCCGAGCGCGAAGCCGCCGAGGTCGGGCAGCCGCACGAGGTACTCCTCGGCGACGAGCAGGTTGAGCAACCGGTAGGTCGTGGCCGGTGGGATCCGCAGCGCCGCGGAGATCTCCTTCGCGGTGACGCCGACCCCGGCCGCGGCCACCTCCTCGAGGATGAGCAGCGCACTGCGCACCGCCTGGGGCTGCCGCCCGCTGATCGGCGAGGTCACCGGGGTCCCGCGGCGAGGACGTCGGCGGTGGTGGTCTCGTCGTACACGCCCATCCCCTGCAGGGCGGGTCCGCGGCGCCGGCGCAGCACGAACCAGCCCCCGACGCCGAGGACGAGCAGGCCCGCCAGCGTGATCAGCAGGCCGGTGCTCGCATGAACCACCACCACGACCACCGTGGCGACGAGCGCGGCCGACGCGAGCACCGAGACCACGACGACCCCGCCGGTGAGCTCGCCGATCCGCGCGAGGAACCGGGGCGCGGCGAGGCACACCAGCAGGTAGGCGGCGAGGAAGCCGAGGGTGGCCACCGCGACCAGGCCACCGAACACCGTCGCGGGCGCGACGCCGGCGGCGGTGCCGACCACCACCACGGCCGCCGGCACCGGGACCGTGACCCACACGGCGACGGCCGGGGTCAGGTGGCGACGGTGGGTGCGACCGAGCGCCGCGGGCGCCACGCCCTCGCGGGCCAGCGAGAACAGCACGCGCACCAGGGTGTTCACCGCGGCGAGCGCGCACGCGCCGAAGGAGGCCACGATGCCGACGTCCATGAGGACCGAGGCCCAGTTGAGGTCGCCGACGGTCGCCGGGGCGCCCGATGTCGGGCTCGTGGCGCGGCCCGCGCCGCCGGGCGTGGCCAGCTGCACGAGGGTCGCCACGAGGTAGAGCACGGCGGCCACGGCGGCCGTGGCGGTGATCGCCCGGGGGATCGAGGCGAACGGTCTGCGGGCCTCGACACCCAGCGACGCCGCGCTGTCGAACCCGATGAACGCGGCCAGCGCGGGCAGGACGCCGACGGCGATGCCGCCCAGATCGAGTCCCCCCAGCCCGGATCCACCCGGCCCGGGCCCCGCGCCTACCGGGGCCGGTGTGCCGGGGGCGGTGGTCAGGGCGAGCGCGACGAGCACCACGAGGATCAGGCCGATCGACACGGCCTCGATCACCAGCATCACCCGCCCGGCCAGACGGACACCCCGGACCGCGCACACCGCCACGGTGACCGCGAGGACGACGACGAGCGCGACGCCGGCGCCGGCCGCGAGCGCGTCGCTGCCCCCCGCGAGCCGGGCCACGAGCGCGCCGCCGTACCAGGAGGCGCCCGCGAACGTGACGGCGACGAGCATCCCGTACCCCACGACCATCGCCACCGCGCACGCGTAGGCGCCGCCGGGGCCCAGCCCCTGCGCGGTGAAGCTGTAGAGCCCGCCCGCCGCGGCCATCCGTCGCGCGAAGACCGTGATGCACGCGGCGACGAGCCCGACGAGAACCGCGGCGATCGCGAACGACCAGAGCGCCCCGTTGCCGGCGGCGGCGATGACGAGCAGTGGCGTCGAGGCCATGGCCCCGGCCGGGGCGGTGGTGGCCACGGACTGGGCGAAGACCCCCGGCGGGCGCAGGGAGCGGCGGCGCAGCCCGGCCACCGGCGAGCGCGACCGCAGCACGGGGATGCGCGTCACGGCGGACCTCCGGGCGTCGGCACGCCCGTCACCGTAGGGCCGGATCCCCGCCACGGCGACGAACTCGTCCCCCGAACGAGAAACAGCCCGTCGCGATTCTCGTTCGGACGGGTCCGCGCGAATGGCCGATCTCCGTTCGGAGAACGGTCGAAGGTCACGACGCGGATTCGTGGGAGTCGGGATCTCCCCGGGCCCCGTGCAGCTCAACGAGGGGTTGACCCCGCCGGAACGCCTCCGCAAACGTGACCCGCGACATTCTCGTCGGCCCCTTTCCTCCGATTCCCGGGAGTCGCCATGGCCGCGCCCACCGAATCCGCCCCCGCGCCCGCCACACGTCTGTCCGGCACCCTCGGGGTCGGTTCCATCGTCTTCATGGTCGTCGCGGCGGCCGCCCCGCTGACCGTCATCGCGGGCACCATCCCACTGGGGGTCGGGGCCGGGAACGGCGCCGCCTTCCCCGCCACCTTCGTGCTGTGCGCGGTGGTGCTCCTGCTCTTCGCCGTCGGGTTCTGCGCGATGAGCCCGCACGTCCCCGACGCCGGCGCCTTCTTCACCTACGTGCGCCACGGCCTCGGGCGCCCGCTCGGGATGGGCGCGGCGTTCCTCGCCCTGGCCACGTACACCGCCGTCCAGCTCGCGGTGCTCGGGTACATCGGCGCCGCGCTCGACGAGCTGGTCACCAGCTACGGCGGCCCGAGCATCCCCTGGTACGTGTGGACGATCGCGGTGATCCTCATCGTCGCGGTGCTCGGCTACCGCCACATCGAACTCTCGAGCCGCGTGCTCGGCGTGCTGCTCCTCGCCGAGATCGCGATCGTCGTCGTGCTCGACGTCGTGGTGATCGGCCAGGGCGGCGGCCCCGAGGGGCTCTCGACGGCCGTCTTCGACCCCGGCCAGATCGCCTCCGGCGCGGTCGGCATCGCGATCATGTTCGCCATCGCGAGCTTCATCGGCTTCGAGGCCACCGCGGTGTTCCGCGACGAGGCCCGTGACCCGCAGCGCACGATCCCGCGCGCCACCTACCTCGCGCTCGTCATCATCGGCATCTTCTACGCGGTGTCGAGCTGGGCCATCGTCTCCGCCTGGGGCGACGAGGCCGCCGTCGCCGAGGCCGGCGCGAACCCCGGCACCTTCCTCGTCTCCACCACGACCAACTGGCTCGGACCGGTTGGCGGGCACGTCGTCACGATCCTGCTGGTCACCAGCCTGTTCGCCGCGATCCTCGCGTTCCACAACGTCGCCGCGCGCTACTGGTTCGCCCTCGGCCAGAACCGCGCGTTCCCGGCGGCGTGTGGCAGCACCCACGAGCGCCACGGGTCCCCGCACATCGCCTCCCTCGCGCAGAGCGGGCTGGCGCTGGTGTTCGTCGTGATCTTCGCGGTCGCCGGCCTGGACCCGGTCGCCCAGGTCTTCGCCTGGATGGCGGGCACCGCGACGCTCGGCGTCCTCGTCCTCATGGTGATGACGTGCCTCGCCGTCCTCGTGTTCTTCGCCCGGAGTGGGACCGATCGGCGGATGTGGCACACGCGCATCGCACCGACCCTGGGACTGCTGGGACTGCTCGTCTGCCTCGTGCTCACGATCGGCAACTTCCCGACGCTGATCGGCGGGTCCACGGGGCTGGCGCTGGGCATCGGTGCCGTGCTCGTCGTCGTCACCCTCGTGGGCGTCGTCGTCGGCGCGCGGGGCACCGCGGATCCCGACGGTCCCGGCGACCTGACGCCGCCCGTCCTCCCGCGCGAGAACGCCTGATGGCCCGCCCATCCGTCACCCGTACCGAGACACGCACCGACTCCCGCACCGACAAGGAGTGGACCCCGTGACCGCCACCGCCCCCGCGAACATCGACACCGGCGCCGCCACCCACCCGCTCGACCTGGCCACGACCGAGGAGTTCCGGGCCGTCCGCGAGGTGCTCGCCGACGCCGGGCTGCTCGGCGACTCCGTCCGCTACTGCTTCGCCGGGCTCGAGGAGCCCGAGAAGGCGGCCGTCCTCGCCCACACCGACGGCGACCGTGTCGACCGGCGCTTCCGCGTCCTGCTGCTCGACATGAGCGGCGCGCCCTCGCGCGACGTCGTCGTCTCGGCGTCCCGCGGCGAGATCGACTCGGCCGTCGAGCTCGACCCCGCCACCAGTGGCCAGCTCCCGATCATCGACTCCGAGTTCGAGATCATGGAGGAGATCGTCCTGGCCTCCACCGAGTGGTGCGACGCGCTGCGGCGCCGTGGCATCGACCCGGCGACGGTCCGCGCCGTGCCGCTCTCGGCCGGGGCCTACTACCCCGAGGAGACCGGGCGCCGCATGGCGCGGGTGCTCGGGTTCCGCCAGGACCACGAGAAGGACTCGCCCTGGGCCCACCCCGTCGACGGTGTCGTCGCCTACGTCGACCTCGTCGCCCGCGAGGTGTCCCGCGTGGTCGACCACACGCCGCTGCCGGTGCCCGACGAGCCGGGCAACTTCGACGACCCCGAGCAGGTCGGCCCGCAGCGCACCACCCTGAAGCCCATCGAGATCACCCAGCCCGAGGGCGTCAGCTTCACCCTCGAGGGCAACCGGCTGCGCTGGGAGGGCTGGGACCTGCGCATCGGGTTCAACGAGCGCGAGGGCCTGACCCTGCACCAGATCGGCATCCACGGCCGGCCGGTGGTCTACCGGGCGTCGATCGCCGAGATGGTGGTGCCCTACGCCGACCCGTCGCCCGTGCGGTTCTGGCAGAACTACTTCGACGCCGGCGAGTACATGTTCGCCCGCTACGCGAACTCCCTCGAGCTCGGCTGCGACTGCCTCGGCGAGATCCAGTACATGGACGTGGTGGTGGCCGACGACGACGGGTCGCCGCGCACGATCACCAACGCGATCTGCCTCCACGAGGAGGACTACGGGATCCTCTGGAAGCACTCCGACCTGTTCACCAACGCGTCGGAGACGCGCCGGCAGCGCCGCATGGTGATCTCGTTCTTCACCACGATCGGCAACTACGACTACGGCTTCTACTGGTACCTCTACCTCGACGGCACGATCGCGTGCGAGTCGAAGCTGACCGGCATCCCGTTCACCTCGGCCTACCCGTCCGAGGGGCACCCGTTCGCCACGCAGGTGGCGCCCGGGCTGGGCCTGCCCTACCACCAGCACCTGTTCTCGGCGCGCCTGGACATGGCCGTCGACGGCCAGCGCAACGCCGTCGAGGAGTGCGAGGCCGTCGCCCTGCCGATGGGGGAGGACAACCCCTGGGGCAACGCCTTCACCGAGTCCCGCACGCGGCTGACCCACGAGGCCGAGGCCCAGCGCGTCGCCGACCCGGGCCGCGGGCGCACGTGGCAGGTGGTCAACCCGGAGTCGACCAACCGCCACGGCCGTCCCGTCGCGTACGCCCTGCACTCCGAGGGCAGCCCGACGCTGCTCGCCGACGACCGCTCCGTCGTCGCCGGCCGCGCCGCCTTCGCGACGAAGCACCTCTGGGTCACCGCCTACGACGCCGACGAGCGCTATCCGGCCGGCGACTACGTCAACCAGCACGCCGGCGGGGCGGGCCTGCCGACCTGGACCGCCGCCGACCGTGCCCTCGACGAGGACGGCCGCGGCGCCGACGTCGTCCTGTGGCACACGTTCGGCCTGACGCACGTGCCGCGCCCGGAGGACTGGCCGATCATGCCCGTCGACTACGCCGGCTTCCGGCTGATGCCCGTCGGGTTCTTCGACCGCAACCCCACGCTCGACGTCCCGCCGTCGTCGAACGGGCACTGCCACTCCTAGGTCCCGGCACTCCCGACCCTGCACAGCATCACTGGCTGGTATCGCTCGCTGTGCGAGCGATACCAGCCAGTGGTCGTTCTCAGGAGCGACGGCGCAGGGTCGCCAGGAGGACGCCGAGCCCGACGCCGACGGCGCCGAGGGCGAGGACCCAGCGCGGGTCGACGCTCGCGATCGTGCCGGTGAGGGCGAGGACGGCGACGAGGATCGCGGCCAGGCCGGCCACGAGGCCCAGCGGGTCGGGCCCGGGCCGGTGGGCCGGGGTCTCGCCGGCGTCGCCGCCGATCGTGTCCACGTCCTGGTGGATCGTGTACGGCTGGTCGGGGGTGTAGGGCTGGTCGGTGAGGGGCTCACCGGTCCGGCGCTCATCCACGGCGCACCTCCACGTCTCCGCCGCCGCTGACGGCCTGCAGCTGAATCCTCGGCCCGCCGGGCCCGTCGGGTCCGAGGTCGGTCACCGCGCCGTCGACCCGGCCGAGGCACTCCGCCGTGCCGCCGCCGCTCTCGCACGTCGCGGTGACGTCGGCGTTGACGGGCACGAGGACGGTGACGTCGCCCGCGCCGCTCGACACCTCGGTCTGCACGGGCGGCGACCCCGGCGGGGTCGCGGCGAGCCCGCGCAGGTCGAGCTCGGCGTCGCCGAAGGCCGTCTCGTACGCCGGGGCGACCATGCCGATCATCGGCGCCCAGGAGGCGTCGCCGAGGGTCTGGGCGGTGCCCGGGGCGCCGTTCCCGTCGAAGCGGACGTCGCCGTCGTTCCACGGGCCGTTCCCGGCGCCGTTCGCGGCGGCCACCAGCACGAGCGCCAGCGGCACGGCCGCGATGATCAGTCCACGTCCCCGGTGCAGGAAGGCGCCGACGACGAGACCCGCGCCGATCACGGCGAGGGCGGTGCCGAGCACCGCGGTGGCACCGAGCGGCACGAGGCCGAGCAGGCCCAGCAGGGCGACGATCCCGGCCGCGACGATCGCGGCACCGAGGGTCACGGGCACGACCTTCGAGCGCGGCTTCGGCGGCTCGGGCGCCGCCGCGGGCTCCGGGAGATCCCAGGCGAACGGGGCCGCCCCGAGCGGATCCCACGACGGCGGCTTCGGGGCCTCCCCGGGCTCGACCGTGGGCGTCACCCCGTCGACCGCGACGGGCCGCTGCGGGTCCCGCAGGTGACCGCGGCTGCGGTGCAGCGCGTAGAGCAGACCGACCGCGACGACGATGCCGATCACCGTGCCGAGGTTGCCGGAGAACGCCGAGGCGACCGCGGCGAACCCCAGGAGCGTCCCGATGACGATCGCCCACACCGGCGTCTCGCGACGCCGGCCCGTCTCGTCGACCCGCGGGAGGACGAGGATGCCGGCGAGGTAGACCAGCAGGCCCACCCCGTAGAACAGCGAGACCACGAACCCGACCCGCACCAGCGTCGGGTCGACGGCGTAGCGCCGCGCGATCGCGGCGGCGACGCCCGCGATCTTGCGGTCCTCCTTGAGACGGGCGGGGCGCGTCGCCCACATCTCGCGGAGGGTCGCGCCGACGTCGGCACCCGCCGGCGCCCGCGACCCCTGGCCGGGACTGCTCATCGTCCTCATCCTCCTCGCCGATCGGGCCGGTCTGCGCGGCCCGTCGTTCCCCGTCGGCCCCGTGCGAGCCGGCGATGACGTCGACACTGACCGCCGGGGAGGCCCGAGACCTCCGGGAGCCACCCCGGTCCCCACCCCGAGACGACCCCGAGGACCTCGGGGGTCTCCAGGCGCCCCGCCCGGGGTCGCGCACGTGTGACGATGAGGTCGTGGACGAGACGGCCTCCGTGGAGGAGGTGGACACGGTGGGCGAGGCGTCGGTGCCCGCTGCCCCGGTCGCGCCCGCGCCCTTCGTCCTCTCGCGGGTCCGCCGCCGCCGGCAGGGATCGGTGATCGCGGGCGTCACCGGTGGGGTCGCCGACCACCTGGGCGTCGACGTCCTGCGCGTGCGCCTGGTGTTCGTGCTGCTGGTGGCCGCGTCCGGCGCCGGGTTCCTCGCCTATGCCGCGCTGTGGCTGTTCTGCCCCATCGAGCCGCGCGGCGTCCGGCGCGAGCTGTCGCCGAACGAGCGCCGCCAGGGCCTGGGGCTCGCCACGCTCGGGGTCGGGCTCGCGTTCGTGCTCTCGGCGCTGGGCGGGGAGCTCTCCGGCTGGGTGACGATCCCGCTCGGGGTGGTGCTCGCGGGCGTGGCCCTGGTGTGGCGGGAGGCCGACACCGGCACCGGGGTCGCCGCCGGCCCGTCGCGTCGCGCGCGCTGGCTCGGCGGGCCCCTCGGCCTCGTGCGGGCCCTGGCGGGCGCGCTGCTGGTGACCGCGGGGATCGCGGCCTTCCTGCTCGGCAACATCGACCTCGGCCAGGTCCAGTTCGGGCTGCTCGCGGCCCTGGCCACCCTCGCCGGCGTCGTCGTGCTCACCGTGCCGTGGTGGCTGCGTCTGGTCCGCGAGCTCGGCACCGAGCGCACCGAGCGCATCCGCGGGCAGGCGCGCGCCGACATCGCCGCGCACCTGCACGACTCGGTGCTGCAGACCCTCGCGCTGATCCAGAAGCAGGCGGGCGAGGACGCCTCCGGCCGCGAGGTGCGCCGCCTCGCCCGCAGTCAGGAGCGCGAGCTGCGGGCCTGGCTCTACGGCCCGCCCGGCGGTGACACCGGGCACCCCGCCACCGCGACCGACGCGACGCTGGCGGCCACCCTCGCCGCGGCCGCCGGCGAGGTCGAGGACGACTACGGGGTGCGGGTCGCGCCGGTCGTGGTGGGCGACGCCCCGCTGGACCCGGACACCGCCGCCCTGGTCGCGGCGGCCCGCGAGGCGATGGTCAACGCCGCCAAGCACGCCGGCGTCGACGAGATCGACGTCTACGCCGAGGTGGAGCCCGAGACCGTGGAGATCTTCGTGCGCGACCGCGGCTGCGGGTTCGACCCGGACGCGGTGCCGGACGACCGGCGCGGACTCGCCGGCTCGGTCAAGGACCGCATGGCCCGCCACGGCGGGAAGGTGCAGCTGCGCAGTACGCCGGGCGCGGGCACGGAGGTCGGCCTCGTCCTGCCCCGGGCCCGGCGCGGGACCCCCAGCACCCCTGTCAGCGAGGAGGAGACCCGATGAGCGAGCCCGCCACGCCGGAGGACGCCGTCAGCGTCGTGATCGTCGACGACCATGCGCTCTTCCGGCGCGGGGTGCGCGCCGAGCTCGAGTCGCTGGCGCGCCGCACCGTCAGCGTCGTGGGCGAGGCCGGCTCGGTCGACGAGGCCGTCGCCGTCATCGGCCACCGCCGCCCCGCCGTCGTGCTGCTCGACGTGCACATGCCCGACGGCGGCGGCGCCGCGGTGCTCGCCCGCACCCGGCCGGACCACCCGGAGGTCGTGTTCCTGGCGCTCTCGGTGTCCGACGCCGCCGAGGACGTCATCTCGGTCATCCGCGCCGGCGCGCGCGGCTACGTCACCAAGACCATCTCGGGTCACGAGCTCGCCGACGCCGTGGTGCGCGTGCACGCCGGCGACGCCGTGTTCTCCCCGCGCCTCGCGGGCTTCGTGCTCGACGCCTTCGCGGACCGCCCCGGCGCGACCGGCGTCGTCGACCCCGAGCTCGACCAGCTCACCCGCCGCGAGCGCGACGTCCTGCGCCTGCTGGCCCGCGGCTGGTCGTACAAGGAGATCGCCGCCGAGCTCGTCATCTCGGTGAAGACGGTCGAGACCCACGTGTCGAGCGTTCTGCGCAAGACGCAGTCGTCCAACCGCCACGAGCTCTCGCGCTGGGCGAGCGACCGCCGGCTGGTGTAGCCGGCCGCTCAGCTGTCGTCGCTGTCGTCGTCCCCGCCGTGGTCGTCCCCGCCGTGGTCGCCCTCGCCGTGGTCGCCCCCGCCGTGGCCACCCCCGCCGTGGTCGCCGTCGCGACCGTGGTCGTCGCCGCCACCGTGGTCGTCGCCGCCGTGGTCCTCGGTCCGCGTGGCCGGGGGTGACGAGGTGGTGGTCGGCCCCGACGCCTCCGCGACCGGGGCCTCGAGGCTCAGCCCGGTGGCGGCCGCCCGGGGGCTGGCCGCGTCGACGCTCTCGTCGGTGTCGATGAGCCAGCGGCCGTCGGGACCCCGGACCATGCCGAGCTCGTGCACCTCCTGGCTGCGCTCGCGGCCCTCGGGGGCGAAGTCGAGCGTCGCGCGCACCGTGTCGGCG
Organism: Actinomycetospora sp. NBC_00405; assembly: GCF_036044095.1. Classification (NCBI taxonomy): domain Bacteria; kingdom Bacillati; phylum Actinomycetota; class Actinomycetes; order Pseudonocardiales; family Pseudonocardiaceae; genus Actinomycetospora; species Actinomycetospora sp. NBC_00405. The sequence continues at coordinate 5,057,687 of NZ_CP107938.1, forward strand.
TCGAGCGCCGAGGCCTCGATGACCTGCACGGACGAGATCGTCGACCAGAACGCCTGGTAGTTCCCGAAGCCGCCCGTGCGGGCCTGCAGGTTCGGCCCGAGGCGCGCCCAGCCCGCGGCCTCGTTCCCGGTGACCACGCCGTAGTAGTCGCGGACCGCGCCCACCATCGCCGCCTGCGGGTCGGACTCGCCGCCGCCGACGCTCGACCCGACGGTCGCGCCCGTGGAGTCCGTGCCCCTCGACGAGAGCAGGGCGACGCCGACGACCCCGCCCGCCACCAGGGCGACGAGGAGCACGATGACGGCGATGGTCGCGGTCGGCCGGCGACGCGGGCGTCGTCGCGACACCGGCGGCTCGGGGGCCGGCATCCCCTGGCGGGTGGGCGGCCCGGCCGGTGCCGGCCCGCTGCCCGGCGGGGACCCAGGTCCGGCGGGACCGCCGGCGCTGCCCCAGGGGTCCGACCCGTGTCGCGCCTCGGGCACGGGCGGCGGGCCGCCGGTGGGGTCGGTGGCGCCCAGGGGGACGAGGTCGGCGAGCGGGGTCTCGGTGCGTCCGCCCGCGTGCGCGATCCGCCCCAGCTCCTGGCGGGCCTGCGCGGCGGACGGGCGCTCGGCGGGGTCGTCGCGCAGCAGGCGCATGAGCAGCGCGGTCAGCGGGCCGGCCTGCTGCGGCGGGACGACCTTGCCGGCGGCCACGGAGTGCAGGAGCGCGAGCGCGTTGTCGTCGGCGCCGAAGGGCGGGATGCCCTCGACCGTGGCGTAGAGGGTGGCGCCGAGGGAGAACACGTCGGACGCGGAGGTCGAGTTCTCGCCCCGGGCGACCTCGGGGGCGAGGTAGGCCGGCGTGCCGGCGAGCATCCCGGTGCGGGTCAGCGTGAGGTCGCCGGTGGCGCGCGAGATGCCGAAGTCGGTGATCTTGACGGTGCCGTCGGCCCCGAGGAGCACGTTGCCGGGCTTGACGTCGCGGTGCACGATCCCGGCCTGGTGGGCGGCGTCGAGCGCGTCCGCCACCTGGCGCCCGATCCGCGCCACCGTGCGCGGCTCGAGGGTGCCCTGCTCGCCGAGGACGGCGGCGAGGCTGCGCGACGGCAGGTACTCCATGACCAGCCACGGCTCGTCGCCCTCGATGGAGGCGTCGAACACCGAGATCGCGTGCGGGTGCTGCAGGCGGGCGGCGATCCGGCCCTCGCGCAGGGTGCGCTGGCGGACCTCGTCGGCCTCCCGCTCGTCGAGGCCGGCGTGCAGGAACACCTGCTTGACGGCGACGACACGGCCCAGACGCTCGTCGGTGCCGCGCCACACGACGCCCATGGCCCCCGCGCCGATGCGTTCCTCGAGGCGGTAGCGCCCGGCGACCACGCGGGGAGCGCTCACCGGCTGCTCCCCGTCCGTGTGTGCACGAGGGTCACAGTAGAGGTCCCGACCGGGTGACGACCACGCGCCCGGCGAGCCTCCACCGCACCCCCGCGGCGGTTCAGGAGCCGCCCAGCAGGCCGTCGACGGTGTCGCCGACGGCGTCGGTGGTGTCCTCCACTGTGTCGCCCGCGGAGTCGGACACCGAGTCCACCGTGTCGTCGACCGTGTCGCTGACGGCCTCGGTGGTGTCCTCCACCGTGTCGCCGGCGGAGTCGGAGACCTCGTCGACGGTGTCGGTCGTGTCGTCCACGGTGTCGTCGACGGTGTCCGTGGTGTCCTCGACCAGGTCGGAGGCCGTGTCCCCGACGACCGGGGTGTCGTCGACCGCGTCGGAGGCCGTGTCGCCGACCTCGTCGACCGTGTCGGTGACGTCGTCGGTGGCCGATGCGACCTCGTCGGTGGTCGCGTCCAGCGCACTCCCGACGTCCGCGCCCGTCCCGTCCACGGCGTCCGTGACCGCGTCGGTCGTGGGCTCGACGACGTCCTCGGTGGCCGAGCCCGGCGTGGCCGCCGCGACCTCGCCGGTGCCCCGCACGGTCGTGGTCACGGTCGAGGCGGCGGGCGCCACGACGTCGTTCCCGACCGCCGCGGGCACGCCGCGCACGGGGGTCGAGCCCGCCAGCACGCCACCGAAGAGGCCGCCGACGCCGTCGACGACCGGTCCGACCCCGCCGACGGTGGTCTCGACGACCCCGGTGAGGCCGACGACGGTCGTCCCGACCGTCGTGCCGGCGCCGCCGACCGTGTCCCCGAGCCCGCCGGTCACGCCCTCGACGGTGGTGCCGACCCCGCCGACGGTGTCCCCGACGGTGGTGCTCAGGCCTCCCACGGTGTCGCCGACGGTCGTGGTGAGGCCGCTGACCACCGGCCCGACGGGGCCGCCGACGAGGCCGCCGACGGAGTCGCCGACGCCCCCGACCGTGCCGCCCAGACCGGTACCCAGGTCGCCGACGGTGTCGCCGACGCCGCCGACGAGACCACCCGCGGTGGTGCCGACCCCGCCGACCACGCCGCCCACACCGGTGCCGACGCCGCCGATGACTCCGCCGGCCGTGTCGCCGACGCCACCGATCACGCCGCCGACCCCGTCGATCACGCCACCGACGGGACCGCCGCCGGGGGCCCCGCCCCCGCCGCCGGGCGACCCGCCGCCGCCGGTGTCGCCCCCGCCGGGCGCTCCACCGCCGCCGGGGAGCCCGGGGATGCCGCCGCCTCCGCCGGGCGCTGCGCCGCCGGGCGCGCCGCCGTTCGCCCCACCCGGGGCTCCCGCGGCGCCGCCGGGGAGCGTGCCCGTCCCACCGGCCAGGGGGCCGCCGGTGAGGCCGCGGCCCGCGAGGGCGGACCCGCTCGGGGCGCCGAGCCCCAGGCCGAGGTCGGCGACCGAGGCGCTGAGCGTCACCTGGGCCGGCGTGGCGACGCCACTCGGGCCCAGGGCGCCGGGGACCGAGCCCGGCAGGCCGGGGCCGCCGAGGCCGGGCGGGAGCGCCACCGGGCCGCCCGTTCCCGGACCCTCCTCGATGAGCGGCGGGACGCCGGGCAGTGGCATGCCGGCCACGCTCGCGACCGCGCCGGCGACCAGGAGGACGCCCGTGCTCGCGCCCAGCGCCCGGCTGTTCCCGCGGCCGAACACGTTGGTCCGGCGGCGCGCGGAGCGCCCGGGGGTGGGCGGGGTGGGTCGCCGGCGGGCGAGGGGGGCCGGGTGCTCGTCGGTGACGATCTCGTCGGTCGCGAGCTCGCTGCCGGACGCCGTCACGGAGGACGGCCGGTCCATCACCGGCGGCGTGACGGTCAGCCGGGCGAGGATCTCGGTGACGGGGATGCCGGCGGTGTGGCGGGGCGCGTCGGCCCCGGGCCCGCTCTCGGGGTCCCGGAACAGGTCGTGGACGGGATGGCGTGGCACGGGGACGAGCTCGATCAGGCCGTCCTCGTCCGGGCCGGCGTCGTCGAGGTCCTCGAGGTCCTCGAGGTCCGCATCCTCGAGGTCGTCCGCATCCTCGTGGTCGACGACCTCGGGGCCGTCGTCCCCGGGGAGCGCGGGCGGGGGGACGGTGGGGACGGCGAGGAGCGAACCGGTGGTCGTGGCGGGCTCGTCGAACCAGGCGTGCCGTCCCTCGCCCTCGTGCATGTCTCCAGCTCCTCCTCCGTCGAGGACGCGCCGGGTCCGGGTTCACCGGGACGAGGGCGCGTCGTCCACTCCGTGTGAGGACATGGCTACTCGCGTGTCATCCGGGCCGGGAAGGTCTATCCAGGGGACGAAGGTCCATCGTCCGTGTCAGGGCGCCCAATGGGCGTGTCGTGCCTCCTGGCGCGCTCGGCGCTGTCCGCCGACCGGTCGTACGCAATCGGTCGCCGTTGGTCGTCCGAGGAGGACCGTTCGGCTCAGGACGAGCCGGAGGCGAGCCGCTTGCGGGCGCCCTGGAACTGGTTCACCGCGACGAGACCCACGCCGCCGCCGACGAGCAGCCCGATGACGTCCAGCGGGATCCCGCCGCCGGTGAGCAGCAGGGCCACGAGGGCGCCCAGCGCGAGGCCGCCGGCGGCCGGGATGCGACCACGCGCGTCCGCGGCCAGATGTCCGGCGCCCGGGCGCTTCGATGCCACCGACGAGAGCATCAACAGGTAGCCGCCGTAGCCCAAAGAGGCGAGCAGGCCCAGCACGGTGATGATCGTGGCGATCAGGTCGATGACCGTTCCCATGACACCAGGGTGCCACTCGTCGTGTGGGGTCCGTAGTACGTCGCGAGAGTCCGCGGTGTGCAGCGCGTGCGCCCGGCGCCGGGACCTCACCCGTCAGGACGCACGGGGTGCGGCCGTTCGTGTGGCGGGGCGGATGCGGCCCGTCCGCTTCGTCCGCAGGACAGGAGGCCGGGGACGGGCGCCGCGGCCCCGCGCCGCGTCTAGCTCCGGCCGCCGAGGCGCCCCCGGCCGAGGCGCAGCAGCAGCATGGCGAGCTCGCGACCCTCGGTGCCGAGCCCGCGGAAGCGGGCAAGGACCTGCATCTCGCGGTTGTAGACGATGCGCGGCCCGCCGGCGGCCATGCGGGCCAGGCCGATCCGCTGGGAGATCTCCGAGCGCCGGCGCACGAGGCGCAGCAGCTCGGCGTCGATCGCGTCGATCTCCTCCCGCAGCGCGGGGATCTCCTCGGCGGTCGCCGGGGCCAACGGCACGGGGAGGTCCGGCGCGGTCTCGGGACCGGTCGCGGACGCGGTCTCCGGCGCGCCCTCGGGGGCGGGCTCCGGTGCCGGCTCGGCGTCGGACGTCGGGGCGTGCGCGGGATCGCTGGTCATGGCACTCACGGGGATCGGCCTCCAGGGGGTGTCCGGGGTGGGTGGGTCCTCCTGACCCCGGACACGAAGACGCCCCGGGGTCTGTGGACTCCGGGGCGGCGTGGGTCGGGCGCGGCGGGCGCGTCAGGTGTCCACGGGCACCGGGGTGCGGTACCCGTAGGAAAATCGACGCGACTGCTCGTGCACGCGGGTCACTATGCCACCGCGCCCCGGTGCCGCCAACCGTCGGCTGCGGGGCGCTGTCGGGGGGTCCCGGTACCGTGGACCGACGATGAGCACCGGTCCCGCCACCCGCCCCCCCGCGTCCGACCCGGAGTCCGATCCCGGTCGCGACGCGAGGTCGGGCCCGCCGGTGCGCTCGGCGGCCTCCGCCCTGTCGCGCCGCCTCGCCGCCGCGGCCGCCGGGGGCGGTGACGCCGGGGCCGGAGCCGCGGTCCGCCGGGACGCCGGACGTCCCGATCCGGCGGACGATCCGCTGCTCGAGGGCATGAACCCGCCGCAGCGCGAGGCCGTGGTGCACACCGGCTCGCCGCTGCTGATCGTCGCGGGCGCCGGGTCCGGCAAGACGCGGGTCCTCACCCACCGCATCGCCTGGCAGATGCGCCACCAGGGCGTCGGGCCCGGGCAGTTCATGGCCATCACGTTCACCAACAAGGCCGCCGCCGAGATGCGCGAGCGGGTCGCCGCGCTGGTCGGCCGCCGCGCGAACGCGATGTGGGTCTCGACGTTCCACTCGATGTGCGTGCGCATCCTGCGCCGCGAGTACCGCCACCTGGGGCTGAGCTCCACGTTCTCGATCTACGACGCGGACGACTCGCGGCGGCTGGTCGCCACGGTCGCCCGTGGTCTCGACCTCGACGCCAAGAAGTACTCGCCCCGCGGGCTGCTGGCGCGCATCTCGGCGTGGAAGAACGAGCTGGTCCCGCCGATCGAGGCCGTCGACGCCGCCGCCACCGAGGCGGAGAAGCGCACCGCCGAGGTCTACACCATCTATCAGGACCGCCTGCAGCAGTCGAACTCCCTCGACTTCGACGACCTCATCGGCCGCACGGTCGACCTGCTCACCCGCTTCCCGGACGTCGCCGAGTACTACCGGCGCCGGTTCCGGCACATCCTGGTCGACGAGTACCAGGACACCAACCACGCCCAGTACATGCTGGTCCGGGCGCTGGCGGCGGGCAGTGACGACGGCTCGGTCAAGCCCGCCGAGCTGTGCGTGGTGGGCGACGCCGACCAGTCGATCTACGCCTTCCGCGGCGCCACGATCCGCAACATCGTCGAGTTCGAGCGTGACTACCCCGAGGCGCGCACGATCCTGCTCGAGCAGAACTACCGCTCCACCCAGCGCATCCTCAGCGCCGCCAACGCCGTCATCAGCCGCAACGCCGAGCGGCGGGACAAGCGGCTGTGGACCGACGCCGGCGACGGCGAGCTGGTCGTCGGCTACGTGGCCGACAACGAGCACGACGAGGCCGCGTTCGTGGCCTCCGAGATCGACCGCCTCGTCGACGCCGGCGAGGTCCGCTTCGGCGAGGTCGCGGTGTTCTACCGGACCAACGGCCAGTCCCGTGTCTTCGAGGACGTGTTCATCCGCCTCGGACTCCCGTACAAGATCGTCGGCGGCGTCCGCTTCTACGAGCGCCGCGAGGTCCGCGACGCGATGGCCTACCTCAAGGTGCTGTCCAACCCCGAGGACACGGTGTCGCTGCGCCGCATCCTCAACGTCCCCAAGCGCGGGATCGGCGACCGCGCCGAGTCGGTGGTGGCCGACGCCGCCGACCGCGAGCGCATCACGTTCGCCGCGGCCCTGCGCCGTGCCGCGGCGGGCGAGGTCCACGGGCTCGCGACACGCTCGCAGCGCAACATCGCCGACTTCGTCGAGATGATGGACGGGCTCGCCGCCACCGTGGCGGGCGGCGCGTCGGTCGACGAGGTGCTCGACGCGATCCTCGACCGCTCGGGCTACCGCAAGGAGCTCGAGGGCTCGGAGGACCCGCAGGAGCAGTCGCGCCTGGAGAACCTCCAGGAGCTCGTCAGCGTCGCGCGCGAGTTCGTCCAGGACGCCGTCAACGCCGAGGGGCTCGAGGAGGAACCGGCCGCCGTGGAGCCCGCGGTGGCCGAGGGTGACGGTGACGGCCAGGACGGCGCCAACCAGGCCGGCACTCCGGGCGACGGCCTCGCCGAGCCGGGCTCGCTCGAGGCGTTCCTCGAGCGGGTGTCGCTGGTGGCCGACGCCGACTCGATCCCCGACGGCGGCGACGGCGTGGTCACGCTGATGACGCTGCACACCGCGAAGGGCCTCGAGTTCCCGGTCGTATTCGCCACCGGCTGGGAGGACGGCATCTTCCCGCACTCACGGGCCCTGGCCGACCCCGCGGAGCTCTCCGAGGAGCGCCGCCTCGCCTACGTCGGCATCACCCGCGCCCAGCAGCGGCTCTACCTCTCGCGCGCGGTGATGCGCTCGGCCTACGGGCAGCCCCAGGCCAACCCGCCGTCGCGGTTCCTCGACGAGGTGCCCGCCGACGTGTGGGAGTGGCGGCGCGTCGAGCCGACCTTCGAGCGATCGTCCCCGGTGGGCCGCACGCGGTTCGGCTCCGGGCGCTGGGCGAGCCCCGGCACCGACGTCAGCGGGCGCCCGTCCCGCCCGTCGCCGATGCGGCCGGACTGGAAGGAGGCGCCGACGATCTCGCTGGACGTCGGCGACCGCGTCAGCCACGACAAGTACGGCCTCGGCACGGTCACCACCGTCGACGGCGTCGGCTCGCGGGCCACGGCCACCATCGACTTCGGGTCCTCGGGCACCGTGCGGCTCATGCTCATCGGCGGCGTGCCGCTCACGAAGCTGTAGCGCCCCACCACCTCCCCGCCCGCCCGGCCGCCGGTCCGCGCGCGCGTCCGTTTCGGCCGAAGGGCACCTTCGCGCGGCTAGAGCGGCGAGGGTCGCCCTTCGCCGGGACCGGCGGCGCGACCGGAGACCCGCCTGGGTGCGCCTCGCCGGGCCGGGAACGACGAGGGCCCCGGAGCGCGGTGCGCTGCGGGGCCCTGGTCGTCTTACGGGGGAGCGGACTAGTCCTGTTGGGATCCCAGCGAGATGCCGCGCTCGGCGAGCCACGGCAGCGGGTTGATCTTGTTCTCGCCGTCGGTCCAGACCTCGAAGTGCAGGTGCGGGCCGGTGGAGCGGCCGCGGTTGCCGATCTCGGCGATCTCCTCGCCGGCCCGGACCTGCTGGCCCTCCCGCACGTAGGAGCGGTTCACGTGGCCGTAGACGTTGATCGTGCCGTCGTCGAGCTCGACCTTGACCCACATCCCGAAGCCGCTGGCCGGGCCCGACTCGACGACGGTGCCGTCGGCCACCGAGACGATCGGGGTGCCGATCGGGCCGGCGATGTCGATGCCGCGGTGCGACGAGCCCCAGCGGGCGCCGAAGCCCGAGGTGAAGCGGCCCTCCGCCGGCTTGGCGAAGTCGGGGCGGGCCGCCTCGGCGGCGGCCTGGGCCTGCGCGGCGCGCCGCTCGGCGGCCTTGCTGATCGCGCTGACCTGACCCGGGCCCTCGGCGGAGTCCGCCTCGCCGGAGGACGTCGCAGAGGACGTGGCGGCGGACGAGGCCGGCGCCGTGACGGGCAGGACGTTCGAGGTGGCCGCGTCGAGGCCCGTCGAGGAGGCCGCGGGGGACAACTCGGTGTCGGTCGTGGTCCCGCGGTCGGCGGCGAGGGCCAGCTCGGCGGTGGTGGGCGCCTCGCTCAGCGCGTCGAGGCCGGCGAGGCTGTGCCCCGCGGTGGCCACGGCGCCCACGGCGACCGCGGCGACGGCCAGGCGGCCGCGCAGCGGTGACGGGCCACGCCCGGCGGGGGGTGCGGGGCGCAGGCCTCGGCCGGGGTCGACGTCACGGCGCTGCGGTGCCTGCTGGGGCGCCCGGCGCGGCTCGCGGGGGAGCTCGCGCGGGTCGGACGGCAGCGGACGGCGGCCGTCACCTTGCGGGCCCGCGGGCCGGCCGGCGGGCCGTGCGGGGGCCGGAGCCGGGCCCGGACGGAGGCCGACGGGACGGGTGGGGAGCGGTCCCGGTGCGCGCCCACCGGTGACCAGGCCCGCGGCGTCGCCACCGCGGCGCCCACCACGGGCACCGAGCCCGGGCAGACCACCGGCGAGGCCGCTGAGGTCGGGGAAGCGCGGGCCCGACGGTCCGCCGGCGAGAGCCGGGGTGAGACCGAGAGCGAAGAGGGGCGCGGACGGCGGGCGGGGGGAGCTGTGACTCGCCAAGACCATCCTTCCCGCAGATCGGGGTCCGTCACGGCGGCGCGGGCCGGGGGAGCCCTGGGGAACGTTCGGGGTCGTTCCGTATGCCGTTCGTGACCAGACCGTGATGAGGACGAGCGGAAGGTAGCCAGGACGTCACGCCCCGGGCAAACGACACGAGTGCCTCGAGCGGGGCGCTACGCCGTGCGTGCGGGCAGGCGCGCTGAGCGGTCGTCACCGGGACGGGTGACACCGTTCGACCCGTCCGGACCTGGCGGGAGGCCGTTCATCCGGCGAGCGACCGGGTCTGGTCGCGCCCGGCGCGGAGGGGGCGACGGGCGAGCAGTCGGCTCACGAGGTGCACGACCTCGGGGTCGATGGTCATCGACAGGTGCCCGACGTGCTCGAGCGTCACCTCGGTGACCTGCAGGTCCGGGTGCTCGAGCCGGGCGTGCGACTGCGGGATGATCAGCTGGTCCTGCTTGCTCCACACGGCGACGACGTGGGTGCGACACCCGGGCGCCGGCTCCTCGAGCTCGCGGACGAGGTCGGAGGCGGGGCACAGCTGCTGCGGCACCCGCGTCGGCGGCAGGAAGTGCGCGATGAGGCTGCCGCGGTGCGGCGTGCCCAGGGTGACCAGCGTGTCGACGCGGGCGTCGCCTCCGAGCCGCTGGACGTAGTAGCGCGCCATCAGCCCGCCCAGCGAGTGGCCGACGATGTGGACGCGGTCGGCCCCGGTGCTCGCGCAGATGCGCTCGACGTGGTGGCCGAGCTCCCGCGCGGCCTCGCGGATGTCGCCGGTGAACGCGGTGAGCACGCTGAAGTTGACGGCGTGCACGACGCCGAACCCGCGACGGCGCAGCTGGCGGGCGAGGAGCGCGAAGATCGAGCGGTTGTCGACGATCCCGTGCACGAGGAGCACCGGCGTGGTCGACGCGTCCATGTCCGAGACGACGAGGCTCCGCTGCGACGGGCTCAGGTCGTCGGTGCGGTGGTGGACGAAGGTGCCCGCCGGGCGCAGCACCTCGTCGATCAGCCCCCACGGGTAGAGCGAGAGGTGCACGGCGGTGTAGGCGAGCTCGACGGCCAGCCCGCGGACGCCCGCGGGGACCCCGACCGTGCGGGCCGCGTAGGTGACGCCGCGCCACAGGGCGCCCGCGACCGAGGCCAGGGGGCCCGCGTCGACCGGCGGCGCGTCCGGCTCGGATCCGCCCCCGCTCCGCTGCGCGTCCGTCGACATGACGCCCGTCACGTCCATGAGGTGGACGTTAGGCGCTGTTCACTTGCCTGTCGCCTGGACCTGGGTCCAGACCGATCAAGATCAGTGCCCGGATCGCCGGCCCGTACGCACTCCGGAACGATTCAGCGCGCCGCGCGGTGCGTCGTGTGTCCTGCGTCGCCCCGGTCACGGCGACCGGCGCCGACCAGCCTGGATAGGGTCGCCGCACATCCGTCGAATCGTGGGCGCCAGGGGCGCCGCGCGACCTCGCCCGGCGCCCGCCGACCGGCGGCGGCCGGGGAGTTGGTGAGGAGAGTTCACGAGTGGACCTGTACGAGTACCAGGCGAAGGACGTCTTCGCCGCCCACGGAGTGCCGGTGCTGCCCGGGCGCACCGTCGACACCGCCGCGGAGGCGGAGCGCGCTGCGCAGGAGATCGGCACGGCGGTGGTGGTCAAGGCGCAGGTGAAGACGGGCGGTCGCGGGAAGGCCGGCGGCGTCAAGCTCGCCAAGGACCCGGCCGAGGCCAAGGAGAAGGCCGAGGCGATCCTCGGCCTCGACATCAAGGGCCACATCGTCCACCGGGTCCTGGTCACCGAGGCCAGCGACATCGCCGAGGAGTACTACTTCTCCTTCCTCCTCGACCGGTCCAACCGCACCTTCCTGGCCATGGCGTCGGCCGAGGGCGGCATGGAGATCGAGGAGCTCGCCGTCGAGCGGCCCGAGGCGCTGGCCCGGGTGCCGATCGACGCGATCGCCGGCGTCGACCGCGCGAAGGCCGACGAGATCGTCGCCAAGGCCAAGCTGCCCGCCGAGGTCGCCGACGAGGCCGCCCAGGTCATCGTCAAGCTCTGGGAGACCTTCGTCGGCGAGGACGCCACGCTGGTCGAGGTCAACCCCCTGGTGCGCGACCCGCAAGACAGGATCATCGCGCTCGACGGCAAGGTCACCCTCGACGAGAACGCCGAGTTCCGGCACTCCGAGCACGCCGGGCTGGTGGACGAGCGCAGCCAGAACGCGCTCGAGGCCAAGGCGAAGGAGAAGGGCCTCAACTACGTCAAGCTCGAGGACGGCCAGGTCGGGATCATCGGCAACGGCGCGGGGCTGGTCATGTCGACGCTCGACGTCGTCGCCTACGCCGGCGAGGCGCACGGCGGGATGAAGCCCGCCAACTTCCTCGACATCGGCGGCGGCGCGTCCGCCGAGGTCATGGCGGCCGGGCTGGACGTCATCCTCGGCGACGACGACGTGCGCAGCGTGTTCGTCAACGTCTTCGGCGGCATCACCGCGTGCGACGCGGTCGCGAACGGCATCGTCGAGGCCCTGAAGATCCTGGGTGACGACGCCGCCAAGCCGCTGGTCGTCCGCCTGGACGGCAACAACGTCGACGAGGGTCGCCGGATCCTCGCCGAGGCGAACCACCCCCTGGTCACGGTGGTGGACACCATGGACGACGCGGCCGCGAAGGCCGCCGAGCTGGCTGCGGCGGGAGCCTGAGATGTCGATCTTCCTCGATGAGAACAGCAAGGTCATCGTCCAGGGGCTCACGGGCTCCGAGGGCATGAAGCACGCGACGAAGATGCTGGCCTCCGGCACCAAGATCGTCGGCGGCGTCAACGCCCGCAAGGCCGGCACGACCGTGGAGATCACGGGCACGAACGTGCCGGTCTTCGGCGGCGTCGAGGAGGCCATGAAGGAGACCGGGGCCGACGTCTCGGTGCTCTTCGTGCCGCCGAAGTTCGCCAAGGACGCCGCGGTCGAGGCCATCGACGCCGGCATCGGGCTCGCCGTCGTGATCACCGAGGGCATCCCGGTGCACGACTCGGCCTGGTTCTGGGCGCACGCCTGCGCCAACGGCAACCGCACGCGGATCATCGGCCCGAACTGCCCGGGCATCATCAGCCCCGGCAAGTCGAACGCCGGCATCATCCCGGCGAACATCGCGGGCCCAGGCAAGATGGGCCTCGTGTCGAAGTCGGGCACGCTGACCTACCAGATGATGTTCGAGCTCCGGGAGATCGGCTTCTCCACGGCGATCGGCATCGGCGGCGACCCGGTGATCGGCACGACGCACATCGACGCCATCGAGGCGTTCGAGGCGGACCCCGAGACCGAGGCCATCGTGATGATCGGCGAGATCGGCGGCGACGCCGAGGAGCGTGCGGCCGACTACGTGAAGGCCAACGTCACGAAGCCCGTCGTCGGCTACGTTGCGGGGTTCACGGCTCCCGAGGGCAAGACGATGGGCCACGCCGGTGCCATCGTCTCCGGCTCGGCGGGGACCGCGCAGGCCAAGAAGGAGGCGCTCGAGGCCGCCGGCGTCAAGGTGGGCAGGACGCCCTCCGAGACCGCCGACCTCGCGCGCTCGCTGGTCAGCCGGGGCTGAGCACCCGGCCCGACCGCCCGCTCCACCGCTGACGTCGTCGTCCCGGGAGGACACCTCATGAGCTCACCGACCCAGGGCCCGCCCCCGGGCGGCCCGTCCGGCCAGCGGCCGCAGGGCGCGTCCGGTCCCGGCTGGGGCTCCGGCGGCGGCTCGCCGTACGGCGCGTCGTCGCCGTACGGGGGGTCCTCCTGGGCCGGCGCCGGTCAGGGCCAGCCCGGTCAGGGGCAGGCCCAGCCCGCGCAGGGCCAGCCCTACGCCTCGCCCGGTCAGGGCGGTTACGGCACCCAGCAGGGCTACGGCCAACAGGGGCAGCAGGGCCAGCACGCCCAGCAGGGCTGGGGTGCCGGACCGGGTGCCGGCGGCCAGGCCCCGTCGTATCCGTCGTCGAGCGGTTTCCCGGCGGCGACCACGACGATCGCGACGACGTCGGACTCCGGCGCCTCCACGGGACCGAACCCGTCGGCGTCCGGGGCCTCAGGCGCCACGGCGTCCTCGGGTGCCGAGAAGGGCGTGGCGCTCGGCGCCGGCATCCTCGCCCTGCTCGCCTACATCCTGACCTTCTTCGGCTCCGCCGAGGCGTCGGGCGTGGCCTCCGACCTCAGCGCGGCCTTCGGGTCGCTGTTCTACCTGCCGCTGGTGCTCGCCGGCGGCCTGCTCACGGCGGCCTCGCTCCTGCCGCGCGGCCCGCAGACGCTGGTGCCGGGCGCGGTCGTCGGCGTCACCGGCGCGCTCGCCATGCTCCCGCTGCTGGCCTACGCCGACGGGCTGCTCGTCGTGCAGGTCGTGCTCGCGGTGCTCGCCGCGGTCGCCTCGGTGGTCGCCGCGCTCTTCGCCAGCGGTGTGATCAACGCGCCGGCGTCGCGTCCCGCCTCGTCCGGGTTCGGCGCGCCGGCGGGCGGCGGCGGGCCCGGTGCCCACGCCGCCGGTCCCGGTGGTCCCTGGGGCGGGGCTCCGGGCGGACCGCCCGGGTACGGCGGCCCGCAGACCGGCCCGGGGTCCGGTCAGTTCGCCAACCCCCGCGGTCCGGGTGGGCCCGGTCAGGGCGGTCCCGGTCAGGGTGGTCCCGGTCAGGGCGGCCAGGCGGCGGGCCCGCCCTCGGGTCCCGTTGGTGCGGGCTACGGCGGCCCGGGCTCCCCGGCCGTCGGCTCGGCGGCGGCCACCACCCAGGTCGTCCCCGGCGCCACCGCCTCCGGGCAGGGCCCCTCCGCGTCGGGCGGCGACACGTCCGGCGCCCGCTCCGACCGCGACGACGCTCCCGATGCGTCGGCGGGCAGCACCGCCGTCACCCCGACGTCGGGCGGGGGCCCCACCGGCACCCCCGCCGCCGGGTTCTCCACCTACGGCTCCGGCGACGGCGGCCCGTCGTACGGCGCAGGCCCGGGCAGCTCGTCGTCCGCGGGCCCGCACGACGGGGCCGGGTCGAACACCCTGCCGTCGGGGACTCCGCAGGCCTCGGCCGCCGGGGCCTCGCCCGGGGGCGGCAGCTCCACCCCCGGCTACGGCATCCCGTCCACCGGCTGGGGCGCCCCCTCGGGCAGCCCCGGCGGGCCCATCGCGCCGCAGCCTCCCCAGGGCGAGTCCCGGGGCGCCCACGAGTCCGGCGAGGACCCGGGCCGCCCGCAGTCCTCGTCGTCCGACGACCGCCGCGGCGAGTGGGGCTCGCCCCGCTGAGTCCCGCGCGTCACGGAGGGAGCGAGGGACGCCCTCGCTGCCCCGGACGCAGTCGGGGTGACCCTCGCTCCGGCCGCCGGGGCGCCCGCGCGGCGTGGCAGCCGGGTGCGACGACGCCCGGCTGACAGGGTCTGGAGGCGTGACGGCGCCGACGCACGACCCCCCGCGGCGCGGCCGTCGTGCCGCCGCCGCGGCGCCGGCGCGGCCGACCGGAACGTCGGCGTGGCTCCCCGTGCTCGCGCGCGTGGCACTGCTGGCGCCGGCGGTCTGCTACGGCGTCGCGGTGGTGGTCGCGGGCGTGGTCGCCGCGCTGGCCTCCGGCACGACGCCGGGCGGCGAACCCGGCCTCGGTCAGGCGCTGGCGGTCGGCATCCCGCTGTGGCTGGTCGCGCACCTCGTGCCCCTGCAGGTCACCGGTGTCCCGCTCGGCGTCCTGCCGCTGACGCCCGCGATCCTGCTCGCCGTCCTCGTCGCGGGCGTCGCCCGCGGCGCGGTCCGGCGGCTGGGCGCACGGCCGGGCGACTCGCGGCCCCTGCACGGCGTCCTCGTGCCCGTCGTGGCCACCGCCGCCGCGGCGCACGCCGTGATCGGGGTGCTCGCCGCCGCCCTGCTGACCCCGGAGAACGTCGTCGATGCCTCACCGGGGCTCGCCGGCGTCACGTGCGGCGTGCTCGCGGGCCTGGCCGCGCTGGCCGGGGTCGCGGGCCCGTGCGGCGTGCTGACCCTGACCCGTCGCCTGCCGGCGTGGGCCCGCCACGGGCTGCGCGGCGGCCTCCTCGCCACCGCGGGCCTGCTCACGGCGGGCGTGGCCCTGCTGCTCGCCGCCCTGCTGGCGGACGTCGCGGGAGTCCGCGGCGTGTTCCTCGGCATCGCCCCCGAGGCCGGGAGCGGCGCCGGGCTGGCCCTGCTCACCGCCGCCTACCTGCCCAACGCCGTCGTGGCGGCGACGGGCTGGCTGATCGGTCCCGGGGTGTCGATCGGCGCGGCGTCGGCCACACCCATGGCGATCACCTCCGGCCTGCTCCCGCCGATCCCGCTCGCGGCCCTCCTGCCGCAGAGCCCGCCCCCGACCTGGGCCGGTCTCGCCTTCGCCGTCCCGCTCGCCGTCGGCAGCCTGGTGGGGTGGCGGCTCTCGCCGACCGCGCCCGACGCCCCGACGCGGGTCCGCTCGGTGCTCATCGCGGCCGTGACCGCCGCCGTCCTGGTCGGCCTCGCCGCCGCGCTGTCCGGCGGGCGCCTGGGCGCGGGGCCCTTCGACCCGGTGTCGGTGCCCGCGGGCCTGGTGACGCTCGCGGTGCTCGGCTGGGTGCTCGTCCCCGGCCTCGTCGTCGCCCTGCTCGCGGTGCCGATCGGCACCAGCGGGGCCGCCGCTCGCCCGGTGCGGCGGCGCCCGAGGACCACGGCGCCCCCGCCGACGCCGGAGGTCGCCGCCGAGCTCGACGAGGTCACCGACGCAGCGGACGGGGACGTCGAGGAGGCATCGGACGAGGAGCCCGACCCGGCCGGGACCGGCGGTGACGAGGGCGTCGGTCCTGGTGGTGGCGTCCGCGGCTAATCTGTGGGCGACATCCACGCCCGGCCCGGGAGCAGCGCTGACCACCACCGAGCAGCACCGGCTGCGACTGCCGGCGCCCGCCCGCGTCGTCGTCCTGGCCTCCGGGTCGGGGAGCCTCCTGCAGGCCCTGCTGGACGCCGGCGAGGACGACGGGTACCCGGCGCGCGTGGTCGCCGTCGTCTCCGACCGCTCGGCCGTCGGGGCCCTCGACCGCGCGACGGCGGCGGGTATCGACACCGTCGTCGTCCCCCCGGCCGAGCACGCCGACCGCGCCGGGTGGGACGCGGCGCTGGCCGACACCGTGGCCGCCGCGGAGCCGGACCTCGTCGTGTCGGCGGGGTTCGCGCGGCTGCTGGGGACGGCGTTCCTGGCCCGGTTCGGGGGCCGCACGATCAACACCCACCCCGCCCTGCTGCCGGCGTTCCCGGGCGCGCACCCGGTGCGCGACACCGTCGCCTACGGCGTGAAGGTCACCGGCGCGACCGTGCACCTGGTCGACGCCGGTGTGGACACCGGTCCCGTGCTGGCGCAGGAGGCCGTGACCGTGGAGCCGGACGACACCGAGGACACGCTGCACGAGCGCATCAAGGTGGTGGAGCGCCGCGTGCTCGTCGAGACCGTGGCGGCGCTCGTCCGCCACGGCGCCACCGTCACCGGACGAGGAGTGAGAATTCCGTGACCGCCACCGAGTCCCAGGCCGCCGCCAGGTCGGGCACCGACGGCCGCCGCCCGATCCGCCGCGCCCTGGTCAGCGTGTTCGACAAGGCCGGCCTGCTCGACCTGGCCACCGGGCTGCACGCGGCCGGCGTCGAGATCGTCTCCACCGGGTCGACCGCGGGACGGATCGCCGATGCGGGCGTGCCGGTCACGCGCGTCGAGGAGGTCACCGGGTTCCCCGAGTGCCTCGACGGGCGGGTCAAGACGCTGCATCCGCGGGTGCACGCCGGGCTGCTGGCGGACACCCGCCTGCCCACGCACACCGAGGCGCTCGAGTCGCTGGACATCGCGCCGTTCGACCTGCTGGTGGTCAACCTCTACCCGTTCACCGCCACCGTCGCCTCCGGCGCATCGCCCGACGACTGCGTCGAGCAGATCGACATCGGCGGTCCCGCGATGATCCGCGCGGCCGCGAAGAACCACGAGTCGGTCGCCGTCGTCACCGACCCGACGCGCTACGCCTGGGTGCTCGAGCAGGCCGCCGAGGGTGGCGTCCCGCTGGCCGACCGCCGGGCGCTCGCGGCCGAGGCGTTCCGCCACACCGCGTCCTACGACGTCGCCGTGGCGTCCTGGATGGGCAACGTGCTCGCCCCCGACGGGGAAGGCTCGCCGTTCCCGGGCTGGGTGGGCACCACCGCCCGGCGCCGCGCCGTGCTCCGGTACGGGGAGAACCCGCACCAGGCCGCCGCGCTCTACGGCGACCCGGAGAACACCTCGGGCATCGCCGGCGCGACGCAGCTGCACGGCAAGGAGATGTCGTACAACAACTACGTCGACACCGACGCCGCCTGGCGTGCCGCGCACGACCACGACGGGGTCTGCGTGGCGATCATCAAGCACGCGAACCCGTGCGGGATCGCGGTGGGCACCGACGTCGCCGAGGTGCACCGCCGGGCCCACGCCTGCGACCCGACCAGCGCGTTCGGCGGGGTCATCGCCGCCAACACCGAGGTCTCGACGGCGATGGCCGAGACGGTCTCCGAGATCTTCACCGAGGTGATCGTCGCCCCGTCCTACGCCGACGGCGCGGTGGAGATCCTGGCCCGGAAGAAGAACATCCGGGTGCTCACCGCCACCTGGGCGCCCTCACCCGCCGAGCAGCGGGCGATCTCCGGCGGCCTGCTGCTCCAGCAGCGCGACGCCGTCGACGCCCCCGGCGACGACCCCGCCCACTGGACCCTGGCCTGCGGCGCGGCGGCGTCGCCCGAGCAGCTCGCCGACCTCGCGTTCGCCTGGCGCGCCTGCCGCGCGGTGAAGTCGAACGCGATCCTGCTCGCCCACGACGGCGCGACGATCGGGGTCGGCATGGGGCAGGTCAACCGCGTCGACGCGGCCAAGCTCGCCGTGGCCCGGGGCGGCGACCGCGTCGCCGGCTCCGTCGCCGCCTCCGACGCCTTCTTCCCGTTCCCGGACGGGTTCGAGGTCCTCGCCGAGGCCGGCGTCGCCGCCGTCGTCCAGCCCGGCGGCTCGGTGCGCGACGAGCTGACCGTCGAGGCCGCGAACAAGGCCGGCGTCACCATGTACGTCACCGGCACCCGCCACTTCGCCCACTGATGCTCGCGCCGAGGAGAAGCGGCAGTCAGCGCTCCTTCGTCGCGCTGCCTACCGATCTCCGGCGCGCTCCGATGGTCCCCTGAGTTCGCGCAGCCACGTCCCCGCCCGGGCGAGCGCCGCGGCCGCCTCGGGGTAGACGCCGACCCCGAGCTGGAAGAAGTGCTGCATCTGCGACCAGACGTCCAGGGTGACCGGCACGTCGGCCAGCGCCGCGAGGCGGGCCACGGCCAGGGAGTCGTCGAGCAGCACCTCGTGGCTGCCGACCTGCACGAGCAGCGGCGGCCACGCCGACGCGACGATCTCCGGCGCCGCGAGCACGGGGGAGGCGGCCGGGTCGGTGGCGGCGTGGCCGTCGAGGTACTCGCCCGCCATCCGGGTGAGGCTCTCGTGGCTGCACTCCAGGTCGACGTCGCCGCGGGCGGCGAACGAGGCGGACGAGCAGGTCAGGTCCGCCCAGGGCGACATCAGGTAGGCCGACGCCGGACGCGGGAGCCCGGCACGGGCGGCGGCCAGCAGCGTCTCGAGGACGAGGCCGCCGCCGGACGACTCACCGACGAGCACGAGGCGGTCCGCCGGGACGTGCTGCCGCTCGAGCAGCCACCGCGCGGCCCGGACCGCCGCGTCCACGTCCTGCGGGTAGGGGTGCTCCGGCGCGAGCGGGTAGTCGAGCAGCAGGACCCGGGCGTCCAGCGCGCGGGCCAGGTGGCCGGCGAACTTGTGCCGTGACGTCGGCGAGGTGATGACGTGCCCGCCCCCGAAGAGGTAGAGCACCGTGCTGGTGGGCGCGGGTCCCGACGCCTGCGCCCACACCCCGGCGACGCCGCCGTCGGCCACGGTCTCGTAGGTGATCCCCTCCGGCGTCGCGCTGAGGTCCTCGGCGTGCTCGCCGGCCGTGCGCTGGGCGGCGAGCGGGAGCTCGGCCATCCTCGGCGCCTGTCGCACCATGTCGGCGAAGCGCTGTGCCTCGGCACTGACCACGGGTCGTCCTCCTTCTCCTCAGACGGACACGGCTCGGGGAGCGCGGTGACGCGGCCACTGGCTGATCAGGGTCGCGACGCCAGCGACGAGGAGGAGGGCGGCGACGGCGAGCAGGGTCAGCGCCAGCCCGGTCGAGGTCGGCGGCCGCGGCCCGACCGCCTCGATCACCGCGGCGGCCGCCACGACCCCGATGCCGCCGAAGCAGATGAGCGAGGTGAGCATGGCCCCGGAGCCCTCGGCCGACTGCTGCGGCGGGAGGACGTTCTGCACCGCGAGCTGGCCGAGCATGATCAGTGCGGCGCCGACGCCCTGCACGGCGCGGGCGGCGATGAGCACCGGCACCGACGTCGCGACCCCGCACACCAGCGAGCTCAGGCCGAACACCGCGATCCCGGTGAGCAGCACCTCGCGGCGCCCCAGCATCTCGCCGAGCCGCCCCGCCGGGATCAGCACGGCGCCGAGGGCGATCATGTAGCCGCTGAGCAGCCACTGCAGGTCCGTCACCGTCGTGCCCATGTCGACGGCGATCGTCGGCAGGGCCAGGCCGAGCGAGAAGAAGTCGAGCTGGATGCAGAAGAGGCCCGCGGCGACGGGGAGGAACGGCAGCGATGCACGCAACGTAGCCGTCGGCAGGGCCATGAGGGGTACCGTAGGTCGGCTCGTCCGGCTCGTCATCACTGTGGGTCGATCCCAGGAGGAATCGTGACCGAGGGGCTCGGGGAGCTGCGCGCGGAGCTCGACGGCATCGACGAGGCCCTGTTCGCCCTCGTGCGCGACCGGATGCGCTGCATCGAGCGCGTCGGGGCGATCAAGGCGCAGGTCGGGATGCCGGTGTTCCAGCCCGGTCGGGCGGCCGAGGTGGAGCGTCAGGCCGCGGCCCGGGCGCGGGAGCACGGCCTCGACGAGGGCTTCCTGGTGCGCCTGGCCGACATGCTCATGGAGGAGGCCATCCGGATCGAGGAGGCCGTCGTGGCTCAGGCCGGGGCGTCGAAGGACGAGCCCGCGAACTCGCCGCCCACGTAGGAGTCGGTGTCGACCGGACGCCGGTCCACCTCGTCGGCGAACACCTCGGCGTCGTCCTGCGGGCGGTAGCCGATCTCGTGCGCGCCGGCGAGCGCCCACCGCCGACGGGTGTTGGCCGAGACGCCCCAGACGATGCGGAAGCCCGGGGACGGGCAGGTCAGCGACGCCTCGACGAGCCGGCCGCAGTCGTCGGGCGAGAGCCACGTCGACAGCCCGCGGGCGTCCGTGGGGCGCTCGCGGCACGTCCCGATCCGCAGGCAGACCACGTCGAGGCCGTAGCGGTCGTGGTACAGGCTGCCGAGCGCCTCGCCGGCCACCTTGCCGACGCCGTAGTAGGTGTCCGGTCGGGGCGGGAGGTCGTCGGGCACGGGGTCGACGGCGGGGTGGAAGCCGGCGGCGTGGTTGCTGCTGGCGAACACGACGCGCGGTACGCCGGCGCGGCGAGCGGCCTCGAACACGACGTAGGTGCCGTGGATGTTGGTGGCCAGGATGTGGTCCCACGCCTCCTCGCCGCTGTGCCCGCCGAGGTGGACGACGGCGTCGGCTCCCGCGCTCGCCGCGACGAGCGCGTCGAGGTCGGTGACGGAGGCGGTGACGACCTCCTCGTCGGCCTCCTGATCGGGCGGTGTGTCGACGTCGAGCAGGCGCAGGGTGCGGCCGGGGCGGGCGAGGCGGGACCGCAGGTAGCCGCCGATCCGCCCGGCGGCTCCGGTGACGAGGACGCGCTCGGTCATGGTCCGAGCCTGCCCGTCCTGCGGCGGCGGGGCGAGCCGTGGGCCGCTGCGTCGGCGAGGAGCGGATCTGTCCCCGCCAAGTGCTTCGTTCTCCTGACCGCCGGTCAGGGTGATCCCGGCCCGCAGGGCTCGGCGGTTGTCGGGGGTGTGGGTTAGCGTTCTCCTCGTTCGAACACGTGTTCGAGGAGGCGCTCATGGGTGGTGCGTCGTCGTTGCTCGACGAGCAGGGTTCCCCGTCGCGGCGGTGGGCCGAGCTCGGGGTGGTGCGGGCCTCCGAGCTGCGGGGTCGGCGGGGCAGCAGGCGAGGGTCGGCGCCGGCGGAGGAGCCGGTGGTCGAGACGGTCGCGGAGTCGGGGGCGGAGTCGGTGGCGGCGCCCGTCACGGGGGCGCCGCGGGTCGAGACCGAGGGCAGCGCGGTGCTGCCGGTGGCGGGCCCGCTGGCCGGGATCCTGCCCGGCGGCGGGCTGCGGCGCGGGTCGGCGGTGGCCGTGTGCGGCTCCACGTCGCTGCTGCTCGCGCTGCTGGCCGAGGCGTCGCGGGGCGGGGCGTGGTGCGCGCTGGTGGGCCTGCCGGACCTGGGGATCCAGGCCGCCGCCGAGGCGGGGCTCGACCTCTCGCGCACGGCGCTGGTGCCGCGTCCTGGTCCCCGGCCGGCGGCGGTGGTGGCCGCCCTGGTCGACGGGGTGGACGTGGTCGTGCTCGACACCACGCTGCCGGGGGTGCGGTGGCCGGCGGGCGATCGGCAGCGGCTCGGGGCCCGGGTCCGTCAGCGGGGGGCGGTGCTGGTCCCCGTGGGCGCGCCGGGGACGTGGCCGGGCGCCGAGGTCGAGCTGCGGGCCGAGGGCAGCGCGTGGGCCGGGCTCGGTGGCGACGGCACGGGACGGTTGCGCTCGCGGCGCGTCCGCGTGCGTTGCGCCGCCCGCGGCCGCCCCGGCGAGCAGGAGGTGCCGGTGCTGCTGCCCGGGCCGGCCGGGGAGTGCGCGCCGGACGGCGAGCTGCCGATCGGGGCGCCGCTGACGGGGCCCCCGCGCCCGGTGCCGGACGAGCCGACGCGCATCGGGGCGGTCGGATGAGCGCGCCCGCGCGGGTCCTGGCGCTGTGGTGTCCCGACTGGCCGGTGGTGGCCGGCGCGGCCGAGGCCGGCCTGCCGTCCGCGCGGCCCGCCGCGGTCCTGGCGTCGCACCGGGTCGTGGCCTGCTCGGCGACGGCGCGGGCGCAGGGGGTGCGCCGGGGGCTGCGGCGCCGCGAGGCCCAGGCCCGCTGCCCCGACCTCGCGGTGCTCGCCCGCGATCCCGAGCGCGACGCCCGGGGTTTCGAGCCGGTCGCCGCGGCGGTCGAGGAGCTGGCGCCCGGCGTGGAGGTGGTGCGTCCGGGGCTGGTCGCGCTCTCGGCGCGTGGGCCCACCCGGTACTTCGGCAGCGAGGAGACCGTGGCCGAGCGCCTGGTCGACCACGTCGCCGCGCGCGCTCGCGTGGAGTGCCAGGTGGGGGTGGCCGACGGGCTGTTCGCCGCCGGGCTCGCCGCGCGTCGCTCGCTGCTGGTGCCGGCGGGGGAGAGTCCGGCGTTCCTGGCGCCGCTGCCGGTCACCGAGCTCGAGCTCGAACCGGGCGTCGAGCCCGACACCGCGGGTGCCGACGACGACGCCAGCGCCGCCCGCGCGGAGCTGATCGGCCTGCTGCGCCGTCTCGGTCTCGGCACGTTGGGCGCCTTCGCCGAGCTGTCGCCCACCGACGTGGCCTCGCGCTTCGACGCGGCCGCGGTCCGGGCCCACCGGCTGGCCCGCGGGCTCGACGAGCGCCCGCCCTCGCGACGCCGCATCCCCGACGAGCTCACCGTGGAGCTCCCGCTCGATCCCCCGGTCGACCGCGTCGACGCCGCCGCCTTCGCCGCCCGCTCGCTCGCCGAACGCCTGCACGAGGCGCTGGGGCGGGCGGGGCTCGCGTGCACGCGGCTCGGGGTGCAGGCCCGCACCACCGAGGGCGACGAGCTGGCCCGCGTGTGGCGCTGCGCCGAGCCGCTGACCCCGAACGGCACCGCCGACCGCGTCCGCTGGCAGCTCGAGGGCTGGCTGTCGCGTCGAGGAGAGGGGGCCGGGCGGTCCGACGGCGGGCTCACGGTGCTGCGCCTCGTGCCGGAGGAGGTCGTCGAGGCGGGGCGGCTGCAGCTCGGGCTCTGGGGCGAGGTCGGGGTGGCCGACGAGCGGGCCGGTCGGGCCCTGGTGCGGGTCCAGGGCCTGCTCGGGCCCGAGGAGGTGCTCACCGGGGTGTCCGGTGGCGGGCGGGGGCCGGGCGAGCGGATCCAGCTGGTGCCGTGGGGCGACGAGCGCGAGACCCCGGGCGTCGATCCGCAGGCCCCCTGGCCCGGCGCGCTGACGGCGCCGTCGCCGGCCCGGGTGCCGCCCGAGCCGCTGCCGGCGCGGGTGCTCGACGCCGACGGTGCCCCGGTGCGCCGGGCCACCCGTGGTCGTCTCTCGGCGCCGCCCGCGCACGTGGCCCTCGGCACCGACCCGGCGGCGCCCACCGCGCCGGTCCGGGCCTGGGGCGGCCCGTGGCCCGATCCCGGCCGCTGGTGGGACCCCCGGACCGCGCCCGGGGGCAGCGTGCGCATCCAGGTCGTGTGCGCCACCGACGCCGACGAGATCGCCGCGGGCCGCGACCCGGAGCCCGACCCGGCCGCCGACCTCGCGCCCGACCCGGTGGCGTCCGGCGCCGACGCGGTGGGACGCGCGCTGCTGCTCGTCCACCGCGGCGAGCGCTGGGCGGTGGAGGGGATCTATGACTGACGGACGCGGAGCGCCGGGGAGCCGGACCATCGCCGAGGGAGGGATCTGACGTGGGGTGGGGCAACCCGCCGGTGAGCTGGTCGGAGATGGAGCGCCTGCTGTCGGGGCGCCCCTCCGACGGGCCGAGCCTGCAGGGGCGGGGCAACGGATCGCGGAAGGCGATCCAGGGCGACGCGGCGCAGCGGAGCGCGGCCAGGAGGGACGGTGAGCCGCACGAGGGGCACATCGGCCCCTGGCCGCCGGACGACGTCGTCCGCGATCCCCTGGCCTTCGACGACAGCGAGCGGATCGACGGCCCCGGCACGCTCCGCCCGCCGCGCGAGGAGCACTTCCCGGGCGACGGGGGCGACAGCCCGGCGTGGTCGCGGCACCGCACGCCCTACCGGTCGCCGGCGGGGACGCGCCCGACGGGCGTCACCGTCCCCTACGCCGAGCTGCACGTGCACTCCAACTTCAGCTTCCTCGACGGCGCGTCGCACCCTGAGGAGCTGGTCGAGGAGGCCGCGCGGCTGGGGCTGGAGGCGATCGCGCTCACCGATCACGACGGCATGTACGGCGTGGTCCGCTTCGCCGAGGCCGCGCAGGAGCTGGGGGTGCCGACGGTCTACGGCGCCGAGCTCTCGCTGGGCCTGTCCGCGCCGCAGAACGGCGTGCCCGATCCCGAGGGCGACCACCTGCTGGTCCTCGCCCGCGACCCGGACGGCTACCGGGCGATCTCGCGGGCGATCACCGAGGGGCAGATGCACACCCACGGGGAGAAGGGGCGCCCGGTCTACGACGCCGAGCGGGTCGCGGCGACGCTCGGCGGCCACGTCCAGGTGCTGACGGGGTGCCGCAAGGGATCGGTGCGCCGGGCGCTGGCGGCGGAGGGGGCGGTCGGCGCCGCCCGCGAGCTCGACCGTCTCGTCGCCCTGTTCGGCGCCGAGAACATCGCGGTCGAGCTCACCGACCAGGGCCTCCCGGACGACACCGAGCGCAACGCGGCGCTGGCGGGGCTCGCCGCGGGGGCCGCCCGGGGGCGCGGCCTGCGCACGGTGGCCACCACCGGCGCGCACTACGCCACCCCCGACCGCGCCCGGCTCGCGGCCGCGCTGGCGGCAGTGCGGGCACGGCGCAGCCTCGACGACGCCGAGGGCTGGCTGCCGCCGGGGCCGGCCCACCTGCGCTCCGGGGCGGAGATGGCCGACCGCTTCGCCCGCCACCCGCAGGCCGTCGCCCGCGCCGCGGAGCTGGGTCGCGAGTGCGCGTTCTCCCTCGACCTGCTGGCGCCCGAGCTGCCCCCGTTCGCGGTGCCCGAGGGCGAGACCGAGGCGAGCTGGCTGCGCCGGCTGACGTGGATGGGGGCCGCGCTGCGCTACGGCGACCGGATGCGCTCGCCGCGGGCGTTCGAGGTGATCGAGCACGAGCTCGGGGTCATCGAGAAGCAGGGCTTCCCCGGCTACTTCCTCATCGTCGCCGACATCGTGAAGTACTGCTCCGATCATGACATCTACTGTCAGGGACGGGGGTCGGCGGCGAACTCGGCGGTGTGCTTCGCGCTGGGCATCACCCACGTCGACGCCGTCGAGATGAACCTGCTGTTCGAGCGGTTCCTCTCCCCGGAGCGCGACGGCTATCCCGACATCGACCTCGACATCGAGTCCGACCGCCGCGAGGAGGCCATCCAGTACGTCTACGCCCGCTATGGGCGCGACCGCGCGGCGCAGGTCGCCAACGTCATCACCTACCGGCCGCGCTCGGCGGTGCGTGACGCGGCCCGCGCGCTGGGCTTCGCGCAGGGTCAGCAGGACGCGTGGAGCAAGCAGATCGACCGGTGGGGGCCGTCGGCCGGAGGTACGGGCGCAGTGCTGGCGGGGCAGGTGCCCGAGATGCCGGCGGCGGTCGCCTCCCTCGCCGAGCAGATCGCGGGCTTCCCCCGCCACCTGGGGATCCACTCCGGCGGCATGGTCATCTGCGACCGTCCGGTCGACCAGGTGGTGCCCGTGGAGTGGGGACGGATGCCGGGTCGCAGCGTCATCCAGTGGGACAAGGACGACGCGGCGGCGGTCGGGCTGGTCAAGATCGACCTGCTGGGCCTGGGCATGCTCTCGGTGCTGCACTACGCCGCCGACCTCGTCGCCGAGCACCACGACGTCCGCGTGAAGCTGCACGAGCTGCAGGCCACCGACGACAAGGTGTTCGCCATGCTCGCCGAGGGCGACTCGGTGGGCGTGTTCCAGGTCGAGTCCCGGGCGCAGATGGCCACGCTGCCCCGCCTGCGGCCGCGGGAGTTCTACGACCTGGTGGTCGAGGTCGCGCTCATCCGTCCCGGGCCCATCCAGGGCGGCTCGGTGCACCCCTACATCCGGCGGCGCAACGGCCTGGAGCGCATCGTCTACGACCACCCGCTCTGCGAGCCGGCCCTGGAGAAGACGCTCGGGGTGCCGCTGTTCCAGGAGCAGCTCATGCAGCTCGCCGTGGACGTCGCGGGCTTCTCCGCCGCCGAGGCCGACGAGCTGCGACGCGCGCTGTCGGCCAAGCGCTCGAGCGAGCGGATCGAGCGGATGCGCGAGCGGTTCTACGAGGGGATGGCCGCCAACGGGATCACCGGGGACCTCGCGGACACGATCTTCGGCAAGACCAAGGCGTTCGCCAACTTCGGCTTCCCGGAGAGCCACTCGATCAGCTTCGCGTCGCTGGTCTACGTCAGCGCCTGGTACAAGTTCTACTACCCGGCCGCCTTCTGCGCGGCGCTCCTGCGCGCCCAGCCGATGGGCTTCTACTCGCCCCAGTCGCTCACCGCCGACGCCCGCCGCCACGGGGTGGTGGTGCTCGGCCCCGACGTCCTGGTCTCCGCGGACACCCCGGGCCTGGAGCCGCACCCGGACAGCACCGGCGGGGTCGCGGTGCGGCTCGGTCTCGCCGGGGTGCGCGGGATGGGGGACGAGGTGGCCGCCCGGATCGTGGCGGAACGGGAACGGGAGGGCCCCTACCGGGACGTCGCGGACCTCGCCCGCCGCGCCGAGCTGCCCACCGCGCAGGTCGAGGCGCTGGCCACCGCCGGGGCGCTGCGCTGCTTCGGGCTCGAGCGCCGCGAGGCGCTGTGGGCGGCCGGGGCGGCGGCGGCCGGGGTCGGGGTGGTGCGCGACGGTGTGCGTCACGACCGCCTGCCCGGCACCGCCGTGGGTCTCGAGGCGCCAGCGCTGCCGGGGATGAGCGCGGTGGAGCTCACTGTCGCCGACGTCTGGGCCACCGGCCTCACGCCCGACAGCCACCCGGTGACCCACCTGCGCAACGCGCTCGAGGAGCGCGGCGCCTACTCGGTCGGCGCGGTCGCCCGCGTGCCCGAGGGCGAGCGCATCGAGGTCGGCGGGGTGGTCACCCACCGCCAGCGCCCCGCGACCGCGGGCGGCACGACGTTCCTCAACCTCGAGGACGAGACCGGCATGCTCAACGTGGTCTGCTCGGAGGGGCTCTGGGCGCGCCACCGGGTGGTGGCCCGCACCAGCGCGGCGCTCGTGATCCGCGGCCGGGTCGAGCGCGCCCACGACGCGCCGACCGTGGTCAACCTCGTCGCCGACCGCATCGAACGCCTCGAGCTCCGCGTGCCCTCGAGCTCCCGGGACTTCCGGTGAGCCCCGCACGCAGGACGAGGGACGCCCCGACGCCGTCGCCGGCGGTCAGGGCGTCCCTCGCGGTACGTGGGTATGCGGGTCGGTCAGCCGCCGATGAGGGCCTTGCCCATCGGCATCGGCTTCCCGCCGGTCGCCTGCCCCATGGCGTCGAAGAACATGTAGACGCCGACCAGGGCGAAGGCGAACACCACGATGCCGCCGAAGAACAGCAGGCCCGTCGAGCCGCTCGAGGTCCCCAGCAGCACCAGCAGCAGCGCCGCGTCGATGAGGACGAACAGCACGGTGAACATGGCGGGCAGGCGCAGCGAGGCCACCGTGAGGATGACGATGCCGATCAGCCAGGTGAGCAGGAAGGTCTCCTGGGCGCCCGTGGCGACGGCGGTGTCGGTGGAGGTCGGCCCGAACCAGTCCTGGCCCAGCGAGGTCGCCAGCACGGCGAAGCTCAGCCAGAACCCGGTGAAGATGCCGAAGATGGCTGCCGGTGCCCCGGCCCCGATGCGCACCGACCAGACCGTGGCCACCAGCTGCCCGATCCCGGTGCACATGAACAGGATCGGGAGCAAGCCCACCAGTGCGGTGCTCGACGCTCCGGTGAAGCCGACCAGGTAGAGCCCCAGGGCCACCGAGCCGATCACGAATGTCGGGACGCCGACCAGTGCCGGGTTGGCACCGGCCGCGGCCGCCGCTTCGGCTCCGGTGTCCGGGGCCGCGTGTGCCGCGGTGGACTGCTCGTCGATGGTGGTCATCCGCACTCCTTCGTGGGTTGTCGCCCGGGACACCGTCGGTCGACCCGTCCCGTTGGTACGGGTGGGCGCACGGTGTCGTCCCCGTGCTTCACAAGTGTGAGGCGCACCACGCCCTCTACGGCACCGCCCGAACGGAGGGGTACGCCGACAGAGAGCCTCTGCGCCCGCATCGTGAACCGATCCAGGGCAAGCTGACGCCCATGGGCGCACGGCGCGGGAGCGCGACGGTGCTGCGTGAGGTCGCGCGCGGCGTGGTGGGCGGGGCCGTCGGCACCGGGGCGATGGCCCTGACGGCACGGCTGCACCGTGAGCTCCACGCCCGCCGCGACGGCATCCGTGTCGACGAGATCGAGGAGATCCTCGACTACGACGACAGCGAGCACGTCGTCATCGCCGCCTCGACGCTGCTGCAGCACGTGGTCGGCTGGGCACCGCGCTCCGCACGGGGCCGGCAGACCCTGTTCTGGCTGGTGCACTGGGGCTACGGCTCGGCGGTCGGGGTCGGCCACGTCGCCCTCCAGCGCGTACTCGGACGCGAGCCCGGGCCGGGCCTGGCCTTCTTCGTCGGCTGCCAGACGATGGCCCTCGGCCTGTTCCCGGTGCTCGGCGAGACCCCGCCGCCCTGGCGGTGGGAGCGTCGCCTGCTGGTGACGAGCATGGTCCAGCACGCGGTGTACGCCGGCGGCGTGGCCGCGGCGAACACGGCGACAGCCCGTCTCGTCGACCCCCGGTCCTGTCGCAGGGCGTGGTCGCTCCGTCACTCCGCCCAGGAGGAGTTCGGCCGGTAGGAGCCCCACTGCGGTACTACCGTCCCCGGACCGTGGCTTCCCAGCGCTCGCGGACCCTCGTCGGCCTCGCCGGGGCCTTCGTCACCGGGATGTTCATCGTCGGGCAGGCGCGGGTGAACGCCGAGCTCGGCGCGGAGCTCGGTGACGGGATCCTCGCCGCGGTCATCTCGTTCGGTCTCGGGCTGGTGCTGCTGCTGATCCTCGTGGCGCTCCTGCGCCCGGGCCGCCGGGGCCTGCGGCGCGTGGGGTCGGCGCGGCGGCGCGGCACCCTGCGGTCCTGGCAGCTGCTCGGCGGCCTGGGTGGCGCGCTGCTGGTCGCCGGCCAGGGCGTCACCGCGCACGTGCTGGGTACGGCGCTCTTCACGGTCGCGGTCGTCGCCGGCCAGTCCAGCGGCGGGCTCGTCGCCGACCGCGTCGGCCTCGGACCGGCCGGACCCCGTGCCACGACGCCGCCGCGGGTCGTCGGGGCGCTGCTGATGCTCGGCGCCGTGGTGCTGTCGGTGGCCCCGTCGATCAGCTCCGACGCCCCCGTCGCCCTGGCGCTGGTCCCGCTCGCCGCCGGGCTCGCCATCGCCACCCAGCAGGCGCTCAACGGCCGGGTCGCGGCGGCCGCGGGTGGCGCGGGCACCCAGACCGGCGACGGGGAGCGCGACTCGTTCGTCGCCTCCGTGCTCCCCGCAGCGACGATCAACTTCGTCGTCGGCCTGATCGCGCTGGTGCTCGCCGCGCTCGTCGCGGTGCTCGTCCTCGGGCCGCCGAACCCGCTGCCGGGCGCCTGGTACCTCTACCTCGGCGGCCCGTTCGGCGCGATCTTCATCGGGCTCGGGGCGTGGGTGGTCGGCCAGGTCGGGGTCCTGCTGCTCTCGCTCGGCGCCGTGGCGGGCCAGGTCGTCGGCGCGCTCGTCCTCGACCTCGTGCTGCCGTCGGCCGCCGGGACCCCGGGCGTCACGACCGTCCTCGGGGCGCTGCTCACCCTGGTCGCGGCGGTCGTGGCCGCCGCTCCGTGGCCGCTGCGGCGGCGAGGCGACCGGGAGCGCACGGCCGACCTGCCATCATGAGGTCGTGACCGCGACCAAGCTGGACGGGAAGGCCACCCTCGCGTCGATCCTCGATGAGCTCTCCGGACGGGTCGCCGCGCTGACCGCGGCGGGCCGGACCCCCGGCCTCGCCACCGTCCTGGTGGGCGACGACCCGGGCTCGCACTCGTACGTGCGGGCCAAGCACAACGACTGCGCGAAGGTCGGGATCACCTCGATCCGCCGCGACCTGCCCGCCGACGCGACGCAGGCCGACGTCGAGAAGGTGATCGACGAGCTCAACGCCGATCCGGCGTGCACCGGCTACATCGTCCAGCTGCCCCTGCCGAAGGGGCTCGACTCCGGCGCGGCCCTCGAGCGCATGGACCCGGACAAGGACGCCGACGGCCTGCACCCGACCAACCTCGGGCGCCTCGTGCTCCAGGAGCCGGGCCCGCTGCCGTGCACCCCGCGCGGGGTGGTGGAGCTGCTGCGCCGCTACGACGTGCCGCTGAACGGCGCGAAGGTCACCGTCCTCGGCCGCGGCGTCACCGTCGGGCGGCCGCTGGGCCTGCTGCTGACCCTCCGCTCGGTCAACGCCACCGTCACCCTGTGCCACACCGGCACCAAGGACGTGGCCGCCGAGCTCCGGGCCGCCGACGTGATCGTGGCGGCGGCCGGCGTGCCCGGCCTCGTCACCGCGGACATGGTCAAGCCCGGCGCCGCCGTGCTCGACGTCGGCATCACCCGGGGCGAGAACGGCCTCGTCGGGGACGTCGCCCCCGAGGTGGCCGAGGTCGCCTCGTACCTCGCGCCGGTCCCGGGCGGTGTCGGCCCCATGACGCGGGGCATGCTCCTCACCAACGTCGTCGAGCGCGCGGAGCGCGGGACGGAGTGAACGTGCGGTGACCGCCGTGACCCCGCGCCCGGGACGGCCGTCGGCACCCCAGCCGACGGGCCGGCCCGCGCCGCCGCCCGACGAGAGCCCCACCGAGGTGCTCCCGTCCACGGCGGGACGGCACGCCCGCCCGCGCACCACGCGCGCCGAGATGATCCGCAAGGTCCGCGCGCACCTGCCGTTCCTCGCGGTGATGCTCGTCGTGGGCCTCGCGTTCGGCCGCATCGCGCTGCAGCACTGGCGCGAGGGCACCACCGAGCTGGGCCTCGCCCTGCTGCTCGCCGGGGCGCTGCGCGCGAGCCTGACCCGCACGGCGGCCGGCCTGCTCGCCGTCCGCAGCCGCCGGGTGGACATCGTCACCTACGTCCTGTTCGGGCTCGTCGTGATCGCCGTGGCGCTCACGATCACCGGGGGACCGCTCGCCACACGGTGACGTCCGCCCCTCGTGGCCCGCGCGCCCGTTCCGGGTACTCGCTGCGTTGATAGCGTGCGGGCAGGTCGGACGGCGCCGGTGGTCGGCGCCCGCGAGGAGGGCATTCGAGCCGTGGCGAAGATCAAGGTAGAGGGCACCGTCGTCGAGCTCGACGGTGACGAGATGACCCGGATCATCTGGCAGTTCATCAAGGACAAGCTGATCCACCCGTACCTCGACATCGACCTCGAGTACTACGACCTCGGCATCGAGCACCGCGACGAGACCGACGACCAGGTCACGGTCGATGCCGCGCACGCCATCAAGCGTCACGGCGTCGGCGTCAAGTGCGCGACGATCACGCCGGACGAGGCGCGGGTCGAGGAGTTCGGCCTCAAGCGCATGTACCGCTCGCCCAACGGGACGATCCGCAACATCCTCGGCGGCGTCATCTTCCGCGAGCCGATCGTCTGCCAGAACATCCCGCGCTACGTGCCGTCCTGGACGAAGCCGATCGTCGTCGGCCGCCACGCGCACGGTGACCAGTACCTCGCCCAGGACTTCAAGGTGCCGGGCCCGGGCACGGTGACGATCACCTACACGCCGGAGAACGGCGAGGCCCAGGAGCACAAGGTCGCGGAGTTCCCGGTCGACGGCGGCGTCGCGATGGGCATGTACAACTTCAAGGCCTCGATCGAGGAGTTCGCGCGGGCCTCGCTGCAGTACGGCCTCGACCGCAACTACCCGGTCTACATGTCGACGAAGAACACCATCCTCAAGGCCTACGACGGCATGTTCCTCGAGACCTTCCAGGAGATCTTCGAGTCGGAGTTCAAGGCCGATTTCGAGAAGGCGGGCCTCACCTACGAGCACCGCCTGATCGACGACATGGTGGCCCAGGCCATCAAGTCCGAGGGCGGCTACGTCTGGGCCTGCAAGAACTACGACGGCGACGTGCAGTCCGACATCGTCGCGCAGGGCTTCGGCTCGCTGGGCATGATGACCTCGGTGCTCATGACCTCCGACGGCACCGTCGAGGCCGAGGCCGCCCACGGCACGGTGACGCGGCACTTCCGCAAGCACCAGCAGGGCGAGGAGACCTCCACCAACCCGATCGCCTCGATCTTCGCGTGGTCGCGCGGCCTCGCCCAGCGCGGGCGCCTCGACAAGAACGACGAGCTCGTCGAGTTCGCCCAGAAGCTCGAGGACGTCTGCGTGCAGACCATCGAGTCCGGGAAGATGACCAAGGACCTGGCGCTGCTGGTGGGCGGCGACGCGAAGTCCCTCAACACCCAGGACTTCCTCGACGCGATCGACGAGGGCTTGCAGAAGGCGATGGGCTAGAAGGCGATGGGCTAGAAGGCGATGGGCTAGAAGGCGATGGGCTAGAAGGCGATGGGCTAGAAGGCGACGGGCTAGAAGGCGATGGGCTAGCGCCCGATCTGCTCCCACCCGGGCCCCTCTCCCACCTCGGGAGAGGGGCCCGCGTGCGTCCGGACCCCCGTCCTCGAACGGGGGTAACGTGCGCGCCCGCCGGGCACCCGCACACGCCCGCAACCGGCCGCCGGAGGACTCCCATCGCTGACAGACTCGGCTCCATGGACGAGGCCCCCGCCTCCCGGGACCTCGCACGGGGGGACGCCCCGACCCGTGGGCACCTGATCGGCGAGGGACTCGCCTGGACCGCCCGCTGGAGCCTGCGCTTCCTCATCGTCGTCGCCGCGCTGACGGTCGTCGGCCTCATCCTGATCCAGCTCTGGGACATCGTGTTCCCGGTGTTCCTCGGGCTCGTGATCGCGACGATCGTCGAGCCCCCGGTCACGTGGCTGCGGCGCCGCCGGGTCCCCGGCGCGCTGGCGACGGCGCTGGTGCTGATCCTGGGGCTGGCCGTGCTCGGCGGGGTCGTGGCGCTCATCGCGCCGTCCGTGGCCGGTCAGGCGCCGCAGATCGCGCAGGGGGCCGTCGGCGGCATCCAGCAGATCCAGGGCTGGCTGCAGGGACCGCCGTTCAACCTCGGCGCCAGCCAGATCGGCGGGTACGTGCAGGCGGCCGTCGAGCGCCTCCAGCAGAGTGCGGGCCAGATCGCCACCGGTGTCCTCACCGGCCTCACCACCGTGGCCAACAGCGTCATCAACGCGGTGCTCGCGCTGGTGCTCGCGTTCCTGTTCGTGAAGGACGGCCCGACGTTCCTGCCCTGGGTGCGTCGCACCGCGGGGCCGACGTCCGGGGACCACCTCGCCGAGATGGGCGCCCGCAGCTGGCTGCGCCTCGGCGGGTTCATCCGCTCGCAGGCGCTCATCGGCTTCGTCGACGCGGTCTTCATCGGTATCGGCCTGGTGGTCTTCGGTGTCCCGCTGGCGCTGCCCCTGGCCGTGCTGACGTTCTTCGGCGCGTTCATCCCGATCATCGGGGCGCTGGTGGCGGGTGCGCTCGCCGTGCTCATCGCGCTCGTGATCCAGGGGCCGGCGACGGCGCTCGGGGTGCTGATCCTGATCCTCGTCGTGCAGCAGGTGGAGGGGAACCTGCTCCAGCCGCTGGTCCAGGGCCGCGGCCTCGGGCTCAACTCGGCGCTCGTGATCCTGGCCGTGACGGCGGGCTCGAGCCTCGCCGGCATCGCCGGGGCGTTCCTCGCCGTGCCGGTGGCGGCGGTGATCGCGGAGATCCTGCGGTACTTCGGCGAGCAGATCGACCGGCGCACGGGCGAGCACGAGGAGGGCGCCGGGGACGCGGCTCCGGGGGCGGAGTCTCGGGGGGACGGGTCACCGGGGGACGGGTCTCCGGGGGACGGCTCTCCGGGGGAGAAGCCGAAGTCGGTCGCCGGGACGACCACCGTGGGGGCCGACGAGGAGCCGGGCGACGCGACGCCCGACGTCCCCGGCGACGGCACCGTGCGTCCGCGCTCCCCCGCCACCGACGCCTGACCCGCCGGGTCGGCCGGGTCAGCTGGGTCAGCTGGGTCAGCTGGTCGGTGGGTCGGTCAGCGGGTCAGCGGGTCAGCGCCGCCCGCGGGTCCCGGACCAGCGCCACGGTCTCGTGACGCCGCACCCACGCCACGACCGCGACGCAGACCAGCACGACGGCGGGGACGAGGACCATCGCGCCGCCGAGCGTGGCCAGGGTGCTGATCACGGCGCCGGTCATGAGGACGACGCACCCGGTGGCGGCCAGGCCGGAGAGCCGGGGGATCAGCAGCCCGATCGCGGCGGCGAGCTCGATGACACCGATCGTCACCGTCAGGCCCGGCCCGATCCCCATCATCGCGAACCCCTCGACGACCATCGGGTCGAGCGAGATCTTCCCGAACGCGGAGAATAGGTACAGGGCGGCCAGCAGGACCTGGAGCACGCCGAGCGCCCAACGGGCCGCCCGGGGGCGGGTCGTGGTCGGGCCGGCGGCCGCATTGGTGGTCCTCATCATCATCTCCTCGGTTGGACAACCCTTAGGTTGATATAAGAACAGGACCGAGGGATACGGTCAAGGGGTGAGGCGCGCGATCAGGGAGTCAGGTCGAGCGCGTAGGACTAGCCGAGCACCTCGGCGCCGAACTCGCGGTGGCTCCCCTCGCCGGTGAGCGTGAAGCCGGCGTCGAGGTAGAGGTGCCGGGCGGCGGCGAGCGGCTCGTTGGTCCACAGCACGAGGCGCGCGTAGCCGGCGTCGCGCGCGAAGTCGATGCAGCACGTCACGAGCTGCCGGCCGAGGCCGTGGCCGCGGGCGTCGGGGTCGACGAGAAGCAGCCGGAGGCGCGCGGTGCGCTCGTCCTCGCGGACGCACAGGACGCTGCCGACGCGCCGGCCGTCGAGCTCGGCGATCCACCCGGCGTCGCGGTCCGGCCGGCCGTGCGCCGCGTGGTCGGCGACGATCCGCGCCGTCACGGCCTCGGTGGTCCAGTCGTACTCGCGGGCGTAGAGCTCCCCGTGTGCCATCAGGACCCATCCCAGGTCCCCCGGCCGGTCCATCGACCGGATCGTGACCTCGCCCATGTCGACCTCCTCACTGAAACGCCTGTTTCAGTGAAGCACACTGACGATGTGGATCCCCTGGCGTTGAGTGCAAGCGTGGACGCAGGGCTGGTACGGACGTGCCCGTGAGCGAGCCGGAGGGGTCGGCGCGGCGTCAGGAACTGCTCGAGGCCGCGTACGCCTGGGTGCTCGAGCACGGGTGGGCGGGGATGTCGCTGCGACCGCTGGCCGAGGCGATCGGGTCGAGCCCCCGGGTGCTGCTGTTCCTCTTCGGCAGCAAGGACGGGCTGATCGCCGCCCTGCTCGCCCGCTCGCGTGCCGACCAGCTCGCCGTCCTCGACGGTCTGCGCGACGGGCCTGCGGACCTCGCGACGGTCGGCGCGCGCGTCTGGGCCTGGCTGGCGGCGCCGGGGCACCGCGCCCTGTTGCGCCTGTGGCTCGAGGCCTACACGCGCTCGGTCGGCGCCGCCCCGGACGCCCCCTGGGCGGGGTTCGCGGCCCGGACCGTCGCCGACTGGGACGCCCTGCTGGCCGCGCACCAGGACGTGGACGACCCGGCCGAGCGCGCCCTGCTGCTCGCCGTCCTGCGGGGGGCGCTGCTCGACCTGCTCGCGACCGGGGACACCCCCCGCCTCGACGCCGCCGTGGCCGCGCACCTCGCGAGGCTCTGACGTGCCAGCCTGGGGGCCTGAGCTGACGATTCGATTCTGCACGCCGATAGGGGCTGGAAATCCCCCACGATCACGAGCGGCTCGTCAGACCACGAGGCCCACGACCGCCGCGAGCAGCGTGGCCAGGCCGAGCACCAGGAACATGGCCGGGAAGCCGCCGGCGAGCCCGGCGACGGCGACCCCGCCGGCCGGCGCGAGCGCGACCGCGAGCGTGACGGGCGCCGAGAAGACACCGTTGATCCGGCCGAAGGCGCGGGTGCCCCAGCGGTCGGCGACGGTCGAGGCCTGCAGCAGGGTGTGCAGCCCGCGCCCGGCGCCGGCGACGACGGCGAAGGCGATGAGCAGCGGCGCCGGGCCCGGCACGAGGGCCAGCGCGACAACACCGACCCCGCCGAGCGTGAACAACATCGCGATCCGCGCCCTCGGCCCCGTCCGGCGGACCAGCGGCACGAAGCCGAGCCGGCCGAGCACCTGCCCGGCGCCGGTGAGCCCGAGGGCGAGCGCGGCGAGGCCCAGGTCGAGCCCGCGTCCCTCGAGCAGCGGGACGAGGTTGATCGTCGTCGCGTAGAGCCCGAAGGCGCCGGCGGTCATGACGACGGTGACGGCGACGAAGCGGGGGGTGCGCAGGACGGTGCGGGCGTGCTCGGCGTCGGTCTGCGGCCCGTCCGCCTCGCCGCCCGCGTGCTCGCGCGGGCGCCACGGCGGCGTGAGCAGCAGCGCGTGCAGCGGGACGGTGACGACGGCGAGGATCCCGGCCAGCACGACGAACGTGCCGCGCCAGCCCAGCGGCCCGACGAGCGCGGCGGTGAGCGGGGCGAAGACGGTGCTGGAGAACCCGGCGACGAGGGTCAGCGTGGTGAGCGCGTGCACCCGTTGTTCGCCGTACCAGCCGGTGATCGCGGCGAACGCCGGCGGATAGAAGGTCGCGGCCTGCGCGAGGCCGGCCACCGCCCACGCCGCGTAGAAGAGCGGCAGGGTCGGGGCCGCGGCGATCGCGAGGGTGGCGAGGACGCCGATCACCGACCCCGTCGTCATCACCAGGCGCGGGCCGCGGCGGTCGATCAGCCGGCCGACGACGATCCCGGCGCCGGCCGAGATCAGGGCACCGACGGAGAACGCCCCGGTTGCCGCGCCGACCGACCAGCCCGTGTCCGCGCTGATCGTCCCCACGAGCACCGGGAACGCGTAGTAGAGGACGCCCCAGCTGACGATCTCGGTGGCGCACAGCGCGGCGAGCGCACGGCTCCGGGCGTCCACCCGCCCACCCTGGACCACGCCCCGCCGGCGGGCAGCCCGTGATCGACGCGGATTTCCTGGCACCCAGTGCAAGCGTGGACGCAGGGCTTGCACGCGCCGTGTCCAGACCCACGTGCGGTCGTGGGCGTGCGGGCGGGTCGCGGCGTAGGTTCGGGACGTGGCCGATCTCGGACATCCGGCGGTGCCGCCGCCCGCGCTGGTCGAGCTGGACGAGCCGGCGGAGCCCTCGCGCGCCGAGGTGCGGGCGGCGCTCGAGCGCCTGGCGACGGACGCCCCGACCCTCGCCGACGCCACGATCGCGCTCGCGGCGCGGGGCGAGGAGCTCGAGGTCCTGCTGGCGGCCGCGGCCGCGCGCCGCGACGAGCACCTCGCGGGCGAGGGCCGGGCGGGCGTCGTCACGTACAGCCCCAAGGTCTTCGTCCCGCTGACCCGCCTGTGCCAGGACCGGTGCCACTACTGCACGTTCGCCACGGTGCCCGGGCGCCTCCCGGCGGCCTACCTCGAGCGCGACGAGGTCCTCGAGATCGCCCGCGCCGGCGCCGAGCAGGGCTGCACCGAGGTGTTGTTCACCCTCGGCGACCGCCCCGAGGCCCGCTGGGCGGCCGCCCGGGACTGGCTCGGCGCGCGGGACCTCACCTCCACGCTCGACCACGTCTACAAGAGTGCAGAAGCGGTCCTCCAGGAGACCGGGCTGCTGCCGCACCTCAACCCCGGCGTCATGGACCTCCTCGAGCTCCAGCGGCTGCGGTCGGTGTCGCCGTCGATGGGGATGATGCTCGAGACCACCGCGACCCGGCTCTGGTCCCAGCCGGGCGGGGCGCACTTCGGCTCGCCCGACAAGGAGCCCGCCCTGCGCCGCCGGGTGATCGACGACGCCGGCCGCGCGCGGGTGCCGTTCACCACCGGGATCCTCGTCGGCATCGGCGAGCACCGCGCCGAGCGCGCCCAGTCGCTGCTGCTGCTCGCCGAGTCCGCGCGGCGCGGGGGGCACGTGCAGGAAGTGATCGTCCAGAACTTCCGCGCCAAGCCCGACACCGCGATGCGCGGCGAGCCCGATGCCGAGTTCGACGCGTTCGTCGCCGCGGTGGCCGTCGCAAGGATGATCATGCCACTCGGGGTCAGCGTCCAGGCGCCGCCGAACCTCGCCGGCGACCTGGACGACTCGGCCAGCGCGGCCCAGGACCAGGCGCTGCTGCTGCGCGCCGGGATCGACGACTGGGGCGGGGTGTCGCCGGTGACCCCGGACCACGTCAACCCCGAGCGCCCCTGGCCGGGTCTCGACGCGCTGCGCCGGGTCACGGCGTCGGCCGGGTTC
Organism: Actinomycetospora sp. NBC_00405; assembly: GCF_036044095.1. NCBI lineage: Bacteria > Bacillati > Actinomycetota > Actinomycetes > Pseudonocardiales > Pseudonocardiaceae > Actinomycetospora > Actinomycetospora sp. NBC_00405. Next base: position 5,095,916 of record NZ_CP107938.1, read on the forward strand.
ACCCTGGCCCCGCGGCTCACGATCTACCCCCGCTACGTGCGCGACCCGAACACCTGGCTGCACCCCGACCTCGTCGACCCCGTGATCGCCCTGGCCGACCAGCGCGGGCTCGCCCGCGAGCGTGAGCCCTGCCCCCGCCCGATGACCGCCGCCCGATGACCGCTCCCGCCCGCTCCGCCCTCGCCCGCGCGGAGAACGACCCTGCCGGCCTGTCCGACGAGGCCTACGTCGACCTGCTCGCCGCCGACGGCGAGGAGCTCGAGGCCCTGGCGGAGCTCGCCGACGAGGTGCGGCGCGAGGTGGTCGGCGACCAGCTGACGTTCGTCGCCAACCGCAACCTCGACACCGCGGTCGTCCGCGACCCCGAGCACGCCGCCGCCCTCGCGGACGAGGCCTGGGCGCTCGGGGCCACCGAGGTGTGCGTGCAGGGCCCGCTGCCCCCCGACGCCCCGGACCGCGGGCAGCTCGACCTGCTCGCGCTGATCACGGGCAGCGCGCCGCTGCACGTCCACGGCTTCCGGCCCGCCGAGGTCGCCGACGGCGCCGCCCGCCTCGGCCTCTCGCCGCGGGAGTTCCTCGAGACCGCACGCGACGCCGGGCTCGGGTCGGTGCCGGGGACGGCGGCACGCATCCTCGACGACGACATCCGCGCGCGGCTCACCGGCGGCACCGACATCCCCGCCGCCCGCTGGATCGAGCTGATCACCACCGCCCACGAGGTGGGCCTGCGGTCGACGGCGACGATGGTCTACGGCCACGTCGAGACCCCCGCCGACCAGGTCGCCCACCTGCGCACCCTGGCCGCCATCCAGGACCGCACCGGCGGGTTCACCGAGATGATCGCCATGCCGATCCCGCCGGAAGCCCTGCCACCGGGTGGATTTCCTGACCTTGAACGTCAGCATGGCCCCCACGCTGACACCACCCGCGAGACCCGCGCCCTCTACGCCGTCACGCGGCTGCTGCTGCACGGGCGGATCGCGCACGTGCAGGCCGCCTGGCCCAAGTTCGGTCCGGGGCTCACCGAGGCCGTCCTGCGCGGAGGTGCCGACGACGTCGGCGGGCTGCTGCTCGACGGCGTCCTCGACCCGTCCGCCGGCGCCGAGGCGGGCCGGGCGCTGACCCTCGCCGAGGTCGAGGCGCTCGCCGCCGACCTCGGGCGGACGCCGCGCCAGCGCACGACCGTCTACGGCGACCCGCCGGCGGACCGAGTGGCGGTGCTGCGGGGAGGCACCCCGTGACCAGCTCGACGACCGATGTCGACGTCGCGATCATCGGCGCGGGCTTCGCGGGGATCGGTCTCGGGATCCGGCTCGCCCGCCGGCGGCGGGAGTCGTTCGTCATCCTCGAGCGCGCCCACGGCGTCGGCGGCACGTGGCGCGACAACCGCTACCCCGGCGTCGCCTGCGACGTCCCGTCGCACCTCTACTCGTTCTCCTTCCGGCCCAAGCCCGACTGGTCGCGCGTCTTCGCGCCGGGCGACGAGATCCACGGCTACCTGCGCGAATGCGCCCGTGACGAGGGCCTGGACCCCCACCTGCGCCTGGGCGCGGAGATGCAGCACGCGCGGTGGGACGGGACGCGGTGGCGGATCGAGACGTCGGCGGGCACCTACCGCGCGCGGGTGCTGGCCGTGGCCGCGGGTCGCCTCTCCGAGCCTCGGATCCCCGAGATCCCCGGCCTGTCCGACTTCGCGGGGCCGGTGTTCCACTCCGCGCGCTGGGACGGGGGCGCGGACCTCGCGGGCAAGCACGTCGGCGTCGTGGGGACGGGCGCCTCGGCGGCCCAGATCGTGCCCGCGCTGGCCGGGCGGGCCGCCGGGCTCGTGGTCTTCCAGCGCACGCCGCCGTGGGTGGTGCCGCGCGGCGACCGCGCCTACACCACGCAGGAGCGGCGCGGCTTCGCCCTCGACCCGGGCGCGGAGCGGGCGCTGCGCGAGGAGCTCTTCGACGAGGCCGAGCGGGCGATCGACGCGCGCCGGCGGGTGCGCCCGGACATCGACCGGCTCCGCGACCGAGCCCTCCAGCACCTCGCCACCCAGGTGCCGGACCCGGAGCTCCGCGCCCGCCTGACCCCCGACTACGAGATCGGGTGCAAGCGCATCGTCATCTCCGACGACCTCTACCCGGCGCTGCGCCGCGACGACGTCACGCTGGAGCCCAGCGCGCTCGCCCGCGTCGAGAAGTCGACGGCGATCGCGGCCTCAGGCGCCCACCACCGCGTCGACGCCCTCGTCCTCGCCACCGGCTTCTGGACGACGCGGCTGCCGTTCGCGCAGCGCATCGAGGGACGCCACGGCCTGCTCGCGCAGCGGTGGGCCGACGGGATGACCGCGCACGCCTCCACCGCCGTGCACGGCTTCCCCAACATGTTCGTGATCAACGGGCCGAACGCGAGCCTCGGCCACAACTCGGCCGTGTACATGATCGAGACGCAGATCGACCACGTCCTCGGCGCGCTCGACCACCTGCGGACCCGGCCCGGGACCTCGCTGGAGGTCACCGCCGAGGCCGAGGAGGCCTACACCCGCGAGATCGACGCGATGAGCGAGGACACGGTCTGGCTGCAGGGCGGGTGCGCCAGCTGGTACGTCGACGAGACCAGCGGGCGGTTGACGCTCCTCTGGCCGGGCACCGCCCGGTCCTTCCGCGTGCGCAACGGGACGTTCGACCCGGAGCCGTACGGAGGCGGCGCACCTGCGTGAACGGCGCGTGAGGGTCGACGACGCGGGGTAGTCGGTCCCCGCGCGGGCCGGTCGGCCCGCGGGGAGTCGGGGACCGCGAGAGGACGACGCGCAGCGATGACGAGCGCCGCCAGCACGACCGACACGAACGGTTCCGGGACGACCGAGCCGACGCAGCTGGAGAAGCTGCGCGCGAAGTACCCCTGGCTCGACCACCTGATCCGCGCCGCCACCCGGTACACCGAGAAGCACGGTGACCACTACGCCGCGGCGATCACCTTCTTCTCGATCCTCGCGCTCGTCCCGCTGCTCATGGTCGCGTTCGCGGCCGCGGCGTTCGTGCTGGCGAACAACCAGGCGCTGCTGACCGAGATCCAGAACGCCATCACGGCCGCGGTGCCGCCGGGGCTCGGCGACCTGCTGAACTCGGTCATCGACCAGGCCATCGCGCAGCGCAACGCGGTCGGCATCATCGGTCTGCTCGGCGCCCTGTTCTCCGGGCTCGGGTGGATGAGCAACCTGCGCGAGGCGCTCTCCGAGCAGTGGGACCAGCGCGGCGAGCCCCCGTCGATCGTCAAGCGCTACGGCAGCGACCTGCTCGCCATGCTCGGGCTCGGGCTCGCCTTCGGGCTCTCGTTCGCCATCACCGGGGTCGGCACCGGGCTCTCGTCGACGATCCTCGAGTTCCTGGGCCTCGGCGACGAGACCTGGGCGCAGTTCCTGTTCTTCCTCGCCGGCCTGGTGGTCACCCTCGCCGCGAACTGGCTGGTGTTCCTCTGGGTCATCGCCCGGCTGCCGCGCGAGCCGGTGACGCTGCGCTCGGCGGTCCGCGCCGCCCTGTTCGCCGCGGTCGGGTTCGTGATCCTCCAGCAGATCATGACCGTCTACATCTCGAGCGTCACCAACTCGCCCGCCGGCGCCGCGTTCGGTCCCATCATCGGTCTGCTGGTGTTCGCCAACTTCGTCTCACGCTTCATCCTCTTCGTCACCGCCTGGGCGGCCACGCTCAAGGAGAACGAGCGTGAGGAGCTGCCGGAGCCCGCGCCGGTGATCGTCCGGCCGGCCATCACCGTCAGTCGCACGCCCGGCCCCCGCGCCACCGCAGGTCTGCTCGGGGCGGGCGCCCTGCTCGGCGTGCTCGGCCTGGGGCTGGGCCGGAGCCGGCGCGACCGCGAAGGCTAGCCGGCCGTATGAACTAGTCGGCGGGGCTAATCAGCAGGGGCTGCGGGCGGGCCCAGCCACACGCACGCGCGCAGCGCGAGCTCGACGTCGAGGCGGTCGTGGTCGGAGCTGCCCAGCGGCCGGCCCCGGACCTCGTACGCGCGGCCCACCCGGTACTTGACCGTGTTGCGGTGGACCTGGAGCCGCCGCGCCGTGGTGGCGAGGCTGCCGCCGGTGGCGAGGAAGACCTGCAGGGTCTCGCGCAGACGGGCGGTGGCGGGCTCGGGCTCGGCGAGCGCGCCGAGCACCCGCCGCACCCACGCCCGGGCGCCCTCGGCGTCGGCGCACAGCAGCGCCACCGCCCCCACCTCGTCGAACAGGGTCACCGGCGGCGCGCCCTCCCCGGACGCCAGCGCGACGTCACGGGCCCGCCGGGCCTGGTCGTGCGTGGTACGGAAGCCGTCGGGGCCGGGGGTGGGCGATCCGCACGCCACGCGCACCGCGTCGCCGTGCCGGGCGACGGCGCGGGCGACGACCTCGCGCGACGGGGCGGTGTCGTTGCGGCACGGCAGCCACGCCAGCACGCTGGCGGCGTCCCACGGGACCACGAGCGGGCGGCCCGCGGCCTCGAGCGCGGTCCCCAGGTCCAGCGCGACGCGCTCGAGAGCGGCGAAGGTGCCGTCGGGGGGCTCCGGTTCCAGCCACACCACGAGGCCGAGGTGCACCGCGGAGAAGCGGTAGCCCAGCGTCGACTCGACCGCGAGCCGGTCGTCGGGGCCGGTGGGGGCGCGGCCGGCGAGGACGTCGCGCACGCGCGCCACGCGCAGGGCATGACGGCTGCGGCGCGTGCGGTCGCGCTCGGCCTCGTAGGCCGCCACGACGTGCTGGGTGACGTGGTCGACGTAGTCCATGACCACGAGCACGATCCGCTGCGACGCGGCCGTGGCGCCGAGCCGTCGCGCGGCCTCGGCGAACGCCCACTCCATGAGGTGGGCCTGCCCGACGCGGTAGGCCCGGATCAGGGCGTTGACCGGGACCCCGCGCTGCGCCAGCCGCTCGGCGTAGGCGACGGCCGCGGCCGGCGGCTCGACGCCGCGCGGATCCAGGTCGTGGCGCAGCACGTGCAGGATCGTCTCGACGTTGCCCTCGACGCTGGCGCCGAGCAGGTCGCGCAGGGCGGGGTCGCCGCGCAGCTCGTCGATGCGGGTCGCGAGCACGTCGCTGATCGACACGCTGACCTCGGTGCGCCGCGGGGCGAGCGCGTCGGCGACCTCGGCGACGGTGGCGACCGCGTCCTCCGGGACGGGGGACGGCTCGATCGTCACCACCCTGCACCACCATCCGAGTGCGCTCGTCGGCCCACGGCGGCCGTCCTCGGACCGTAACCGCCGGTCGGGGACCGGGACCAGCACTCGTCCGGCCCAGTGGAGGACCAGGGGACGGGAGACGGGACGGGGACAAGGGCTGCCCGCGGTTTCGTCCCCGCCGCACAAGCGCCGCCCGTGTGGCCCGGGTCACGCTCGGTCGACCCCTCCGCCCGACCCACCGGGAGACTCCGTGCCCCTCCACCCCGAGGCCCAGGCCCTGCTCGACGCGCTGGTGGCCGCAGGTATGCCGCCCATCGAGTGCATGACCGTGCCGCAGGCCCGTCAGGCCGCCGCCGCGTTCCTCGACCTGCAGCCGCCGCCCGAGGAGGTCGGCACGGTGTCGAACCGGGCCATCCCCGGCCCCGACGGCGACATCCCCGCGCGGATCTACACCCCGAGCGGCGGCGGCTCCGGGGGCGTGCTCGTCTACTTCCACGGCGGCGGCTGGGTCATCGGGGACATCGAGACCGTGGACCGGCCGTGCCGCCAGCTCGCGAACGCCGGCGACGTCACCGTGGTGTCGATCGACTACCGGCTCGCGCCCGAGCACGTGCAGCCCGCGGCGTTCGACGACTGCTACGCGGCGACCGTGTGGGTCGCGGAGCACGCCGAGGAGCTCGGGGTGGACGCGTCGCGCCTCGCGGTCGGCGGCGACTCGGCCGGCGGCCACCTCGCCGCCGCGGTGAGCCTCGCCGCCCGCGACCGGGGCGGCCCGGCGATCGCGTGCCAGCTGCTGTTCTACCCGGTCGTCGACTTCGACTGGACCAGCCCCTCGATCAACGACAACGGCGAGGGCTACCTGCTCGGGCGCGCCACGATGCAGTGGTTCTGGGCGCACTACCTCGGTGCCACCGACCCGGCCGACGACCCGTACACGTTCCCGCTGCGCGCGGCCGACCTCTCCGGGCTGCCGCCGGCGTTCGTCGCCACCGCCGAGTTCGACCCGCTGCGCGACGAGGGCGAGGCCTACGCCCGCAGGCTCGAGGCGGCCGGCAACTCCGTGACGTCCAAGCGCTTCGACGGCATGATCCACGGCTTCCTCTGGACGCTCGGCGCGACGCCGTCCGCCGGCGTGGTGATCGACGACGCCGTCGCCGTGCTGCGGCCCGCCCTGAGTCCGACCGTCTCCGCCTGAGCCGCCCCGACACGAAGGAGGACCCATGACCATCACCGAGACCCGCCCCGCGGGTGACGCCGGGGGGACCGCCGGCCCCGAACGCACGGAGCACGTCGACGTCCTCGTCATCGGCGCCGGCGTCTCCGGCATCGACGCCGGACACCACCTGCGTGAGCGCTTCCCCGACAAGACGTTCGCCATCCTCGAGAAGCTGCCCGGCCGGGGCGGGACGTGGTGGACCCACCGCTTCCCCGGCGCCCGCTCGGACTCCGACCTGTTCACCTACGGCTACGCCCACAAGCCGTGGCGCGGCCCGTCGATCGCGACCTCCGAGGAGATCACCAACTACCTCGACGAGGTCATCGAGGAGGACGACCTCAAAGCGGTCATCCGCTACCGGCACGCGGTGACGGCGGCGAGCTGGTCGTCCCAGGAGCAGCGGTGGACCCTCGACGTGCACCGCGAGGACACCGGCGAGACGCTGCAGATGACCTGCGGCTTCCTCTGGATGTGCCAGGGCTACTACAACCACACGGACCCCCATCGCCCCGAGTGGCCGGGGATGGAGAGCTTCAAGGGCGTCATCGCCCACCCGCAGACGTGGCCGCAGGACCTCGACTGGGAGGGCAAGCGCGTCGTCGTCATCGGCAGCGGGGCCACGGCGGCCACCGTGGTGCCGGCCATGGCGGAGAAGGCCGCCCACGTCACGATGCTGCAGCGCACGCCGACGTTCGTCGCCGCCGTGCCGAAGACCCACGAGCTGGCGATCCAGCTGCGCGCCCTCGACATCCCGGAGGAGTGGACCCACGAGATCCTCCGCCGGGCGTACATCGAGCAGTTCAACGAGCTGACCCGGATGTGCCAGGAGACCCCGGAGGAGGCGCGCCAGTTCCTGCTCGGCGAGATGCGCCCGCTCCTGCCCGAGGGCTACGAGGTCGAGAAGCACTTCAACCCGGGCTACCGCCCGTGGCAGCAGCGGATCGCGGTGGTCCCCGACGGGGACATCTTCACCGCGATCAGCGAGGGCAGGGCCTCGGTGGTCACCGACACCATCGACACCTTCACCGAGACCGGCATCCGGACCTCGTCGGGGGACGTGCTCGAGGCCGACATCGTCGTCTCGGCCACCGGGTTCAACCTCAGTGCGCTCGGCGACATCCCGTTCACCGTGGACGGCGACCCCGTCGACGTCTCGCAGACGGTCACCTGGCGCGGGATCATGATCTCGGGCATCCCGAACATGGCCTACGTCTTCGGCTACTTCCGGCACAGCTGGACGCTGCGCGCCGACCTCGTCAGCGACCTGATCTGCCGCCTCATGACGACGATGGAGAGCCGGGGGGCCCGCTCGGTCACCCCCACCCTGCGGCCCGAGGACGCGGACATGGAGATCCGCCCGTGGTCGGAGCCGGAGAACTTCAACTCCGGCTACGTCATGCGCTCGCAGGACAAGATGTTCAAGCAGGGCGACCGTGCGCCGTGGACACACATGCACGAGTACGCCGAGGAGCGCCACACCCTGCCCGCCGCCGACCTCGACGACGGGACGCTGCAGTACCGGTGACGGGGCACGAGTAGATCAACGGAACGCCGACCGACGGACCTTGCCCGCGTCGTCGCGCAGTGGTCCCTCCGAGCGTCGCCACACCCGTGGCCGCTTGGCCGGGGACAACCGCGCGGCGACGTGGGCGTCCAGGTCGGCGTCGCTGACGTCGTCGGCCGAGCCATCGGTCTGCACGACGGCGTGGGCCACGGAGCCCAGGTCGTCGTCGGGCGCCGGGACGACGACGGCCGAGATCACCGCGGGGTGGGAGAGGATCGCCGCCTCGACCTCCGCGGGATACACGTTCTGCCCGCCGACGACGATCATGTCGCTCGCCCGGTCGGCGAGGTGGAGGTAGCCGTCGGCGTCGAACGAGCCCATGTCGCCGAGCGACTCCCACCCGCCCGGCCGGGTGCGCGGCTCGGCGCCGAGGTAGCGGTAGGTCGTGCGCCCCGGCTCGGGGCGCAGCCACAGCTCGCCGACCTCGCCCACGGCGCACGGACGCCCGTCGTCGGGGTGGCGCGCCTCGATCTCGCCGCCGGTCACGCGGCCCACGGAGCCGGGGTGCTCGAGCCACTCCGGGCCGGTGATCGTCGTGCGGGCCTGGGCCTCGGTGGCGGCGTAGCCCTCGAGCACCCGGTCGGCGCCGAGCCAGTCGATGACCGCCCGCTTCACCGCGGGCGGGCAGGGCGCGCCGATGTGGAACAGGGTGCGCAGCGCCGGCAGCTCCGGGAGGTCGGGCAGCCGGACGATCCGCCCCATCATCGTCGGCACCGCGTACATCCAGGTCGCCGCGTGCTCCGCGGCCAGCGCCACGGCCCGGGCGGCGTCGAAGCGCCCCATCAGCACGACGTGGTTGCCGGTCATGAGCCCGAGCAGCGAGAACAGGTACGGCGCGTTGTGGAACAGCGGCGCCGTGCACAGGAACGTCCTGTCGGGCTCGATGCGGTAGACCGGCGCGCGGCCGGCGATCGCCGACTCGGTCGTCCCCGCCTCGCCGGCGACGATGACCTTCGGGCGCCCGGTCGACCCGCCCGATGTCGGCGCCTTCCAGGCCGGCGGCGCCGGGGCGGGCGGGGGAGGGGTGTCCGGCCCGGTGGGCACGTGCCCCAGCGGCAGGGCGGTGGTGCCCGCCGGCGTGAGGTCGGGGTCGCTGCCGGGCGCGAGCCCGACCACCACGGGCGGGCGCACGACGTCGAGCACGGCGGCCAGCTCGCCCGGCGTGAGCCGGTGCGACACCGGCTGCGGGACCGCGCCGAGCTTCCACGCCGCGATCGTCAGCGCGTAGTGCTCCGCGACGTTCGGGAGCGCGATCGAGACGAAGTCGCCGGGGGCGACCCCGTGCCCGGCGAGCTCGTGGGCCCAGCGGTTGGCGTGGGCCTCGAGCTGCGCGAAGGTCGCGCTCGAGGTGTCGTCGGTGACGGCCGGTCGCTCGGGGTGGGCGGCCGCGAGGCGCGTGAACGCCTCTCCCAGGGGCTCGGGCATGGCGCCGATCCTGCGCTCAGCGGCGACCGGCGCGCAGGGCGAAGACCCCGCCGAGGGCGGTGACAACGGCGAGGAGCAGCAGGGGGGTGCCCCAGGAGGTGGTGGCCCCGGACTCGGGGGCGGCCGCGTCGGGGTCCGGCGTGCTCGTCGTCCCCGGCTCCGCAGGCTCAGCGGGGTTCGAGTCGGTGAGGGTGCCGACGCCCCGGAGATCGGGCAGGGCGAAGCCGTGGTCGAGCAGCGCCCTCGCCTGCTCGTACATCGGCACCGGACGCTGCTCGCCGCGCATCAGCACGACGACGAGCCGCCGGCCGTTGCGCTCCGCCGCCCCGATGAAGGTGTGCCGGGCGTCGTCGGTGAAGCCGGTCTTCCCGCCGATGTAGCCCTCGTAGCCGCTGGTCAGCAGCTTGTTGTCGTTGGCGACGACGAAGGGCGGGCTCGCGCCGAAACCGGGGAACGGGATCTCCCGCGTGGCCACCGCCTGGGCGAACGGCTCCTCGCGCATCGCGACGCGGAAGATCGAGGCGAGGTCGTAGGCCGAGGTCTGCATGCCCGGCCCGTCGAGCCCGGAGGGCGTCGCCGCGCGGGTGTCCAGCGCGCCCAGCTGCCGGGCGGTGGTGTTCATGAGGTCGACCGTCGCGGGGACGCTGCCGGTGAGGCGCACGGCCAGCGCGTGGGCGGCGTCGTTGCCCGACGCCATCATCATCGAGTCGAAGACCTGGCGGATCGTGTACTGCCCGCCCGCGCCGATCCCGACGCGCGTGCCCTCCTGGTCGGCGTCCTCCTGGGTGCCGGTGATCGTCTCGTCGAGGGGCAGGCGCTGCGCCACGAGCAGCCCGGTCAGCGTCTTCATCAGCGACGCCGGGCGCAGCCGCGCATGAGGGTTGCGGGCGGCGAGCACCTCGCCCGAGTCGAGGTCGGCGAGGACGTAGGACACGACGCCGACCGGGGGCGCCGCCGGGGCGCCGTCGGGGACGACGTCGCCGCAGGCGCCCATCGCCGGACCGCCGACGGGCGGGTCGGGGACCGGCAGCGGCCTCGGCTCGGCCTGGCCGGGCTGCGGCGCCTCGGACTCGTCGACCGGGGGCCCCGGCGCCGTGCCGAACTCGCAGGACGCGTCGGCGGGGAGCGCCGGGGCTGCCATCGCGGCCCCGGGCAGCGCGGTCAGCCCGATCGCGACGGCCGCCGTGACCGTCGCGAGCATCCGTCGGGTGCTCATCGCGGGCGACAGTAGCCGCCTCGTGCAGGCGCGGGACGCGGGGCGGGCGGGTGGACGCCGGAGCGAGGGACGCCTTGCCTGCGTGTCACGCACTCAGGGCGTCCCTCGCTGCTCCGACCTCGGCGCCGGAGCAGGGCCCAGCCCTCAGCTCTCGGCGTTGGAGCTCTCGGTCGGGAGCTCGGAGCCGTTGTTCTGGCCGTCGCGGATCGAGGGCTTGCGCGAGCCGCGGCGCGTGGTCGGGCGCGGCGCGGGCATCGAGCCCGAGGAGCCGCCGCCGGGGCCGAGGATGATCTCGGCGAACGTCGCCATCGCCTCGTCCAGGTGGCCGGCGTTGCGTCGCTCGGACTCCTCGTTGGCCTGGCGGACCAGGGCGACGACGGCCTCGTGGTCGGGGCGGTTGACCAGGGTGCCGTCGAGGCGGTCCAGGCCGTTCTCCACCGACGTCGACAGCGCGCCGACGCGGTCGCCGAGACCGGACTCGACGCCGTCGAGGCGCGTGCCGACCTGGTCGAGACGCTGCGTCAGCTTCTCGAGACGTCCGGCCAGCTCGCCGACCTGCGTGGTGGTCTCGTTCCGCGTGGTCGTGGCGTCGGTGCGCGCGGCCTCGCGGGTCCCGGTGATCTCCTCGGACACCCCGCGGGCGAGGTCGTCGAGGCGGTCGCGCAGGCCCGAGTCGACGGCGTCGACGCGCTCGCGCATCGGCCCGGTCACCGCCGAGGGGAGCCCGTCGAGGCGCATCTCGTGGCGGTCGAGCTTGTTGTCGAGGTCGTCGAGGCGCTTGTGCAGCCCGGAGATGCGGTCCTCGAGGCCGTCCATCCGGCCCGCGACACCCTCGAAGCGGCCGCTGACGCCGTCGAGGCGTCCGTCGATCTGCGCGAACGGCGTCGCGAGGCGCTCGGCCACGCGGTCCACGAGGCCCTCGACCAGACGCGCGAGCGACGAGACCGACGACTCCTGGGCGTCGATCTTCGCGACGGTCTCGTCGAGACGCTCGGCCAGCACGCTCATCTCGGTGCGGTCGGGCACGTCGGAGAGACGCTTGCGGATCGCGCCGAGGCCGTCCAGCGCCGCCAGCCGGCCGTGGATCTCGTCGAGCGAGTCGAAGATCTGCTGCTGCTCGCTGTCGCGGACCTCGGCGGCCCTGACCAGCATGCTGCGCATGCGGTCGAAGGATCCGGTCTGGCTGTTGTCGATCACGCGGCGCCCATTTCTCTGCGACGGATCCGACCTCGGGGGCGGACGGTCTCGGCGGTGCCGAAGCGTAAACACCCCCGAAGGGCCCACCCCATCCGGGTGATGGCGCTCCTCTCGGAGGTCCACCACAGGAGCACCAGATGTGCGCTGGCGTTCAGTGCTGCCGCAGCCGCCCCAGGAAACGGTCCTCGAGAGCACGCCACGCGGCGGCCTCACGGTCGAACGGCGGCGACGGCGTCAAGCGCGTCGGGTCCGGCCGCACGACGAACGACACGAGCCACCCGAGGCTCTCCGAGGGCGCGAGGTCCTCGCGGGTGCGGGTGTCGCCGGCCCACGTCGCGGCGTCGACGATCAGCTCGACGGCGAGCTCGAGCTGCTCGGCGTCGACGACGTCGGGACCCTCGCCGAGGTCGTCGCCCAGGCCGGCGAGCACGTACCGGTTCTCCGGCGCGATCTCGATCTCGAGGTCGCCGCCGGTCGCGGCGGACACGACCTCCTCCCAGGTCGAGACGTCGGCGAGGTCGTGGCCGTCGGCGCCCTCCCCGGCGATCCAGGTGCGCAGCGCGCGCGCCGAGGAGAACACGTCGATCTGGCGGCCGCTGCCGAGGAAGACGGGCTCGTCGTCGAGGTAGCACCGCAGCGTGATCACCTCGCCGTCCGGGGTGGTGATCGCGATCGGGTCGATGCCGACCTCCTCCCAGAAGCCCGGCGGGGGCTCCTCGGCCTCGTCGACGAAACCCGACTGCAGCGAATCCCCGGTGGTGTCCTCGCGCAGCTCCTCCGGCGCATCGGCCAGAGGTCCGGATGTGGCGGCGTCCTGCGGGTCGTCGACGACCGCGCTCGGGTCCTCGGCGTCGTTCTGCGCGTCCTCGGACGGCGCGGCGGGCTCGCCCTCGGGGTCCGCGTCCCGGTCGCCCGCCGGGGCCGGCGGCGTGGCGGTCGCGCGGAGGCGGGCGGCCAGCTCCTCGTCCACCTCGGGGCTCGAGATCATCGCGTCGAGCGCGTCGACGACCTCGTCCCAGCGCTCGTCGACCACCTCGGCGAGCTCGGCCCACAGCGCCGCGCCGTCGCGCCCGGCGAACGCCGGCGGGCCTGCGGTCAGGGCCGCGAAGGCGGGCGTCGCGTCGAGGACCTCGTGCACGACCGCGAGGTCGCAGACGTCGGCGAGCGAGCGGCACATGGCGGCGACCTCGGCGAGGTCGTCCAGGGTCCAGGTGTCGGGGTCCTCGGCGACGAGCTCCGGGACGCCGACGACGTCGTAGCGCTGCACGTCCTCCGGGGTCAGCTCGTCGACCGAGAGCTTCACGACCACCGGCCAGGCGGGGTGGTCGGAGAGGTCGTGCTCCTGGCCCGAGGACTCCGCCGACGCGATCCAGGCCGCGAGGTCGGCGGCGTCCGTGAAGGCGAACAACGCGTCGTCGTCGCCGAGGAACGCCTCCCATTCCTCGCCGTCCTGGCGCCACCTCGGGGCCCACAGCGTGACGAGGTCGCCGGCGGTGAGCGCCAGCGTGATCGGGATGATGTCCTGCGCCATACCGGGCGGGCCTCCGCGAGCCGTGGAGAAGGGGGTGCGCGGCGCACCCTATGACGACGCCGGTGACCTGCCCGTACCGGCGCGGTTCCCCCGGTCGGCTGACACGCTGGGGACATGGACCTCCTGCGCACGCCGGACGACCGTTTCGACGAGCTGGCGGGCTTCCCGCCGGCTCCGCGCTGGGTCGAGGTGACGAACCCCGACGGCGGGGCGGCGATCCGCGTCGCCACCTACGCGGCGGGCCCGGACGACGCCCCCGCGGTGCTGATGCTCCACGGCGAGCCGACCTGGTCGTACCTCTACCGCCACGTCGTCGACGCCGTGGTCGAGGCCGGTCTGCGGGCGGTGGCGGTCGACATGGTCGGTTTCGGACGGTCGGACAAGCCGGCGGCGATCACCGACCACAGCTACGCCCGCCACGTCACCTGGACCACCGAGGTCGTCGCGGCGCTCGACCTGCGCGACGTCGTGCTGCTCGGCCAGGACTGGGGCGGGCTGATCGGGCTGCGCCTCGTCGCCGCCGAGCCCGAGCGCTACGCCGGCGTCGTCGCCTCGAACACCGGCCTGCCGACCGGCGACACCGACATGCCGGCGGTCTGGTGGCAGTTCCGCAAGGCCGTCGAGAAGGCGCAGGCCCTCGACGTCGGCCGACTCGTCGCGTCCGGCTGCGTGCGCGGGCTCGCCGACGCCGACCGTGCGGCCTACGACGCCCCGTTCCCGGACGAGACCTTCAAGGCGGGGCCGCGGGCGATGCCGCTGCTCGTGCCGACCCGTCCCGACGATCCCGAGAACGGGCCCAACCGGGCGGCCTGGGAGGAGCTGCGGCGCTTCGCGAAGCCGTTCCTCGTCGCGTTCTCCGACTCCGACCCGATCACGGGCGCCATGGCTCCGGTCCTCCGCGACGGCATCCCCGGGGCGGCGGGGCGCGCGCACCCGACGATCGAGGACGCCGGCCACTTCCTTCAGGAGGACGGCGGCGCCGAGCTGGGCCGGGTCGTCGCCGAGTTCACCGCGTCGCTGCCGCGCTGATCAGGCTGTCTAGCCTTCGTCGCCATGCCCGAGCCGCGGATCGTGCGCCACCCGCTCGTCGACGTCCGGCTGACCACCCTGCGCGACGAGACCACCGACAGGCCGACCTTCCGCGCCGCGGTGCGCGAGCTGACGGCGATGGTGGTCTACGAGGCGATGCGGAACGCCCCGACGCGGCCGGTGGAGATCCGGACGCCGGTGACCGCGACGACGGGCGCCGAGCTCGCGACGCCGACCGTGCTGGTCCCGGTGCTGCGCGCCGGGCTGGGGATGGCCGAGGCCGCCCACGCCCAGGTGCCGGGCGCGATCATGGGCTTCGTCGGCATGGCGCGCGACGAACAGACCCTGCAGCCCACCACCTACCTGGCCTCGCTGCCGGCGAGCCTCGCCGGGCGCCCGGTGCTCGTGCTCGACCCGATGCTCGCCACCGGGGGGTCCATGGCCGGGACCATCGACCTGCTCGTCGAGCACGGCGCCGACGACGTCACCGCCGTCTGCCTGGTGGCCGCCCCCGAGGGCATCGCGCGCCTCGCGGAGGCGCACCCGGAGGTGGGGGTCGTCGCGGCCGCCGTCGACGAGCGGCTCAACGAGCGCGGCTACATCGTCCCGGGGCTCGGGGACGCGGGGGACCGCCAGTTCGGCGCCATGCCCTAGCGATCGAGGTGCTCGGCCACCGTCAGGACGCGGGCGTGCTGGGGGAGGAGGCCCCGGAGCAGGGCGGCGTGCAGATCGGGATCGGGATCGTCGACGGCGTCCGACAGCACCGTCGGGGCGAGGCGGAACTGCTCCCCGACCATCCGGTTGGCGCGCGGTACGGGCGGGCCGTCGGGCGGGAACGCCACGCGCAGGTGCACCACCGGAGCTCCCGCGCCCCGGGTGGCCTCGAGCGCCGCGGCCACCCGCTCGACCACCGGCGCCGGCTCGTCGAACAGGTCCGGGAAGCCGGCCTGGAAGTCCATCACCAGCAGGGCGTCGGGCACCGGCGCAGTGTGCCCCGGATGCCCTGACGATCGAGGTGGCGCGTCGGTGGAGGATGGAGCCATGAGCGTTCCCGTGCTGACCGCCGTGGCGTGGCCCTACGCCAACGGCCCGCGGCACATCGGCCACGTGTCCGGGTTCGGTGTGCCCTCCGACGTCTTCTCGCGCTACCAGCGGATGGTCGGCAACCGGGTGCTCATGGTGTCGGGCACCGATGAGCACGGCACGCCGATCCAGGTGCAGGCCGACGCCGAGGGCACGACGCCGCGCGAGCTCGTCGACCGGTACTCCCGGGTGATCCAGGACGACCTGGTCGGGCTCGGCCTGTCCTACGACCTGTTCACCCGCACCAGCACCGACAACCACCACCGCGTCACCCAGGACCTCTTCACCGCGCTGTGGAACAACGGGTACGTGCGCACCGAGAAGACGCTCGGCGCGATCAGCCCGTCCACCGGCCGCACGCTGCCCGACCGCTACATCGAGGGCACCTGCCCGATCTGCGGTTACCCGGGCGCGCGCGGCGACCAGTGCGACAACTGCGGCAACCAGCTCGACCCCGCCGACCTCATCAACCCCCGCAGCCGGATCAACGGCGAGACCCCGCAGTTCGTCGAGACCGAGCACCTGTTGTTCGACCTGCCGGCGTTCTCCAAGTCGCTGGGCTCGTGGCTCGACACCCGGACGCACTGGCGGCCGAACGTCCTGAACTTCAGCAAGCGGCTGGCCGACGACCTCAAGCCGCGGGCGATCAGCCGTGACCTCGACTGGGGCGTGCGCATCCCGCTCGACGGCTGGCACGACCTGCCGATGAAGCGCTTCTACGTCTGGTTCGACGCGGTCATCGGCTACCTGTCGGCGTCGGTGGAGTGGGCGCAGCGCACCGGCGACCCGCACGCGTGGCAGCAGTGGTGGTGCGACCCCGACGCCCAGTCGTACTACTTCATGGGCAAGGACAACATCACCTTCCACTCGGTGATGTGGCCGGCGTTCCTGCTCGGGCACAACGGTGAGGGCGACCGCGGCGGCGAGGTCGGCTCGTTCGGCCGTCTCAACCTGCCCACCGAGATCGTCAGCTCCGAGTTCCTGACGATGAGCGGCTCGAAGTTCTCGACCAGCCGCGGCACCGTCATCTACGTCGGCGACTTCCTGCGCGAGTTCGGCCCCGACGCGCTGCGCTACTTCATCGCGGTCGCCGGCCCGGAGAACCAGGACAGCGACTTCACCTGGGACGAGTTCGTACGGCGCACCAACTTCGAGCTGGCCAACGAGTGGGGCAACCTCGTCAACCGCTCGATCTCGCTGGCGTTCAAGAACGTCGGCGCGATCCCGGAGCCGACCTCGCCGGACCCGGCCGACGAGGCCCTGCTCGCGCAGTCGCGGGCCGCGTTCGACACCGTCGGCGCCCACCTCGCGCGCTCGCGGTTCAAGCAGGCGATCTCCGAGGCGATGCGGATCGTCGGCGAGGCGAACGCCTACCTATCGCACCAGGAGCCGTGGAAGCGCAAGGACGACCCGGCGCGCCGCGACACGATCCTGCACACCGCCCTGCAGGTCGTGCAGGACGCGAACACCCTGCTCACGCCGTTCCTGCCCCACGCCGCGCAGAAGGTGCACGAGGCGCTCGGTGGCACCGGGGTGTGGGCGGAGCAGCCGCACCGCGAGGACGCGGGCGTGTCCGGTGAGCTCGGCACGAGCCACTCGGTGCTCACCGGCGACTACGCCTCCGAGCAGGCGCGCTGGGCGTCGACCCCGATCCCGGTCGGGCGGCCCCTGGAGCGCCCGACGCCGTTGTTCGCCAAGCTCGACCCGTCGCTGGGCGAGACCGGGCCGTCCTGGGCGCCCATCGCGACCGATGGGTAGCGGGAAGAGCGACAGGGACCTTCCGCCGCCCGTCCCCGAGCCCATCGGGGACGTCGGCGTGGTGGACGCCCACACCCACCTCGACGCGTGTGGGGCCCGGGACCCCGAGGTCCTCGCGCAGATCCTCGACCGCGCCACGAGCGCGGGCGTCACGGCGATGGTCACGACGGCCGACGACCTCGCCTCCGCGCGCTGGGCGGCGTGGGCGGCCGACAGCGACCCGCGGGTGTTCGCGGCGGTCGGCCTGCACCCGACGCGGTCGAACGACCTCACCGACGACGCCCGGGCCGCGATCGAGGACCTGACCGCGCAGCCCCGCGTCGTCGCGGTGGGCGAGTCGGGTCTCGACGACTACTGGACGACGCGGCGCGAGGACTGCGCGCAGCTCGACGTCCAGCGCGAGGCGTTCGCGTGGCACATCGACCTCGCGAAGCGCACCGGCCTGCCGCTGGTGATCCACGACCGCGACGCCCACGACGCGATCCTCGACGTCCTCACCGCCGAGGGGGCACCGCCGACCACGGTGTTCCACTGCTTCTCCGGCGACGTCGCGCTCGCCGAGCGCTGCGCGCAGGAGGGCTGGTACGCGTCGCTGTCGGGCACCGCGACCTTCCGGAACGCCAACGCCGCCGAGCTGCGACGAGCGGCGCTCCGGTTGCCCGCCGAGCTCCTGCTCGTCGAGACCGATGCCCCGTTCCTGACTCCGCATCCGTACCGCGGTCGGCCGAACGAGCCCTACGTCGTCCCCCACACGGTGCGAGACCTCGCGGAGCTCCGTGACGAGCCCGTGGAGCGGTTGGCCCAGATCAGCGCGGACAACGCCCGGCGGGCCTTCCGATTGGCCGAACAGCCTCAACCTTCACTCTCCGTCGCACGAGAGAGCGCTGAGTAGGCACGCTCGTCGTCGCCGGGACACCGTTCGGCGCAACACGGTCGTGTCGGCTTGATGGTGGCGACACCCAACTCGTTACCGTGCTGTGACTCGCCGGGATGGAACCACCCCCGAGGCCCGCGTGATGAGGACTTCCCCAGGTCCCCACCACAGGGAGGACGTCACGAGGTCGTGACGCACTCCCGAGGGCGCGGTTCCTGCCCGGAAGTACGAACGATGTGGACTCCCCCGTGTCTGTGCGCTCCCTGCTGGCCCTGAGGTCCTCCTCGCTCGTCGCGGCGGTCGACGCCCGATGAGCGCCGACACCGCGACCGCCCGCGGACGCGCGGGCTCGTACACCGACGCCGACGACACCGCCGGCCTGCCGATCGTCTCCGACGGTCACGGCGGCTGGTACGGATACGCCGGGGACGACCAGGGCTATGGCCAGGGCTACGCGGCGGACGGGTACGCCACCGAGTACGCCTCGGACTACGGCTACGACGCCGCCCACGAGTTCGGCTACGACACCGGGTACACCGGCGAGGCCCCGGGCTGGTTCGACGACATCACCGGCCCGCTGCCGATCGCCACCACCGGCGACGCGACGGCCGCCGACGGCGCGATCGCCCTGGACGACCTCGACGAGTGGAACGACCTCGAGTCGTTCACCGGCGCGCAGGACGTCGACGGGACCCTCCACGGTGCCGCCCCCGCCGGGCTCACCGCGCTGGACGACCCCGAGCGCCTGACCACCGACACCAAGCGCCGCTCCAACGCGGTCAAGGGTGGCGTGGCGGTGGCCCTCCTGGCCGTCGCCGCCGGTGGCAGCACCGCGGTGGCGCTGGACAAGGAGGTCACGGTCACGGTCGACGGCGTCGACCAGGTCGTGCACACCTTCTCCGGCGACGTCGCCGGCGCGCTGGAGAGCGGCGACATCGAGCTCGGCCCGGCCGACCAGCTCGCCCCCGGCCCGAACGCCGACGTCCACGACGGCGACCACCTCGTCATCAACCGCTCGCGCGACGTCGCGCTGATGGTCGACGGCCGCCCGCAGACGATCACGACGACCGCCCGCACGGTCGCCGACGCGCTCGCGCAGCTCGGCCTCCCGACCAACAGCATCGTCGCCTCGGCGCCGATGAACGCCGCCATCCCGGTCAACGGGATGAACCTCGACGTGCGGGTCCCCAAGACCGTCACGCTGATCGACGGCGGCGCCGCCCCCCGCCAGGTCACGACGACCGCGCTGAACGCCCCCGAGCTGCTCGCGCAGAACGGCCTGGCGCTCAGCCCGACCGACACGGTCGCCGGCGGCGACGCCCTGGCCGGCGGCTCGACGATCACGGTCACCCGCAACACGGTCAGCCAGGTCACCGAGACCCGTCCGATCGCGCCGCCGATGCGCACGGTCGACGACCCGGACCTCGAAGAGGGCAAGACCCGCGTCCAGGAGGCCGGGACCGCGGGCGAAGAGGTCGTCACCTGGACGGTCAACGCCACCAACGGCGCCGAGACGGGCCGCACGCAGGTCGGCGAGTCCCGCGTGACCCGCCAGGCCGTCGGCGGCGTCATGGCCCGCGGCACCAAGCCGAAATCCTCGGCCCCCGCGGTCAGCAACGGCGGCAAGTGGGACCGCATCGCCCGCTGCGAGGCCACCGGCGACTGGTCGATCAACACCGGCAACGGCTACTACGGCGGCCTGCAGTTCGACCGCTCGACGTGGCGGGCCTACGACGGCGACGAGTTCGCTCCGCTGCCGCACCAGGCCTCCCGCGAGGAGCAGATCGCGGTGGCCGAGCGCGTCCGCGAGGACCGCGGCGGCTACGGCGCCTGGCCGGTCTGCGGCCGTAAGTAGGCGGTCGCGCCGCCTGGGCGACAATGACCGTGTGACGAGTCCGGCGCGCCTGCTCGGGGCGGGTGACGTCCGGGCTCTGGCCGCGGAGCTCGACCTGCGACCCACCAAGCGCCTGGGTCAGAACTTCGTCCACGACGCCAACACGGTGCGCCGCATCGTCCGGCTCGCCGGGATCGCCGCCGGCGACGTCGTGCTCGAGGTCGGCCCGGGCCTCGGGTCGCTGACCCTGCCGCTGCTCGAGGCCGCCCGCGCGGTGGTCGCCGTCGAGATCGACCCGGTGCTCGCCGACCGGCTGCCGGCGACGGCCGCCGAGCGGGCACCCGGCCGGGACCTGCGGGTCGTCACCGCGGACGCCCTGCGCATCGGGCCGGGCGACCTCCCGCTCGCCCCGGACGTCCTGGTGGCGAACCTGCCCTACAACGTCGCCGTGCCCGTGGTGCTGAACCTGCTGGCGGCCCTCCCGGGGCTGCGCCGCGGGCTGGTCATGGTGCAGTCCGAGGTCGCCGAGCGGCTCGCGGCCCGACCGGGCGAGCGCGCCTACGGCGCCCCGTCGGTCAAGCTCGCCTGGTACGCCGACGCACGGCGGGCGGGCCCGGTCCCGCGTGCGGTGTTCTGGCCGGTCCCCGGCGTCGACTCGGGCCTCGTGGGGTTCACCCGCCACGACCGCCAGGACACCGACAAGACCGACGACACCGACGACGCCGGCGGCGCCGACCGTGAGGACGTCTTCGCCGTCGTCGACGCGGCCTTCGCCCAGCGCCGGAAGTCGCTGCGGGCCGCCCTGGCGGGGTGGGCGGGCTCGCCACCCGCCGCGGAGGCGGTGCTGCGGGCGGCCGGGGTCGATCCGGGCGCGCGCGGGGAGGCGCTGGACGTGGCCGCGTTCACCGCGATCGCCCGCGCGGGCCGGCACGCCGCCCCCACCACGTCCGGGCCCTGAGGCCGGTCGCGCGCGGTCCGTACCCTGGACGGGTGCTCTCCGCCGTCGGACCGCCGGTCACCGTCCGCGTCCCGGCCAAGATCAACCTGCACCTGGCCGTGGGCGACCTCCGACCCGACGGCTACCACGACCTCGTCACCGTCTTCCAGGCCCTGAGCATCACCGACGAGGTGTCCGTGACCGCGGCGGTGCCCGGTGCCGTGGAGCCCGGCGTGGCGATCTCCCCGATCGACGGGGTCGACGCCTCCGAGGTGCCCGCCGACACCACCAACCTGGCCTGGCGCGCGGTCGAGGCGCTCGCCCGCCGTGCCGACCGCACCCCCGACGTCCGCATCGGTCTGCGCAAGGCGATACCGGTCGCGGGCGGGATGGCGGGCGGCAGCGCCGACGCCGCCGGCGCGCTGCTGGCGACCTCCTCGCTCTGGCGGCTCGACCTGGGGCGTGACGACCTCATGGAGGTCGCCGCCGAGGTGGGCTCCGACGTCGCCTTCGCCCTCCACGGCGGCACCGCGCTCGGCACCGGGCGCGGCGAGCGGCTCGTCCCGGTGCTCTCGCGCCACACGTTCCACTGGGTGGTCGCGGTCGCCGACCACGGTCTGTCCACCCCCACCGTCTTCGCCGAGCTCGACCGCCTGCGCGACCGGCCCGAGGCGCCGCGTCGCGTCGGGGACGTCGAGCCCGTCCTGGAGGCGCTGGCCTCGGGGGAGGCACGCTCGCTGGCGCTGCTGCTCGGCAACGACCTGCAGGCCGCGGCCGTGAGCCTCGACCCCGGCCTGCGCCGCACCCTGCGCGCCGGGGTCGACGCCGGCGCGCTCGCGGGCGTGGTCTCGGGCTCCGGGCCCACGTGCGTGTTCCTCTGCGCCGGCCAGGACGCCGCGGTCCGCGTGGCCGCCGAGCTCGCAGGCGCCGGCGTGTGCCGCACGGTCCGCGTCGCCCACGGCCCCGTACCGGGTGCCCGCGTCACCGACGGCGGTGGCCCCCGCCCCGCCGGCCCGCCCCCGCCCAGCTTCGACCCCGGTCCGGGCGCCTACGCCTGACCTGCCCCGCCCCGCCCCGCTCTTTGCAGCGAACGCGCTGTTCGCTGCTTCTACGCGCACGAACTCCCCGTTCGCGCCCCTGGAGACTGGAAACCGTGCCCAACCTCGTCAACCTCGAGTCGGTGTCGATCGGCTTCGGGGGACCGGAGCCCGTCCTCGACGGCGTGTCCCTCGGCGTCGACACCGGTGACCGCATCGGTGTCGTCGGCCGCAACGGCGGCGGGAAGTCGACGCTGGTGAAGGTGCTGGCCGGGACGCTGACGCCCGACGGCGGCCGCCGCAGCCCCGTCGGCGGGCTGCAGATGGCGCTGGTCAGCCAGCAGACGCAGCTGTCCGGGGCGACGGTGCGCGACGCCGTGCTCGGTGGCCCGGTGCCCGACCACGAGTGGGCCGCCGACGCCCGCAGCCGCGCCGTCGTCGAGGGCCTGCGCCCCGGCGGCGACCGGGGCCTCGACGCGTCGGTCGACGGGCTCTCGGGTGGCGAGCGCCAGCGGATCGCGCTGTGCGCGGCGCTGGTGCAGGACCTCGACCTCCTGGTGCTCGACGAGCCCACCAACCACCTCGACGTCGAGGGCATCGGCTGGCTCGCCGAGCATCTGCTCGCCCGCCGCACCGCGCTCGTCGTCGTCACGCACGACCGCTGGTTCCTCGACACCGTCGCCTCGCGCACCTGGGAGGTCGTCGACGGGCACGTCGAGCAGTACGAGGGCGGGTACGGCGACTGGATCTTCGCGCGGGCCGAGCGCGCCCGGCTCTCGGACGCCGCCGAGCAGCGCCGCCAGAACCTCGCCCGCAAGGAGCTCGCGTGGCTGCGGCGCGGGCCGCAGGCGCGCAC
Source organism: Actinomycetospora sp. NBC_00405 (assembly GCF_036044095.1). Lineage (NCBI taxonomy): Bacteria > Bacillati > Actinomycetota > Actinomycetes > Pseudonocardiales > Pseudonocardiaceae > Actinomycetospora > Actinomycetospora sp. NBC_00405. The sequence continues at coordinate 5,118,624 of NZ_CP107938.1, forward strand.
GTCGAAGCCGAAGTACCGCGTCGAGGCGGCCGAGGCGCTCATCGCCGACGTGCCCGCCCCGCGCGACACCGTCGAGCTCGTGACGATGGCGAAGCACCGCCTCGGGCGCACGGTCGTCGAGCTCGAGGACGCGACGCTGACCGTCGGTGACCGGACCCTCGTGAACCGCCAGACCTGGCGCATCGGTCCCGGCGACCGCATCGGCATCGTCGGGATCAACGGCTCGGGCAAGACGACGCTGCTGCGGGCCGTCGGCGGCGAGCGCGCGCTCGACGGCGGGCAGCGCATCCAGGGCACGACCGTGCGCCTCGCCCACCTCTCGCAGGACCTCGCCGACCTGCCGATGCACCGGCGCGTCCTGCAGGCCGTCGAGGACATCGCCGAACGGGTGACGATCGGGCGCTACGAGCAGACCGCCTCGCAGCTCGCCGAGCGCTTCGGCTTCCCCGCGAACCGCCAGTGGACGCCCGTCTCCGACCTCTCCGGCGGCGAGCGCCGGCGCCTGCAGCTCGTGCGGCTGCTGATGACCGAGCCCAACGTCCTGCTGCTCGACGAGCCCACCAACGACCTCGACGTCGACACCCTCCAGCAGCTCGAGGACCTCCTCGACGGCTGGCCCGGCACGCTCGTCGTCGTCAGCCACGACCGCTACCTCACCGAGCGGGTCTGCGACCGCGCCGTCGCGCTCTTCGGCGACGGGAAGATCACCGACCTCCCGGGCGGGATCGACGAGTACCTGCGCCGGCGTGCGGGCCAGCCCGCGGCGCCGTCGATCTCCGCGTCGTCGGCGCCCGGCAACGGGGCGCCCCGCGGCGAGGCGGAGCGGCGCGCCGCGCGCAAGGAGGCGACGCGGATCGAGCGACGCCTGGAGAAGATCGACAGCCAGGAGAAGAAGCTGCACGAGAAGCTCGCGGCGGCGGCCACCGAGCCGGGCCGGCTCCAGGAGCTCGACGCCGAGCTCCGGGCCCTGGTCAGCGAGCGGGAGCAGCTGGAGGAGGCGTGGCTGGAGAACGCGGTCGACTGACCGACCGCACCAGCCACACGCCCAGCACCAGGAACGTCAGCCCCACCGGCGCCCCGAACGGCGCGGCGCCCGTCCCGAGGCCCAGCACGCCCCCCGCGGCCTTCGCCGCCGAGCGGACGGCCGTCCTCCTCACGCCCGCGGGAACACGCGCGCCCGCAGCAACGCGAGGGCGCCGAAGCCCCCCGCGGCACGGGCGTGACGCAGGTAGACCGCGACCAGCGCGACCGCGAGGACGGCGGCAGGTCGGTGAGGACGAGGAGCGCGCCGGCGACGATCGCGAGCGGGCCCGCCCGGCGGGCGAGGACGCGGTCCTCCATCACGACACCCGTGCGGTCGTCGTCGGGACGTCCGGCGCCCACGTCGCGTCCGCGGGCGCGGGCCGGAGCCAGGACCTCAGGTCGACCACGACGAGGACGACCGCCACGGCCAGCCACACGACCATGTAGAGCAGACCCTCGTGCTGGACGGCGCCCTCGGCGGCGTGGGCGATCACCACGAGCAGGACGCTGCCGCCGGTGTGGTTGAACAGCCACGTGTACCAGAACGTCACCGCGACGGTGCCCACGACGATGATCGCCACGTTCCCGCGCAGGTCACCCCCCTCGAGGAACGCCAGGGGCAGGTGCCACACGGTGATCACCACGGCGAGGATCGCGGTGGTGGCGAGCGGGGAGAGCCGGGTCTGCATCCCGGGCAGGGCGAACCCCCGCCACCCCGGTTCCTCGCCGAGGGCCCCGTCGGTCGGGTCCACCACGCGGAGCAGGAACATCAGCAGGACCGTGCCGGCCGAGACGGTCGCGGTGGTACCGCCCAGCCCGAACGCGAGCAGGTGCACGGCGACCGGCACCCCGATCGCGAGCGCGTACCAGTACCACCGGACGCGCCACCGGACGAGACGTCGCCCGAGCTCGACCAGGCCGGCCCGTCCCCGGCCGATCGGCGCCACGATCAGCGCGGCGATCAACGGGGCGAACGCCCCGAACGAGCCGAAGGGCACGAAGCCCCACGCGATGACGAAGGTCAGGACGAAGAACGTGACGAGGGGGTGGTTCCGGACGGCGGTCACGAGGAGCTCCTCGGGTCGGGGGTCGGGTACTCCCACGCGGCGCACTCCGGGTCCCGGGTCTTCACGTCCTCGAAGAGCAGCACGGCGCGATCGATGTACCAGGCCTTCGCGCACACGCAGAGGAAGAGCCCGGCGAGGGTGAGCAGGAGGTCCAGGCGGACGAGGCCGACGACGAGGACGGCGAGCCCGATCGTCTGCCAGACGGTCGTGATCATCGGGACCCACGAGGTCCGGAACTGCGCGGGGATGTCCCGCCTCGCGCCCTCGGCCGTGATGCGCTCGCCGAACACCCCCTTCGACGCCCAGTTCCGGGTGGAGCGGGGCGGGGGGAACAGCAGCGGCTCGACGACCATGAACACGAGCGCGGCGGCGCCGGCGAGCACCGCCCACCAGCCGATCCACACCCGGCTCCACGCCGCGAGGGCGATCAGCGGCAGCACGGAGAAGCGGACCCAGACGCTCCAGGGGTTGGCGTGGCGCATCCACTGCTCGCCCCGCAGACCGAACAGCCCGGCGATGCGGCCCTCGGGCGTCGACGTCGTCATGGCGAGAAGGGTCCGCGCGCGCCGGGAGACCGACCAGCAGGCTGACCCTCGCGGATCGCCAGGGTTGTCCCCGTATCCGGCCCACCCGCGCGGGTGCCAGCCTCCGGAGCGTGACCGCCCGGGTGCTGATCGTCGATGACCACGCGAGCTTCCGCTCGCTCGCGCGGCGCCTGCTGGTGGCCGAGGGCTTCGACGTCGTCGGGGAGGCGGGGGACGCGGCGGACGCCTTCGTCGCGGTCCGTTCGCTCGCGCCCGACGTCGTGCTGCTGGACATCCGGCTCCCGGACCTCGACGGTTTCGGTGTGGCCGAGGTGCTCGCCGGAGACGAGGACGCGCCCGCCGTCGTGCTCGTCTCCAGCCGGTCACGCGGTGACTACGGACCGCGTGTGGACGCGAGCCCCGCGCGGGGGTTCATCGCGAAGCACGAGCTGACGGGGGATGCGCTCCGGGACGTCCTGAGCGGGTCGCCGTGAGGCCGCGGGGCAAGTGGTTCGTCGTGGCCGCGGCGGTCCTGGCGGGTGTCGGGGCGGCGGCGGCGCTCGTGCGCGGCGGCTACGAGGTCCCGGTCGAGCTGGTCGCACCGACGCTGGTGCTCAACCTCGCCGTCGGCTGGTCGTTCGTCGGGGTCGGTCTGGTCGCCCGGCGGCGTCGGCCCGCGAGTCGCACCGGCCTGCTCATGGTGCTGCTCGGGTTCGCCTGGCTCGCCCGCTTCCTGCTCGCGGTGGACACGACGCCGGCGTTCGTCGCGGGCGTGCTGCTGGGCTCGGTGTCGCTGAGCCTGTTCGTGCACCTGCTCGTCACGTTCCCGACGGGCCGGACGACCAGTGTCGCCCAGCGGGTCCTCGTCGTCGTCGGCTACCTGCTCTCGGCCCCGTTGGACGCGGTCTTCCTCGCCCTCGGCGCGCAGCGGGGGCGGGGCGAGGGGCCGCCGCCCAACGGGCTGGTGATCGCCCCGTCGAACGGCGGGTTCACCCCCGAGCCCGTCGACCTCGTCGTGCAGGCGGTCGTGGTCGTGCTGCTGGTGGCGCTCCTGGTCTCGGTGTGGTCGCGGTGGCGCGCGGCCGGGGTCGCCGAGCGTCGGGCGCTGACCCCGGGCCTGGTCGGCGGCACCGTCGTCGTCGCCACCCTGCTCGTCGAGCGCACCGCGATCCTGCTGGTCCTGCCCCCGTCCGCGGGGGTCGTCCTCGCGTGGTCGGCGCAGGTCGTCCTGGTCGTGTGGCCGGTCGCGCTGCTGCTGGGCCTGCTGCGCAGCCGGCTCGACCGCTCGGGCGTCGGCCGGCTCGTCATCGACCTCGGGGACGGGCCGGCGGAGCCCGGACGTCTGCGCAGCGTCGTCGCGCGGACGCTGCACGACCCGTCGGCGGAGGTGGCCTACCGGCTGCCGGGCACCGACGACTACGTCGACGCCGCGGGCGACCCGGTCGACGTCGCCCCGCGCGCCGGTCGCGCCGTCGCCCACCTCGTCCGCGACGGCCGCCCGATCGCCGTGCTGCTGCACGACCCGGTGCTCACCGGCGAGCCCGACCTCGTCGAGGCCGTGGCCGCCGGGGCGGGGCTCGCGGTGGAGAACGAGCGCCTCCACGCCCAGGTCCGCCACCAGCTGCGCGAGGTGCGCGCGTCGCGGGCCCGGCTGGTGGAGGCCGCGGACGGCGCGCGCCGGGCGGTCGAGCGGGACCTCCACGACGGCGCGCAGCAGCGCCTCGTGGCCGTCGGGCTGGCGCTGCGCCTGGCGCGCACCCGCCTCGGGGCGGGGTCGCCGGACGAGCTGGACGCCCTGCTCGCCGAGGCCGGCGACGAGCTCGCCGGCGCGCTCGCGGAGCTGCGGGAGCTCGCCCGCGGCATCTACCCGCCGCTGCTCACCGACGAGGGTCTCGGGCCGGCGCTGGCCTCGCTCGCCGAGCGGGCGTCGCTGCCGGTGGTCCTCGGCGCGATCCCGGGGCAGCGGCCCCCGGAGGCCGTGGAGCAGGCCTGCTACTTCGTCGTCTCCGAGGCGCTGACGAACGCCGCGAAGCACGCGTCGGCGTCGCGGGTGGCGGTCGACGTGGTCGCGGAGGGGGACGGCCTGCGGGTGGACGTCGTCGACGACGGCGGCGGCGGTGCGGACGCCGACGGCTCCGGGCTGCGCGGCCTCGCCGACCGGGTCGCGGCCGTGGGCGGGCGGTTCGCGGTGTCGAGCCCCGCCCGCGGCGGGACCCGCGTGACGGCGACGCTGCCGTGCGGGTGATCGTCGCGGACGACGCGGCGCTGTTCCGGGGCGGCCTCGCGCGCCTGCTCGCCGACCGCGGGATCGAGGTGACGGCCGAGGTCGGCAACGCGGAGGCGCTGCTCGCGGCGGTGCGCGCGGACCCGCCGGACGCGGTGATCGTCGACATCCGGATGCCGCCGACCCACACCACCGAGGGCCTCGACGCGGCGCGCACGCTCGCGGCGGAGCACCCCGCCGTCGGGGTCCTCGTGCTGTCGGCGCACGTGGAGCCCCACTACGCCGTGGCGCTGGTCGAGGCCGACGCGGGCGGTGCGGGCTACCTGCTCAAGGAGCGCGTCGCCGACGTCGAGGAGCTCACCGACGCCCTGCGGCGCGTGGTCGCGGGCGGCGTGGTCGTCGACCCCTCGGTGGTGGCGCAGCTCGTGGGGCGCCGCCGCGTGCAGAACCCGCTCGACACGCTGTCCGAGCGGGAGCGTGACGTGCTGGCCGTGATGGCCGAGGGGCGTTCGAACGCCGGCATCGGCGACCGGCTGCACCTGTCCGAGAAGACGGTGGAGGCCTACGCGCGATCCGCGTTCACCAAGCTCGGCCTCCACGCCGCACCGGACGACAACCGGCGGGTGCTCGCGGTGCTGGCGTACCTGCGCTCCTGAGCCGGAGGGCCTAGTGGAAACGGTTCTGCGCCGGTTCCAGGCCCTCGACGGCCAGCGCCTCGATGGCATCGGCGGCCAGCTCGACCGAGACGTCGAGCTCCTTGCGCTCGGCCGCCGACCAGCGCTTGAGCACGTAGTCGGCGGGGTCCTGACGTCCCGGCGGGCGCCCGATGCCGAAGCGCACGCGCAGGTAGTCCTTCGTGGCGAGCGACTTGGAGATGGAGCGCAGCCCGTTGTGCCCGCCCTCGCCGCCGCCGCGCTTGAGGCGCACGACGCCGAACTCCAGGTCGAGGTCGTCGTGCACGACGATGACCTCGGTGGACGGTACCGAGAAGAAACGGGCGGCGCCGGCGACCGGCCCGCCCGAGAGGTTCATGTAGCCGCGCGGCTTCGCCAGCACCGCGCGCCGGCCGGCCAGCCGGCCCTCGGCCACGTCGGCGCCGGAGCGCTTGTGGGTCGAGAACCGGCTGCCCATCCGCCCGGCCAGGGCGTCGACGACGAGGAACCCGACGTTGTGCCGGGTGCCGTCGTAGTCCGGGCCGGGGTTGCCCAGCCCGACGACCAGCAGGGGGCCGTCGGGCCGGGCAGCGGGAGAGCTCACGCGGGCAGGTCAGCTCTCGTCGGCGGAGGAGGACGAGGCCTCGGCGCCCTCGCCGGACCCGTCGCCGGAGGCGGCCTCGGACGACTCGCCGGTCTCGGCGGCCTCGTCCTCGGACGCGTCCTCCTCGACACCGGCACCCTCGGCGTCGATCTCCTCCTCCATGGCCTCCTCGGTCGGCGCCTCGGTGACGTTGACGACGAGGATGTCGGCGTCGGTCACGAGCTCGGCGCCGTCGGGCAGGCGGATGTCCCCGGCGTTGATCTGGGTGCCGATCTCGGCGTCCTCGATGACGACCGCGATCTCCTCGGGGATGTTGGTCGCGTCGGCCTCGATGGTCAGCGTGTCCTCGTTCTGGAACACGAGGGTGCCCGAGGCGGCGTCGCCCATGAGGACGAGGCGGACATCGACCTGGACCTTCTCGCCGCGACGGACGAGGACGAGGTCGACGTGCTCGAAGAAGCCCTTGATGGGGTCGCGGACGATGCTCTTGGCCAGCGCCATCGGCGGCTGACCCTCGAGGCCCGTGATGGTGAGCAGGGCGTTGCGCCCGTTCTCGCGCAGCACCGCGGCGAACTCGACGGTGTCGAAGGACAGGTGCACGGGGTCGGTGCCGTGGCCGTAGAGGACGGCGGGGACCTTGCCGGCGCGACGCGTGCGGCGCGCGGCACCCTTGCCGAACTCGGTGCGGGTCTCCGCGGCGATGCGGGTGTCGGCCATGGTGCGTCTCCTGCGGTTCGTCCTGGGTCGGCGCGCCGCGCGCGGCCCACCCGGGACGCCGGGGACGGCCGCACCGCGTCGATGACGGTCGGCTCTCGAGAGCCGACCCTCGCCGAAGTGCGTAACCCACGATACCGGTGGCCCTGTCGGACCCCGCTCCTAGGGTGCGTGGCCGTGGACGAACCCGCGGACCGCGCCGCGACGCGTGCCGGCTACGACGCGATCGCCGAGCCGTACGCCGAGCTGTTCGGCGCCGAGCTCGCCCGCACGGTGATGGACCGCGCCGTCGTGGGGGCGTTCGCCGAGATGGTGGGGGACTCCGACGTCCTCGACGCGGGCTGCGGGCCGGGCGAGGTCGCCGCCCACCTCCACGGGCTCGGCCCGCGCGTCCGCGGGATCGACCTGTCGCCCGCCATGGTGGCGCTCGCGCGGAGGACCCACCCCGGGATCCCGTTCGAGGTGGGCGACCTGGCCGCCCTCGACGTCGCCGACGGCGCGCTGGGCGGGGTCGTGGCCTGGTACTCGATCATCCACGTCCCGCAGCCCGAGCTGCCGGCCGTGGTCCGCGGGTTCCACCGCGTCCTGCGCCCCGGCGGCCACCTCCTGCTGGGCTTCCAGATCGGGGACGACGTGTCCCACCACGCCGAGGCGTTCGGGCACCGGGTCTCGCTCGACTTCCGCCGTCTGCAGCCCGACGACGTCGTGGCACTCCTCGAGCGCACGGGCTTCGACGTCGTCGCCCGCGTGGTGCGCCCGCCGGAGCGGGACAGCGCCGCGTCGAGGACGCCCCAGGGCGCCGTCATCGCCCGCCGGCGCGACTGAGGTCCGAGCGAGGGACGCCTTGGCTGCGTCCCACGCACTCGGGGTGACCTTCGCTCCGCGACCCCGGGCCCGGAGCGCCCTTAGGGCGTCGCGACGCCCCGGTAGAGGTACGACATCGGGCCCGGGCCGCGCAGACTCTCGTGTTCGAGGTCGGTGACGGTCAGGCCGGCGTCGCGGACGAGGACGTCGATCGGCCGGGTCAGGTGGCAGCCGGCGACCAGGCGCTGCTGGAGGCCGTCGAGGCGGTGCTGCCAGCGGGCGGTCGAGGGCTCGGGGGAGAGGCCGTGCTCGAGGAACAGGAACACCCCGTCGGGGCGCAGGACGCGGCGTACCTCCCGCAGCGCGCGCTCGACGTCCGGGATCGTGCAGAGGGTGAAGGTGCTGACGACCGTGTCGGCGGTGGCATCGGGCAGGTCGAGGTCGGCGCCATCGAGACCGACGTGCTGCACCGGGATCGACGTGGCGGCCATCCGGCGGGCCCCGAGACGCCGGGCCACCGCCGAGGGCTCGACGGCCCGCACCGAGGTCACCGCCGCCGGGTAGAGGGGCAGCGTCGGCCCGCTGCCGAAGCCGAGCTCGACGACCTCACCACGGGCCCGCTCCACGGCCCGGGCCCGCACGGCCCGGACGTCGGCGGTACCGAGCGCGAGGTCGGTGACCCGTGGGACGACGTGCTCGGACCAGATGCTCATGCCGACCCCGCCACGCGCCGCCGTAGCCGACACGTGGCGCGACGAAGGAGCGCCAGGGGTCGTGACCGGCTTGGCGCGATACTAGGCGTTGCCGTCGAAGAGGTTCGTCACCGAACCGTCCTCGAAGACCTCCTTCACCGCGCGGGCGATGATCGGGGCGATCGAGAGGACGGTCAGCGACGGGAAGCGCTTGGAGTCCGGGATCGGCAGGGTGTTCGTGATGATGACCTCGCGCGCCCCGCAGGTGGAGAGGCGCTCGACGGCCGGCCCGGAGAGCACACCGTGGGTGGCGGCGATGACGACGTCCGTCGCCCCGTCCGCGAGCAGCGCCTCGGTGGCCTTGGCGATCGTGCCGCCGGTGTCGATCATGTCGTCGACGAGGATGCAGGTGCGGCCGCTGACCTCGCCGACCACGCGGTTGGCGACGACCTCGTTGGGCTTGGTCTTGTCGCGGCTCTTGTGGATGAAGGCCAGCGGGACGCCGCCCAGCATGTCGGCCCACTTCTCGGCGACGCGCACGCGACCGGAGTCGGGGGCGACGACGGCGAGATCGTGGTCGGCGTAGGTGTCGCGCAGGTGCTCGGCGAGCACCTTGTTGGCCAGCAGGTGGTCGACGGGACCGTCGAAGAAGCCTTGGATCTGGTCGGTGTGCAGGTCGATCGTCATGATCCGGTCCGCGCCCGCGGTCTTGAGCATGTCCGCGACGAGGCGGGCCGAGATGGGCTCGCGGCCGCGGTGCTTCTTGTCCTGCCGGGCGTAGCCGTAGAACGGCACCACGGCGGTGATCCGCTTGGCCGACGCCCGCTTCAGGGCGTCGATCATGATGAGCTGCTCCATGATCCACTGATTGATGGGATCGGTGTGGCTCTGGATCACGAACGCGTCGGAGCCGCGCACCGACTCCTCGAACCGGACGAAGATCTCGCCGTTGGCGAAGTCGTACGCCTGCTGGGGCGTGATGGTGACGTCCAGCTCCTTGGCGATCTCCTCCGCGAGCTCCGGGTGTGCCCGCCCGGAGAAGAGCATCAGGCTCTTCTTCGGGATCGACGACATGCTCACGGTCACGGGTCCTCCTGCTCGTGGTCGTCCGAGCCGGCGGCCCGGGTGGCGGCCTTGCCGGCCTGCTCGGCGGCCTGGGCCGCTGCGGTGCCCGGGCGCTTGCGCCCGACCCAGCCCTCGACGTTGCGCTGCGGCCCCGAGGACACCGCGAGCGCGCCCGGGGGCACGTCCTCGCGGACGACGGTGCCGGCACCGGTGTACGCCCCGTCGCCGATGGTCACGGGGGCGACGAAGGTGTTGTCGGAGCCCGTGCGCACGTGGGAACCGACGGTCGTGCGGTGCTTGGTGACCCCGTCGTAGTTGACGAACACCGAGGAGGCCCCGATGTTGCTGCTCTCGCCGATGGTGGCGTCGCCGACGTAGGTGAGGTGGGGCACCTTGCTGCCCTCGCCGATGTGGGCGTTCTTGACCTCGACGAACGTGCCGATCTTCCCGCGGGCGTCGAGCTCGACGCCCGGGCGCAGGTAGGCGAAGGGCCCCACGGAGGTCTCGGGCCCGATGCGCGACGACGAGCCGTGCGTGCGCACCACGGCAGCCCGCGCGCCGACGACGACGTCGGTGAGCGTGGTGTCGGGCCCGACCGTGGCGCCCTCGGCGACGGTGGTGCGCCCGTGCAGCTGCGTGCCCGGGTGCAGGGTGACGTCGCGCTCGAGGCGGACGCCGACGTCGATCCAGGTGCTCGTCGGGTCGACCACCGTGACGCCCGCACGCATCCAGCGCTCGAGCAGCCGGCGGTTGAGCTCGGCGCCGAGCGAGGCCATCTGCACACGGTCGTTGACCCCGGCGACGAGCCACGGGTCGGCGGTCTCCACCGCACCGGCCCCGCGGCCGGACTCGGCGGCGATCGCGACCACGTCGGTGAGGTAGAGCTCGCCCTGGGAGTTGTGGGTGGTGAGGTGCCCGAGCGCCTCGCGCAGGAAGGCGAGGTCGAACGCGTAGACGCCCGAGTTCACCTCGTTGATCGCGAGCTGCTCGAGCGTCGCGTCGCGGTGCTCGACGATCGCGGTGACCTGGTTGGCGTCGTCCCGGACGACCCGCCCGTAGCCGCGCGGGTCGTCGAGCTCGGCGGTCAGCAACGTCACCGCGTAGCCGCCGTCGACGTGCTCGGCGAGCAGGGCGCGCATGGTGGCGGCGTCGAGCAGGGGCACGTCGCCGTAGGAGACGACGACGGTGCCCGCGAGGTCGTCGGGCAGCCGGGCGATGCCGCAGGCGACCGCGTGCCCGGTGCCGCGGCGGCGGTCCTGCACGGCGGTGACGACCTCGCGGTCGAGCTCCGCGGCGAGCCCCATCGTGTGGGTGCCGACCTGCTCGCGCTCGTGCCCCACGACCACCACGAGGTGCTCGGGAGTGGTGCCCGCGGCGGCGTGCACGGCGTGCCCGAGGAGGCTGCGGCCCCCGACCGGGTGCAGCACCTTGGGGGTGGCCGAGTGCATCCGGGTGCCCTCACCGGCGGCGAGGACGACGACGGCGGTCGGGCTCGGCGGCATCGGCTCTACTGGCTCCCACTCGTGCGCGGGCCGGCCCCGGGTCCGGGGCTCGTCGCGCACGATCCTACGACCGTCCCCTCGCGCGGGGATGGGGGCGTGCGTCCGAGGGCCCTCGGGCGGCTCAGGGCCGGGTGCCGGTCGGGGTCGCCTCGTGCACCCGGACCGCGTCCCCGCCGGCCCGCTTGACCGCGTACATCGCCGCGTCGGCCCGGGCGAGGACCTCGGTGGCATCCTCGCCGGGACGGGCCGCGACGACGCCGACGGACAGGGTCACGACGTCGCACCGGCGTCGGTGGGTCGAGGTCCCGCCGGCGTCGCTCCCGGTCGGCAGGGCCGCCACCGCCGCCCGCGCCCGCGCCATCGCCGCCCCGGCGTCGCCGGCCGCGGTGTCGGGGAGGACGACGACGAACTCGTCGCCGCCGTAGCGCGCGACCAGGTCCGGCGCCCGCAGCGAGGACCGCAGCGCCGCCGCCACCCCGCGCAGCACCTCGTCGCCGCGGGCGTGGGAGATCGCGTCGTTGATCTGCTTGAAGCGGTCGACGTCGATCATCACGACCGCCGGCCCCGGCCCCGCCCCGCGCAGGGCCGCGGCGGCGAGGGCCTCGTCGAGGAAGCCGTCGAGGGCGCGGCGGTTCGGCAGGCCGGTCAGGGGGTCGGCGAGCGCGAGCGCCGCGACCTGACCGTGCTCACGGCTGAGCCGGTCGTGCGCGAGCCGGGTCTGCAGCGACAGCACGCGCGCCTGCTGCAGGGCCCACAGCTCGTCCTCGAGGTCCGCGGTGTAGTCGGCGAGCGCGGCCTTCGCCGCGCGATTCGGCGGGTCGCACGACAGCGCGAGCAGCGCCCGGAGCCGAGCGAGCTCCCGGGTGACCGAGAGCATGAGGCTCTGCTCGCCGCGCGGGGGGCGGGCGCGCACCCCGGCGAGCAGGGTCGCCGCGGCGTCCGCGTCGCCGGCCCGCTCGAGGGCGCGGGCCCGGGCGACGTGGACGAGCAGGCGGTCGTGCTGCGACGGGAGGTACGGCACGCGGGCGAGGGCCAGTGCGTCGTGGCGGGCGAGGTGGCGCTCCACGGTCGTGGCCGCCCGGCCCGGTACGTGGCGGCCGAGGATGCCCGCGGCCCGCAGCAGGGGTCGTTCGACGGCGCTCGCAGCTCGCCGCATCCCGTCGGCGGCGTCGGCGGCCGCGCGCAGCCGCTCGGAGCCCTGGTGCCCGCCGCGCTCCAGGCGCAGGCCCCACGAGAGACCGACGCGCACGTGCTCGTACCCGGGGCCCGTGTGGACGTCGGACAGCGCGTGGGCCTGGTCGAGCAGCGTCTCCGCGAGGTCGTGCATGCCCAGCGACACGAGCGTGCCGGCCGCGAGGCGACGGGAGCCCTGCACGTTCTCGCGGTGCTCCGCGACGGTGGGGGCGTGGTCGACGAGGACGGGCTCCTCGAGATGCGACAGCGCCGTCGACACCGCCGACAGGGCACGGTCGTCGTCGGCGTCGAGCATGGCGCGGCGCGCCAGCAGCATGTGCGCGTCGGCGGCGAAGAGCGTCAGCCCGTGCTCGGCCACCAGGGCGAGCAGCTCGTCGACCAGCTCGTCGAGCGCGGGGCCGGCGGCGGCGTGCCCGGGGTCGGCGGCGAGGACGACGCGCGCGACCAGTGTCTGGCGCAGCAGGAGCGCCCGCAGGCCCGGGTCGCACGGGCCGGCGGCCGTCGCGCGCAGGACGGCCTCGAGCGTGGCAAGGCTGCCCTGCGGGTCGGGACACGGGACACGGGTGGCCGTGAGGGTGGCGGCGCTGGCGCGGCCGACGAGCTCGGCCCGCGCGGGCATGCGGGCGGGCGGGCGCGGTGCGCTCGTCGTGCTTCCCGGGAGCATCGCCACCTCCGGCGTCCCGGGACCCCCGTCGGGAGTCCTGATTCAGACGATCGGGCGAAGGGCCGCGCCGAGAGGTGGACGCAGCGCCGATCGTCGGGGGTCACTCTCCTACGTGCCGGGGAGGCGCCTGTACCCACCCCGGTGATGAGGCATCCTCGATCACCATGGCGCGCTCGTCCCCGGGGTCGGCGCGGTCGCTCGCCGACCGCGACGCACCCCTGATCCGTGACCACCTGCGCGCCCGTGCGGCCCTGCTCGCGGCCGTCGCGGCGACGGCCGTCGCCGCCCTGGCCTGGCGCTACGCGGGCGACTCGGTCGGCGGGCGCACCGACCGGCAGCTCTCGGGGCTGCTCGAGATGCGGCAGGGGACGGCCCGCGCGGTCGGGCAGGGGTTCGCGACGCTCGGTGGCCCCGCGCCCGTCGTCGTGGCCCTGCTCGTGCTGGCCCCGCTCGCCTGGTGGCTGCGCGGCGGGCGCGGGCTCGCGCTCGTCCTCGCCGGCCCGCCCACGGCGATGGTGACGACGTCGCTCGTGCTCAAGCCGCTGGTCGAGCGCACGCGCGGCGACGAGCTGGCCTTCCCCAGCGGGCACGCCACCTCGGTGGGCTCGCTGGCGGTGGCCGGCGCGGTCCTGGTGCTGGGGCTGCCCACGCTGCCGCGGGCCCTGCGCCTGCTGACGGTCGGCGGACTCGTGGTGCTCGTCGGGACGGTCGTCGCCTCGCTCGTCGGGCGCGGCTACCACTACCCGACCGACACGCTCGGCGCGCTCGGCGTGGCCGTGGCCGTCGTGCTGGTGGTGGCCCTCGCCGTCGACGCCTGGGCCGACGTCGTCACCGACCCCGGCCCCGACCCGCGCGCGTTCGACCCCCGCGAGCGCCCGACCGACGTCCTGCCCCCGCTCGACCCTCAGCCCGACGCGCGGGCGAGCTCGCGGGCCTCCTCGTCCGAGGTGGCCGCCGGGTTCGAGCCCGGCAGCGGCTGACTCCCCGGTTCCCGCAGGTAGCGCACGGCGACGAGGCCGACGACGGCCGCGAGCATCAGGTACACCGCCGGCATCACGAGCACCCCGGTGAGGGCGATGAGCCCTTCGACGATGACCGACGTCGTGCCGCCGAAGATCGAGACCGCGACGTTGAAGGTGATCGCGAGCGACCCGTAGCGCACGCCGGTGCTGAACAGGGACGGCAGCGTCGAGGGCATGGTGGCGTTGAAGCACACCATCGTCAGGCCGAGCAGGAGCAGGCCCGCGAGCACACCGGGGATGGACCCGGTGCGCATCAGCAGGAACGCCGGGACGGCGAGCACCACGAGCATGATGCAGCCGGTGAGGATGATCGGCTTGCGGCCCACGCGGTCGGCGAGCTTGCCGAGCACGGGCACGATCGCCAGGAGCACGAGGAACAGGATGATCTGCAGGACGTGCGACGTCGTCGTCGTGAGCGTCGGCGCCCCGTACTCGCCGAGGGTCTCGGTGAGGTAGGTGGGCACGACCGTGGTGAGCGTGTAGTTGGTGACGTTGAAGACGATCACCAGGCCGCCGCACACGAGGACCGGCTTCCACCCGTAGCGGGCCGCGGCGCGGAAGAACTCGCGGAACGACTGCTGGCCCTGCTCCCCGGAGGACTCCGAGAGCTGGGAGAACGCGGGGGTCTCCTCGAGGCGGTAGCGCAGGTAGAGCCCGATCATGCCCATCGGCAGCGCGATGAGGAACGGGATGCGCCAGCCCCAGTTCAGGAGCTCGGGGGAGTTCTCGCCGAGGACGGCCTGGAGCACGGTGACGACACCGGCACCGAGCAGGTAGCCGGTGATCGTGCCGAACTCGAGGAAGCTCGCCAGGAAGCCGCGGCGCCGGTCGGGCGCGTACTCGGCGACGAACGTCATCGCCCCCGCGTACTCCCCGCCGGTGGAGAAGCCCTGCAGCAGCCGGCACAGCAGCAGCAGGAGCGGCGCCGCGAGTCCGATGGAGGCGTAGGTGGGCAGGACGCCGATCCCGAAGGTGGCGACCGCCATGAGGAGCATGGTCGTGGCGAGCGTCTTGGTCCGGCCGATGCGGTCGGCCAGCGGCCCGAAGAACAGCCCGCCGAAGGGCCGCGCGAGGAACGACGCCGCGAACAGGGCGGCCGTGATGACGGGACCGCCCGCGGTGCCCGGCGGCAGGAACACCATCTGGATCGTCGTCTCCAGGTAGGCGTAGACGCCGAAGTCGTACCACTCGGTGACGTTGCCGATGCCCGAGGCCGTGACGGCCCGCCGGACGAGGCTCGGGGGCGTCACGGTGACGCCGTCCACGGTGTGGGGCCCCTCCGGGCCCGTGTCACGGCTCGACATGGCCGTGCGGATACCCAGTCGGGCGGGCGTTCTCCCCTGCCCGGCGGGGGCTAGCTGTACTGACCGGACACGTTGGTTGAGTGCGTGTGACGACACGGTCTGAATGATCTTGAGGGGAGGACCTCTCGGGAGTGCTGTGGAGCTGTCTGACGGCATCCGCTCACCACCGGGAGGTCCTCCGTGACCCACGCTAACGCTGCGCTGACTCCGCGAGCTCGATTGAAGCTGGCGCGTCTGATCGTCGAGGACGGCTGGCCGATCGCGAGGGCCGCCGAGCGGTTCCAGGTGTCCTGGCCGACCGCGAAGCGCTGGCGGGATCGCTACCTCGAGCTCGGTGCGCCCGGCATGGCCGACCGGTCTTCGCGCCCGCATCGGATGCCGCGGCTGACCCCGCAGCCGGTGGTGCGCAAGATCGTGCACCTGCGCTGGAAGCAGCGCCTCGGGCAGCTCGAGATCGCCGCCCGGCTCGGGCTGGCGGCCTCCACGGTGCACCTGGTGCTGCGCCGCTGCGGGATCAGCCGGCTCAACCAGGTCGACCGGGCCACCGGAGAACCGGTACGCCGCTACGAGCACCCCCACCCCGGCTCACTGATCCACGTCGATGTGAAGAAGCTCGGCAACATCCCCGACCAGGGTGGATGGCGCTTCCACGGTCGCCAGGCCGGCAACAAGAACCGGGCGGCGACCCCGGGCAAGCCCCGCAACCGTCACCACAACCCGATGATGGGCACCGGGTTCGTGCACACCGTGCTCGATGACCACTCCCGGGTGGCCTACGCCGAGATCCACGACGACGAGAAGGCCCTGACCGCCATCGGGGTGCTGGATCGGGCGGTGGCCTGGTTCGCCGCCCGCGGCGTGGTCGTCGAGCGGGTCCTGTCCGACAACGGCTCGGCCTACAAGTCGTACGCCTGGCGCGACGCCTGCCGCGAACTCGGGATCACTCCGAAGCGGACCCGGCCCTACCGGCCACAGACCAACGGGAAGATCGAACGCTTCCACCGCACCATGACCGCCGGCTGGGCCTTCCGACGCCTCTATCTCAGCGAAACCCAGCGACGGAAGGCCCTACCCGGCTGGCTACACGAGTACAACCACCACCGGCCCCACAGCGCCATCGACAGGCAAGCCCCGATCACCCGCTTGACCAACCTGTCCGGTCAGTACAGCTAGCGGGAGGCGCGCTCCGGCGCCGCGGACGTCTTGTCCGGCGTGATCCCGGAGCCCAGGCGGGCCAGGAACGGGCGGGGGTCGGACGCGTCGAACGTGGCGAGCACCCGCGAGGACACGTAGGGCCGCAGGCCGCCGAGCGGGGCGAGCCGGCCCTCGCGCCAGCGCGTGGCGAGGACGCGGGGGTCCTTGAACTCGTTGACCCAGTGCACGCCCTCGCGCCACGGGGTCTGCGTCGGCAGCACCCCGTCGACGAGGTGGCGGTAGGTCAGCAGCGGGAAGTCGACACCCGCGCGGACGGCCAGGCGGCCCGACATGTTCGGGCGGCCGTTGACCTCCATGAGGTAGTAGCGGCCGTTGCGCTCGTCCTGCTTGAACTCGACGTTCGCGAAGCCCTCGATCCCCATCGCGGCGACGATCGCGCGGCCCGCCTCGACCACCTCGGGCACGCGGCCGCTGACGACGGCGCAGGGGTAGCCGAAGTCGGACGGCGAGAGGCGCAGTTTGCGCGACGTCATCTCGACGCGCGGCTCGCCGTCGACGACGTAGACGTTGTAGTTGACCCCGCCGGTCTCCGGGCCCGGGATGAGTTCCTGGACCATCGTGCCGATGGCGAGCGCGTGCGCCTCGCCCCACGCGGTGCGCAGCTCGTCGGGGGTGTGCACCCGCTTCATCTTCACGCCGAAGGCGCGGTTGTAGCGGTAGCTCTCGGCCGGCTTGACCAGGCACGGGAAGCGCAGGTGCCCGACCAGCGCCTCGAGCTCCTCGGGCGAGGTCGGCGACGCCGTGCGCGGCGCCTCGACGCCGGCGCGGTCGGCGATCTCGGAGGTGATGCGCTTGTCGAGGAAGCCCTGGGCGACGCGGTCGGTCGCGCAGGCGACCGTGTGCCGCGCGGAGAGCGCGTCGTGGTGGGCGGCGACCGCCTCCAGGCTCTCGTCGGTGGTCGGCACGATCAGGCCCGGCCCGTACTCGTCGGCCAGGCGCAGCAGCGCCTCGACGTACTCGAGGGTCCGGTCGGCGGGGTCGGGCACGGTCACGCTGGCGGCGACCCGCCGCGAGTGCCGCGTCGTCTCCCGGGGCGTGGTGACGACCGAGACGACGGGGACACCCGCTCGGCCGAGTGAGCCGACGACAGCCAGCCCTGCTTCGTACCCGCCGAGTACATGGACGGGCGTGCGGGTGAACCTCGAGGCGGTCCGGTCCGGGCGCATGGGCCGAAAGGGTAGAGCGAGTGGCGTTCCACGTCCGAGCGACCCGGCCCCGGGGGTCCGGACCCGGGCGGGGGCCGTCCGTTCTGCCCGCTAGCCTCGTGTCGTGGCCCCGCTCCCCGGACCGCAGTTCACGGTGTTCACCGCCTCCTACAACCGCGCGCACACGCTGCCGCGGGTCTACGCGAGCCTGCAGGCGCAGACCCTGCGTGACTTCGAGTGGCTCATCGTCGACGACGGCTCCACCGATGGCACCGCCGAGCTCGTGGCGGGGTGGGCCGCCGAGGCGGACTTCCCGATCCGCTACCTGGTCCAGGACCACGGCGGCAAGCACAAGGCCGCGAACCTCGGCGCCCGCGAGGCGCACGGGGAGCTGTTCCTGCCGCTGGACTCCGACGACGAGTGCCGGCCCGAGGCGCTCGAGCGCTTCGCGGCGCACTGGGCCGGTATCCCGGAGTCGCAGCGCGCCGGATTCTCGGGGGTCACGGCGCTGTGTGACGATCAGCACGGCGAGATCGTCGGGTCACGCTTCCCGTTCGACCCCACCGACTCCGACGCGTTGGAGATCCGCTACCGGTACCGCGTGACCGGCGAGAAGTGGGGCTTTCACACCACGACCGCGCGTCGCCAGTTCCCGGCGCCGGAGATGGCCGGGCAGCCGAACGTGCCGGAATCGATCATCTGGAACCGGATCTCCCGGCGCTACCGCACCCGGTTCGTCAACGAGGTGCTGCGCACCTACCACGTCGGCGAGGACTCGATCACCCGAGAGAGCGGGGCGAAGGTGGCTCGCCGGGCGCCCGCCTACGCCCTGCGCGACCGGATCGTGCTTGACGAGGACCTTGACTGGTTCCGCCACGCCCCGAAGACGTTCCTCCGTGCCGCGGCCAACTACTCCCGTTTCGCGTGGCACGAGGGCTCCTCGTTCCGCGACCAGCAGCGCGCCCTGCGCAGTACGCGGGCCCGGGCGCTGCACCTTCTCGCGGCCCCTCTGGGCTGGACGCTGCGTCGGCGGGACCTCCAGCGCACCTGATCAGCGCCCCACCGGTTCCCCGGTGGACCCACCCGCGAGCTCCCGCGCGAAGAAGGCGTACTCGGCGCGCAGGCCCTCCGCCAGCGACACTCGCGGGGCCCAGCCGAGCGTGTCCCGGATGCGATCGGTCGCGCCGCCGGT
This sequence comes from Actinomycetospora sp. NBC_00405, assembly GCF_036044095.1. NCBI lineage: Bacteria > Bacillati > Actinomycetota > Actinomycetes > Pseudonocardiales > Pseudonocardiaceae > Actinomycetospora > Actinomycetospora sp. NBC_00405. The sequence goes on from NZ_CP107938.1 coordinate 5,137,232, forward strand.
GCGCGAGACGTCGCCCAGTGCCTTACCGTGCCGCTCGACGCGCAGCGCGTGCCCGACGATCGCGGTGAGCTCCTCAAGCACCTCGTTCACCGAGGTGCTCGTCCCGCCGGCGACGTTGAGGACCGCACCGGGGGGCACCGGTCGCGTCGCGGCGAGGACGTTCGCCTCGACCACGTCGTCGACGTAGGTGAAGTCGCGGATCTGGTCTCCCGACCCGTAGACGGTGATCGGCTCGTCGTTCACCGCGGCGCGCACGAAGCGGTGGAACGCCATGTCGGGGCGCTGGCGCGGGCCGTAGACGGTGAAGTAGCGCAGCGACACAGTGGGGACGCCGAGGTTCGCGGCGTAGAGCGAGCACAGGTGCTCGGCCGCCAGCTTCGTCACGCCGTAGGGGCTGACCGGGCGGGGCACGTCGTCCTCGGACGTCGGATACCGCTCGGCCTCGCCGTACACCGAGGACGACGATGCGTAGACCACGCGCGACACCGTGGGATGCTCGACGCACGCCTCGAGCAGGCGCTGGGTGGCCCGGACATTGGCGTCCACGTAGACGTCGAAGTCGCGGCCCCAGGATTTGCGGACACCGGGCTGGCCCGCCTGGTGGAAGACGACGTCGACGCCGTCGAGCACGGAGTTGAGGTCCACCGCGTTGAGGTCGTCCTGCGCGAACGAGAAGCCTGCCCGGTCCTCGAAGGCCGCGAGATTCGCGCGTTTGCGGATGGGGTCGTAGTAGTCGGACAGCACATCGACACCGACGACCTCGGCACCGCCGGCGAGTAGCCGCTCGGCGAGCGTGCTCCCGACGAAACCGGCGACTCCGGTGATCAGTGCCCTCATGTGCTCCCCGCCGTGGCCGTTCCCGGCCCGCGTCGGCCGGTGCCACCGACCGTATCGCGCGGCCCCGGCCGGGTAGGTCGGGGGCACCGGCCTCAGCCGTCGTCGGGATGGCGGCGCACGACCCGGATGGGCACCGCGCGGCGGCCGCGTCCGGGTGGCGCCGAGGCAGGGGCGTGGGGGCTGTGCCGGTTGACGCGCCCGTTGGAATGGCCGTTGGTGTGGCCGTTGGTGTGGCCGTTGGTGTGGCCGTTCGTGTGGCCGTTCGTGTGGCCGTTCGCGGGGGACGTTCCGGAGGGCGGCGCGGGCGCCGTGTAGAGGCGCTCGGTGACCGCGACGGCCCATGGCGGTGCGGTCTCGACGCCCTCGCCGGAGGCGATGAGCACGGTGGGGGCGTCGAGCGCGTTCCACCCGGGCGAGGCCGGACGCGACGGGATCGCTTCGGTCGGCGTGCCGACGGTGGTCGGGACGGCCGCGGTCGGCACGACCTCCGGCTCCGCCTCCGGGACGGCGGCGTCGGACCCCGTCCGGCGCTTGGGACGCCGCAGCGCCGACCGCACCCCGGCGGCGAGCTCGCGGCTCACCGAGGGGGAGAGGATGCGCAGCAGGCCCAGGTAGATGCCCAGGAAGACGAGGACGTCGACCAGCAGCAGGCCGAGCCCGATGACGACCGGGCGCCCGTCGGAGCGGAAGAAGCCGTTCTCGAGGACGAAGGTCGCGCCCATCGCGGCGACCCCGGCGACCAGCACCGGGAGCAGGACCTTGAGGGCGTCCCGGCCGCGGACGCCGGCGACCCGCATGCCGATGACGATCGCCAGCGTGCCCGCGCAGAGCGCCTCGGCCGAGGCGGCCATGCCCACGCCGAGCAGCCCGAGGGTCGGCAGCAGGATCACCAGGGCGGTGATGCTGACGACGAGGCTGGTGCCGGTGACCCAGTTGAGCAAGCGGCTGCGGCCGGTGCCCTTGATGGACTCCTTGCCGATCGAGCCGAGCGCCATCCCGGGCCCGTAGCCGGCCATGCCCATGAGCACGAGGCCCGCGCCGCGCCACTGCTCGCCCAGCGCGATGACCACCAGGGGTTCGCCGATCGCGACGAGCAGCGCCCCGGCGGGCAGCGACGTGACCCACAGCGCCGTCATCGCCCGCAGGAAGCCCCGGCGGAGCCGGCCCGCGTCCTTGGCGATGCGCGAGAACGCCGGGAAGAGCACGTAGGAGGCGATCTGGATGATCGCCGTGCCGGGCAGGGCCGCGATGCGCCGCCCGTAGCGGTACATGCCCAGCGAGGCCTCGCCGAGGACGCGGCCGGTGAGGCCCGCCTCGGCGAACTCGCGGCCCTTCTGGGCGAACTCGCTGGCGATGAGGGGGAGGGCGAACCGCGCCATCTCCCGCCAGATCGTGAAGCTGAAGTGGCCACGGCCCGGCCACCAGCCGGCGAGCCACCAGGTGAGCACCAGGGTGACCACCTGCGAGGCGTACAGGGCGATCACGAGGCCCCATACGCCGAAGTCGAGCGCGGAGAGCGCGATCGCGGTGGCCGCGAACGTCACCGCCGTCGACGGGTTGACGATCATCCGGCGCTTGAAGTTGAAGCGCCGCTGCATGAGGCCGTCGGGCACGTTGGTCAGCGCGTGGATGGCCAGCACCGCGGCGGTGGCGGCGCAGACCGCGCCGGCCACGTCCCCGCCGAAGAAGGCCCCGATCAGCGGGGAGACGGCGAACGCGATGCCGGACATCACGATGCCGTTGACCAGCGTCACCCAGAACACGGTGTCCGCCGCGTCCTCCAGGTCCTTCTCGCGCTGGATGAGCGCGGCCCGCAGGCCGCCCTCGGAGAACGTCACGAGGAAGTTGACGAGGATCGACCCGGCGGTGAAGGCGCCGACCTCGGCCGGGCTGAGCAGGCGGGCGACCGCCAGCGTCTGGATCAGCGAGATCGACTGCGTGACGACCAGGACGATCGCGGAGATCTTCGCCCCGCGCTGCAGGGTCTTCGAGAGCTTGTCGACCGACGGCTGTGCCGTCGCCTCGGCGGTCTTGTCCGCCGTGCCGGGCTGCTCGGGGCCGCTCATGCGGTCGGAGGGGTCACTTCTCCGGTGCCGGGTGTCGGAGGACGGCACCGGCCCGGGGACACACCACCCGCGAGAGCGGTCGTCGGTCCGACGTACCGACGTGGGGAGCGGGGCACCAGCGCAGCGTAGCGAAGGGGGACACGCAGCGCGTCCGCGGTGCGCTCACCCCCGGGTTGACCCTGACGCGACGGCATCGTTTCTGCTCGACACCGCACGCCGATCGGCCGACCGGACGAGAGGGCCCCCGTGAGTCGCTGCTCCGCCGCCAGGATTCGAACCTGGATCATCGGAACCAAAATCCGAGGTGTTGCCCTTACACCACGGCGGATCGCGCCGCGCGGGCGGCGCCGTCCATGGTCGCACGCCCCGAGTTGCCGCTCTCACCAACGGTGGACCCGCCGCCGGCCGCGGGCCACGACGGCCCCAAGCACGACGACGAGCACGAGCAGGCCGGTCGCGATCCAGATCAGCATGGTGGCGCTGGACGTTTCCGCACCCGACGCCGGCGCTGTGTCGGCCTCGGGGATCGCCGTCGACGCCGAGCCCGGTGAGCGCACCGACTCGATTGTCGGGCCGACGCGCAGGTCCTCCAGCCACAGGCGCGCGCCGTCGTCGAGCGAGGAGCTGCGGTACAGCCCGGTCTTCAGGTAGTTGCCCGCGTCCAGCAGCGTCCCGTCCGGTGGCTGGTAGCCGCGCAGCACCTGACGGCCGTCGCGCCAGACGTCGACCCGGCTGCGGTCGGGGTCCTGCGAGAACGCGATGCGCATGGTGACGTCGACCCGTTCGCCCGAGCGGATCGGCCCGAGGTCCTGCAGGTCCTCGCCCTCGGCGGACACCTGGAGCCGCCCCCCGCGAACCTCCAGCGCGATCGGCGGCGAGCCACTGTCGCCGTAGTGGTGCCACTGCAGCAGGATCTGGTACCGGTCGGCGTCCACCGGGAAGTCGTCGGCGAGGCGGGCTGCGTACGTGTAGAACGTGACGTTGCCCTCACGGACGTCGGGGGTGCGCGGTCGCACCTCCGAGCGCAGGTCGCCACCGTCCAGCGAGAACAGCAGGGACTGGCGGCCGGGGTCGTCCGGTGAAGTGGCCACCTGCGGCGAGCCGTCCTGCTCGTCGTAGTCGTTGCGGCTGAACGCGTCGAGGATGTCGCCCTCGTCGGGCATCGCCCACGTCGCCTGGCCGCCGGACGGCGAGGGGGACGATGCCAGCGCCGGCGTCGTGGCCCCGCCGAGGACGAGGGCCGCCAGGACCAGTAGCAGGACCGCCTGTCGGGAGCGAGTTCGCCGGCGGGCGCCGCGGGATGCGGCGTCGGTGGTCGGCACGGCGTCTCCTCGGTCGTTCATCAGTCATGTGTCGGCAGCCCTGTGCACGACACGCTACCGATCGCGAGAGTGAGGCCCCTGTGGGTCCAGTGGCATCGCCCCCCGGGGACGACGCCTCCCACGTCGAGGTGTCCCTCGTCACCAGACGCGTCCGGACGGGACCACCGGCGCTCCATCAGGGCCACCTGCGCCGCCGTATTGCTCCGGGCGTGCGGCACGATGCCCGGCACGGTGGCGGCGCGTACTCGAGGCGGGGTTCTCGACCGTGGCCGTGCCCCGCCCGGTCCAATCCTGGGCGACATCGGCGTGACCGCGCCGGTGGCGATTCGTTGATCCGGACGGCACCACGGTGAGGTGCCGGCGGCTCGACGGAAATTCGGGTGAGCGGCCACGCAACCTCACCGCGGCCCTGGGCGTCATACGTCGAGCGGAAAGGTGTCCATGGCCGACGAGGTGCTACGGGTGGGTCCGCCCACGCGTACGACCGACGGGGGCGACGTGAAGCACGGACAAGCACGGATCGAGGAGCAGGCGGGGTCGTCCCAGGCGGACGGTCCGGCCGGCGTGCCCCTCGACGCCTCGACCGGGACCCCGGCCGAGACCGGGATCACGCGCGGGATCGGCGGCAGGATCGACCCCAGGATCGACGACCCGATGTCCTCGGCCATCGACACCGGGATCGAGCCAGGCGTCTTCGTCGAGCCCGCGCCGACGGCGCCGGGCTTCGTGCGCATCTGGGAGGACGAGGGCCCGGAGCAGCCCGGCAGCGTCGCGGTGGCCACGAGCTGGCAGCTGAAGTTCGCGCTCGCCGTGGCCGTCTCCGACCTCGCCACGCTCGCGATCTGCGTCGTGCTCGGCGCGTTCATCGGCTTCGGTGAGGGCGTCGGGCCGCAGAGCTCCGACCCGTGGGTCCTCGGCGGGGCGGCGGGCGTGCTCGTCACCCTGGCGATCGTCGCCTGCCGGGCCTGGGACCCGCGCACGCTCGGCCAGGGCGCCGAGGAGTGGAGCCGTCTCATCCGCGCCTTCGTCTCGGCGGCGATCGTGCTGGGCCTCGGCGGCCTCGCGATCGAGCGCCTCGGCGTGCGGCCCTGGGTGTTCGGCGTCCTGCCCGTCGCCGGCCTGCTGGCGATGGCCGGGCGCTACATGCTGCGGCGCTGGCTGCACCAGGCGCGCAAGCGCGGTCGCGGGATGCTCCCCGTCCTCGCCGTGGGCACCGAGCAGTCGGTGCGCGACCTGGTGGAGCGCACCCGGCGCGTGCCGCACATGGGCTGGGTCGTCATCGCGGCCTGCACGCCGACCGGTCTCGGCGAGGAGGGACAGGGCCACGTGGCCGGCGTGCCGGTCATCGGGGACCTCGACGACCTCTCCACCAGCGTCGGCAGCGGGCGCTACGGCGTCGTCGCCGTCGCCCCGACGCCGGGCTGGAGCCCCAAGCGCCTCCACCGTCTGGCGTGGGACCTCGAGGGCACCGGCTCCGAGCTCGTCGTCGACCCGGGCCTCATGGAGGTCGCCGGGCCGCGCCTGCACGTCGCGCCCGTCGACGGCCTCCCGTTGCTGCGCCTCACCGAGCCGCGCCTCTCGGGCGTGCCGCGGGTGTTCAAGCTGATGTTCGACCGCGTCACCACCACGGCGATCCTCCTGCTGCTGGCGCCGGTGTTCGCGGTCATCGCGTTCGTCGTGAAGCTCGACGGCGGGCCGGTGTTCTACCGGCAGACCCGCGTCGGCCAGCGCGGCAAGACCTTCCAGATGATCAAGTTCCGGTCGATGGTCCCGGACGCCGACAAGCTCCGCGAGGACCTCGTCGCCGGCACCAACGACGGGTCCGGGCCGCTGTTCAAGCTGCGCAAGGACCCGCGCGTCACCCGGATCGGCCAGCTCCTGCGGCGCTACTCGCTCGACGAGCTGCCCCAGCTGTTCAACGTCATCGGCGGCTCGATGTCGCTGGTCGGACCCCGCCCGCCGCTCCCCGGCGAGATCGAGGTCTACACCGACGCCGCCAAGCGCAAGTTCCTCGTCCGCCCCGGCATGACCGGGCTGTGGCAGGTCAGCGGCCGTTCCGACCTCTCGTGGGAGGAGTCGGTCCGCCTGGACCTGCGGTACGTGGAGAACTGGTCACCGGCCATGGACCTGGTGATCATGTGGAAGACGGTCTCCGCGGTGTTCCGCGGCGACGGCGCCTACTGAGATGGACCGAGTGGACAACAAGATCACCTGCCGGCTCTGCGGCTCGCCCGACCTGACGAGCTTCGTCGACCTCGGCGCCACCCCGCCGTGCGAGCTCTTCCTCACGTCGGACGCCCTCGAGGCGCCGGAGCAGACGTTCCCTCTGCACCCCCGGGTCTGCGCGTCGTGCCTGCTCGTGCAGCTGCCCCCGCTGATCGACCCCGACGAGACGTTCACGGAGTACGCGTACTTCTCGTCGTTCTCGACGTCGTGGGTGGACCACGCCCGCCGCTTCGTCACCGCGGCGACCGAGCGCGCCGGGCTCGGACCCGACTCGCTCGTGGTCGAGGCCGCGAGCAACGACGGCTACCTGCTCCAGCACGTCGTCGCCGACGGCATGCGGGCGCTGGGCGTCGAGCCGAGCGCCAACGTCGGGCAGGCCGCCCGCGACAAGGGCGTGCCCACGCTGACGGCGTTCCTGTCGCCGGAGACCGGCGCGGCGGTCCGCGCGGAGAACGGGCCGGCGGCGCTCGTCGTCGCCAACAACGTCTACGCGCACATCCCCGACCTCGTGGGCTTCACCCAGGGCCTGCGGGCCATGGTGGCCGACGACGGGTGGGTGTCGATCGAGGTGCAGCACCTGCTCACGCTGATGCGGTACCGCCAGTTCGACACGATCTATCACGAGCACTTCCAGTACTACACGCTCGGCACGGCGCAGAAGGCGCTGCGCTCGGGCGGCCTGGAGCTCGTCGACGTCGAGCTCGTGCCCACCCACGGCGGGTCGATCCGGTGCTGGGCGCGGCCCACCGAGGTCGGCCAGGGGCCGTCGCAGGCCGTCGCCGACGTGCTCGCCGAGGAGACCGCGGCCGGCCTGGACACCGTCGAGGGCCACGCCGGGTTCGCCCGCGAGGTCTCGCGGATCCGCAACGACCTCATGCGCTTCCTGGTCGACGCCGCCGACGCCGGGAAGACCGTCGTGGGCTACGGCGCGCCGGGCAAGGGCAACACCCTGCTGAACTACTGCGGGATCCGCCCCGACCTGCTGGCGTACACGGTCGACCGGAACCCCTACAAGCACGGGCGCTACACCCCGGGCACGCGGATCCCGATCCACGAGCCCGAGCGGATCGACGCCGACCGGCCCGACTACGTGCTGGTCCTCCCGTGGAACCTGCGGGAGGAGATCACCGCGCAGCTCGCGCACGTGGCCGACTGGGGCGGGTCGCTCGTCTTCCCGATCCCCTCGCTGCAGGTGGTCGAACCCGGGTCTGGCAAGGTGCTGCGACCGTGAAGGTCGTTCTCTTCTGCGGTGGCTACGGCATGCGGATGCGCAACGGGGACTCCGACGCACCCAAGCCCATGCAGATGGTCGGGCCGCGCCCGCTCATCTGGCACGTGATGCGCTACTACGCGCACTTCGGGCACAAGGAGTTCATCCTGTGCCTGGGGTACGGGGCCCACCACGTCAAGGACTACTTCCTCGACTACCGCGAGACCGAGTCGAACGACTTCGTGCTCCGCGAGGGCGAGGTCGAGCTGCAGGGCTCCGACATCGCCGACTGGACGATCCACTTCGTCCACACCGGGCTGGAGTCGCCGATCGGCGAGCGTCTGCGTCGGGTGCGTCACCTCGTCGAGGACGAGGAGATCTTCCTCGCCAACTACGCGGACGTGCTCACCGACGCCCCGATCGACGACATGATCGAGACGTTCCGGGGCTCGGACGCCGCGGCCTCGCTGCTCGCCGTGCCCCCGCAGGCCGTCTTCCACATCGTGGACGTCGACCCGAGCGACCGGGTGAACTCGATCTACCCGGTCACCGACATGCGGATCCGGGAGAACGGGGGCTACTTCGCCCTGCGTCCGGAGGCGATCGACTACATCCCCGAGAACGGGGACCTCGTCGGCGACGCGTGCACGAGCCTGGCGAAGGAGGGCCGCCTGCTCTCCTACACCTACGACGGCTTCTGGCAGCCCGCGGACACCCTCAAGGAGCGCAACGCCCTCGAGGCCGCCTACCGGGCCGGCACGCGCCCCTGGATGGTGTGGGAGCGCGAGCCCGAGCGCACGCCGCTGGAGGGCCTCGTCGACGAGGCCCTCGGCCGCTGAGGCATGCGCACGCTGATCCCCGAGGTGCTCGACGAGCTGGTCCTGCTCGCCGCGCACTGCGACGACATCCCGCTCGGCGCGGGCGGGACGATCCTCACGCTCTGCCGTGCTCATCAGAATCTGGGCGCCGCCCGGCCCTTGCGCGTCCGCGCCCTGGTGCTCTCCGGCGGCGGGACGCCACGGGAGGACGAGGAGCGCGCCGCGCTGGCGGCCTTCTGCCCCGGCGCGGACCTCGCGGTCACCGTGCGGGACATGCCCGACGGCCGCCTGCCCCACCACTGGCAGTGGGCCAAGGAGGCGCTCGAGGAGTTCCGCCGGACCTGCGAGCCCGACCTCGTGCTCGCCGGGCACCGGGACGACGACCACCAGGACCACCGGGGCCTCGCCCGTCTCGTCCCGACGGTGTTCCGCGACCACCTGGCGCTGGGCTACGAGATCCTCAAAGCCGAGCCCGACCTCGCCCAGCCGCCCCTGCTGTGGCCCCTGGAGCCCGAGGTCGTCGCGGAGAAGAGCCGCCTGCTCCACGAGCACTACCCGTCCCAGGTCTCCCGCGCCTGGTTCGACGACGAGGCCTTCTCGGGCCTCGCCCGCATCCGCGGGGTGCAGGCCGGGGTGCGCTACGCGGAGGGCTTCCACCTGACGCGGGCGCTGCTCGGGCCCCCCGTACCGTCACGCTGACGCTCTCAGCCAGGATCAGTGCACGAAGGAAGGACGCCCGCCATGCGCGTGCTGCTCACCGGTCACCAGGGCTACCTCGGGACGCTGATGGCCCCGATGCTCACCGAGGCGGGGCACGAGGTCACCGGGCTCGACTCCGGCCTCTACGCCGACTGCGTCCTCGGCGAGCTCCCGGCTCCCGAGCCGCCGGCGCTGGCCGTCGACCTGCGCGACGTCACGGCCGAGCAGCTGCGCGGGTTCGACGCCGTCGTGCACCTCGCCGCGCTGTCGAACGACCCGCTGGGGGCGCTCGCGCCCGAGCACACGTACGACATCAACCACCACGCCTCGACGCGCCTCGCCCGCCTGGCGAAGGACGCCGGCGTCTCGCGCTTCGTCTACGCCTCCACCTGCTCGGTCTACGGCGCATCGGGCACCGAGGACGTCCTCGACGAGGAGGCGCCGATGAGGCCGGTGACCCCCTACGCCGAGTCGAAGGTGCGCGTCGAGGCCGACCTCGTCGACATGGCCGACGACGACTTCGTGCCGGTGTCGATGCGCAACGCCACGGCGTTCGGCTTCTCCCCGCGGCTGCGCGCCGACATCGTGCTCAACAACCTCGTCGGCCACGCCCTGCTGTCGAACCGCATCCTCGTGATGAGCGACGGCACGCCCTGGCGGCCGCTGGCGCACGCCCGCGACATCGGCGGCGCCGTGGTCGCGGCCCTCGCCGCGCCGGCCGACGTCGTGCGCGCGCAGGCGTTCAACGTGGGGTCGACCGAGAACAACGTGCAGGTCCGCGACATCGCCGACGCCGTGAAGGTCGCGGTGCCCGAGGCCGAGCTGGTGATCACCGGCGAGACCGGTGGCGACCCGCGCTCCTACCGGGTCGACTTCGCGAAGATCGGCAAGTTCCTGCCGGACTTCCGCGCCGAGTGGTCGGTGGCCGACGGCGCCGAGGAGCTCATCCGCGAGTACCGCGCCCGCGGGCTCACGCAGGAGGCCTTCGACAAGCGCTTCACCCGCCTCGCGGTCCTGAAGGACCGCCAGGCCGCCGGCACCCTCGACGGCTCCCTGCGCCCCTCCTGACCCCTAGGCGCGCAGCAGGCCGCGCAGGTCGGCCCAGGAGCCGGCGGTGCGGTCGCGCTCCGAGATCGCGGTGACGGGCTCCGGCCACGCGATCGCCAGATCGGGGTCGTCGTGCGCGACGGCCAGGTCCTCGCCGGGGGCGTGCGGACGGTCGATGCGGTAGCAGACGTCCGCGACCTCGGTGAGGGCCTGGAACCCGTGCAGGAGTCCCGGAGGCACGTAGAGGTGCCAGAAGTCCTCGTCGTCGAGCCGGAACGTCTCCACCCGCCCGAACGTCGACGACCCGGGCCGGGCGTCGACGAGGACGTCGAGCACCGCGCCGTGCGCCGCGCGCACCAGCTTGGCCTCGCCGGCGCCCCGTCGCCCGTGCATGCCGCGCACCGTGCCGTAGCGGGAGCGCGACTGGCTGTCCTGGGCCGCCGGCCCGAGGTCGATGCCGTGCTCCGCGGCGATCGCGGTGTCGAACGTACGGGTGAACAGCCCCCGGTCGTCGCGGTGGGGCGTCGGGACGAACACCCGGACGCCGTCGATGCCTGCCGTGCGAACCTCCACCCGCCGACCCTCCCATCCCGCCCCCGACGACCTCCGAGAGGATCCCGCCGTGGACCACCCCGGAACGTTCGCTGCCACCCTCACCTGCCGCTGGTGCTCCGGCGCCGACGGCACGGTCGTGCTCGACCTCGGCGACCAGCCGGCGTCCGACGACTTCCCGGCCCTCGACGACCCGGGCCCGGACGCCGTGCACCCCCTGCGGATGTGGCTGTGCGCGACGTGTGGGCTCGCGCAGCTCGCCGAGGACCCGACGACCCCGGAGGAGCCGCGCGGCGCCGAGCCGGACGCGCTGGTCGCCCAGGCCCGCGACGCCGTCGCGCGCGTCGAGTCGGCCGGGCTCCTGCCGGTGGGTGGCGGCACCGTCACCGAGTTCGGCAGCCCGCACGGCGGCTCCTGGCTCGACCTGCTCGCGGCCACCGGTCTCAAGGAGGCGACGGCGCAGGACGGCCCGGCCGACGTCGTCATCGACTGCTTCGGGCTCATGCACGCCGCGGACCAGCGCGCGGGCCTGCGCGAGCGCGCCGCCGCGACCGCGCCGGGCGGTGTGCTGCTGCTGCAGTTCCACACGCTGGCCGCGATCGTGGCCGACGGCGGCTGGAACGCCCTGCGCCACGGGCACTTCGCCTACTACGCGACGCCGGTGCTGGCGCGGATGCTCGACGAGCTCGGCTTCGACGTCACCCACGGGTTCCTGTTCGACCTCTACGGCGGCACGGTGCTGCTGGCCGCCCGGCGCCGGGGCGCGGACGGCACGCGCGACGACGCCTCGGTGCAGTCGCTCGTCGAGCGCGAGGCGGCCCTCGGCGTCACCGACCCGGCCGTCGTGGCGGGTCTCGAGGACGCGGCCCGGCGCAGCGCCGAGGAGCTGCGCACCCACCTCGAGGGCTCCCGCGACGCCGGGCGCGCGGTCATGGGCTACGCGGCGGCGTCGCGCGCGGTGCCGCTGCTCAACCGCGCCGGGATCGGGCCGGACCTGCTCCCGGCGGTGGCCGACGCCTCGCCCGGCAAGCAGGGCCGCCGCCTGCCCGGGGTGGGCGTGCCGATCGTGGCGCCGGAGGCGGTCGCCGAGCGTCGCCCCGACGAGGTCGTGCTCTTCGTCACCGACATGCTCGCCGAGATGCGCCGCCGGATGCCCGAGGTCGAGGCCGGCGGCGGCCGGTGGGTGATCGTCGACCCGACCGTGCGGGTGGTGCCGCCCGCGCGGTGAGGGGTCAGGCCGGGCTCGTGGTGGCCGCGAAGAGCCCGGCCCACTGGCGCCCGACCGCCTCCCAGCGGTAGTGCTCGTCCACCAGCCGGTGGGCGTCCTCGCGCAGCGCCCGGGCGTGCTCGGGGTCCTTGAGCACCTCGCGCACCGCGTCGGCGAAGGCGTCGGGCGCCTCGGCGGTGCGCAGGTGCACCCCGTCGCGGACCTCGGGCAGCGCCTCCACGCCGAGGGGGGTGGAGACGACGGCGATCCCGAGGCCGAACGCCTCGAGCACCTTGTTCTTCAGGCCGCTGCCCGTGCGCATCGGGTTGATCATCACCGGGTAGGGCGCCACCGCACTGCGAAGGTCCTCGACGTAACCGGTGAGGACGACGAGGGGATCCTGGGCGGCGATCTCCGCCAGCCACGACGGGGCGTTGGGCCCGACGATGCACAGCTCGACGCCCTCGTCGCGCAGGTGGGGCGCCCAGACCTCGTGCACGAAGAACCAGAGGGCGTCGCGGTTGGGTGCGAACCCGAGGTTGCCCCAGAACACGACGCCGTGGCGGTCGCCGGGCCGGGGGAGCGGGGTCAGGAAGGCCTCGTCGACGCCGTTGGGCACCGTCGCGATCGATGCCCGCCGCCCGCGCCGCAGCCGCTCGATGGCCCGGGTGTCCGGGAGGCTGATCGTGGCGACGACGTCGAACTGGTCGGGTAGCCGCGACTCGGTGACCTTCTTGCGGCGCAGGGCGAGCCGGTCCTTCCAGCGCTGCAGGCCCGCGGACGGCTGCGTGCTGCCGGCGAGGGCGCGCTCGGCGGTGAGGACCCCGCTGTCGCACACGTCGAGCACCGTGGTCACGCCCTCGAGCGTGGCGGCGAGCTCGGCGAGCGCGACGCCGAAGACGACGACGTGGGTGATCCCACGCTCGGCGACGATCTCGCGCAGCCGGTCGCGGGCTGCAGCGAACCGGCCGGGCCGGGAGAGCCGCATGTAGTGGTCGTTGGACAGGCGCAGGTAGCGGCGGGGGCGCTCGCGTCCCGGCGGGAACGCCGCGAGCACCTCGACCGACGCGAAGAGCGGGTCCACCGCGAGCCCGGTCGGACCGGACTCCCGGTCCTCCTCCAGCGGGATCACGGCGAGGTGGGCCTCACCGGGGAGGTGGGCGCAGAGGTTCGCGACGCGCAGGTCGTAGCCGCTCTGCCGCGACTCGATCCGGCGTGAGGCCAGGACCAGGATCCTCATCGCACCGTCCGCCGACGCGACCAGCGCGCCCGCCAGTCGCGCGCGCGCAGGCGGGCGACGCGCGCCTGCAGCCCGCGCTTGAGCGGGTGGACCGCCGACAGCGCGCCGGGGGCCACCCTCAGGGCGACCACCAGAGCGCCCGTGCGGGCGGACGGCCGCTGCGCGTGGGCCTCCCCGACGTGTCGGCGCGCCGCCGCGGCGTCACCCTGCGAGAACGCGACCCGCGCCCGCCGGATGGCCTGCTGGTAGGTCAGGCGCCGCAGGACGCGGTCGAGCGCCTCGCGCGCGTCGGGGTCGGCGGCGGCGTCCGCGGCGCGCCGCAGCACGAGCTCGCGCTGGCGCTCGAACTCCTCGGTGGCCTCCGGGTCCAGCGGGCGGCTCTCCGAGCCCCGCTCGAGGCGGAAGAGGCCCAGGCGGTCGCCGATGAGCCGCACGTCGTGGCCGGCGAGGATCGCGCGCAGCCAGAACTCGAGGTCGTGCACCACCGGCGCGTCGGTGTCGTGCCCCATCCCGCCGAGCGCGTCCCAGACCTCGCGGCGGATCGGCGCGCTGTAGTACGGGCAGGGGCCGTCGATGATGTCGGCCACCCCGAGGCGCACCGCGCCCTCGGGCGCCTCCGCGAGGCCCGCCGTCTGCAGGTAGGTGCGCGCCAGCAGCTGCTGGCCGGGGTCGACGAACTGCACGGCGTCGCAGGTGACCGCCGCGACCCCCGGGTCGGCGTCGAGCACCTCGCCGGTGCGCGCGCAGAAGTCGGGCGTGACGGCGTCGTCGGCGTTGAGCACGACGAGGTAGCGGCCCGTGGCGTGCTCCGCGGCCGCGCGGACGCCGCCCACCGCCCCCTTGTTCTCCTGCCGGACGAGGTGCACGCGGGGATCGTCCAGGTGGGCCTCGACGACGGCGGCGACCATGTCGTCGTTGCCGTTGTCGACGACGACGAGCTCCCAGTCGCCCCGCGTCTGCGCGAGCACGGCGTCGATCGTGCGGCCGAGGGTGTCCGCCGCCTTGTAGGCGGTCGTGAGGAAGCTGAACGCCGGCGGGCCGTCCGGTAGGTACGAGCCCGCAGCGCGGTCCGGGCCGCCGCCGTCGGAGCTGGTGGTCACCCGGTAAACGCTACCGCCGCCCCCCGGTCGCCCGTTCGGCCGCCCGGGGGCCTACGCATTCGCCCCGGTTTCCCCGTTCCGGTGACGGCCGGGCCCCGAACGTGGAGAACGGGACGTTCTACCCATGGTTCACTGAAGTCACAGCAGTCCCATCGTGCACTCAGGCCTCATCAGCCCGTGTAATTGTGGTCGGCAGCGACGAGTGGTCGTCTAGATACGACGAACGGACGCCATGACTAGTCCGGTCGCGCTAAGCGGCAGGCGTTCGACGGTCGACGGTCTGGAGGGGTACTCGTGGCAGGGATCGGCACCGGCGGCAGCAGCACGTCGCGGCACGACGGCGGGAGGGGTGCGCGGCAGGTCGTCCGGGGCGCCCGGACGGGTGCGCGGCGGACCGGCCGGGTGGTGGCCGCCGTCGCCCTCGCCCTCGCCGTCTCCGCGACCGATGCGGCGAGCGGCTGGGCCGAGGAGCCGACGCCTCCCACCGACTCGAGCACCCCGTCGGCCTCGAGCACCCCGTCGACCTCCAGCACCCCATCGACCTCGAGCAGCCCGTCCGCGTCGACGCCCCCGACCGACTCGAGCACCCCGTCGCCCGAGGTCGACGTGGACGCCGGGCTCGGCGGGCTCGGCGTGGACGTCGAGGTGGACCAGGACGCCACCCTCGGGGGCGCTGCGATGGACAGCACCCGCGGCGCGGTGCCGGTCGGTCGCCGCTCGCTCTTCACCGGCGACTGGGAGACCGGCGACTTCAGCCAGTGGCAGGTCTGCCAGTCGAAGCTGGTCAACGGGCGCTGCTCGTCCATCGGGCGCGGCAACGCGAACATGGCGATCGTCGACGCGCCCGGCGCGCGGCAGGGGCAGCACGCGGCGCGGTTCACGGTGCGTCCGGGCGACGTGCCGAACTTCGGGGGCGGCGAGCGCAGCGAGGTCCAGTCGAGCGCGGCGGGTGCCCTCGTGCACGAGGGCGACGAGCGCTTCTACGAGTGGTCCGTGCAGTACCCGGAGAACATGCCCGACGTCTCGGGCCGCTACTTCATCATCCTGCAGTGGCACAGCTCGTCGGGGTCGCCGCCGCTCGCGATCGACCTCAGCCGGGGCTCCGTGGACATCGGCGGTGACGGCGTGAAGTCGGCGCCGCGCCGCACGATCGGCCCGATCCGCCGCGGCCAGTGGGTCGACTACGTCCTGCACGTGAAGTTCTCCCGGAACGCCGGCTCCGGCTTCGTCGAGGCCTGGGAGAACGGCAAGCAGACGGTGCAGCGCACCAACCGGGCGACGATGGTCGACGGCGAGAACTACCTCAAGCAGGGCATCTACCGCGGCTCGAACTCCGAGGGCACGGTCGCCCTGACGATGGACGGCCTCCGGGTGACGGCGCCGTGAGGGGCGCGCGGCTCCTGACGACCGCCCTGGTCGCCGTGCTCGGGGTCCTCGGTGGCCCCCTGCTCGCGCCCGCGTCGTCGACGGCGCTCGCCGCGGAGACCGGACCCGTGCGCGACCTCTACCAGCAGCCGTTCTCCTGGGACTCCCCGTGGAACCTGCCCCTGGCGGAGTCGGCGCGCTTCGTGCCCTTCGACAGCGGCGCCGACCGCATCTATCTCGACATCGAGGACATCTCCGTCGACCCCGCCTTCCCCGTGAAGACCCTCGACGCCGACGGCCGCGACGTCCGGGTGCACACCGACCCGGAGCTCACCGCCGACGGGTCGTGGAACCACTGCTCGACGTTCCTCGTCGACGACGGCTCGCGACGCACCGTGGTGCAGGGCCAGCCCCTGAAGCTCGAGGCGGGCGGCGACCCGTCGTTCGAGTTCGGGTGGCCCGAGGTGTCGCTGACCTCGACCGGCCTGCCCGGGTGCCACGGCGGGTCCGGGCTCTCGGGGCTCGGGGGCAGCGTCCGGGTCGGCGAGGTGTCCGGCGCGGCGCCCATCCGTCATGCGCTGAAGATCAGCCTGAACTGCAAGCGGACCTGCAGCACCGCCGGCGGTGGGTTCCGCTGGCCCGCGACGAAGGCCGACGGGTACTTCGAGGACCAGTACGGCGGGACGCTGGACGGCGTGCGGATGGGGTCGCTGCTGGCCGTCCCGCCCGACACCGACATCGCGGGCCTGCGCAACCCCGACGTCCGCAAGATCGCCGAGGCGATGCGCACCTACGGCGCCTACGTCGTCGACGACACCTCCGGCCGGAGCACGAACTCGCTGTCGGTGCAGGCCGGCGCCGAGAGGGAGCTGCCGAACATCGACTCCGAGGAGATGCAGGAGCTGTTCGGGATGCTCGACCTCGTCGACAACAGCACCGCCGCGACCCCGGGCGGGGGTCCGCTGGGCAGCCCGCGCCGGGCGGCGTGCGCGGGCCCGTTCGCCGACGGCACCGGCGGCGCGCCGCCGGGGTGCTGAGCCGGCGGGTGGGTGGGCGCGCCGGGTGGGTGGGTGCGCCGGGTGGGTGGGTGCGCCAGGTGGGTGGGTGCGCCGGGTGGGTGGGCGCGCCGGGTGGGTGGAGCGAGGGTCACCATCGCTGCGCTGGACGCAGGTGAGGCGTCCCTCGCTCCCACCAC
The DNA here is from genome assembly GCF_036044095.1 of Actinomycetospora sp. NBC_00405. Lineage (NCBI taxonomy): Bacteria > Bacillati > Actinomycetota > Actinomycetes > Pseudonocardiales > Pseudonocardiaceae > Actinomycetospora > Actinomycetospora sp. NBC_00405. The sequence continues at coordinate 5,154,116 of NZ_CP107938.1, forward strand.
GAGGTAGTCAGGACCCGTTCTGCGGCGGGTCCTTGCGGCCCTGGCGCCGGGTCACCACCGACACGAGGCGCCGGGAGCGACCCCCATGGCTGTCCCCGCGCCCGTTCCCGTTCGCCGGCGGCGCGGCCGGCGCGGGCTCGACGGCCGTGGTCGGGGCGTCGAGCGGGGACACCGGCTCGCTCAGGGTGGTGGTGGGGGCGTCGAGGAGCGGGCCGTGGGGAGGCGCGCTCGGAGCCCCGTTCCCGGCGGCACCGGGGGGCCGCGCCCCGACCGGGACGGGCGGCGGCGGGCCGGGACGCGGGGCCGGACGCCGGACGGGGACGTGGTCGGTGACGTCGTCGACCATGAACGGCAGGCGCAGGACGACGGTGGGCGCGTCGAGCAGGTCGCGGCGCCAGCCCTCGATGGCCTCCTCGGCGTCCGGCTCGGCGGCCTCGGCGCCCTCGGTGTCGTCGTCCTTGGACTTCCCGCGGCGGCGGACGGCGGCGAGGACCTCGCGCACGGACGCCGGGGCGATGAGGAACAGCACCCCGAGGAAGATCCCGAGCAGCAGGAGTGTCTCGCCGGCGAGCGCGAGCAGGCCCAGCAGGATCGGCAGCTGGTCGGCGTTGACCACCGTCTGCTCGAGGAAGCCGACGGCCACCCCGGCCACGACCGCCGCGATCGTCGGCGGGATGAGCAGGCTCAGGAGCTCGCGCCACGTCACGTTCGCGAGGTCGCGCGCGAGCACGAGGCTGACGAACCCGCCGACCGCCGCGTCGATCGAGACCGCGATGCCGACGCCGAGCAGGCCGTACGGCAGCAGGAGGACGAGGCCGCCGACGCCGAGGACGACCGAGAGCCCGGTGAGGATGTGGATGCGCCGGCTCTTGCCCGCGCCCTTGATCGACTCCATCCCGATCGCGCTCATGGCCGCGCCGGGCCCGTAGCCCGCCATCGCCGCGACGAACAGGCCGGCGGGACGCCACTGCTCGCCCAGCAGGACCACGATCATCGGCTGGCCGAGCGCGATGAGCACCGCGGAGAAGGGGATCGTCGCGATCCACAGGGCGCGCAGGCTGCGCAGGAACCCGTCGTGGAACCGCTTCGCGTCGGAGGCGATGCGCGAGAACGCGGGGAACAGCACGTACGACGCGACCTGGATGATCGCCGTGCCGGGCAGCACGCCGATGCGCCGGCCGTAGCGGTACTGACCGGCGCCGCCCTCGCCCAGACCGCGCCCGATGAGGGTCGACTGGACGAGCTCGCGGGACTTGTCGGTGAGGTTCGAGACGATGAGCGGGAACGAGAACCCGGCCAGCTCGCGCCAGATCCGGTAGCTCGGGCGGGTCTTCCCGGGCCGCCACTTGCACATCACCCAGCACGAGATCAGCGTCGCGAGCTGGGAGGCGTAGAGGCCGATCACCATGCCCCAGACGCCGAACCCCGCGAACGCGAGGGCCACGGTGACCACCGCGAACGTGCCGGCGGTCAGCGGGTCGACGATGAGGCGCCGCTTGAAGTTGAAGCGCCTCTGCAGCAGCGCCTCGGGCACGTTGACCAGCGAGTGGATGAGCAGCGTGCCGCAGGTGGCCGCGCAGACCAGGCCCACCATCTCGCTGGAGAAGAACATTCCCAGCAGCGGGGCCGCGGCGAGCGCGGCGCCGGACATGAGCACGCCGGTGATCAGGCTCGCCCAGAAGGCCGTCTCGGTGGCCTTCTCGACGTCCTCCTCGCGCTGGATGAGCGCCGCCCGCATCCCGCCGTCGGCGATGGTCACCGCGAAGTTGGCGAGCAGGGTGCCGAGCGTGAAGATGCCGATCTCCGCCGGCGTCAGCAGCCGGGCGACGACGACGGTCTGCCCCAACGAGATGAGCTGGGTGAACACCAGCGCGATCGCGGCGAACTGGGCGCCCCGGCGCAGCCGGCCCCCGAGGCCGTCGAGCGACGGGTTGTGCTCGTCGGGCTCGTTCACCTCGGGAGTGGAGCCACCCTCGGAGAGCGGATCCGACGTCGCCTCGGGCATCGCCTCGGCGATGTCCGGCTCGGCGTGCTCCCGCGAGCGGTGGTCACGCGAGCCGGGGTCCTGCGAGCCGGGGTCGCGCTCGGGACCCCGCTCGGGGTGGCCGTCGCTGTCCGGAGGCTGCGTCATGGACCTGTCATCGCCGTCGTGACCCCGGGACCGGACGATCCCGCGGCGCCGCGCCCGGCACGGACGTGGCACCCCATCGTATCGGGGCCGGGAGGACGCTCCCGGATCCCGCGGTGTGCCCCGCGCCCCTCAGGGGGCACCGACGACCGTCTCCCGCGGGCCCGAGGTGCCGCTCCACCGCACGCGGACCGTGCCGTCGGCACCGGTCTCGATCGCCGGCTCGTCGACGTCGCCGGCCGCCCCCGCGGCCAGGAGGGTGGCGACGATCACGGGCCCGGCGTCCGGGGCGACCTGCGCGCCGACGAACCAGCACGGCCGGCGTGCCTCGAGGCGGTCGGACCACCAGCCCAGCTCGCCGGCCCCCTCGTCACCCCCGTAGAGGCGCCAGCCGGTCAGCGGCGACGTCGCGGCGGTGACGATCCGGAGGACCGGCTCGCCGTCGCGGTGGGCCACGACGGTGGTGCCGTCGGTGGTGTCGTCGGCTCTCTCGTCGACCGCGAGGTCCGGGTGCAGCGGCCAGGTGGTGCGGGCGGGACACGCCGCAGCGCCGTCACCGGTGAGGACGTCCACCACGAGCACCACGTCGTCGTCCGGCGGGGCGTCGACGACGCGGCGGTGGGTCACCGGGGTCGGCAGGCGCCGGTAGCCGTCGTGCTCGGCGTCGACGCGACCGGCGGGCAGGTCGACGCCGTGCACGCGGACCGTCGCGTGCTCGGTCCAGAGGAACGGACCGCCCATCACCGACTGGTCGGCGTCGTCGACGGCGACCGTGGCGTGCGCGCGGGTGCTGCGGTGCGCGGTGCGCCACCCCGGGTGGGCGAAGTAGCTGCCGGTGCCCGGGTCGCCGACGAGGTCGTGGCCGTCGACGGCGAGCCCGACGGCCAGCGCGTCGGCGTGCCCGTGGGCCGCGATCGCCAGGTAGCCGAGCGGGCCGACGTCGACGGTCACCCGGCGCCGCCCCGCGCGCAGGATCGCCAGCCCGCCGTCGGGGGCGTACGCGGACCCGGGCTCCCAGGCGAGGTCGGCGCGGGAGTCCGCGCCCAGGCGGGTCGCGACCCACGCCGAGGTGAGGTCGGTCGTGCCCGCGCGGCGGGCGGCCGGGAGGCCGGTGAGGGCGGCGGCGAGCGCGAGGTGCGGGCGGACCTCACGGGTCGGGGCCGGGTCGAGGCGCAGCGCGAAGCCCTCGTCGTCGTCACCCGTCCGCGGGGTGGGGTCGCCGGTCCCGACGAGGTCGGCGAGGTGTGCCGCCGACCGCCCGAGTGCCGCGAGCAGCGTCCCGTCCGCCGGCGCCGGGACGTGCGCGGGCCGCAGGCGGCGCAGCAGCGCCACGACGGCGAGCAGCTCGGCGGTGAAGACCTGGTAGCCGACGGCCTGCTCGGCGCCCACGCCGTCGGGGAGGATCTGGCGGTCGGCCTCGACGGCGAGGGCGGCGACGGCGTCGCGCTCCCAGCGCGCCGACGCGGCGAGCTCCGGCAGCAGGATCGCCACCGACGCGAGGCCGGCGAGCTCGCCGACGAGGTGGTTGTTCGCCGAGCTGTGCTTCGAGCGGTCACGCCAGCAGCGCCGCGCGCCGGCGGCGAGCATCCGCACCGCCCGCGCGTAGCGCTCGGGGGTCAGCGCCGGGTGGTCGGCGAGGCCCTGGAGCGCGACGAGCACCGAGATCGCCCGCACGCCCACCTCGAACGCCCCGCGCCACGCGATGCCGCGCCCGGGCGGGTTGGCGCTGATCCAGGCGTCGAGCTGGTCGAGGGCCTCGGTGCCGTAGCGCTCGTCGCCGGTCAGGAGCCAGGCCTGGGCGAGCCAGGGGAGGTGCTGGAGCCGGTTGAGCTCCCAGATCCACTTGGGGTCGCCGTGACCGGCGCGGTGGTTGATCGCGTGCGACGGCAGGTCGGGCCAGTGCACGCCCGAGAGCGGGTCGTACGACCAGTCGATCGGGCCCGGGTAGTGGGCCTCGGGGTGCGCGAAGAACGTGAACCGGTGCTCGAGGACGCGGTCGGCGGCCGCGAGCAGCTCCTTGACCGCCTCGGGGTGCGCGGCGGCGACGGCGGCCGCGGTCTCCCGGTCGAGCAGGACCGGGCGCCCGGTGCCGGCCCGGAAGTCGCCGAGCAGTGCCGACCAGTCGGGGTCGGCGCGCCCCAGCAGCGTCGCGTCGTCGGGCTCGCGGTCCCCGGTGACCCGGCGGGCGGCCGTCGCGCCGACCGTCAGCGCGCGGTCCGCGACCTCGCGCGGGCCCATCGACTGCAGCCGCCGGGCGTACCAGGTGAGCTTGGCCGGGGCGAGTGAGCGCAGACCGGGCATGGGGAAACGGTAGGCGGAGCCCCGAACGTGGCCCCGTCGGGGCCCCGAGCGGCGTGATCAACGGGGAGTTCGCGCGCATAGAAGCAGCGAACCGCCCGTTCGCTCCAAACCCCGCTAGCGCCGGGCCACCGACTCGACCATCTCGGTGAACGCCGCGGCGGTGTTCTCGACGGTGAACTCGGCGCGGGCACGCTCCTGCGCGCGACGCCCGAGCTCGGCGCGCAGTGCGGGGTCGTCGGCGAGCCGCGCGAGGCGCTCCGCGAGCCCCTCGGCGTCGCCGGAGGGGACGAGGAAGCCGTCGACGCCCTCGGTGACCTGGTCGCGCAACGCGCCGACGTCGGTGGCCACCACCGGCAGCCCCGCGGTCATCGCCTCGATCACCGAGATCGGGACGCCCTCGTGCACCGAGGAGAGCGCGAACACGTCGCCGCCCGCGAGCAGCCGCGGGACGTCGCGGCGCAGCCCGAGGAACGTCACCGCCTTCTCCAGGCCCCGCTCCGCGACGAGCGCCTCGAGCTCCTCGCGTCGCTTGCCGTCGCCGACGACGACCAGCCGGAGGTTCGGGCGGTCCGCCCAGGCGATCGCGTCGAACATGACGTCGTGCGCCTTCTGGCGGCTCAGGCGCGCCACCATGAGCACCACGACGTCGTCGTCGGCGACGCCCAGCTCGGCACGCACCTCGGCGCGGCGCCCCGGCGGCACGGGCTCGGGCGCCGGGATCCCGTTGGGGACGACGTACTCGCGCGCCCGGCTGCGCCAGGAGGCGCCGACGCCCTCCTCGTCATGCAGGTAGCGGCCCTGGCTGGGGGCGAGCAGTGCCAGCCCCGAGCTCAGGAACAGCGTCTCGACGACGTACCGCGGCAGGACGCGAGAGCCGACGCGGGTGAGGTCCATGTCGTGGGCGGCGACGACCGAGCGGGCCCCCGCCAGGACCGCCGCGATCCGCGCGAGCGTCAGTGCCGCGCGGTGGTGGTGCGAGACGACGACGACGTCGGTGCGGCGCCGCCGGAAGTGGGCGGCGAGCCGCGGGATGCGGCCCAGCCCGGCACGATCGAAGCGGCCGCCGCGGGGCAGCGTCGTCACCCCGTCGGTCACCGCGCGGAAGTCGTCGGCCAGCGGGCCGGCCTCGCGCAGGCAGACGACGTCGGTGACGACCCGGTGCGGGTCGAGGTGGCCGAACGTGTTGCGCAGGACGGTCTCGGCGCCGCCGACCGCGGCGACGTCGAGGACGAGGGTGACCCGCACCGGCCCGTGCGGGCCGGTCTCAGCGCCCGGTCGCGAGGGCATCGGTCTCCCGCACGGATCGCCCGGCGGTCTCCTCGATGACGGCCTGCGCCCGGTCGATCGAGCGCCGCAGGGTGAACTCCTCGCGCACCCGGCGGCGGCCCGCGAGCCCCATGGCCCGGGCGCGTGCCGGGTCGCCCAGCACGTCGAGGAACGCGGCGGCCAGCGCCTCGGGGTCCTCGCGGGGCACGACGCGGCCGGTGACGCCGTCCTCGATCATCTCGGGCACCCCGCCGACTGCTGTGCACACCGCCGGCAGCGAGGCGCTCATCGCCTCGAGCACCGACATGGGGAAGCACTCGACGGTCTTGCTGCTGAGCGTGAAGACGTCGAACACCCGCAGCAGGCGCGGCACGTCGTCGCGGTGGCCCAGGAACAGCACCCGCTCGCGGAGGCCGAGCTCGTCGACCAGGGCCTCGAGGCGCGGGCGCTCGCGACCGTCCCCGGCGAGCAGGAGCTTCACGTCGGCACGCGCGTCGGCCACCCGGCGGAAGGCCCGCAGCAGCGTGGCCTGGTCCTTCTCCGGGCGCATGACCGCCGCGGTGCCGATCACCAGCTCGTCGTCGGCGATGCCCAGCTCGTGCGCGAGCGCGGTGTCGCGCCCCGAGGCCTCCGGCGTCGTGAACCCGAGCTGGGTGCCGTTGTGCACGATGCGGACCTTGTCGGCGTCGTGGCCGAGCTCGCCGGTGATGTAGGGCGTCTGGGCGTGGGCGACGCCGTAGACGGCGTCGGTGACCTTGGCCAGCACCCCGTCGACGGTGCGGCGCAGGCGGCTGTGCGGGACGACGTCGCCGCAGTTGTGCACCCACACCGCGAGCCGCGGCACCCCGGCCAGCACGCCGGCGATGCGACCGAGGGTCTCGGCGTTGAAGCCGCGCAGGATCACGACGTCGGGACGCTCGCGGCGCAGGTGGCGCACGAGGTCGACGAGCAGGCCGGGGACGTTGCGCTTGCCGCGGTGCAGCTCGACGGTGGGCAGGCCGGCGTCCCGGACGGTGGCCAGGTCGGTACCCGGGCCGCCCTGCTGCTGGAGACACAGCAGCGAGCCGGCGAAGCGCTCGGGGTCGAACCCCGTGAGCAGCGTGGCGACGTGGCGCTCGGCCCCGCCGACGGCCATGTGCGGGACGACGAACAGGACCCGGAGCGGGCCGTCGGTCTGCACCGGACGTCGCGGCCGTCTCACTGCGTGACCGTTCCGTCGATCATGTACCTGAGCGTAGCGAGGGGGACGACACGGGCCCCCGAGCCCTCTGTCCGCGCCCGGACAGGACCTCGTGATAGATGCCCTCGATGCGCGCCGCCACGGCGTCGGCGGCGAACTCGGCGCGGGCCCGGGCCGCACCGGCCTCGCCCAGCGCCCGCCGGCGGCCCTCGTCGGCGAGCAGGTCGCCGAGCGCGTCGGCCAGCGCCCCCGCGTCGTGCGACGGCACGAGCAGCCCTTCGACGCCGTCGGCGACGATCTCGGGGATCCCGCCGACCCGCGTCGCGAGCACGGCGAGCCCGCGCGACATGGCCTCGAGCACGACCATCGGCTGGCCCTCGTTCTCCGAGGGCAGCGCGAGGACGTCGGCGTCGGCGAGCAGCTCGTCCACCTGGGCGGTCGAGAGCCAGTCGTGCACGGACACCGAGTCGGCCACGCCCAGCTCGCGGGCCGTCGTGCGCGCGCGGTCGTGCTCGCCGTCGCCGGCCATCGTGAGGTGCCCGCTGCCGGCGCCGACCTTGGCCCAGGCCTCGAGCAGCGCGAACGCGCCCTTCTTGTCCCAGATGCGCCCGAGGAACACCACGTGCGGCGCCGCACCCGCGGGCCGCCGGGTGACCGGGGAGATCGGGACGGGGTTGGGCAGCGAGGTGAGGCGGGCGTCCGGGGCGATCGCGGCGAGCCTGCTGCGCATCAGCTCGCCGAGCGCGATCACCACGTCGGCACGCGTCAGCGTCGCGGCGATCACCCGGCGCAGCGGCGCCGGCGCGCGGTCGTGGAAGAGGTGGAAGCGCCCCGAGTGCACGTGCAGCACCACCGGCACCCGCAGCAGGTACGCGAGCCAGGCCAGCGCGGCCTTGCGCACGAAGCTGCCGGCGGACGACATGTGGATGTGCACCAGGTCGGGCCGGCGCAGCACCATCTCGGCCGAGTAGCGCCCGAGGCCGCGGGCGAAGGTCAGCGCCTTGGTCCCCGACGAGCCGTCGCGGTGGGTGGCGACGTGCCGCACGCCCCACCGCTCCCAGAGCCCCGTGGCCGACAGCGTCCGCACGCAGGTGGCGATGCCGCCCTGGGTGGTCGTGCTGGTGGAGACCCACAGGGTGCGGGGAGGACGCGTCACGGGGCCCCCACGAGGCCACCGCGCCCCCGGGTGTCGCCGGGTTTGCCGGCCTCGTCCCGCGGGTGCGCGTCGTACCAGGCCGAGACCTCGTCGGGGGTCATCCCGCCGGGCAGTCCGCCCCCGGCCGCGCCCGGGCGAACGGTGAACCGGTCGGCGTTGAGGCGGTCGAGCTGGCCCACGACCATCCCGGCGTAGAGGAACGGGATCATGCTGGCGAAGTCGAGGACGCGCAGGTCGACGGTGATGCCGTTGACCACGAGGACCGCCATCGCCATCCCGCCGACCAGGGCCAGCGGGGCGCCGAGGAACGTGTCGCGTGGCAGGTCGTGCATCGCCCGCCACAGCGCCCAGAACACCGTCACGAGGATCGCGAGCCACATGAGCAGGCCCGGGATCCCGAGCTCGGCGCCGATCCCCAGCTCGTTCTCGTGCGAGATGATGCCGAGCCCGCGGTTCCAGTCGATCTCCTGCGACCACGTGACGTGCTCGTAGGTGTTGTAGACCTGGAAGCGGCCGATGCCGATGCCGACGAACGGGTGCTCGCCCATCGCGCGCAGCGACGTGGCCATGATGTTGAGCCGGTCGTAGACCTCGTTGGACGACCCGACACCGCCGGCCGACCGGTCGCTCGAGAAGAACGTCGACGCGTTGGCCCCGACGGCCGCGAGCCCGAGCAGGCCCGAGACGACGAAGGCGCGGCGCCACCCGGCGGCGAAGACGATGCCGAGCCCGACCACGACGACCAGCGCGAGCAGCGCGGCGCGGGTGTGGGTGAGGTAGACCGAGTAGGCGAGGAGCCCGGCGAGGGCCCACAGGCCCCAGCGCATCCACTTCTTGGTGTCCGGGCGCGACGCCAGGAACAGGCAGACCACGAACGCGATGACCAGGATCATCCCGTTGACGACGGGCTGGTTGAACACCCCGTTCGCGCGGCCCTTCCAGTTCGGTGAGTCCACGATGTACGACGGCCAGACCAGGGACTTCGGCCCGTGGAACTGCAGGATGCTGACCCACGCCGAGTAGGCGCCCATCGCGACCGTGGTCCACAGCAGGTAGCGCACGGAGCGCTCGTCGTCGAGGACGCTCTTGGCGACGACGTACACCACGATCGGCAGCAGGACGCCGCTGAAGATCCAGCGCCAGACGTCCACGGACGCGCCGGTGACCGGGTCGATCGCCTCGTACTCGTGCGGCAGCCACATCGAGAGGACGTTCCAGACGACGTAGACCGTCATCAGCCACTCGATGACCCCGAGCCGGGGCATCTGCTTGGAGCGCTGGGCCACGGCGAGTGCGAGGGCCAGCACCATCGCGTAGAACGCCGGGGTCAGGGCCTCCATCGAGACGAACTCCTTCTGCGCGGTGCGCAGGAAGCTCGAGACGAACACCAGCAGCAGCGCCAGCAGCGGGTTGCTCAGGGCCAGCAGGCCCACCCCGGCCCCGACGGCCAGCGCCGCCAGCAGGATGCCGACGTCGTCGGGCGCCGCGAACGCGAGCCCGAGGACGCCGACGACCGTGATGGCGCCGATGACCAGGTCACGGCGGGACGAGGCGCGGAAGCGCCCCGGGAGCAGGCTCACTTCTCCGTGCGCAGCGTGACCGTGGGGGCGGAGAGCCCGCCGGCCTGCTGCGCGCTCGGGGCCGCGCTGTCCGTGCTCTTGGCGGGGCCGGTGTCCTTCGACGACGGCGAGCCGCTGTTGCCGTTCGGGGCCGAGCCGGAGGCGCTGGAGGAGAATCGCGCCGTGCCGACGCGCTTCGCGCCGGGGGGCGAGCTCGGCGACGCCGACGCGCTCCCGGCCTTCGCGCCGGACGAGGTGGCCGGCTTCGGCGCCGAGGTGGCCGGCCGCGCGGACGCGGAGGGCTGCCCGTTCTGCGGGGCGCCCTGCTGGCCGCCGGTGGGCTGGGGGCCCTTCGGCTGCGGGCCGGCGCCGACGCCAGGCTTCGGGCTCGGCGAGGGCTTGACGCCCGAGCCGCGGCGGGTGTGCACGCTGACGCCGGGCGCGCCCTCGGGGCCCGACGGCGCGGGCTGGCCGGGAGCGCCACCGGGCTTCGCGGGTGCGGCCGACGCCGACGGGGACGACGCGCCGGAGGCGCCACCGGCCGAGGGGCCCGTGCCGCCCTGGGGGCCGCCGGAGCGGTCGCCGGGCTGGCCGGCCGACGGGGCACCCGCCTGGCCGCCGGGGGAGGGCTTCGCGCCCGGGGACGGCTTCGCACCGGAGGCGGACGTGCCACCCGCGGGCTTGTCGTCCCGGCGCTCCTCGCGTCGCGGCGCGGGACGGTCGACGGGCGCGCCGTTCGTGCCCTTCGGGGCGGAGTTCCCGGCGCCCCCGGGGCCACCGGAGCCGCCGGCCCCGCTGCGCACCGCGGTGCCGTTGGTGGGCTTCGCGGCACCGTTCACGGGGGCGCCGTTGGCGCCCTCCGGACCACCCGAGGCCGAGCCGGCCGCGGCACCCGCCGCTGCTCCGGCGGCGCCGGCGCCCATCGCGGCGCGGGCCTCCTCGAGCTTCTCGCGGGAGATGGGGGCCGTGCGGTCGGCCGGCGGGACCTGGGCCGGGCGCCCGGGACCGGGCTGGCCGGCGGGCACACCCGGTCCGCCGGGGCCACCGGCGGGCACCGGGCGGGCCTGCGGCACGGACGGCCCGGCGGGCAGGCGCACCGGCGACCAGGAGCGCTCGGCGAGGAAGCCGGGGTCGACGAGCTGGCTCGGGTTGCGGACGAGCACGACGCCGAGGGCGGTGCCGCCGGCCTGGGCCAGCGCCTCGAGCGCCGCGGAGGCGTCGCGGGAGCGGGTCTCGCCCTCCTCCACCACCAGCAGCGAGCGGTCGGCGGCGGAGCAGACGACCTGGCCCTCGACGGACTGGACCGGCGGGGCGTCGATGATCACCAGGTCGGCGAGCATCGAGCCCTGCTGGAGCAGGCGCGAGACGTGCGAGCGGGAGAACAGCGCGAACAGGTCGTCGCGCTTGCTGCCCCGGGGGGACACCAGCAGCGCGCGGCCGTTGGAGAACACCTTGCCGTCGAGACGGCTGTCGCCGCGCTCGGCGAGGAAGTCGGCCACACCGGACATCGAGGCGAGCTCCGACGAGCCGCCGGCGTCGCTCTCGAAGTCGGCCTGGACCAGCAGCGTCGTCTGGCCCTGCAGCGCGCGCAGGCCGGCGAGCGCGACGGCGACCCGGGTCTTCGAGGCGCGCGTGGTGGTGGGGCCGGTGATCGCGAGCGAGCCCGGCACGGGCATGCCGTGCGCGTTGGTGAGGCCCATCAGCGCGCGGAGCATCTCGTTGCGGGCGTTCTCACCGGACTTGCGCTTGCCGCCGACGGCCGCGAGGACCTGGAGGCCGAGGCGGTCGCGGACCTCGTTCGGGGTCACGATGCGGTTCTCGAAGCGGCCGAGGGCCATGGCCAGCAGGGCGCCGAGGAGCAGACCGCCGACCAGCGCGGCGGCGGCGTTGCGGCCCGCGTTCGTGGGGTTGGCGACGACACCGGCGTTGAGCTGCAGGTCCTGCAGCTGGTTGGTGCTCTGGCCCTGGAGGTCGCTGATCTGGCGCTGGAGCGTGCTCACCTGGGCCTGGTCGCCGGTCCGCTGGGCGGTGGCGAGCTGCTGGTTGAGGTCGGCGAGCTGCCGGGCCTGCGAGTCACCGCCGAGGCTGGAGTTGACGTCGTCGCGCAGGGCGACGGCCATCTTCGTCGCGGCGTCCGAGGCGACCTCGGGGCTGTCCGCGACGGCCTCGATGTAGACGATCGGGCTGGCGGCGGCGATGCGGGCGTTGAGGCCCACCGAGGAGTCGACACCGGCGGTCTGGCGCAGCTGCTGCTGCGACGACGCCTGGTTGAAGTAGTCGGCATAGCCCTGGGCGAGGACGGTGTCCTGCTCGGGCGCGCGGTCCTGCGAGACGATCGTCAGCGCGGACCGGCCGGTGTAGGTCGATCCCTGCAGGAGCGAGGCCCCCAGCGAACCGGCCGCTGCCACGATGCCGATGACCAGGATCAGCGCCCACCGGCGGCGGATGCGATCCCACTGGATCTGGAGCGGGCTCATGACGTGCCTTTCCTCGGGTCCTCGGCGTGTCGCTCGGAGCGGCTACCTGCCGGCATCCTAATGTCGAGCGTCGGAGTCTCAGACGTGCTTCGCCCGTCGGAGCGCCTTCGCGCGGGGTCGGCGGCGTGGTTCATGCTCAGCGACCTCGCGTGGCCGATTCGTACGCGGCCAGCAGTTCCTTCTCGGAGTTCGTCCACGAGAGCGGCCCGGAAACCCGTTCCACGCCGATCTCGCCCATCGCCGCGCGGCGACGGGGGTCGTCGAGCAGCTCGGACACCAGGCCCGCGAACTCGCCGACGTCGTTGGGGCGGGCGTAGACCGCCGCCTCGCCCGCCGAGACCCGCGCCTCGACCAGGTCGAACGACACCACGGGCCGCCCCATCGCCATGTACTCCATGATCTTGTTCATGGTGGACACGTCGTTGAGGGGATTGCGCGGGTCCGGGGCCAGGCACACCGACGCGGTGGACAGGTGCCGCAGCACGTCCTCGTCGGAGATGCGCCCGGTGAACGTCACGCGGTCGTCGAGCCCGTACGCGTGGGACAGGGCGACGACGTCGTCGAAGGCGTCCCCGGTGCCCATGAAGACCGCGTGCCAGTCGTCGCGGCGCTCGGCGAGGTCGGCCAGCGCGCGGATCGCGTAGTCGACGCCGTCCTGCGGGCCCATGACGCCGAGGTAGCAGAGCAGGTGCTCCTTGCCCCGGGCCAGCGCCGGCTCGGCGTCGCGCAGCCGGAACCGTTCGACGGCCGGGGCGCTGCGGACGACGAACGTGTCCTCGACCGGCACCCGCCCGCGGCCGGTGGCCACGGCGCGGTAGCTCTCGTTCGTGGCGATCACGGTGTCCGCGGTGCGGTAGGTGCCCCACTCCAGCAGGCGCATCGCCCAGTACATCGAGTCGCGCTTCTCGCGGAAGCGCGAGAGGTAGAGCTCCGGCACGAGGTCGTGCTGGTCGAAGATGATGCGGGCGCCGCGGGCCTTCGCGCGCAGCGCGGGGAGGAACAGCAGGTCCGGCGGGTTGCACAGGTGGACCACGTCGACCGGCGCGCGCTTCTGGATGCGCTTGATCAGCCGGTTCGTGTGCCAGAGGGCGGTGCCGTACTCCTTGAGGTAGCCCTGCGGCCCCCCGGTGGCGGCCACGAGGGGGTAGCGGTGGATCCGGACGCCGTCGATGACGACCTCGGTCTCGGTGTCCCGCTTCGTCCCGAGCGGGCAGATCACCTCGACCTCCCAGCCGTGGCCGGTGAGGGTCTGGCACTCCTGCCAGACCCGCCGGTCGAACGGGACCGAGAGGTTCTCGACGACGATCAGGGCTCTACCAGGCAAGGCCGACATATCCTTCCTGTTGGCGACGCGCCGCCGCGTCCGGGAGCCGGACGAGGTCGATCACGGGCACGGGGGTGCCGTGGCCGAGCGCGGTGCGGACGTCGTCGTCCGCCTTCCCGACGACGAGCACCTCCGCGTGGTCGACGACCTCGGCGACGGTGTCGACGAGGAGGTCGCGCAGGTGTGGGAGGTGGGCCTCGATGAACGCGCGGTTGGCCCCGAGCAGCGCCGACTCGACGACGGCGGGGTCGTAGATGCGCAGGTCGTAGCCCTTGCCGAGCATCCGCTCGCAGAGCTCGACCAGCGGGCTCTCGCGCAGGTCGTCCGTGCCGCCCTTGAACGCGAGGCCGAACACGCCGACCCGCCGCTTGCCGGTGGCCGCGACGTGCTCGAACGCGCGCTGGATGTGCTCGTCGTTGGACGGCAGCACGTTCTCGAGGATCGGCACCCGGACGTCGTGGCGGCGCGCGGCGTGCACCAGCCCGCGCAGGTCCTTGGGCAGGCACGAGCCGCCGAACGCGAAGCCCGGGCGCAGGTACGCCGGGCTGATGTTCAGCTTCGTGTCCGACAGGAAGATTTCCATGACGTCGTGGGAGTCGACGCCGAGCTCGCGGGCCAGGGCGCCGATCTCGTTCGCGAACCCGATCTTGAGCCCGTGGAACGTGTTGTCGACGTACTTCGTCATCTCGGCCACCGGCGGTTCCACCCGGAACTCCGGGGCCCCGAGGCCGGCGTAGAGGGAGAGGACGGCGTCGCCGCTGGCCGGGTCGAGCTCGCCGACCACGGTCTTGGGCGGGTCGTAGAAGTCCTTGACGCTCGAGCCCTCGCGCAGGAACTCGGGGTTCACCGCGACGCCGAAGTCCTGGCCGGCGATGAGGCCGGAGGCCTCCTCGAGCAGCGGCACGAGGACGCCCAGGCACGTGCCGGGCAGCATCGTCGAGCGGAAGACCACGGTGTGGCGGCCCGCGCTGTCGTCGCGGGTCGCGAGCGCGCCGCCGATCTCCTGCGCGGCGCGCTGCAGGTAGGTGGTGTCGAGGCTGCCGTTGGACGCCGAGGGCGTGCCGACGCACACGAGCGAGAGGTCGGTGCCGTGGATGGCGGCGGCAACGTCGTCGGTGACCGTCAGCCGTCCGGAGGCGACGACCTCGGCGATGATCTCGCCGATGCGCTCCTCGACCACCGGGGTGCGACCCTCGCCGATCATCGCGAGCTTGGCCGGGTTGACGTCGACACCGACGACGTCGTGGCCTTCCGTGGCGAGGCAGGCGGCGCTCACCGTGCCCACGTAACCGAGACCGAAGACACTGACCTTCATCGCAGGGGGTCCTCGCAGAAGGGTCGGGGTCGCGGCGGGCCGTTGGGGAGCGGATCCGCGCGCCGGGGCCGTTCCACGGTACCGAGGCGTTTCCGGGCCACCGCCGTCGGGCAGTGGACCCGGTTCCGTTGCCGAATCTCCGCTCACCGTTCCTGAAGACGTCCGGGAGGGCCGGAGGTTGAGTCGCGGGTCGGCCCCGATGGGGGATCCGCAGCGCCCGTTAGCCTCGGGATCGTGAGCCGTGACGTCGAGATCCTCGCCGACCCCGCCGATGAGCCGGGTCTGGTCGACGAGTGGCGCGCCCTGGCCGAGGCCGCGGGGAACGCGTTCACGACGCCCGAGTGGTTCGGCGCCTACGCCCGCCACTACGGCGCCGACGCCCCGCCGTTCGTGGTGCGGGTGCGCGACGCGGACGGCTCGCTGGCGGGTCTGCTGCCCCTGTGCCGTTCGGGGCGCACCGTGCGCTTCGCGGGCGCCAACGTGGGCGACCGCTTCGCTCCCGTGGCGGTCGCCGGGCGCGAGGCCGAGGTCGCCCGCGCCGCGGCGGGCGCGCTGGGGCGCGAGGCCGTCGTGCTGCACAACGTCGACGCCGGGGCCCCGTGGATCGGCGCGTTGGGCGACGGCCTGCGCGGGCGGGTCGCGGCCACGCGGCTGCGGGGCAGCGTCATGCCCTTCGTCCCGCTGACCGGCCACACGTGGGACACGTTCCTCGGCGCGCGCAGCCGCAACTTCCGCAGCCAGGTGCGCCGCAAGGAGCGGGCGCTCGTCGACGGCGAGGGCGCGAAGTTCCGTGCGACGGCCGTCCCGGGCGAGGTCCGCGCCGACGTCGCCGAGTTCTTCCGGCTGCACAACTCGCGCTGGGACGAGCGCGAGGGCGGCTCGACGATCACGAGCCCCACCGTGCACGCCTTCCACGAGGACTTCGCCGCGGCCGCGCTGGAGCGGCGGTGGCTGCGGATGTCGTTCCTCGAGGTGGAGGGCACGGCGGTCGCGGCGCTCTACGCCTGGCGCATCGGCGGGCGCTACGCCTACTTCCAGGCCGGCTTCGACACCGCGTGGGCGGACAAGAGCGTCGGCCTGGTGCTCATGGCGCACACGGTCCGCGAGGCCATCGAGGAGGGCGCCGACGAGTACGACCTGCTGCTCGGCGACGAGACCTACAAGGCCCGCTTCGCCACCGACGAGCGCGCGGTCGAGACCCTCGTCGTCGCGGGCGCGCTGGACCCGACGCGCCTGCTGGCCCAGGTCGACGCCGGCGTGCGCCGCGCCACCGACGGCCTGTCCCCGGAGCTCCGCGCGCGCCTGCGCGACCTCGCCAAGCCCGTCCTCGCCCGCATGCCGGGAACGCGCTCGCGCTGAGCACCCTCCGGGTGCAAGCCCTGCGTCCACGCTGGCACTGGGTGCGAGAAAAGCCGCTTCGTCGGCGGGGTCCGGGGTGCCGATACGCTCGCTCGCCATGAGTCGACGGCTGCTCGTGCTGGGCTGGCACAACATCGACCCGACGCCCTTCTACCCCGCCGACCCGGGTGCCGGGCGCCGCGGTTTCGAGCGCCAGCTCGCCGCCGTCGACCGGCTGGGCACCGTCGTCCCGCTCTCGGAGGCCGTGGACACCCTGGCCGCGGGCGGCGAGCTGCCCCCGCGGGCCGTGGCGCTGACGTTCGACGACGGCTACGCCGACTGGCTCGACGCCGCCGTGCCCGCGCTCGATCGCCGCGGCATGCACGGCACCTTCTTCCTCGTCTCCGACATCCTCTCCGGGCGCATCGGTGCCTGGTGGGAGGAGCTCGCGGACGCGTTCGACCGCGTCACCGCGCCGAGCCTGGAGTGGGCCGGCCGCACCCACGACCTGTCGACGCCGGCGGCCCGCCGCGCCGCGCAGGACGCCCTGAAGGACGAGCTCAAGCTCGTCGACCGCGCCACGCGTGTCGAGGCCGTCGCCCGCATCGCCGAGCGCATCGCCCCGCCGCTGTCCTCTCAGGCGCCGCGCCCGCCGATGTTCCTCGACTGGGACGGCGCGCGGGCGCTCGCGGCCACCGGGCACGGGATCGGGTCGCACACCGTCACCCACCCGATCCTTTCCCGCGAGGACGAGGGCACCCAGCGCCACGAGCTCACCGCGTCGCGCCGCGCGCTCGAGGAGGGCCTGGGGCAGACCGTCGACCTGCTCGCCTACCCCAACGGCAACGCCGGCGACTACGACGAGCGGACGATGTCCGTGGCGCGCGGCGCGGGCTACCGCGCGGCCATCACCACCCGTCCGGGTCTCGTCGGTCCGAACGAGCCGCCGTTCGCGATGCACCGGATCGTGCTCACGCCGCTCACCGACGTCGGCGAGCTGTTCGGCAAGGTCGCCCGCAAGGGCACGGGGCTCGCGCGCAAGGTCGCCCGGCGGGGCGCCGGCGCGGTCAGGAGCCTGACGCCGACGAGCTGAGGCGCGCCTCCCAGGCCGAGGTGACGATGTCGTCGAGGTCGTGACGGGCGCGCCACCCGAGGCGCTCGTCGATGCGCGAGACGTCGGCGACCACCGCCGCCGGGTCGCCCGGGCGTCGCGGCGCGATCACCGGGTCGACGGGGCGGCCGGCGACGCGGCCCACCGTGGCCATCACCTCGAGCACGGAGAAGCCCCGGCCGACGCCGACGTTGAGGGTCTCGGCGCAGGGCTCGTCGAGCAGGGCGGTGGCGGCGACGTGGGCGTCGGCGAGGTCGTCGACGTGCACGAAGTCGCGCACGCAGCTGCCGTCGGGGGTGTCGTAGTCGGTGCCGAAGACGGTCGGCGCCCGGCCGCGGGCGACGGCGTCGAGCGCGATCGGCACGAGATTCGCCTGCCCCCGGTCGGCGAGGCGTGCGTCGCGGGCGCCGGCGACGTTGAAGTAGCGCAGCGCGACGTAGCGCAGCCCGGTGGCGCGGTGCACGTCGGCGAGCAGCCACTCCCCGGCGAGCTTGGTGGTGCCGTACGGGTTCACCGGCTCGCAGGGGTCGTCCTCGGCCACCGCGGCGCCCGTCGTCGCGCCGTAGACCGCGGCGCTCGACGAGTACACGAAACGCTCCACGCCGGCGCGTCCGCAGGCCGCGAGGACGCTGCGCAGGCCCTCGACGTTCTCGCGCCAGTAGTACAGCGGGTGCGCCACCGACTCGGGCACGCTCTTGCGTGCCGCGAAGTGCAGGACACCGTCGAGGCGGTGCTCGGCGAGCGTCGCGGCGACCGTGTCCTCGTCGAGCACGCTCGCCTGCACGAGGGTGACGTCGTCGTCGACGCGTGCGGTGAGCCCGGTGGAGAGGTCGTCGAGCACCACCACCGCGTCGCCCCGTGCCCGCAGCGCCCGCACGGTGTGCGCGCCGATGTAGCCCGCGCCGCCGGTGACGAGCCAGCGGCCCGTCCCCGTCACCGCCGTCATCGGATCCGCCGTCATCGGATCCGGCGTCATCGGATCCGGCCTCATCGGATCCGGCGTCATCGGATCCGGCGGGGCGCGGCGGTGGAGCGCAGCGCCGGCGCGACGGGACGGCCGTCGAGCACCGCGTCCGCGCCGAGCTCGAGCGCGCGCTCGTAGGCGGGCAGCGCCCCGGCGACTGCGTTGACGGTCTGCTCGACGTCGGCGTCGGTGTGCGCCGCCGAGATGACGAACGACTGCCCGAGGACGCCGCGACGCAGCAGCTCGGCAAGGAACACCGTGCGCATCTCCTGCGACGGCCGGCCCGAGGCGTCGCGGGTGCGGAAGACGAGGCAGGCGGGGTGCCCGACGACGTCGACGAACTCGCCGAGCCCGGCCGCGGCGACGACCTCGTTGCACGCCTCGGCGAGCGTCGTGCCCTGGCGGCGCATCGTGGCCACCGGGTCCTCGCGGCGGTAGGCCTCGACGACGGCGCGGAACGCGGAGAGCCCGGCCGTCTCGGGGCCGTGGGTGGTGGAGAGCAGGAAGACGCGGTCGGCGTCGGTGCGCAGCCCGCCGAGCTCCATGAGCTCCCGGCGCCCGGCCAGCGCCGAGACCGGGAAGCCGTTGCCCATCGCCTTGCCCCACGTCGACAGGTCGGGCGTGACGCCGTAGACGGCCTGCGCGCCGCTCGCCGACCAGCGGAACCCGGTGATCATCTCGTCGAAGACGAGCACCGTGCCCTCGGCCGTGCACATCTCGAGCACGCCCTCGAGGAAGCCGGGCGCGGGCTCGTGCAGCGCGGTCGCGGCCTCCATGAACACCGCGGCGATGCCGCCGGGATGGGCGTCGAAGAGCGCGCGCAGCGAGCCGAGGTCGTTGTAGGTGAAGCCCACGGTGCCCGCGCGAACCACGTCCGGGATGCCGGCGTTCATCGGGGTGTTGCCGATGAACCAGTCGTCCGTGGAGAAGAACGGCTGGTCGGCGACGGCCACCGTCTCGCGCCCGGTGGCGGCGCGGGCGAGCTTCAGGGCCGCGGTCGTGGCGTCGGAGCCGTTCTTGGCGAACTTCACCATGTCCGCGCCCGACACGAGGCCCAGGAAGTCCTCGGCGGCGTCCACCTCGAGCCGGCTGGGGCGCGAGAAGGACATCCCCCGGTCGAGCACCTCGCGCACCGCCACGTTCACGGGCTCGTAGGCGTGCCCGAGCGTCACCGACCGCAGGCCCATGCCGTACTCGACGTACGCGTTGCCGTCGACGTCCCAGACCCGCGCGCCCCGGCCGCGCTCGATGATCGGCGTCATGTGCTCGGGGTACTGGTCGGACCCGCGGGCGTAGGTGTGGGCCCCGCCCGGGACGAGGTCGTGCAGTCGCGTCTGGAGGCGGGACGACTCGGTGAACACGGGCTGCGGACCGTCGACGGCCCCGGGATCGGTCGGTGACGACGACACGGACGTCATGGGCCTCAGCTTCCCTGGTGCGGCGAGTGGGCGATCGACGGGGGGTCGCGCGGCGTCGTCGGCGGGGGCCCCGGTGCACGGACGTCCGACGTCACGCAGGCGTTGCTCCGGCAGGAGGAACGACGTCCACGGACGGGCCGTCCTCCCATCCTGCGCTTCGCCCCGTCACGACCGTCCGCGGGGCCGCCACTGGATCGGCCCAACCCCCGTCCCCCGGGCAGGACGGGCGTTCGGGGACCTCCACACTGGTCCGCATGGCAGCACCGGCCGCACCTCCCGGAGCAACATCATCCGGGCCGAAGGGGCGCCACGCGCGGCTCGAGGACGGGCCCGCGGGGCCGCCCGGGCGCTCCCGCCGTCGCCTCGCGACCGCCCCCGTCCGCCGGGGCCCGTGGCCCTACGTCGCGACGGCCGATGCGCCGGCCCCTGACGCAGCGAACGGGTATCTCGCAGCTTCTAGGCGCCGGAAGTCCCCGTTGATCACCCTGGCTCCGGCGCCGCCGGCCACCACGACGGTCCTGCCCGGCTCGCCCGCCGCGGCCACCGCGCACACCGGCGTCCCGGGGCTCGCGCCGGTCGCCCCGGTCGCACCGATCGCACCGCGGGGGCTCGCGGCACCGCCGACCGTGCCGCCGCCGGACGCGCCGACGTCGGTCACCCCGACGTCGGTCACCCCGGCGTCTGCTGCCGCGCCGCGTGCGCTCGTCCCCGTCGGCGGGCCGCCCGACCCGCCGCCCGCACCCGGCGCGCGCGGCCCGCGGCCCCCGCGTCGTGCGCCGATCCGTCGCGGCCGCGCGCCGGGCACGCCCGTCGTCGCCTCCGGTCCCGTCTGGGGCCCGCCGCAGCCCGCGCGCTGACCTGCGCGGCGGGCGAGGGGCACGCCGCGCAGGTCGGACGTGCCCCGTCGGCGGGGTACCGCGACTGGCAGAGTCGTGCCGGTGGGCGAGATCGACGTGACGGCGCTCGTCGCCGATCTCGTCCCCGCCATGACGCGCCGCGTGCCCTACCGCCCGCCCGACGACGACGAGGCCGCGGCGCTCGAGGCGCTGGCCGCCGCGCTCGGACGGGGCGAGACGGCGGGCGTCGGGTCCCTGGGCCTCGAGGCCACGGCCTCCGGGGACACGCTCGTGCTCGCCTCCGACCCGACGAGCGAGCGCGCGTGGCTCGTCGTCGTCCTGCGGCCCGGGGTGGTGCCGGACGTCGTCGTGGAGGTGCCGCACCCGAACGCCGACCTCGACACCGAGCTCGTCGGGCTCGCCCTGCGCGACCGCCGTGCCGGCGCCCTCCTGCTGCAGGCGGGGGCACACCGCATCGCGGGTGCGCCGCCGGAGGCGATCGACCGCGTCGACTGCCCGGCCGACGTCTCGTCCCGGGCCGACGCCCCCTTCTCCCGGGTGGCGTCGGTGCTCACCGCGCGCGGGCTGCCGCAGATCCAGCTGCACGGGTTCGCGGACCGCGACGGCGTCGACGCCGTGCTCTCCTCGGGCGCTGCGGGGCGCGGGCCGCTGCTCGACGCCGTGGAGGCGCGGCTGCGGGCGGCGGGGGAGCGCGTGGGAACGGGGGAGGATCCGCGCTGGGCGGATCTCCTGGGGCGCCGCAACGTGCAGGGCCTCGACGCGGCGGCGTGCGGCACGGCGTTCGTGCACCTGGAGCTGTCCCGGTCGCTGCGCCGCGACCCAGGTCGTCGCGAGGCCGCGGCCGCGGCGCTCGCCGGCGCGCTGGACGACGTCCTCGGCGTGTCGCCGACGTGAGCCTGGGGCGATCCTGGCGTTGAGTGCCAGCGTGGACGCAGGGCTGGCATGCCGGAGGCGTGCCACGCCACCCCGGACGCCCCCGGAACGCGGCACGGGGCCGGCCGGGAAGGCCCGGCCGGCCCCGTGCGTCATGGCGTTCGTGCAGCGCGTCCGTCAGCGACGGATGCGGAAGATGCCCCAGCTGAGCTGGCCGCTCCTGCCGCCGTTCACCCAGTTCTTCAGGCCCGTCTTCATGTTCGAGATGTACTCGTCGGAGATGGCGCCCTCGAACTTCGGCTCCGCCGCCTCGAGCTCGGAGAGCACGCGCCCGTAGTGGGTCGTGAGCTGGTCCGTGTGGTCCTCGAAGGTGAAGTCGTTGAAGCCGTGCTTCGCGAACTCCTCGCGGTAGAAGCCCGGCGCCCCGAGGCTGTCGAGGTGCAGGCGCGCGAGGATCGGCGCGAGCGCCGAGGTGTCCGCGTCGTCGTCGGCCATCGGGTCGGTGAACACGACCTGACCGCCCGGCACGAGCACGCGGTTGATCTCGGCGACGACCTCACGGCGCTCGCCGGAGTGCAGGAAGGCGTCCTGCGACCAGACGAGGTCGTAGTAGTTGTCCTGCACCGGCATGCTCTCGAACGACCCGTCGACGACGTCGACGAGGTGGTCGAGACCCTGCGCGCGGTTCTTCTCGCGGTTCCGGTCGTTCTCGACCTCGGAGAGGTTCAGGCAGGTCACGTGGCAGCCGTAGGTCCTGGCCAGCCAGCGCGCCGATCCGCCGTAGCCCGCGCCCATGTCGAGGATGCGGGTCTCCGCGGTGATGTTCATGCCCTCGGCCATCCGCTCCACCGTCCGCTGCGAGGCGGGGGCGATGGGCTCGTCGGGGCTGTTGTAGAGCCCGACGTGGATGTCCTCGCCGCCCCACACCTCGTGGTAGAAGGTGTCGGCGTCGGTCGAGTTGTAGTAGTCGCGCGCGGTGTGGACCGCCGTCGAGTAGTTCTCCGTCAATTCATCGTCCGGTCGGTAGGTCTTCTCCGCGACATGGATCCAGAAGTCGGGGCTCTCGGTCCCGTAGGTCTCCTGGAAGTCGCCGTACGAATCGATCTTCTGGAACCCGACCTCACGCATGAGCCGGCGCACGTAGTCCTTGCGCAGCGGGAACATGTTGAGGTGGTACACGGAACCGTCGTCGTGGAACGTGTACCGGAAACGGGCGAGCCCGTCGTCGATGTACTCGGGCTCCGCGGTCACGGTGTCGCCGCAGTAGAAGAACTTGTGCTTCGACGAGAATCCGTTGTCGAGGATCTCGTCGTAGTTGCGCTGATCGAGGATCAGGACGCCGTCGTGCTTGAGCATCGCGTAGAACTCGGCCAGCGCCTTGCGGCGGTCCCGTTCGTTGAACAGGTGGGTGAACGAGTTCCCCAGGCAGATGATCGCGTCGTACTCACCGTGCACGTCGCGGTTGAGCCAGCGCCAGTCGGCCTGGACGACGCGCAGGACGTGCCCGTGCTGGCGACCGTTCTGGAAGGCCTTCGCGAGCATCTCCGCACTGCCGTCGGCGGAGACCGTCTCGAAACCGGCCTTCAGGAGCTGGACCGAGTTGAACCCGGTGCCCGTCGCGACGTCGAGGACCTTCTCGACCCCACGGGCACTGAGCTGGTCGATGAAGAACGACCCCTCGCTGGCGGCGCGACCCTCCCAGCCGATGTAGTCGTCCCACTTGTCCACGAACCCCTTGACGTATTCCTCTTGGTAGTGGTTCGTGTCTCGGACCTCGTTCGGGTTCTCCCCGAACTCCTGATGAACATCGGCCTCGGTGTAGGTCTCCTCGAGGCCAGCCGCGGTGTCGGGGCTCCGGTCTGCGGCTGTGGTCATGTGTCCTCCGGACGTCGGTGACGCTTCCGGGGAGACGACGCTAGGCAGCCAGGCGCCGAGTCGGAAGCACCGCTAAGTCCGTACGGTCGACAGAATCGATTCAGCGCGACGTCACACTCTGGGGCGAAAGGCGCCATCGACGCTGCTCCGACCGGGTGCGCGCGGCGGGGGATCTCCGTGACCACATCGTACTGTGACGGCAGCCACGTTTTCCCGGGAATGCGCGCGCGCCGGGGTGTCGACCGCGTGTCACCGGACGGTTACCCGGTGGGCTCGACGATCACCGTGCGGTTGGCGCTGGCGGGGCCGGGCAGCTGACGGCCGCCGGAGCCCACGTCGTTGACGTAGCCGGGGAAGCGGCTGCCCACCCCCCGCGTGGAGATGCGGTCCGCCGGCGCTCCGAGCTCGACGAGCAGGGCCTTCACCGCCTCCGCGCGCCGGGTCGACAGGTCGACCTGGCCGGCCTCGGTTCCCGCACGCGCACTGGTGCCGGTGAGCGCGATCCGTCGCGACGGCGATTCCGTCAGGAACTGCGCGAACGGCGTGAGGACGGCGCGCGCGGCATTCCGGTCGCGGAACTCGGCGGTGTCGGGCTGGAAACCGACGGAATTGTCGTCCGGGAGCGCGGTGGTCTGCCCCGGCGTGATCGTCGGCGGCGGCGGGACGTCCACGATGCTCACCGCCGGCGCGTCGCTCGGGGCGTCCCCACCACGGGGCTCGTCGACCACCGCGACGCACGAGGCACCGCCCGCGGTGGCGATCGCCGTCCACAGCGCGACCAGTGAGGAGCGCTGGGCGGGGCTGAGCGCCGGTTGGGGCTCGGCGACGTCGCCGAGGCCCGCGAGGACGACCGTCTCGCCCTGCAGCCCCGGCAGCGCGTTGTTCGCGCGCAGGGCCTCGACGGTCTCGGCGGGCGGTGCGTCGAGCAGCCCGCGCTGGCGGAAGTCGAGCGGGGCGACCGTGGAGAGCCCGGAGTCGACGAGCACGACGGTGCCGGGCCGGTTGCCGCCGGCGGACCGCCCCGCGAGGTCGAGGGCGGTGAGCACGTCGACCTCGGGTGTCTGCGCGCGCAGGCCCGTGACCGCCTCGCCGAACCCGTTGAGGAACTGGTTGCGGTCGTCCTCGGCGGCGATGCCGTTGCCGGCGTCGCTGGAGAACGTCTCGCTGCCCGCGGACACGGGCCGGCCGTCGACGTTCACCAGCGTGACGCGGGGCTCGTAGCCCTCGTCGACGGCGCGGGTGAGCACCGAGACGGTGGCGTCCTGGACGGCCTGCGGCAGGCCCGGCTCCGGGCTGTTCGAGCGGCCGGAGACCGCGAACGCCAGGGGGCCCACCGGTACCGGGCAGGACAGCGCGCCCCCGCCGCCGCCGGAGAACCCGCCGCCGGCGGCGTCCTCACCGCTCGAGCAGCCGGCGGCCAGCGCCGCGGCCAGCAGAACGGACAGCAGGCCGGCAGTGCGGCTCGTCAACGATGGTCTCCGTTCGGGCTGGGCTCGGGGACGGTCGGGGTGAACGGGCGCATCTCCGGCGGCGCCTCCTCGCCGGGCACGACCTCGTTGGCCGGCGTGAACAGCGGGTAGAACGCCGAGCCGGTGAGCCCGTCGGTGACCGACGGGTTGCCCTTCTTCGAGGCCATGAGGGTGCGGGCGTAGTTCTGCAGCTCGAGCATCTCGGCGACCACCTGCTGGCGGGCCGCGCGCCAGCGCTGGTCCTCGCGATCGCGCTCGTTCTCCTGCTGGCGCAGCGCCTCGCGGGCCCGCTCCAGCTCGGCGCGACTCGCGCGCTCCTTCTCGGTGGCGTCGTGCATGCGGCGCTCGGCGCGGCGCAGCGCGCCCGCCACCGGGTTGAACGACAGGAACGTCGCCACCATCGCGGCGATCCCGCTGGCCAGGAACAGGGCGCCGAAGAGCATCGCGGGCAGCAGGGCCGTCAGCTCGATGCCCGACGAGGAGCCGCCGAAGCCGCCGCCGGACCCGCCCGAGCCGAACCCCCCTCCACCCGAGCCACCCGACCCGAAGCCACCACCGGACCCGGACCCGAAGCCGCCGGACGAGGAGCTGCTCGGGGTCATGAGCCGCGTGTAGAACGCACTGACGCCCAGCACGAGCCACGTCAGCGCCGCCAGGACGGTGAGGGTGACCGACGCGCGCGGGTCGCCGCACCGTCGCCGCGCCAGGCCCTGGCCGACGAGGTGCGCGAGCCCCACCGCCGCGGCCGCGAACCCGACCGTGCCGAGCACGATGAGCAGCGGCGAGCCCCGGAACACGCGGGCGAGCACGACGTAGAACGCCGCGATGTCGCCGCCGATCGCGAGCAGGATGATCGTCAGCGAGAGGTAGTCCTCGCGCGAGCGGTTGATCATCAGTGTGGCGTCGCGGTAGGAGCGCGGGCGGACTCCGTCCCGGTCGCCGCTGCGCTCCCCGTCACGGTCCCTGCGGGAGCGGCCGAAGCGCGCGCGAAGACCGCCGTCGGCGCTCATCGGCCCGACCTGTCGGCCCTGTCGGCACGGTCGTCGGTCATCGGGTCTCCACGGTCGGGGGAGGACGGCGCAGTGTAGGTCGACGGGCCGGCCGGCCCGCGCCCGGACGGCGGGCGCGGGAGGGGCCCGGTCGGCGGATCGGCCGGGGGCACGTAGAAGTCCTCCGTGCGGTCACCCCCGCGGGCCCCGGTGCGGTCCCCGGTGCGATCCGCGTGTCGCCCCGCGTCACGGCGGACGGGCTGCCGGTCGTCCTCACCGCCGACCGGCTCGGTGAGCCGCTCGCGGGCGTCGTCGTAGTCGCGCCGGGCGATCGCGAGCGCGCGGCGGTCGCGCTCGTGCGCGGCCTCGGCGTCGGCCAGCTGCTGGCGCGCCCCGCCGACGAGGCGGTCGATGACGGCCTGGTGGTCGGCGTGCTGGGAGTCGATGCGCGAGAGCCAGCCCGAGGCCCAGGACGCGATCAGCGGGTCGAGCGCGCTGCCGGTGCCCTCGTCGACGCCCTCGAGCAGCTCGGCGACGAGCGTGCGCACGCGACCGCGGGCCGCCCCGATGTCGGGGGTCGCCTGGTTCGGGTACGGCATGGGCCCGACGCGGTCGGCCGCGTAGACCTGGGCGAAGCGGCGCTCCTCCGGGGACGCCGACGCGAAGCTCACCCCGGGCAGGTGCGAGAGCGGCGCGCCCGAGGATCCCTGCTGGGGTCCCGACGGCGGCGTCGGTGTCGGGGGACGGGCGGTCTCGCTGCGGCGCCCGGGCCAGAACCTGCGGGTGGCCATGGCTACTCCTGGTGGGTCGGGGCGCCGGACCCGGTGGCGGTCTCGGGGGCACGGCGGGCGGCGGGTGCGGTGGCGGTGCCCCACGGCGGGGTCGCGCCGTGCGGTGACGACGCCGGGACGGGACCCGTGTCCCCGGCACCCGCGGCACCCGGGTCGGCGGTCTCGGCGGCGACGACCCACCCGGGGACGACGGGGTGCTGGGCGGCCAGCGCGGGGCCGATGCGGTCGCCGGCCGGGTGCCGGCGCACGAGGTGGCGCTCGTAGGCGCTGACCCGCCGCATGACCTGAGCGTGCAGCCGGCGGACGCGGGTGGCGCCGACGAGCTCGCACGCGCGGATGGAGCTGCCCAGCCGCGCGAACTCCACGCGCATCTGCGTCAGCTGGGAGTGCAGTCGCGCGCCCTCGTCGACGAGGGGCCGGCGGGTCGCCTCGTGCTCGCGGGCGCGGCGGGCGGCGACGACGTCGTCGGCGGTCTCGCCCTCGCCGCCGCGGCGGACGGCGAGCTGGTCGGTGTCGAGGAGCACCGGCAACGCGTCGAGGCGCGCCCGGGCCCGGGCCAGCGCCTCCTCGGTCTCCGGGAGGCGCGCCGCGAGGGTCGCGCGGGTCTGGTGCATCGGCGACACCTCGAGGTCGACGCGCAGCCGCTCGCGGTGGACCCGGGCCAGGAACATCTGGTGGAACTCCTCGAGCGCCGGCGTCCCGACCGGGCGGCCCGGCTCGAGGCTCGGCAGCCCGGCGCGGGCGTCGGCGCGTGCCTGCCACCAGTCGCGGCCCCGGGCGAACCAGCCGTAGCGGGGCAGCGGCGAGCCCGTCGCGGAGGGGGACGGTCCGTCCGGCCCTGCGGGCCTGGTCATCGGGAGCTCGTCCGGGGCTGCCGTTCCACCTGGCGGGTTCCTCCTGCGTCGGCCCGGGGTTGCACCGGTTGCGTCCGTCGAGTCTAGGCGGCCGCCCACGGCGCCCCCGCGCGCGACCGGTGCTCCGCGCCGGCCGATGCCTTCGGCACGTGAGCGATATGGGCCGTCCCGGCGACCCATATCGCTCACGTGCGCAGCATCCGGGAACTCGCGGGGGTCCTTCGACGACCGGTAGGACGATGGCCACGATCCCGTCCCCACCCACCGATGTCCTCCCCGTCGTCAGGGCGCACCATCAGGGGGTGGACGTCTCCGACATCCGGGCGGCGGTCGAGCCGGCCACCACCTCCCGCGCGGCAGGTGGTGTGCTGCTCGTCGGCGGCCTGGTCGGCGCCGTCGTGTCGCTGCTGCTCCTGCTCGACAAGCTCGCGCTGCTCGCCGACCCCACGTTCGTCCCGTCGTGCAGCATCGACCCGGTGCTGTCCTGCGGCACGATCATGCGGACGGCGCAGGCGTCGGTGCTCGGCTTCCCGAACCCCGTGATCGGGCTGGCGACGTTCCCCGTCGCCGCGGCCCTGGGCGCCCTCGTGCTCGGCGGGACCGCGCTGCCGCGCTGGGCCTGGTGGGGCCTGCAGGCGGGCACGACCGCCGGGATGCTGTTCGTGCACTGGCTGATCGTCCAGAGCCTCGTGGTGATCGGTGCGCTGTGCCCGTGGTGCATGGTCGCGTGGGTCGCGGTCATCGCGATGTTCTGGTCCGTCACGGTCGAGAACCTGCGCGCGGGCCGGCTCGGCGGTGCGCCGGCGTCGCTGCGCGGGCACGGCTGGGGGCTCGCCGCCTGGTACCTCGTGATCGTCGTCGCGATCGTCGCGACGTTCCCCGCGTGGGCGGCGGGACTGGTGGGGCTGTGACGGCACCGTCCGCCGCGTCCGCCGTCGTCGACCTCGAGATCGGCGGCATGTCGTGCGCGGCCTGCGCGGCCCGGATCGAGCGCAGGCTCAACCGCCTCGACGGCGTCGAGGCCAGCGTCGACTACGCCGGCGAGGGCGCGCGGGTCGTGCTCGCGTCGCCGGACGTCACGACGGCCACGGTCGTCGAGACCGTCGGGAAGCTCGGCTACACGGCGCGGCCGGCGCGTCCGCCGTCCTCCGTGTCCTCGGGCGACGGGGGCGACGGGCCGTCCGACGACGCGGAGCTGCGGGACCTCTGGCGTCGCCTCGTGGTCGCCGCCGCGCTCTTCGTCCCGGTGGCCGACCTGGCGCTGGCGATGGCGGCGGTGCCCTCGCTGCGCTTCCCCGGCTGGCCGTGGGTGCTCGCGGCGCTGGCCGCGCCGGTCGTCGTCTGGTCGGCGTGGCCGCTGCACCGGCGCGCGCTGGCCGGGCTGCGCCACGGCACGACGTCGATGGACACGTTGGTCTCGCTCGGGATCGTCGCGGCGACCGTGTGGTCGCTGGTCGCCGTCGTGCGGGGCGCGGGACCGGCGCCGGCCGCGAGCACCTGGGACCTGCTGCTGCACCCCACCGGCCCGGTCTACCTCGAGGTCGCGGCCGGGGTGACGACGTTCGTCCTTGCCGGGCGCTACGTCGAGCGCCGCGCCCGCCGCGCCTCCGGCGACGCGCTGGCCGCGCTCGCCCGGCTCGCCGCGCGCGACGTCACGGTGCTCGACGACGAGGGCGACGAGCGTCGCGTGCCGGTGGGCGAGCTCCGCGTGGGCGATCGGTTCGTGGTGCGGCCCGGCGAGAAGGTCGCGGCCGACGGGCGGGTGGTGTCCGGGCGCTCGGCGGTGGACCGCAGCATGCTCACGGGGGAGCCGGTGCCGTCCGAGGCGGAGGCCGGCGACCCCGTGGTCGGCGGCACGGTGGCGGTGTCCGGGCGGCTGGTGGTCGAGGCGACCGCCGTCGGCGAGGCGACGGCGCTGGCCGGGATGGTGCGCCTGGTGCGGGACGCCCGCGCCGACAAGGCCGACGTGCAGCGCCTCGTCGACCGGATCTCGGCGTGGTTCGTGCCGGCGGTGGTCGTGCTGTCCCTCGCGACCGGGCTCGGGTGGTGGCTCCTCGGCGCGGACTGGTTCTCGCCCGCCCTCGCCGTGCTCGTGATCGCGTGCCCGTGCGCGCTGGGCCTGGCGACGCCGATGGCCATGGTCGTGGCCTCGGGACGCGGCGCCCGGCGCGGCATCTTCCTCAAGGGCCACCACGCGCTCGAGACGAGCCGCCGCGTCGACACCGTGGTGCTCGACAAGACCGGGACGCTGACGACGGGGCGGATGACGGTGGTGGCGGTGCTGGGCCCCGAGATCGTCCTGGCGCGCGCCGCGGCCGTCGAGCGGGGCTCGGAGCACGCGATCGCGACGGCGGTCATGGCGCACTGTCCAGAGGACGTGCCCGCACCGGTCGACTTCGTCGCCCTGCCCGGGCTCGGCGCGCGGGCGGTCGTGGACGGCGTGGAGGTGACCGTGGGGCGCCCCGACCTGTTCGACGCCGGGGTGCCCGAGGGCCTGCGCGCCGACTGGAACGCCGCCGAGGAGGCGGGCCACACCGTGGTCGCGGTCGGGTGGGACGGCGTCGTGCAGGGCGCGGTCGTGCTCGCCGACGACGTGAAGGCCAGCGCGGCCCCGGCCGTCACGGCCCTGCGTGCCGCCGGCCTGCACCTGGTGCTGCTCACCGGCGACCACGAGCGCGCCGCCCGCACGGCGGCCACGGCCGTGGGGATCGACGACGTCGTCGCCGGCGTGCTGCCCGAGGGCAAGCTCGCCGTCCTCGCGGAGCGCCGCGCGGCGGGTGCGGTCGTGGCCATGGTCGGCGACGGGATCAACGACGGCCCGGCCCTCGCCGCCGCCGACCTGGGCCTCGCCGTCGGGACGGGCACCGACGTCGCGCTCGAGGCCGCCGACGTGATCCTCGTGCGCGACGACCTCACGGCCGTCCCCGAGGCGCTCGCCCTCGCCCGCGCCACCCACCGCACGATCCGCGTGAACCTCGCCTGGGCGTTCGGCTACAACGTCGCCGCGATCCCGCTGGCCGTCGCCGGGCTGCTCAACCCCCTGCTCGCCGGCCTGGCCATGGCGCTGTCGTCCCTGCTCGTCGTCTCCTCGAGCCTGCGCCTGCGCTGATCGCTCTGCGTCGCGATGATCAGGGGCACCTGGTGCGCGCCGCGGGCGACCACTCCGTGGATGACGCGCCCCTGATCACCGGGTCGGAGAGCGCCGTCAGCCGCCCAGCACCTGGTCGAGCTCGGTCGAGCCCTGCTGCTGGAGCTTCCCGTCGACGACGATGGTCGGGGTGCCGAAGCTGCCCTGGCGCTGGAGGGCGGGGTCGTTGGACGCCTGCTCGAAGTTCTGGGCGATCTCGCCGGCGTGGCGGTTGCTCGTGACGCACTCGGCGTAGCCGGGCCCGGCACCGGCGCGCTGGCCGAGGTCGACGAGCTGGGCGGTGTCGTAGCCGCGGCCGTTCTCGGGCGGCTGGGCGGCGTAGAGGCTCGCGTGGACGGCGGGGAAGGCGCCGTTCTCGGCCGCGCAGATGATCGCGTTGCCGCCCGCCGAGGAGTAGCCGGGCGGGTTCGAGCGCTGGTCGAGCAGGTTCACGAGGTGGTAGCGGACCTGCACGCGACCGGCCGCGATCGCCTGGGTGATCGGCTCGCCCGCCCGCTGCTCGAACGCCTGGCAGGCCGGGCAGAGGGCGTCCTCGTAGAGGTCGATGGTGTGGGGCGCCGGGCCTCCGGCGGTCACGACACCACCCTCGACGGTTGTCGGGTAGGACGCCGCGACCGGGGTGAGCGGGATCGCCTGCCCCGAGGCGTCCGAGGAGCCGCCGCCGGAGAACAGCACACCCCCGAAGACGACGGCCGCGACCAGCACCACGGCGACGATCCCGACGATCATCGGCGTCCGGGACGTCGTGCGCTTCGGCGGAGCGGGGCGCTTCGGGCGCGTGGCCATCCGGGGGTTCCTCCTCGTGTCTGTGGCGCCGACCTTCCGGCGCTCGCCCTGCCGGTCGCGCCGCGGGGCCCGTCGGTTCCCGGCGGGTCGTGACGGGCGCTCAGCGGCCGCGGGCGAGGTCGGCGAGCATCGCGTTCCACGCCGCGAGCTCGGCGTCGCCGTCGCGGTCGGCGTGCCGGTCGCGGCGGGTCGCGTCGCGCTGGTCGGCGCGCGACCACTGTACGAGCAGCGCGATGACCACCACGAGCAGCGGGACCTCGCCCGACGACCACGCGATGCCCCCGCCGAGGTGCTGGTCGGCCAGCAGGTCCGGCACCCACGGCAGGGCGAGCTGGCGGAAGAACTGCTCGCCGATCACGGTGCCGCCGCCCATCAGCGCGACGCCGAAGAACGCGTGGAACGGCATCGCCGCGAGCAGCAGCGCCAGCCGCCCGAGGTGTGGCACCGGCCGGGGCGCGCGGTCGACGCCGATGATCGGCCAGAAGAAGAGCGCGCCGGTGAGCAGGAAGTGGGTGAACATCAGCTGGTGCGCCCAGTGGTAGGGCAGCGCCAGCGCGTAGAGCGGCGAGAAGTACAGCGCGTAGAACGAGCCGACGAACAGCGCGAGCGACACCAGCGGGTGGGTGAGCACCCGCGTGAGCGGGGCGTCGAGCAGCGACAGGAGCCAGGCCCGGGGACCGTCCGGTGTCGCGGGCAGGGCGCGCAGCGCGAGCGTCACCGGTCCGCCGAGCACCAGCAGGACCGGGACCAGCATCGACAGCAGCATGTGGACGCCCATGTGCGCGCTGAACGTCGCCATCGCGTGGGAGCCGAGCCCCGAGCTCGTCGCCCACAGCAGGAGCGCGCACCCGGCGAGCCACGCGCCGGTCCGTCCGGGCGGCCAGGCGTCGCCGCGTCGACGGAGTCGCCACACACCGGCGAGGTAGGCCCCCGCGAGGACGAGCGCCACCACCGCCCACAGCAGGTTCAGCCGCCCGGGCCCGAGCAGGCCGAGCAGGGTGGGGGCGTCGAGCGAGTAGCCGAGCAGCGTGTCCTGGATGGTCGTCGGGGCCGCGAGGGCCGGGGCCGGTTCGGCGGCGAGCAGGGCGGCGACGCCGGCGGCGCCGGTGAGGAGCACGAGCGCCTGACGCCGCGCCACCACGGCGACCACGAGCAGCACCAGCAGGACGAGCGCGAGCGGGCCGTGCACGCCGGTGAGCCAGGCCCCGCGCACGAGGACCACCTCGACGACGACGGTGCCGGCGAGGGCGACGCCGGCGGCGACCGAGACGACCGGACGGGCGCGGGCGGCCGCCGTCCGGTCGGGTCCGGGCGCAAGGATCTCGAGCGCGAGCAGGCCGAACCACACCGCGCCCGCCACGGCGGCGAGCGCGGCGGCGTCGGTGGCGAGGTCGTGCCCGGCGCCGGCGCTCGCGACCTGCCCGGTGACCACCGGGGCGACGACGGCGAGCGCGGCGAGCGGCAGTGCGCCCACCGCGGTGCGCCACGACAGCGTCACCCGGCACAGCGCCCACACGACGGCCGCGAGGACCGCGGCCACGAGGAAGCCGGCGGGCTCCTCGAGCGCGCCGGCGGCGGCGAGGAACGCGTCCGGGGCGACGAGCACGCGGGCGTCGCCGCCGGTGCCGCCCAGCACGGTGAGCGCGGCCGCGGCCAGGGCACCGGCCGCCCAGACGCCGGCCGCGGCGCCGGCCCGGCGCACCGCGCGGTAGCCGTGCGCGCCGAGCGCCCGTCCGCCGCCCGTGGTCGGCCGCGCGATCACGGCGCCGAGCAGGCCGCCCAGGCAGGCACCGCCCGCCAGCAGCACGACGAGGCGGGCGAGCGGCGTCGCCACCTGCACCACGGTCGGCGGGGCGGTGACGCCCAGCGCGGCGTACGGCGCGCCGCCCCGCAGGAGGGCCACGGCGACGACCCCGGCGACCACCGCGCCCACCGCGCCCACCGCGCCCACCGCGACGGCAGCGAGGGCGCCCCTCGCCGCGCCGGACGCGGCGGGGGCGTCCCTCGCTCCGGCGCCAGGCACGCCGCGTTCAGGCGCGCCCGGATCACGCGACGTCGGACTCACGCTCCCAGGGCCTCGGCGCCGGCCGGGTGGGGCCGTCGTCGGGGACCACGTCCCGGCCGCCGGGCCGCCACCACCGCGCCCCCGGGCTCGGGCCCGTCCCGGGACGCGGCCCGGAGCGGACGACCGCGAGCCCGAGCAGGAACCCGGCGACGAGCACGAGGTGCGACACCACGCGGCCGGGCTCCACGCGTCCCGCGACCAGGTCGAGGCCGCTGAGCACCGCGAGCACCGCGATGAAGGCGCCCAGCACCGGCAGCAGCCCCGCGAGGTGCCGGGTGAACAGCGCGCCGATGACGAAGGCGACGCCGAGCGCGAGGTTCCACGCCGCCGTCTCGTGCGTCGCGTGCGCCATGCCGGCGCCGAGCACCATGAACGGATCGGTCATCGCGTGGGTGTGCGTCGCGGCGCCGAGCAGCGAGACGAGCCCGAGCACCGCCTGCGCCAGCCCGACGGCGGCGAGCCCGGCCCGTGCCGACACCCCGCGCCACCGCACCGACGCAGCGGGGGCGGCGCCGACGACGCGGTCGACCAGATCGGGCCCCGGCCCGACCGCCGCCGTGCGCGCGTGCCGCGTCACGAGCGCGGCGTCCCGCTGCCAGGACCGGCAGGCGGCGCACCCGTCCAGGTGCGCGTCGACCCGCGCCTGCTCGGCGGCGTCGGCCTCGCCGTCGAGGGCGGCCGACATCGCCTCCCGGCACCCGTCGCAGTCCATGGCGTGCTGGTCGTCGCGACCCGCGCCGGAGTTCCCGGCGTTCCCCGCGACCCTCACCCCGAGCGGTGCGGCCGCTCGGCGGGACGGTCGGCGAGCGCGTCGACGAGGTCGGCCCGGGCCCGCGCGACGCGGGACCGGATCGTGCCGATCGGGCACCGGCACACCTCGGCGGCCTCCTCGTACGACAGCCCGATCACCTGGGTGAGCACGAACGCCTCGCGACGGTCGGGGTCGAGCGCGTCGACGGCGTGGCGCACCGCGACCGACTCCGCGAGGTCGCCGCGCGGGGCACGCCCCACCGGGCGGTCGTCCTCGGACAGGGGCGCCGGGCTCACCGGACGGCGGGAGCGGCGGCGCAGGTGGTCGGCGGCGACGCGGCGCGCGACCGAGAGCAGCCAGCTGCGGGCGGGGGCGTCGCCCCGGTACCGGCGCAGCGAGCCCAGGGCCCGCTCGTAGGTCTCCTGGGTCAGCTCCTCGGCGACCGACGGGTCGGCGAGGTGCACGAGCAGACGCCACACCTGGTGCTGCGTGGCCGCGACGAACTCCCCGGCGGCGCCGCGATCGCCGTCCCGGGCGCGCAGCGCCAGCGCGGTGATCCTCGCGTCGTCCACCGGAGCTCCTCGTCGTGTGCCACCGTCGGGCCACCCGCCGTCCGCGTCGTCGCGGGGCGTCCCGAAGTTCCCGGGCGTGACCGTCCCGACAAACGGGGCTCGGCGTCACGCCGACGGTGCCTACCGTGCTGCCGCTGACGGTAGGCGCTCCACCGGATCGTGCTCGCGGAGCCCTGCGCGGCGGTCACCTGAGAAGGAACGGGTGATCCCCTGAGAACGCTCGGCCGTCCGGGCACACCGGGTCGGTGCGGTGGGGCGAGCGGTATGCCACCGGACCGCATCGCCGTACCGTCGCCGCTGGTCACGGACAGCCCACGCCCTGGAGGACGCCATGACGGACCACGACCCGCCGGCTGTCGGTCTCACCGGGGGCCTGCAGCACGTCGCCACGTTCTGCGGGCAGTGCTCCTGCGGGTGCCCCGAGCTCTACGTCGACCCCGACGCCGACGACGAGCGCCGCGTGGTGATCACCGACGACTTCGGCCAGCGCATCCAGATGAGCCTCGCGCAGCTCGCCGTGATCGTCGACGACGCCCGCAACGGGGTCCTCGACGGCCTCCTCGCCGACGCCACGTGAGCCTCCCCGCACCCCTCGCGGGGTTCCTCGCCACCCTCCTGCTGGCCGCCGCGGCCCTCTGCGCGGTGAGCTTGTGGCGGCGCCGCGCCCGTCACGAGCGCGCGGCGGCGGCCGCCGAGGCCAACCACGTGGTGATGGGCCTCGGGATGGCGGCCATGGTGCTGCCCGCGACCGCCGATCTCGTGCCCCCGGCGGCCGGGGCGATCGCCTTCGGCGCGCTCGGCGTCGTGTGGGCGGTCCGCCTGCTGGCGCTGCGCCACCGGGGTCGTCCGCTGGGCTCGCCGGTCGGCGGCGACCGGTGCGGCGCGCACCCGACCCACCTGCTGCTGAGCAACGCGGCGATGGCCGTGATGTACGTGATCATGGTGCCGACCGGCGGGATGGCCGGCACCGCCCACGGCGCCGGCCACGCCGGGCACGGCGCGTCGGCGGGCTCGATGCCGCTCGCGCTCAGCGCCGTCGCGACCGCGCTCGCGCTCTACCTGGTCGTCCACACCGTCGCCACGGTCGCCGTGCTGGTGCGCCTGCGCGCCCCGGCCGCCGTGACGGTCGGCGGCGGTGGGACAGGGAGCGGGCCAGGTGGCGGGACGTTCGCCGGTGGCGGTGCCGGCGTCGGCAGTGCGCTCGGCCGTGCCGTCGACGCCCCCGCCGTCCAGCTCGGCTGCCAGGCCGTCAGCGGGGCCGCGATGGCCCTGATGCTCCTCGTGCACTAGCTCCCCGCCGACACCCCGAGAGGCTCCCCCCGTGACCGTCGACGAGCAGCCGGCGCCCCCGGCCGCCGCCCCGCCCGCTGCGGGCACCTGGTCGCTGCTGCGGCCCCTGGTGCTGCGCATCCACTTCTGGGCGGGCGTGCTCGTGGGGCCGTTCCTGCTGGTCGCCGCCCTGACGGGGCTGGTGTACACGCTGATGCCCGCCCTCGAGCCCGTCGTCTACCGCGACGAGCTGACCGTCCCGCCCTCGGACGCGCAGGTCCCGCTCGCCGACCAGGTCCGCGTCGGCATGGACGCCCTGCCGGGAACCGAGCTGCGTGCCGTGCGCCCCGGGGCGACCCCCACCGACACCACCCAGGTGATCGGAGGAGATCCGAGCCTCCCCGAGTCCTTCTACCGCACCGCGTTCGTCGACCCGCACACCGGCGACCTGCGCGGCGTGCTCGAGACCTACGGCTCCGGGCAGGCGATGCCGCTGCGCGCCTGGGCCGATCAGCTGCACCGCAACCTGCACCTCGGCGACGCCGGCCGGCTCTACACCGAGCTCGCGGCCTCCTGGCTGTGGGTGCTCGTGCTGGCCGGGCTGACGCTGTGGATCGGGCTGGTCCGGCGCCGGCGCAAGGAGCGCGCGAGCGCGCTGCTCGTGCCCCGCACCACGGGCGGCCGTCGCGCCCGGCTGCTCTCGTGGCACGCCGCCGTCGGGCTGTGGGCGGCGGCCGGGCTGCTGTTCCTGTCCGCCACCGGGCTGACGTGGTCGACCTACGCCGGCGAGAACATCAGCACGCTGCGCGCCCAGCTCTCGTGGGAGACCCCGGAGCCCGAGACCGCGCTGCCCGGCACCGTCGCCGTGGCGCCGGAGGCGGGCGAGCACGCGGGCCACGGCGGCACGACCATGCCCCAGCAGCCCACCGCGGCGACGCCCGCGTCGTTCGACGTCGCCGCCCGCGCCGCCGCGGACGCCGGGCTCGACGGGCCGCTCGACATCACCCCGGGCGGCGAGGGCGCGGCCACGACCGTCAGCCAGATCGACCGCACCTGGCCCCAGCGCCTCGACGCGATCGCCGTCGACCCCGACACCGGGCAGGTCACCGACGTCGTGCGCGGCGACGACTGGCCGCTCGCCGCGAAGCTCGCGCGCTGGGGCATCGACGCGCACATGGGCCTGCTGTTCGGGGTCGCGAACCAGGTCGTCCTCGCGGCCCTCGCCACCGGCCTCGCCTGCATGATCGTTTGGGGCTACGTCCTGTGGTGGCGCCGCGGGCCCGGCCGACGGCCCGGTCACGTGCCCGCCGACGGCGTCCTGCGGTCGCTGCCGCGGGGCCTGCTCGTCGGGGTGGTCGTCGTGACGGTCGCGGTCGGCGTCGCCGTCCCGCTGCTCGGCGCGAGCCTGCTGGTGTTCCTCCTGCTGGAGACACTCCTGGACCGGCGTCGGACGGGCGAGCCTCAGAACGTGTAGCGGTGCAGCCGCATCGCCTCGCGCAGGACCGGGACGGCGTCGAACCCGCGGTAGAGCCAGTGCCGCGGGCCGACGGTGTCCGCGGACGCGAGCTCGGAGACGGTGACGTCGTCGCGCTCGCGCAGCCGCGGGTGGCGGGCGGTCAGCTCGGCGCCGTCGAAGCCCCAGGCGAAGCGGGTGTCGACGCCCAGCAGCCGGAACGCGGCGTTCGAGACGGGCAGCGTCCAGCCGGCGACGGCGTCAAACGCGACCTCCCCGGTCGCACAGCGGGTGAGCAGCCGGTCGAGCACGGCGTGCACGTCCGCCGGGGCGAGGTACATGAACAGGCCCTCGGCCAGCGCGAGCGTCGGGCGGTCGGCGTCCAGCCGCTCCCACCAGCCCGGGTCGGTCACCGACGCGCTCACCGTCTCGAGGTCGTCGGGCAGGTCGTAGACCCGGCGGCGCAGGTCGGCGACGCGGGGCAAGTCGACGTCGATCCAGCGCGATCCGGGCGGGCGCGCGATGCGCAGCGGGCGGCTGTCCAACCCGCACCCGGGGTGCAGCACCTGGCCGTCCGGGTGCTCGCCGAGGAACGCGACCGTCCACTCGTCGAGGCGCCGCGCGCGGGAGCAGATCGTCGCGGTGTCCGAGCTGAACCAGCGCAGGGCACCGGGGTCGTGCTGCACCCGGGCCAGGACCTCGCCGGCGAACCGGTCGCCCAGCACCGGGCGGGCCGAGCGGGCGTCCCGCTCGCGCAGGTAGAGCGTGATCAGCATGGTCGTCTCCGACCCGCGGAGGTCGACCGACTCCGGCGACATGCCGTCACCTTGGCACCCGGAATGCCCGGCGGGGGACCACGACCGCGTGCCCGGAGCGTGATCTGGCAGCGTGTGGTGCGGATTCGTCGGCGGAGACCTAGGGGGAAGCCGTGTTCACGCGTCGGGTGGCCGTGGTGGGGACGGGCTATGTCGGTCTGACGACGGGGGCGTGTCTGGCGTCGCTGGGGCACCAGGTGGTGTGCGCGGACATCGACACGGCGAAGGTGGAGCGGCTGCGCCGTGGTGTGGTGGACATCGTGGAGCCGGGCCTGTCGGAGCTGGTGACCGAGCAGGTGTCGGCGGGCCGTCTGTCGTTCGTGGTGGGGGCATCGTCGGCGGTCGCCGAGCACACCGATGGGCTGGACGCCGAGGTGGTGTTCCTGTGCCTGCCGACGCCGATGGGTGTGGGCGGGGTCGCGGACCTGCGTGCGGTGGAGGCGGTGGTCGAGGAGACCCGCGAGCTGCTGGCGCCGGGCACGGTGGTGGTGAACAAGTCGACGGTGCCGGTGGGGACGGCGGCGCGGACCGCGGAGCTGCTCGATCGCCCGGACGTGTCGGTGGTGTCGAACCCGGAGTTCCTGCGTGAGGGCTCGGCGGTGCACGACTTCCTGAACCCGGACCGGATCGTGGTCGGGTGCGACGCGGCGGAGGCCGCGGAGCGGGTGGCGGCGCTGTACGCGCGGCTGGGGGCGCCGACGGTGCTCACGGACGCGGCGTCGGCGGAGCTGATGAAGTACGCGGCGAACTGCTTCCTGGCGATGAAGCTGTCCTACGTCAACGCGATGGCCGAGCTGTGCGAGCGGGTCGGGGCCGACATCGGCGACGTCACCGAGGGCATCGGCTACGACCGCCGGATCGGGCAGGCGTTCCTGTCGCCGGGCCCGGGGTGGGGCGGGTCGTGCCTGCCGAAGGACACGCACGCGTTGCTGCAGGTCGCGGACGCGGCGGACTTCGAGTTCCGGCTGCTGCGCGCGACGATCGACACGAACACCCGGCAGCGGCAGCGGGTGGTGGACAAGGTGCGCGCGGCGGTGACCGGGAAGCGCACGGGCTCGCTGACGCGGGTGCGGCTGGGCCTGCTGGGGCTGACGTTCAAGGCGGGCACCGACGACCTGCGGGACTCGCCGGCGCTGGCGATCGCGGCGCTGCTGCGCCAGGCCGGGGCGGACCTGGTGGGCTACGACCCGGCGCTGGTGGCCGACCCGGGGAACCCGGACAAGGTGGTGCGCGACGAGGTCGAGGGCGTGCCGCTGGTGGCGGACCCGCTCGAGGCCGCGCAGGGCGCCGAGGCGGTGGTGGTGCTCACCGAGTGGCCGGTGTTCCGGACGCTGGACTGGACCGCGATGGCCGGGGTGATGAAGCAGCCGGTGGTCATCGACACCCGCAACCTCGTCGACCCAGCCACCCTGCGTCGCGCCGGCCTGACCGGCATCGGGATCGGCCGCCGGGACGCCTGACCCGGACGCCTGACCCGGACGCCCGGGGGTCGGGGGTGGCCCGGGCACCGACCCCCGCCTACCGTGGGTGGACGTAGGGGGCGGCCGCGGGCCGCGTGCCGAGTCTCATCGGAGAGGCGAGCCATGCGCTGCGAGATCGCGGTCGACATCGACACGTGCCCCGACCACGTCTGGGCCGTGCTCACCGACGTGACGCGCTGGCCGCGGTGGACCTCCGCGGTCCGTGACGCGAGGCTCGTCGGCGGCGGCGCCCTCGCGCTCCACGGCGTGGTCCGCCTGCGCGCCCCGCGCCTGCCCGAGCGCGTCTGGCGCGTGTCCGAGTTCCATCCCCGCCGCCGCCGCATCACGCTGAGCGACGAGGGTCTCGGCGCGCGGGCGAGCGTGCGCTTCGCCCTCGCCGCCCCCGACGGCGACGGCGCCCGCACGCGCGTCACCGTGGTCCACCAGCGCGCCGGCTGGGTCGGCGGCACGGTCGCGTGGATCACCGCGCGCACGATCGAGGCGCATCTGCAGACCCTCGCCGGGGACCTCAAGAAGCACTGCGAGACCCGTCGCCGCGCCGGCGACGCGGCGCGCGTCGCCAGCACGGTGTCCTGACGCCCCGACCTCGTCCGACCCCGGTCGACGTGACGTCGGCGGCGTCGGGGGAGGAGGGCGCCCGTGCGGGGTACGCAGGACCCATGACGGCCATCTCCACGACGCCTGTGCCGGCCCGTGAGCTCTCCCTCGGCACCTCCACCTGGATCCCCGGGCCGCGACAGGTGCTGCGCGAGGCCCTCATGCTGACCCGCCTGCCGCGCGGCGTCGCGGGCGTCCTCTGGCGCTGCGTGCGCCCGGACGTCGCGGTGCACGTCGTCGAGGAGATCGGCGACCACCGGGACCTGCCGCCGCGCATGACCGACGCCACCGACCGCGACCAGCCCCTCGAGGCGGGGTACGGGCCGGCGCTGCACCGCGAGTTCCGGGTGCGCGTCGTCGGCGCGCAGCGGGGCGCGGTCGAGCTCGTCGACGCCCTCGCCCGGAACATGAACCGCGCGGTCGTGCCCGGCGTCGCCCGCTTCGACTACGTCGCGGCGAGCGGGGCGATGGCGGTCGGCGAGGAGCTCGTCGTGCGCATGCCCGGGCCCTGGGACGGGCCGGTCAAGGTGCTGCACCGCGATCCGACGTCGTTCCTGCTGGGGACGCTGGTCGGGCACCTCGAGGCCGGCCAGATCGAGTTCGCGGCCCGCGACCTCGTCGACGGCGACCTCGAGTTCGCCATCACCACCTGGGCCCGCGCGGGCGACCCGGTCGCCGACGTGCTCTACAGCCGCCTCGGGCTGGCCAAGCAGATCCAGTACCTGCTGTGGGTCGAGTTCTGCGCGCGCGCCGTCGCCCTGGCCGGTGGGCGCACCCCGGGCGGTGTGACGGTGCGGACCCGCACCGTCGCCTGGCCCGACGAGATTTCTTCCCCCCAGATTTCTCCGGAGACGGTGTAACGACCCGCGGACCCGACACGACATCCCGAGTGCCCCGTGCGGCCACCGGACCCCCGACCCGGTGGCCCACGGGGCTTCATCGTGCCGGGTCGTGTCCGGGTCGTCTCCGCGGCCGTCTCCCGGCCCCTCACCGGTCCGTGCGCGACGCCCCTCCCTCCCGTGTGACTCATGATCACGCAGGGACACGCGGGGACGATGTGACACCGGACGATCGCTCGGTGGACGTACCCTCGTCCGCGTGGACGACGACGCGAGGGTGACGACGGCGATCGTCGGCCTGCTCATCGCGTTCTGCGCCCTGCTCCTCGCCAAGTGGCTCGCGGTGTTCGCCCTCGCCGCGCTCCTGCTCGTGGTGATCCTGCGCTTCGCGCTGCTCCGGGTGGTCCGCTCGGTGCGCGGCCGTCGCGCGCCCGCCGCGCTCGCGGTCGTCGAGCCCGACCCCGGCCCCGTCACCGGTCCCCACCGCGTGGTCGTGCCGATGCCCGACTGCTCCTGGTGCGGGCTCGTCGGCGGCCACCGCGACCTGCGCGGCGAGCCCGTGCGCCCCCGGCACGCCCACGCGATGCCGGCGCCGGCGCGGCACGCGTCCTGAGTCGAGGCCTGCTACAGCCGGGCCTCCTGGAGCCGGGTCTCCTGGAGCCGGGCCTCCTAGAGCCGGAGGTGCACGAGCAGGGCGCGGTGGTCGGAGCCCGGCACGTCGAGCACCGTCACCTCGCGGGCCCGCGGGCCGCCGCTGGTGAGCACGTGGTCGATCTGCGCGCCGACGGCCCGGGGCCATCCCGCGTTCCAGGTCGCGGTCAGGCTCTCGCCGCGCTCGGTGGCGGCGTCGGCGCACCCCCGGGTGCCGGAGCGGAACGCCGAGTGGTCCGGTGTGGCGTTGACGTCGCCGACGACGAGCGACCCGCCACCCGGCCGGGAGCACCACCGCTGCAGCAGCTCGAGCTCACCGGGCCAGTAGCCGATCCACCCCGGCACGATCGAGACGACGTGCACCGCGCCGAGGTGCACCGGGCCGAGGATCCCGCCGGTGACCTCGGCCCACGGGTAGCGGGTGTCCGTCGGGGTGCCGGGGGCGTCGGAGATCGTCCGGGCGGTGACGTCGCCGGCGCGCGGTGACGCGAGGACGACGATGCCCCGGACGTCGGCGGCACGCGCCGGCACGTTGGTCCACGACCGGTAGCCGGGCACCAGGGCCGCGATCCGTGCGCGGAAGCGGTCGCCGGCCTCGGGCAGCACGACGAGGTCGGGACGCTCGCGGCGGATCACCTCGGCGAGGGCGTCGACGTCGGCGTGGCCCTCGAAGGCGTTGAACGACAGCACGGTCAGCGGGGTGCCGCCGGGCGGGGGCGGCTCCTCGGCGATCGCGCGGGGGACGACGAGCGCCGCGGCGAGCGCGACGACCACCGCCACGCCGGCGAGTCCGACGGCGCCCGCGCGCCGCCGTCGGGGCCTGTGGAGGCGCACCACCAGCGCGAGCACCACGCCCGCCGCCACGAGCACCGTGAGCAGGGGCCGCAGGGCCGCGAACACGGCGAACGGCAGGTGGTGGTCCAGACCGACCAGGTCGGGCAGGAGCACCAGGGCGGCGAGCACCACGGGGACGACCGCGAGACCCGCCGTCGCCACCGCCCGGCGCCACCCGCGCCGCGGCGCGCCGGGCGCCGGCTCGGGGCGTCCCCGCACCAGGTCGGGGACGCGGCTGGGCATCGAGCCAGGTTAGGGGCCCGGGGTGCCGGTCGCGCGTGAGGCCAGGCCCCGAGCTAGTCCCTCGCCCGCGGCCCGGTGCCGCCGATCCCCGCGGCGTCCCGGCCGATCTTGAGGTCGGTGACGATGATCGAGCCGCCCTCGCGGATGGCCTGCGCGCGGTACATCCCCATCTTCAGGTAGGCCGCGCGCGTGCTCATCGTCCCGTCGCGGGGGCTCCAGTTCGTGACGCCGGTGGGACGACCGTCCCGCCACACCGTCACCGAGCCCTCGCTCGGGTCCTGCGCGAACGTGATCTTCATCGCGAGGTCGATCCGCTGGCCCGGCGACACCGGACCGATCGCCTGCATGTCGTCGCCCTCGCTGACCATGTAGAGCTGGCCGCGGGTGACCTGGAGCGCGAGCGGCGGCGACCCGTTGGGCGACGTGTGGTGCCACTGCAGGATGACCTGCCAGTTGCCCGTGTCCGTGGGGAAGTCGTCGGAGAGCTGCGCGGTGTAGCGGACGAACTGCTGGTCGCCGTCGACCGGCTCGGTGCCCGGGCCCTGCGGCAGCACCTCGCTGCGCTTGCCGCCGGGACCGAGGGAGAA
Source organism: Actinomycetospora sp. NBC_00405 (assembly GCF_036044095.1). Taxonomy (NCBI): domain Bacteria; kingdom Bacillati; phylum Actinomycetota; class Actinomycetes; order Pseudonocardiales; family Pseudonocardiaceae; genus Actinomycetospora; species Actinomycetospora sp. NBC_00405. Next base: position 5,197,452 of record NZ_CP107938.1, read on the forward strand.
CTGCCAGGCCTGACGGTCCGGGTCGTCCGGGTTCGCGACGATCCGCGGGCGGGGTCCGTCCTCGACCAGCCCGTCGTTGGCGCTGTTGTCGAACAGGTCGGAGAACGCCCCGGACGCGGCGTCGAACAGGGCGCCGATCACGGGCTGCGGCCCCTCGCTGGTCGGGGTGGTCGACACCGCGGGCGGTGTCACCGGCACGACGGGCAGGGCCGACGACGACGAGGCGTCCGGGCTGCTCGGCACGACCGGGGAGAACAGGCCCGCGGGCGCCGCCGACGACGGGGCCGCCTCGAGCGGGGCGGACGTCGACACCGGCGAGCCGGGCGTGGTCAGCGCGAAGAGCGCGGCCACCCCGCCGCCGCCGATCAGGCCGATCGTGGCGCGCAGGGGGAGGCCGCGGCGGCGCGCGGACGGCTCGGCGGTCCCGCCCGCCGCGGTCCCGGGGGCCGTGGTCGGCGACGCCGTCGTGGTGGGCGCGGCGGTGGCGACCCGGGAGGTCGGGGCGGCGTGACGCCCGCTGGGCGGCCCGAGCACGGTGACGGTGTCGGGCGCGGCCGGGGCGTGGTTCGTGGCGTCGACCGCGGCGTGCCGGCCGGTCGACGTGGGCGAGGTCAGCGCGGTCACCGAGGTCGCCGCGGGGGCCGCGGTCGCGGCGACGTGGGTGGTCGCGGCCTCGGCGGGGTCGACCTGTGCCGTGGGGGCGTGGGCGGTCGGGGGGAGCGCGATCGGGGTCGTGGGGTCGTCGCCGGCCGGGCCGGGAGAGTCGGCGACGTCACGGTGCGCCGCGCGGTGACGGGTGCCGCCGGTCGTCGGCGCCACGAACGGCGCAGTGCCGGGGGCGCGCCGGTGACGCGGGCGGCCGTCGTCCTCGGTGCGGTCGGTGCTGCCGCCGGGCACACTCCCGGGGACGCGGAGGCCGCGGTGGGCGCGGCGGTTGCGTGATCCGCGTCGGCCGTCGCCGGACGAGGGGTCGGCGTGGGTCACCACGTCGGTCATCGAGGGCGTCTCCCGGGTCGGTCCGGGCGGGCGTCTCGCGCCCACCCCGCGGCCGTGCGGATCGTGCTCATGTGCGAACAGATTGTCACCCGACCGAGGCCTCAAGGTGCTTCCGCGCGTGTCCTTGGGCCGAACGGCGTGCCCCTCGCGGCGGATGGCTGCTCCATCCTGCCTGCACACCTCCACCACACTCGGTCGGTCGACCCCCGGGCTCTGGCCCGCGCAGATCTCGGTCCGGTCACGGGGTGGTGTCGGCCCGGCGTCGACGACCGGTCCGACGGACGGCGTCGGCCTCGCGGCGGCCTCACACGGACCCGGGCCGACAGCCCGTTCGGCGCGCGTCCCGGGCGGGTCGTCGCCGGGGATGCGCCCGTTCTGCCGGAGATGAGGAGATCGCGGTCGGGGCCACCGCTCGCCGTGCTCCGAACGGGTGAGCACCTCGGCCGGTCGTCGCGCGCCGACGGCGCGTGGGCGGCGCTCTCCTCAGGCTCTCTCAGGTTCGCGGTGTGTGCCCGGCCGATTCCCTAGCGTTCCCGGCGATGAACACGACGACCACACCGGAGCGCCCCGCCACGGGGTCGGGTCCGGGCACCACGACAGGTCCCCGCGGCCGCGACGGTGCCGGCCTGCTGCGGATCGGGCTCCACCTGATGCTGGCGGCCCTGCCGCTGCTGGCGATCTCCGCCCACGTGTTCGGCGTCATCAGGATGCAGGACTCCGCCCCGATCCTCGTCATCCCCCTGGCCGCCGCGATCGTCGCCCTCACCGTGCTCGCGCCGCACCGGGGCGACCGCGTCGTCGCCGACGGCATGCTCTGGGGCGTCGTCGGCTGCGCGATCTACGACGGCTTCCGTCTCACGACCGTCCACGTCTTCGGCTGGTGGGCCGACTTCATCCCGGTGATGGGCACGTGGATCACCGGCGACCCGGACGACATGACCTCCGGCGCCGTCGTCGGCTACCTCTGGCGCTACATCGGCGACGGCGGCGGCATCGGCATCACGTTCTTCGCGATCGCCTCGGCGATGGGGCTGCAGAAGTGCTCGCGCCGGGTGGCCGTCCTGGCCGCCGTGGCGTTCTCGGTGTTCCCCGTGTGGGCCGGCCTGATCGCCACCGTCTGGATCGCGCCGCAGGGCCAGACCATGATGTTCCCGGTCACGGCGACGACGCTGACGCTCTCGCTCGTCGGCCACCTGATCTTCGGCTGGATCATGGGCCTCGGCTTCCACCGCTCCCGGGCGGTGCGCGAATCCTGGCCCTGGGAGCCGCTCACCGGCAGCATGCCCGCCCTCCCGGTCGGCAGCGTCCGGGCGGCCCGGCCGGCCCTCCTGCCCTCGCCGCGGACGCCGCACACGCCGCCGGCCGGGCAGGCGATCGACCCCGACACCTGGGAGCTCTGGCGCCAGCGCCTCGAGGAGAACTCCCGCGCGCGGCGCACCCGCAGTCTGCACTGACCTCGTCACACCCCGCTGTCACGTCCCCGCTGTCACATCCCCTCTGTCACATCCCCTCTGGCCTCGCTCCCCAGCGCCGCCCCGGCCCCGGCCCGCTCCTCGCGGGTCGGGGCCGTCGCGGTGCACCGGTCGGAGACGGTGCAAGGACAGCGATACTGATCGGATGGCGAGACGCTCCGGGGTCCTGGCCGTCCTCGCGCTCCTGCTCGCGCTGGTCGCGGGCTGCGGCAGCGAGGATCCGCTCACCGAGGTCCGCGACGCGGTCGGTCGCACCTACGAGGAGCGCACCGCGCGGGTGGCGTTCACGTCCCGCACCGGCCCGCCGGGCACGCCCGGCACCGAGGTGACGGGCAGCGGCGTCGCGGACCTCGTCGCGCGCAGCGCCGACACGACCGTCACGGTGCCGCTGCTCGGCGGCGGGACGCGCGTGCTGCTGGTCGGTGGGCAGCTCTATGCCCAGGTGCCGCCGACGGTCGCGCTCCTGGTGCCCGGCGGGCGGCCGTGGGCGTCGATCGCGCTCGACCGGCTGGCGGCCGCGACGCTCGGCGGCCCGCTGCCGCAGCTCGCGGGGACGCCGACCGACCCGTTGCAGCAGGTCGCCGCTCTGCAGGGCGTCACCGAGGCCCGCCTCGTGGGGCCGGAGCCGGTGGACGGGACGCCCACGACGCACTACGCCGCGACGGTGGACCTGCTCGCCACTCCCGCGGCGGCGGACCCGGCGCAGCGGCCGGCGATCGACCGCCTCGTCGCGCAGATCGGCACGAACCGCCTGCCGACCGACTGCTGGGTCGACGAGCAGGGACTCCTGCGTCGCATCGCCCAGACCACCACGGCCCCCGAGCGCCCGGGCCGTCCCGCGACCTCGACCGCGGTCACCGTGGACCTCACCGAGCACGGCCTGCCGGTGACGGTGGCGCCGCCGCCCGCCGACCAGGTCACCGACATCGGAGCGCTCCTGCCGGCGGGCTGACCCGACGCCGGTCGGAGGCGGACAGCAAGCGGCCCCGGTGACGTTTCGGGGACGTCACCGGGGCCGCGGGCTGTGCGGCGTCCCGGATCAGGACGCGGCGGGCACCATGGCCGGGATGTCGGTGACCGTCGGCGCCGGGGTGGCCGAGGACGCGGTGTCCTCGGACGGCTCGGACGGCTCGGACTGCTCGGACTCCTGGGACTCCTCGGAGGTGGCCTCGGACTCCTCGGAGGTCGCCTGCTCGGTGGCCTCCTCGTCCTCCACCTCCTCACCGGCGGACGGGAGCTGGCCGCTGAGCGGGTCGAGGATCTCGCTGGCCGGCGGGCAGACCGCGTCGTGCACCGGGGCGATGGCCTCGTTGCCGGCCTCGAGGGCCTGGGCGGTGGCGTTGCCCGTGGCGCTGTTGACGGTGGCGTCGAGCTGCTCGTTCGCCGGGTCGACGATCGGGATCTCGCAGTCGTCCTGATGCTCGCCACCGTGCTCGGCATTCTCGCCGTGCGAGCTCTCGTGGCCGTGGGACGAGGGCGCCTCGCCGGCGAACGCCATCCCGGTGCCGCCGCCGATCAGGGCGAAGGCGGCGGTGGCGGTGAACAGCCCGCGACCGGCGACCGTCGTCATCGAGCCGGTGCGGCGAGCAGAGTGCATGCCCATACGGAAGAACCCCTCGCGTCAGGTGGGAAGCGGTTGGCGGCACACGAGGACGAGCCCCCCGCGTGCCTCGGGGAACGTGACGCTGCGTTCCCTGAGCCGGACAACGAGTGAGATCACGACTCGATAACGGTCGTGTCACGGGCTCACTCGGACGAGGGACGACCGCAGCGCGACATGTCTCCACGGCCGGTGGAGACCCTCGTCAGGGGAGCCGGGTCACCCACAGGGTCACCGCGCCGGCGTTGGAGAGGTAACCCGTCCACGCGTCGTTGGCGAAGGCGTAGAGGTAGCCGCCGCGCCCCACGAGGAGCTCGCGCCCCCCGGTGGGCCCGATCGGCAGGGTCGTGCCCTCGCGCACCGTGCCGTCGACGTCGACGACGTCGTCGGCCACGGTGACGACGAGCTCGAGCCACCGCGCCTCGGGGACCCGCCGGCTGCCGACGACGTCACTGCGCGGGTTCCCCGTGACGCGCTCGATGAGCCGGCGCACCCCGTCGAGCGCGGTCCCCACCGCGTAGGCGGGCCACGACGTGACCGGCCACGGGGACGCCCCGGTGCCCGGAGAGGCGACCAGGTGATCGCGCCAGCGACCGGAGACCGCGAGCACGTAGCGCCCCGGCACCACGTAGAGCCCGGTCTCCACCCACGGCTCGGCCGCCTCCACCGTGACCTCGGCCGTCTCGCCGGGCTCGAGCACGCGCCCCGGGCGGTACGGCGGGACGAGATCGCAGGACCGGCGCGCGACCGCCGAGGCGTGGACGTCCGGCGCGCCCTCGACGATCCGCGGGACGGCGCGCGGGCGGGGGCTCAGCACGTGCCACACGCCGTCGACGCCGTCGTCGAGGTCCGCGCACGGCCGGCCCGGGGGCAGCGGTGGCACGTCCTCGCGCCAGCGCAGGGCGACCGTGGCGTCGAGCTCCTCGACCATCCAGCGCAGCGCGCCGTCGGACAGCCCGGTCTCGGGCTTGCCGCCGCCGACGTCGCCGTGCCCGCCGGGGAACCAGACCTGGGCGAAGGACGCGTGCCGCCCGGCCGGCGGCGTCGGCCACACCGAGGGCACGTACGGCCCGCGCCGCTCGTCGGCGGCCAGCCCCTGGCGGGCGTGCCGGACGTCCGGGGCCAGCTCGAGGTCGTGGAAGGCGACGCCGGCCCGACCGGTCAGGCCCGAGAGCAGCCCGAACGTCCGCGGGATCCCCAGCGCGCCGACCGTGTCCCACACGCCGAGGAACGCGACGGGGGCCGGGTCGCCGGGGCCGAACCCGGGGTGGAAGGCGAGCCCGGCGCCGGACAGGTCGCCCTTGTCCCGGTAACCCTCGGTGAAGACGCGCGCGACGATCGCGGTGCGCGCCGCGTCGTCCTGGTCGGGGGTGAAGGCCACCAGCCCGCACTGCGCGAGCATCCCCACGGTGCTGCGCACGGTGAACGCCCCGCGGCTGAAGCCGAGGAGCACGAGCTCGTCGCCGGGCCGGAACGTCTCGGCCAGCCAGCGGTAGACCTCGCGGACGTGCTCGCCGAGGTCCGTCCCGAGCGCCCCGTCGAGCACCCGGCGGACCGGCCCGCCGTCGGTGCCGACGCCCGGGAAGTAGCGCGGCAGCTGGTCGTCGGTGGTCGCGAGCCGTGCGTGGAGGCGCGCGACGTTGGTGTCGTCGGTGGCGTTGTTCCAGGTGCCGTCGCAGGAGACGACGAGACGCCGCGGCACGCTCACCCGGTCAGTGTGGCGCCTCGTTGATCATCCGGCGAGGCGATCACTCGGCGAGGGCGCCCGCGAGCACGGTCTCGAGCAGGTCGGAGAGCTCGGTGGCGAGGTCGAACGGCGCGGGCTCGACGTCGATCCAGCGGATCACGGCCGAGAAGTAGCCGAGCGCCAGCATCCGGCCGACCTGGTCCGGGCCGGCGTGGGGGCGCAGCACGACGCCGGAGTCGATGACGAACTCGGCGAGGTCGCGCACGAGGGGATGGGTCACCAGCCAGTCGGTGTGACGCAGTCGCGGGGGCATGAGGGCGACCGTCTCGCGCCGGGTCTCGACGTTGAGGTCGGCCAGGGCCGCGAGGTAGCGACCGAGGACCTCGCGCAGCGGCAGCGGGGCCGCGGGATCGTGCGCGAACGACGAGGCCGCGCGCTCGCGCCGCCGCAGGGCCCACTCGTCGAGGAACGCCATCTTGCGGGGGAAGTGGTTGAACACCGTGGTCCGCGAGAGGCCGGAGCGGGCGGCGACGTCGTTCATCGAGGTCTCGTCGAAGCCCTTCTCGACGATCAGCGCCACCGCGGACTCGAAGACGCGGTCGTGGCGCTCGTGACGCTTGCGGGTGCGTCTGGGCATCGCCGCGGTGTCCATCGCGCCCAGTAGAGCACGTGCCCCGGCCCGGCATCCGCACCTCACGGGCCGTGCGGGAAGCTGGTCACCGGCAGCGAGCGGGCTGCCGCAGGGTGTGACGGGGTGCGGACGAGGGGGACCAGGAGTGGCGGGTCTCGAGACCGTCGATCGCGCGCCGGGCACGACCCGCAGCGCGCGCCGTCCCGAGATCGAGGGACTGCGGGGTCTCGCCGCCGTCCTCGTCGTCGTCTACCACGTCTGGATCGGGCGCGTCTCCGGCGGCGTCGACGTCTTCTTCCTGCTCTCGGGCTTCTTCATCCTCGGGATGACCGCGCGCGGCGCGATCCGGGGCGAGCGGGTCGCGCCGGCCACCACCTGGACCCGGCTTTTCTGGCGGCTCGTCCCCACCGCCGGGCTGGTCCTCGCTGTCAGCACGGTGGTCGCGGCCGTGCTGCTGCCGGCCTCGACGTGGTCGCGCAACCTGCACGAGCTGCTGGCCTCGGCGTTCTTCGTCGAGAACTGGCGTCTGGCGCTGGACTCGGTCGACTACTACGCCGACAACGGCGCCGCGAGCGTCGCCCAGCACTTCTGGTCGCTGTCGATCCAGGCGCAGTTCTACCTGCTGGCCCCGCTGCTGGTGCTCGCCGTGGCGCGGTGGGCCCGGTTCCGCGGCGCCGACGTGCGCGCCGCGCTGCTCGCGGCCCTCGCCGCGGTCGCGCTCGCGTCGTTCGTGCACTCGGTGATCGCCACGTCGTCCGACCAGGCCTTCGCCTACTTCGACGCCCGCACGCGCATCTGGGAGTTCGCCCTCGGCGGCGTCCTCGCCCTCGTGATCGACCGGGTGCGGCTGGGGAGGACCGCCCGCGTCGTGCTCGGCTGGGTCGGCGTCGCGGGCCTGGTGACGTGCGGCGCGGTCCTCGACGTCGGCGCCGCCTTCCCCGGCTACCTCGCGCTGTGGCCGGTGCTGTCCGCGGTTGCGATCATCGTGGCGGGCCGCGCCGGGGGTGCCGACCGGCTGCTCTCCACGCGCGCCGCCCAGTACCTGGGAAAGATCAGCTTTCCGCTCTACCTGTGGCACTGGCCGGTGCTCGTGGTGTTCCTGGTGCTCGCCGGGCTCCCGAGCGCGGGGGCGGTCGGTGGCCTGGTGGTCGTCGCGGTGTCGGTGGCCCTCGCGATCGCCACCCACCACCTCCTCGAGGAGCCGCTGCGCGGGGTGTCGCTCGCGCGGCTGGGCCGGGTGCGGGCGCCGGCGCTCGTGGCGGCCTGCCTGGTCCCGGCGCTGGTCGCGCTCGGCGTGTGGTCCGCCGTCGCGGCGGCCGGTGCGGGCGCGCCCGTCGCCCTCGGCGACCCCTCCCACCCGGGCGCCCTGGCCCTGGACCCCGGGGCGCTGTCGGCCGACCACGTCGTCGACGGCGACCCCGCCGCGCCGGTGGAGCCGTCGCTGGCGCGGCTGCAGGACGACTGGGCGGACTACCGGGACGGGTGCGCCCCGGTGGCCGACCACCCCGTGCTCGAGGAGTGCGTGCCGGTCCGCGCCGAGGGCGAGCCGCAGCGCCGGGTCACCCTCGTCGGCGACTCCCACATGCAGCAGATCCTCCCGGCCCTCGAGTCGCTGGCGCGGGAGCAGCACTGGGAGGTGCGCACGCTCGTCCGCGCGCGCTGCCCGTTCTCGACCGCGTCGGAGACCGACCCGGGCGACGCCTCGTGCATCGAGTGGAACGAGGCCGCGATCGAGCACCTCGCCGTCGCGCCGCCGGACGCGGTGGTCGTCAGCGCGTCACGCGACGTCCGCCAAGGGCTCACCGAGCAGACCCCGGAGGGCTTCGTGGCCGCCTGGCAGCGCCTCGACGCCGTCAGCGTCCCCGTCGTCGCGGTGCGCGACAACCCGCGCTTCGACCACCGCCCCGCGGAGTGCCTCGAGGCGCTGGGGCGCGGTGCCCCCGACTGCGAGATCCCCCGCGGCGAGCTCCTGGCCGCGGATCCGCCGTACGCGCTCCTCGACGGCGTGCCGGACAACGTCGGGTTCCTCGACCTCAGCGACGAGATCTGCACCCCGACGACCTGCCCGCCCGAGATCGGCAACGTGCTCGTCTACCTCGACGACAACCACCTCACGGCCTCCTACAGCCGCACGCTCTCGACGGCCGTGAGCCAGCGGCTGCCCGGCCTCCTGGGCTGGTAGCCGGCGGGTGGGTCAGCCACTCGGCTCTTCGCCCGAGCCGGCCAGGCCCTGCTCGTCGGGCTCGAGGTCGATGTCGAAGGCCGGCTCGACCTCCTCGGGGTCGGCGTCGGGCGCCGTGTCGGGGTTCTTCTCGTCGGGCTTCTTCTCGGTGGGGACCTTCGGGTCGCTGCTCATCACCGGGGTGCGTACCCCCGTCCCACCCCCGCGACGCCCGCTCGCGTGTCACGGGCGCGTGACGGCGCGGAGGTTGCGTCCGGCGCGGGAGACGACGCCCGTGACCTTGCCGACGGGCGCCGGCCGCCAACCACCACGGGGGGACAGCCGTCTGGATCCGTGAGTGCCGGGGCGTTCCCGGCGCTCGGGAGAAGGAGAGAGAAGGATGTTCGTCATCGTGGCCGTGGTCGTCATCGGCGTGATCTTCGTGACCGGTGCCCTGCTGGGCGTCAGCGTCGCGCAGAACCAGGCGTCGGACCGTGCCCGTCGCACCGCCCGCGACCGGCACATCTCGGCGATCCGCACCGACGCGCTCATCACGCAGGCCTGAGGCCCGCCGAGCCGGAGCCGGGCAGGAACATTCCGCCCGCCCGGCGACGTCGGAGCGGCGTGGACTTCGACGCGGGACACGCGGCCGTGGACGACGTGCCTGCCGACGAGCCCGCGACCTTCTTCACCGACCTCGACGGCGACGGGCTGGTCGACGTCACCGCGGCGGACACCGACGGCGACGGCGTGCTCGACCTCGCGTGGACCGACGCGGACGGCGACGGGCTGGTCACCGACGGCGAGGTCCACCCGCTCACCGACGGCGGCTGGTCGATCGACTGGTACCGCCACGAGGACAACTTCCGGGACGGGGCCCTGCCCGCGGACGCGTCGGCGGCCCGCGACGAGCACGGCATGCACGGCGACCCCGAGCAGGCCTCGTCGTACTGGTACGCGCAGTCGGTCAACGGCTACTGCGTGCCGGCGGCGGTCGCGCAGGTCGTGGGCGAGTGGCAGGGCACCAACGTCGGCGAGGGCGAGGTCGTGGCCCGCGCGGTCGTGCACGGCTGGCTCACCACCACCGACACCGACGGCGACGGAGCCCCGGACGACGCGTCGGGCATGACGTCGTCGGACGGCGAGGCGCTGCTCGAGAGCTACGGCATCCCCGCGACCACCACGCACGGGAGCCTGAAGGACCTGGAGCTCCTGCTCGACCGGGACCGCGACATCATCGCCTACGTCGACTCCGACGAGGTCTGGTACGGGGCGGAGGACGACCCGTCCGACGGTGGCTCCGACGCGAACCACGCCGTCGTGGTGACGGGGATCGACGACGAGAACGTGTACCTCGCCGACCCCGGCGACCCGAGCGGCGCGATCTCGGTGGTGCCGCGGGAGACGTTCGAGGACGCCTGGTCGGACTCGGGCCACGAGATGCTCGTGACCGACACCGCCCCGCCGCGGACCGCGCCCGCCGACAACGCCCCGGAGCACCAGCTCCCCCCCGAGGGCCACCCGGCCGCGGCGTCCGGTACTCCACCGACGGACGCCTCGAAGCCGGCGATCGGCCGCGGCCTGCTCTCGGTGGGCTCGACCGGCGTGGTGTTCCTGCCGATCGTGCTGCGCGACGTCGCGGTGGCGACCGCCTCGGTGTCCGCCCTGCTCGCCACCGCCGGCATCGTCCGCCGCCGCCACCCACGTGAGCGAAGTTCCCGGCTAAAGCCGGGAACTTCGCTCACGGGTCAGGAGCCGCAGGTCGTGGCGACGGTCTGGGCGACGCGGGTGGTGACCGTGCCGTAGTCCTCGGTCGAGCCGTCGCGCAGCCAGCCGAGGATGTCGTCCGAGCCGGCGACGAAGGCGTCGTGCTCGGGCGAGGTGGCGCCGTAGGTCGCGGCGAGCGCGTCCCCGCGGACCCCGACGACCCCGGCCCACCCGTCGCTCGGCGTCTGCCCGAGCGAGGTGACGGTGTCGTCCAGGGCGTCGGCGACGATCGTGGCGCACTGGTGGGCGACGGTCGGGGAGACGGGGGCGCTCGCGGGGCTCGGTGCGCTCGCGGTCGTCGTGGCCACGGCGTCGACGAGCGACGGGAGCTGCGAGCCGATCCCGATCAGCGCGATCCCGGCGCCCGCGACGGCGACGGCCAGCGGGGCGCGGGTCCCGGGGCGAGCGGCGCGCGGCGCCGTGCGGACGGCGCGGACGGCGCGGACGGGGTGGGCGGCCACCGCGCCGTGGGGCGGGGTGGGCACGCCGGTGACCGGGTGCGGGCGGTAGGCCGTCGGCGCGGGGTAGCCGAGCCCGGCGGGCGGGGCGTCCTGCGGCACGAAGCGGTGGGCGGGCGCCGGGACGGGGCCCGGGACCGCTGCCGGCGTCACGAGGGTGTCCTCCCGCCGGTGGTGCTGCCCCATGATCGACCCCCGAACGGCCTAGCGCTCCAGCGGCCGGTCGGACGCTGTGTGCCCGGTTGTCGAAGCGTGTGCCGGAACCGTTAGCCCTCGAGCGCCCGGATCGGGCGGGTCCACCGGATGGGGTGAACGTGGTCACCCGGGACGCCCAGCGGCTGGTCGGGGGGAACATGTCGCACCCTGTCAGGAACGGGTCCTAGCGTCCGCAGCATGTCCACGACACTCGCCATGATCAACCTCGACGGTCCCGACCCGCGGGCGCAGGCCACGTTCTACGGCGCCCTCCTCGGCTGGGACGTCGTCCACGCCGAGGACGAGTACGCGATGATCTCGGGCGAGGGCGCGCCGATCGGCTTCGGCCGCGTGGCGGGCTGGGTCGCGCCGCCGTGGCCGGACCCCGAGGGCACCAAGCGCTACCACCTCGACCTCGCGGTGGACGACCTCGACGCCGCCATCGACCGGTCCCGCGAGCTCGGGGCGTCGCTGCCCGACGACCAGCCGGGCGAGCGGTGGCGGGTGCTACTCGACCCCGTCGGCCACCCGTTCTGCCTCTGTCCGCGTTAGGCCCGCCGGCGCGCGAGCCCCGCGAGGTAGGCGGCCTGGCCGGCGTGCTGGATGTCGTCGTCGACGACGCTCACCAGCCGCACCCCGCGGGTGACGGGCGGGTCCCAGCGGTCGTCGATGACCTCGTCGAGGTCCTCGCCGCGCAGGGTCCGCAGGTAGGCGACGGTGCGCTCGTGCACGGCGTCGAGGTACCCGGTGATCAGGGCGGGGTCGTCGACCCGGACGGACGCGACCTGCTCGCTGGTGTGGCCGTAGCCGATCGAGGCGTCGTCGAGGGGCAGGTCGAAGCGACGCGCCCAGCCGTCGGCGGTCCAGACCTGCTCGGTGCCGGCGAGCTCGGCGACGTGGTCGTCCTGCACCCGGGTCAGGTGCCACACCAGCCAGGCGATCGGGTTGGACTCGTCGTCGGGCCGCCAGCCCAGGTCGTCGGCGCTCAGCCCGTCGACCGCCCGGGTGGCGTCTCCACGGGCGCGTTCGAAGGCGTCGACCAGCACGTCGATGGCATCCACGATGTCTCTCTCCTCCCGCCTCAGCGCACCGAGGCGAACACGACGACGTTGTCCCGGTAGGACAGGGTGTCCTCGTCGAACGGGCCGCCACACGTGAGCAGCCGCAGCTGTGGCGACGTCGACGGACCGTAGATCCGGTCCGAGGGCAGCGTGTCCTTCGGGTAGTACTCCACGGCGTCGACCCAGAACCGCGCGGTCTCGCCGTCCGAGCGCGGCACCTCGATCATGTCGCCAGGCCGCACGCGGTCGAGCTGGGCGAAGACGGCCGGCCCGCGCCGGGTGTCGACGTGACCCGCGAACACGGCGGGTCCGGGGTCGCCGGGCACCGCGCTCGAGGTGTACCAGCCGACCTGGCCGAAGTCGGTCGGCACCTGCAGGGCGCCGCGGTAGTCGATCCGCAGGTCGGCGATCGTCAGCGCCGCCAGCCCCACCGACGGGATCTGCATCCCGGTGGGACGCAGGCCCTCGGGGGCCGCGAGCGCCGCGGCCAGCGGCATCCGGGGCGCGGGCGGGACGTCGGGCTCCTCGGAGAACCAGCTCTCGAACCAGGCACCGACGGAGCTGATCGTGCCGAGCCCGGTCGGGGCGGCCAGGCCGCCGAGGCCGGCCCCGGTGCCGCCGTGGGGCACCGGGGGGACGCGCGGCGGCAGCGGGGTCTCGGGGTCGGGGGTCGGGCGGGGCGTCGGTGTCGCCGGCCCAGTGGGCGTCTCCGACGTCGGCTCGGTGCCGGGGCCGGGCACGCCGGCGACGGTCGCGGCGTCCGGCACGGCCTCGACGATCAGCTGGCCGTCGGGTTCGCGTCCCACGAACAGCGTCGTCACGCCGCCGTCGGACAGCGGCACCGTCGTCGTGCTCGTGGACCCCAGGCGGGACCGGCCGTCGACCTCCCACGTCCGCGCGGGCACCGTGGCGTACGGGGTGGTCGAACCGTAGAAGAGGTCGCGCCCGAGCGGCGGGCCGCCGGTGAGGTCGATGTCCAGCGCGCCGACACCGTTCGCGCCCTGCACGACGCGGACCTGCGTCGATCCGGCCGCGGCCGGGGCGGTCTGGTCGTCGAGCACCTGCAGCTCCGGGCTGCCCGACGTCGCCGAGTCGACGAACGCCGCGGTCTGGGCGGTGCCGGCGGGCACGTCGACGGACACCCGCACCGCCGGCGGGCTCGTGGGGCTCGCGCCGGCCGGGCGGGCCGTGAGCGTGTACGTCCCCGCGGGCTCGGTGAGGTACGGCGAGGTCCCCCGGTAGGCCACGCCGGGGGCGACGAGCGTCTCGGGCCGGTCCGGGCCGGTGACGTACATGTCGACCGCGGGCGTCGCCGGTGACAGGTGCGCGACGCGCAGCATGCCCGTCGAGCTGTCGGCCGTGGCGGACGTGACGCCGAGGGTCACGGTCGCGGCCACCACGGCGACCAGCACCGCAGCGAGCGTGACCCAGACCAGGGGCCGGCGCCAGGGTGGGCGCCGCCCGGGAGACGCGGCCACGTCGGTCGGTGGGGCGTCGGCCGGTGGGGATTCGCTCGGCGGGCGTCGGCCTGGTCCTGCGCTCCGGTCACGGGGAGCTCCTCGGCGGCGGGGGACGGCGGGGGACGAACGGGGAGCGCGACGATCAGGGAGCGGGACGGCGCCGCCGGCGGGCGCGGAGCGTGTCCGACCGCTCACCCCACGGCACGCGGTCACCCTAGTGGGGCAGTACCCCGAACGGAGGACTACCCGGGACGAGGGGTGCCGGGTTCCGAGAGCCCGTCCTGCTCTGGGCGAACACCACCCCGAGCAGGGCCCGCGGGGATCACGCTGGAGCCATGAGCTCCAGCCTGTACGTGGCCCTGCGCAGCGGTCACGAGCACACCGTGACCGGTCTCGACGACGACGAGGCGGCCGCGCTGCGTGCGCGCATCGTCGCCCACCTCGACGCCCGCGAGTCCCACCCGACGCTCGACCTCGGCGACGGCACCACCCTGCGCACCGACGCCGTCGTGATGACGCGCGTGCACGACGAGGGGCCGCGCACCGGCTTCGTGGGTGAGGCGCGCCAGTGGTCAGGTGTCGAGCGGTGACGTGGCGAGCGGTGAGGCGGCGTCAGGTCGTGCGGCGGGGCGCGGGGACGCGGGCGTGGGCCGCGGCGCGCCGCGCGAGGTAGGCGGCGACCCGGCGCCGGGCGGTGCTCCACGCCGGCCGCCCCGCGCCGAGGTCGTCGAGCACGATGTCGAAGAGCGTCGGCAGCACGGGGTCGTCCCAGTCACGGCCGGCGAGGTCGGTGAGCGTCGGGACGTCGAGCCCCGTGCCTACCCACGCGATGGCGAGCTCCACGATCTCGGCGGTGTCCCAGGGCTTGCCGAGCACCTGCGCGGCCCGGGCCTCCGGCGGCGTCATCTCCTGCAGGGAGGGCAGCGCCGCGAGCCCGGCCAGGAGCTCGGACGTCCGCTCGGCGCGTCCGCGCTCCGCCGTCGGCCGCCGTTCGGCGGTGATCGTGCTCGCCATCGTCTCCCCCACCATTGCTCAGCGTGAGATGGCGCCCCACCGATCTCACTCGCTCAGGCTAGCGCGGTGCGGACCTGCCGCCTACGGGCACTTCTCGTGATCATGGTTCTGCTGTGAACCGCGGGTTGACAGTCGTGGCATCCTCGAGCTTGTGAACCTGGAGTTGTCATTGGAGCGGGCCGTCGTGGAGGCGGCCGGACAGGTGGAGGTCGCCGACCCGGGCGGCAAGCCCGACGACCGTGAGGGCGAGCGAGCCTCGCGTCACCGGGCCGTCGCCGAACTGCGGTCGGCGCTGACGGTGGAGGCCGCGGTGCGGGCGGCTGCGGCCGACGTGGTCGAGGGACGGGCGGAGGCCGCGGTGTGGCTCGGCGCCAGCCTGGCCGACCTCGCCGCCGTCACCGGACGCACCCGTCAGGCGGCACGCAAGCGCTGGCCGGGCCTGGGCGATGTCTCCCGGCGCCGGCGTTTCCTCGGCTACCACGTCGACGACGTCCTCTGGGCCGCGCGCCTGGTGCTCGACGCCGCCGACGACCTCGAGGGCGTCGACGAGACCGCGCGCGCGGCGCTCGCGGACGCCGTCGCCGAGGCGGAGCGGTCGTTCCGGGGCGAGCCCGCCGACGCTGCCACCGGCGCTGCCACCGACGCTGCCGTCGACGTCGCCACCGCCGTCGCCCGCTGGCAGGCGTTCGACCGTCTCGTCGACCGGCACCTGCGCGACCTCCTGGCCGGCGTCCCCGACGAGCCGGCCGACCCCACCGCGGGCTTCGCCGCCCACGGCGCGCGCGGCGTCCTGCGCTACTACGACCACGCCGTGCACGAGGCGGTCGAGACCGGCGACTGAGATGCTTCGGAAAGCGAAGCATCTCCGTCGGCGCGGCGTGTCGTCGCCGATTCCGCCGGACGGGCGGTGGCCCCCCGTGGCGCGGACACCGACGGCACGGCGCGTGACCGGTGTCCCCCACGTCCGTCACGGGGATCACGGGGTGATCGCGGGCGTGGCCCGCCGGCGTGACCACCGGTGCGGACCGGGACCCGGACGTGCGCGGACGGCGCCGGGGAGATTCGCGCCGGGCGCCGGGACGCGCTAGAGACCTCGGGTCATGGGGATCTCCACGCCCATCCACGACGCGCTGGCCGAGGCCCTCGACGCCCTCCGGGGTCTCGACGTCTCGTTCGACCGCCCGATGGATGCGACGAGCACCGACACCGAGCACGACGCGGGCGGCCGTGACGACCTGCCGGCGCCGACCGTCGCCGGGGACGCCGAGCGCATCGTCGCGCTGGCCTGGGCGGAGGCCGCGGACCTTGGCCACGGCGCGTTCGGCACCGGGCACCTGCTGCTCGCCCTGGTGCGCGCCGAGGGCCCGGAGCGCGGGCTCCTCGCGGAGGCCGGGGTGACCGCGTCGACGGTGGGCGCGGCGATGGCGCTGGTCGCGTCGGCCTCGCTGTCCGAGCCCGTGGACGGGGGCGGCGACGGCGTGCCGGTGGCGGGGCCTGCGGTCGCCGAGGTCCTCGCGGCCGGGGCGAGCGACGGCGTCGTCAGCGCCGCGGGCCTGCTCACGGCGCTGCTCGCGCGGCCGTGGGGCCAGGCGGCGGAGATGCTCGCCGCGCTCGGCGTCGACACCGACGAGCTCACCGGCGCGCTCGCCGGCCTGGCCGAGCGCCCCGAGCCCGCGCCCCGCCCGATGCCCCGCGACCCGAGCGAGCTGCTGTCGTCGGCCTGGCGGCGGCCCGCAGAGGCGTGACGATCTCGTCGCGGGCAGGCACGATCCGGGCATGGCGAAGCCCAGCTGGATCCGTGCCGAGGACGGGGACCTCTACCGCGCGTCGGAGGTCGTCGCGGTCAAGACGACGCCGCACCCCAACGGCGGGCTCATGGTGGCCGTCGAGACCGAACGCCACGACAACATCGACGTCACCGGCCACCTGGACGACGTCGACGCCGCCGCGAAGGGGCGCGACGCGCTCGCCCATCTCCTCTCGCACGTCGAGAAGGGCACCGTGATCAGCTACGCGTCGGGGCGCTTCGAGGTCGGCGACCTCCACTGAACCGACCTCCACCGGGCCGAACTCGATCGGGCGGGCGTCAGGGACGAGGCCCGTACGCGTCGAGGAAGCGGTCGCGGAAGGTGTCCATCCGCCACGCGGGAGCGCCCGGGTCCGGGGTGAGCCCGTCCGACCAGCCCCAGTCGTCCACGGCGGCGAGCACGGCCGGGTCGCGGCTGACGATCGAGATCGGGACGTCCCGGTTCGCCGTCGGCCCGGTCACCACGGGCGAGGGCTGGTGGTCGCCGAGGACGACGAGCACGGGCGCGCGGTCGGGACGCTGGACGGCCTGACGCTCGGCCCAGTCGTAGAGCGTCGAGAGCGTGTACTCGATCGACCGCCGGTAGTCGTCGCGGACCTCGGCCGAGTTCGTCGTGACGATCGACTGGAACGACTGCTGCGGCTCCTCGGGGCCGAACACGCTGCCGTCGCCGACCGCGTCCCACGGCACGGTGCGCGGCAGCGGCGCCCACGGGCCGTGGCTCGAGGTCAGGACGAGCTCGGCCATCGTCGGGGGCGCCCCGGGGCCGCGCTCGAGGCGGTCGAACGCGGAGAACAGGTACTGGTCGGGCATCGGCGACCAGCTGAAGCGCGGCCCCCGGTAGCCGAGGTCGTCGTGGGTGTAGGCGCGGTCGAGGCCGAAGAACGCCGCCTCCGGCCAGGGGCCCGTGGTGCCGGGCTGGACGGCGACGGTGCGCCAGCCGGCCTCGTGGAAGGCGCGCGAGAGCGTGAGGCGGCTCGACGACGTCAGGTCGGTGTGGCGCTGCTCCCCGTCGATCCACAGCCCCGAGAGCAGCGTGGCGTGCGCGAGCCAGCTGCCCCCGCCGGCGACGGGGGAGGTCAGCACGCCCGTGCGCGCGCCGTACCCGACGGCGCCGAGGCGTCGCTCGCCGTCGGCGACCACCGCCCGGACGGGGCCCGCCATCTCGGGGTCGTCGAGGGCGGACAGGCCGTAGCTCTCGACCGCGACGATCACGACGTCGCGCCCGCGCAGCGCGGTGAGCAGGCGGTCGCCGGGCACGTCGCGGTAGGCGTCAACCGAGGCCTCGCGCTCGAACGCCTGCTGGTCGCGCACGCCGTCCCCGATCGCGACGGCCCGGTCGACGGCGCGGATGGAGACGTCGCGCGACGCCACGGGCACGCCGGGCAGGAGCTGCGCCGAGAGCGTCCAGGCCACCATCCAGGCCACCGCGAGCACCCCGGCGAGCCGCAGCGCGCCGGACCGGTGGTCGGCGGCGATCCGCGCGAGCCGGGCCACCGCGCCGCCCGTGCCGACCAGCAGCGCGACCCCGAGCAGCGTCGCGAGCACCGCCACGACGACGCCGACGACGGGCCCGGACGTCTCGGCGACGAAGTCGTAGGCGTTGCCGAGCAGCACCGCGTCGCGCGCCGGGTCGAACGGGCGCGCGATCGCGACGGAGAAGCCGAGGTCGAACAGCGTCAGCACCAGCATCAGGCCGAGCACGACGCCGGCGATCCACGCGGCCACGAGCCGTGCCCAGCGCGGCAGGAGGACCGCCACGACGAGCGCGACGAGGACCTCGAACGGGATGCGGAGGCCGGACTGCGGCACGAGGCGCGCGATGTCCCCAGGGGTGAGGAGCGCGACGAGCACCAGCAGCGCGGCCAGCGCCGTCACCACCGCGGCGAGGCCGCGGCGGACGCGGACGGGGTGGGTGTCGGCGCTGCGCCAGAGCCGGACGACGTCGCGGCCGAACGACCACAGCAGCGCCAGGAGGGCGACCCCGACGAGGACCTGCGCGGCCACGAGCGGCAGCAGCTCCGAGGCCGCGACGACCAGCACGATGCCCTGCGCCGCCGCCACGACCTTGCCGGAGAACTTCGTCTCGAGCTCCCCGCCCAGCCAGGGGAGCACGACGCCCGCGGCGACGAACAGGTAGCGCGCGAGCCCGATCAGCAGCACCCACGACCCGAGCTGGCCCGCGACGTGCCACGACAGCACGAGAAGCAGGAACGCGTCGAGCTCCATGTCGAAGCGTGCGCCGAACTCCGAGGCCACGTTGCGGCGCCGCGCGACCTGGCCGTCGACCCCGTCGAGCAGCAGCGCCACGCTCGCGAGCACGACGAGTGCGGGCGTCGACACCGGGTCGGCGACGAGCGCGGTCACGCCCACGACGAGCACCCCGCGGGCCAGCGTCACCCGTCCCGCCGGGCCCAGGGCCGGCACGCCGGCGCCCACGAGCGCCGCGAGGAGCGCCGCGGCCGCCGCGGCCCCGACGACGAGGCCGAAGGGGCCGAGCCCGAGCCCCTCGGCGAGCACCCCGAGCAGACCGGCACTCGCCAGCGCACCGCCGACGAGCTCGACGGTCAGGATCGCGGACGGGCCGTGCTCGCTCTGCACGCGTGCCAGCATGGCGGCCCCGTGATCGTCGCGGGGTGAGGAGGGTCGTCGATGACCGGCACGACACGGGCGTTCCGGGTCGAATCACCCGGGCGGGGGAGCATCGTCGAGGTCCCGCTGCCCGATCCGGGTCCCGACGACGTCCTCGTCCGTACCCTGGCCTCCGCCGTGAGCCGCGGCACCGAGACGCTGGTGTTCCGCGGCGAGGTGCCGTCGAGCCAGTACGAGCGCATGCGCGCCCCCTTCCAGGCCGGCGACTTCCCGGGTCCGGTGATCTACGGCTACCTCGCGGTGGGCGTCGTCGAGCAGGGCCCGGGCGCCGGGCGCACCGTGTTCTGCCTGCACCCCCACCAGGAGCGCTTCGTCGTGCCGGCGTCGATGGTGGTCGAGGTGCCGGACGGCGTCCCGCCCGGGCGCGCGGTGCTCGCCGGCACCGTCGAGACGGCGGTCAACGCCCTCTGGGACGCCGCGCCGCGGGTGGGCGACCGCATCGCCGTCGTCGGTGCCGGGATGGTCGGGGCGTCGGTGGCGGGGGTGCTCGCCAGGTTCCCGGGGGCGCGCGTCGAGCTCGTCGACGTCGACGGATCCCGGCGCGCGGTGGCCGACGCGCTGGGCGTCGGGTTCGCGACCCCGGACGCCGCGGCGGGGGAGTGCGACCTCGTGCTGCACGCCAGCGCCACCGAGGCCGGGCTCGCGCGGTCCCTGGAGCTCCTCGGCGACGAGGGCGAGGTGATCGAGATGTCCTGGTACGGCGAGCGGGCGCCCCGCGTGCCGCTGGGCGAGGCCTTCCACTCGCGGCGCCTGACGATCCGCGCCAGCCAGGTGGGGAAGGTCGCCCCGGCCCGCCGTCCCCGGTGGAGCCTGGGGGATCGCCTCGCGCTCGCCCTGCGGCTGCTCGCCGACGCCCGCTTCGACGCCTTGATCACCGACACCTGCGCGTTCGACGAGCTGCCCGACGTCCTCGCGGCCCTGGCGGCCGGCGAGCGCCGGGGCCTGGGGGTGCGGGTCTCCTACTGAGGTCTCCTACTGGGGCGCGATCTCGACAACCCCGCGACCGCCCACCTACCCTCGTCCTGTGAGTCAACACGCCGTTTCGTCTCACGGGACGCGGGACGAGTGGATCGGCGTGCTCGGGCGTGCCCGGGTGCTGCCGGTGCTGCGGTCGGACTCGGCCGCGAGCGCCCGGGCGCAGGTCGACGCGCTCGTCGGCGCCGGGCTGCCCGCGATCGAGCTGACCCGATCGACCCCCGGGTGGGCCGAGGCCCTGGCCGGCGTGCGGCTCGCGCACCCGCAGCTCTGCCTGGGGCTCGGGACGGTGCGCGACGCCGACGACGTGCGACGGGCCCACGACCTCGAGGTCGACTTCCTGGTCTCCCCGTGGCCGGCCCCCGCGGTCCGCGCCGCCGCCGACGAGCTGGGCGTGCCGCTGGTCGAGGGCGGGTTCACCCCCGGCGAGCTGGCCGCCGCCGCGGCGCACGGGCCGGCCAAGCTCTTCCCGGCCGCGCCCGTCGGGCCGGGCTACCTCCGGGCGCTGCTGCCCGTCCTGCCCGGCGCCCGGGTGCTGCCCACCGGGGGGATCGGGCTCGACGCGGTCCCCGCGTGGCTCGACGCCGGCGCCCACGCCGTCGGGGTCGGGAGCGACCTGCTCCGCGCGCTCGTGGCCGATCCCGCCGGTACCGCCGAGCGGCTGGGCGACCTGGTCGGGGGCGCCCGGTGAGCAGTGACGCCGAGCAGGGACACGACGTCCTCGTCGTCGGCGAGCCGTTGCTGGAGCTCACGTCCGGCGAGCCGCTGGAGACCGCGTCGGGCTTCTCGCTGTCCTTCTCGGGGGACGCGCTCAACGCCGCTGCCGCGGCGGCCGCGGCCGGCGCGGACACGGCCCTGCTGACCCGGGTGGGCGCCGACGCCCTCTCCGCGCGTCTCGTGGCCCGCATCGCCGAGCTCGGCGTGACCCCGCTGGCGCGGGTGGTCGACGACGCCCCGACCGGGGCCTACGTCTCGGCGCACGACCCGGGCGGCGCGGCGGAGTTCGTCTACCTGCGCCAGGGCAGCGCCGCGTCGGGCCTGGTCCCCGACGACCTCGACGCCGCCGCCCTCGAGCGGACCCGGGTGCTGCTGGTCAGCGGCATCACGGCGGCCCTCTCCGCGAGCGCCGAGGAGACGGTGCTGCACGCCGCGCGCACCGTGGCCGAGGCCGGCGGGCGCGTCGTCTACGACCCGAACTTCCGCCCGCGCCTGACGTCGGCGCCGCGGGCGCGGGCGGTCCTCGAGCGGATCGCCCCGTCCTGCAGCGTCGTCACGCCGTCGTGCCCGGGGGACGCGGTGGCGCTCGTCGGGGACGACGACCCGGCCGCGGTGGCCGCGCACGTGCTCGGCCTCGGCGCCGGGGCGGTGGTGGTGACCCGGGGCGAGGACGGCGTCCTGGTGGCCGCCGCGGACGGCGGCGCGCCCACGTGGCTCGACGCGGTCCCGGTGCCGCTGGTGGTCGACCAGACCGGGGCGGGCGACGCGCTGGCCGGCACGCTCGCGGCGCGCCTGGCCGCAGGTGACCCACTCCTCGAGGCGGCACGGCTGGGCACGGCGGCCGCCGCGCTGTCGCTGGCGGGCGCGGGCGGCACCGGTCGGGTGCCGACGCTGGGCGAGACGCGGGCGGCACTGGCGGCCGGCCCGCGCGCCTCCTGAGCCGGTCCGTCGCTCAGCGCGGGGCGCCGAGCAGTTCCGACACGGCGCGCGCCGTGGCCGCCGCCCGCGGACCGACCTCGTCGGCCGCGAGGCTCTCCGGATCGGTGATCAGCTGCGACACGCTCACCGCGCCGATAGCGCGGTCGGTGTGGTCGAAGACCGTGGCGCCGACGCAACGGACCCCGGCCTCGTTCTCCTCGTCGTCGACCGACCAGCCGCGGGCCCGGATGTCGGCGAGGTGCGCGATCAGCGCCGTGGGGTCGGTGATCGTGTTCGGCGTGCGGGCGGGGAGGTCGGCGCGGGCCAGGAGGGCCGCCGCGTCGGCGTCGGTCATCCCGGCGAGGACGGCCTTGCCGATCGCCGTGCAGTGCAGCGGCATCGCCATCCCGACCCGCGAGGCCATCCGGTAGGGCTTGGCGCTCTCGACCTTGGCCACGTAGACCGCCTCGTGCCCGTCGAGCAGGGCCAGGTGCACGGTGGCGCCGGTCCCGCGCTGCAGCGCGACGAGCTCGGGGCGGGCGCGTTCGGCGGCGTCGCTGCGCGCGAGCACCCGCCCGGCCAGGCCCAGGATCCGGGACCCGCCCTGGTAGGTGCCCTGGTCGGTCACGCGCGCGAAGCCCAGGCGGGTGAAGTCCTGCAGGATGCGGTGCACCGTCGACTTGTGGATCCCGGTCGCGTCGGAGATGTCGGCGATGCGCTCGTGCTCGCCGAGGGCGTCGAGGACGGCGAGCGTCTTCTCCACCGCGTTGCTGCCGGACGGTCGGGGCACGGGGCCAGCCTAGGTCGCGGCGGCGGGGTGGCGGAGGCGGTCAGGACGTCAGCCACCGGCCGGCGTCGACGACGACGTCCTCCCCGGTGACGAGGTCCATGTGCAGGAGGCCGACGACGGCCTGGGCGACGTGCTCGGGCCCGACGGTCCGTGCCAGCGGCGCCTGGGCGCGCTCGGCGGCGGCGAGCTCGGCGAAGCGCTCCTCGCCGTGCAGGCCCGTCTGCCACCGCGTCGCCACGGTGCCCGGCGAGACCGCGTTGACGCGGACCCCGGGGGCGAGCGCGCGCGCCAGCCCGCGCGTGAGCTGGAGCAGCGCCGCCTTGCTGACGCCGTAGACGATCGAGGAGCCGCCCGCCCGGTAGGCCGAGACCGAGGCGATGTTGACCACGGCGCCGCCGGCGTCGCGCAGGGCGGGCCCGAGCGCCCGGGCGCAGCGGAACGCGCCCACCAGGTTCACATCGAGCACGTCGTGCCAGATGTCGTCGGTGGCGCCCTCGAGGTCGTCGAAGAGGACCGGCACGGTGGTCCCGGCGTTGTTGACCAGCACGTCGACCCGGCCGTGGGCGGCCAGCACGTGCTCGGCCGCGGCGCGGACGGCCGCGTCGTCGGCGACGTCGAGCGCGAGGGCCTCCGAGCCGTCGGCACCGAGCTCCCGCAGCCGGGCGACGGTGGCGCGGGCGTCGTCGACCGAGCGCGTGTACCCCACGACCACGGCGGCCGCCCCGGCCCGCGCGAGCGCCTCGGCGATCGCCGCCCCGATGCCCGTGCCGCCGCCGGTGACGACGGCGACCGTGCCGGTCAGGTCCATGACGTGTCCTCTCGCGGGGTGCCGTCGGTGACGAGCCGGTCGTGGGCCTCGGTGACGAGCGCGAGGAACTCGCGGTCGTGGCCGAGCTCGGCCGGGACGAGGTCGTCGAGGCCGAGGACCGCACGCACCGGGTCGTCGGTGGCGGCGGCCGCCACCAGACGCGGCGCGTGCGGGTCGCGGGGGAGGGCGGCCGCGTGCCGGAGCGCGTACACCCAGGCGCCCAGCACGGCGGCGATGCCCACCGGCGCACGGCCCGCCCGGCGCAGTTCGAGGGCCGGGGCCAGGAGCCGCGGACCGATCTTGAGTGAGGTGTCGGCGGCGATCTGGGCCAGCGGATGGGCGAGGGCCGGGTCGGCGAAGCGGGCGAGCGAGCTCCGGGCGGTCGCGTCCGGGTCCAGGCGCGGTACGGCGGGCACGGTGGGGACGAGCTCCTCGTCCAGCAGGGCGGTGACGGCGGCGGCGAGCCCGGCGTCGGCCATCGCCCCGGCCACCGTGGTGTGGCCCCGCAGCCCGCCGAGCAGGGCGAGCGCGGTGTGCGGGGCGTTGACCAGCCTCAGCTTGGCCCGGGCCCACGGCCCGGCGTCGGGCACGAGCAGCGCGCCGGCCCGCTCCCATGCCGGCCGGGGCGCCGCGAGGTCGTCGGTGATCACCCACTGCCGGTGGGTCTCGCTGACCACGGACGCCTCGTCGGCCCACCCGAGGTGCTCGCGCACCAGCGCCCGGGCCCGCTCGTCCGGCGACGGCACGATGCGGTCGACGACGGTCGTGGGGAAGCGGACGTGCTCGGCGACCCAGTCCGCGAGCGCCCCGCGTCCGGTGCGGGCGCAGAACTCCGCGACGAGCCCGGCGAGCAGCGGCCCGCCGTCGTCGACGTTGTCGCACACGAGCACCGACAGTCCCGGCGCCCCCGCGGCGGCCCGGTCGCCGAGACCGGCGACGAGGAGGCCGACCACGGTGCGGTGCGGGTCGCCCGCCAGGTCCGCCTGCAGGTCCGGGTCGTGCGCGCGCAGGCGCCGCGTGACGGGGTCGTGGTGGTACCCCGCCTCGGTGACGGTCACGGTCACCACCGTGACCTCGGGGTCGGCGAGCCGCGCCCGCACCGCCGCCGGTTCCTCGGCGGCCACGTGGGCCTCGCGGACCGCGCCGACGATCCGGCCCCGCGCGGTCCCGCCGCCCAGTTCGAGCACCCCGTAGCGCCCGTCCCGGGCCCGCAGCGCGCGGACCACGGCGGGCGAGGAGTGCGCGACCGCCGCGACACCCCACCGCTCGCCGGCGGGGTCGCCCGCGTGCGCGTCCTCGGTGAACACCGCGGTGTGCGCCCGGAAGAACGCCCCGGCGCCCAGGTGGAGCATGCGGACGCGGGCCGGGCGCACCCCGTCGTCGCTCACCTCTCCCGGGCCGCGGCCGGCCCGGGATCGCCCATGGCACGGTCCTTGCCCTCCGGTGCGGCCAGGAACGCCACCAGCGAGATCGCGCAGAGCACCACCATGAACACCGCGACCCACCCGGCGCCGCCCTCCGGGGTGAGCAGGGCCGTCGCCACCAGCGGGGTGAACCCGGCGAGCGCGGCGCCGACCTCGCGGGACGTGGCGAAGCCGCTGTAGCGCACCCGGGCGCCGAAGAGCTCGCTGTAGAACGCGGGCTGCACGGCGATCATCGGCGCCACCCCGAAGGCGGTGGCCACGACCAGGGCGAGCACCACCAGGAGCGGCTCGCGGGTCTCCAGGAGCAGGAAGAACGGATAGATGAACGCCGCCAGGAACACCACGGAGAAGACGTTGAGCGGTTTGCGCCCGATCCGGTCGGACAGGGCGCCGCACACGGGCTGCAGCACGATCACCACGAGTCCGAAAACGATCACGCCGGTCAGCACCGTCGAGCGGGGGATGTCCAGCCGCGTGGTGGCGTAGGAGACGGTGAACGTCGCGAAGAGGTAGACCGCGGCGGTGTCGGCGATGTGCGCCCCGATGCCGATGAGCATGTTGCGCGGGTAGTCGCGCAGCGCCTCGAGCACGGGCATGCGGACCACCTGCCGGCGCGCGAGCATCGCGCGGAACGTCGGCGACTCCTCGACCCGCAGGCGCACGTAGAGCGAGACGGCGATGAGCAGGAAGCTCAGCAGGAACGGCACCCGCCAGCCCCACGACAGCAGATCCTCCTGCGGCAGCAGCGCGACCAGCAGGAACGACACGGTGCCCAGCACGAGGCCGACCTGCACGCCGGTCTGGGCGTACGAGGTGTAGTAGCCGCGGCGCTCGGGCGGGGCGTGCTCGGCGAGCAGCGTGGACGCGCCGCCGAACTCGGCGCCCGCGCCGAGGCCCTGGAGGATCCGCAGCAGCACGAGCAGGACCGGCGCGGCGGCCCCGATCGTCTCGTAGGTGGGCAGCAGGCCGATCACGCCGGTGGACACGCCCATGATCAGGGTGGTGAGGATGAGGGTCTCGCGCCGGCCGATCCGGTCGCCGATGTGCCCGAAGACGATCCCGCCGAGCGGGCGGAAGACGAAGCCGACGCCGAACGTCGCGAACGCCGTCAGGGTGCCCACCACGGGGTCGCTCTGGGGGAAGAACAGCACGTTGAACACCAGCGCGGCGGCCGTGCCGTAGATGAAGAAGTCGTACCACTCGAGCGCGGTGCCGACGAGGGCGCCGAACACGACCCGGCGCAGCGCGGGGCCCCGGGTGGCGACCTGCGGATCGTCGGGCGTGGTGTCGGGGTGGGACTCGGGCTGGGATTCGGGCTGGGACGTGGTCATCGCTGCTCTCCTGCGGTGTGCGGGACGAGATCGTTCAGCGCCGCCCAGGTGCCGGCGGGCACGTCGACGCCGTGGGCCAGGTGGTGGCGCCGGGCCGCCTCCTCGGGCTCGCCGGGGAGCAGGACGCCGTCCGACCCGGGCGCCGGCGGTGTCGCGTGCAGCTCCTCGCGCAGGGCCTCGACCTGCTCGGTGAACCGGGCGAGGGGGGTGAAGCGCGTGACGTCGTGGGCGACGAGCACCGTGCCGTTGGTGCCGTCGTAGCCGGGCTGCGAGGCCGTCCCGGCGCCGGTCAGCAGCCCGCCGACCACGTCGATCATGAGGCTGAGCGCGTAGCCCTTGTGCCCGCCGAACGGCAGGAGTGCGCCGCCGTCGTAGAAGTCCTGCGGGTCGGTGCTCGGGGCCCCTGCGGCGTCGACCAGCACGTCGGGGGCGACCTGGTCACCCCGCGCGCGGGCCACGGCGAGCTTGCCCTCGGCCGACGCCGAGGTGGCCCAGTCGAGCACGAGCGGCGGGGCGCCGTCGCCGGCCGGGGCCGCCCAGGCCAGCGGGTTGGTGCCCAGCCGGCGCCCCCGCCCGCCGTACGGGGCGACGGTGGCGTCGGCGTGGCAGAAGGCCGAGGCGACCAGGCCGCGCCGCGCGAGGTCTTCGACGTACTCCCCGAGCCGGCCCACGTGGTTGCACCGCCGGATCGCGACGATCGCCGTGCCGTGCTCGGCGGCGCGCTCCGCGGCGACGTCGACCGCGCGCCGGGCGGCGGGCTGGCCGAAGCCGTAGTGCCCGTCGACGACGGCGGTGGCGCCGTCCGCGGTCTCCACGCTCGCCCTGGCGCCGGGGACGATCTGGCCGCTGCGGACGAAGGCGGCGTAGGGCTCGAGCCGGCGGACGCCGTGGGAGCCGTGGCCGGCGAGGTCGGCGCCCACGAGCGATCCGGCGACGACCAGCGCGAGGTCGGCGGGTGTCCCGAGGCCCTCGAGCACCCGGAGGGCGAGTCGTTCGAGCTCCGCCGCGTCGACGCGGACCACCTCGTCCACGGCACCTCCACGTTTCGTCTCATGGAACAGCGTTCCGTCTCACGTGCAGCGTAAGGCCAGGATTCGGACGAGGGGAAGAGTCGGCGGGCACGGGTCCCGGTGGCAGCGAGGTCGCAGCGAGGTCGCAGCGAGGTCGCTGCGAGGCGGCAGCGAGGCGGCAGCGAGGTCGCAGCGAACGCGCTGTTCGCTGCTTCTATGCGCGCGAACTCCCCGTTCGTAGGCTGCGCACCATGCCGCGCTACGAGTTCCGCTGCCGAACCTGCGCGTCGACGTTCGAGGTCGACCGGCCGATGAGCGCGGCGAGCGACCCGGCGCCCTGCCCCACCGGTCACGACGACACGGTGAAGCTGCTGAACACCGTCGGTCTCGGCGGCAAGGCGCGGACGGCCCAGCCGACCGGGACGCCGCGGGCCATGGCCTCGCCCCCCGGCGGTGCCGGTGGCGGTGGCGGCTGCTGCGGCGGGGGTTGCTGCAGCTAGTCGTCCCCGGTGCGGCGCGAGTGACGCGTCGGCGACCGTGCGTCGAGTGCCGTCACCGGTTCGGCCCAACCCCGGTCCGCTTGACGACACCGACGTTGCCTACAGTCACGTGGCCCGGTTCTCTGTGTCGGTGAGCACCAGGCAGGGCGGCGGTGTCCTCACCGTCCACCGTCACCCTCCGTCGTTCCGTCCTCGGGAGACCGTCATGTCCGTGACCACCTCGTCGGCGCCCGCCACGGGCCGCGTCCCCCGGCCGGTGCGCGTGGTCTCCCGCATCCCGGACGCTCCGGTGCCCGAGGTCCGCTCCCTGCCGGTCGCCGCGCCGTCGTCGCCCGACGCCTCCTGGCGCGGGCGCCTGCTCGGCGACCTCTGGCTCTTCCTCACCGTGCTCGCCGTGGGCCTGGTCGTCGCGGTGGTCGCCGCGCTGATCTGAGCGGGCTGATCTGATGGGGCGCGTACCCGTCGACGAGGAGTCCGCATGTTCGCCGTCACCGTCCGCGACCACATCATGATCGCCCACAGCTTCACCGGGGCGGTGTTCGGACCGGCGCAGGCGCTGCACGGCGCGACGTTCGTCGTCGACGCGACGTTCCGGCGGGCCGAGCTCGACGCCGACAACATCGTCGTCGACATCGGTCGGGCCACCGAGGAGCTGCACACCGCCCTCGCCGACCTGACCTACCGCAACCTCGACGAGCACCCCGACTTCGCGGGCGTCAACACGACCACCGAGTACCTCGCGAAGGTCATCGCCGAGCGTCTCGCCGCCCGCGCGGGCGACGGGAGCCTGGGCGACGGCGGCCGGAGCCTCGCGGGCATCACCGTGACCCTGCACGAGTCGCACGTGGCGTCGGCCGGCTACGAGCTGACGCTCTCCTGAGCGCGCCGGCGACTCAGCGCCGGATCTGCACCTCGTCACCGATGTCGAGGGCCGCGAACACCGCGCGGGCGTCCTCGACCTCGAGGTGGATGCACCCGTGCGACGTGCCGGCCGTGTCGCCGCTGTGGAACGCCCGGCCCTCGTCGTCGAAGAAGAGCGAGTACGGCATCGGCGCGTCCTGGTTCTCCTGGCTGACGTGGTGGCGCTCCTTGCGCTGCACCGTCGTCGTCCCGGTGGGCGTCGGGTCCTCGGGCGAGCCGGACGTGATCGCCATGGCGTCGCCGGTGGCGACGCCGTCGTCGGCGAGCCACGCCTTGCGCTCGCTGAGGTCGACGCAGACGTCGGCGGTGTCGGTGCAGGGGACGGCGTCGCCCTGACCCACGGCGGTCGGGGCGGGAGCGGCGAGCGCGAGGGGCGAGGCCCCTACGGCGCTGACGGCGGCCAGTCCGATCGGTGCGAGGACCGCTCGCGCGGTGCGGGCACGGTCGGACGTCCGGCGGTGCCGGGCCATCGGGGGACTCCAAGTCGTCGGGGTCGACGGTCGGCCGTGGTGGATCGGCGGGGACCGTCTCACGGCGGTGTCCCGGGCGATCGGCATGGGGGAGCCCACGGCGTCGGTCACCTCCCGGGTAACCCGCAGCCCGGCGGTCGACGCATCGACGGCACGCTTTCCCTCCCACTCGATCAGGTGACGAGCGCGCGTTCACGCCCGGCTCCGACGGCCCGAGGAGGTCGTCACCGTCACCACCACCCCGCCGCCGGGTCCCCCGCACCGAGGTGGGGCTGCTCACATGCGCGGAGCGCTCCCCGCGATGTCGGCGACGTGGTGGACGCCCTCGTGCGCGGCCTGGCGCAGCAGCCACCGGGCGGTCCGCTCCTCGTGGGGCAGCCGGGTGACGGTCCGGTCCCAGTCGGCGGCGCCGTAGCGCGCGACCTCGTCGAGCAGGCCGGGTGTCACGAGGTCGAGCTCGTCGAGCACCGCCGCGACGTCGTGGCGGTCGTAGCGGAAGCGGCGCACGCGCAGGTCGTTGTAGACCGGCTCCAGGGCCGGCCGGTCCTCGGTGCGCGCCCGGTGCAGCCGGATCGTGAAGGCCATCGCCACGTCGCGCAGGTGGCAGACGTACTCGGCGACCGACCACACGTCCTCGCGCGGCCGGCCGTGACGCCGCTCCGGCGGGATCGCCGCCACCGCCGCCCGCACGCGGGCCGGCACCGACGCCGCGACCGCCGCCGCCTCCTCGACCGGCACCTCGGCGAAGCGCCAGCCGCAGGGCGCGCACACGTGGTCCTCGGCGGCGAGGTGCGGCAGGCTCACGTCCCGCACCGTAGGCATGCTGGGGCGGTGCGCGCGGTGAGCTTCGTCAGACCGGTCGCGGACCCCGCGCTCGTCAGCGGGGGCGACGTCTACGACGCGCGGGTCATCGAGGGGCTGCGGGCCGACGGCGTGGCCGTGCGCGGCGTCCAGGTCGCGGGCACCTGGCCGCGACCGGACGACGCGGCGCGCCGGGAGCTCCACGCGGTGCTCGCCGACGGCGACGGCCCGGTGCTGCTCGACGGGCTGGTGGCGTGCGGGGTGCCGGAGATCGTCGTCCCGCACGCCGCGCGCCGTCCGCTCGCCGTGCTCGTGCACCTGCCCCTGGGCGAGGAGGCGCCCGACCTCGACGCCGGCGAGGGCGCGGTGCTGCGCGCCGCCGGGGCCGTGCTCGCGACGAGCCCCTGGGCCGCGCGGCGGCTCCACGAGCGGCACGGCCTCGACGACGTGGTCGTCGCCGTCCCCGGCGTCGATCCCGCCCCGCTCGCCACCGGGACCGACGGCGTCCACCGCCTGCTCTGCCTCGGCGCCGTGACGCCCACCAAGGGGCAGGACCTGCTCGTCGAGGCGCTGGCCGAGCTGCCCGAGCACCCGTGGACCCTCGACCTCGTCGGCCCCACCCGGCGCGCCCCCGCCTTCGTCGCCGACCTGCGTGCCAGCATCGCCCGGCACGGTCTGGGGGACCGCATCCGTCACGCGGGCCCCCTCTCGGGCGTTGAACTGGACAGGACCTGGGACGCCACCGATCTCCTCGTCGCGCCCTCGCGGGTGGAGACGTACGGGATGGTGGTGACGGAGGCGCTCGCGCGGGGCATCCCCGTGATGGCGAGCGACGCCGGCGGGCTGCCCGAGACCCTCGACGGGGCCGGAATCTTAGTTTCCGCTGAGGATGTTCCCGCACTCGTCGCAGGGCTACACCGCTGGTTCGCCGATGCGGCGCATCGCAATGGGCGACGGATCTCAGCGAGATCTCGGCATTGCACTCTTTCGACGTGGACGCAGACCTCGCGACGGGTGCAGCAGGTGCTGGCGGACCTGCGCGCCCCGAGCTGAGCGGGGAGTTCCCCGGCCCCCGCCACCCCGCCCCGGGCCACTCCCGGCCCGGCGCCCCCGCGGCGCCCGACTGGCTCGCCCTGCGCGAGCCCGCCGACGCCGAGGCCCGCGCGATCGACCTCGTCGAGGACCTCCGCGCCGGTCACCCCGCCGTCGGGCGGATCCTCGACCTCGGCTCCGGCACGGGATCGATGGCGCGCTGGCTCGCGCCCCGCCTGCCCGGCCCGCAGCACTGGGTGCTCGCCGACCGCGACCCCGACCTGCTCGCCCACGCCGCCGCGAACCTCCCCGACCGGGCCCGCGACGGCTCGCCCGTCACCGCCGAGACCCGCGCGGTCGACGTCACCACGCTCACCGCCGAGGACCTCGCCGGGATCGACCTCGTCACCGCGTCGGCCCTGCTCGACGTGCTCACCGCCGAGGAGGTCGAGGCCGTCGCCGCCGCCTGCGTCGGTGCCGGGTGTGCGGCCCTGCTGACGCTCAGCGTCGTCGGCCAGGTCCGTCTCGAGCCCGCGGAGGCGCGCGACGTCCCCATGGCCGCGGCCTTCGACGCCCACCAGCAGCGGGTCGTCGACGGCCGCCGGCTGCTCGGCCCGTCCGCCCCGGACGTCGCGGAGCGGGCCTTCGCCCGTCGCGGCGCCCACGTCGTCTCCCGGGTCAGCCCCTGGCAGCTCGGGCTCGACGACGTCGACCTCGTCGTCGCCTGGCTGCACGGCTGGGTGTCGGCGGCCGTCGCGCAGGACCCCGACCTCGCGCGGCACGCCGACGCCTACCTCGACCGACGCCTCGATGCCGCCGAGCAGGGCCGGCTGCGCGTCCACGTCGGCCACCTCGACCTGCTGGCCCTCCCCTGACACCCCTGCCCCAACCCCACCGCACCCCACGTACGACCCCGGACCACCCGCTCCCCAGCTCCCCACTGGACTGATTCGACGTGACGCTCCCCGCGCCCGTGACCTGCTCGACCCCACCCCCGACGACCGACGTCCCCGCTCCCCGGACCAGCCCCGAAGCCGTCCCGACTCTTTCCCCGAACGTGCTCCCGGCGCGTCGCCGCATCCCTCACCTCGGCACGGTGATCAGGCTCGTCGTCGGCCTCGGCCTGCCCCTCCTGCTCGTCGTGCGCCTGGGCGCCGGCGGCGTGGTCGAGGCGCTCGCCGGGATCTCCGGGCCGGTGGTCGCCGCCGCGCTCCTGCTCGGCGCGCTCACCACCGCCGCGGGTGCCGCCCGCTGGTGTGTCGTCGCCCGCGGCGTCGGGCTGACGCTGCCGCTGGGCGAGGCCACCGCCGACGCGTACCGCGCGACGCTGCTCAACTCGCTGCTGCCCGCCGGCGTGCTCGGCGACGTGCACCGCGCCGTGCGCCACCACCGTCCGGGCGACGGGCGCGGCGCGCGGGCCGTGGTGATCGAGCGTGTCGCCGGCCAGGTCGTGGTCGTCGCCGTCGGCGCCGCCGTGCTGTTCGCGCAGCCCGCCGTGGTGCACGCCGTCGTCGGCCCCGGGCTCGGCTTCGTCGCGGCCGGCGTCGTCCTCCTCGTCGCCGGCGTCGTCGGCTGGCTCTGGACCGCCCGGCGCGCGGCGCGGTGGCGCCTCGGGCTCGTCGCGGCGATGCGCGACGTCCGCGAGGGGCTCGGCCGCTGGCGCACCGCGCCCGCCGTCGTCCTGCTGTCGCTGGTGGCGCTCGCCGGGCTGCTCGCGCTGTTCGTCGTCGCCGCCCGCACCGCCGGGGTCACCGCACCCCTGGGGCAGCTGCTCCCGCTCGTCACGGTGGCGCTCCTGGCGATGTCGGTGCCCCTGACCGTCGGCGGCTGGGGCCCGCGGGAGGCCGTCGCGGCCGTCGCGTTCGCCGCCGTCGGCCTCGCCCCGGGTCAGGGGCTCGCGACGGCTGTCGTCTACGGCGTCCTCGCCCTGATCTCGTGCGCCCCCGGCGCCCTGGTGCTGCTCGCGGACGCTGCTCGTCGCCCGAATGCGCGGCGGATGCCCGCTCCGGCGGCACTACCGTGGCGTAGGTGCTCACCCTCGTCCGCCATGGTCAGAGTGAGGCCAACGCCCGCGGGCTGATGTGCGGGCGGGCCGACCCGCCGCTCACCGAGACCGGACGGCGGCAGGCCCGCGCCCTCGCCGCGGGGCTCCCGCGGCCCACGCGGCTGGTGACCAGCCCGCTCGTGCGGGCCCGCGAGACCGCGGCGCTCCTCGGGGCCGAGGTGCCCGTCGAGGTCGACACGCGGTGGACCGAGATGGACTACGGCGAGCTCGACGGCCAGCCCATGACGGCTCTCGACGGCGACGCCTGGCACGCCTGGCGCTCCGATCCCGAGCACGTGCCGGCGGGCGGCGAGTCGCTCGTGGCGGTGCGGGACCGCGTGGCCGCCGCGTGCCTCGACCTGGCGGCGGAGGCGGCGGAGGGCGAGGTGGTGGTGGTCAGCCACGTCTCGCCGATCAAGGCGGCGATCAGCTGGGCGCTCGGGGTCGGCATCGAGATCGCGTGGCGGACGTTCCTCGTCGACGCCGCGGTGTGCCGCATCGACACCAGCGGGCCGGTGCCGCTGCTGCTCGCCGTCAACGACGCGGGTCCCCTCTACGCGGGGACGGAGCACGCGGGGACGGAGCACGCGGACACGGGGCTGCCGGCCTGACGTTCCGGCCCGGGTGCGTCAGCTCCGCGAGTGCCGACCCCGCACCGTGATCGGGACCAGGGTCGTCGCGGCGCTGCCCAGGCGACCGAGATAGTCGGCGGCGCTCAGGGCGACCGGGCGGATCAGCACGACGGGGTCGCCGGTGCTGCGGCCGGTCTGCGGAGCCGAGTGCTTGGACATGGGACCCCCCGAGGGTGCTGAGCCGGCTCCCCGCCGGCGCTCGATCTATTCTCGTCTGATCGACACGGATCGTTAGCTCGATCACGACAACCCGTGCGATCTTACGCCCGATCGGGTGGCATCAGGGGCGGGGAAGCGAACCCTCCGTTCAGGTGCACGTCTCACCCCGGGTGGTGGTCGCTCGATGGAGAGCGATCGGCGACCATGGCCGATTCCCCAACGGTGAGGACTTCGCTGTGCAGGACAACTCGAGCGCCGGCACGACGCTCACGCGCTACGCCCGGTTCGCCAGGACGACGCTGGAGTCGGGGACCTTCGTCCCGACGATG
Source organism: Actinomycetospora sp. NBC_00405 (assembly GCF_036044095.1). Lineage (NCBI taxonomy): Bacteria > Bacillati > Actinomycetota > Actinomycetes > Pseudonocardiales > Pseudonocardiaceae > Actinomycetospora > Actinomycetospora sp. NBC_00405. The sequence continues at coordinate 5,231,274 of NZ_CP107938.1, forward strand.
CGGTCCGTCGGCAAGCGGGCGTTGTCGACGTCGCACTCCTACGGGCTCAAGCGGGACCTGGCGGTCCCCCACGAGACCCCGGTCGCGAAGATCCCGATCTCGGTGCGCGCCATGCGCGACGACGACGTCGAGCACATCCTCGACACCCACGCCGAGGTCGACACCGCGGAGCGCTGGGAGCGGCAGACCCGTGGTCGCCTCCTGGATTCGGGGATCGGGAGCCCGTACGTCGCGGTCAACTCCGACGACGAGCCCTGCTACGTCCAGTGGCTGTTCTCCGCGGAGGACAACGACGACGTGCAGTCGTTCTTCCACGGCATCTTCCCCGTGCTCGGCCCCGACGAGGCGCTGCTCGAGGGCGCGTTCACGCCGGTGCGCCACCAGGGCAAGCGGATCATGAGCGCGGGCATGTCGATGATCGCGGAGAAGGCCACCGACCTCGGGGCGCGCTACGTCGTCACCTTCGTCGGCGTCGACAACGTCGCGAGCCTCAAGGGCTGCGAGCGGGCGGGCTTCCTGCCCTACGTCGACCGGTACGAGAGGAGGCTCGCCGGCCGGCGGCGCATGGAGTTCAAGGAGATGGACCCGGCCGGCGTCGAGCGGGCGCGGGTGCTCAAGCCCTAGCGCCCCTCCGCAGGGGTGACCCACCCTCGTCCCGATGGACCATGTCCGTCCCCGTCCCCGGGTGCCACGCTGATCGGACCGGGCGATCCGGACAGGGGGCGGACTCTTCGGTGGGAACGACGTGGCTGCACGGCGCGATGGCGTCCGCGGCATCGCTCGTGCTCCTGGGTTCGCTCGCGGGCAGTGCGCCCGTCGCGGCCGACGCCGGCCCCGGCTCCACCACGGCTCCGGGGTGGGGGTTCACCCACACCCAGCAGAGCGCCGACCACGGGTTCCCGGAGGCCATCGCGTCGGTGCGGGACGGCCTGAACCGGCAGGCCCTCGTCCAGAACCAGCACCTCATGGGCTGGGGTGCAGGTAATCCGGAGCCGCGGCCCGGCGTCTACGACTTCGCGAGCCTCGACAGCCGGATCGACTTCATCCGCACCTCCGGTGGCCTCCCGGTCATCACGCTCTGCTGCGCCCCGGACTGGATGAAGGGCGGGAGCCCGGGGGAGACGGACTGGAGCAGGCTCGAGGAGGCCCCGAGCCCGGAGCACCACGCGGACTTCGCCGCCCTCGCCGGGCAGGTCGCGCGGCGCTACCCGGACGTCCGGCACTTCCTCGTGTGGAACGAGTTCAAGGGGTTCTTCGACGACTCCGCGGGCACCTGGGACGCGGCCGCGTACACGGGGCTCTACAACCGGGTCTACGACGCGATCAAGAGCGCGAATCCCGCGAACCAGGTCGGCGGCCCCTACCTCGACATGGCCGCCGCTCCCGACGGCGTCGACGTCGACTCCGGCGAGCTCGCGGGGGCGTGGGGCCACGTCGACCCGCGCACGCTGCGGGCCTTCGAGTACTGGGTGCAGCACGCCAAGGGCGCGGACTTCGTCGTCGTCGACGGTCACGCCACGACCGCGAACGGGGCCCCGGATCCGTTCACGGCGCTGGACAAGTTCGGCGCGGTCAGCGCGTGGATCCGGGCCCGCACCGACCTGCCGCTGTGGTGGGCCGAGTGGTACGTCGAGCCGCCGGGGTCGGACTGGCGCCTCGAGCGCCGCCTCGCCGTGCGCACCGCCGCGATGATCGAGTTCGCGAAGGCCGGGGTCGCGACGAGCCTCTACTGGAACCCCCCACCGGACGGCGACCAGGGCGACGCCAGCCTCTGGACCTCCACCGAGAGCGGCCCCGACGGAGGACGTCCGGGACCGATGCTCGGCGTCGTGCAGGAGTTCGCCCGGTGGTTCCCGCCCGGCACACCCCTGGTCGATCTGCCCGTCGGACCGTCGGTCCGCAGTCTCGCCAGCGCCGAGACCGTCCTGCTGGTGAACACCACCGACGGCCCGCAACAGGTCGAGGTGGACGGGCGCACGCTGACGCTGGTCGGGAACGAGGTCCGCTGGGTGCCCCGGATGTCCCCGCAGGTGGGCTGAGACCCCCTCAGCCGCTGGTGAGCACGATCGCCCGTTCCACGACCACCGCGAGGAACGTGATCACGAGCGGCACCCACAGCAGGCGCAGGGGCCAGAGCTCGGAGCGCCGCGCCGGCGGGAGCCACAGCCTCCAGATCTCCCGGCCGAGCAGGGTGACGAGCAGGAAGCCCACCAGGATCACCCCGACCGGTGTCCACGGCGTCGCCCCGATGAAGCCGGGTGGGAGCGGGACGACGGGCCCGGTGCCCGGGGGACGGTCGCGCAGCACGTAGACCCGCGCGTCCACGTCGGCGTGCATCAGGGTCAGCTCCGGGGAGCGGTCGAGGGCGGCGCGGAAGCGGGGCCCCCAGTCCGCCGGGTAGCCGCCGCCGATCCGCAGGAACTCCTCCTGCCCGCGCGTCACCAGCAGGAAGGGCGTCGTCGCCTGCTCCCGCATCTTGGCGATCACCGGTGTCGGGTCGTCGGGGTCGGGCGGGACCGTCACGGGGCCGACCCGCACGCGCTCGATGTCGCGGTGGGAGATGGGGATGAACGGCGTGCTGGCGGCGGCGCGGGTCTCGGTCGGGAAGAGCACCGTCGACGGTCCGGGCTGCGCGTAGACGGCCTCGACGGCCGCGAGCTCCCGGGGCCGCATCTGTTCGTACGACTCGTTGCCGTAGCGCGCGAGCAGGAAACCGCCCAGCAGGATCGTGACGACGAGGCCGGCCCCGATCACCCGGGTCGTGGAACCGGCGCGCGACCGGGCGTCGGGAAAGACGGCCAGGGCCACCAGGATGCACAGCGCCGGCAGGGCGAAGAAGTAGACGCGCAGGACGATCTCGCCGCCGTAGCTCTGCAACCCCGCCGCGAGCACCGGGACGACCACCAGTGCCGTGACGATCCGGTCGTCGACCCCGCGGCGTCCCCGTCGCCAGAGGCCCACGGCGGCGATCCCGAAGAGCCCGAGGCAGAGCGCGATGCGGGTGAGCACGACGACCTGGTGGTCCGGGTCGCCGGCGGTGCGCTCCTGGACACCGCTGGAGAAGGTGCCCCCCAGATCGCCGATACCGGAGATCAGCTCGAGGAGGTGGCCCGTCCAGTACGGCGCCGTCATGTAGCTGATCCACGCGAGCAGGACGACGGTGAGGATCAGGGGCAGGCCCCGGGTGACGCAGCGGCGCAGGACCACGAGCGCCGCCGCGCTGCCGAGCATGACGAACGGCGTGAGCTGGTGGGTCGCCGCGGTCACGAGGAACAGGAGCACGAGGAACACGAGGAACGTCGTGCGCGTCGCGGGCGTCACCGACGGCGCCGGCAGCTCCCCGGGGACGGTCGGTCGCGGTAGCCGGAGCACCGTGCGCACCGCCCGGCCCAGGCCGGCGCCGACGCCCCGCTCGGCGGGTGGGGCGATCTCGCCCGGCCCCCCCGAGGCGGGCCGGAACCACGTGAGCAGGACGCCCAGGAAGGCCAGGTACAGGAAGTAGGTGAGGCCCTGGGGCGAGAAGTAGTCCTGGCCGACCCAGTTGCCCGCGGCGAACACGAACAGGGTCAGCCACTTCGCCTGCCAGCTCGCGCGGACCGACCGCAGGATCAGCCCCAGGGCGAGCACGTACAGCAGGTTGCTCAGCAGCGGCACCAGGGCGAGGAGATCGAGCGCGTCGTCGAGTCCGGTCCCCCGCGACAGGAACCCCATGAGGGCGAAGAAGCCGGGCCAGCTGAAGCGGGCGTCGAAGTCGGGCGGGGCCACGCCCGTCCGGACGATGTGGTCGACCATCCCCAGGTGCACGTAGGTGATCGAGAAGCGGGGGATCGTCTCGAGCACGGCGGTCACGCCGTGCAGGCAGGCGATCATGGCCACCAGCTGCGCGGCGAGCAGCGGCCGGTGCGCCCGGCGCAGGGCCAGCGTGCCCACGAACGCCATCCCCAGCAGCCAGAGGCCGAGCAGGGAGACGACCGGCAGCACGGAGATCAGTCCGAGCCCGTTCATCCCCTCGAGGTCGACGCCGGACAGGGGCAGCCAGTACAGCAGCAGCGAGACGACGGTCAGCGCGCCGAGAGCCCGGAGCGCCGTGACCGCGCGGGCGGCCCGCGCCACCGCCCGCGCCGCCGACGTCCGGGTCGGGAGAGGTGACGGTGCCGGCAGGACGGCCGGAGCGGGCAGGGTGGCCGGCCGGACGGTGAGCTCGACGAGACGCCGGGTGGTGGGCGGCCGGCGGGTGGAGGTGAGGAACCGGACGAGGCCCGGGAGGACGGCGACGGTCACCGCGCTCTGGCTGACGAACACCAGGATGCCGACGCCGGTGATGGGCGCGACGTCGATGCCGAGCCGCCCGCCGTCGAGCAGGAGCCCGACCGTCACCGCGCCCACGACGGCGATCCCGGACGCGACCTGCACGCGGGCGAGCTCGCGGGAACGGCCCTGCGCCCGCAGGACACCCAGCCAGACCTCGAGCACGGCCCGCGGGAACGCGGTGAGCGCGAGGAGCCGCAGGAGCGGTGTCGCCTCGTCGTACCCCGGCCCGAGGACGCCGAGCAGGATCGGTGCTCCGAGGCCGAGGAGCCCGCCGGCCACGAGGAGGATCACGCCCGACCGGCGCAGGGCCGAGCGGGTGTAGGCGACGAGCATCCCCACGTCGTAGACGCCCTCGACGGTCAGGGACTGCGCGAGGTTGATCGAGACCAGCTGCAGGCTGCCCCAGACCATCCAGACGATGTAGAAGGACGCGAACGTCTGCGGGAGGACGACGGCGGCCACGATCACCGGGATGACGTAGGCCGCGCCGAACGAGAACAGCGCCCCGACGTAGTCGCCGGCGAAGAACCGCTGGATCTCCGCGCGCCCCGGGGGCTCGCCGGTGCCTGCCGCGTCGCGCGTCCGGCGCAGCACGCGCCCGAAGATGATCCCGTTGAGGGGGAGCGTGACGACGGCCATCGCGATGACGAACGACAGGTACACGCCACCGGCGGGCGCGACCGAGGCCAGGGCGAGCAGCAGGACGAGCTTGAGGATCCCGAAGACCGTGTTCTCGATCGGTACCCACACCGAGCTGCGCAGGCCGACGAGGACGCCGTCCTGGACGGTGAAGATCCCGGCGAGGACCACCGCCGCGACGAACCAGGCTGCGGTACCCGGGTCCCGGAGCTCGGCGAACGACGGGCCCCACACCGGCACGAGCAGCAGGAAGCCGAGCGTGAGGGCCACGACGATCGCGGAGCTGACCCAGTAGGTGTGGAGGACGAAGCGCGTGGTGCGCCGGCCGGTCCGCGGGAGGAAGCGCGTGAGGGTGCCGGTCACGTTGATCCCGACGACCGCCGACAGCAGGGTCACCGCGGAGATCAGGGCGGACCCGCGCCCGACGTCGGCGGCGGGGTAGTGCCGCGCCGCGACGACCCAGAAGGCGAGCCCGAGGACACCGTTCATCCCGGTGTTGACCATCAACGCGTAGGCGTTGCGGGAGAACGAGTCCGACAGGTGCGAGCGGAGCTTCCGGACCAGGGGCGGGCCGGTGGTGGCGGGCGTGGTGGGGCGGTCGACGACCTCAGCCAAGACGGCACCACGTGCGCGCCGCGGCGCGGGAGCGCCGGACGGCGGCGAACCCCGCGGTGAGGACCCGTTCGCGCAGGAAGAGGCTCGCGAGGTCCTGCTGGCCGACGATCCGGCGGAACCGGTCGGTGTCGGTGGAGCGCCGCACGGTCAGCCGGGGGACGGCGTAGGCGTCGCTCCCGGGACCGGCCGCGACGTTCGCGACGGCCGCGGCGCGCTCGTACCCCGCGGCCTCGGCGGCCCGCCGGACCCGTCGGCTCGAGTAGCCGTAGGGGTAGGCGAGCGAGGTGACGCGGTGCCCCAGCCGGTCCTCGAGGAGGAGCCGGCTCGTGGCGAGCTCCTCGTCGAGCAGCTGGTCGGGCAGCTGGTCGAGCTGGGGGTGGCTGTGGCTGTGGGCGCCGATCTCGATCCCGGCGGCGTCGACGTCGCCCACCTGTTCCCAGGTCAGGGTGTCGTCCAGCGGCCGCCCGCTGGCATGGCGCCCGGCGTCGGCGAGCCAGCCCGTCGTGACGAAGAGCGTGGCCGTCGCGCCGTGGCTCACCAGGCGTGGCAGGGCCTCCCGGTGGAAGTCGGCGTAACCGTCGTCGAAGGTGAGGACGACCGGCTTCGCGGGCAGCGTCTGCCCGCCCGCGAGGGCCGCGCGGACCGCCGAGAAGGTCATCGTCGTGTACCCGGCCTCGGTGAGCGCATCGAGCTGGGCGTCGAAGTGATCGGGGTGCACCGACAGGTCGAGGACGCGCGGATCGGGTGTCACGGCGACCGAGTGGTACATGAGGATCGGCACCGTGGTGGTCGTCGGGGCGGTCACGACGCACCGACCGACGAGCCGCGGACGGTCCCGACGCCGTAGCCCGCGACGGTCCATGCCAGCCCGGCGACGATCGCGCCGGCACGCCGGAGACCGGCGGCGTCGCCGCGGCGGGCGTCGACCACCCCGCGGGCCACCCCGGTGCGCAGGGCGCCCCAGGTGTAGGCGCGCTCCTCCGAGAGCCCCTTGGCGGCCCCGACGCTGCGGGTGACGAGCGCCTTCGAGAGCCCCTCGGCGTAGCAGCGTGAGCGGAAGTACCGGAAGCGGGCCCGGGTGTCGGAGACCCGGTGCCAGATCACCGAGCGGTCCTCGAAGAGGAACACGCCACCGGGCACGGCGTCCCCCATGCGGATGCACAGCTCGGTCTCCTCGCACCCGAGCGGCGTGACCGACGTGCTGGTACGCCCGATGTGGGTGGGGAAACCGCCACTGGCCCGGAAGGCGTCCCGGCGGAACGAGGCGTTGCCGCCGAGGAGGTTGCGGACGCGACCCGGGCGCCGGCCCACGAACGTGCAGCCGACGACCCAGTCGAACTCCTGCGGCCACCACGACGGACGATCGGACTGCCACCACGGGTGGGTCGTGCCGCCGACGCCGAGGACGTGGTCGTCGGTGTAGGCGGCGAGGAAGAACTTCAGCCAGTCGGGCTCGGCGACGGCGTCGTCGTCGAGGAACGCGACGACGTCGCCGTGGGCCGCGGCGATCCCGGTGTTGCGTCCGCCGGAGAGTCCCTGCACGTCGTCGTTCGCCATCACCCGCACGTCCGGCAGCGCGGCGCGCAGTCCCTCGAGGAGGACCGGGTTGTGGTCGACGACGACGAGGATCTCCAGCGCCGGGACGCTCTGGTCGCGCACCGAGGCGACGGCCGCCAGGACGTCGTCCCACCGGTCGGAGGTGTAGGCGCAGATCACGACCGAGACGGTCTCGGGTGCGGTCATCGGACGCTCTCCTCGGGCCGGGCGGAGGACTTCAGCGCGGAGGACTTCAGCGCAGAGGACTTCAGGGCGGCAGCCTTCACGGAGGCATAGGTGCGCAGGGTGCGGTCGGCGACGTCGTAGAGCCGCCGGTTCGAGACGACGGTGTTGCGGACCTCCCGGAGCGGGACACGGCGCGCCCAGTGCAGGAGGCCCGCCCCGGTGCGGGTGACGACGCGGCCCTCCCACACCTCGTGGACGTGGTCGGCCAGCCAGTCCTTGTAGTCCTTGGGACCCCGGCCCAGATCGATGCACTCGAGCCCGTCCGCCGCGCCGGCCTCCGCCATCTCGACGTGCAGGAGCAGGCCGGGCGAGTACCGGGAGAAGTCCGGGTCGTAGGCCGGGAACCACGTCGGGAGGACCCGCTGCGAGCGCAGGCCGACGTGCCCCGCGACGAGCGTGTCGCCCGCCCACACGAGCGAGACCACACCGGAGCACCCGGGAGTGCGCAGTGTGGCGACGTCCTCGACGAGCGCGCGGATCCAGGGTTCGGCGAAACGGTCGGGGCGGGCGGTCCGGCGGTACTGGTCGGACTTCCAGGCCATGACGCGCCGCATCGCCACCGGGTCGTCCGCGGCGAACTCGAAGCGCACCGGTCCGTGCTCGCGGCCCAGGCGACGGCGACGCCGGGAAAGGTCCTTGATCCGCGACGACCGGGCGCGCGCTCCCGCGAGGTAGGTCTCGAACCCGTCGGTGAGGTCCATGGCCGGCGACTCGGCGCGGAACGTCGTGTAGGGCTCGAACGCCGTCGGCGAGCCGACGACCTGGTCGAACTCCCACACACCGATCCCGGCGCGGTCGAGCAGCTCCCGGGCGTCCCACTCGTACCCCTGCCGGTGGATCACGCCCTGGCCCTCGTTGAGCACGGCGGCGGGGCTCGTCGCCTCGCCGAGCGGGCCGCGCTCGAACGGCAGGAACCCGACGACCTCGCCGCCGTCGGAGATGACCGCGACGCGGGTGCGGGGACGGTGTCGTGCCGCGGCGAGGGTGAACTCGACCGACTGGAACGGGCTGCGCATCCGGTCGTCGGCGTCCTGGAACGCGGCCCACTGCCGGCGTTCGCTCTCGCCGAGGTCGCCGGGGGCCACGATGTCGACCTTCATCGGGCAGTCCCCTCCTCGCGGGCCGACAGCTCGCGGGCCGGCAGGTGGCCGAGGGCGATCGCGAGCGCCGCGACGGCGGCGCCCACGACGACGATCCCGGCCGACGGGGACCAGACACCCGCGGCGAGCATCACCTCGGCGACCAGGCCGTTGAGCGTGAGGCCGACCGCCACGGCGACGACGACGCGCGCGAGCGGGTCGGCGGTGCGCCAGCCCAGCGCCACCACCAGCACCGGGGCCCCGAGCAGGAAGAGCGCGACGACGGCGACGGGCGCGGTGGGCACGGCGGCGAGCACGCCGGCGCCGGCCAGGACGGCGATCGCGGCGATCAGGCAGCGGGTCCGGAACGTGAGCGGACCCCGCATCACGACCCGGCCGAGGGCGTGGACGGCGCCGCCGCCACGGACGTCACGGCAGGCACGGCGGTCACGGCGGGTGTCTGGCGGTGGTGCGCCCACGCGCGGGCCCGTTGCACGGCGTAGCCGCTCACACCGTTCTCGTGGGTGCGCAGCAGCGTGCGGAGCACGCGGGTGCCGTCGCGGACCACGCGGAGATTCGACTTCCCGTAGCGCCGCGGCATCTCCATGCTCGGCACCTCGGTCATGCGCAGGCCCGACTGCAGTGCGGAGATCACCAGTCGTGTCTCGACCTCGAAGCCGGTCGTCGTGAGGTCGACGTAGTCGAGGTAGCGGCGGTGGAAGGCGATGTAGCCGTAGCAGAGGTCGGTCAGCGGGGCCTCGTAGAGCCGGCTGGCCAGGCGCATGAGGACCTGGTTGCCCGTGCGTCGCAGGCGGGTGATGTCCAGCGAGCCGCCGCCCGCCATGAAGCGGGAACCCTTGACGAAGTCGTAGCCGTGGGAGAGGTAGTAGAGGAAGTGCGGGATCTCCTGCGGCGCCATGCTGCCGTCGGCGTCAATCATGACGATCGTGTCGCCGGTCGAGGCGAGGAAGCCGGCTCGGAGCGCGTCGCCCTTGCCCACGCCCTCCTGGTGGACCACCCGGATGTCGGGCCGGACCGACCGCGCGGTGACGATCGTGGCGTCGGTGGAGCGCCCGTCGACGAGGACGATCTCGTCGACGCAGTCGGGAACCTGCTCGAGCACCCAGGCGATGTTCGAGGCCTCGTTGCGGGCCGGGATCACGAGCGAGACGGTGGGGCGGGTGCGGATCTCGATGTCCGCACGGACCCCGTGCTCGACCGGCACGGTCGGGAGGTTGACGACGGCGTCGCCGTGGCGCGGCATCGTGGGCGACGTCACCGACCGGACGTCCACGCCGACGAGGATGTCGCTCGCGGGAGACCCTCGCCGGGTCCCGTCGAGCGCTGGTTCGGGCTGGTGCTGTGGCAAGGAAGGCTCCTCGGGGAGAGCTTCGCGGGTACGGGCGCGGCTCGCGTGTGGCTGGGAGTCACCGGTGATCTCGAGGCATGCCACGCGGGATCCGGGCGGGCACCCCGCAGAGGACCCCCCATCACCTCTGCGGATACGCGAGCGACGGTAGAGGCGGGTGGAGGGCGTACGGATCGCGCGAGCGGGCGAGGTCACCTACGCCCGATGAAGGAGAGTCAGCGCCCCGCCACCGGCCGGTCACCTGCAGTGATCACGGGGCGTGGTGATCTCGGGGGTGAGGTGGAGTAGGCACGGCGTGCAGGACGCCGGGGGCCGGTGCCATGCGCTCTCCCATGACCTCTCCCACGTCCTCGGTGTCGGTCCGGGCGACCCGTACGGCCTCCAGCCGGCTGTGGACCTCGAGCTTGCGGAAGATGTTCCGGACGTGGGTCCGCACCGTGTTGCCCGACATCGAGAGCGCGCGAGCGATCTCCTTGTTGCTCCGGCCCTGGGCGAGGCAGTTGAGCACGTCGCGCTCGCGCTCGCTGAGGAGGTGCAGCGGACCGCGAGGGGCCCGGGCCCGGTCGACGTCACGGCGCAGCTCGCGCAGCACCTCCGCGAGGTGCAGGTCGGGGTAGTGCGCCCGGCCCTCGGCCGCGGCGCGCACCACGGCGACGAGCTCGTCGACACCACTGGACATCGGCAGCCACGCGACGGCCCCGGCACGGGCCGCGGCGACGGCGTGCGTGCTGTCCGCGACGGGCGCGAGGACGACGAGGGCCACGTCGGGCCTGCGTCGCGCGACGGCACGGCCGACGGTGAGGTCCGAGGTCACGACGACCCCGGGGCGGGCACGGACCAGCGCCTGCTCGAGGTGCTGCCGGTCGGTGCCGTCCTCCGACGTCACGGTCAGGCCCGGCTCGTCGCCGAGCCGCTCGGACAACGCGTCGGCGAGCATGCGCTGCTCGGCGATCAGCAGGACGCGGACGTCGGGCACGAGCGCCGAACGTAGTTCACCGAGGTCTGTCGGGCGTCCTACAGGTGGACGAGGACCTCGAGTCCCGATGATCACCATGTGCGTTCGGATGATGGCGACCAGTCACCCGTTTGGACGCCTAGCTGATCATCCAACCTAGGCGGATAGCCTAGTAACGAGCCGACTGCGACAAATCGTCATTGACAGAAGGAGGACGTTCACTCGAATGTGTGACACGCACAGCCACAGTCGGGGGACATGAGTGGCTGGGGAGGGGGGACAGTGAGGAGAGGGCACCCGCATGCTCGTCGTCATCGGAGATGGCCAGGTCGTGCTGGCTGAGCTCCTCGCCTCGGTGCTCGTCAAACGAGGTTGGCACGTCGGCGCAGTCCCCACGACCCCGGCGTCGGTGGTCGAGGCGGTCGACCGCCTCACTCCTGATCTCTGCCTTCTCGACGCGCGTTCGCTGGGCGCCGGACCGGAACTGATCGAGTCGGTCGTCGATCGCACCGCAGGGCGCACGAAGGTGATCGCCCTGAGTTCCGACGCCTCGCCGGCGTGTGCGTCGGCATCGTTGTCGGCCGGGGCCGACGGATTCGTCACCAAGAGCGGCGGCGTCGACGATCTCCTCGCCGCGGTCGATCGCGTGGTCGGGGGCGAGCAGGTGGTGGTCGAGACCGCGGAACGCGCCCGTCCCCGCAGCCCGTCGAGCGCCGCAGCCCACGCGATGGCCGCCTACCTGACCTCTCGCGAGCGGCAGTGCCTCGCCCTGCTCGTCGACGGCGCCGGGACGGCGCGGATCGCCCAGGTGATGGGCGTGTCCACGCTGACCGTGCGCAGCCACATCCGCGCCGTGCTCACGAAGCTCGGCGTGCACTCCCGGCTGGAGGCGGCCGCGCTCGAGGTCCGGCACGGGCTGCTCGACGCCTCCGACCGTGGCGTCCAGCGGGCGCCGCGTTCCGCCCACGCGGGCTGATCACGTGCACGACCCAGGTACCACCGGAGAAGGAGCACGCCCATGTCCAACGCGTCGATCGCCGCCCTGACGGCCATCATCCGCGAGCCCGACACGATCAAGCCGGTCTACGGCGCGGCCCGCCGCCGCCTCCGGAGCGACGTCGAGGCCTACGGCCTCCGTCGGGACCTCACGGCGCCCCACACCCAGCCCGGTGCGAAGATCGACATCAGCGTGCGGCCGATGGAGGACCGGGACGTCGCGGCCGTGCTCGACGCCGCCGCCGACCTGACCCCCGACGAGAAGTGGGACCGCTCGATGCGGCGGCGCCTGCTCGAGGCGGGGATCGGCGCGCCCCACGTGGCGGTCACCGCGGACGACGAGGCCTGCTACACGCAGTGGCTGTTCACGTCCCGGGACAACGCCGACATCGCGCGGCACTTCGGCGGGATCTTCCCGCGCCTCGACGACGACACCGCGCTGCTCGAGGGTGCGTTCACCCCGGTGGCCTGGCGCGGGAAGGGCGTGATGAGCGCCGCGATGTCGCGCATCGCCGAGAAGGCGGGCCCGCTCGGCGCCCGGTACGTCATCACGTTCGTGGGCACCGACAACCCGGCCTCGCTCAAGGGCTGCGCGAAGGCCGGCTTCTTCCCGTACCTGCGCCGGACCCAGCACTTCCGGATGGGGCGTCAGCGGGTGGAGTTCGAGCTCCTCGAGGACGCCACGACCGGCTGACCGCTCAGCGGCGCGCGGCCCACTGTCGCTCGTCGACGGTGCCGCGCACCGCCATGCTCGCCCACGGTGCGATCAGCCACGCCGCAGCGCCCGCCGTCGCCCCCGCCACTGCCGTCAGAACCATGGTCATCGCAGGCAACCCCCGTCGTCCCGGAACGTCTATGCGCTCTGTCGCCGGGCGACGGGCTGTCGTTACGCGCCGGTCGGGTGCCGTTCCGGCTGCTCGAGGAACCACCGGTAGGTCGAGGCGAGCCCCTCGGCGAGCCCGATGGTCGGCTTCCAGCCCAGCGACTGCAGGCGCGAGACGTCGAGGAGCTTGCGCGGGGTGCCGTCGGGCCGGGAGGTGTCGTAGACGATGTCGCCGGTGAAGCCGACGGTGTCGGCGACGAGCGACGCGAGGTCGGCGATCGGGACGTCCTCCCCGACGCCGACGTTGATCGGCGACGGGCCGTCGTAGTGCTCGAGCAGGTGCAGGCACGCGGCCGCGAGGTCGTCGGTGTGGAGGAACTCGCGGCGCGGCGTCCCGGTGCCCCAGACGGTCACGGTCGGCGCCCCGGACACGCGGGCCTCGTGGAACTTGCGCATGAGCGCGGGCAGCACGTGCGACTTCTCGAGGTCGAAGTTGTCGCCCGGCCCGTACAGGTTGGTGGGCATCGCGGAGCAGATCCTGGGGCTGCCCGGTATCGGCGTGCACGCCACCCCCGGGCCCGGAGGGGTGCGGCCGAACCGTGTCCTGAGGACGGTTCGTCACCACGCCGAGTCAGACCAGAGCGTGCCGCCCGGGGCCGTGCTGCGGCAGGGCGATCGGCGCGGTCGGCGGGTCGATCACGACGGGGGCGAGCGGCGCGGGCGCGGCCGCCGCGGGCGCAGCGACCAATCCGATTCGTGCGTAGGCGACGAAGAGCAGCGCGCTGAAGGCGTCGACGAGCACCCAGAGGAGGGTGCCGTTGACCGGGTCCCAGTTGTTGAGTCCGTGCAGGACCGCCGGCACACCGATGCCGAGACCTGCGAGCACGAGGACCGGCTGCGGCGCGCGGTACTGCGCGGCGAGGCCCACGAAGTACCCGGCCACTCCTGCCCACAGGGCGTGGGTGATGGGGCCGGCGACGAACCGCCAGACGAGGACCATGGCACCGCCCCGGCCGAGATCGCTGGGCATGTACTCGATGGCGTACTTGACGGCCTCGGCGGCACCGAAGGCGAGACCGCTGACGGCCCCGAGGAACAGCGTGTCGCGCGGCACCAGGACGCGCCGACGATGCAGGAAGACCAGGAGAATCACCGGGAGCGCCTTCGCGAGCTCCTCGGGCACCCCGACCGTCAGCACGCTCTCGAACAGATTGTCGTTACCACCGTCGAGGAGCTCCTCGAGCCATGTGGCCAGCGGCATCTCGAGCAGGAGCGCCAGGGCGATGACCTGTGCCAGGAGTGCGCCGTGGATGTTGCGCGGACGCACGATCACCCAGAGGACGAGGAACCACGCCGCCGCGAAATAGGCCGCGAAGGCGGTGGCCTCGCTGCGGTATGTGGCGTCGTCGAGAAGGGCCAGTACCGCCGGCGGCGTCGCGACGAGCGCGACGAACAGCCACGTCGTCCAGGAGCGCAGCGCGGGGTGGTGCAGCCAGGTGCGGAAGGGGAAGAGGACCGACAGGTCGGGCAGGCGGGGGCCGGGCGTGGTCATCGAGGTCTCCGGGCAGCGAGTCGGTACGGCTCAGGAGCGGGGTTCGGTGGTGCCGGCCGGTCCGGCCGTGTGGGAGAGCCGCTTGGCGAAGCAGTCGTCCGCGGAGAAGCCCTGGGCGTCGCACCAGGCGTTGGCGCCGGCGGCGGTGGTGAAGCCCTGCCCGTAGACCGCGACCCAGTAGTCGCTCTCGCGGTACACCGACCAGTCGCCCGACCACAGCAGCCGGACGTTCGTGTGGTTCGTGACCAGACCCTGGTAGTTCGCGTAGATCGACGACGAGTCGTAGGTGGTGCCGTTGTCGACGGTGCCGGGTCGCTTCGAGGAGAGCTGCGGCACCCACATCCCGTCGAACGCCTCCATGGCGTTGCGGTCGGAGTCGACGACGGCCTGCAGCGTGCTCGTGCTGCCGCCGTCACCGGTGGAGGAGTACGAGGACGAGGAGGACGGCGAGGAGTAGACGGTGCTCGGCGCGGCGGTCACCGTGACCGGCGCCTGTGCGACCGGGACGACCGTGGAGGAGGTCGCCGTGGGCCGCAGCAGGACGACGGCCAGTGCGCCGATCACGGCGAGCACGACGATCGCCGCGGCGCCGACGATCCACGGCGCCGACGACGAGCGAGCCGGCACGGGCGTCGGGGGAGCCTGGGGAAGCGGTTGCGGCATCGGCTGGGGGCGCGGCACCGGCCGGACCATCCGACGAGGCGCCGCCGGCGGTCCCCACGTCGCGGCGGGACGCGGAGCACCCGCTCCGACCAGCACCCGCGGCGCCGGGCGCCGCGCCCCGCAGGCGAGACACATCGGCAGGTCCGCGATCAGGTCCGCACCACAGCTGCACCGCTCGTTCACGTGATCATCCCCCGACGATCCGGGCCGAGGGAGCCGGCCCGTTCGACCACGACATCGCCGTGGCGCGGCCGTTGTTACCGCCGTTCACATCGATTCAGTCTGCGTCACCCGGACGAGTGGAGGGGGCGTAACGGCCGTGCCCGGTCCAGCGACTTGGCCGGCATCGGGCGCCACGACGGCGCCGGGTGACGTCGGGGAGACGATCATGAGCAGCAGCACCGAGCAGCGGCCCCACACCACGGGGCCGGCGCCGACCGCGGACGACATCACCGTGGCGATCCCGCGACCGGTCGCTCCGTGGGGGGCGCAGTCGCCCTTCGCATCCCCGGCACCGCGCGCCGCGGCGCCCGGCCGGCCCGCCCCGGCGCCGTGGACGGTGCCTCCGGCGGGCATGGCCCCGCTCGGACCCGGGGTGCCGCCGCCGGCGCGATCCGGCATGCGCGGGGGCTGGGTCGTCATCGCCGTCGTCGCCGCCATCGCGGCGGTGATGCTCATCGGGACGGTGGCCGCGAACAACCGCACCCTGTCGGTGAGCGGCACCGTCACGATCTACGGGATGTCCGGCTACGTGTCGCCCGGCTCGGGTTGCACCAGCACCCGCGCGAGCGGCATGCCGGTGATGATCTACGACGCCGCCGGGAGCCTCGTCGGCTCCACCTCGCTGACCGGCACCGGGATCGCCCGCAACACCTGGAGCTCGTCCTACTACTACGGCTATTCCGACAGCTGCGAGTACGCCTTCACGATCAGCGACGTCGCGGCGAGCGACGACTACCGCGTCAAGACCGGCAGCAGCTCCGGCGACGGGGTCGGGTTCAGCCGCGAGCAGATCGAGTCGAGCGGAGCGGACATCACTCTGCGGTAGTCGACTCCGACGGACGTCTGACTCGACGGAGCGTGCTCCGGCCGTCCTCGTCGTGGCCGAACACCTGCCACAACATCCGCGGCGTGACGAGGGCGTGGGGGATGGGTGTGTCCGGTCGGGCCTGTCCTGTGGCCGGCGGCGGAGGTCGCAGGGGTCTCGGCACGGCCGCCTCACGGGGTCCGGTGCCGAACACCCGCATGCCCGACTTCGCGAGGGCGGTGGCGGCGTCGGCGACGAAGTCCCAGTCCTCGCCGGTGAGGATCGCGCACAGGTCCATCCAGGCCTGCCGGCGCGGGTCGTCGGAGTCGACCCAGTCGACCATCAGGTCCACGAGGAAGCCGACCCAGCGCCACTCGGCGATGTCCTTGTCGGGCTCCTCGTCGACCTCGGGTGGCACCATCTCGGCCCGCGTGAACGTCCGCCCGAAGGCGTTGGCCACGAGCTCGGCGCAGAAGTAGCTCCGGACGCGGCTGGTCGCCCTCCAGGCATCGGCGAGCGTGCAGGCCGCGTCGAACATCCGCTGGGCGAGCTCCGGCTGGGTGTCCTCGAGCTCGACCGCGCGCAGGCCGGCGGCGACGGTGACGAGCTTGACGTACGAGAACGACCCCTCGCCGTCGGGCACCGGCTCGAAGTCGGCGAGGTACTCGAGTGCCTCACGGCGTGCGTCGTCCGGCATCGGGATGCAGTAGAGGTCTCGCTCGTTCTCCCAGTACTTTCCGAAGAGGTCCCACCGCACGCCGCCGTAGTCGAGCGAGTGGGGCAGCTTCTGCGCGAGGGCGCTCGCGAGGTGCGTCGCGGCACCGTCGGCACCGTCGGCGCGCGTCGCGATCCCCGAGTGCGAGAAGACCGTGCCGTCGAGCCGTTCCATCAGCTTGCCGACGGCCTCACCGGGGATCTGCGTCACGAGGAGTATGTCGCCTTGGCGTACCTCGCCTGGATTGATGGCCCACAAGGACGTAACCTCCTGTCCCGCGGTTACGGACAGTTGCAGTAGGGGGTGCGATGTCATCGTCAGCGTCCTCGGATGTCCGCATCCGTGTGCTGGGCGAGGTTGCCATCGAAGGGGCGTCGGGGGAACTGGGTCGCCCCGGTCGGCGGCTGCGCACCCTCCTCGCCCTGATCGCCGCGGCGTGCCGGGGCACCGTCGCGGTGCCGGCGCTGATCGACGAGATCTGGGCCGAAGACCTCCCCGAGCGGCCCGACGGCGCGCTGCAGGTGCTGGTCAGCCGGCTCCGGCGCGAGGCCCCGGACGAGGGGACGCGGCTGCCGATCGTCCCGATCGGCGAGACCTACCGGCTCGACCTGCCGCGCGACGCCGTCGACCTCCACCGCTTCCACGACGACGCCGCCGCGGCCCTCGCCGCCGACGCCTCGCGCGACACCGTGCTCGAGCGCGGCGCACGGGCGCTCGCGACGTGGCGCGGCGAGCCGTTCGCCGGGACGCCGGTGGGCCAGCGCCTCGAGGTCGAGCGCGTGCGCGCCGTCGACCGCCGGCTGCGCCTCATCGAGCGCATGGGCGGCGCCCTGCTGGACCTCGACCGGCCGGAGGAGGCGGTCGAGCTCGTCGTCGCCGACCTCGCCGCCGATCGCTCGCGCGAGCGCCTCGCCGTCATCGCCGCGTCCGGCCTGCACCGGCAGGGCCGCACGAGCGAGGCCCTCGAAATCCTCACCGCCACGCGTCGGGCGCTGCGCGACGACTACGCCGTCGAGCCGGGCGCCGAGATCGAGGACCTCACCCTCCGGCTGCTCGCGCCCACCCCGGCCCGCCAGCCGCGACCCACGCTCGTCGGCCGGGAGGAGGAGCTCGCCGCCGTCCGCGCGCTGCTCGAGGCCCCCGAGGCGGGCGCGATCCGCCTGATCACCGGCGAGGCCGGCATCGGCAAGACCGCGCTGCTGCGCGCCGCGCGCCGCGAGGCGTGGATGCGCGGGGCGGCGGTCGGCGGCGGCTCGTGCGACGTCGACGCTCCGCCGTGGACGGCGTGGGCCGAGGCGCTCGCCGATCTCGGCGTCCCCCCGGTAGCCCCGGGCGAGCCCGCCCCTGGCCGCGCGCTGCTCGACCGGCTCACCGCCCGGCCCGGTCCGGTGCTGCTGACTCTCGACGACCTCCACCTCGCCGACTCCGCGACGCTCGCGGCACTGCGCGGCCTCGCCCGCCTCGGCCTGCCCGCCGGGGTGGCGCTGCTGGTCGCCGCGCGCGAGCCCGACGCGCAGGCCCACCCCATCTGGGGCGGTACGCACGCCGAGCTCGCATTGCTGGAGTGCGTCAGCGACGTGCGCCTCAGCGAGCTCGATTCCGCCGCGGTACGCCGGTTGGTCGTCCGGCACCTGCCGGGGCTCGCTCCCGACGGCGCCGCGCGCGTCGCCGAGGCCCTGTTCGAGCGCACCCGCGGGCACGCCCTGCACGTCTCCGCGGTGATCGAGTCGCTCTCGGGCCTCGACGCCCCGGACGGCGACAAGGCGGTGGACGAGCTCGCCACCGTCATCCCCGCGCGCCTGCGTCCCCTGCTCGACCACCAGCTCGCCGGCCTCGAGCCCGACGCCCGCGACGCCCTCGAGGGCCTGGCCGTGCTCGCCCCGCTCTCGCTCGCCGACCTCGGCGCCCTGCTCGACGTCGCACCGCGAGCGCTGTCGAAGCAGCTCCGCAGCGCCGTCGACCGCGGTCTGCTCGCCCCCACGGGCGACGGCTTCGCCTTCCGGCACGCCCTCACCCGCGACGCCGTGCTCGACGCCGTCCCGCCGGCGAGCGCGCAGGCGCTGCACCACGCCCGCTACCGGGTCCTCGTCACCGAGAGCCGGCCGGAACCCTTCACCCTGCTGCGCCACGCCGTCGGCGCCGGCCCGCTCCTCCCGACCGTCGAGCTCGGCGACGCCCGTCTCGGGGCCGGCATCGCGGCGTACCGCCAGGGCGCGATGGAGGAAGCCCTCGTCCAGCTCGACGCGGTGCTCGACTCGTCGCGTCCCAGCTCGGTGATGCTGCACCGCGGTCTCGTGCTCGAGGCGCTCGGCCGACACGACGAGGCTGACGAGGTGCTCGACGAGGTCGTCGAGCACGCCGCCCACACCGCTGAGCAGGGCCTTGCCGCGGCGGACACACGCGAGGTCGACGACGCGGTGGTCGCCGCCGTCGGGCACGACGCCATGGGCATCAGCGTCGCCGGCCGCCCCCGACGCGCCCGGCGCCTGCGGCGCGCCCGGGCGTTGCCGCTGTCGAAGCGGCAGCGCGCCGAGGTGCTGCGCAGCCTGATCCTGGAGGAGGAGCAGCTCCACGGGGATGTCGACGACCCCACGGCGCTGCCCGAGCTGCTGGAGCTCGCCGCGACGGGGTTCGGCGACCCGGGCCTGCTCGCCGGCGTCCGCGTCCTCGAGGCCAACCATCTCGTCGACGCGCCCGTCCCGGCCGCCCAGCGGCTCGCGGTCTGCGAGCAGGCCGCCGCACTCGCCGACGCGGAGGGCGTGGACGCGCTGTGGTTCGAGGCCGAGGAGCTGCGCATCGCCGCGCTGCTGGCCACCGGCCGCCAGGACGCCGCCGTCGCGGCCCGCCGCGACCTCGAGCCGCTCGCCGTCGACCGCCACCGACCGCGGACGATGTGGATGGTCTCGCTGCTCGACGCCGGGCTCACCCTGGCCCGAGGCGACACCGACGAGGCCGACGCCGCCGCGCTCGCCGCCCTGCACCGTGGCCAGGAGCTCGGGCTGCCCGACGCCGTCGGGGCCTACGGGGTGCACCTGCTGGTGCGCCACCTGCTCGGGCGCACCCTGCCCTCGCTCCAGGGCCTGCCCGCCGGTGCGGCCGCCATGTACCCGCTGGTCGCGGCGTGGTCGGCCGCTGCCGCGGTGGACGCCGCGGTCGCCGAGGACCTCGACACCGCTGCCTCGCACCTCGCCGACTGGCACCGCAAGCGCGAGGGACGCGAGGGCCGGCTCTTCGACCGGCCCGGCCTGTGCCTCGCCGCCTGCGCGGCGTTCGCGCTGGGCGACGTCCTGACCGCCGAGGTCGTCCGCCGCGACCTGCCCCCGGACCCCGGGGCCCTGGTCGTCGTGGGCATCGGCTCGGCCACCTTCGGCCCGCTCGCGCTCTACCAGGGCCTCGCCGCCGCCGTCCTTGGCGACCGGACGGAGGCCCGCAGGCTCCTCGGCCAGGCCTCGACCGTCGCCGACGGCCTCGGCTGGGCCCCCTGGGCGGACGCCGCCCGCGGCTTCGTCCGCTACGTCAAGCCGGGGCAGGGGCGCCCGGCGGGTGGTCCCCCCACCCCGCCGGACGCCCGTCCGCTCGGACTGCTCCCGCCGCCCTGACGTACCCCCCTCGTCAGGCCGGGACGGATCGCAGCCCGTGGCCCCGGGCCCGGACCGGCGGCTCGAGGCGATCGACATCGCGTCGCTCCCTCCTGCCTCCGGCCCACCAGCCCGTGACGCAGAGCAGACACCGTTCCGCTTTCACCGACCTTTCGTCGTGAAGGGGCAGTGATGTCAGGTGCTCGTCTAAACGGACTAATGACCGCGGTCAGCGACTCCGGCTGACGGCGGCGCGAACGCGCCGCGCGAGGACCCAGTCGGGTGAACGATTGATCAGCTCGCCCCTCGGCGCGACCGGTGGTTTCGTTACGCATACGGGCTGCGATCCAGGCCACACAGAGCTGAACGGGTGAACACGCGTCACCAAACAGCGCGTGTCGTCCCGACACGCCGCAGAAGGGCCGCAGGGCGTGTGTAACGACCTGGGCACGGTCACGCGATAGCGGCACAAGAACGCGGTCCCGGCTCACGCAGAGCCGAGTCCACGGGTCAGAGGGGCGGATGGTCGTTCACCATCCGTGACATCCGGGGGGATCACAGTGAGCAGTGCAATCGGATTGACGGAATCGATTGAGCAATCGGTGCCGCGTCCTCGCGCCGCCGATCCCGCGGCCTCCGCGACCGTTCGCCCGAGCTCGCGGCGCTGGCAGCGCCGGCTCACCCGGATCGTCGTCGCGACCGACCTGACGGTCATCGCCCTCGTCTCGGCCCTCGCCACGCTCATCGGCGACTGGGGCCTCGGGCCCTCCACGCAGTTCAACGCCGTCGCCGCGGCCCTCGTGCTCGCCGGCCTCGTCGGCTTCCGCGCCTGGGACCGCGGGGTCCTCGGCCAGGGCGCCGACGAGTTCAACCGCGTGCTCCGCGGGACCGCCGTCGCGGCCGTCCTCCTGGCCCTCGCCGGGATGGCCCTCAAGGTCGAGCAGGTCCGCCCCTGGATCTTCGGGGTCATCCCCGCCACCGGCGCCGGCCTGCTGCTCGGCCGCTACGCCGTGCGCCGCGTGCTGCACCGCGCCCGCCGCGACGCCCGCTGCATGTCCTCGGTGCTGGTCGTCGGCTCCGAGGCCGCGGTCGCCGACCTCGTCGCCCGCACCCGCCGCGTGCCGCACCACGGCTGGACCGTCAGCGCGGCCTGCACCTCCACCGGCACCGGCGAGATCGCCGGGGTGCCGGTGGTCGGCGACCTCGACGACGTCGCCCGCCACGTGCACGAGCTCGGCATCGAGGTCGTCGCCGTCGCCCCGACGCCCGGCTGGACCCCGAAGCGCCTGCACAGCCTCGCCTGGGACCTCGAGGGCGCCGGCGTCGAGCTGGTGGTCGACCCGGGCCTCATGGAGATCACCGGCCCCCGCCTGCACGTCGCCCCGGTGGACGGCCTCCCGCTGCTGCGCCTCACCGAGCCCCGCTGGGGCGGCCCGGCGCGCATGGCCAAGAACCTCTTCGACCGCGCCGCCGCCGCCGCGCTGGTACTGATCCTCGCGCCGGTGTTCGTCACCCTCGCGGTGCTCATCCGCCAGGACGGCGGCCCGGTGTTCTACCGCCAGGAGCGTGTCGGCCGCGCCGGCCGGACCTTCCGGATGATCAAGTTCCGCTCGATGGTCGTGAACGCCGACCAGCAGGTCGCCCAGCTCGCCGCCACCAACGAGGGCGCCGGCCCGCTCTTCAAGATGAAGCGCGACCCGCGCATCACCCGCCTCGGCGGGGTGCTGCGCCGCCTCTCGCTCGACGAGCTCCCCCAGCTGTTCAACGTGATCGGCGGCTCGATGTCGCTGGTCGGCCCCCGCCCCGCCCTGCAGCGCGAGGTGGCCACCTACACCGAGGACGCGCTGCGCAAGCTCTGCGTCCGCCCGGGCCTCACCGGCCTCTGGCAGGTCAGCGGCCGCTCCGACCTTACCTGGGAAGAGTCGGTCCGCCTGGACCTTCGCTATGTCGAGAACTGGTCCGCCGCTCTCGACATCTCAATCCTCTGGAGAACGGTCGGGGCCGTCTTCCGCGGGCGCGGGGCGTACTAGGCGCTCAGCAACGAAGACTTCGCTCCATTCTCGCCGATAGGAAGGCGCCGACCCATGGCCGTCGCGGACACTGCTGCCCTGGACACGGTCCCATCGCCTCGTGCCGTCCCCCATATCGAGATGGTCGAGACGGGGCACCAACACCACCTGCTCGGTGTGAACCTACGCTTGTACTCGTCAGTTCAATCCGCCGCAGACGAATTGATCCAGGAGGCACGCAACTCGAGCGTCGCAGTCAGTGTCTTCACGTGCAACGTCGATCACATGATGTTGATGAGACGAGACGAGGACCTTCGCGATGCCTACAGCCGAGCGGACGTAGTCACCATTGATGGAGCTCCGCTGGCGCTTCTCTCACGGTGGACGGGAGCGAGCAACGCTCCGCGGGTCACAGGTGTCGACTTGACGTCCGCCTTGATTGCGGAAGCAGCCGCTTCAGATCTCCGAGTTGCATTGATCGGAGGTGCTCCGGGCCGTGGAGAAGAGGCAGCCCGCCGACTCAAGCTCGCGCACCCCAACCTGGGCAATGTTCTCACGGACAGTCCCCAGATGGGTTTCGGTCTCGGTGACGAGGAGGACGCTCGCCTGATACGTCGGCTGAAGGCGTTCGCTCCCCACATCGTGGTTGTTTGTCTGGGTGCCCCCAAGCAAGAGTTGTGGATCGACATGCACCGCCGCGAGCTCCCCGGCGCTGTGATGGTGGGTGCTGGAGCGACCATTGACTTTCTCTCGGGAGCTCAAGCGCGTGCACCGAAGTTGTTTCAACGCACGGGAACAGAGGCGGTCTTCCGCCTGTTGACAGACTTCCGTCGCCTATGGCGTCGCTACCTGTTGCGTGATCTCCGCTTCCTCTGCACCGCGACCGTCGTGATTACGACCTACGCACTCTGGAGCTTTAGAGTCCTCCAGCACACGCCCGCCCATACCGGTCGCGGGTGTTGCTGCGACCTCGCCACCCGCTGAGATGTGGAGCACGCCTCGACAGTAATCCACAGGTTGTCCGATCCCCATGATCAGTGCGGCGTGGAAGCGTTGGAGTCGCTTCCGGAATCGTCAGGTGTACAGGGTGGCGGCCTCGCAAGACCTGCCGTACAAGCAGGTAGGGTTCCTGTGCAAGTTAGAGAGCGCGCCGCAACACAGCAGAGAACCCTGTCGTCCGCAACAGAGATCATCAGATCGGAGCAAGCATCACGGGGGAGCCCCCGAGGTGGCGTGGGCGCGCCGCGATAGCGTTCACGCGAACACTCGGGGGGGTATATGAGCATCTTGCGCTCGCCGATGGGTTCGGCGTTGCGGCGGTGTGCGGTGATCGACGAGGCGCCGCTCTGCCGCAACGACCGGCTTGCTGACGGTTCACCTCCGGCCCGAGCGGCAGTTGATCTCGATAGGGTGCGGGACGCAGTTGGGTCGGCTGGGCCGCGTGAACCTGAGCTGCTGCTTGGCTGGGAGCGTCGGGGCGTTAGAGCATCGAATTCTCCTCGGCGAGCAAGCGCATACTCCGGTTGCACGACGCGGGCACTTATAGGGGGAAGCTGGAGAAAGGGCTCCACTATGAGATGGTCTCTCCGCAATTCAGGATTGTGCTTCCCAGCGACGCCAACGGACGCCGCACGGCGAAGCAGCAAGCGACCAATCGCTTCGACCTATGATTGCTCAGCGCCTTCTCTCACGTGGGATCTGCAATGTCCGCGCTCGGAAGTCAACCCCAAGACCTCCCGAGCGCCTTGCGACCCGCGCTCCGGGAAAGACCACGCTGAGCCACGACCGCATGGGGTCCCAGTTATCACCACAACCTCGCCTATGCAAAGCATACTGGATGCTCACCCATGGCAGGAGCGTGTTTATCAATATGGAAGGGGTGCTCCTACAAATTCCGGAGGGAGACGGCATAACCTTCAGGCCGACCTGCAACACGTGTGGCGCCGTTACGCCACGACGGCAAGAAATGACTACAGGCCAGGACTGCCCGGAGCGCTCTCTAGGCATTGCCGGGTAGGAGCGAAATGACAATACAGAAGGCGGCCGAAGCTATTCGCCGACGCTACACCTTAGTCGTGCTCGCCCTCATCATCGGCATTCTTGCATCTAGTGCGATTGCACTTCTGAGGCCGCTCGCGTACGAATCAACAGCGCGTCTCTACGTAGCAGCGCAGGTTGGCGATTCCGCAGATGCTGTGTATCAGGGGAGTCTGGTTACGGAGCAGCGGGTCACATCGTACATCGACCTTCTCACCTCGGACCGCGTGCTCGCTGCGACTCTAGAGCGACTGCAACTTACAGCAAGCCCTGAGGACCTTCGAGATCGCGTAACCGCAACGAACGCGCCAGGTTCCGTGCTCATCGATGTCGAGGCAACCGCACCGACGGCACCGGATGCGGCGCGCCTCGCCGAGACCGTCTCCGCAGTATTTATAGACCTGGTGAACGAGATTGAACGGCCAGCGCAACCTGGCAGAATTCAGCCGGTCGCGGTCCGTGTTGTTCAGCCAGCGACGGTTCCGAGTGACCCAATTTCGCTACCAGTTGCAGCCATCATCGGGATCGGCGTCTTCGTGGGGCTTGCGGTCGGTATTGGGACGGCGCTGCTCGTGGATTCTCTAGATCGGACCGTTAGGGACGCAGAGCAACTGTCGAACGTTGCGGGCGTGCCGAATCTTGGCGAGATTCCTTTCGTCAGCAACGCCTCGCGGCGATCGCTGCTATTAGACGATCAAGCCCCGCCGAGTTGGAGCGAGAGCCTCCGCCAATTACGCACGAATCTACAGTACGTCAACTTAGACAGACCGCCCAAGACTATATGCGTTACGAGCGCGGTCGAGGGGGAAGGCAAGACGACTACAGCCATAAATCTGGCTATCGCTTCTTCCCTTTCTGGAAATCGAGTGCTCCTAATCGATGGTGATCTGAGGCGTCCATCTGTAGCCTCGGTTCTCGGGCTCGAGGAGAAGGTGGGGCTCACAAGCGTGCTCGCGGGGAGAGTACCGGCGGAGCAGGCCACGCAGGTTTGGTCAAGTCGTCTGCGAGCTATTACGTCAGGACCTACACCGCCGAATCCAAGCGAGATCCTCGGTTCGGGGCAGATGTCTTCCCTAATAGCAGGTTTGCACCGCAACTACGATCTCATCGTCATTGATACCCCACCAGTCCTACCGGTCACGGACGCCGTTGCCTTATCTCCCTCAGTAGATGGAGTTCTTGTCGTTTCGCGTGCGGGTAAGACGACGACTAGCCAGATAGATTCTGCGGTGAAAGCCCTGCAGAATGTCTCGGCCAATATACTAGGTACCGTCCGAACACTCGTCGGTACAGCTGAACTGAAGAAGCATGGAAGATATCAAAGCAGCTATCATGACACGGCCAATGCCGCCACTCTAGATGACTCCCTAGCTCCGCGGTCGGCTCGGAGTCTCGCCGATGCCCGTCGACCGAGCCCTGGTCCGCGGAACGCCTAACACTGGACCGCTATTGGAGTGAGACGTTGCCCCCTACGCTTTTCGTCGACGGCCGCTCGGCGGCCAAGAGTCGTATCACTGGGTGGGAGCGATACGCTCGGGGCATCTCGTCGCTCCTCCTCAGTTCACCGCGGGCTATCGTTCGAGTCGCTGATCCTGGCAGCACCGCGGGACAACTCTTATCTGATCTCGTCACGGTGCCGAAGGCCAGTCGCCGACATCAGCTTCATCATTATCTGTCGTTTCCTCCTGCACGAACGACTCCAACTACGATCACGACGATCCATGACCTTACGTGGTGGAAATTTTCAGAAACTGCCAGCCGCGGAGGGCGCTATTACTACCGAGCTCTCGCCGAGCGCGCAATAGAACGCGGCGTGGTCGCAACCGTGTCGCATTCGGTCGCCGAAGAACTACGCGAGTTCTTCCAGCTACGCACCGTGCATGTGGTCAGCCCGATTCATCGGCCAATGCAAAGTCTCGTGGCGAACCCCGTCCAGCGGCCGAAGCCATACGTGGTGGCTCTCGGCACCATCGAACCTCGCAAGAACCTGGGTCGGCTATTTGAGGCGTACCAGAAGTCAAATGTTCGGGCAGAGGTCGACCTCCTCATTGTGGGGCGACGAGGCTGGGGCGAACTTCCGACCGGTGCGGAGTTCATCGAGGCACCTAGTGATTCAGAAGTTTGGCGCCTCATCTCTGGAGCCGCGGCGCTCGTAATGCCTTCGCTCTACGAGGGCTTCGGGCTCCCAATCCTCGAGGCGCAAGCTGCCGGTACTCCCGTCCTTTGCTCCGATCTACCAGTTTTTCGCGAAGTCAGCGGTGGGCATGCCTCATTCTTTGACCCCTTAAGCATTGATTCGATGGTCTCTTCCCTTGAGACCGTTCTCGAGCTAGATTTGGACCTCAAAGACGCAAAGAGAAATGCTGAGAAGTACTCTCAAGACAGAGTTACCTTACAGCTAAGAGAACTGTATCGAAGCCTGGGAATGACGGATCTCATATAATGGGTTCAATCGCTGATGAATCCGAGCCGGGTGCGTCGTTAGCGCCGAGACGGGTCGAGAAAGCTAGGGCTACGCCGAGTTGGACGCATAGCCCGCCCCCGGCCCGCCTTGGACCGATTGCGGTGTGGGCTCTCGTCAGTACCGTAACAATTTGTTTGACCTATTTCGCAACGCAGCATCCAATCCTGATCCTTGGCTACGTTGCGGCAATCCTACTGGCGCTAGTTGCCGCAACAGTGAGGCGGAGCGCGCGAAGTTCGCGTTACTATGCGATGTTGGTAGTCGGGCTGACCTTTCTAGATCAATCACCCCTGGCTATCGGGGGTTCTGCCCTCCGCCTGTACCAGATCCTGAGTCTGTCGCTGTTCCTCGTTGTCGCCGCCGACTATGGCAGGCGACGCGGCCCTGAGAGGGTCATCGGCGCCCTTCCGTCGTTACTCACTCTGTCAACGGCAGCGGTAGCGACCAGTCTTCTATGGACAATTAGCCCTAGTGACACCATTTCGCTCGCAGTCGGCCAATCGTACTTGCTAGCGCTCTTCTTCGCTATCGTTCTGTTGTTGCAGCAGCGAGTTGTACTGGTCGCGGACCTTCTTACAGCTTTGCGTTGGGGGGCGCTCCTAACCTCGGCTGTAGCCCTACTGCAGTTCGTCCTCGGACTCGCTGGATCGGGCTGGGGACTGCAAGAGGTGGCCGGCCTACCGTGGAGCAGGCCCGAAGGATTGATGGCGGAGCCGGACTGGGCGGGCCTTGCGGCAGCTATCGGTCTAGTACTGGCGACGGGTTCACACGCTCGGGAGAAGATCCTGTCGTGGCAGGTTCTTCTCTTTTCGACTGTGGTTGTGGTTACCGGGGTCCGGGCTGTATGGATAGCTGTGCTTGTAGCGGCGGCGCTCTCACTCGGGCTGCGGGACTCGAAGCGCCTTCGAAGGGTCCTGATGGCCGTCGTCGGGCTCGGTGCGCTAGGAACGTTGCTTTTGTTTGCAGTCGAGCCCTCGCTTGTGGAGCGCCTCAACCCACTGACCTTCTTGAACGACAGTTCTGCAGACCAAGGTGCGCTCAACTCGCGGCTCGGCGTCTTGCAACTTATTCAAGATCGAGGCTTTGATCGACCCATCCTGGGGCATGGGGCCGGAAGCCTCGGGTACGAGACGGCGCTCGAGGGGAATCGGGATCGATACGCGGGCGGGGGGGAGCTCAACGCTGGGCGTGGGTCCTCCAACCTCTTTGCCACGTCCTTCTGGGACTTAGGACTCATAGGTATCGGGATCACTGGGTCTTTAGTTGTTGGTTGGTTGACCGCGGCTTGGGGATGCAGGAGGCGTAGTCCTGTCTTGCTCTACTGCTCTATCATCCTCCTTATCGACTTTCAGGCGAATAACGGCTTCCGGCTCGGTTTCGTCTGGGTTCTCCTAGCCTTGACATACTTTGTCGCGGGCACAAGGGTGGTGGAAAAGTCTCACCTGATGAGCCACACCGGATTCAGCGACAGTCCGACTCTAGTCCTAGAGCGAAGGAAAGCAGAACTAGAATGAGTGTATTGAAGGTTGTAATCGTGAACTATCGATCGGCCGATCTTGCGCAGAAGTGCATTGATTCTCTGCCACGCGAATGCGTTTATGAAGTTGTGATCGTTGACAATTCCGAAGACGGAGTAGAGGTGGCCCGACTCCAGGCGCTTCGGTCCAGGTCGAATGTCTCGATTGTGGAAATGGCGGAGAACGTTGGATTCGGCGCGGCAGTCAATCGTGGTGTGAGATATATCAACCCTAACGAAAGTGATGTAATATGGATCCTTAATCCGGACACCACGGTAGAAGAAGGAAGTTCGGTCCTGCCATGTGTTGAGCTGCTACAGAAGGGGGCCTTTGATCTCCTGTCGCCCATCATCGTGCACGATGATCATCCTCCTACCATCTGGTTCGCCGGGGGGTCGATTAATACCAAAGCCGGACGCGTGGAACACCACAAGATCCGAGAGGTATACGAGCCACCTGGGTGGTCGTCGGCACCGACAGGGTTCCTCACCGGCGCGGGCGTCATGTGTATGGGCGCAACCTGGCTACGATTAGGCGGCTTCCGTGAGGACCTGTTCATGTATTGGGAGGACGTTGACCTCTCACTCCGCGCGTTGAAAGAAGGCTTGCGGCTCGGGCTAGCTTCTACTTGTGTATTGCGGCACAAGGTCGGTGCTTCGTCCTCGGAAGCCGGCATGAGCGAGCTATTCTATTACTACAACGCACGAAACCGAGTATATGTCGTCCGAGACACCTTCGGAAGTGCTCGATTGTGTCATCCTTTGGCAATTGTGGAGACCTTGAGGGGCTTGCTTCGCCCGGTACGTCGGGAGCGAGGAACCGGCTCAAACTCGAAGCTGCTCGCCTCGTTTCGCGGCACCTTGGCAGGACTTGCATCGGTCCGTGCATCGGTTCGTGCGAGGTCAGCTTGAAAGAGGTGCGTTCTTGGTTACAGCGGTGATCAAGCATGACCTCTTTCGAAGGCTCGTCTCCTTTTCAGCGATTCCTTTCGCAGGTCTTGTTACTCCCCTTCTCCTGCTCCCCATAATTGCGCGCACGACCCCGGTTGGGGGCTGGTCCAGCATCGCAATTGGGCAGTCAGTCGGCGCATTCTGCATGATGGTCGTTACACTTGGATGGAATCTTCGCGGTCCAGTGGAGCTCATTCGAGATCCGCTCCAGCATGCGGTTCTTCTCAGGCAGTCCCTAGCGACGCGAGGGTTTGCCCTTCTTGCATGTGCGTTGCCAATCCTAGGAGTTGTATCCCATCTGGCCCCCGAGGAGTTCAGGTGGGAGGCGGTCTTTATGGCCATCGGTATTGCGTCAAGTGGTTTAACCCCAGCTTGGTACGCGATTGGGATTGCTAGCCCGACTACTCTCTTTCTTTGCGATGCCTTGCCGCGAGTGGCGGCGGCTGCTCTTGGTGCCTGGGCCCTGCTCGCTGGGTCGAGTCTCATAGTCTATCCGATATTGTTCCTGGCGTTCTCGCTGCTTGGTACCGCCTGCCACGCTGTATTCACCTTCGCTCGAGCGGTCGCTGTCAAACCGACGATGCCGGTGATCGCTCGGTTGCGGAGTCTTCTGTCGCCAGCCTTCTCAGAGATAGCCGCTGGTAGTTATGCCGCGGGGGCGGTCGCACTGGTCAGCGTCGGGGCTTCTCTCACGCAGGTGGCGATATATGCAGCTGGAGACCGTGCATTCCGACTGGCGCTCTATGGTGTCTCTAGTGTCGCCAATGCTTTACAGTCTTGGGTTGCGTTGGATCTCGAAGTTCCCTTTTCGGGAAAGCGGACAAGGCTATCATTGGCGGTTCATTCGCTAATCGGCCTGTTCGGGCTCGTGCTCTTCAGTGCTGTGGGTCCTCCGGCCACGTCGCTGCTCTTCGGACCTGGGTATGCGATCAATTATATGACCTCAATCGCGCTTGGACTTGCTTTCTTTGCGATCTCGGTTGGTACGTCGCTTGGCCGTCATGTGCTATTGCCACGATCCCGTCATCGTCAGTTCTTAGCCTCGACAGTGGTTGGCGTCGTGCTAGGCGTTCCGTGTATCGTGGCGTTGTCTTCGGCTTACGGTGCTACGGGCGGGGCCATCGGTGTCGCTGTGGGGGAGTGGGCGACGGCTGTCATGCTAGGCGTCTTTCTCCTGCGTCTACGGCGCAGTTCTCCTGCGCATGCGTAAGCGGCGTAGGAGAATTGCGGGCAACCGGTCGATGAGCGGTCAGCACCGTGGACGTCCCGGTCCCTATTGTGTAGGCGTAAATCTTCTGGCGGTATGGGCGACGCCGACGACATAGTCGCCGTAGCCCGAGCTGGCCTGGCGTTCGCCGAGGGCGAGGGCCTGTTCCGGGGTGATCCAGTGCCTGATCAGCGCTATCTCCTCAAGGCAGGCGAAGCGCACGCCCTGGCGGTGCTCGAGGACCTGCACGTACTGGCTCGCCTCGATCAGCGACTCGTGGGTGCCGGTGTCGAGCCAGGCGAACCCGCGGCCGAGGTCGATGAGTCGGGCGTCACCGCGTTCGAGGTAGGCGCGGTTGACGTCGGTGATCTCGAGTTCGCCGCGCGCCGACGGGGTCAGGGTGCGCGCGATGTCGAGGACGTCGTTGTCGTAGAAGTACAGCCCGGTGATGGCCCGATTGGACCGCGGCGCCGCGGGCTTCTCCTCGATCGAGAGCAGTCGGCCGGTCTCGTCGGCCTCCCCGACGCCGTAGCGGCTGGGGTCGCGCACCGGGTAGCCGAACAGTACGCAGCCCTTCTCGAGCTCGACGACCGCGCGCTGCTCCGCGAGCAGCGCGGAGAACTGCTGGCCGTGGAAGATGTTGTCCCCGAGCACCAGGGCGGCGGTGTCGTCGCCGACGTGGTCGGCGCCGATGAGGAACGCCTCGGCCAGTCCGTTGGGCGCGGCCTGCTCCGCGTAGGAGAACCGCACCCCGAGTTCGCTGCCATCGCCGAGCAGCCGCCGGAACGCCGGCAGGTCCACCGGGGTCGAGATCACGAGGATGTCGCGGACCCCGGCCAGCATCAGCACCGAGATCGGGTAGTAGATCATCGGCTTGTCGTAGACCGGAAGCAGCTGCTTGGACACCGCCCGGGTCACCGGGTGCAGCCGCGAGCCGGAGCCGCCCGCGAGCACGATCCCCTTCACGAGCGGCCCCAGTCCGCGCCGGCACCCTCGATGACCGGTGCCCGGCCGAGCAGCGGGCGCCACCAGTCCTCGTGGGTCCGATACCAGTCGACGGTCGCCGCGATGCCCTCGTCCCACCCGATCCGCGGGGCCCACCCCAGCTCCGAGCGCAGCTTGAAGGAGTCGAGCAGGTAGCGGCGGTCGTGGCTGGGACGGTCGGGCACGATCGTCTTGAGGTCCGACCCGAGCCCGAGCGTGCCGAGCACCGCGTCGGCGATCCCCTCGACGTCGACCTCGTGCCCGGAGCCGACGTTGTAGGTCTCGCCCACCCGGCCGTGGTGGACCACCGCGTCGATCGCCGCGGCGTGGTCGTCGACGTGCAGCCACTCCCGGCGGTTCTTCGTCGACGCGTACAGCGGCAGCGGCTCCCCGGCCAGCGCCCGCGTGGTGAACAGCGGGATGACCTTCTCCGGGAACTGGAAGGGGCCGTAGTTGTTGGCGCAGTTGGTGATGCTGATCGGCACGTCGTAGGTGAGCCCGTAGGCCCGCACCACGTGGTCGCCGCCCGCCTTCGCCGCGTTGTAGGGCGTCCGCGGCCGGTACGGCGACTCCTCGGTGAACGACTCGTCGACGTCGAGGGGCAGGTCGCCGTAGACCTCGCAGGTGGAGATGTGGTGGAACCGGCCCACCCCGACCCGGCGGACCGCCTCGAGCAGACCCTGGGTGCCCATCACGTTGGTGGCGAAAAAGTCGCCGGGGCGCAGGATCGCCAGGCTGTTGTGCGACTCCGCGGCGAGGTTGACCACCACGTCCACCCCGTACGCCCGCAGCAGGTGCTCCACGAGCTCGGTGTTCGCGATCGTGCCGTGCACGAACTCCACACCGTCGAGACCCTCGACGTTCTCGCGCACCCCGGCGTAGGTCAGCGCGTCCAGCGCCACCACCCGATCCCGCGGGTGCTCCTGAAGCCAATAGCGCACGAGATTCGACCCGATGAAACCGGCCGCACCCGTCACAAGAAGCGAAGTCATCGTCCCCCCACTGCTCTCGATGTCGCTCAACGATGGTGCCTCAGCACAGATAGTGACAGCGCGTGGACGGAGAGTTATTTAGCGACTCGGCAGAGCCAGCGGGTCGAGGGGTCTCTAGGCCGACGGATAGGCGCCCTAGGGGCCTCTCTACGCTGCCTCCCATGCAGGCGCGAGAGCTGGCCGTGCCCGGCGCATGGGTCTTCACACCGCAGTCGTTCCCCGACTCCCGTGGGGCCTTCGCCGCTCCCTTCCAGGAGGTGCCGTTTCGGCAGGCCGTTGGGCACCCGCTGACCCTGGCTCAGGCCAACACAAGCGTGTCGCGGCGCGGGGTCCTACGTGGCTTCCACTACGCCGACGTTCCACCCGGCCAGGCCAAGTACGTCCAATGCGTCTCGGGCGCATTGCTCGACGTTGTCGTCGACACCCGAGTGGGGTCTGAGACGTTCGGGCTATGGGACGCCGTCCGGCTGGACCCAAAGACGATGGCGGCCACCTACTTGTCCGAGGGGCTCGGGCACGCCTTCCTGGCCCTCGAGGACCACACCGTCGCCAGCTACCTTTGCTCGACGCCGTACAACCCGGGCGCCGAGCACGGCGTGAACCCGCTGGACCCGGACCTCAAGCTCCCATGGGAGCAGTACATCGACGTTGCGGACCTCGTCCTGTCAGACAAGGACCGCGAGGCCCCATCCCTGACAGAAGCCTGCGAAGCCGGTGCGTTGCCGACTGTTAAGGCATGCCAGGCGAGGGCTGCCGAGCTCGCAGGCTGATTCGGCAGGTCAGCAGGGCGGTCGTGACCTAGAGGCGCAGCGGCCAGGTCGATCACGACCTGGATCGCCTGCCAGAGATGCAGGACGACGGTGTCGTCGGGGAGGATTTCGGCCACAGGTCCGCCGGGTCGGCCGGGAAATGTGCGGCGACCCGGTCGAGGTGCGCGAGGACGGTCGCAATGCGTCCGGCAGGGAGCTCGCCGTCGACGGCACGCCTCATCCGAGGAAGGCCAGGACGTCGGCCTGGGCGGCGCGGATGACCGCACCGGCGTCGCACGGCCTCGAGGCAGAACTCCTGAAACGCCTCCGGACGTGCTTCGAGCAACAGCACAGGTCGCGGGGGCGCGGCACCGCAACAGCGCGCTGGCGGGGCGAGGTCGACGAGGTCCGGTCCCGAGGACCCTGGAGAGCGCGACTACGAGGGAACCGGGTCCGGCGAGGGCGCGCCCTCGCGGTCTCCGCGAGGTAGACGAGGTCCCCACACCCCGCCCCGGAAGTCCCGACGATCTGAGAGGCGCGGGGCGAGCGTCAGCCGCGGGACGCTCCGCCGAGCTCGGCGGCGACCCGCTCGGCCATGGCCTGCGCGCCGAGGGCGTTGGGGTGGACGACGACCG
This sequence comes from Actinomycetospora sp. NBC_00405, assembly GCF_036044095.1. Taxonomy (NCBI): domain Bacteria; kingdom Bacillati; phylum Actinomycetota; class Actinomycetes; order Pseudonocardiales; family Pseudonocardiaceae; genus Actinomycetospora; species Actinomycetospora sp. NBC_00405. Next base: position 5,264,922 of record NZ_CP107938.1, read on the forward strand.
GGTTGGTGCCGCCGACAGCGGGCTCGACCCAGCGGGTGCCGATCGGCCGGCACACGTCTGGTCCCCGGGAGGACTCGGTGACGTCGACGTAGGTGACGTCGGTGGCCTCGGCGGCGTGGCGGACGGCGTCGTTGAGGGTGGCCTGGATGTCGTTGATGTACGGAACGTCGCCGGAGGCCACCGGCATGACCGGGTAGCAACCCCGCTCGGCGGGGAGGATCTGCAGGTAGCCGGCGATCGCGACACGGGCGTTCGGGGCGGCGGCCTTCACGGTCTCGAGCGCGTCGATCAGGTCGGGGTACGTGACGTTCTCGATGGTGTCGGTGAACCGGTCCCCGTTCTGCTCCTCGCAGGGGTTGCCAGTCCCGGCGGTGGCCGCGGCAGCGGTCGCGCAGGCCTGGATGGTGCCGATGAACACGCCGCTGTCGTTGCCGCCGATGGTCATCGTGACGACGTCGGTCTCGTCGGAGAGGGCCTCGACCTGCGGGGGGACGCCGGGGTACTGCGCCTCGGTGAAGTGGCGGGTCTCGGCGGCGCCGCAGGAGACGTCGGTGAGGTCGTACCCCCACCGGTCGGCGAGCACGTGGCCCCAGTTGCGGGCCGACTGCAGGCACTGGGGCGGCGCGCCGGGCGCGGGCGGCAGGACACCGCTGGCCGCGCTGTAGCTGTCGCCCATGTTGACGTACTCGACGGCGCCTGTCCCGACGTGGCCCTCGTCCTCGCCGAGTGCGGCCGGCACGCCCAGAGCAGCCAACCCGACCGCGGCGATCACCGTCACGAGCCCGCGCCGCAGGAGTCCGATCGGTGCCACGGTGCGTCCTCCTAGGGCCCGACCCCCGTCGGCGCGGCGCGGGTCGCGCCGCCGGAGGGCCGCCTCCGCACAACGACGCGCCTCGGCGCCGGTCACGCCGGAGCTTTGGAGAGCCGCAGGTCACGGCGGTCCGCTCGTGCCACACTCGCCACCGTGACGTCCGACCTTCCGCTCGCGGAGCGCGACGAGATCGTGCGGCTCCTCCGGGACGCCGGGGCGCGCTTCGCCCTGCTGCACGGCAGCCGCGCGCGGGGGACGGCGCGTGTGGACTCCGACGTCGACGTCGCCGCCTGGTGGGGCGTGGACGCCCCGGCGTCCTTCGACGTCCTGCTCCCACCCGGCGTGGACCTGCTGGTGCTCGACTCCGCGCCGCTCGAGCTGCGGGGCCGGGTCGCCCAGCACGGGCTCCTGCTCTTCGACGACGATCCGCCCGCACGCGTGCGGTGGGTGGCGACGACCCGCAAGATCTACGCGGACGAGCGGCCCCGCATCGAGCGCAGCCACCGCGAGTTCGCCGAGAGCGTCCGCCGTGGTCGATGAGGTCCGCGTCCTGCGCCTGCTGCGTGCGGTGCGCGACGACGTGTCGCGCCTGCGCGCAGAGGCGTCGGCGGAGACCGCCCGACGACGTGACCCGATGTGGCTGCCGGGTATCAAGTACACCTTCGTCACGGCGATCGAGGCGTGCGTGGACGTGGCGCAGCACCTGTGCTCATCGGAGGGGTGGGGCCCGCCGGCGGACAACGCCGACGCGTTGCGGCAGCTGGCCCGGCACGGGGTCCTGACCGATGCGCTGAGCGAGCAGCTCGCCCGGGCCGTCGGCTTCCACAACGTCCTCGTGCACGAGTACGTGACCGTCGACGACACCATCGTGGTGCGCCGCCTCGAGGACCTCTCGGACCTCGACCGGTTCGTCTCCGCCGTCATCGACTGGATGCCGACGCCGACCTGACCCGCATCCGGATGATGACCTCGTCCAAGGTCTCGCGTCGCCCGGCGAGGGCGCTGCTGACTCCTCGCTGTCGGGGGTCGGTTCTAGAATCGAACACATGAGCGAATCGCGCCTGGGGGTGGTCGAGCGGGAGGCGCTCGAGCGCGCCCGCCTCGGCGAGATCGCCCGCCGACGGGTGGCGTTCGCCCGTCTCGAGCAGGTCGCCGAGCTCGAGGCGCTGGGGGTGGCGGAGCGGTCGGGAGATCGCACGACGGCACGGCTGCTGCAGGAGATGTGGCAGCTCGCGCCGTTCGTGGCGAAGCGGCTGGTCGCGGAGGCGGCGGACCTCTGTCCACGCACCTCGATCGCGGGGGAGGAGCTGCCGGCGCGGTTGCCGTGCACGTCCGCCGTGTCGGCCGCGGGCGAGATCGGCGAGGCCCACATCTCGATCATCCGCAAGACCATGGCCCGGCTGGACCGGGTGGAGAGCCTGCCCGTCGCCGAGTGGGAGGCGGCGGAGCGGACGCTGGCGCAGGAGGCGACCGTGTGCGGCCCGAGGGGACTGCAGGCGGTCGCGGATCGATTGCTGGCCCACCTCGACCCCGACGGCGAGGAGCCGCCCGAGGAGGACGCCGGCCGCGACGACGAGCTGCTGATCGTGCGACGCAAGAACGGCACGATCCTCTATCGCGGCCGGATGTCCGACCCGGTCGACGGGGAGGCCTTCCTCGAGGTGATCGACGATCTGTCCGCGCCCTCCGGGCCGGACGACCAGCGCGAGCTCAAGCGCCGCCGCGCCGACGGGCTCAAGGATCTCGTCGAGGACGCCCGTGGCCCCCACGGTGTCGCTGCCGACGCACGGCGCGACTCCGCCACCGAAGCCGAGGACGGGACAGGAGCGGAGGACGCGTGGGTCCCGGCGCCGCGACGCTTCAATGCGGGTGACCAGGCTTCGCGGCGGACCGACCGCCCCGGTCGCGCGCTGCTCACGATCACGATGGACCACCGGTGGCTGTCGCGGGCCCTGGCCGACCATGGTGGCTACGGCCTGCTCGATTCCGGCGCCCGGGTCCACCCGGGCACCCTGCGCCGCTGGGCCTGCGACGCGGAGATCGTGCCGATGGTCCTCGGGTCGAGGTCCGAGCCCCTCGACGTCGGCCGGGGGCAGCGCACCGCGTCCGACGCCATCCGCCGGGCGCTCAACGTCCGCGACGGAGGCTGTGCGTTCCCCGGATGCTCGCGACGGCCCCGTCGTTGCCAGGCGCATCACGTCGATCACTGGCTCGACGGCGGCGACACCGCGCTGGACAACATGTGCCTGCTCTGTCGCTTCCACCACCAACTGATCCACCACAGTCACTGGTCCGTGCAGATCATCGACGGTCGGCCGTGGTTCACCCCGCCCGAGTTCATCGACCCCGAGCGACAACCCCGACCCGGCGGGCGACCCCGCGTCCCACTCTGAAGCTCAGACGTCCCCGACGGGTGTGCGGCGCGCTGAGTGACGTCGCCGGCTACCCGAGCATCGGAGCCCGGAGGCAGGCGAGCTCGAACTCCCGTCGCTCGTCGATCTCGCGCTGCGCCCTGCCGAGTCGTGCGTCGGCGTCGCGGACGTCGTCACGGAGCCGGTTCTCGTCGGCGGCGGCCTTCGCCTGCGCGACCGTGGTTTCCTCGAGGCGGGCACGGACCCCCAGGAGACGGGCGAGCAGCTCCCGTACCCGCTCGCTCTGGCCGCCCGCGGCGCGGGCGGTGTGGACGCGCCCGGCGAGGCGGCGCTCGAAGTCCTGGAGCGCAGCGAGCTGACCGTCCAGGTGGCGGCGGCGTGCCACGGCGTCGTCGAGCCGGATCGTGAGCAGGTCGGTCGTCGTCGACATCGGATCCCCCGAGATCAGGTGGTCTTTGCTCGACCATCGACGCCGCGAAATCGGGCGTTACGGGCGCGGAGGCATCGCGACGGTCACGAAGTTCCTCCTCGGTGCGCGGTCGGAGCGTCACGAGCGACCGTCACTTGTGAACCCATTCGGGCTACTTCACTCCTTCGTGTGACAAGACCAGACGTATCAAACGGAGGTCGCGGTGACGATGAGTGGTTGATCGGGCTTCACGAGGAAGCCCCGCCGACCCCCGGTCGGTGACTCGGGGGGTCAGCCATGAACAGTGTGGAGTCAGGACGAGAGACCGCGGAGCGCTCGCCGGTCTTCGTCGACGCGAGCGGGCGCCGGCGTCGCGGCGTCACGGTGCTCGGCTACCTCGGCGCCTCGGCGTGCACCGCCTACCTCGCGGCCTTCGGCATCACGCTGAGCACGCACGCCGGCGTCATCGACGCGTCCGGCGTCGGCCTCGCGCCGTCGCCGTCGATCGACGACGGGGGTGGCGACGAGTTCGACGACGTTCCCGTGGACGTCGTCGTCCCGGTCGGCGCGACCGGACGTCACGGCGTCACCGATGCCGCGGTCGCCACGCACGCGTCGCAGAAGAGCACGTCGCGGCATGCGCCGGCAGCGGGCGGGCGGCACGCCGCCGCTCCGCACGTCACGACGCCGATCCACCGCGCAGCGGCGCCGCTGGTCCCCCTCCGGGTCGTCCGCGGCCCTGCCTCGGCCGCTGGGGGAGCCGCGCCCGCGAGCTCCCCGCGACCCACGACCCCGCACGGCGGCAGCGTGCCGGGGACCCCTCATTCCACGCCCGACACGTCACCGACCACCGGTGGCTCGGGCGGGAGCTCTTCGTCGGGCGGCGCGGGCCCGACGACGGGCAGCGGGACGTCGGGGAGCGGGACGTCGGGGAGCAGCGGCACCGGGGGAACGGCCGCGGGCAGCGGCACGACCACCGACACCACCACCGACACCACCACCGAGACGACGACCCCGACCGGCTCCGGAACCGGGACGCCCGCCGTGCTGGACATCGGCCCCCTCACGACCTCGACCGGAGTCTGACCGTGGCCAGCCACCGCTCCTCAGCACGCCGCGGCCGCACCGCTGCGCCGGCGCGCCACCCGCACCGCGCGGTGGCCCCCGGCGGCGGATGGAAGCGCCTCGCGCCCCGGCCCGGCGTGCTGTTCCTCGTGGTCGCCCTGCTGATGTTCAGCTGCCTGCTGCTGGTCCACGGGCTGGCCCGCTCGCAGGTCGGCGTCGACGCCACCGGCGCGGTGCCGACCGAGGAGGCCCACGACGAGGTCCCGGCGGCCATCACCGACGGCGGACCGATCGTCGACGCTCGCGGCGCCACCCCGGTGAGCGCGCGCATGCCGGCGAAGACGATCTCGCTGACGTTCGACGACGGGCCGGACCCGGTGTGGACCCCGCAGGTCCTCGAGGTCCTGCGCCGCCACCAGGTCCCCGCGACGTTCTTCGTCGTCGGCTCGATGGCCGCCCAGCATCCGCAGCTGCTGCGCGACATCCGCGACGCCGGCTCGGAGGTCGGCCTCCACACGTTCACCCACCCCGACCTCTCCGCGGCGTCGGACGTGCGCATCGACCGCGAGCTCACCGAGACCCAGCTCGTGCTGGCCGGGGCCCTGGGCGAGTCGAGCTACCTGCTACGCCCGCCCTACTCCTCGACCGCCGACGCGGTGGACAACGACGCCCTGCGCTCGTTCCGCACCGCCGGCGCCGACGGCTACCTCACTGTGCTCTCGGACACCGACAGCGAGGACTGGCAGCGTCCGGGCGTCGACGCGATCGTCGCCAACTCGATCCCCGCGAACGGTGCGGGCGGGGTCGTCCTGCTGCACGACGCGGGCGGCGACCGGTCCCAGACCGTCGCCGCCCTCGACCGGCTCATCCCGCAGCTGCAGGCCCAGGGCTACCGCTTCACCACCCCGGAGACGGCGGTCGGTCTGCCCGCCGACAACCGTCCGGTGTCGACGGTCCACCACCTGCTGGGCGCGACGCTGATCGGGCTGGTCGCCGTGGCCGGCGTCGTCGTCGACGTCCTGACCTGGCTGCTGCTCGTCGTCGGCGTGCTCGTCGTGCTCCGGCTGGTGCTCATGCTCGTCGTCGCCGTCCGGCACCACCGGCAGCGGCACCGTCCCGGCTTCTCGTGGGGACCGCCGGTGACCGAGCCGGTCTCCGTGATCGTCCCGGCCTACAACGAGAAGGAGAACATCGCGGCGACCGTCCGCTCGCTGGTGGCGAGCGAGCACCCCGTCGAGGTGCTGGTCGTCGACGACGGCAGCACCGACGGGACGGCCGAGATCGTCGAGGCGCTGGCCCGGACGATGCGGCTGCCGAACGTGCGGGTGATACGTCAGGCCAACGGCGGGAAGCCCGCCGCGCTCAACGCCGGCATCGCCCACGCCCGTCACCAGCTCATCGTCATGATCGACGGCGACACGGTGTTCGAGCCGGCGACGGTCGGGCGCCTGGTGGCGCCGTTCGCGGACCCGTCGGTCGGCGCGGTCGCGGGCAACGCCAAGGTCGCTAGCCGTCGCGGATTGATCTCTCGCTGGCAGCACATCGAGTACGTCATGGGCTTCAACGTCGACCGCCGCGTCTACGACGTCCTGCGCTGCATGCCCACCATCCCCGGGGCCGTCGGCGCGTTCCGGCGCTCGGTGCTGCTGGAGGTCGGCGGGGTCAGCGACGACACGCTCGCCGAGGACACCGACCTCACCATGGCCATCTGCCGCAGCGGGTGGCGCGTGGTGTTCGAGGAGCACGCACGGGCCTGGACCGAGGCGCCCGCGACCCTGGGTGAGCTGTGGCGGCAGCGCTACCGCTGGAGCTACGGGACGATGCAGTCGATGTGGAAGCACCGTCGCGCGGTGCTCGAGACCGGCGCGTCCGGTCGCTTCGGCCGGGCCGGCCTGGGGCACCTCGCGGTGTTCCAGGTGCTGCTGCCGCTGCTCGCGCCGCTGGTCGACATCTTCCTGATCTACGGGCTGCTCTTCCTCGACCCGGTGACGACGCTGATCGCGTGGTCGTCGGTGCAGGCGATCCAGCTCGTCGCCGCGGTGATCGCCTTCCGGCTCGAGCGGGAGCCGCTGCGCGTGCTGTGGCTCCTGCCGCTGCAGCAGATCGTCTACCGGCAGCTGATGTACGCGGTGGTGATCCGGTCGATGGTCACGGCGGTCGGCGGCATCCGGCTGGGGTGGCAGAAGCTGCGCCGTGTCGGTGGGCTGGAGGACCTGCTCCCGGCCGCGCCGACGGCGGCGGAGCCGAGGACGACGGAGATTCCGCGCGAGCAGCTCGTGGTGCTCAGCCGGCGGTGACCCACGTGGTCGGCGCCACCCCCGTCACCGCCGCCGGCGGTGCGGGCCCGTGACCAGCACCGCGGCACGGGGCAGGGGGTGCCAGCGGCCCGGGAGCAACGGTCGCAGGGTGCGCACGGCTTGACCGGGCCGGGGTCGCGCGTGACGGTGTCGGTGACCGCCACGGGACGGCTCGGCCCCGGCGGTCCAGCCTGCACCCGATGCCCGCAGTGGCGTCGACGGAGGACGGCTCATGACCGCTCGGACCCTGGACCGGCCGGACGCGACGGTGTCGTACTGGGTCGAGGGGCCACCGCACGCGGCGACGGTGCTCCTGCTGCACGGCGCGGCCCTCGACCACCACGCGTGGCGACCGCAGGTCCGTGTCCTGCGCGACCGCTACCGCGTGGTCACGGTGGACCTGCGCCACCACGGGGCGTCGACGGCCTCCGGTGCTTTCCGCTTCCACGACGCCGTCGACGACGTGCTGGCGCTGCTCGACGCGCTGGCACCGGAGCCACTGGCGCTGGTCGGCCTGAGCCTGGGCGGCAACATCGCGCAGGAGGTCGTGCGCCGCGACCCCGAGCGCGTCGACGCCTTGGTGGTGGCCGACGCGACCTGCAACAGCGGGGTCCGTCTCCCCGCCGAGAACGTGGCTGCGCTCGCGGCCGTGCGCTCCCTGGCCTGGTACCCGCGCCGGCTCTTCCTGCACGCCGCCGGCCGCGTCACCGCCCGGGACCGCGACGCGCGCCGATACGTCCGGGACGCCACCGCGGCGATGCCCCAGGGGACGACCGTCGGCGTGCTGTCGTCGCTGGTCTCGGACGCCCTGCGCGCCGAACCGGGCTACCGGCTGCCGGTGCCGACGCTGCTCGTCCACGGCGACGGCGACCGCGTCGGCGACATCGCCGCAGGTGCGCGGCGCTGGGCCCGTCGCGACCCCCGCGTCGAGCTCGTCGTGATCCCGTCGGCCTCGCACCTGAGCAACCTGGACGCCCCCGAGGCCTTCACCGGCGCGCTGGTCGACTTCCTCGACCGGGTCGTTCCCGTCCCGACCCCCAGCGAGCCGGCCGAGCCGCCCGACGGTCCGCTCCGGCGTCTGCGCGCGGCCGCCCGCGCGTGGTGGACGCGTCGGCGGCACGCCCTTGCTCGCGTCAGGATCCGGACGTCGCGAGCTGCTCGTCGAGCCAGGCGAACATCCGCTCGTGGGTGAGCAGCCGGGCCATCGGCTGGCAGTGGATGTTCGCGCCCTCGGCGGCCAGGAACCGCACGTGGTGCGAGCCGGGCACGAGGTCGGCCAGCTGCTGGGCCTGACCGGGCCAGAACTGCTCGTCCTCCGGGTCGGTGACCATGAGGGGCGTGCATATCGCGTCGGCCAGCTCCGGGGTCAGCCGGTAGCGGCGGGCCTCGGTGAAGGTGTCGAACCAGTCGTCGCACCGGAAGGGGCGGGCGCGGGAGCGCAGGGTGCGGGCGACCGACGGCATGAGAAGCGGCAGCCGCATGTTCCGGTTGAACTTCTCCCGGTCGCCCTGCTCGAGCATCGTGACCATGCTCGCCGGCAGGCGTTCGGTCCACGCGGTCGACACGTCGACCACCCCGGGGTCGGCGACGGCGGCGACGAGGCGGTGCTCGAAGGCGAGGGCACGCGGTAGCCAGTAGCCGGCCTGGCTGATGCCGTAGCCGGTCAGCCGGTCGGCGTCCACGTCGTCGCGCGCGACGAGCGCGTCGACCACCGGGGTGAGGACGGCCTCCCAGTCCGGACGGAACCCGACTCCGCGCTCGAAGAGCAGGGACTGCTGGCCCGGCCCGTCGTAGACGAACGCGTTCCATCCCCGCTCCAGAGCGGCCGCCGCCCCGCTGCCCCACAGCGAGGTGACCGGACCGTCGCTGCCGTTCGTCATCACCAGCGTCGGGCGCGCCCTGCCCGAGGCGTCCGGGCGCAGCAGCCAGCCGGGCAGCGTGGTGTCCTCGTAGGGCACCGCGACCCGCTCGTGACGCCCCGCCGAGCAGTCGACGAACCGTTCCCAGCTCGCGCGGTGGGCGCGGAAGGCGGCGGTGAGGCGCTCGGAGTCCTCGTCGCCGGTGAGACCGTCGAGGGCGAGGGCCCCGTAGCCGGCCGCCCGGAGGAACGCCGCCGCGGCGCCGCGCTCGTCGCCCCGCTGGGCCCGTTGCTCGGCGGTGCCCCCGAGCTGCTCGGCGCGGGAGGACCACTCCGGGGTCCAGCTCTTCCCGCCGTGGATTCGGGCGACGGTCGCGAGCACCTCGCCCGCGTCGGCGCCGCCGGAGGCGCACTGGCCCAGCGCGATCCGGACGGCGAAGTCCCACCCCTCGTCGGCGAAGAACCCCGCCGAGAACACCGTGTTCGATCGACCTCGGGCCACCCGTCCACCTCCACGCGCTGGGATCGAGCCATCGTGGCGGGGACGGCGTCCCTCGGCCAACCCGGTGACGTGTCGGGCCCCTCTCGATGCTCGATGGAGTGAAAGGGAGTCCTCGAGCTGCTCGGTCATGGTCCCTCGCTTAGCGTGATTACGCCGAACGACGCAGAGCCACTGGCTCGAATGTCGTAACTCAGCGCGTATCGCGTTCGGCAGGAAAGCGATGCCGGTGGGGGGAACCGAACTCGTGGCCGAGAACATCGGTCGGCTGGCCGAGCCGTTGTCGGGGCAGGGCGCCGTGCCCTCCGTCGTCGCGCCACCGCCCCGACCCGCAGGGCGGTGGTCGCGCTGGGGGCTGCAGGCCTGGATGCTCGTGCTGCCGGTCGACGCCCTCATGGCCGTCTCCCCGGCGCTGTGGTTCCCCCGCCACATCCTCCCGCTCGCGCTGACCGCGGTGCTCACGGTGCTGGCCTTCTCGGTCGGGGGCCGCTACCGCGCCAAGCTCCATCTCAGCGTGCTCGACGAGCTGCCCAGCATCGTGAGCCACCTGCTCGTGGTGATCGCGATCGTCGGCACCCTGCGCGCGCTCTGGTTCCTGGCGGTCGACCCGACGGCGATCACCTCCCGCGACAACGCGGGCACGGTCGCCCTGGTGCTGACGCTCCCGGTGATCGTCCACGTGGTGCTCGGCCGCTGTGCCACGACGAGCGCCCTCCTCTGGGCCCGGCGCCGGAGGCTGGTGGCGCACCCGACGATCCTCGTCGGCGGGGGCGTGACGGCCGCCGAGCTGGCGACCCTGCTGCGTCGCCACGCCCGCTACGGCCTGGACGTCGTCGGATTCGTCGACGACTGCGACCGCTCGGAGGCGATGTTCGTCGTCCCCCGTCTCGGCCCGGTGTCCGCCCTGAGCGAGGCCGTCGCCACGTACGGGGTCGACGTCCTCCTGGTCACCGGTGGGCATCGCAGCGACCTCGAGCTCCTCGCCCTCCTGCGCGAACCCGACTGCGCGTCCTGCGACATCCTCGTCGTCCCGCGCCTGTACTCGCTGCACACCCAGACGGGCGTCGCCGACCACATCGGTTCCATCCCGGTCCTGCGGATCCGCCGGCCCTCCCTCAACGGGCTCGCGCGGGTGGTCAAGCGGATCACCGGCGTCGTGCTGGCGGGGACGGCGCTCCTCGCCCTGTCGCCGCTGATGGCGCTGTGCGCCCTGGCCGTCCGACTCGAGGGCGGTCCGGGCGTGATCTTCCGCCAGGAGCGCGTCGGTCGGGACGGCCGGCACTTCCAGTGCCTGAAGTTCCGGTCGATGAAGCCGACCACGGAGACGGAATCGGCCACGCAGTGGAACATCGCCCAGGACCATCGGGTCGGACGGGTGGGCCGGTTCCTGCGGCGCACGTCCCTCGACGAGCTCCCCCAGCTCTGGAACATCGTGCGCGGCGACATGGCGCTGGTCGGCCCCCGCCCCGAGCGTCCCCACTTCGTCGAGCAGTTCTCCGACCGGTACATCGACTACGGGCCCCGGCACCGGGTGCCCGTGGGACTCACCGGCCTGGCCCAGGTCAGCGGTCTGCGGGGGGACACCCCCATCTCCGATCGCGCCCGCTTCGACAACTACTACGTCGAGAACTGGTCGCTGTGGCTCGACGTCAAGGTGCTGCTGCGCACCGTCTCGGAGGTGCTCCTTGCCCGCGGACGGTGACAACGGTCGCGGCGTCCCGGTGGCCCGGTCCGCCCCGACGTTGCTCGACCACCTGCATGTCCTGCGCGCACGGTGGTGGTGGGTCGCGCTCGGGGTCGTGCTCGGCCTCGCCGCCGCGCTGCTGGTCGTGTTCGTCGTACCTGCCACCTACAGCGCCCGCATCTCGCTCTACGTCGCGGCGCAGAGCGGGGGCGACAGCGCCGAGGCCTACCAGGGTGCGCAGTTCTCCCAGGCCCGCGTCATCTCCTACGTCGAGCTGGTCACCCGCCCGCGCGTGACCAAGGCGGTGATCCGCGACCTCGGCCTGGACACCACGCCGGACGAGCTCGCCGAGGACCTCACCGCGTCGAGCGAGCAGGACTCGGTGCTGCTCGACGTCACCGTGTCGAGCCACGACCCGCAGCAGGCCGTGCGGATCGCCAACGCGGTCGGCCAGGTCCTGCCCGGAGCGGTCGAGGAGCTCGAGCGTCCGCTGCGCCCGGGCGCGGTTCCGCCGGTCAGCGTGCGGGTCGTCGAGCCCGCCGACTCGGCGGAGGTCACCTCGCCCGCGTGGCCCGTCCCGGTGGCGTTCGGGCTGCTCGGCGGGCTCGTCGCGGGGGTCCTGCTCGCCCTGGCCCGGAACGCGACCGACACCTCGGTGGCCTCGGCGCGCACCGTGCGCGAGACGACGGGCCTCCCGCTGCTGGCCACGACCTACGCCGAGTCGGTGCCCGCCGACGGCGCGGCTGCCTTCGTGCCCGCCCGCGACGCGCCGCGCTCACCCACCGCCGAGGCCGCGCGTCGGCTCCGGACCAATCTGCAGTACGTCGACGTCGACCATCCGCCACGCGTCCTGGCCGTGACCAGCTCGGTGTCCGGCGAGGGCAAGACGACCCTCGCCTGCGACCTCGCCGTGGCGCTCGCGGCCGGCGGGAGCCGCGTCCTGCTCGTCGAGGCCGACCTGCGACGGCCCGCGGTGGCCGAGCGCTTCGGCCTGCCACGCGCGGTGGGGCTGACCGGCGTGCTGGCCGGACGGGTGGAGGTGGGCGACGCGGTGCAGCCGACGGCGGCGGGTGTCGACGTGCTCGCCAGCGGGCCGCTCGTCCCCAACCCGAGCGAGCTGCTCGCCTCGGACCGGATGCGCCGCCTCGTCGCCGAGATGGGGGAGCGCCACGACCACGTCGTGATCGACACCGCGCCGCTGCTCGCCGTCAGCGACGCCACCGCGGTGGCACCGCTGGTCGACGGCGTCCTGCTGCTGTGCCGGTCGGGACGGACGTCGCGGACCGAGCTCGCGCAGTCCGCCGACACCCTGCGCGCCGTGTCGGCGCGGGCCTTGGGGGCCGTGCTCACGATGGCGCCCGCGCGATCGGCGCCTGCCGACGCCGGCGGGTACGGCAACCTGCCGGCCTCCCCGTCCGGCCCGGGCCCGGCCGTCGTCTCCTCCCGGCCGTCGCCCCGGGTGCGGGTGCACGCCAGACCCGAGCACGCCGGACCCGAGCACGCCAGACCCGAGCACGCCGGACCCGAGCACGCCAGACCCGAGCACGCCGGACCCGAGCACGGCGGCCCCGGGCACCGGGCCGACCGCCTCGCAGATCGGAGCCGCTCGTGACCGTGGACGCCCGCCTCCGCCGGCTCCCGCCCCCGGCGACGGGCACCGCCCCGCTCCCGGGCCGCGGACTGCTCGTCCACGAGTGGCTCGCGCGCACCGGCGGCTCGGAACAGGTCTTCGAACGCCTCGTCGACGACTTCCCCGAGGCCGACGTCCTGTGCCTGTGGGACGACCGTCGGGACCGGTTCCCCGGCCGTACGGTGCGCGAGACCTGGCTGGCCCGGACACCCCTGCGTCGCCACAAGGCGCTCGCCCTCCCGCTCATGCCGCTGGTGTGGTCGCACCGGATGCGCGGCTCCTACGACTGGGCGGTCGTGAGCACCCACAGCTTCGCCCACCACGTGCGGTTCTCCTGCGCCCCGGGCATGCGCAAGATCCTCTATGTCCACACGCCGGCCCGCTACGTGTGGGAGCCGGACCTCGACGCCCGCGGCGGCAGCCGCGTCGCCCGGGCGGCGAGCCCCCTGCTGCGTGCCGTCGATCGCCGCCGGGCCGCGGACGCGCACACCGTCATCGCCAACAGCCAGTACGTGGCGCGGCGCATCGCGCGGACCTGGAGCCGGGAGGCGAGCGTCGTCCACCCGCCCGTCGAGGTGGAGCGGATCGCGTCGGAATGCGACTGGCGGAGCCGCCTCAGCGGGCGCGACGCCGGGACCGCCGCGGCACTCCCGCACGACTTCGTGCTCGGCGCCTCGCGCTTCATCCCCTACAAGCGACTCGACCTCGTGGTCCGCGCGGGCGAGGCCGTCGGTCTCCCGGTCGTCCTCGCCGGCGGGGGCCCGGAGGAGGGGCACCTGCGCGAGATCGCTGCCGCGGCCCGGGTGCCGGTGCACCTGGTCGTCGACCCGTCCGACGCCCTGCTCTACAGCCTCTACCAGCGCGCGAGGGTGTTCGTGTTCCCGCCCATCGAGGACTTCGGGATCATGCCGGTCGAGGCGATGGCCACCGGTACGCCGGTGGTGGTCAACGCCGAGGGGGGTGCCCTGGAGACCCTCGCGGGGCGGCCGGTCGGTGCCGTCTTCGACGCCGCCTCGCCGCGCTCGCTGCGGGAGGCGGTGGACACCGCGTCCCGGCTGCCGCGGGCTCCGGTCGCCGAGCACGCCCGACGCTTCGACGCCCGCGTCTTCGACGCCGCCATGACCAGCGCGGTCGCCGGCGCGGTCACCGGGTCCTGATGCCTGTCTGATGCCACTGCGCCTCGCCCTCCACCCGGGGGTGCTGCTGCTCGCGCCCGTGCTGCTCAGCGCGCTGGCGTGGGCGGTGCCGGGCGGGTCCACGACGTTGCGCGGGTTCTCCCAGCGCGCCGACGTCTCCCTCGGCGGGCTCGTCGTGCTCGCGGGGTGGTACCTGCTGTGCACCGGGCTGCTCGTGCTCGGTCACCGGTGCGGGGCGGCGGCGCCGCAGCCGGCGGTGCTCGCGCGGTTCGACCACGACCCGGTGCTGGAGCGGCGGCTGTTCCGGCTGGTCGCGGTCGTCGCCGTCGCGGGGGTCGGGTACTCGCTGGTCGTCGCCGCGTCCACCGTCGACGTCCTCGCCGCCCTCGAGGGCAGCACCGGCAACGACCTCAAGGCCGCGCTCGGCGGCGCCGCCGGACCGGCGACACTGCGCTACGCGACCGCCCTCGCCGCGCCCATGGGGATCCACCTCTGGCGACGGGGACTCGTCGGTCCGGCCGAGGCGGCGGGCAGCGTGCTCCTGCTCGCCGTCAACGCGCTGTTCGCCTCCCGGCTGGCCGTGCTGATGGCCGTCGTCGTGTACCTGTTCCTGTCCTGCTCCCGCCGGCCCGGAGCGCGGGTGCGCTGGTCGGCTCTCGCCGTCGCCGGCCTGGTGCTGTTCGGCGCGCTCACCGTGCTGAACTCGCTGCGCAACGAGAACTACTACACCGCCCAGGGCGTCGACAGCCCGCTCGCCGCCAACGGCTACCAGCTGCTGACCTACCTCGGCGCCCCGTTCCAGGTGTCGCTGGGCGTCGCGGACGCGATCGCGAGCGGTCGCTACCCGGAGCAGTACGACGCCGCGCACGCCGTCGGGTTGTGGGTGCCGACGTTCCTGCGCGCGCCCCAGGACGCCGAGCAGACGCCCGACGGCTACGTCCTGCGTCACGAACGCGGCGACGACTTCGTGATCGCGACCGACGGGTTGCCGCGCGCCGGCGAGCGGTACGCCTCGACCGTCGACGTCGCGAACACCCTGACCACCAACTCGGCCTTCGCCGACGTGCTCTCCGACTACGGCTACGTCGGGCTGCTCGCCCTCGCGCTGTCCACGGCCGTGATCGGCGCGCTGCTCGGACACCTCGCCCGCTACCGGTCGGTCGTGGTGGCCGCGGGCGGGGTCGTCGGGTACGGCGTGGCCGAGCTCTGGCGGACCTTCCTGTTCAGCCAGGGGATCGTCGTGTTCCTGCTGGTCGCCGTCCTCGGGGGCGCGGTCGTCGTCGCGGCGACGAGGACGCCGTCGTCCCCTGCCCCGATCCCGCTCGAGAGGGCCGTGTAGATGATCTACGTCGACGATCGCCGGGCCGGCGACCACGGCATCGCGCGGTTCGCGCGAGAGGTGCTAGCCCGGCTGCCCGCCCGGGTCGGGGCACCCGTGCGTCGCCTCCCGGTGACGGGGTCCGCGACGACGCCACTGGACTGTGTGCGTGCCGGACGGCTGCGCCCCGGTCCGCGCGACGTGATCGTCAGCCCTGGGTCCAACGCGGGAGTTGCCCGGGCGCGCCAGCTGGTCACCGTGCACGACCTGATCCACCTCGACGACGGCTCGCGTCTCAAGGAGCTCTACTACAAGCGGGTGGTGCGGCCGCAGATCGTGCGGGCCGGACGGGTGCTCACGGTCTCGGAGGCCTCCCGCGCGGCCATCGAGGAGTGGTTGGGGGGTCGGGCCCCGGCCGTCGACGTCGAGGTCGTGGGCAACGGCTGCTCGCCCGCCTTCACGCCTGACGGTGAGGCCGAGGTCTTCTCCCGCCCGACCTTCACGCTGGTGAGCAACGTCAAGGCGCACAAGAACGTCGAGGTGGTGTTCGCAGCGCTCGCACGGTGCCCGGACCCGGGGCTGGTGGTCGTGGGGCCGTCGCCGGACGCCATGACCGAGCTCGCTGGCCGGGCCGGCGTGGGCGACCGGGTCGAGGTGCGCTCCGGGGTGACCGACGACGAGCTCGCCCGCCTCTACCGCGGCAGCGTCGCGCTGCTCATGCCCTCGATCCGCGAGGGCTTCGGCCTGCCCGTGCTCGAGGCGATGTCGTGCGGCACCCGCGTCGTGCACTGGGCCGGGTGCGCGCCGGTGGCGGAGATCGCCGCCGGTACGGGCTGCGCCGTCGAGGTCGCCACCGACCCCGGCGAGTGGGCGGAGGCGATGGAGAAGGCGGTGATCACCGGCGGGCGCCTGCGCATGCCGGCGGCGTGGGTCTCGCGCCACGACTGGGACCTCGTCTCCGACCGGGTGGCCCGGGTGGTCCGGGAACTCGCGTGAGATCGGCGCTCGTCCGGCTGCTCCTCGGCCAGGTGACCGGGCAGCTCTGCCTCGTCGCCGCCGTCCCGGTGCTCACGCGACTGGTGGATCCGGCCGAGATGGGTCTGTTCCAGATCGCCGCGGCCGTCGCCGTCGTCCTGCAGCCCGCGGCGACGCTGTGCCACGAGTTCCGCATCCCGGTGGCGGACACACGCGGGCAGGTGGCCGGGCTGCGGCGGGTCGGTCTGGCCGCCCTCGGGGCGGTGGCGGGGCTCGGAGTGGTCGTCGCGGGTGGGGCGGCGCTCCTGGGGGCGGCCGACCCCGCGGTGGTGGCGCTGACGACGGGCCTGCTGCTCCTGGCCTACGGCGGGACGGTGCTGGACAACGCCGTCCTGATCCGGGAGGAGCGCCGGTCCGCCCTCGCCGTGCGGAACCTGCTCAGCGGGGTGCTCGGGGCCGGCCTGCAGGTCGCGGCCGGAGTGCTGGTCGGCTCGGCGGTGGCCCTGGGGACGGCGGTGCTGGTGGGGAGGCTGGTGGCGATCGCCGTGACCCGGTCACCGGGTGCGGGCAGCGCGCCGGGCGGTGTCGCGCTGTCCCCGCGCGACACGCTGGTGACCGTCGGGGCCCAGTCGATCTGGGTCCTGTCGATGCAGACGATGACCCTGCTGACGGCCCCGTTCTTCGGTGTCGCGGCGGCCGGGTACGTCGGACTCGCCCAGCGCATCGCCGGCGCGCCCACCGCCCTGGTGGGCCAGGCTCTGGGGCAGGTGGCGCAGAGCCTGCTCGCGCCCCACGTCCGCGCTCCCCGCGGCGAGCTGCGCCGCGCGGTGCTGCGTCAGTTGGCCGTGCTCGGCGGGGGCGCCTCGATGGTCGCGGTGGTCCTCATCGTCGCCGCGCCCCGCTGGGCCGGAACGGTGCTCGGGGCGGAGTACGCCGCGGTCGGCACCGTGACCGCCGTCCTCGCCGTGCCGTTCGCCCTACAGATCACCACGGCGCCCCTCGTCCCTCTGCTGATCATGATCGGCCGCCAAGGTGTGCTGTTCCGCCTCCAGGTCGTCCGGGCCGTCGTCGCGCTGGCCGCCGTGACGGGAGGGGCGCTCGTCACGGGGGACTTCGTCACGACCTGCCTGCTGTACGCGATCAGTGAGACCGCGTGCTACGGAGGGTGTCTCGTGGCCGTGCTGCGGGAGGCCGGCCGGGTCGACGCCGCGACGGTGCAGGTCCGGCCCGCGAGCCCGGGTGAGCCCTGCGAGGGATCTACGACGGGGGGCTGAACCGTCTCCCGGCGAAGGTCCGACAACGGCCGAGACCCCGCTGTCGAAGCCGGCGGCGGGGTCACGGTGTCGTGCAGCAGGTGCGCGCGCTCAGTCAGTTCAGCTGGTGCCGGCGCCACGCGTACACGCCCGCACCGGCTCCGGTCAGGCCGAGCGCGGTCATGCCGGCCACGGCCAGCCCGATGTGCCCGCCGGCGGACGAGCCGTCTCCGGCGTCGACCCCGCCCACGGGGTAGTCGGACTCGTCGGCGGTGTACTCCACCTCGGCGGTGTGCTCAACGTCGGCGGTGTCGTGTGATGCGGCGCCGTGCCACTGGCCGCCGTGCCACTCGCCACCGTGCCACTCGCCGCCGTGCCATCCGACCTGCGTGACCTGCTCGTTCACGACCTCGACGTTCACGTCGTCGTGGCCGCCGGAACCGGAGTCGCCGTGGTCACCGTGGTGGCCGGCGTCGTGGTGCTGAGGCCCGTGCGGGTCGTGACCCGGGGCGGGCTCGGCCGGGGCGGGCTCGGGGCGCTCGCAGGTGATGGCGTCGACCGCCGCGCGAGCCTCACGGACCTCGGCCTGCTCGGTGTCGAGCGCCGACCGGGCCGCGGCCAGCCCCGTCCGAGCCGCGTCGACCGCGTCCTCCGCGTCCCCGAGCTCGGCGATGGCCTCGTTCGCCTGCTGCACCGCCTGGTTCGCCTCCGACAGGGCGCTGCTGGCGGCCTTCTTCACCGAGACCGCCTCTGCGGTGGCCTCGCGGGCCGCCTCAAGCCGGGACTGCGCCGCCTGGATCGCCTCCTGGCGCTCGGCGCGCTGCTCGGCCGTGTCCTTCGGCAGCGCGTTCGCCGCCCGCACGGCGGCCTGCGCCGCCGACTGCTCGTCGCGGGCCTCCCGCTCGGCCTCTTGTGCGGAGTCCAGCTCGCCCCGGGCCGCCGCGACGGCGGCCTCGAGGCCGGGCAGGGCGCGCCGCGCCTCCCGGGCGGGATCCTGCGCGGCGTTCCGCGCGGAGACCGCGTCCGCCAGCGTGGTGCGGGCTTCGGCGAGCGCGGCCTGGCCGGGAGCGATGTCGGCGCGCTGCCCGTTCAGGACCTCCACCGCTTCGGCACGGCGGGTCTGGCACTCGGTGAAGGTCTCCGCCGCAGCGGTGCCGCCGAAGAGGGGCAGGACGGCCACGGCGAGGGTCATCCCGCCGACAGCGGCAGCGGTGGGCCTGCGGTGCTTGCTCACGTGAGGGTGCTCCCAGCTCTCGATGGTTGATCGCGTGTTCCGCAACCAGGCCATCGGGCAGGCACTACGACTCGTTATCACCAATAGACGCAGAGTCACCCGTTCGTGGAACGATCCCTCGACATGGAACCGCGTGGGACGGCGCCCTCCCGGTGCTATGCGGGGAGGCTGAAGCGTCCGCCGGCGAAGGTCCAGGCGAGCGGCGCGTCCAGGTCGAACCGCTGCTGCTGCAGCAAGGTCTCCAGGGTGTCGACGCGGGGGATCGACTCCCGCCAGACCTCGGTGGTCTCCTCGTCGACCGGGTTCTCGAGATCGGCCCTCCGGACCTGCAGGAACGTGCGCAGCCACGCGACGGGCTCCGCGCCCTCCGCCTTCGCGTTCGTCTGCCTGATCAGCGCGTCCAGGCCGTCCGGGGAGCCGAGGCCGTGCTGCACGGCGGTGTCGAGGATGACGAGCTGGCCCAGGGCGGTGGTCTGGCCGGTACGCCGGGCGCGGTCCATGCCCGGGCGGAAGTACAGGTCGTCGTAGACGGCGTCCTGCGCGGCGTTGAGGCGCGGATCGGTCTGCGATGTCGTGCGCCAGGCGTCCTCGAACCCGTCGAGGCCCTTGGTGCTCGACCCGTCGCCGCCGTCGGCCACCTTGGTGTCGATGGCCCTCAGCGCGGGGAGGTACCGGCTCACGGCGGTGTCGTTGCCGGCCGTTGCGGCGTAGCGCTGCACGACGAGCAGGAGGTCGTGGGTGCCGCTGGTGAAGCCGGCCCGGCCCGCGGTGATGCCGCGACCGTCGTCGAGGCGGTGGGCAGCGGCGTACGGCAGCTCGATCGTCGAGTTCTCGAACGTACTGATGACCGCCTCGGCGACGCGTCGGCGGTCCGGGTCGGCGAGGCCCGGGAGGCGCTCCGGGTGGCCGGCGGCGGCGTCCGTCGCCCCGCACCCGCTGGTGACGGCCCACCCCGCGAGCCCGGCGAGGACCAGGAAGCCGCGTCGGTTCACCGGCGCGACGGTAGGCCATCCCGCGCAGCGGGCGGCCCATCGGACCTCGGCACGCTAGAACGGTGGCTCGTCGTCGTAGCAGCTGCGGGTCGGGATGGTGGACGTTGGACGGACCTTCTGGGTGAGTTTCTGGAACCAGTCGGGGTCGATGTCGTCGTGGATGTCGGTGCGGTCGTCGGACCAGCCGTCGTCGGGGAGGGGTCGGGGCGCGGTGGCGGGACGGGGCGTCGGGAGTGGCTCGGTGATCCGTTTTCGGGTGGCTGGTGTAGGTGATGCCGGCGCGGGTGCGGATGACGAACCGGCCGGCAGCGGGCTGCCGCACCGTCCAGCCGGCGTGGTGTTTGGCGCGGTGGTCGTGGGTGCACCAGGCGCCGAGGTTCCAGGACGAGGTGGGCCCGCCCCGGGCGTGGGCGAGGGTGTGGTCGAGGTCGGCGTTGTGGGCGGGGCGCCGGCACCAGGGTGCGACGCAGTACCGGTCGCGGACCCGGATCCAGCGGTCGAGCTCGGCGCCGGGCCGCCGTCGTGCCCGGTCCTCGGGTCCGGCGTCCTGGTCGGGTGGTGCGCCGGGGCGCCCGAGCTCGGCGAGCCGTTGCTGCAGTTCTCGGAGGAGTGGCGCCCAGTCGGGGTGGTCGTCCGGGTCGAAGGCGGCGAGCACCGTCGTCGGGACCTGGAGCTCGACGATCGATGCCCTGCGTCCCCGCACCCGATGCCGGCCGCGGGGGCCGGGAGGTCGGCGCCGGGCGAGCAGGACGTGCTGGAGTCGGCCCTGGTCGTCGGTCACCACCACACGCCACTCGCCGTCACGGTGTCGCAGGGCGAGCGTGCGGGCGTCCCCGGCGAGGACGGCCCCGTAGCCGGGGACGCTGCCGGGGTGCTGGTCGAGCCCGAGGGCGGTGGTGAGCCGCAGCCGCACCTCGACGCAGCCCTCCCGGATCCGGCCCGGGCCGGTGTCGGGTGGGTCGAGCGGCACCGCGGGTTCGGGCGCGTCAGGCAGGTCGGGGAGATCGAGGACGCCCTGCTCCGACGGTGACCGCGGCGCGGGCACGGTCGAGACTGGGCCGTTGTCGTCCGGGCCGTCGTCGTCGAGGCCGTCGTCATCGGGGCCGCCGTCGTCGTCGGGGCCGCCGTCGTCCGGGCCGCCGTCGTCCGGGCCATCGTCATCGGGGCCGTCGTCACCGGTGTCATCGGGCTCGTCGTCGGGGTCGTCGGGGGTGTTGTGCGCGTGGTGCTCGGCGGCGAGCAGCAGGGCGATGGTGCGGTCGTCCATGCCGGCGGTGGAGCCGTCGAGCAGCCGCATCCCGACCTGCAGGCGCAGCTGGTTGATCGGGACCAGGACCCCGAGGTGGCGCACGGCCGCGGCGAGCGCGTCGATGCGGGCCCGGGAAGCGATGCCATCGGGGGCGGGCGCGTCGCAGAACGACAGGTTCGCGGTACCCGACGGGGTCGGCGAGAGGATCACCCGCGCCCGGGCCTCGGCGCGCTGGCGGCGCCGCTGGGCCCACTCCGGGTCCAGCGCCGTCGCGACCTGCTCGATCCGCTCGATCAACGCCCCGACCGGCAGCTCCGGCGCCTCGGGCAGCACGATCCGGCACACCTGGTGGGCGTGGTCGTCGGCGAGGTCGCGGGTCTGGTCGCAGATCGTGCGGGCCTTGGGTTCGTCGAGCCACCCGGCGTACAGCGCGTCGCCGACCTCGGGCAGCCGCTCCTGCAGATCGTCGGCCAGGTCGAGCTTGCGGCTCGACATGGTGCGCGACCAGCCCAGCTGCGCCGAGACCTCGTCGCCGGAGTACTCGTCGCACGCCGCGAGGCGCTCGGTGCGCCCGTCCTGCGCCCGGCCCAGATGATGGATCGCCTCGAGCAGCTCGGCGGTCGCCCGGTTCTGCAACCGCCACCGGCCCCGCACGTAGGCAGCGAGGTCCTCTCCGGTCAACGCGGCCGGGGAGAGAGATTCGAGAGCAGCGGCCAGCTCCGCGCCGGGCGCGACAGCGTCCAGCTCGGCCACCAGGCCGACCCGGACACCGTAGTCGATGCTCACGAGAAGAACGCTAGCCCCGACCCCCGACAGTGACGGCCCACCGAAGGCTCTCGCGAGCCCCAGCGAGCATCACGGAAAGATAACGATCCCCTGCTCGGCAGCAGTATCAGCGACGGCCGGCTCCAGGACCGCGCCCGAGTGCGCGACCCTCCGTCGACACGGTGCGCGACCGGTGTTGGCTGTGCCCCACACCGAGGACAGGAGAGAGCGATGCGCCGGAACCGAAGCGTCTCGTTGGGCACCGTCATCTATCTGATCATCGGTCTGGTGGTCGCGCTGTCGAACGGCTACGGGATCACCGATCTGTCGTCGCTGCTGTCCTTCCTCCTCGCGCTGTTCCTCTGGCCCCTGGTGCTGCTGGGCATCGACCTGCACCTCAGCCTCGGGATGTGACGTCCCGCGGCGCGGTCGCGCGCAGCGTCAGCGACGTCCGGCGCCGCTCGCGCGGGCCGTCGACGGCGTGCAGCGGCCGCCCGTCGGAGAGCCCGGCCAGCCCGGGACCGCGCAGCAGGACCAGGCTCCCGGCGTCGGCGTCCCACGCCTGCGCGGTCGTGCCCTCGCGGTCGATGCAGTGGCGCAGCGTCGCCGACCCCTCGAGCGTGAGGATCGCGACGAGGTGGCGGTGGCGGCGCCCGTCGAGGTGGGTCGAGATGCCCGAGCTCCCGGGCGCGTAGCGCTGGACGGTCACCTCGTCGGGCTGCCACGCGGGCACGTGCGGAGCGGTCGCCGCGACCACGGCCCGGTGCAGGGCGTGCACGGCGGGGCGGGCGGTGATCTCGTCGCCGACCAGGACGAGGTGCTCGCCCTGCTGGCGCACGCGGTGCGGTCCTTCCACCGACGGCAGGGCGACGTAGTGCTCGGCGTCGAGCTCGGCGAGGACGTCGCGGCGCAACCCCTCGGGGATCACGCCGGGCTCGTGGGCCACGCCGTCGCGGGCGACGCTGTGCAGCGCCGGGCCGAGAACCCGGGCGAGCGAATCGGTCATGCCGCCGGGATACCCCGTCCTGCACCCGGCTCCGGCGGCGCCCCCCTCGCCGCCGGAGCCGGGAACACGGAGCCCGGTGCACGACGCCCCCCGCGTCGTCCCCCGACACACGCCCCCCGCCGTGTGCACCGCGCTCCGCGGCCCTGATGGACGTCACCCCGCCACGTGCACCAGCACCAGCGGGAGGTCGTCCGGATCGTGGAACACGAGGTAGGCGTAGGGCTCCGGAGCACCGACGTCGACGACGCCGCCGTGGGTCACCCCGAGCCCGTCGAGCCAGCCCGCCCAGGTGTCGAGCTGCGACCGTGACGCCACCGAGAAGGCGGTGTGCGACGGCGGCTGCCCCTGGCCGGCGCGCTGCAGCCGGATCGCGACCCCGGAGTCGGGATCGGACAGCAGGACGCCGTCGATCTCCTCGTCCTCCGGGCACCGCGTCCCGGCGTGGGTCAGCCCGAGCACGCGCTCGTACCACGCCGCGCTGGCGTCGAGGTCGCGGACGAGGGGGGCGTAGTGGTGGAAACCCGTGAACGCCGGCCGTTCGCTCGTCGATGCGTTCATCGCCACCCCCTCCCCCCGTGTACTCCCCGTGTTCGCCGTTGATCCTGTCGAGTGATGGTTGAGCGCGGTACTAGGGAGGTCCCTCAGTGTCGCGACGGCGCGTGAACTCCGCCGCCAGCTCGGTGCGGGAGCGGACGCCGAGCTTGCGATAGACCCTGGTCAGGTGGGCCTCCACCGTCTTCCGGGAGACGAACAGGGCGGCGGACACCTCGACGTTGCTGAGCCCCTCGGCGACGCCGCGGGCGATCTGGAACTCCTGCGGGGTCAGGACCTCGAGGGAGACCGTGTCGTCGGCGGCCTCGACGGACGCCCGGTGCCCCGTCGCTGCGAGCTCGTTGCGGGTCCGCTCGGTCCACGGGTGCGCCCCCAGCCCGGCGAACGCCGCCTCGGCCTCGAGCAGCAGCGGTCGTGCGGCGCCCGGACGTCGCCACCGGCGGCGCACCTCCGCGTGCGCGAGGGTCGTCCGGGCCTTCTCGTACGGGGCCGCGAACCGCTCGTGCGCCCGGTGGGCCGCGGCGAACCAGCTCTCGGCGGTGTCGGGGTCGTCGGCGAGCAGCCCGCGACCGCGCGCCGCGATCGCCTCCGCGTACGCCGACCCGGTGTGCTCCGCGTTCGCGGCGACCCACGCCACCGCGGCCTCGGCCGCCGTCCGGTCGCCGGCGCGGGCCGTCGCGTCGACGAGGTCGCCGGCGAAGGGGACCGCGGGGAGGCTCCGTGCGCCGTGCTCGTCGAACTGGCGGCGCGCACGCTCGAGGTGGGCCGTCGCGGCGGCGACGTCGCCCGCGGCGAGGGCACCGGCGCCCAGGGCTCCGGTCGCGTAGCTGAAGAGGCTCTCGACACCGAGCGGCACCGCGAGCCGCATCGCCTCGTCGGCGTGGGCCCGGCAGGACCCGGCGTCGCCGCGGACGGCCTCGATCCGCGCCTGGAGGCACAGGCCGAAGGCCTTGCTGCCCGCCTGACCGAGCTCGTCGGCCCACGCGACGCACTCCGTCACGTCCGCGTAGGAGCTCGGCCACCGACCCGCCCACCAGTCGACCTCGGCCCGCACCGCGAGGGAGTACGAGAGGACCAACGGCGCCCCGGCCTGCCGGGCCGTCGTCGCCACGGGCTCGACGAGACGTCGGCCCTCGTCGAACCGTTCGAGGTACACCGCGGCCTGCGCGCCGGTGGCGAGGGCGGGGGCGTCCCACAGGAGGTCGGCCGCGTCGGCGCGCCGGAGCAGGTCGTCGAGCAGGGGATGCGCCTCGTCCCGTCGCCCCACCAGGACGTAGGTGTGGCACAGGTCGGCGAGGGTCACGATGTCGCCGACGTCGAGGGCCCGCGCCTGATCGGCCACGGTCTCGGTCTCGCGCAGGCGCGCCATCATCGTCAGGGGCATCACCGTCTCGCCGTAGAGCCGAGCGGCACGCTGCGGGTCGTGGGGCAGGACCGCGTCCGCCGTCCGGAGGGCCTGGTCCACCGCGCGCGCCGGGTCGAGCCAGCTCAACGTCCGGGCGCGGACGACCTCGACGTCGGCGGCGAAGAGGACGTCGTCGCGCTCGGCCAGCGCCCGCTCGCACCAGCGGACCGCCTCCGCCCCGCCGCCCGACATCGACGCGTCGGTGGCGGCGGCGAGCAGGCGCTCGGCGCGCAGCCGCGGGTCGGCGGTGAAGTCCGCGGCGCGCGCCCAGGTCCGGGCGGCGGCCAGCAGCCCGGCGCGCTGCCGCGCCGCGTGTGCGGCCTCCACGAGACGCCCCGCGAGCTCGTCGTCCGGCGGCTCGCCCGCCTCGGCGAGGTACCAGACGGCAAGGTCCGGCGGGGCGTGCCGGGCGAGACCGTCCAGGACCCGGCGCCGCAGGGCATGGGACGTCCGCGCGGCGATCAGGGGGCGGAGCAGGCCGTGGCGCAGGCACACCTCCTCGCCGTCGCGCAGGGCGAGCCGGCGACGCTCGGCGGGCGCCAGGTCCTCGCCCCCGATGCCCAGGTCGCGGAAGACCGGCTCGAGCTGCACCCGGCACGGGGTCCGGCTGTGCGCGAGCACCGCGAGCGCGGTCCGGCTCGCTTCGGGCAGGGCGTCGATCGCCGCCGACCACGTGCGCTCGAGCGCCGAGCCGGGGGGCAGGGCGGGCGCCGCGGCGTCGTCCGGGAC
Organism: Actinomycetospora sp. NBC_00405; assembly: GCF_036044095.1. Classification (NCBI taxonomy): domain Bacteria; kingdom Bacillati; phylum Actinomycetota; class Actinomycetes; order Pseudonocardiales; family Pseudonocardiaceae; genus Actinomycetospora; species Actinomycetospora sp. NBC_00405. The sequence goes on from NZ_CP107938.1 coordinate 5,290,161, forward strand.
GAGGAGATCCGGGCCGGCGGCGCGGGCGATCTCGACGACGGCGAGCGGATTGCCGGCGCACCGCTCCACGATCGTCTCCACCACACGGGGCGACGCCCGTACGGGCAGCGCCTCGACCAGCGCACGGCTCTCCTCGGTGGACAGGGGGCCGAGCTCGATCGTCGGCAGCCGCCACACCCCGGGGTCGACGGGCACCTCGGACCGCACCGACAGGAGCAGCGCGATCCGCTCCGGCCCGAGACGCCGGGCCACGAACATCAGCACCTGCTGGGACGGTGCGTCGATCCACGGGAAGTCGTCGACGACGAGCAGCAGCGGCTCGGCGTCGGCGGCCGAGGCGAAGGTGCCCAGGGCGGCCGCGCACACGGCGAGCGGGCTGCCGACCGTGCCGGTGCGCAGCGCGAGGGCGATCTCGAGCGCCTCCCGCTGGACCTCCGGGAGGCCCTCGACGTGCTTGAGGAGCGGCATCAGCAGGTCGGCGACCGCGGCGAACGGGAGCACCGCCTCGCTCTCGACCCCCGCCGTGCGCAGGACCCGGCGCGACGACGTCCCGACGACCTCGTCGAGCAGCGTGGACTTCCCGCTGCCCGGTTCGCCGGCGAGGACGGTGACCGTGCCGTCGGTGCGCTGCGGGTCGGCCGCGGCGGCGAGCAGTTCTCGTTCGCGCGCACGACCGATGACCTCGGGTCGCGGTCGGTCGGTCACGCGCACGCTCCCCCCGCGTGGTGAGGGGCCATTCTCGCGCGAGGACGGACCATCCAGCAGTGCCGTTCGACGCAACAACTATCCGGCGACGTGGAAGGCCTGGCCGGCGAACGTCCAGTCGAGGGGCGTCGCCAGGTCGAACCGCTCCTCGTCGAGCAGCGTCTCGAGGGTGTCCACCCGCGGGACCGACCTCCGCCAGACCTCGGCGGTCTCCGCGTCGGCGGGATCGAGCAGGTGGGCCCGGCGCACCTCCAGGAACTCCTCCAGCCACCCGGACCGGTCCGGCTGCTCCACGCCGCCGTGCGCCTCGGTGGTCTCGTCGATCATCGTGGCCAGGCCGTCCGGGTCGGTGCCGGTGCCGTGCTGGACCGCCGAGTCCAGGAGGACCAGCTGCCCCAGGGCGGAGGTCATGCCGATCCTGCGCGCCTGCGCCATGGCCGGGTCGAAGTACAGCCGTCGGTAGACGTCGTCCTGGGCCCGGTTGAGCCGGGGGTCGGTCTGCGACGCCTGCCGCCACGCGGCGGGGAAGCCCTCGAGACCCGTCGTGTCGCCCCCGTCGCCGCCGGCGGTCACGGCGGCGTCGATGGCGATGAGGGCCGGCAGGTACCCGGTCAACGGGGTCCGTTCCCCGCCTGCCGACTCCTCGTACCGGCGCACGACCAGCAGCAGGTCGTGCGTGCCGCTGGTGAAGCCCGCCCGTCCCGCCGTGATGCCCCGGCCGTCGCCGATGTCCTGGGCCGACGCGTAGGGCAGCTCCGTGGAGGAGTTCTCGAAGGAGCTGATGACGGCCTCCGCGGTGCGCAGGCGGCCCGGGTCGGCGAGGTCGGTGACGCCGGGGACGTCCGACGAGGCACTCCCCGCCGGTGCACCCCCGGCCGCCCCGGGCTGCTGGCACCCCGCGAGGACCGCGCCGCCGACCAGCCCGCCACCGACCAGTCCGCCGAGGACCAGGAAGCTGCGCCGGTTCATCGGTTCATCGTCGCTGCAGGACCGCCCCGTCGGTCAACGGTGGCGGGGCCTCGACGACCGATCCGGGTGTGGGCGGCCCCTGCTCCGCCGGCTCGGTCCCCTCGGCGTTGCGCGCCAGGAGGGTGTCGAGCCCGCCGAGCCTGCGGAGCTTCTGCCAGCCCAGCCGGATGCCCGCCAGAGCGGTGATCGTCGACCGGATGAGCACCGCGTACATGACCTGCCGGTAGACGATCTGCTGCAGCGGCAGCGCCCACAGCACCCCCACCGGCTCGCGCTCGAGACGGAAGGCGATGAACGCCGCGACGAACTGGACGGCGAGCACCGCGCCCCAGAGCGCGAGCGTGGTCCACGGGTCGAGGAAGACGAGTCCGTAGATCAGGAAGACGTCGATCAGTGGCGAGAGCAGCGGGAGCATCACCTGGAACATCGCGAGGTGGGCCAGCCCGCGCCGCCCGAACCGGCCGGCGGCGCCCCCCTCGACCACCGCGTGGCGGTGCTTCCACATCGACTGCATCGTCCCGTAGCTCCAGCGGTAGCGCTGGCGCCACAGCTGGCCCAGGCTCGCCGGCGCCTCGGTCCAGGCCCGCGCGTGCTCCTGGTAGACGACCCACCACCCGCGGCGGCAGATCGCCATGGTCAGGTCGGTGTCCTCGGCCAGCGTGTCCTCGCTGACCCCGCCCACGTCGAGCAGGATCCCGCGCCGGAACGCCCCGACCGCGCCCGGGATCGTCGGCATGCAGTGCCCGAGGTCGAAGACGCGGCGGTCGACGTTGAACCCCATGACGTACTCGATGTGCTGCCAGCGTCCGAGGAGCCCGCGGCGGGAGGCGACCTTCGCGTTGCCGGCCACCGCCCCGATCGTCGGGTCCGCGAACGGCTCGACGAGGCGGGCGATCGTGTCGGGGGCGAAGATCGTGTCCCCGTCGATCATCACCACGAGCTCGTGGCGGGCGTGCGCGATCCCGTTGTTGAGCGCCGACGCCTTGCCGCCGTTGGTCTGGCGCAGCACGCGGACCCCGGGTAGCCCGAGCGCCTCGACGATGTCCGCGGTCCCGTCCGTCGATCCGTCGTCGACGACGATCACCTCGACGGGGTGCGTGGACGCCACCAGCGATCGCACCGTCGACGCGATGTTCGCGCTCTCGTTGTAGGCGGGCACGATCACCGACGCCGGCTCGCTGACGGGCGGGCCCCAGGAGAAGTCGCGCCGGTGACGACGGCGCTTGTGCCGGATGGCGATGACGATCATCAGGGCGAGCCGGAGCAGGATCAGCACCCCGACGACGACCAGCGCCCAGGTGAGCACCTGGACGACCGTGCCGGCGGCGCCCACCGCCGCGAGGACGGTCTGCCCCAGCACCCGGTCCGCGAGGGGTGCGGGCCGGTTGTTGGGCGGGAGGCCGAGCGCGACCGTCGGCGTCGTGAACCGGAATCCCTGCTGCTGCAGCGTGGGGATGAGCCGGTCCAGGGCGGCCACCGTCTGGCTGCGGTCCCCGCCGGCGTCGTGCATGAGCACCACGCCGCCGACGCCCGGAGCCGGGGTGCTGTTCCGGACGATGGCGTCGACCCCCGGCCGTTGCCAGTCCCGGCTGTCCACGTCGGACAGCACCGTCATGTAGCCCATCGACTCGGTGAGCTGGAACGAGGCGAGGTCGAGGTCGTCGACCGCGCCCGCCGTCGAGGAGAACGGGGGCCGGATCAGGTAGCTCGACTCGCCGGTCGCTCCGTTGACGACGAGCTGCGTCTCGGTGAGCTCCCGGTCGACCCGCATCCGCGACGAGGTGGACAGGTCGGGGTGGGTGAAGGTGTGCAGGCCGACCTCCGACCCGGCCGCCCGGATGTCCTGCAGCAACCACGGGTAGCGGGCCGCCTCCGAGCCGACCACGAAGAACGTCGCCGGGACGCCGTGCCGCCGCAGGACCTCGAGGACGGCCGGTGTCCATCGGGGATCGGGGCCGTCGTCGAACGTCAGCACGATGGTGTTCGCCGGGATGTGGACGCTGTGCGGGGTGGGCGAGGACGCGTCCATCACGGGCCCGCCCTCGGAGACCGTGGCCGGGACGTGCGTCGACGTGTCCGATCCCTCGTGCGCGTGCGGGAACGCGTCGTTCTCGATCTGCCCGTTCACCATGCCGTTGACCATCAGCAGGCAGACGAACGTGATGAGGGCCGGGACCGCCAGGAAGAGGCCGAGACGGGGGAGCGGCAGGTGCAGGCGCCGCCGATCTCCCCGCCTCGTCGGACGACGCGGGAAGCGGATGCTCACGACGAACCGCTGCCCGTGCTCACCGTGTCGGGCTGCTCCTCGGAGCTCGACCCGCTGTTGTCCGACCCGCTGTTGTCCGACCCGCTGTCACTTGACCCGCTGCCGTTCGATCCGGAGGAGTCCTCGCCGGTCGACGCCTCGGGCTCGGTCGTGCCGCTGCCGCTGCCGGAGCTACCGGTGTCGTCGGAGCCGCTGCTACCGGTGTTGTCGGAGCCGCTGCCGGTCTCGGTGCCGCTGCCGGTGGGCGGCTCGGTGGTCGAGCCGCTGCCCGAACCGCCGTCGTCGGAGCCGCCGGTGCTGCCGGAGTCGCTGGGCGTCGTGGGGCCCGGGTCGGGGTCTGGCGTGCCGGGGTCTGGCGTGCCGGGGCCGGGCGTGCCACCCGGCTCCGTCGTGTCGGTGGGTGTCGGGTCGGTGGGTGTCGGGTCGGTGGTGCCCGGGCCGGTCGTGCCGCCCGGGTCGGTCGTGCCACCCGGGTCGGTCGTGCCACCCGGGTCGGTCGGCGTCGTGTCGGTGGGCACGGGGGTGGTCGGGCCGGGGTCGGTGCTGCCGGGGTCGGTCGTGCCGCCCGGACCCGTGGGCGTGGTGTCGGTGGGCACGGGGGTGGTCGGGCCGGGGTCGGTCGGGGACACGGGGGTCTCGCCGACAGGGTCGGTGGGCGCCGCGGGGCCGGGGTCGGGCTGGGTGGGCGTCTCGGTCCCGCCGGCGGGGGCCTCGGTCACGGGAGCGGTCGGAGCGGGGAGGACCTCGCCGGCCGCCGGGGGCGTCACCGGCGCGGCGGGGGACGCCCCGGGTTCCGCGACGGCCTCTGCGGGCGAGGCGAGCGTGCCGGGAACGGGCGGGACGAGCGACGCGGCGGGAGCGGTGACCGACGCCGCAGGCGGGATCGTCAGGGCCGCCGTCCCGCCCGGGATCGCCGCCGGGATCGCGGGCGTCGCCGGCAGCGCCACCAGGACGGGCCCGGACGCCGGGACCGCGTCCGGCCACAGGTCGAGGAGCTGCGCGGCGCCGTCGCGGAGCTGCTCGAAGACGTCGATCGGGGCGTCCGTGATCATCTCCAGCACGGTGTCCGAGCCGACGCCGGTCCGCTCCGCCGACAAGGTCATCCCGACGGCGGCGACGTAGGCGGTGCACGCGGTGGCCGCGAGGAAGCCGATCGCACGCATGCCCCGTCGCCGACGTCCGGTGAGGTCGACGAAGACCGGGCGCGGCTCCACGGGGACCGGGACGAGCGGGTGTTGCGACTCCGTGGGCTCCGGGTGCGCGTCCGTCTCGGTCATCCGGTCGATCAACTCAGTCATGGTGTTCCCCCCATTGGTGTGCCATCGGAAATCACGCCCGGAAACCGCCGAGCGTCTCGGTGTACGCGTGGGGCGCCTGCTGGACGCCGCTGCAGTCGCTGCGCGCCTCCGGCGCGCCGGGGCAGCCCCCGTTGTCCCGTGCCGCGGACCAGAAGCCGAGGAAGCCGAGCCCCCGCGTCTCGGCGTGGTCGCGCATCCCGGCGGCGTCGTCGAGCGTCGTGGTCATACCCATGTCGTTGCGGCCGATCATGACCGTGGCGCCGAACCGTTCGGCGACGTCGGCCGGGTCGCTCCCCGGGTCGAGGGCGCCGACCTGCCCCAGGGCGAGGTCGAGCGCCCCGGTCATCGCCGAGAGCCAGGACCCCTCGGGCGTGAAGTTCATGAGCATCACGTTGACCCGGGGCTCCAGGCCGGCCCCCTGCGCGGCCCGGACGATCGCCATGCCCTCGGGGGTGATCCCGGTGAGCTGGTCCTCGATCTGCACCGTGAGCGTGACCTCAGTGCCCCGGCTGCGCTGCAGGTCCGCGAGGGCCGCGGCCACGGTGGCCTCGGGGATGTCGCCCTCGACGTCGACGTCCAGGCGGTTCGTGCCGACCGCGTCGAGGGCCGAGGCGTACGCGGCTGCGAGCGCGCCGGCGTCGGGGCACGCGGTCTCCAGGTAGGGCCCCTGCGCTCCGCCCGAGGCGAGGGTCAGGGCGCCGCCCCGGGCCCTCAGTCCGTTGACGACCCCGGCGACGGCCGGGTCGTCGAGCGGGACCGTGCCGCCCCAGGAGGGCGTGCACCCCCCGTCGCCCGCGAGGACGAAGGCGAGGACCGCGTCGCCCGGACCGCTCGGGCCCACGAGCGCCCCCGGGTCGGCGGGGAGCGCCCCGGTGACGTCCACGTACGGGGCGACCTGGCGCGGTGCGGGACTCCACGGCGCGGCGGCCGTCAGACCGGACGACGTCACGAACGCGGCGACGAGGGCGGCCGCCAGCACCACGCCGCCCACGACCAGGGACCACCGCCCGCGTCTCCCGCTCAGCACCGCCGTCATTCGACGGTCACCGACTTGGCGAGGTTCCGGGGTCGGTCGACGTCGTAGCCGAGGAGACGGGTGAGCCCGCGGGCGAAGTGCTGGAGAGCGACGACCGACTCGAGCGGCCCCCACGGCGGTTCGACGGCGGGGGCGTTCACCGGGAGGTCGGCGTCCTCACCGGGGCCGACGGTGACCAGGCGGGCGCCACGGGTGGTCATCTCCCGCGTGTTGACCGCCAGGCGATCGTGCGGACGGGCCTGCACCGCGATCACCGGGGTCCCCTCCTGGATCAGCGCCAGGGGCCCGTGCTTGAGCTCGCCCGCGGGCAGGGCCTCGACCCAGCGGTACGCGAGCTCCTTGAGCTTGAGCGCGCCCTCGAGGGCGTAGGGCACCCCGGTGCCCCGCGAGACGTAGATGAAGGCGGGCTCGCCGGCGAGGTCGCGGGTCAGCCGTTCCGCGGCCGGTGCCGCGAGCCGGTGGGTCGCGGCCATGTGCTCCGGTGCGGCCCGGAGCTGGGCCTCGAGGCCCGCGACGTCCTCCGCCGACAGTCGCCCGAGCGCGGCCCCCAGCGCCACGGCCAGCGCCGCGCCGGCGAGGACCTGGTTGGTGAACGACTTCGTGGCGGCGACCCCGCGCTCGGGCCCGCACGCGAGGTCCAGCACCGAGTCCGCCCGGCGCGCGAGCGTGGACCGCGGGTTGTTGGTGACGGCGAGGACGGGGTCGGTCCAGTGCTCGAGGGCCGTCAGGACGTCCGCCGTCTCGCCGGACTGCGAGAACGCGACGGTGAGGACGTCCGGGTCCTCGACGGCGGGCGGGGGCTCGCTGGCCACGACGACGTGGGCCGGGATGCGCGCGACCGACCCGAGCACCGCGGCGGTGACGTGCGCGGCGTACGACGAGCTACCGCAGGCGACGAGGCGGAGCCGGGTCCGCGCCGGGACCCCGAGCTCCCGGAGGAGGAGCCCACCGGCGAGCCTTCCCGAGAGGGCGTCGACGAGGCGGGCGGCGGCCGCCGGCTGGTCGTCGATCTCCTTGGCGGTGAAGTCCTCCGCGTCCCCCATGTCGGCCAGGGGCTCGACGGGAGCGGCCGGACGGCCGGCCCGGGGCGTGGCGAGGGCCTGCCCGCGGTGGTACCAGGCCTGCGCCGCCCCCAGGACGACCACGTCGCCGTCGTCGAGCTCCCGCACCGTGTGGGTCCCGACGGCGAACCCCAACAGGTCCGACGACGCCATGGCGAACCGCTCGGCCTCGCCGACGAGCAGCGGGCTGCGGTGGCGGGTGAGGACGACCGCGTCGAGCCCGCGGACGGTGACGCCGAGCGCCCAGCTGCCGCGCAGCCGGGCGGTGGCCTGCTCGACGGCCCGCACCACGTCGTCGGCCGACGGGGCGGCGACGCCCTCGGCGAGGAACGGCGGATGCGGCAGGAACTGCTCGACGAGGTGGGCGATCACCTCGGTGTCCACCTCGGTGGTGAGCACGTGGCCTGCCGCGACCAGCTCGGCCTGCAGCTCCGAGACGTTGTCGAGGGTGCCGTTGTGCACCACCGCCACCGAGCCCGAGCAGTCGACGTGCGGGTGGGCGTTGACCGCCGTGGGCGCGCCGTGCGTGGCCCAGCGCGTGTGCCCCACCCCCGTGGTGCTGCGTTCCCCGGGCGGGACGAGCGCGGTCAGTGCCGGGATGCGCCCGCTCGTGCGGTGCACGGCGAGGGGTCGTCCGTCCCCGGAATTGAGCGCGATACCGACCGAGTCGTATCCCCGGTACTCCATCTTCGCCAGACCGTCGAGCAGGGCCGGCAGCGCCGGCTCGAGGCCGCGGAAAGCAACGATTCCACACATCAGCGACTCCGCACATCATTGATCGAGAAGCGAGAGCGCGCGCCGACACGCACGGCATCCGCGCATGCGGGATGCCGACGCGTGTGGTTCGGGACGCGTCAGGAAGACGGATCTCTCGACGAACGCCGCGGCCTGGACCGGGCCACAGATCTGTTCGTCTTCCGCCTGTGGTGTCGGGGTCGCAGCATCGGCGCGACACCCGTCGTCGTGATCGGGACGTGGACCCCGCGCTACGCGGGCGTCGGTCCGGATGATCGACGGAAAATACCTCGCATGCGATCTCCCCCCCGGGATGGCAGCGCCGACGATCGTGTCGGCTTCAATTTCCTACCAGCCGAAACCGTCCGCTGCACACCACGAGTGACGTAGTTGGGCCAGTCAGCGTAGTCATCGGCCGCAAGTGTCGGACGCCCGTGAAGACACGATGACGAGCCGTGACACTTCGCGCGATCATTCGGGTCTCTCCGCCCGGTCACTCAATGCAATCACCGGAATGTCACTCGACGTCACCCACTCGCTACGCATTCGTGCCTGCGAGCGAGGTTGCCTCGTCCGGTGTCACGATCCTTCGTCGCTTGCCGCACGGACGAGACACGACTGAGTCTGAACAGCACTTCTCCCGTTGCAGAGAGTGGTAGGGGCCACAGCCCCTGTGCTAGTCCTGACAAGCCGCTGCAGGGGCTCGTCGGGAACCCGCGGAGCGCGCTCGGAGAATGATCGCGTTCGCACACCACCACTCGTCCCGGGAGCCCCTCATGAGGGGGGCGAAATGGGGAGAACAGCGTCGGCCGGGGCGCTCGCGCACGTGTCCCGGCGAGCCGGCCCGTGGCCGGTCGACGAGGCTCGACGCCGCCTGCCCGGACAGCTGTGCGCCTGGATGCTCGTCCTCCCGATCGACATGGCGGCCCTGCTGGCGCCCGCGCTCCTGGCGTCGCGGTACCGCCTCGCGATGGTGGGGCTGGCGACGGTGGGCCTCGCGCTGCTCACCGGGGGTCAGCGCTACCGCGCGCGGCTGCACATCAGCGTCCTCGACGAGCTGCCGACGATCCTCGCCCGTCTCCTCGCCACCATCGCGCTCGTCGCCGGCGTCGTCCTCCTCGTCGGGGGCGATGCCACCGCCTTCCTCCCGCTCGCGTTCCTCGGCGCGGGGCTCGTCCTGCTCGGCCGGACGATCACCACGCACGCGATCCGCCTCGCCCGGACCCGGGGTCTGGTCGCCCGCCCGACGGTGTTCGTCGGCGGCGCCGGGCTGACCCGTCACCTCGCCGAGATGCTGCTCGAGCAGCCGAAGTACGGGCTGCGGCCCATCGGCTTCGTCGACGACCACGGGTGCCCCGAGGCGGAGGAGGTGATCCCGCGGCTCGCGGACCTGGAGCAGCTCGACGACGTCGTCGCGTCCCTCGGGGTCCAGGTCATCGTCGTCTCGGAGGGCGACCTCCCCGAGTCCCGCCTGGTGGAGCTGGTCCGCCGGCCACCGTGCGGTCCGTGCGATCTCCTCGTCGTCCCGCGCCTCCACGACTTCTGCACACAGACGGCGCTGGGTGACCACATCGCGTGCGTACCGATCATGCGTATCCGCACACCGTCACTGCACGGACCGTCCTGGGTGCTCAAGAGGCTGTTCGACGTCACGCTCGCGACGACGGCGCTGGTCGTCCTCGCGCCGGTCATGGCCGTCTGCGCCCTCGCCGTGCGTCTCGAGTCGGGCGGCGACGTGCTCTTCCGCCAGGAACGCGTCGGCCGCGACGGCACGGTCTTCACCTGCCTGAAGTTCTGCACGCTGGCACCGCGGTCGCGTGAGGAGTCGGCGACCCTCTGGTCGGTCGAGGGCGACCCGCGGGTCGGCCTCGTGGGGCGGTTCCTGCGACGGACCTCGCTCGACGAGCTGCCGCAGCTGTGGAACATCCTGCGTGGCGACATGACGACGGTCGGGCCGCGGCCCGAGCGCCCGCACTTCGTCGCGAAGTTCGCCGCCGAGCTCCCCCGCTACGGGCTCCGGCACCGTGTGCCGTCCGGCCTGACGGGCCTGGCGCAGGTCAGCGGACTGCGGGGGGACAGCTCGGTGGTCGACCGAGCCCGATTCGACAACTTCTACATCGAGAACTGGTCGCTCTGGCTCGACGTCAAGGTCCTGCTCCGGACCGTCGTCGAGGTGGTGTTCGCCCGTGGCCGTTGACGCGGGGGCCGGCGCGGAGCCGGTGGGCGGCCGGGAGGCGATCCCGCCCTGGGCGCTGGCGGCCGTGCCCCTCGCGGGCCTGGTCGCGCTCCTCCACGGCGTGCTGCGCCGCCCGACTGTGCTCGTGGTCGCGACGCTGGCGGGGTCCGGTGTGGCGCTCGTCCCCGGTGGTGCCGAGGGCGGCTCGCTCACCGCCGGGGACGTCGCGTCGGTGCTGCTCGTCGGCGCTGTCGCCCTGATGCTCCTGCGCGAGAGGCGGCCCCTCGTGCCGCGGCGGGCGGCGCTGCTGCTCGGCGCGATCGCGCTCGCGGCGGCGGTGTCCACGGTGACCTCCGTCGACCCCGCGGTGAGCCTTCCGGGTCTCCTGCGCTGGCTCCAGCTCTTCGTGCTCGTCCCGGTCGCGGTCGTCGTCGTGATCCGCGACCGCGTCGACGAGATCGTCGTCGGGGCGGGGGTCCTGGGCGTCGCCGTCGTCCAGGGCGGGGTCGGCGTCGTGCAGGCGCTGACGGGCACGGGCGCCTCCTACGGGACCGAGGAGGTCCGGGCCGTCGGCACCTACGGCGCCGACGACATCATGGGCATGGCCACCGTCGTCAGCTTCGGGCTGCTCGTGGCCCTCGCGATCGCGGTGGGGCACGCCCGGCGCGGCCTGCGGTGCGCGGCCGGCGTGGTGGCGCTGGCGCTGGTCGGGCCGCTCCTGCTGTCGTTCAGCCGCGGCTCGTGGATCGGTGTCCTCGTCGGCGCGTTCGTCGTCGTGCTCCTCTCCCGCTGGCGGGCCCTCGTGATGGGCGCGGTCGCCCTCGTCGCCGCCGGCGTCGTCCTCGCCGGGCTGGGGTCGGGGCCGACCGACCTCGACCGGCCGAGCGTGGTGCAGGAGCGCGCGGCCTCGATCGTCGCCTCCGCGTCGGGCCAGACCGACCGGTCCGTCGGGGACCGCTACGGCCTCTGGCAGTCCGCGGTGGGCATCTGGGAGGACCACCCCCTGACCGGGGTCGGTCTGCGCGCGTTCCCGGAGGCCCGCGACACCCACGCTCCGCTCGGACTGTCGGGCGGCAGCGACGTGCAGGCGTCGGGCGAGCGGTTCCACCGCGAGCCCCTGCTCAGCCCGCACAGCCTCTACCTGCTGGTCCTCGCCGAGCAGGGGGTCCTCGGCGCGGTGGCGCTGGTGGCCCTGCTGCTGGTCACCCTCGTGGCAGGACTCCAACGGGCCGTGCGCTGCGTGCGCGGCCGACGGACCGCCGGACGGGACGGTGTCGCGAGCGGGGTCGCGGCCTGCGGGCTCCTGGGTTTCCTGCTCGTCACCTTCGTCTACGGCGACATCGGCGGTCCCTCGAGCACCGCCATCGCCGTGGGTCTCGGCCTGACGCTGTGGTGGGGGCTGGGGTTCCGCCATCCCGCCGAGGCCACCCACCGCGCGGCCGCGCCGACCCCCTTCCCGCCGCCACCACCCGTCCCGCCCGCGACGGACCCGCCGCGCCCGGACGCGTCCCCCGACCCGCCGCCCGAGCCGCCTCCCGACCCGGCCTCACGGACACGGACGCTCCTGGTGCGCGCGTCGATCCTCTCGATCGCCCTGGTGACGTTCGGGTCGCTCCTCGGGCTCGTCCGGGACCTGCTCGTGGCCGGCCTGTTCGGGGCCACCGCGCAGACCGACGCCTTCCTGCTCGGCTGGATGGTGTCGGAGACCGCGCAGCCGCTGCTCATCGAGGGCGCGATGGCCCTGGTGTTCGTGCCGGCCTTCGTCCGGGCCGCCGCGTCCGAGGATCCGCGGCGGGCCCTGCGGGAGCTGGTGGAGGGCTCGCTACCGGTCATCGCGCTCGTCCTCGTGGTGCTCTCGGCCCTCGTCGCGATCTTCGCCCCGTTCCTCGTCGGGGTCCTCGCACCCGGGCTCGCCGACCCGGCGCTCGCGGCCACGAGCATGCGTGTGGCCGCCCTCGGTCTCGTCTTCATCGGTGTCGCCGGCTATCTCAGCGCCTTCCTGCGCGGGCACGACGTCTTCGGGCCGCCGGCCGCGGTCAGCACCGCGTTCAACGTCGGGCTCATCGCGACGCTCGTCGCCCTGCACCAGCGCATCGGCGTGATGGCGGCGGTGCTCGGCATCGTCGCGGGCACCGTGTGCATGGTCGCGGTGCTGCTCCCGAGCACCTGGCGCAGGCTCCCGCGGCCCCGGGCGATCCGACGCCCCGACGCCCTCGTCCTCGCGGCCTTCCTCCCCGTGGGCGCCTACATCCTGCTGCGCCAGGGCCAGGTCTACATCGAGCGCTTCCTCGGCTCGTGGCTCGCGCCCGGATCGGTGTCGCACCTGAACTACGCCCAGAAGGTGGGGCAGCTCCCGGCCACCCTCGCGCTGCTCATCGCGACCGTCACCTTCCCGATGCTGGCCCGCAGCGCCGCAGCAGGACGCACGGACCGGGTGCGCGCCCGGCTGGTCTCGGACCTGCACGTCATCACCGCGATCGTGCTGCTGTCGGCGGCGTTCCTCGTGCTCTTCGCCGGGCCGGTCGTCGACCTGCTCCTCGGTCGCGGCAACTTCACCCCCGGCGACGTGACGGCCACCGCCGGCATCCTGCAGGTCTACGTCCTCGGACTCGTCGGGCAGGGCGTCGTGGAGGTCCTCTGCCGGTCCTTCTTCAGCCGCGACCGGCCGTCCTGGTACCCCGCCCTCGTCATGGTCGGCGGCCTCGTGGTCACCGCGGTCGTCGGCGCGCTCCTGCTCGGTCCCCTCGGGGCGCCCGGGATCGCGCTGTCCAACGCGGCGGGCATCACGGTGGTCGCCCTCCTGCTCGTCCCCGGCGCGGGCCTCGCCCTCGACCGCTCCTCGCTGCCCGGGCTCGCCCGGTCGGCGTCGATGCTGCTCGTCCCGACCGCGGGCGCCGTCGCGATGGGCCTGCTCCTCGCCGGCGCCCTCGAGGGGTTGCCGCCGGTGCGCGTCGTGCTCGTCGGCGGCACCGGGATGGTCGTCGCGTTCGGCGTCCTGCTGCTCGCCCACGAGCGGTGGGTGCCGGGCCGGTCGCTCTTCGGCGCCCGCCCGGCGCCACGGTCCGAGGAGGTCCGATGACCGGCCGCTGGCCCTGGGTCCTCATGTACCACTCGGTCGGGTCGACGCACGACGACCCGTTCCGCGTCACCGTCTCGCCGCGCCGCTTCCGCACCCAGATGGAGGCCCTGCGGCGGGCCGGGCGGCGGGGGGTGTCGATGCGGACCCTGCTCGCCACACCGCCGGGGCCCCTGCGCGACCGGATGGTGGGCCTGACGTTCGACGACGGCTACGCCGACTTCGCGGACGTCGTCGTCGGGGTCCTCGACGACCACGGGTTCGACGCCACCGTCTACGTCGTCGCCGGTCGGCTCGGCGGGACGAACGACTGGGAGCCGGGCGGCCCGGTCAAGCGCGTCATGACCGCGGCGCGCCTCCGGGAGGTCGCGGCGCTCGGTATGGAGGTCGCGGCCCACGGGGTCGGGCACCGGCCCCTCGCCGGGCTCCCGCGCGACGAGCTCGTGCGGGAGGTGGTGGAGAGCCGTCTCGTGCTCGAGGACGTCCTGGGCGCGCGGGTCACCGGCTTCGCCTACCCCTACGGCGCGGTCGACGCCCCGGCCGCCGCGGCCGTCCGCGACGCCGGCTACGAGCACGGGGTCGCGGTCCGCGGGGCATCCCGGTGCGACGCGTGGAGCATCCCGCGCACCTACGTCGGGGAGGCGGACTCCCCGGCCCGTCTCGCGGCGAAGTACGTGCGGTCGCTGCGCGACCGGGCGGGCGACCGGGGGGTGGCCGCATGAAGGTGCTGCACGTCATCACCGGTCTGGCCGCGGGCGGCGCCGAGCAGCAGGTGCGGCTGCTGTGCCGGTATTCGCGCACCGACAGCGAGGTCGCCGTCCTCACCGGGACCGGGGTGGTCGCCGAGGGCCTGCTCGCCGACGGGGTACCGGTCCACGCCGTCGGCATGCGGGGCAACCGCGACCTGCGCGGCCTGGTGCGTCTCGTCCGCCTCGTGCGCCGGGGGCGCTTCGACTGCGTGCACGTCCATCTGTTCCGCGCCCAGGTGCACGGCCGCCTCGCCGCGCGCCTGGCCGGGGTGGCGCACGTGGTCGCGACCGAGCACAGCCTCGGGGACCGTCTCCTCGAGGGCCGCCCCACCGCGCGGCCCGGTGTGCGGACGCTCTACCGGGCCGCGGAGCTCCTCGGGGACCGGTCGATCGCGGTCTCGGCGACGGTCGCGCGCCGGTTGCAGCGCTGGGGCGTCCCGCCCGACCGGATCACGGTGATCCCCAACGGCGTCGAGGTCGAGCGCCTGGCGTTCCGGCCGGAACGGCGGCACCGCACGCGCACGGAGCTCGGCATCCCCGCCGGGGCGCCGGTCGTCGGCACGGCGGGGCGCCTCGTGGAGAGCAAGCGCGTCGACGTGGTGATCGACGCGCTCGCCGTCCTGCCGGGGACGTGGGGCCTCGTCGTGGGGACGGGCCCGGCGGCGGACGAGCTCCGGCACCGCGTCGCGCGCCTCGGCCTGGGTGACCGCGTGGTCCTGACCGGCGAGCGCGCCGACGTCGCCGACCTGCTCGCCGCGATGGACGTCTTCGTCTCGGCCTGTCCCGAGGAGACCTACGGCCTGGGGATCGTCGAGGCCGCAGCCGCCGGGCTCCCTGTGGTCTACGCGGCCTGCCCGGCGCTGGAGGAACAGCCGGGTGACCTGGCGCCGCGGGCGCGCCGGGTCGAGGCGGACAGCGCCGCGGTGGCGGCCGCCGTCGCCGAGCTCCTCGCCGACCCCGCCCTCGCGTCCCGGGAGCCCGCACCGGTGGCCGAGGTCTACGACATCCGTCGTGTCGCCGCCCGGCTCGACGAGGAGTACGCGCGCCTGGGCCGCGACGACCGGCCGCCGGTCCCGGCGACGCGAGAGGGAGGAATCCGATGAGGACGACGCTCACCCAGGCCCTGGACCGGGCGGTCCGTCGATGGTGGCTGGTCGTCGTGCTCGGGCTGATCGGGCTCGCGGTCGGGGGTATCTACGCGGCCACGACCCCGAGGACCTACAGCACGTCCAGCTACGTGACCGTCGCGGCGCTCGACCCGAACAACAGCCAGGCCGCCCTCGGGTTCGCCCAGGCCTTCGGGCGCATCGCGACGGCGCCGCAGGTGCTCAACGACGCCTCCGCGCTCTCGGGCATCCCCGTGCCCGAGCTCGCGACGTCGTCGCGGACCTCGACCTCGCCGGACGCCCCGCTGATCGAGATCACGACGCGGTCGGTCGACGCGCAGCGGGCGACGAACGGCGCCAACGCGATCGCCGGCGTCTTCGCCAACTTCGCGAACCTCCGCACCCCGGACACGGGGATGCGCGTCGCCGTCCTGAGCGACGCGGCGGTGCCCGTCGTGCCGTCGAGCATCAGCACCGGGGCCGTCCTGGCGATCGGGACCGGAGCCGGGGTGCTCCTGGGCGCGCTCGCCGTGGCGGCCGGGATGGGCCGGCTGCACGAACGGTCCCGCGAGCCCGGCTCCTCGGGCGACGCCGCCGCGTGGCGCCCGCCGTCCCCGGGCGTCCGCTCCGCGCGGACCTCGCCCCGGCCCACCGAGCCCGGCGACCCCGACACGGCCGGCGTCGCGCCCCGCGTCCCGTCGCCGCGTCCCGGATCGGCAGGGTCGAGCGGCCGACCCGACCCGGTGCGGCGCCTGGTCGATCTCGAGCCGTCCACCATCCGCGTCTCCGTGCCGCCGTCGATGGCCGCGCCGTCGGTGGCCGCGCCGTCGATGGCCGCCACGGCCGGGACGCGGTCGACCTCCGGCACGAACGGCGATTCCGCCCCGACGGTCGCGACACCGCCGGTGGGGGACGAGGAGGCCTCGTCGCCAGCGACGGGCGGGGCGACGACGGACGCCGTGCAGGGCGACCGGGAGCCCACCGCCTCGTCGACGCCCGAGGCACCGGACGAGCCGGACGCCGAGGGGAAGGACCGGGCCGGTGGCGGCGCGTGAGGACGCGGCTCCGCGGGCCCTCGTGGTGGGGGCGCGGGAGGCCGGGGCCCCGGTCTGGACCACCCGGGTCACCACCGACCTCGCGGGACTGCGCGACCTGCGCGTGGATCTCGACCGTCTGTACCGGGCCGACGGGCGGGCGATGCCCTTCCTCGCGCCCGGCTGGCTCGAGGCGTGGTGGGCGGTGTACGGCCGTCGGGGCCGGCTGCGCCTGGTGACGGTGTGGGAGGACGGCGTGCTGCGGGCGGCAGCGCCGTTCCACGAGGTCCGGCGCCTGGGCGCCCGCGTGCTCGCCCCTGTCGGGGGCTCCCTCGCCGACCACACCGACGTCCTGCTCGACGGCGCCTCGGACGGGGCGGTGCCGGCCCTCGTCGGCGCCCTGCGCGACCTGGCCGACGTCGTCGACCTGCCCGAGGTCCCGCCGGGGGCGAACGTGCGGCGCCTGGCGGAGGTCTGGCCCCGTCCGTTGCTCGCGCGGCCGTCGTCCACCACCGCGCAGCTACCGGCCCGGCCGGTGGAGGAGATCGTCGCGGGGTTCCCGTCCCGCACCCGCGGGCACCGGCGTCGCGAGCTGCGCTCGGTGGCCGCGGCGGCGGTGCACCACCGCGAGCTGCGGCCCGACGAGGTGGGCGGGGGCGTCGCGCGGCTCCTCGCGCTGCACCGGGAGGCCTGGGCGCACCGGACGATCACCCTCGAGCACACCCGTCCGCGCTTCGCCGACTTCCTCACGCGCGCGACGCGGGCCCTGGTCCGCTCCGGCGACGCGGCCCTGGTCGAGCACCGCGTCGGCGACGACGTCGTGGCGGTCGAGCTCGTGCTCCTCGGGCGGGACGCCGCAGGCGGCTACCTCTACGGCCACCGCCCGGAGCTCCGGGACACGCTGAACGTCACGGCGATGCTGCTCGCCGCCGATCTGTCGGCGGCCGCCGACCGCGGGCTCGCGACGTTCAGCATGCTGCGCGGCGGCGAGGCCTACAAGGACCACTGGCACCCGCAGACGGTGCGCCACGAGCGCCTCGTCCTCCCGCTCCGCGGGACCCGGCGCGCAGCCGTGTACCTGCACGCCGTCCGCGCCTCGAGCCTGGCCCGCGAGCGTCTGCGCGAGGACGCGCGGTGCCGTGCGGCGGTGGCCCGGCTGCGGTCGGCTCGCCGGGCGGTGGGAGGGGTCGGCCATGGCCCCCGGTGACCGGGTCGGCCGCGCACGCGTCCCGGCGCCACGGCGATCGGACGAGGATCCGCTCCGCGTCCTGCACGTCGCGCAACCGGTCGGCGGGGGCGTCGCCGAGTACGTCGCGGAGGTCGCGATCGACCAGGCTCGGCGCGGCTGGCGGGTCACGGTCGCGGGACCGCCGCACGGGACGGTCCGACGCCGGCTCGACGACGCCGGGGTCGGCGTGCACCTCCATCCCTGGTCGGCCGGACGCGGCCGGGCCCGACGGAGGGACGTCAACGCGCTGCGGGAGCTCGTGGCGAGCGCCGCCCCCGACGTCGTCCACCTGCACTCCTCGACGGCCGGACTCGCCGGCCGGCTCGCGGTGCGGGGACGGATCCCGACGATCTTCCAGCCGCACGCCTGGGCGTGGCAGGCCGTGGGGCCGCGGCTCGCCCCGATCCTGCAGGCCGGGGAGCGGTTCGCGCTCCGCTGGACGTCGGCGGTGGTCTGCGTGGGCGGCGAGGAGGCCGCGGCGGGCCGGCGGGCCGGGCTCGGACGGCGCATCCAGGTCATCCGCAGCGGGGTGGACCTGGAGCGCTTCCGGGCGGCCAACGTCGAGGAGCGGGTGGTGACCCGCGCGCACCTCGGGCTCCCGGCGTCCGCGCCGGTGGTCCTGTGCGTCGGCCGTTGCACGCGGCAGAAGGGCCAGGACGTGCTCGTGGCCGCCTGGCCGCGGGTGCGCGCGGCCTGCCCGGACGCCGTCCTGGTGCTCGTCGGCGACATCCAGGGCGACGGTGTCCGGATCGCCGGCGCCGAGGGCGGCATCCGTCAGTGGGGCGCGGTCGAGGACGTGCGGCCCTGGTACGTGGCCGCGGACGTGGTCGCGGCGCCCTCCCGGTGGGAGGGGCTCGCGCTCACCGCGCTCGAGGCGATGGCCTGCGGCCGCCCGGTGGTCGCCAGCGACGTCGCGGGCCTGCGGGAGATCCTCCGCGCCGACCCGCTCCGGTTCGACGTGGGCACTCTGGTCCCGCCGACCGATCCGCGGGCCTTGGCGGACGCCCTCGTCGCCCGGCTGCACGACGGTGCCGCCCGTCGGCGTGAAGGGGTCGCCGCGCGTCGGCGCGCGGAGGACTTCGACGTCCGCGTCACGAACGACGAGCTCGCGGCGCTCACGTCCGAGCTCGCCCGTCACCGTTCTGCCGGTCGGTTCAGGACGGGGCGTAGTGCGAGCGGTACTCCTGCGAGGACGCGGGGTTCTGGGTGCACTCCCACACCCCGCTCGGGCAGTAGTCGGTGATCGTGTGGAAGACCGCGTTCTGCGACTCCATCCACGCCAGCATCGCGCGGACGTACTCCGGGCGGTCGCCGTAGCGCAGGAGACCCCACTCGGGGAACGACACCGGCTTGCCGTGGGCCTGCGCGAAGTCGACCTGCTCGCCCAGCCCGAGGGGCTGACGGACGTAGTCGTCGAAGGTCTGGCCGGGCGGCTGGTCGTAGGTGTCCATGCCGAGCATGTCGACCACGTCGTCACCCGGGTAGCACTCGGTCCACGGGATGGCGTCGGTGCCGCGGGTCGAATTGAAGTTGAACTGGAACTGCTGGCCCGGGACGGAACGCATCACGCCGACGATGCGCCGGAAGTACTCCTTCCACGCCTCGGGGTCGGGCTCGCACCGGTGGGTGTAGCTGATCCCGTTCATCTCCCAGCCGGGGATGAGAATCGCCCGCGACGCACCGAGGGTGACGAGGCGCTGGGCGAGGAGCTGGAAATGGCTGTCGAAACGTCCCGCGGCACCCTGCTCGAGCAGGCCGCGCACGGCGTCGTCGGGCAGCGGCGGTTCGTTCGGCGTCAGCATCGGGACGTTCACCACGAGCAGGCGATCGGGGACCTGGGCGGCCCAGTCGGCCCACGGCCGGACGTACGGGTCGGGGATCTCGATGTCGCGCCAGCTGTTGCCGGGCAGATAGGTGTGGCCGACGGACGGGGCCACGGAATCCGTCCCCAGCCACGCCTCGAAGCCCGGATAGGCGGCGACCCCCGCCGCGTCGGAGCCGAGGAACGCGCCGAAGGGCACGCGGCTCTCGGCGTTCGTCCTCGTCATCCGCGGCTCGCCGGGTGCGGCGCCGGAGCAGGCGGTGAGGACCGCGAGCCCCACGAGCAGGAGCGCGAGACCGAGGCGGCGCGGCGCACGGGTGGTGGTCACGGGAGTGGTGCCTCCAGGGGGAGCCGTGCGATGCGGTGGTCGAAGCCGGACGGGCTGTAGGTCGGCGTCCCGGCCCGGAGGTCGGGGAGTCGGCGGAGGAGCGCGCCGTACAGGGCGGTCATCTCCTGTCGGGCGAGGTGGGCCCCGAGGCAGTAGTGCGGCCCCCCGCCACCGAAGCCGACGTGCGGGTTGGGGCTCCGGCGCAGGTCGACGCGCCAGGGGTCGGCGAACACGTCCTCGTCGCGGTTGGCCGAGGTGTAGTAGAGGACGACGCTGTCGCCCCGGGCCATCTCCCGCCCGCCCACCTCGTGGTCGGCGGCGAGCGTGCGGCGGAACTGGATGATCGGCGTCGCGATCCGCACGATCTCGTCGACGGCGGTCGGCAGCGTGCCGTCGAGGTCACCGAGCAGGATCGCCCGCTGGTCAGGGTGCTCGCGGAGCAGGACCAGACCGTGGCCGATGGCGTTGCGCGTGGTCTCCACCCCGGCCACCAGGAGCAGCGAGAAGAACGCCCCGAGCTCCCGCCGGGTCAGCCCGCGACCGTCGACGTCGGCGGCGACCAGGGCGGACACGAGGTCGTCGCGGGGCGCCCGGCGACGTTCGCGCGCGACGCGGGCCATCACCCGGTGCAACCCGGCGAGCGCCCGCAGGCTGCGTCCCGGTACCCGCAGGCGGCGGCGCGTGCCCGTGCCCTCCGTCGTGCGGTCGACGCCGGCGACGATCCGCGCCCGCTCGTCGCCAGGGACGCCCATGAGGTCGCAGACCACCTCGACGGGCATCCGGGTCGCCACCGCCGGCATGAGGTCGTCGGCGCCCCGGCGTGCCAGATCGTCGGCGATCCGTTCCGCCACGGCGTGGATCGACTCCTCCGTCGCGGCGAGGACCCGCGGGCTGAAGGCGCGCGAGACGATCCGGCGCATCCGGGCATGGGCGGGATCGTCCATGTTGACCATGGAATCGCCGAAGACGGCACGCACCCACCGCGCCGGCGGGGGCGTCGTGACCCCCGGGCCACTGAGGAACAGCGACGGGTTGCGGCTGGCGGCGACGACGTGGGGGTGGCGGACGAGCGCCCAGTGGGCGGTGGCGTCCGCGCCGACCCGCTGGGGGACGCCGGCGCGGCGCAGGGCGGCGAAGACGGCGTCGCGTTCGGGAGCGGGGCGGGCCCAGAACCCGGCGCGCGCCAGGGCGTCGGCGGGCCGCTCCTCGGTCGTGGTGCCCACCGCCAACCGCACCCCCCGGACGTCGAGCCCCGTACCCCTCACGATAGTGGCGAAGCTCTCACCATGGAGAGATCGCGGTGGCGCGGGTGTGAAATGCCGGAGCCGGGAGATCGCACTTCGTCGCAGCATCGTGACAGTCCCTCACTCCGACGGGTGCCCGGACGGCCTATCCTCGGCTCACCGATCACGAACAGTGATCAGGTGGGGGCGGTGTTCCTGCCGGCCCCGGGCGGGCGGGGGTCGCCATGTCGGTGCTGGGGTGGGTGCTGGTCGGGGTGGCCTGCTGGGTCGTCGTCTCGGGGCTCATGGCACTCGTCGTCGCCCGCCTCATCCGCGCGAACTGCGTCTCCGTCCTCGACGTGCTCCCCGAACGCCACCGGCGGGCGCCGGACCCGTTGACGGTGCCGTCGGAGGACGGGGAGGGGGACGGGGAGCCGGACGGAGACGTGGCCCAGGAGCCCGGCGACCTCCCCGCCCCCCGGTCCGGCGCCCACGACGAGGCCCGGGCGGCCGAGCGCCGCCGGCCGTCGCCGTAGCGCTACTCGAGCACCAGCCGCACGATCGCCACGAGCCCGACGACGACGATCACGGCGCGCAGGACGGTGGGGGACAGGCGCCGGCCGATCCTCGCGCCGAGCAGGCCCCCGATCGTCGAGCTCACCGCGAGGATCGCGACGACGGGCCAGCTGATCGGGGCGACGACGGCGTAGACGGCGCCCGCGACGACGTTGACCACGGCCGCGAGCACGTTCTTGTAGCCGTTCAGGCGCTGCAGCGGCTCGGTGAGCATCAGCCCCATGACGCCGACGAGCAGGATCCCCTGGGCCGCCGTGAAGTACCCGCCGTAGACGCCGACGAGGAAGATCAGCGGGTAGAGGGGCCAGGTGCGGCGGGTGGCGGCGGGCTTCTCCTTGAGGCGCCGGGTCAGCAGCGGCTGGAGCACGACGAGCAGCAGCGCGAGCCCGACGAGGAACGGCACGATCGTCTCGAACGCGTCCTCGGGCAGCGAGAGCAGCAGGGCCGTGCCGCCGACCGCCCCGAGCGCCGACATCACCGACCACAGGATCAGCTGTCGCCGGGCCCCGACGATCTCGCCGCGGTAGCCGTACGCGCCGGTGATGCTGCCCGGGACCAGGCCGATCGCGTTCGACGTCGTCGCCGTGACGGGCGGATAGCCCATGGCGACGAGGACCGGGAACGTCACGAGCGTCCCGGACCCGACGACCGTGTTGATCGTCCCCGCCCACACGCCGGCGACGGCGATGAGCACGGCGTGCCAGAGCGTCACGCCGGGACCCTAGGTCCGTGTCGCGCCCGCCGCGGGGCGGGGCGGACCGGCGCGGCCGAGCGTCGTGTGCCCGTCGGTCAGGTCCCGGCGAGCGGGCGCGCCAGGCGGGTCAGCGAGGCGATCAGCGACGGGGAGTCGTGGTCGGAGAGCAGGCGGCGTTCGGCGTCCTCGACGGCCGGGGCGAGGCGCTCGTGCGCGGTCCGCCCACGGGTGCTGATCGCGACGCGCACCCGCCGGCGGTCGGTCGGGTCGGCCTCGCGGAAGACCAGGCCCAGGGCCGCCAGCCGGTCGACGACGCGGGTGAGCGTCGAGTCGTTGAGACGCGTCCCGGCCACCAGGTCGCGCATGGCCTGGTCGCCCGCCACGGCGACACGGTGCAGCACGAGCCACTGGTCGAGGGAGAGTCCCTCGCCGGTGGTGATCTCCTCGACGCGCCGCGTGACCTCGTCGAGGGCGTGGACGAGCGCCACGGTCAGCGAGTCGTCCTCCTGCGCCATCCGGCCCACCTCCGCCGCGTCATCGCGGGCTGTTGAGAAATTCCCAGATGGTGTGACCATAAGGGCTCTGGCCGGTCCTGCCGTCCCTCCACCTCCGGGGGCCTGATGCCGCACGACGAGTGGCGCGTCGCGATGGTCGTGCCGTTGCGGGGTCCGGCGGGCCTGTTCGCCCCCTCCTGCGAGGCGGTCATCGAGCTCGCGGTCGACGAGGTGAACGCGCACGGCGGCATCCTCGGCCGCGAGGTCGTGGCGGAGATCGTGGACGGCGGCGACCGGCCGGACCAGGTGGCCGCCGACGTCCGGCGGCGCGTCGACGCCGGCGCCGTCCACGCGGTCAGCGGCTGGCACATCTCGTCGGTGCGCGAGGCCCTCGTGCCCGTGCTGGCCGGGCGGGTGCCCTACGCCTACCCGTCGCTCTACGAGGGCGGGGAGTCGCGGCGCGGGGTCTTCTGCAGCGGTGAGACCCCGGAGGTGCAGATCGCGCCCGCGCTGCGGTGGATGCGCGACGAGCTCGGCGTGCGTCGGTGGTTCGTCGTCGGCGACGACTACGTGTGGCCGCACCTCTCGGCCCGCGCCGTCCGCGGCTTCGCCCACGAGCTCGACCTCGACATCGTCGGCGAGGCCTTCGTCGCGCTCGGGGCCATGGACGTCGAGCGGCTCGTGGACCGCGTGGAGCGCGCACCGTGCGACGGGGTGCTGATGCTGCTCGTCGGGCAGGACGCCGTCGACGTCAACCGCGAGTTCGCCCGGCGCGGGCTCGACGACCGCCTCGTGCGCTTCAGCCCGCTGATGGAGGAGAACATGCTCCTGGCGAGCGGCGCGGACGCGACGGGGAACCTCTTCGTCGCCTCGTCCTACTTCCGCTCGATGGCGACGGCCGGCGCGCTCGACCTGCTCGGCGGCTACCTGCGCAAGCACGGTCCCGAGGCGCCGGCCCTCTCGAGCGCCGCCGAGAGCTGCTACGAGGGGCTGCACACCCTCGCCGCGATCGCGCACCGCGCGGCCACCGACCGCCTCGAGGCGTGGGACGCCGCCGTCGACGGGACGGCCTACGAGGGGCCGCGCGGCACCGTCGAGTTCCGCGGGCGCCAGGCACGCCAGCCCGTGCACCTCGCCGTCGCGGACGGTGTCGACTTCGACGTGCTCACGGCCCTCCCGGCCGTCGCCCCTTGACGTCACCGGCCGGAAGTACTCTCATGTGAGAACTTTTCGCTTGGCGACGATCGGAGTGCTCATGCCCGAGACCGTGTTCCGCGTGGACCAGTCCAAGTCGATGCGCGACCAGGAGGTCCCGGGGCACAACCGGTGGCACCCGGACATCCCCGCCGCCTCCTCGGTCCGGCCCGGCGACGTGTTCCGGATCGAGTGCAAGGACTGGACCGACGGTCAGGTCCGCAACGACGACTCGGCCAACGACATCCGCGACATGGTCCTCGACCACAACCACATGCTCTCCGGCCCGATCCACGTCGAGGGCGCCGAGCCCGGCGACCTGCTCGTCGTCGACTACCTCGACCTCGGCCCCGCGCGCGCCGGCGCGGCGTCGGTGGGCGACGAGCCCGGCGAGGGCTGGGGCTACACCGGCATCTTCGACATCAGCAACGGCGGCGGCTTCCTCACCGACCACTTCCCGCGCGCGGGCAAGGTCATCTGGGACTTCCAGGGCATGTACGCCACCTCGCGGCACCTGCCCGGGGTCCGGATCGCGTCCAACGTCCACGCCGGGCTCGCGGGGTGCGCGCCGGACGCCGACCTGCTCGCCCGGTGGAACCGCCGCGAGCAGGCGCTGATCGACACGAATCCGGACCGGGTGCCGCCGCTGGCGCTGCCGCCGCTGCCGAACCACGCGCTGCTCGGGACGATGAGCTCGTCGGACGTGGAGCGGGCCGCCCAGGAGGCCGCGCGCACCGTGCCCCCGCGCGAGCACGGCGGCAACGTCGACATCAAGAACCTCTCGATCGGCTCCCGCGTCTTCTACCCCGTCTACGTGCCGGGCGCGAAGTTCTCCATCGGCGACCTGCACTTCGCCCAGGGCGACGGCGAGATCAGCTTCTGCGGGGCCATGGAGATGGGCGGCTACGTCGACGTGCACGTCGACCTCATCAAGGACGGGGTGAACAAGTACAAGACGGACACGCCTATCTTCCAGCCGGGCCGCCACGAGCCGCGCTACAGCGAGTTCGTCTCCTTCATCGGCATCTCGGTCGACGAGGCGGGCGACCAGCACTACATGAACGCGACGGTCGCCTACAAGCGCGCCTGCCTCAACGCCATCGAGTACCTCAAGCAGTTCGGCTACACCGGCGAGCAGGCCTACCTGATCCTGTGCGCGGCGCCGATCGAGGGCCGCATCAGCGGCATCGTCGACATCCCCAACGCCTGCTGCTCGCTCTACCTGCCCACCGGCATCTTCGACGTCGACATCCGCCCCACGGGCGACGGCCCGACACTCGTCGACCGGGGACAGTGCGCCACGGCGAGCTAGCCGGGGCTTCACAGCGCCGCCGTCGGGCCGCGCCTAGGGTGCGCGGTATGCCTGGAATGTCCGTCCGTCGCGGCGCCGCCGCCGTCCTGCTCGCGTTCGCGGTGGTCGGCGGTGCGTCCGCCTGCACCGAGACCGAGGAGCCCGAGGACGACGCGCCCAGCCAGCAGGTGCCGGGCCAGCAGGTGCCCGGCCAGCCCGAGCAGGAGGACGACGACTGATCCGCTCACCCGGTCGGGCGCTTCCGAGCGTCCGGCCGGGGATCAGCGGGGAGACTGCCGCGCGTGACCGACACCGAGGCCGTCGACACCCACCTCGTGCGCTGGGGGCCGCTGCGCCTGGACGTCGAGCCCGGCGTCTACGGGACGGTCGTGCTGATGACCGTCCTGGTCGTCGCGCTGGACGACGGCATCGAGGACTTCGCCGAGGCCGCGCAGGTGATCCTGGGCCCGCTGCTGGCGACGTTCGCCGCGCACCTGTTCGCGTCGGTGCTCGCCCGTGTCGCGCGGCAGTCGGCCCCGCCGACCCGCGCGGAGCTCCGGCACCTCACGGGGCACGCGGCGCAGTACCTGGTGCTCGCCGTCGTCCCGCTGCTCGTCGTCGTGGTCGGCGCGGTGAGCGGGCTCTACGACCCCGAGGACGCCGTCGACCTCGTCTGCTGGCTCGGGCTGGCGTACCTCGTCGTGCTCGGTGGCGTCGGCGGGTGGCGGGCGAGGCGGGGCCTGCCGGGCGCGCTCGTCGGGGCGGTCGCCGCGGGCCTGCTGGGGTTCTTCGTCCTCGTCCTCCGGGTGGTGCTGGAGCACTGACGGGTCACATCGGTGGCCGGCGGGGGAACGATGTGCGGCCCGTGGACGTCTTCTCTGCATGGTGTTCTCGGCGCGGCGTCTCATGCTGGCGGCCCTGCTCGTGGTCGCCGCGGCGATCTGGGTGCTGATCAACAAGCCCGTCGAGGGCGAGGTGCTGCTCGAGCTGAGCCGGCGGCACGGCGTCACCACGGCCGACCTGCTGTCCGTCGTCATGCTCGCGATGGCGGTCGTGATCGCCTGGCCCTCGCGGCGTCGGGAGCGTCCCGCGCAGGCCCCGTACCGGGGTGCGCCGCAGTGGACGCCCCCGGCCGCGCCCACGCGCCGGAGCTGAGCGGCTGGATGCGGCCTAGATTCGGGGCGTCACCGAGCATCGGGAGGGGACGGCGATGTCGTCGGCGCAGGTCTGGCTGATCACCGGGACGAGCAGCGGGTTCGGGCGCGCGATCGCCCGGGAGGCGCTGGCGCGCGGTCACCGCGTGGTCGCCACCGCCCGGCGGGTCGAGGACGTCGACGATCTCGTCACCCTCGACCCGGAGCGGGTGCGCACCGCCCCGCTGGACGTCACCGACCCGGCGGCCGTGCGGGCGGCGGTCGACCTGACGGTGGCCGCGTTCGGGCGCATCGACGTCGTCGTCAACAACGCGGGCTACGGCAGCCGCGGGGCGTTCGAGGAGTTCACCGAGCAGCAGATCCGCGACCAGTTCGAGGTCAACGTGTTCGGCGCGCTCGCCGTCACGCGGGCGGTGCTGCCGGTCATGCGCGCTCAGGGGTCGGGTCACGTGATCCAGATGTCGTCGCTCGCGGGCGTGCGCTCGGCGCTCGGGGGATCGGCGTACTCGGGTTCGAAGTTCGCGCTCGAGGGGGCGTCCGAGGGCCTCGCGGTGGAGGTCGCGCCGCTGGGCATCAAGGTCACGATGATCGAGCCGGGCCCGTTCCGCACCGACTTCGCGGGCCGCTCACCGGCACGCGCGGAGCCGATGGAGGCCTACGCCGCGATCCTCGACGAGTCGCGCGCCCGGTTCGCCGCGCTCCACGGCACCCAGCCCGGCGACCCCGAGCGCGCCGCCCGGGCCGTCCTGGACGTCACCGAGCTCGACGACCCGCCCCTGCGCCTGCCGCTCGGGCCGTCGGCGTTCGACTCCATCCGCGCGACCCTGAACGCCCGCCTCGCCGAGCTCGACGCCGTCGAGGAGCTGGGGCGTCACACGGACTTCCCGGCGGAGACCGTGTCCTGAGGACACGGTCCCGCACGGAACCACCGACCCGACCGCGTCCCCTCGAGGCGGACGAGGCCGGCGTCGGGGAACCACGGCCGCTTCCGCTCCGCGGTGACGACCACCCACCGCCGCGCGACGGCGCGCGCCAGCGCGACCCACTCCGGGGTCAGCGGGGTGCCGACGGTGTGGTCGCGGGCGAGGGTGAAGCCGTGGTCGGAGGCGCGCGGGTCGGTGAACATCGGGTCGAGCAGGACGACGTCGACGTGCTCGCCGCGCGCGGCCAGGTCCGCGAGCACCGGCCGGGAGTCGCCGTGGCGGACCTGCACCGGGGCCGAGCCGGGCCGGGGGATGGCGCCGGCGAACCCCTCGGTGGCGAGGACGGCGAGGACGAGGTCGGCCTCGACGCCGAGCACCGCGCCGTCGGGTCCGACGGCCCAGGCGGCGACGAGCGCGTCGCGGCCGAGGCCGAGCGTCGCGTCGAGCACGCGGTCGCCGGGGCGGAGCTCGCCGGCGCGGATCAGCGGGTCGGTGTCGCCGTGACGCAGCGCCCGCAGGCGCTTGGCCGCCGTGCCCTGGTGGAACGTCAGGCGCCCGCGCGCGGACTCGGCGACCCAGCCCTCCGCGGTGCACACCAGCGCGGTCGCGGCGTCCCCGCGCGCCGTCGCCACCGAGCGCCGGTTGCGGTCGACCACGGGCAACCCCCAGGCGTCGGCGAGGCGCCGGGCCTCGGCGCACACCGCGTCCGACGGCGACTTGCTCGTCGTGACGACGACCCCGGCACCCACGTCGTCGAGCGTGCCTCCTGCCTCGTCCGGCCCGGGAGGCCGGGGTGGTGACGACTTGGCGCGCCGGAACGGGCCGCGCGTGACACCGTGAGGCGGTGACGGCGACGGGGCGGGCAGCACGGGCCGCGGTGACGACGGCGCTGGCGTTCCTGGTCCTCGGCGGGGTCCTCGGCGGGGTCCTCGGCGGCTGCTCCAGCGAGTACGCGCAGGGCACCTCGGCACCGGCCGCGCGGCCGAACACCTCGCTCGAGGCGGCGCGCACCAAGCTCGGCCTCATCCAGCAGGACCCCTGCTACACCTCGCGCGACCTCCTGCGGCAGTGGCCGGTGTGCGGTCGCTGGGAGGAGGAGGTCCGCAACGTCGCGAACGCGGCGGCGGGCGCCCGACCTGACGACCGCGAGATCACCGACCCGGCCGCCGCGGTGGAGACCGGCCACGAGCACTTCCTCCGCGCGGGGTGCCCCGCCGGCGTCGCCCCGGCCGACCCCGCGACGTGCGTGGCCGCCGTCGGCGAGACCCGGGTCGCGGTGACACGCCTCGCGACAGGTCTCGCCGCTGCCCGCTGATCATCAGCCGGTAGGGCACGGTGCACGGCATCACGCACGTGGGGTGGGCCGGTCAGAGGAACGCGTCGAGGGTGATCGGCAGCGAACGCACGCGCACGCCGGTGGCGTGGTGGGCCGCGTTGGCGATCGCGGCGGCGGCGCCGACGATGCCGATCTCCCCGATGCCCTTGGACCCCATCGGGTTGACGTAGGGGTCGTCCTCGTCGACCCACTCGACGTCCATGCGACCGACGTCCGCGCAGGTCGCGATGTGGTAGCCGGCGAGGTCGCGGTTCACGACGTGGCCGAACCGGTCGTCGAGCACGCTCTCCTCGTGCAGGGCCGCGGAGAGCCCCATGGTCATGCCGCCGAGGAACTGCGAGCGCGCCGTCAGCGGGTTGACGATGCGGCCCGCGGCGAAGACGCCGAGCATCCGCGGCACGCGGATCTCGCCGGTGTCGGCGTGCACGGCGACCTCGGCGAAGTGCGCGCCGTAGGCGTGCATCGCGTACTCGCCCGCCCACGGGTTGTCCGGGGTGGTGGCGTCGGCCGCGTCGCCGTCGTCCGGGTCGTCGCCGTACTTGTCGCGGAAGCGCTCCGCGGCCTCGGTGATCGCCGCGCCCCAGGACGTGGTGCCGCTGGAGCCGCCCGCGGGCGACGCGGAGCCGAACGCGGTGTCGCCGATCGCGAGGTCGATCCGCTCGACGGGCACGTCGAGGGCGTCCGCGGCGATCGCGGTGAGCGCCGCCCACGCGCCCTGTCCGATGTCGGACGCGGCGATCTCGACCACGTAGCGCGGCAGCCCCGCCCCGTTCCCAGCTGCCCCGTTCCTGGCTGCCCGGACCCGCGCCTCGGAGCCGGGGAACCGCACGACGGGGAACGACGCCGCGGCCACCCCGGTGCCGTGCCACCAGCCGTCGACGAGACGTGACCGCGGCGTCGGGTCACGGCGCTCCCAGCCGACGAGCTCGGCGCCCCGGCGCAGGCAGGCCACGAGGTTGCGGCTGGAGTACGGCAGGCCCTCCTCGGGGTCGACCTCGGGCTCGTTGCGCACGCGCAGCTCGATCGGGTCAATGCCCAGGGCGGCGGCGAGCTCGTCCATCGCGCACTCGGCGCCGAAGCTGCCCGGGGCCTCGCCGGGGGCGCGCATGTAGGTCGGGACGCCGACGTCGAGGGGCGCGACGCGGTGGGTCGTGCGCCGCGTGTCGGCCTCGTACATCCCGCGGCTGAACGCCGCCGTGGGCTCGACGAACTCCTGGATGCGTGAGCTCTGCTCGACGACGTCGTGGGTGATCGCGGTGAGCCGGCCGTCGGCGTCGGCACCGAGCGCGACGTGCTGGATCGTCGCGGGCCGGTGCCCGACGAGGTCGAACATCTGCTGGCGCGTCAGCGCGTACTTCACCGTCCGGCCCGGGACCGCCCGCGCGACGAGCGCCGTCAGCACGGTGTTGGGGTGCGTGCCGCCCTTGGACCCGAACCCGCCGCCGACGTGCGGGGCGACGACGTCCACGTCGTCCTCGGCGAGCCCGAACGCCCCCGCGAGCGCCTGCCGGGTCCAGCTGACGGCCTGGGTCGCCTCGTGCACGACGAGCCGGCCGCCCTCCCAGACGGCGACCGTCGTGTGCGGCTCCATCGGCTGGTGGTGCTCCATCGGCGTCCGGTACGTCGCGCGCACCGTCACCGCGGCCTGCGCGAGCGCCGCGTCGGGGTCGCCGCGGGTGTCGTCGGCGGGGGCGCCGGTGATGAGCGTGTCGGGACCGTAGAGCTCGGGGGAGTCCTCGTCGAGCGCGGCGACGTGCGGCTCCTGCTCGTACGTCACACGCACCAGCTCGGCGGCCTCGCGCGCCGTCTCCGACGTCGTGGCCACCACGGCGGCGACGTACTGCCCGTGCTGGTGCACCTGCGTCGACTGCAGCACCCCGTGGTCGGGGTCGATCGCGTCGGACAGGCGCGGCGCGGTCTCCGGGGTCAGCACGAGGACGACGCCGTCGAGCGCGTCCGCGGCGGACGTGTCGATCGCGGTGACCCGTCCGCGGGGGATCGCCGCCTGCACCGGGAAGAGGTACAGCGGCTCGGACGCCGGGTGCTCGAAGGCGTACGGGGCGCGCCCACGGACCTTCTCCGGGCCCTCGGGACGCGGCATCGCCGTGCCGATCGCGTGCGGGGTGACGGTCATGCTCGGTCCTCCCTTCCGGTCAGCCCGCGCAGCGCGGCGGTGACGGCGGCGGTCACGAGCGGCAGCTTGAACGCGGTGCCGCCGCGCGGGCTCTCCACGGGCCGTGCGTCGACGAGCTCGGCGCGTGCCGCGGCGCGGAAGGTGTCGTCGGTGGCGGGAGCGCCGACGAGGGCCTCCTCGGCCGCGGTCGCCCGCCAGGGCTTGTGGGCGACGCCGCCGAGGGCGAGGCGGGCGTCGGTGATCGTGTCGCCGACGACCTCGATCGCCGCCGCCACGGACACCAGGGCGAAGGCGAACGACGCGCGGTCGCGCACCTTGTAGTACGACGAGCGCGCCGCGATCGGCGAGGCCGGCAGGTCGACGGCGGTGATGAGCTCGCCGTGGGCGAGGACGGTGTCGCGCGACGGCTCGCCCCCCGGGAGCCGGTGCAGCGCGGAGAGCGGGATCGAGCGCTCGCCCTCGGCGCCCAGCACGCGGACCTGCGCGTCGAGCACGGCCAGGGCGACGGCCATGTCCGACGGGTGGGTGGCGACGCAGGCGACGTCGGCGGGCTCGTGGGTCGCGCCCAGCACTGCGTGGTGGCGCGCCCAGCCCTCCAGCGCCGAGCACCCCGAACCGGGCTCGCGCTTGTTGCACGGCGTCGTGAGGTCCTGGAAGTAGACGCACCGCGTGCGCTGCAGCAGGTTGCCGCCCGTCGTGGCCATGTTGCGCAGCTGGCCGGACGCGCCGGCGAGCAGGGCCTGCGCGAGCACCGGGTAGCGGGCGCGGACACGCTCGTCGGCGGCGAGGTCGGCGTTGCGCACCCCGGCGCCGATGGACAGGCCGCCGCCGGGAGCGTCGGTGATCTCCGTCGAGGTCAGGCCGGTGACGTCGACCAACGTGCTCGGCGTGACGAGGCCGAGCCGCAGGTGGTCGACGAGATTGGTGCCGCCGGCGAGGAACGCGGCGCCGGGATCGGCGGAGACGGTGGCGACGGCACCCTGGGCGTCGTCGGGCCGCTCGTAGGCGAAGGGCTTCATCGGGCCACCTCCCGGTGGGCGACCTCGTCGACCGCGTCGACGATGTGCGCGTAGGCGCCGCAGCGGCAGAGGTTGCCGCTCATGCGCTCGGCGATCTCGGTGCGGTCGAGGTCGACCCCGGCCGTGAGGTCGGCGGAGAGATCAGGGGTGACCACGCTCGGGTGGCCGGCGGCGGCCTCCTCGAGCATGCCGACGGCGGAGCAGATCTGGCCCGGCGTGCAGTACCCGCACTGGTAGGCGTCGTGGGCGAGGAAGGCCTCCTGCAGCGGGTGCAGCTCGCCGTCGGCGCCGAGCCCGTCCGCGGTGGTGACCTCGGAGCCGTCGTGGGCGACCGCGAGCGACAGGCAGGACAGGGTCCGGCGGCCGTCGAGGAGCACGGTGCAGGCACCGCACTGACCGTGGTCGCAGCCCTTCTTCGCGCTGGTGATGTCGAGGTGCTCGCGCAGGGCGTCGAGCACGGTGGTGCGGGTGTCGACGGTGAGCTCGTGGCGCCGCCCGTCGACGGTCAGGGAGAGATCGGCGTGCACTCGGGACAGGTACCCCGTGTCCGCAGGGCCACCCGCACGGGGCACCGGTCGACGGGACCGGCTGCTCGGCGCACGATGGAGACATGGCAGAGGTCGAGATCGCCGGGGTGGGCCAGGAACAGGGCAGCGAGGACCCCGTGCTCCTGCTGCGCGAGCAGGGCGGTGCGCGCCGCTACCTCGCGATCTGGATCGGCGCGCCCGAGGCCACGGCCCTCGCGGCCGCCGAGGTCGCGGCCACCCTGCCGCGACCGCTGACGCACCGGCTGCTGCTCGACGCGGTCGAGGCGTTCGGCGCCCAGCTCGTGCGGGTGCGGCTCACCGAGCTGGTCGAGGGGCAGTTCCACGCCGAGCTGGATCTCACGACGTCCGACGGCGGCACCCGCGTTGTGTCGGCGCGCGCCAGCGACGCGGTGACGCTCGCCGTGCACCAGGGCTGCCCGATCGAGGTGTCCGAGGCGGTCCTCGACGAGGCCGCCCTGCCCGCGAGCGCCGTGGCGACGGTCGGCGGCACCGAGGACGAGCCCGACGAGGCGAACCCGATCCCTGGCGCGACGTCCCCCGACGTCGAGGACGAGGTGGAACGGTTGCGTCGCGCGCTCGCCGAGGCCACGCCAGACGACTTCAAGGCCGACGAGGAGTAGGCGGCGCCGCCCGGAGTCCTAGCACCCGCCCCCGGGTGAGGCACGTACATCCTTCTGGCGTGTCGCGACGATCCACGTGACACTCCGTGCGTGACATGGGGGCGGACGCACCGATCGGGATCACCCTTCGGGGACGGCGCGATGCGGATGGTGGACGTGGGCCCGGAGCTCGTCGGGGTGCACGACGCCGAGGCGACGGCGCCGTACGTGGCGCGCGCGGCCGACGACCGTCTCGAGAACGTCCTCGGCGCGGACCGCCCGCTCGTGGTGGTCACCGGCGACCGGCTCGCGGGGACGTCCCGGGCCGTGCATCGAGGACTGCGCCGGATGCTCGGGGACACCCGGCTCCTGGCGATCGCCGACCCGCACACCGTCGACCTCGCGCGGGCGCTGACGTCGGCCGCGGAGACGGCCGCGCGTTCCGGGCCGGTGGTCGTCCTCGCCGACGACGCGCCGCCCGCGCTGCTCGACCAGGTCGTCCCCGACGTCGTCGGACGGCTGTCCACCGACGTCCGGCTGGTGCTCACCGCCCGGCGGACATCCCTCGACGCCTTCGTCGCCGGTCCCACCCGCGCGCTGCTCGACGCGGCACTGGTGACGATGCCCGCGGACGGGACGCCGGCGGGGGAGCAGGTGCGTCCGGTGCTGAGGGCGCGCGCCATCCTCGATCCGGTCGGGTGGTCGTCGCTCCTGCCGCTCGCCCTGCTGCGCACCGCAGTGGACTGGGAGCGTCTCCACGTTCCGGCCCCGCTGACGCCGCAGCTGCTCGCCGAGGTCGCGCCGGTGCACCTCGCGGCGCTGGGCGTGCCCGCGCCGGAGCCCGAGGAGCTGCGACGGGTGGCCCGCGACCTCGTCCGGGCCGATCACAGCGGGATGCGGCTGCTGCGCGCGAGCCGCCGCGACGGGCGCGTGCACCTCAGCCCCGACCGTCTCTTCTCCCACCTCGCCGACCGCGACGCGGCGGGCTGGGCCGTGCCCGAGGAGCTGGCCCGCGACCTCTGGGGCCGCCTCGGCCCGGTGGAACGCGCCCGCACCGCGCGGGTCGCGCTGGCCCGGGGCGACGACCAGGTCGCGCTGTGGCTGGCCACGCAGGTCGCGCCCGACGACCTCGAGCCCGAGGCCCTCTACCGGCTCGGCGTCACGCTCGGGGAGCGCTCGGCCGCGCACACCCCCGAGCCCGGCCGCTGGGACCGCGGCGCGATCAACTGGCTGACCGCGGCCCTCGACCGCGCCGAGGGCGACCTCGTGGGCCGCGCCCACCGGAGGATCCTGGCCATCGAGTCGCGGCGCGACGGCGTCGTCGACGTCCCCGAAGCCCGCACGTCGGCGGACAGCTCCTCGGAGGCCCAGACCCCGCCGCCCCGCGTCCGGCTGATCCAGATGCGCGAGGTCGCGCGGGCCTGAGGGCGGCTCAGGCGGCCACGCGACACAGGGAACGGTCGGCGACCGTCAGGACGGCGAACAGCACGGAGGCGGCGAGCATGACGAGTGCGAGCTCGTGCATCCCCGCGGTGCCGGCGCCGTCGCGGAAGACGATGCCGTTGGTCGCCGACGCCGTGATGGCGCCGAGGTAGAAGAACGTCCGCATGAGGCCGGCCGACGAGCCGAGGCGCGCCGGGTCGGCCTGGTGGTAGACGGCGGTCTGGTTGGCGAGGTTGTTCAGGCCCTGCGGGATGCCGGCGAGCACGGCGACGGCGAGCAGGAACCACAGGGCGCTCTGCGCGTCGACGAACAGCAGGACGACGGCCAGCGCCACCTGCGCGAGCGCCCCGACCAGCAGCTTGCCGCGGATCCGCGGCGACCGTCCGGTGATCGACGAGACCACGATCCCGGCGGCGAACACCGGCAGCAGCACGAGTCCCGCGATCTGCGGGGAGAGCCCGCGCCCCTCCTCGAGCCACTGCGTGAAGCCGTAGAGCAGGGCGTACGACGTGACCGCCGCGAGCAGCGACCGGGCGTAGGTGGCGAGCAGCGGGAGGTTGCCGCCGAGCAGGCGCAGGTCGAGGAACGGGGCCGGCGCGCGCAGCTCCCACCACGTCAGCCCGGCGCCCGCGGCGACGCTGAGCACGGGCAGCCACCACAGGTCGGCGCGCAGGTGCGTCAGGAACACCAGCAGCGTGACGAGCGTGGCGACGAACAGGACGATGCCGAGCGGGTCGATCGCGCGGAACGCGTCGCCGAGGCGCCGCACCCCGTCCGGAGCACGTCGTGGCAGGTAGAGCGCGCCCAGGACAAGGCAGCCCACGGCGAGCGGGACGTTGACCGTGAACGTCGCCCGCCAGCCGCCGACGCCGATGAGGAATCCGCCGAGCGTCGGCCCGATCACCGCGACGGTCTGGGTCGACACCGCGAGCACCGTCAGGATGGTCGCCGGGCTGTCCTGCCCGGTGCGGTCGGCCTCGCCGCGGATCAGCGTCATCGCGGCCGGATAGCCCGCGCAGGTCCCCAACCCGAGCAGGACCCGGGAGAGCACGAGCACGCCGATCGACGGGGCCAGTGCGCCGACGAGGCCGCCGGCGCCGATGAGCACCGCGCCGGCGAGGAAGAGCCGTCGCGCGCCGTAGAGGTCGACGAGGCGCCCGACCACGGGCTGGCCGATCGCCGTCGCGAGGTAGAGCCCGGAGACCAGCCAGGCCGTCTGCGCCGGCGCCGCCCCGAGTGCCGCACCGATGGGGATGAGCGCGACCGCGATCATCGACGAGTTGATCGGGTTGAGGATCGCCCCGAGCACCATGGGGGCGACGAGCCGGCGGTCGAAGTGGTCGGGGGCTGGATCCGAACCGGGACGCAGCTGGTGGAGGGTCGTTGTCGTCATCAGCGGGCGGTCACCACCCGGTCGAGCAGGCCCATGGCGGCGATGACCGTGGCGCGCTCGTCCTCGGTGAGCTGTTCGTGGAGCGTGCGCGCCAGCCACTCCTCGCCCGCGGCGCGGGTGCTGTCGAGCAGCGCCCGGCCGGCGGGGGCGACCGAGATCGTCTGCCGGCGCCCGTCGTCGGGGTCGGGCCGGCGCTCCACCAGGCCGCGCTCGGCGAGCGCGCCCACCGACACCGCCACCGACTGCGGACGCACCCCCTCGGCGGCCGCGAGCTCGCTGGCCGTGCGCGGGCCCTCGCGGTCCAGGCGGCTCAGCAGCGACGTCTGCGTCGGCGTGAGCTCGTCGGGGTCGCGCGACTCACGCAGCCGACGCCGCAGCCGCCCCACCGCGACCCGCACCTCGTGCGCCGCCCGCACCGCCGACGTGCTCAGCTCACCCGTCTCCGCCACGGGCCCCAGGTTAGATCGACAGTCTCAACTGTTCAACGTGAACTGTTCAGTTCGTCCTGTCGATCGCTGTCCAGGTCCGCGTGTCCGGCGATCCGGTCGGCGAACGCCGCGCTGTCGAGCGCGACGGGCGGGTGCTCGGCGAGGAAGCGCAGCAGGCGCTCGGCGAAGGCCTCGGGCTGGTCGGCGTGCGGGAAGTGGCCCGCCCCCTCGAAGAGGGCGAGCTCGCTGTCGGGCACCAGCTCGTGGGCCCGGCGGCCGTGGTCGACGGGGATCAGCGTGTCGGCGGTGCCCCAGGCGATGAGCAGGGGCAGGTCCGCGGCGAGGTCGAGACGCGAGGTGGCGCGTACCCGCTGGCCGCCGCCGTCGATGACGCTGCGCGCGGTGTGCACGAAGGCGCGGCGGTGGACGGGGTCGGCGAGCGACGCGTACGCGCGGCCGGCCTCCCACGACGACGGAGAGATGCGGGCGAGCTGCCGGGGGAGCCGTCCCGCCACCCCGGCGATCCTGCGCGCGGCCGACACCACGCCGGTGCCCGCGATGACGGGCAGCACCCACTCGGCGGCCGGCAGCGTCGCCGCGCGCAGGGCCGGGCTGACCTCGCGGCCCAGCCCGCCGGAGTCGATGAGCACGAGACGGCTCGTGTGCTGGGGGAACTGGAAGGCGAACTGCTGGGCCACCCCGCCGCCGAGGGAGTGGCCGACGATCGTCGCGCGCTCGTAGCCCAACGAGACGAGCAGGTCGCGCAGGCCGGTCGCGTAGCCGCCGAGCGAGTAGTCCGCCCAGGGCGCCGACGACGATCCGTGGCCCAGCAGGTCCGGCGCGATGTAGCGACGGCGGTCGCGGCGCCGCGCCATCTGGGCCAGCAGCGGGCTCCAGGTGTGCGCCGAGCCGGCGATGCCGTGGATCAGCAGGACGAGCTCGCCGTCGCGCTCGTCGACGTCGTGCGCGGGACCGGAGTCCCAGAAGGAGACGTGGTCGCCGTGCAGGGTGGCGTATCGCCGCAGCGTGCGGCGGTTGACTGCTGTCGAGTCGTCGGTCACTCGGACCTCCCCTCGAGGCTCCCTCCAGGATGCCCGGGCGGGGGTCGACGGACCCGCGATCGGTGCGTGAGCCGCGTCAAGCCCGGAGCCTTCTCCGGCCGGCGTTTGGACGGAACTCCAAAGGCCGGCCGAGACCGTCTCGCGAGGGCGCGCGGGGCTCCCTACCGTCCGGCGGGCGACATGACGAGGGGAGAGGGATGGCCTGGGACTTCTCGACCGAGCCGGAGTTCGCGGCCGAGCTCGACTGGGCGCGCCGCTTCCTGGAGGAGGAGATCTACCCGCTCGAGGTGCTCGACCTCGACCACGGGGCCTTCCGCCGGCTCGCCGCGCCCCTGCAGGAGCGCGTGAAGGAACGCGGCCTGTGGGCGGCGCATCTCGACCCGGAGCTCGGGGGACGGGGCTTCGGCCAGCTCAAGCTCGGCCTGCTCCACGAGGTCCTCGGTCGCAGTGAGCTCGCGCCGTTCGTCTTCGGCTGCCAGGCCCCCGACTCCGGCAACGCCGAGCTCATCGCGCTCGCCGGCACCGAGGAGCAGAAGCGGCGCTGGCTCGACCCGCTGCTCGACGGGCGGATCCTCTCGGCATTCGCGATGACCGAGCAGGGCACAGGCTCCGATCCACGCCAGTTCACCACCCGCGCGGAGCGCGACGGGGACGAGTGGGTGCTCACGGGTCGGAAGTGGATGGTGGGCAACGCCTCGCGGGGCGACCTGCACATCGTCCTCGCCGTCACCGAGCCCGAGGCCGACGCGCACCACCGCATGTCGATGCTGCTCGTCCCGGGCGACGCACCGGGCATCCGCGTGCGCGACCTGGGCCTGATGAACGACCCCGGCGGCGAGAACCCCGTGTGGGCGCACGGCGAGGTCGACTACGACGGCGTGCGGGTCCCCGCGGAGAACCTCCTCGGCGGCCGTGGGGAGGCGTTCACCCTCGCCCAGCGCCGACTCGGGCCCGGTCGGATCCATCACTGCATGCGGTGGATCGGGGTGTGCCGGCGGGCGTTCGACATGCTCGCCGAGCGGGCGGTGTCGATCGCGGTGCACGGCGGCCCGCTGGCCGACAAGCAGACGGTGCAGAACTGGGTGGCCGACAGCGCGGCGGCGATCGAGGCCGCCCGCCTGCTCACCCTGCAGACCGCGTGGCGCATCGACCAGGTCGGCGCGCCGGCCGCCCGCACCGAGATCGCCATGATCAAGTACCACGGGGCGACGGTGCTGCACGACGTGCTCGACCGCGCGGTGCAGATCCACGGCTCGCTGGGGTTCACCACCGACATGCCGCTCGAGCAGATGTACCGCTGGGCGCGGGCCGCGCGGATCTACGACGGCCCGGACGAGGTGCACCGGGTGAGCGTCGCCCGGCGTCTCCTACGCGACTACACGCCGACCCCGATCCCGTCCGAGCACGTCCCCACCCGACGCGCGGCTGCCCTGGCCCGCTTCACCGAGGTCCTGGAGCACCCGCTGGAGACGGTCTCGTGACCACCGCGACCCTCGCCGTGCCCGCCGGTCTCGCGGCGTGGCTCGACGAGCACCTCGACGGCGCCGGGCCCTGGCGTCTCGAGCGCCTCACCGGCGGGAACTCCAA
The DNA here is from genome assembly GCF_036044095.1 of Actinomycetospora sp. NBC_00405. Classification (NCBI taxonomy): domain Bacteria; kingdom Bacillati; phylum Actinomycetota; class Actinomycetes; order Pseudonocardiales; family Pseudonocardiaceae; genus Actinomycetospora; species Actinomycetospora sp. NBC_00405. The sequence goes on from NZ_CP107938.1 coordinate 5,328,847, forward strand.
CGAGACCTGCCTGTTGAGCGACGCGGCGGGCGCCTCGTGGGTGCTGCGCCGTCCGCCGCCGCACGCCCTGTCGGCGTCCGCGCACGACGTCGGCCGCGAGCACCGGGTGCTCACCGCGCTCGCCGTCGCCGGCGCGCCCGCCCCGCGACCCGCCGCGTGCTGTGAGGACCCGGACGTCCCTGGTGGCCCGTTCCTCGTCATGGAGCACCTCGCCGACGCCGTGTCGATCACTGACACGCTGCCCGACACCTGGCCGTCGGACGGTGTCGTGGCCCTCGCCGATGAGGTCGTCGACGCTCTCGCCGCCGTGCACCGGGTGGCGTGGGACGAGGTGGGCCTCGACGGGTTCGGACGCCCCGACGGGTTCCTCGAGCGCCAGGTGCGGCGGTGGTACGGGCAGTGGGAGCGGATCGCGCGCCGCCCGCTGCCGCGGATGGACGACCTCGCCGCCTGGCTGGAGCGCCGGCGTCCGGCGAGCTTCCGGCCCGGCCTCGTGCACGGCGACTTCCACGTCGACAACTGCCTGTTCGACCGCGCCTCGCCCCGCCTGCTCGCGGTGATCGACTGGGAGATGGCCACCATCGGCGATCCGCTGCTCGACCTCGGGCTCCTCCTCGCGTTCTGGGGCCCGCGTCCGGTGGAGAGCCCCGCGATGCCAGCCCTGCAAGCGGTCTCCCGCACTCCCGGTGCGCCTCCGGTCGAGCACCTGGTGACGCGCTACGAGGCGCGGGTCGGCCGCCCGGTCGGCGACGTCGCGTACTACCGCGTGCTCGCGCTCTTCAAGCTCGCCGCGATCGTCGAGGCCGCCTGGTCCCAGCACCTCGCCGGCGACCTCGACACCCCGTACGCCGCGGCCCTCGGGCACGACGTCCCCACCCTGCTCGAGGAGGCATGGGCCATCACGGGCTCTTAGAGAGGTCCACAACGCGACGCGGCCGCGATGGTCCCCCCGGGGCGGCGGTCCGGTCAGCATCGGGGCATGGACCACGAGGTGGCGTTCGGGCTCTGGTACGACTTCCGCAACCCGGTCCCCGACCGGGCATTCAGCACGTTCTACCGCGAGGTGCTCGATCAGATCGCCTGGGCCGAGGAGCTCGGGCTCGACTCGGTCTGGCTCACCGAGCACCACTTCTGCGACGACGGGTACACGCCCTCGCCGTTCACCCTGGCGGCCGCGATCGGGGAGCGGACCCGGCGCATGCGGGTGGGGACGAACCTCATCGTCTCGCCGCTGCACGACCCGATCCGGCTCGCCGAGGACGCCGCCACCGTCTCGCTGCTGACCGGCGGCCGTTTCGACCTCGGGGTCGGCCAGGGCTACTGGGAGCGCGAGTTCGCCGCGTTCGGCAAGAACATCAAGAACCGCCCCAGCCTGCTCACCGAGGGCGTCGAGATCATCCGCCGGGCCTGGTCGGGCTCGGCGGAGCCCTACGAGGGCAAGCGCTACCGCTTCCCGGGCCTGCCGGTGACGCCGGTGCCCGAGCAGACCCCGCAACTGCTGGTCGGGGCCATGGCCGAGCCGGCGATCGAGCGCGTCGCGCGCATCGGTGACGGCTTCCTCTCGACGCAGAACCACCACCACGACATGTACCTCGACGCGCTGGAGCGCCAGGGCACGCCCCGCGAACAGGGCCGCATCTACGCGGGCCAGTGGGCCCTGATCGCCGAGGACCCGGAGCGCGAGTGGGCCGAGATCGGACCGCTGGTACTCGACCAGCTCAACACCTACATCGCCTGGGGTGCCTTCGGACCGCCGGACGCGACGCCGCGCTTCGCCGACCCGGACCAGATCGTGGCCGCCGGCGCTTTCACGCTCTGGGACCCCGCGACGGCCGTCGACGAGCTCACCGCGCTGCTCACCGCCCGCCCGCAGATTCGCGACGTGCACTTCTGGGCGCAGCTGCCCGGCGAGTCGGTCGACCACGGGTCGCGGCGCGTCGAGCTGCTGGCGACCCGGGTGGCGCCGGCGGTGCGGCAGCGGCTGGCGACACCGGTGGCCCAGGCGTGAGCCTGCTCGTCACCGCGTTCCTCGACCGCGTCCGCGACCACGCGCCGGACCGGGAGATCGTCGACTACGTCGAGGGCACCTGCGTGCGCCGCAGCACCTACCGCGAGTACGACGCGCGGGTGCGTCGCCTCGCCGGCGCACTCCGAGCGCTCGGCGTCCGCCCCGGGGACAGGGTCGCGACGCTCGCGGGCAACCACCACCGCCACCTCGAGCTCTACCTCGCCGTGCCCCTGGCCGGAGCGGTGCTGCACACGGTGAACCTGCGCCTGGGCCCCGACGAGATCGCCTACGTCGTCGGGCACGCCGAGGACTCCCTGCTGTTCCTCGACGCCGCACTCCGCCCCGCCGCCGCGCCCGCCCGCACAGCGCGCCCGGGCATGGGCGTCGTGGTCCTCGACGGCGACCCGGAGCCGGGGGAGATGCGGTACGAGGACCTCGTCGCCGGCGGTGACCCCCTCGACGGCCCGCCGCCGCGCGAGGAGGACGACCTCGCCGCCCTCTGCTACACGACCGGCACCACCGGCGCGCCCAAGGGCGTCGGCTACTCGCACAAGGCGCTCTACCTGCACACCGTGGCCGCGGGGCTCGCCGACGGACACGCGATCAGTCGCCGCGACCGGGTCGTGCACCTCGTCGCGATGTTCCACGCCAACGCCTGGGGCGTCCCGTTCGCCGCGCTGATGGCGGGCGCCGACCAGATCCTGCCGGGCCCGCAGCCACGGGTCGCCGACGTGGTGACGATCATCGAACGGGAGCGCGCGACCTACCTCGGCATGGTCCCGACACTCGCGGTCGACCTCGTCGCGCACGCACGGCGCACCGGCGCCGACCTGCGCAGCCTGCGCGCGCTGGTGCTCGGCGGCTCCACCCCGAGCCGCGAGCTGATCCGGGCGATCGAGGAGGACCTCGGCGTCCCCGCCTTCCAGGGCTGGGGGATGACCGAGACCTCACCGATGGCGACGTTCTCGAGCCCCGAGCCCGGCATGACCCCGGACGAGCGCTACGACGCGGTCCGGACCCAGGGGCGCCTGCTGCCCGGCCTGGAATGGCGTCTGGTCGACGAGGACGGCGCGGTGGTCCCGCACGACGGCGTCGCGCGCGGGGAGCTGCTGCTGCGCGGGCCGTGGGTCGCGACCGGCTACTACCGCGGCGAGCGCCCCGAGGCGTTCGTCGACGGCTGGCTGCGCACGGGCGACGTCGCGACGATCGACCCCGAGGGGCGCCTGCGCGTGGTCGACCGCACCAAGGACCTCATCAAGAGCGGCGGGGAGTGGATCAGCTCGCTGGCACTCGAGGCGGCCCTGCTCGAGGCACCGGGCGTCGCCGACGTGGCCGTGGTCGCCGTGCCGCACGAGCGGTGGCAGGAGCGGCCGGTCGCCGTCGTGGTGCCGGACCCCGACACCCCGGGCGGCGTCGACCCGGACGCGGTGCTCGCGGCGCTCGAGGGTCGGGTGCCGCGGTGGTGGCGCCCCGACCGCGTCGAGGTCGTCGACGCCCTGCCCCGCACCAGTGTCGGGAAGGTCGACAAGCGCGGGCTGCGCGAACGGCTTGGAGGAACCCACAACGTCGCGGACGCCGGCGGCTCCCGGGTGCCCGCGAACCCTTCCTAGGTTCCAGCGAGCACACGACCAGCAGCAGGAGGACGACGTGGGACACCTCGAGGTCGAGAACGGTCGGCGGATCTACTTCGAGCACCACGCCGGCGCGCGCCAGCCGGTGGTGCTGGTGCACGGGTGGGGGGTGACGGCGCGGTCGTGGGACACGGTGGCGCCGGTCCTGCGCGCGGACGGGCACGAGGTCGTCCTGCTCGACCTGCGCGCGTGCGGGCGCTCCGACAAGGACTTCGCCGACGTCTCGATCGCCGCGATGGGCGCCGACGTGGCGCGCCTGTGCGAGCACCTCGGGCTGCAGCGCCCCGTGGTCAACGGATGGTCGCTCGGCGGTGCGGTGGCGGTCGACGCCGTCGCCCGGCTGGGCTCGGCCGCGGGCGGGCTCGTCCTCACCGGCGGTGCGACCCCGCGCTACACCTCGGCGTCGGACTGGCCGCACGGCGGCACCCCCGACGACGTCGAGGCGGTGCTCGCGGGCGCCGCCTCCGACCGCGCGACGACGTTCAAGGGCGTGGCCCAGGCGGTGTGCGCGGTGCCGGTGAGCAGCGACCTCGTCGACTGGATGTGGGGGATGTTCCTCGAGATGGGCCCGCGCGGCGATGACTCCATCCGCGACCTCGCGTCCCTCGACCAGCGCAAGACGATCGGCACGCTCGAGGTGCCGGTCCTGATCCTGCACGGCCGCAACGACGGCTTCGTCGCGTTCTCCGGGGCCGAGGCCGCGGTCGGTCTCTACCCCGACGCGCGGCTGGTCCCGTTCGACGCCAGCGGCCACGCCCCGCACCTCGAGGAGCGCGACGCCTACCTCGCCGAGCTACGGACCTTCCTGTCTTCCACGGGCGACCAGACGGGCTAGTGATCGTGCGCTCGGGGTGGCTGGTCACGGGGGGCACCAGGGGCATCGGTCGCGCGGTCGTCGACCACGTCGCGAAGGCGGGCGGAGCCGTCGCCGTCCTCGCCCGCGCCCCGGCCGATGAGCCCTACGCGTCGGACGAGGTCCTGGAGATCCCGACCGATGTCACGGACGGAGCGGCGGTCGACGCCGCGCTCGCCCGAGCGCGCGAGCACCTCGGCGGCGTCCACGTCGTCGTCAACTGCGCCGGGGTGCATCGCGGCGGGCGCATCACCGAGCTGGCGCGGCAACGGTGGGACGAGGTCCTGGCAACGAATCTCACCGGCGCCTACGAGGTGTGCCGCGCCGCCGTGCCCCACCTCGCCGAGGGCGCCGCGATCGTCAACGTGGGGGCGGTCGTCGGCTTCCGCGGCTTCCCCGGCGACAGCGCCTACGCCGCGGCGAAGGCGGGCCTCGCGGGCCTGACCCGGTCACTGGCCGTCGAGCTGGCGCCGACGGGGGTGCGGGTCAATCTCGTCGTCCCGGGATTCGTCGACACCGCGATGACCGCGGGGCTCTCGCCGTCGGCCCGCAACCGGATCGTGGCCGCGATCCCCGCCGGCCGGACCGGCACCGCCGAGGAGATCGCGGACGTCGTCGTGGCGGTGGCCGGCGCGAGCTACATGACCGGCGCCGTCGTGCCCGTCGACGGCGGGTTGATGGCGACGTTCGGCGGGACCGGATGAGCAGACTTGTGCGGACCTCCAACGGTGACGAGGCCGTGACGTTCCGTCGCCCGACCATCGTTCCTAACGTCCGCCCCATGAGCACCGAGGCTGCCGCCCGCACCGAGGAAGAGGCCAACAAGGCCGTCGTCACCGAGTTCATGGAGGTGTTCTCCCGCGGCGACGTCGACGCGATCCTCGGCTTCCTCACCGACGACGCCACCTGGTGGGTGGCGGGCGCGATCGAGGGCATCTCGGGAGAGAAGGACAAGGCGGCCTTCGGCGAGATGCTCGGCGGCCTCTCGACCCTGACGACCGCGGGCGCGATCGCCCTGACGCCGAAGGCCCTGACCGCCGAGGGCGATCGGGTCGCGGCGGAGACCGAGTCGTACGCCGAGATGACCAACGGCCGCGTCTACAACAACCTCTACCACTTCGTCTTCGAGCTCTCCGACGGGCGGATCCGCCGCGTCAAGGAGTACCTCGACACCGAGCACACCCGCGCAGTCTTCCTGGGCTGACCAGCCCTTCTTCCCCATCAGGAGGTACTTCCATGGACGTCGGCGTCCTGCTCGTCTTCCAGAACTGGTTCTCCGACAAGACCGACGAAGAGGTGTTCCGCGGCGACGCCGAGCTCGGGGTGCTCGCCGAGCAGTACGGGTTCGACTCGGTGTGGTCGGCCGAGCACCACTTCGACGACTACTCGATGTGCCCGGACAACCTGCAGATCATGTCGTACCTGGCCGGGCGCACCGAGCGGATCAAGCTCGGCACCGGCGCGGTGATCCTGCCGTGGAACGACCCGTTGCGGGTGATCGAGAAGGTGATCATGCTCGATCACCTGTCCAACGGCCGCGTGCTGTTCGGGATGGGCCGCGGACTGGCCAAGATGGAGTACGAGGCCTTCCGGGTCGACATGGGCGAGGCCCGCGGACGCTTCGACGAGGCCGCCCCGATGATCATCAAGGGGCTGGAGGAAGGCATCGTCGAGCACGACGGGACCCACTACCACCAGCCGCGGACCGCCGTCAGGCCCGGACCGAGCCGCTCGCTGGACGGGCGCCTGTTCGGCGTGGCGATGTCGCCCGACTCGATCCCGGCGATCGCGACGCTGCCCGTGCAGATGATGACGTTCATGCAGTACGACATCGGTACCCACGCGCAGGCGATCGACCGCTGGCGGGGCCTGCACCGCGAGCACCACGGCACGGAGCCCGGCCCGCCGCTGCTGCAGGACTTCACGTACTGCCACGAGGACCCCGACGAGGCGAAGGCGGTCGCCCACGAGTACATCTCGCGGTACTTCCTGTCGGTGATCAAGCACTACGACTTCGCCGGCTCGCACTGGCGGGAGACCCCGGGCTACGAGGCGTACCAGGTCGGTGCGGACATGATCCGCGAGGCCGGCATGGAGACCGCGGCGACCGCGTACGTCGACGCCAACGTCCACGGCACGCCCGAGCAGATCATCGGCCGTTACGAGGAGCGCCGCGACGCCGTCGGCGACTTCATGGCCAACCTCGCCTTCTCCTACGCGGGTCTGCCCTACGACAAGGTGCACGCGAGCATGAAGCTGTTCGGCGAGAAGGTGGTGCCCGAACTGCACAAGATGCGCACGAAGACCCCGGCGGCGGTCTGACCGTCATCTGACGTGGGCGTGACCCCTCCCGTTCGACGCGTCCCGCAGGGCACACTCGGCCTGCGGACGCGTCGACGGGGAGGCGGTACCGGGATGGGTGGTCTCGCCGTCGCGCGCCCGGACCCTGCTGTCGACGGCGGGTCCGGCCCGCGCGAACGCGGGGTCATCGCCGCCTTTGCCGACATCACCACCGAGGCCATCACGGCCACCCGGCTCGAGGACCTGCTCGCCCTGGTCGGGCAGAAGCTGTGCCTCCTGCTCGGTGTCCGACGCTGCTCGGTCTACCTGCGCCAGGCCGACGGCCGCTTCCGCGGCGCCGCCGGCTGGTGCGGCGACGACGGCAACATCAGCGCGGCGGTGCAGGCCCAGGAAGCCGGCATCCCGGGCGACGCTTTCAGCCGCGAGGTCATCCGCAGCGCCGCCCCGGTCCTGATCACCGACGTCGCCAACGACCCCCGGCCGCACCGGCGCACGATGGAGCACTGGGGAGTGCGGGCGATGCTCGGCGTGCCGCTGGTGTTCGACGGCGACGTCATCGGGCTGATCTTCGTCGACAACGTCGCCCGCGACCACACCTACACCGACGACGAGATCTCCCTCGGCGAACTGTTCGGGGGCCTCGCGGCGCTCGTCATCCGCCAGGCACTGCAGGCGTCGCGGCTCGCGGCGCAGGCCGAGGAGCTCGACCGGCAGAAGCGCATGCTCGAGTTCCTCGCCGACGTGCACGCCAAGCTCACCGGCGCGGTCCTCGAGGGGGCCGACATCCGCGCCGTCGTCGAGCTGCTGAGCGACCTCGCACGCGCCCCGGTCGCGCTGCTCGACGAGGACTTCGCCGTGCTGACCTGGACCGCGCCGAGCGCGTTGCGCGCGAGCCCGCCGGTCGTCGGCGAGCGCGCCCGCGACCGCCCGGCGCTGCGCACGGCGCTCGGCGAGCTCTCCGCGGCGCGGCCCAGCACGGTGCTCGAGCCCTCGTCGCTGACCGGGCTGGGCCGCCGTCACGTCATCTGCCGGCTGATCGTGGAGGGCCGCCCCAGCGGTTACCTCGCCGTGGTCGAGGCCGGGCGCGCGCTCGGTGACCTCGATACCAAGCTCGCCGAACGCGGGGCCACCGTCCTCGCGCTGCAGGTGCTCTCCGAGCGGCGGCAGATCGAGGCCGAGGGTCAGGCCCGCGACGACTTCCTCTCCGACCTGCTCAACAACCACCGCGACGTCACTCAGCTCGCGCGTCGGGGCCTGCCGTTCGGGGTCGACCTCACCGAGCCGCACGTCCTCGTACGCCTCACGGTGGAGAGCGGGGAGGGCCACCCGCACGCGTCGGTCGCCCGCCGCCTGGTCGTCGACGACCTCGCCCGGCGCCTGGGCACCGACGAGCCCCCGGCGACCACGCTGCCCGGAGCGGTCGTGCTGCTCGTGCCCATCGGGAGCGGGACCGGGCTATCGACCCCGGATGAGGTCCGCGCGCACATCGCGGCGGTCGCCGATGCCCTGGTGCCGCGGGTGCGCATCCTCGGCGGGGTGGTCTCGGCGGTGTGCCGCGAGCCCGAGGAGTTCCCGCGCGCCCACCGCGAGCTGCGCGAGATCGAGGATCTGGCGCGGTCGTTCGGCTGGTCGCGCCGCGTCGTGACGGTCGACGAGCTGGGCCTGTTCCGCGTGGTGGTGTCCAGCGGGCGGGTCAAGGAGGCCGTGCGCTTCGCCGACGAGCTGGTGCGCCCGGTGCGCGACCACGACGGCGCCGACGGGGCGTTGTTCCTGACGTGGCGGGCGTTCCTGGCCGCCGAGGCGCGCGTGCAGCGCGCGGCGTCGGACCTCGGCGTCCACGAGAACACCGTGCGCTACCGCCTCGGACGCATCAGGGAGATCACCGGCAAGGACCCCGCGGCCCTGGACACGCTGCTCATCGCTCGCGTGGCCTTCCAGATCCTCGAGCTCGCCGGGTGGTTCCGCGACGCCGCCTGAGGTTGTGGCGGTCGACAACCGTGGGGCGGGGCGGCCCTGTCGACGGGGCGGGGGCGCGGGTCGACTGCAGTGGTCGCCCCACATCTGGAGGTATCCGTGACCTCGAGCTCCGTCCCCGATCCGCGTACCGCGTCCCTCGTCGGCTCCGTCGCCCTCGTGACCGGCGCCGCCCAGGGCATCGGACGCGCCACCGCCCTGCGCCTGGGCGCCGAGGGCGCGCACGTCGCGTGCGCCGACATCCAGGACACCGCCGACACCGTCAAGCAGATCGAGGCCGACGGGGGTACCGCCCGCGCCGTCCGGGTGGACGTGCGTCGCGGGGACGCGTGGCGCGACGCCGTCGCCGACGTCGAGGGCGCGTTCGGCCGTGTCGACCTGCTCGCCAACGTGGCGGGCGTCGTCAACCTGCAGAGCGAGGACACCGTCACCGGGCTCATCGAGGAGGCCTGGGACGAGGTGATCGCGACCGACCTCAAGGGACCGTGGCTCGGGATGCGCGCGGTGATCCCGGGCATGATCGAGCGCGGCGGCGGGCGGATCGTCAACATCTCGTCGCTCGCCGCGCTGCGGGGTCTGCCGAACCTGGCGTCCTATTCGGCGGCGAAGGGTGGGGTCGCGGCGCTGACCCGGCAGGCGGCGTTCGAGTACGCGAGCCGGAACGTGCTGATCAACGCGATTGCGCCGGGGACGATCGACACCCCGATCCTCGCCGACATCACGCCCGAGATGAAGCAGGCCAACGCCGACGCGCACCTCATCCGCCGGCTCGGGCGCCCGGAGGAGATCGCGTCGATGGTGGCGTACTTCTTCCGTGAGGGCGCCTTCCTCACCGGCCTGACCTACCCGGTGGACGGCGGGTGGTCGGTGAAGGGCAACTTCTAGCCCTGCGTCAGCTGTGCCGACGGCCCGACCTGGCGCTCCCAGCGGTTCAGCGCCTCGACGAAGTAGTAGTCGCCGAACATGATCCCCGAGTCCTGCTGCCCCTCGGGCAGGTTCTGGGTGCCGTGGATCAGGATCGAGCGGAACGGGGTGTTCCGCGACAGGTACTCCGGCGACGACAGCGACGCGAGCATCCCGCGCGCGGCGTCGACGTCACCGGCGGCGCGTCCGGGGTCGAGCTGGCTGAGCTCGAGCAGGGCGCTCGAGGCGATGGCGGCCGCGGAGGTGTCCCGCGGCTGCGGCGGCGCCTGCGGGACGTCGAAGTCCCAGTAGGGCACGCGGTCGGGCGGCAGGTGGCCGACGAACCAGTCGGCGGTGCGGTGCGCGGTCTCGAGGTAGCGCGGGTCCTGGGTGTAGCGGTACGCCGTCGCGAGGCCGTAGATCGCCCACGCCTGCCCGCGGGCCCACGTGGAGTCGTCCTTGAAGCCCTGCATCGTGTAGGTGCGCTGGAGCGCGCCGGTGTGCTGGTCGTAGCCGCCGAACATCGACGTGCTGCCGTCGGGGCGCACGAGGTCGGTGATGGTGCGCTGCGCGTGCCGGTCGGCGATGTCGGTGTACTGCGGTCGCCCGTTCTGCCCGGCCCAGTACAGGAGCTCCAGGTTCATCATCGCGTCGATGTTGACCTGGTACTTCTCCGCGTCGTCGCGGTCGTCCCAGACGCGGATCAGCCCGACGGTCGGGTTGAAGCGTGCGGCGAGGGTGTCCGCGGCGGCCAGGGCCGTCTGCTTGGCGGACTCGTCGCCGGTGAGCTGGTGGTCCACCGCGAAGGTCATGAACATCTTGAAGCCGAGGTCGGTGTCGTCGTGCGTCGTCTCCGACGTCAGCGGCGCCTGCCAGCGCTCGGCGCGGTCGCGCCACACCGGGTCCTGGGTGCGCTCGAAGACCCGCCAGAGTGCCGCCGGCAGGAACCCGGCGGTCCAGTCCTCGGCGTCCTTGGTCAGCCAGGTGCCGTCCGGGTTGGTGCGCACCGGGTAGGTGGGCGGCGCGAGCCCGTCGGCCGTGGCGGCCAGGCGCGCGTCCGCGAAGGTGAGGACGGGACCGGCCGGGTCGGCGGCCGCGGACGCGTCGCGTGCCGTGGCGACCGGTGTCTCGCTGGGTGCGGGCGGGGCCGTGGGCGGCGGCGAGCCGCACCCGGTGACGGCGACCGCCGCGAGCGCGGCGGCCACCAAGCCCTGCCGCACGGTCTTCCGGCCTGCTCCCATCGCGAACCCCCCGGGTCGCCGGCGGCCGCGGACGTCACGGCCCCCGTACGGGCGCAGGAGGCTAACAGCCGCCCCCACCAGCGCCGACGGGCGGCTCAGCCGGAGAGCGGCGAGCGGAGCTGGTCGTGCGCGGCGGTCCGCGGCGACGGGATGGTCGCGATGACCGCGGCGCGGCGACGGGCGCGGACCACGGCGGCCGCGCGGTCGGCCTCGACGCGCCAGCCCGCCACCGTCTGCTGGTCCTCGGTGCCCTTGCGCGCCGTCGACACGAGCGGCGTGACCATCCACGCACCCGCCCCCGCACCCGCGGCACCGACGACACCCACGATGGCCAGAACACCCATGACATCCCCCGATGAATCCCCCGACGCTCCCCCGATGGAACGTGTTGCCTGGTTCTCGTAGCGCAGCCCTCCGTCGTTAACGGGCCGTGCGCCACGCCACCCGTTCGGTTGACGATCGAACATCCGGGCGGTCGGTCGGGAACTCGTTCGCCGGAGCGGGGCGCGCTGCCGGACCATGACGGCCGTGGTCGGACTCCCCGCGTCGGTGCGCCCCCTGCCCGCCGACGACCCGTCGGCGCTCGCGGACCTCGTCGGCGACGCGCCCGTGGTCGCGATCGGCGAGAACGACCACGGCGTCCGCGAGTTCGGCGCCCTGCGCGAGCGCCTGGTGCGCCACCTCGTGCGCGAGCTCGGCTTCGGGGTCGTCGCAGTGGAGTCGGGGTACGCGGAGGGCTTCCTGGTCGACGCCTGGGTCCGGGGCGGTCCCGGCGCGGTGGAGGACCTCGCACGGGACGGCTTCACGTTCCGCGCGGGCGACGCCCCGGAGATGCAGGCGCTGGTCACGGGCCTGCGGGAGCACCGGGAGGCGGGCGGGCGGGTCCGTTTCGCTGGCCTCGACATCCCGGGGTCGGGCGGCTCGCCGGAGCCCGCGCTGCGCCTCGTCCGGGAGCACCTCGCCGCCCACGCCTCCGACGCCGTGCCCCTCGTCGACGCCGCCCTGGAGGCCACCCGCCCCTACGTCGCGGCGAACAACGGGGCGGCACCGGCGCGGTACGCCGCGCTCGACGCCCCGGCCCGCGACGCCGCGACCGCGGCCCTGGTGCGGCTGCTCCTGCGCGTCGAGGCGCTGGGGCCGGAGCACCGCGTCGCCCGGCACCTCGCGCTCGGCGCGCTGCGTCTCGACGAGCAGCTGCGCGAGTTCGCGGAGCTGTTCGCGCCCGACCCGCCGGCGCGGGTGGTCTCGTCGCGGGACGTCCACATGGCCGAGACGGTCCGCCTCCTGCGCGAGGAGACCGGCGAGCGCGTCGTGGTGCTCGCGCACAACGGACACGTCCAGCGCGTGCCGTTCGCCTTCATGCCCGGCGTGAGCGCGCCGTCGGCCGGGACGGCCCTCGCGCAGGCCCACGGCGACGGTTACGTCGTCGTCGGGCTGACCGCGCTCACCGGCGCCACGCCGGGCTTCACGCTCGACGACGCCGAGCGCCACGGCATCGCGCTGCACACCGACCCGCTGGCGGACCCGGAGCCCGGGAGCGTCGAGCAGGCCGTCCTCGACGCGGGGCTGGGTGCGGAGCCGGTGCTGCTCGACCTGCGCGCGGCCCGCGGCACGCCGGGCCCGACGAGCATCCGCCACGCGACGACCCACATCCCGGTCGACGTCCTCGCGGGTTACGACGCGCTGTACTGCCTGCCGCGCCAGGAGCCCGCGGCGCACATCACCTGACGCGCAGAGCGATCCCGAGGTCGGCGCGACGAGCCAGACCCAGGACGACGTGCGCCGGGAGTTCCTGCCGCCCGCCGACCTGGTCCGCCGGCGATTCCAGAGATGCTTCGGAAACCGAAGGATCGCCTCGAGATCGGGGCCGTCCCGCCGGTCAGCTCTCGCTCTCGTACTTGAAGGACACGGACAGCCGCACGCGGTAGTGCGTGATCTGCCCGTTCTCGATCACGAGGTCGGACTTGTCGAGCTCCGCGATCCGGAGGTCGCGCACGGAGCTCGCGGCGGTCTGGATCGCGGTCTGCGCGGCCTTCTCCCACGACTCGGTGCTGGTGCCGATGAGCTGGGTGACGCGATAGACGCTGTCGGACATGGGATGGGGCCTCCTCGGACGGTTCTCGCTGACACCGACGGAGTGCCCCGATGTGACCGGCGCCACACTTCGGGGTCGTCAGGCCGGCGTCGGCGTCCTGCTCGGCGCGGGCGCGAGGACCGCGCCGAGGACGGCGAGGTCGTCGGCGAGCCAGCCCAGCCGGCCCCAGGCGTACACGAGCCAGAGCGCCTCGCGCGGGTGCTCGCGCCGTCCCGGGGCGTCGGTGATCGCCCCCAGGGCGCGGTCGAGGAAGTCCGACGGCAGTCCGAGGAGGGCAGCCGGGTCGGTGGCCGGATCCCGGTCCGCCTGCAGCGCCCGCGCGACCCCGCGGTACCCGTCGGCCAGGACGCCGGCATCGCGGTGGAGCTGCTCGACGAGGTCGGGCCAGGGGGACACGGTGTCGGGCTCGGCGGGGTCGTCGAGCGCGGAGCGTGCCGCCCGGACGGCGCGGTGCACCACACCGAGCACCGTGAACCAGTCGACGTCGTCCTCGTACCGCCCGCGGCGCTCGGCCCGGTACTGCAGGAACGTCGCCTCGAAGAGCAACATCCGGTGGTCGGCGGACGCGAGGCGGCGCGCGACCTCGTCCCGTGCGCCCACTCCGGAGAGCCAGGCGGCCATCGCGGTGATGAGGTCCGCGCTCGCGATCAGGCACCGGGACGCGTCCCGGCGCATCTCGCCGTGGCCGCCCGCCGGCCACACCGCCGCGCCCACCCCGATCCCGATCACCGCCCCGACGACGACGTCGAGCAGGCGGGCGCCCGCCAGCGACGGGCCCGCGGGCGCGAGCTGGGCGAACAGGACCGCGACGAGCAGGGTGAACGACGCCTGCCCCGCGATCACCCCGAGCACCTGGCCCGCGCCCACGGCGGCGACGCACAGGACGGGGAAGAGCACCGCGTAGACCACGGTCTGCTGCCCGACGAGCGCGAGCAGGCCGGCCGCGAGCACCGCACCCGCCGTCGTCCCGACGATGGCGGGGAGCAGGGTCGCGCGCGTCGTCATCACCGACGTCCGCATCAGCGTCAGGGTCGCCAGCAGGACCCAAAGCCCGTGCGAGAGGTCGAGCTCGCCCGCCACGAACCGGGCGAGCGCGAGCCCGAGACCGAGGCGCACCGCGTTCTGCAGGTACACCGACCGCGGCGAGAGGTGGGCGCGGATCCGCCGCCACCACAAGAGCGGGGTGGACGCGGTCGTCCACCACGCGAGGTCGCCCGGGGCCGGCGTCCGGGTGCGTCCCCGCGGGTCGACGACGATGCGCGCGGCCTGCACCGCGACCCGCGCGGACGACAGGATCTGCCCGACGGCCACGGCCGCCCGGGCGCGGGCGATGGCCTCCTCGCCGTCGGCGATCGTGGCGAGCGCGGCCAGGCGGTGGGCGGTGTACGCCGCGCGGGCGGCGTCGACGTCCGCGACCTCGGGCGGCGGACCGTGGCCGAGCAGGGCGTCGGCCGTGCGGCGCAGGGACGCCGCGGTCGCGGCCAGCGGCGCCCGGACGTCGGGGTTGACGCACTCGGCGGGCGCGTCGCCCGCGCTCTCGGTGTCACCCGCGATGAGCGCCTCGACACGGCCGCGCACCGCCCGCAGCGCGGCCCCGAGGTGGGCGAGCCCGCGGTCCTCGGCCCCCGGACCGGTCGGTCGCTCCTCCCACGGCGTGGCGAGCAGCTTGAGACGCCCGTCGGCGTGCTCCGCGACGGCCCGACGGGTGGGGAGGTCGCCGACGCCGGTGGTCGCGGCGTCCACGAGATCCGCGACCGCCCGGGCCGCGGCGGCCGCGCGGCAGGCGTAGCTCTCGATCGGCCGGGGCGGCCAGAGGACGCGGTCGGCGATCGCGAGGAGCCCCATCCCGATCGCCAGCCCGAGAAGGCGCCCGGGCAGCGTCTCCGGGGCGTAGGGCGGGAACGACGGCAGGATGTAGAGCAGCTGCAGGCCGCTGGCCACGCCGGCGGCGCGCGGTCCGCCGGTGGGCAGGAACGCGATGACGACGCCGATCACCAGCATCCCGGTCGTCGCGGCCGCCGTGCTCCCGGCGAGCAGCGTCCCGATCGTCACCAGCACCGTCCCGGCGACGAAGCAGGCCGCGAGCGTGTGCGTGCGCTCCCGCGGCGTGCCGACCACCTGGGAGAGCACGCCGAACCCGATCGCCCCGAACACCGCGTAGACCGCGATCGTCGGGCTCCCGAGGCCGTAGCGGGTCACCATGAAGGCGACCGTCGCGACGACGGCGACACGGGCCGCGCGCCGGCTCGCGGCGAGCCCCGGGTCCTGGCGCAGGAGCCATCGCAAGCCCCGCCGTCCGGCCATGGGGCGAGTCTGCCGTCCGCCGGGCGAGAGCACGAGGGACAGCGCGCCGGTCGCACGCGGGCCCGGCCGTCCGCGGGTGAAATCCGGATGAAGCCGGGGCTGGACGAGGGGCCGGTCTCGGACAAGGCTCGTCGCGTCACCGACGATCAGAGGGAGCCCGACGTGCCGACCTACCTCGTGCGTGCGCGCACCGACACGCTGGGACCGGGACGGCGAGCGCGGCTCGCCGAGCAGCTGACCGACACGCACACCCGACTGACGGGCGGCTCCTCGTCCTCGGTCCAGGTGATCATCGAGGACCTGCAGGGTCGCGACCACTTCGTCGGGGGTCGCACGGCACCGGTGGGGTCGGTGTTCGTGCGCGGGCACCTGCCCGCCGGTGGTGAGGAGGCCACGACGAAGGCCCTCGCGGCCGCGGTCCGCGAGGCGGTGGTCGCGGCGACGGACGTCTCCGCGGACGTGGTGTGGGTCTACCTCTCGGAGCTCGCCGCCGAGGGGATGGTCGAGCCGTGACCTGAGCTCACGAGGGCAGCGCGCACAGGTCGGCCAGCACCGACCGGTGGTGGTCCGCCGAGCCTAGGAGCAGGGCGTCGGCGCGGGCGCGCTTGAGGAACAGGTGCGCCGGGTGCTCCCACGTGAAGCCGATGCCGCCGTGGAGCTGCAGGCCCTCCTCGGCGGCCAGCAGGGCCACCTCGGAGCAGTGCGCCGCGGCGACGGCGGCCGCGATCGGGAGGTCGGGGGAGTCGTCCGCGGCGCACCGGGCGGCGTAGCGGGCCGTCGCGCGCGCCTGGGTGATCGCCACCCACAGGTCGGCGAGACGGTGCTTGAGGGCCTGGTACGACGCCAGCTGGCGACCGAACTGGTGGCGGTCGCGCAGGTAGGCGACGGTGTCGGCGAGGCAGCGCTCCGCGAGCCCGAGCTGCTCGGAGGCGAGGACCGCGGCGCCGATCCGCAGCGCGCGATCGACGTCGGCACCCGCGACGATCCGCGCCGGCGCCCCGTCGAACGCGACGTCGGTGAGGCGGCGGGTCATGTCGAGCGACTCGGCCGTCGTGCGCGTGACCCCGTCGCCGCCCCCGTCCTCTCCGGTCTCCACGATCGCGAGGCCCCCCTCGACGGGCACGAGCAGCACGTCGGCGGTGACCGCGTCCACCACGGCACTGATGGTGCCCTGCAGGAGGTCACCGGCCCCCTGGCGCTCGACCGTCACCGGCACCGGGCGTCCCGCCCCCCGCGTGGCCCCGACGGCCAGGGCGGCGGTGCGCTCCCCGGCGGCGACGGCGGCGAGGAGCTCGTCCTCGCCGGTCTCGAGCAGCAGGGCCGTCGCGACGGCGGTGCCGAGGAACGGGACGGGCGCCACGGCGCGGCCCAGCTCCTCGGCGACGACGGCGACCTCGCGCCACGAGGCGCCCGCGCCGCCGCGCTCCTCGGGCACGGGCAGGCCCGCCACGCCGATCTCCTGCGTGAGCCGCTTCCAGAGGTCGGTGTCGACCGAGTCGTCGGTGTCCGTCCGGGCGAGGACGGCGTCCCAGGGCGCCTGCTTGTCGACGAGCGCGCGGATGCTCGCCCGCAGGTCGTCCTCGATGTCGGAGTAGAGGAGGTCGCCGGTGGTGGGCGTACTGGGGGCGCTCATCGCGGTAGGTCCTTCCACGGGACGTCCTTGTCGGCACGGGCCTCGGCGGGCAGGCCGAGCACGCGCTCGGCGATGACGTTGCGCAGGATCTCCGACGTGCCGCCCTCGATGGAGTTGGCGCGGAAGCGCAGGTAGCGCCAGCCCGCGTCGCGGGACGCGTAGTCCTCGACCTCGGGGCGGCGCTCGGTGTAGTCGGCGTAGCGCAGGCCGTCCTCGCCGCGCAGCTCGAGCTCCAGGCTGGAGCACTCCTGGTTCAGGCGGGCGTAGGTGATCTTGACGCCGGAGCCCTCGGGTCCCGGCTGGCCCGCGGCCTGCTGCTGCCCGAGGCGCTCCGCGGTGAGGCGGGCGGCCTCGGCCTCGACCCACAGCCGCAGCATGCGGTCGTGCAGGCCGGGGGTGTGCGCCTCGGGGTGCTCGCGCCACCGCGCGGCCAGGGACCCGACGGCACCGCTCTCGCGCGGCAGCGTGCCGCCGCCGATCGCGACGCGCTCGTTCATCAGCGTGTACTGCGCGACGGCCCAGCCCTGCCCGACCTCGCCGAGGCGCTGGTCGTCGGGGACGCGGACGTCGGTCAGGAAGACCTCGTTGAACTCGGCCTCGCCGGTGATCTGCCGCAGCCCGCGGACCTCCACCCCGGGTGCGGTCATGTCGACCACGAAGTAGGACAGGCCCCGGTGCTTGACCGCCTCGGGGTCGGTGCGGGCGAGGAGGATGCCCCAGCGGGCGTGGTGGGCCATCGAGGTCCACACCTTCTGCCCGTTGAGCACCCAGGCGTCGCCGTCCCACACCGCGCTGGTGCCGACGCCCGCGAGGTCGGACCCCGCGCCGGGCTCGCTGAAGAGCTGGCACCAGATGTCCTCGCCCGTCCACAGCGACGGGAGCCAGCGCTCCTTCTGGGCGTCGTCGCCGAAGCGCACGATCGTCGGCGCGGCCATGCCCAGGCCGATGACGTTGAGGCGCGGCCGGTTCTCGGGTGATCCCGCCGCGGCGAACGCGGCGTCGACGGCGGCCTGCAGGCCGTTCTCGGCGCCGAGACCGCCCAGCCCCGCGGGGTAGTGCACCCACGCGAGGCCGGCGGCGAAGCGTTCGCGGAGGAACTCGCCGGGCTCGGTGGTCGACGGGTCGTGGGCGGCGAGGAACTCCTCGACGCGGGCGGCCAGGGCCGTCGCGTCCAGGGAGCCCGCGTCCGGGGGGCTGTCGGTCGCAGTCACCCCTGCACCCTGCGTCGCCGGCCGGGCCGTGTCGACCCCTGCCCGGGACGCCGACGGGTCTCCGGACCTCTCCGGTTCGATCTCTCGGGAGTGTCACCGGTGCGGAGTGCGCTGATGACACTCCCGAGAGATCGGCGAGGTGTCTGCGGCCCTCCCGCTGTCGGCGTGACGGTGCCTGCCAGGGTGCACGCCGTGACCGACACCGAGGTGACGCAGTGGCTCGCCGCGCACGCGCGACCGATCGCGGTGCCGGACGACCTCGAGGACGGGGCGGCCGTCGAGGACGGCGTCGCGGCCTGGATCGACGCCGCCGCCGACGCGCGGGTCCTCGCGCTCGGCCCTGCGGTGGTCGGCACCCGTGAGCTGGCGCAGCTCGCCCACCGGCTGATCGAGGGCCTCGTGCGCGACGCCGGCGTCCGCACCCTCGCGCTGCAGGCGAGCGACGCGGGCACCACGGTGCTCGACGAGCACCTCCGTGAGGGGACGGGGTCGGCCGGCGAGGCGCTCGAGTCGCTCGGGTCCTGGAGCTGGAACACTCGTGAGGTGCTCGAGCTCGTGCGCGGACTGTCGGGGGCGCACGTCCGGGTCGTCGGCGTCGACCCCCGCCGGCCGGCGACGGGCGTCAGCGTCGTCGGCGCCTACCTGCGCATCGTGGACCCGGACCTGCTCGCGACCGTCGCCGACGCCCTCGCCGACCTCGCACTCGGGCACGCCGACGACTCCGAACGCACCGCGGTCGACCGGGTGCGGGCGCGGCTCGACCAGGACGTGCCGGCGCTCGTCGCCGCCACCTCGCCCGAGCAGCACGCCGAGGCCGTCCGGCACGCCGGGTTCCTCGCCCGCGCCGCGGAGCTCGCCGCCGCGCCGCCCGAGGGCGCGGACGCCGTCGCCGAGCGGCTGATGGCCGAGGGCGTGCTCGAGGCCCTCGACGCGGCGGGCCCCGACGGCCGGGTGGTCCTCTGGGCGCAGGCCGACCACGTCGTCGCGCGGGAGGACCCACCGAGCGCGGGCTCCCATCTGCGTGCACGCCTCGGCGACGCGTACCGCCCGCTGGTGCTCTCGGCGGGCGAGGGGAGGACGCGCGCGTTGCGGCGGCGGCTGCTCGGGGTGTCGCGGACGTCCAAGGTCCAACGCCTGTCCGCCGCGCCGGACGGGTCGCTCGAGGCCGCGGTGCTCGCCGCCAGCCCGCGGGATCCGGTGGTCGACCTTCGCGCTCTCGACGGTGCCCCGCCGGCCGTGGCGACGTGGGCCTCGGGCGGGGTCACCCGGCGGTCGGTCGGCGACGAGATCTCGTCGTCGTCACCCGCGGGCGCGGTGGTTCCGTGCCGCCCGGGCACCGACCTCGACGGCATCGCCGTGGTGCGCACGGTGCACCCGGCGTGGGCGCGCTAGCTGCGAGAGTCGAGCACGGCCCGGCCGCGCGGGGAGAGCTCGTAGCCCACGGGCAGCGAGTGCGTCAGACCCAGCGCCTTGAGCCGACGGACGTCGGCCTTGAACGGCGCGGTCTCGCGACCGAACGACGCGGCGAGGTCGGGGGCGCGCACGGCGGGGCGCTCGGCGATCGCCGCGAGCGTCGCCCAGGCCCACGGCCCGTGCGCGCTGCGCGCGTCCATGGCGTCGAGGCGTCGACGGACCGCGGTGAGGTCGTCGGCGTCGGGCACGCTCGCCGCGAGCTCCGAGCGCGGGTCGGGCTCGTCGAGCTTGTGGAAGCGGACGCGGTAGAGCTCGGCGTCCGGCGCGGCGTGCTTGTCGGCCTCGGCCAGCATCGCCTCGACCGAATCGAATCCGGCGCGCCGGGCGTCGGCATCCTGCAGCTCGCCGGGGGACACGACGTCGACCTCGTCGACCTGGAGCCGGCCGACCGGCGTGCGGTACGGCCGCCCGGGCCGGACCTGCGCGCGCTTCCAGCGGCGGAACGTCAGGTCCACCTCGCCGCGCGCGACCGGCTCGGCGAAGCGCAGGGCGAAGAGCACGGGGCCAGGTCCCGGTTCAGACGGTCGCGACGCTGCCGATGAGGATGAGCCAGAACAGGGCCCACCCGAGGATCTGCAGGTAGCCCAGGGCGAGCCCCGCGATCGCCATCCCGTGGCCGGAGTGGGTGCCGCTGCTCGTCTCGCGCCAGGCCATGTGCCCGCAGATGACGGCGGGGATGGAGGCGAGGCCGGCGGTGAAGAACCCGACGATGCCGCAGACCAGCGCCGCGATCGCCAGCCCGGACACCGGTCGGGTCGGGTAGGCCTGGGCGTAGGGGCCGGCTCCGTAGGGCTGGCCGTACTGGTTCTGGCCGTACTGGTTCTGGCCGTACTGGTTCTGGCCGTACTGGTTGTACTGGTTCTGCCCGTACTGCCCCTGGCCGTACGGGGCCTGGCCGTAGGGCGCCTGGCCCTGGTTGCCGGAGGGGTACGGCGTGGGCGGCCCGTACGGGCTGGGGCCGTAGGCACTCGAGGAGTACGGCTCGGAGCCGGAGGAGTACGGGTCCGACTGGTACGGGTCGCTGTAGGGCGCCAGCCCGAGCGAGTCGGGCGCCGACGGCTCCGGGTAGGGCGTCGGTGGGGAGTACGGCATCGGGCCGTCCTGCGACCCCGACCCGGAGGACGGCCCGTCGCCGGGCTCGGACGACCGGTCGCGGTGCGATTCCCACGGCGAGCTCACGCCCGGCATCCTAGAGGCGACGGGCGGATGACCTGATCGTTCCGACCCGATCGGCGCGGTTCCGGGCGTTCTTCCTGAACCGGCCCCTCGTTGTCGGGGGTCGGTTCTAGGATCGAACACATGAGCGAAGGTGGTGTCGGGCTGGTCGAGCGGGAGGCGCTCGACGCTGCCCGCGCGGAGCAGACCGCGGCCCACCAGGCCTACTACCGGCGCCTGGAGCGGATCGCTCACCTCGACCGGCTCGGCGTCGCTCACGTGACGGGGGACCGCAGCACCGCGCGGTTGCTGCAGGAGAACTGGCGGGTCGATCCGGCGACGGCGGGTCGGTGGTGCGACGAGGCCGAGGACCTCGCTCCGCGGATGACGCTGCACGGTCAGCCGGTGCCGCCGCGGCTGCCGTGCACCGCGACGGTGCTGGCGTCGGGGGAGATCTCCCCGGAGCACGTGGCGATCATCCGCCGCACCATGAAGAAGATTGACAGGATGGAGCACGTCGACCCGGCCGAGGTCCCGGCGGCGGATGCGTATCTGGCGGAGAAGGCGACGCTGTTCCCGCCGGCGACGCTGCGGCGGCTCGCCGAGGCGCTGCTGGCCAAGCTGGACCCCGATGGTGCGGCGCCGGACGAGGACGCCGACCTGTTCGACGACCTGACGATGACCTCGGGCCAGACGGCACCCTGGAGATGCGGATCCGGATCCCACGACGCGGTCGACGCCGAGTCGATCCGCGAGGGCATCGGGGTGCTGGCCACCCCGACCGGCTCGGATGATCACCGGTCGTTGGGGAACCGGCAGGCGTGCGCGTTCAAAGAAGTGTTCGCCGACGCTCTCGGTCCGAACGGGCTGGTCACCGACACCCGCCACAACGAAGCCGACAACTCGGGAGCTGACGCCGCCGCCGCCGCCGACGCGGAAGCCGACGACACGGAAGCCGACGACGCGGCCGCCGACGAGCCCGATGCCGTGGACGCCGGCGAGGACGCGCCGCTCGAGGACGCGCTGATCCCCGCACCCCGCCGCCCCGAGCCCGAGCCGGCAGCAGCGCCAGCACCAGCGCCGGCACCGGAGACCAATCGCGGGCCGGGGCGGGCGCTGTTGACGATCACCATGGACCACCGCTGGCTCCAGCTCGCGATCGGGCACGGCACCCTGGACTCCGGGGCCCTGTCCGACCCGGCCACCGTCCGCCGGTGGGCCTGCGACGCCGACATCGTCCCCCTCGTCCTCGGCTCGAAGTCCGAGCCGCTGGACATCGGGCGTCGATCTCGGCTGATCCCGGATGCGATGCGTCGGGCGCTGACCTTCCGCGACGGCGGCTGCACCTTCCCCGGCTGCACGCGCCGACCGAGGCGTTGCCACGCCCACCACATCGACCACTGGGGCGAGGGCGGACCGACCTGCCTCGACAACCTCACGCTGCTCTGCCGGCATCACCACCAGGTGATCCACCACGGGCACTGGCGGATCGACATGATCGACGGGCTCCCCTGGTTCACCCCACCACCCTGGATCGACCCCGAACGACAACCCAGACCCGGCGGACGATCAGCCGCCGTCATCTGACCCACGTCGCGTCAGTGGGCGACCTGGATCACGGCCGGAACCGGCTCGTGGCGAGCACCGCGTCGCCCCGCGCTCAGGTGTCGGTGTCGAGCGTGGAGGTGTCGTCGTCGACCGGCGTGGTGGTCACCTGGCGATCGCCCGCCATCGGCCCCGGCGTGGCCGGGGCCGCGCCGGGCCTCGCGTGGGAGATCAGCACGACCAGCGTCACCACGCCGGCGAGCACGAGGGCCGTGATCCCCGCGATCACGGCTGTGGGCAGGCCGCCACCCCCATCGCGGAGACGCGCCGGGTGTGCGGGCGGGGTACGGCACGGGGTACGGCGCGGTGCCGGGGTACGGGCTCCCGAACCGCGCCGTGTGCTGCGGGCGCACGGAGGGAGCCGGCCCGTACGGGTACGGCGAGCGGCCGAATCCCGCTGGGGCGCCGGAAGGAGGGATGCCGTAGGGCGGCGACCCGAACGGCGGCTCGGCAGCGGGGCCACCCGGGAGCGCGCCACTCCGGTCGGCCGGGTGCGACCGGTGCCTGACGTCGTTCATGGTCGTCCCCCGGGAACTGCGGAGCGCCGGTGTCAGAGGCCCGGGACGACGAGGTCCGCGTAGCCGTCGTTGTCGGTATCGGCCACGGCGACCGTCCCGGCCGCGCCGTAGGGCGCGCCGTCGGTGATGGCGGCGTTCCCCCAGCCGTCGGCATCGGTGTCGACGACGACCTCTCGACGGCACCGTTGCGGTCGTGGTCGGAGAGCGCGAACTCGTCGTAGCCGTCGCGGTCCTCATCGGCCGAGGCCGTCTCGGCGTAGCCGTCACCGTCGGCGTCGGTGGCCGACGTCTCGTAGTAGCCGTCGTGGTCGCCGTCGAAGGAGGTCATGGTCGGCGTGTCGGCAGGAAAGGAGATCAGCCCGCCGTCCGGGCCGCAGGTGGTGCGTCGTCGGCGGTGTAGGCGCTGTCGGCCGTGCCGGGCTCGCTCATGGTGCTCCTCGCCGAGGCCGCGATCGCTGTCGACCCTCTGACGGCGGGTGCGGTCGGCGATGTTCCTGAGGGAACGCTGGCAGACGCCCCTCAGCGCCGGCAGCCCCCGCGGATCGGCTCGACGCGCCGCAGGAGCACGGCGGTGGCGATCGCGAAGAGCACCGTGAGCCCGACGAGCGCGAGCCCCGTGCTCGCCCGGAGCCGAGGAGCACCGCCTCGTCCGGCGCCGGCCGCGGCGGAGGAGCGCGCGGCGGCAGGGGCGGAGACCGTGGCGTCGGACGCCCGCGGCGTCGTCGGCCCGGGGACGGGCGGCGAGGGCACTGGCCGCGACGGTCGGGCCCTTCCGGGCGGCGGGGTGAGCGTCGCGCCCGACAGCTCGGGGCCCGCCCGGGCGCCCCGAGCCGCACGGTGACCGGCGCGCCGACCGTCAGCTCCCGGAACGGGCGGCCGCCGCCGAACGACCCGTTGCGGCTGCGGTCGAAGAGCTCCCAGCCGTCCGGCTGGACCGGATCAGCAGGTGCTCGCGCGAGACCCGGGGCCGACGAGCTGCAGGTCCGACGCCTCGTCGCGGCCGACGACCAGCGTCTCGCCGGGTCGCAGCGTGCGACGGTCACCGGCCGCGCGGACCACGAGCGGCGCCGCCCCGGACATCCCGGGACGGGCGCCCGCGCGCCCGGGCTCGTACGCCATGGACGCGACCTTCTTCGTCCGGCGGTGCTGGTAGGGGCTGTCAGGGCAGGAGCAGGAAGCCCATCCGGCCCTGGGCGTCCACGCCCACCACGGCGCCGCCGGCGGCGAACCGGTAGATGCCGGAACGGCGCTGCGGGGGCTCGCGCAGGGCGGCGAGGAGCGCCTCCCGGTTGGCCGGCTCGGCCAGCAGCGGCGCCACCCGCGCCCACGGGGCGGCGTCGAACGCGGCCGACGGGCGGTACCGGGCCTGGACGGCCGGGAGGTCGCCGGCGCCGAGCGCGGTGTAGAGCTCCCCGGTGCCCGTCGCGACGGCGGCGGGCAGCGCGCGCCCGGCGGTGTCGGCGGTGGCCGGGGCGCCGGCGGGCGGCGGGACGGCGGCCGGCGACGCCGGGGCGGCGGGCGCCGCCGGGGCGGGGGCCACGGCTTCTGGCTGCGACGCGGTCGACGACGGCGCGGACACCAGGGTCAGGACCGCCAGCCCGGCGGCCACGACGATCGCGACGGCGAGGGCGGCGCTGGCGATCCAGGGTCCGCGCCCGGCGCCGACGGCGGGAGCGGTCACCGCCATGACGCCGCGCTCCGCGCGAGGGTCGGGTGGTCGCTGGTCATGTCGGCCTCCTCGATCGGCCTCGGGATCGTGATGCCCCGGATGGCGATACGCCAGATCGTGACGCCGCAGTATCGGGATGATCGGTGGCGGGCGTTACCGCCGGCCGGGGCAGTGTCGGACATCCCACGCGGACGCGCATCCCCTCGCCCACCCTCCCGGGACCGGACAGCTCACGGCTGGGATCACGGCCGGGATCACGGCGGGGGCAGACGGGGCACGGTGGCGGCGGCGAGGCGGGTCGCGTCGGCGCAGAGGGCGTCGGCGGGTCGTGTCCCGAACACCGTCACCTCGAGGAGCTCGACGCGCGGGGTCCCGTCCGCGGCGGTGTAGGCGCGCTGGGCGAGGGCGACGTCGCACGAGGACCGCTGCGGGGTGACCGCGGCCTGTCGGCCCGCGACGGCCGCGGTCGGCGCGAAGGCCCGGCGGCGTTCGACACCCACGTCGACGACGCCGCCCGTGCCGGTGCCCCACCGGCACGACCAGCCGCCCACACCGGGGGCGACCGAGGCCGGGTCGAGGCCCGGCACCGGGCCGAGGTCGGTCCGCGTGAGCAGGCTGCAGGTGTCGACGGAGGTCAGGGCCGTCGGCGGGTCCTCGGTCGCGCGGCTCGGCAACGTCGTGCCCTGCTGCAGCACCCGCAGCGTCGCGTCGGTCGCGGTGTCGGCTACGGCGCAGAGGTCGGCGCCCGAGCCGGCGGGGGCGATCGCGTCGAGCGAGACCTGGACGCCCTCGGTGGTCACGACGGTGCGGGTGCAGGAGCCGGCCTGCGGCGCCACCCGGCGCACCAGCAGGGCCCCGACGCGCTCCTCCCGCGCGGCGCTCACGGCGGTGGCGACGGGCTCGAGGGTCGCGATCACCGCGACGTCCCCGCCCGGCGCCGCGACGTCGACGACGCACGTGGCGGGGCCGCCGAGGTCGGGGACGACCCGGGCCTCGCCGCCGGTGCGCGCCGCGAGGGCCGCGGGGTCGACGAGGCCGCAGGGGTCGACGGTGCGCGGGTCGCCGATGGCCGCGGGGACGACGCGGTCGCTCGGCCCGGCCGGTGCCGCATCGGTCCCCAGGACGAGCACCGCGGCGACGGCCCCGGCGAGCAGGAGCACGACGACCGCGACGGCCACGACGACCAGGCCCGTGCGGGTCGGGGGACGCCCCGGGCCCGAGGGGTCGTCGACCGGGCCCGGCCGCTGAGGCGGCGCCCCCGGACCGGCGGGACGCGCCGGCATCGGGCCCGAGGGACGGGGTGGGGCCACCGCGACGGGCCGCCGCGCGGGCATCCCCGGCGCCGGGCGGGGGAGGACCGGCGTTGCCGGACCCGGCCCGTGCGGCGACACGAGGACGGGGGTCGTGGTGCGCTCGTGCGGGTGGCCCGGGCCCGAGGACCCGACGGGCACCGGGCGGGTCGGCGACCAGGCCCCGGTGGCCGTCGCCGTCGGGATCACCTCGGTGAGCCGGACGGGCGGGGCCTCCTCCGGCCTGCCGACCTCGCCGAGATCGCGGCGCAGCCTCGCGCCGAGGTCCCCGGGCACCTCGGGCGTCGCGTGCACCGCGCGCTCGAGGACGTCCGCCAGGCGCGCCGCGAGCGCCGGCTCACTGTCGTCCGTGCCGGCGTCCAGGAGCGTCGCGGCGAGGGCGCGGGTGTCGTCGTCCTCGGCGCCGGGCCGGTCCGTCGGGCGCACCCCGGACGGCGCGCCCACGAGCCACACGGCGTCGTCCCCGCCGACCAGGACGAGGTCCGCGCCGACCCGGCCGTGCACCACCCGCGCCGCGTGGGCCGCCCCCAGCGCCCCGGCCAGCACCACCGCGCGCCGCAGCGCCGCCGCCGGCGCGACGGGACCGTCGTCGGCGAGACCGCGCACGCCGGCGGGCAGATCGTGCACCAGCCACAGCCCGCGGTCCGCGCCCGCCGCGACGTCGTCCGCCGGCGCGAGGCCGGGGTGCGCCGCCGCGGCGAGACGGCGGATGTCGCGGGCGACGCGGGTCAGCGCGTCGGGGGCGGGAGGCCCGTCCCGCCCGTCCGGTGCGAGGCCGTCCGGTGCGAGGCCGTCCGGAGCGAGCGCCACCGCCACCACGTCACGATCGCCCCACTCGTCACGCGCCGCCCGGACTGTCACCCGCCCCGCTCCGTCGCCGGTCAGTGACGGCCCGAGCCGGTAGTGCCCACCCGAGAGCGTCTCGCCGTCGGTCACTCGTCCGTCCAGTCCTCGACGATCCAGTTCTCGGCCGGGCCCGTCGTGTCCGGAGGGGCGTCAGCCGCCGAAGGTCGACTTGGCGCGGAAGCGGAGCGCCTGGAACACCTGGTTGGACTGCTCGAGGTTGGTGGTGCGGATCTCCCAGCTGTAGTTCAGGCCCTCGTAGATGCCGGTGGAGATCACGCCGGTGCTGGACTGCGCCGTGTACAGCGGGCCCTGCTGGACGCCGCCGGCCTGCCAGACGTCGAAGTTCTCGATGCGCGGGCCGAGCGCGGCGGTGTCGTCGTACCAGGCCCGGGCGCCCGCCGCGTCCGACCACCGTGCGAAGTACACGGTGGCGCCCGGGACGACGCTCGAGTAGTCGCACGAGTAGGACTCGATGGACGTCGCGCCGTTCTGGGCCCGCAGGGGAGCCGTGGCGGGGTCCATCAGCTGGCAGTTGGAGCTCGTCACGTCCGGGAAGACCTGCGAGAGCGCGGGCTGGCCGGCGGGCGGCGTGGGCGTCGTCGGCGAGGTGGGTGCGGCCTGCGACGACGGACCCGCGGTCGTCCCCGGGGTCGGCTGGGCGATCGGGGGCGCCGAGTCCTGGTTGAGCAGCACGACCGCGCCCACCGCGACGAGCAGCAGGACCGCGGCGATGCCGGCGACGATCGCGATGACCTTGCCCTTGCCGCTCTTGGGCGGCTGCGGGGGCTGGCCGTACCACCCGGCCTGCGGGCCGCCCGGGGGCGGCGGGTACGGGCCGGTGCCGTAGCCCGGCTGCCCGTAGCCCTGCGTGCCGCCGGGGAACCCGGGCTGGCCGCCGGTGTAGCCCTGCGTGCCGTAGCCGGGCTGCGGGCCGGACCCGACGCCGGGCTGGGGTCCCGAACCCTGCGGCGTGCCGAACGGCGAGGGTCCCTGCATCGGGCCGCCCGGCGTCCACGGCTGGGCCTGCGGGCCGGAGCTCGGTCGGGGCCCGGGCACGTACGTGGGGGTGACGCCCTGCGGGCCGGACGACCGCGGGCCGGCCGCGGCCGCGGCGCCGAGGCCGGCGCCGGCCGCCCCGGCAGCGAACGCGCCGCCCGCACCGTGGCGGGCGGTCCCGTCGTCCGGCGCGCTGGTCTCGCCGGTGGGCGCCTCGCCGCCGACGGCCTGCAGGGCGGCGTCGGCGAAGTCGCCGGCGGTGGCGTAGCGCTGGGCGGGGTCCTTGGCCATCGCCGTCGCGAGCACCGCGTCGAGCGCGGGCGGCGAACCGGGTGCGACCTCGGAGAGGCGCGGCGGGGTCTCGTTCAGGTGGTCGTACATGAGCCCGGGGCCCTCGGAGAGGAACGGCGGACGCCCCGCGATGGCCTCGAACAGCAGGCACCCGAGCGCGTAGACGTCGACGCGACGGTCCATCTCGCGGCCGAGGAACAGCTCCGGGGCCATGTAGGCGAGCGTGCCGATCGCCGAGCCGGTGCCGGTGAGCGAGCTCTTGGTGTCGCCGCCCATCGCGCGCACGATGCCGAAGTCGACGAGGTAGACGAAGTCGCGCCCGCGGTGCTGGGTGATCAGCACGTTGGACGGCTTGACGTCGCGGTGGATGAGGCCGTCGTCGTGCGCGGCGTCGAGGGCGTCGGCGGTCTGGCGGACGATCTCCGCCGCGCGACGTGGGTCGAGCCGGCCGTGGCGCTCGATCTCGTCGGCCAGGTCGAGACCGGAGACGAGTCGCATGTCGATGTAGAGACGGCCGTCGATGGTGCCGAAGTCGTGGATCGGGATGACGTGCGGCGACGAGAGCCTGGCGGCGGTGCGCGACTCGCGCCGGAAGCGCTCCTGGTAGTCGCCGTCGTCGGCGAGCCCGCCGTGCAGTCGCTTGACGGCGACGGTGCGCTGGCGGGAGGTGTCGAACGCGCGGAACACCTCGCCCATCCCGCCGCGCCCGATGCGCTCCTCGAGACGGTAGGGCCCGAACATCTCCACCGGGTCGCCGGCGGACGGCGAGGGCGAGTGGCCCGGGGCCTCGGTGCTCATGGGGCGCTCTCCTGCGTCGGGGAATCCGGGGAGACCTTCCCCCCGAATGAAAGTCACCGAGAGTATGCGGGATCGCCTCGTGGTGGGCCAGTGGACTCACACTTTTCGCAGAGTTCCCTTACTCGACGTGAGACCCGCCGTCGTTCGACGCCGGCTCCGCGCCCGGACGGGGGAGTCGTCAGGCCGGGACCTGCGCAGCGGGCAGGAGGCGCATCGCCGGGAGCATGCGGTGCGTTTCCTCCAGCGATCGGGTGACGACGTCGAAGCTGTAGGGCCGTTCGGCGTACGCGGCGGTGGCGTAGACGGTGCCGTCGGGCGAGGCGTGGGTGTGCACCGGGCCCTGCGGCGCACCGGCACCGTCGTGCCACTGCGTGACGCCGTCGAGCGCCGAGCCCCGGCTCGCCTGGTCCGCCTGCCACCGGCCGGCGTCGGCCGCGGTCGGCCACTCCGTGTAGTAGACGTACCCGCCCGGCACGGCCGCGCCGTAGTCACAGCGGATCACCGACAGGGCCCGCGCGCCGGTGGACGTCACGTACTCGCCGTCGCCGGCGGGGTAGGACGTGCAGCGGCCGCCCGGTCCGGATGGTGCGGCCGCGACGTCCGGGAACGCGGCGGCGAGCCGGCTCGTCACCGGGGCCTCGACGGGCGGCGCGGGGGCCGGGGCCGTGTCGCTGCCCGCGAGCAGGGCCCACGACGCGATCACCGCGACGAGCACGGCGACGAGCACCAGCAGCACGGCGCCGAGCGCGACCCACCACGGCCGGCGGGACCGGCGCGGTGCCGCGGGGAGAGGTGCGGGGGCGGCAGGGCCCGTCGGCGGACCCGCTTGCTCCGGCGCCCGCGCCGGCGAGGCGGCCCCTCGCGGGGCAGGCACCGAGGTGAGGGGCCACGCCGCCGGTCCCACCGGTGCCGGGACGTAGCGCGCGGCCGGCGTGCCGCCCGTCTGCCCACCGCCCGACCGCCGCCCGCCGGTCGGGGGTGCGGTGGCGGGGCCGGTGATCCCGCGACCGGGGTCGAGGCGGTCGCCCGCGGTCCGGGAGCTTGTCAGCGCGGTGTGCGCGGCGTCGGCGAGCTCGCCGGCCGAGGCGTACCGGTCCGCGGGCGACGGGGCCAGCGCGCGGGCGATCACCGCGTCCACGTCGGCCGGGAGCCCCCGACGCCGGCCGGTGACCCGCGGCGGCTCGTCGTACCGGCGCCCCGCCGTGGCCCACGGGTCGTCGTCGGGGAAGGCCGGGCACCCGGTGAGGGCCTCGACGAGCAGACAGCCGAGCGCGTGGACGTCGTCGGCGCGGGTGCCGCCGGGCCCGGCGACGCCGAAGTCGGCGAGGTGGACGACGTCGCGCCCGTAGTGGTGCGAGAGCAGGACGTTCGACGCCGTCACGGCGCCGTGCACGAGTCCGTCGGCGTGCGCGTCGTCCAGCGCGTCCGCCACCCGGCGCACGACGGCCGCGGCGCGCGCCGTCCCGAGCGGGCCGTGCTCGGCGATCTCCCGGGCGAGGTCGACGCCCCCCACCAGCGCCATGTCGACGAACAGCGCGCCGTCGATCGTGCCGACGTCGTGGATCGGGATCACGTGCGGCGACGCGAGCCGGGCGGCCACGCGGGTGGCCCGGCGGACGTGCTCGGCGTACCCCTCGTCGTCGGAGAGGTCGGGGCGCAGGCGCTTGAGGGCGACGGTGCGCTCGCGGACCGTGTCGTAGGCGCGGAACACCTCCCCCGTGCCCCCGGCGCCGAGGCGCTCCTCGAGCCGGTACGGGCCGAAGCACTCGACGTCGGTGGCAGGCTGCCGCGGCGGCAGGGTGATGCTCATCCGACCCTCCGGGCGCGTGGGTCGAGACGGCGCAGCAGCAGCGCGGTGACGACGACGAACAGCACCGTGACGCCGGCGAGGGCGCCGAGGTCGAACAGCCACGTGGCGGCGTCGTGGTCCCACAGGGGCTCGGCCGCGGTGTAGGGCGGCGGGACGCCCGGGCCGCTGCGCACGCCGATGGTCGAGGCGCCGAGCGCGCAGCCCCAGCGGGCGGGCACGAGCCACGACAGCTGGGCGAGGACCGGGCTGTCCTGGATCTGGAGCAGCGCGCTGGACAGGATGAACTGCAGCATCGCGAGCAGCACCAGCAGCGGCATGCCGCGGTCGGCGTTGTCGATCCACGCCGACACGGCGAGCCCGACGGCCATGCTGGCGATCGTCGTGGCAGCGATCGCGACGAGGATCTCCACGCGCGGGTCGCCGAGGACGACGGCCTCGTCGGGACCCGGCCGGCCCAGCGTGCCGAGCACCCCGAGCACCAGGCCCTGCAGTCCGGTGATCACCCCGAGCACGACGACCTTGGAGAGCAGGTAGGCGCCGCGCGAGAGCCCGATCGCGCGCTCGCGGCGGTAGATCTCGCGCTCCTTGACCAGCTCCCGGATCGAGGCCGCCGACCCCATCAGGGCGGCGCCGACGACGAACACCATGAGCAGGCTCTGCGGCGCGCCCGGGACGCCGCGCAGCTGCTCGGCCAGCGACAGGCCGGTGTCGACGGGCAGGGCGTGCGACAGCGCCGCCAGCAGCAGCGGCAGGGCCACCATGAAGATCGTGTACTGGCGGTCGGCGCCGATCACCGCCAGGTAGCGCCGGGCGAGGACGCCGAACTGCGCGAACGTCGACTGCTGCCGCGGCGGCGCGGCCGTCGTGGGAGCCGGGGTGGGGGCGCCGTACGGGCCGGGCGCCCGCGTCGGCGGCGGCGTGCCGATGTAGCGCTCGGCCACGGCCGAGCGGCGGAACCGCTCGCCCCAATCGGCGCCGGACTCCCGCTCGAGGAGCAGGAAGAGGTCGGCGACGTCCGGGACGCCGAAGTAGGCGAGGGCCTCCTGGGGCGGGCCGAAGTAGGCGACGGTCCCGCCGGGGGCGAGGAGCAGCAGGCGGTCGCACACGTCGAGGTTGGCGACGTTGTGGGTGACGACGACGACGGTGCGGCCGTCGTCGGCCAGTCCGCGCAGGGTGCGCATGACGGACTTGTCCAGCCCCGGATCGAGGCCGGACGTGGGTTCGTCGAGGAACAGCAGCGAGGGACGGGTGAGCAGCTCGAGGGCGACCGAGGTGCGCTTGCGCTGGCCCCCGGAGAGCGAGTCGATGCGCTGCTCGGCCTGGCCGGTGAGCCCGAGCTCGCCGATCACCTCGTCGATGCGGTGGTCGCGCTCGGCCTCCGTGGTGTCCGACGGGAAGCGCAGGCGGGCGGCGTAGGCCAGCGCGCGTCGCACCGTCAGCTGCGGGTGCAGGATGTCGTCCTGCGGCACGAGCCCGATGCGCTGGCGCAGCTCGTCGTAGTCGGCGTAGAGGTCGCGGTCGGCGTAGGTGACGGTGCCCTCGTCGGCGGGCCGGAACCCGGTGAGCGCGCGCAGCAGCGTCGACTTCCCGGCCCCGGACGGGCCGACGACGGCGAGCAGGCTCTTCTCCTCGAGCGCGAACCCGACCCGGTCGAGCAGCGTCCGGCCCTTCGAGGTGCGGACCACCAGGTCCTCGGCGCGGAACGCGATCGCGCCGGCGTCCTCGCGCTCGACGAGCACCCCGCCCTCGGCGCCGTCGAGGTGGAACAGCGCGTGCCCGATGCCCACGAGCATGCCGGGGCGCAGCGGCACGCGGTGGATGCGCCGGCCGTCGACGTAGGTGCCGTTGGGGCTGCCGAGGTCGATCAGCTCCCAGCCGCCGGCGCCGTCGGAGCGCAGCTCGGCGTGGTGGCGCGAGACCAGGAGGTCGCCGACGACGACGTCGTTGTCGGTCTCGCGCCCGATCCGGATGCGCGTGGCGGGGCCCCCGGGGGTGGCTGCCGGGGTGGCGGTCGAGATGCGCGCGGTGGGCGCCGGCTCGGGGTCGGCAGCAGCGGCCGGGACTCCGGACGGAGCGGCCGGCGGCAGCCGGTGCACCGCGGAGAGGCGCCCCTGGCGGCTCGGCCCGCCGGCACCGACGTCGTCGGGGGACGGGCCGGCGAGCGGGTCGTGCCGGGGGCGGGGCGGGGAGCCGGGCGGGGCGGGGACCGGACGGGAGTCGGGCCCGGCGGGGCGGGCCGCGGGCGGGACGAGGGGTGCGGCCATCGGCACCGGCGGGGCGCCGGGGTCGGCGCCGACCGCCCGGAGCGCGACCTGCACCTCGGGCCCGCCGTGCCCGAGCGCGAGCGTGAGCCGCGGCGTCGCCCCGGGCGAGAGCCGCAGCTGCTGGAGGCGCTCCCCGGCGACGAACACCCCGTTGCGGCTGTGGTCGATCAGCTCCCACCCCGTCGGCAGCGGCCGCAGCTCGACGTGGATGCGGGAGACGAGCGGGTGCACCACCTGGAACCCGGCCGCCTCGTCGCGGCCGATCGTGACCGGCCGGCCCGGCGGGACCACGAGCCGGCGGTCACCGTGCGTGAGTTCGAGCTGCGGAGCCGTGAGCGGCCGGCCGCGGGCGGGTCGCCGTCCCCCCGCAGGCCGGGGCACGGGTTCCACGGGGTGCACGGCCGACCTCCTCGCGGGCCGGCCCGAGACCCGGCCCCTCACACGCCACTGTCACCTTCCCGGCGCAGTGGTGTGGCCGAGACGGTGACAGTGTGTGTTCGCAGGCGGAGTGGCTGCCAGGGGGTTCGCGATAATCGCGCCGCAGTATCACTCGGTGTGATGAACGCGGGACGAGTCGGTCCGGGCGCCTCTCAGGCGGGCCGCGCCATCTCCGCGGTGTCGACCCGGCGCGGCGGCACCGGACCGTCGACGGGGGCCGAGAACGGGCGCGTCAGCGGGTCGCGGCGGGCGGTGTCGTTGTCGATCCCCTGGGCACGCGCAGTGACCTGCACGGAGCTGACCTCGGCGAGCCGGCGGTTCATCCGGTCCAGGCGCGCGCGCAGGGCGGCGTCGTCGACGACCTCGCGCTGACGGGCCCGCCGGACGGCGCGGCGACGGTGGGACCCGGCGAGGGAGGAGCTGGAGGTGGCGGTGCTCGAGGAGCGGCGGAACATCGTGGATCACGTCCCTGGGTGAACGGCCGACGTACTGTCACCCTTGTCATCGAGCGCCACACGGCTGTCCTTGATGCGCCGTCCGGTGGATCACGGACGGAGTACACCGCCGCAGGCAGCCGCTCAGAACAGGTCGAAGAACCCGTCGTCGCCCTCGGACCCGCTCGAGCCGTCCCCGGTGCCGTCGCCGCCCTCCGTGGCCCCGCCCGAGTCGCCGGTCTCCGAGCCTTCCGAACCGCTGCCCGTGTCCCCGGACGGCGCCGCGGAGGTCGGCGCCGAGCCCGAGCCCCGCGCGACGTCGACGGTGACCGTGCTGCCCCGCGGCACCGCCGTGCCGGCGCTCGGTCGCATCCCGACGACCGTCCCCGCCACCGTGCCCGCCGCGCCGCCGTCGACCTCGCGGAACGAGACCTCGAGACCGATGCCCTCGAGCGTGGACTCCGCCGAGTCGCGGGAGCGCCCCGCGAGGTCGGGGACCTGCAGGGTGGCCCGTCGCTGGCCCACGATGAGCTCGATCGCGCCCCCGGCGGGGCGCAGCGAGCCGGGCACCGGGTCCTGGCCGACGACCTGGCCGATCTCCGTGGGGTCGGACGTCTCGCGCTGGCGCGGCACCGGGGTGAGCACGAGGCCCGCGGCCTCGGCGGCGACGCGGGCGGCCTCGGGGCTGCGACCGACGAGCAGTGGGACCTGGACCAGCCCGGGCCCGCGCCCGATCCGCAGCGTCACGGCCGACTCCTCGTCGACGCGCACCCCGACGTCCGGGGACGCGCCGATCACCCGGTCGACCTGCTCGGGCGGCGACGCCGTCGGTACGACGATCGGGGAGAGCCCGGCGTCGGCGAGCGCGCGGACGGCCTCGTCGCGCGAGAGGCCCACCAGGCGCGGCACCTCGCTGTCCGACGGGCTCGCGACCCAGACGACGCCGAGCACGAGCAGCGCCACGAGGCCGATCACCGCCGCCCCGAGCCGCCACCGCGAGCCGCTGGTCCGCGCCGCCGCATGGGCGCCGGTGCGGGGTCCGTGGTCGAGCTCGACGGCGCCGCGCCGCCGGCTCCCGCGCGTGACCTCCTGCGTCAGGCTCATCTCGCCGGTGGTCTCGACGGCCGCACCCCGACGCCCGGGGTCGGTGGGGTCCTCGGGGCCGGTGACGCGGTCGTACTCGGCGAGGACGGCGGGCGCGTCCGGGCGCTCGCCGGCCAGCACGCGCAGCAGGTCGGTGCGCATCTCGGCGGCGGTGGCGTAGCGGTTGTCCGGGTTCTTGGCCATCGCCTGCCGGACGACCGCCTCGAGCGAGGGGTCGATCACCACGCCGGGCGGCGCGAGCGTCGCCAGCATCGGCGGGTCCTCGCGGACGTGCTGGTAGACGATCGCCACCGGGCTGTCGGCGCTGAAGGGCGGCTCGCCGGTCAGCAGCTCGAAGAGCACGCAGCCCGCGGCGTACACGTCGGCGCGGGCGTCCACGTCCTGCCCGAGCCCCTGCTCGGGGGAGAGGTACTGGGCGGTGCCGATGACCATGTCGCCGGTGAGGCCCGGCCCGGTCTCGGTGAGGGCCCGGGCGATGCCGAAGTCCATCACCTTCACGACGTCGCCCGGCGTGATCATGATGTTCGCCGGCTTGACGTCGCGGTGGACGACGCCGTGCTCGTGGCTGTAGCCCAGCGCCGCGCACACGTCCGCCATCACCGCGCAGGCGTGCTCGGGCGGCATCGGACCGTGGGCGCGCAGCAGATCGCGCAGCGTCGACCCGCTGACGTACTCCATGACGATGTACGGCAGTCCGACCTGCTCGCCGGGCACCTCGCCGGTGTCGTAGACCGCGACGATCCCGGGGTGGTTGAGCCCGGCCACGTTCTGCGCCTCGCGCTCGAACCGCAGCCGGAACGAGGGGTCGCGCGCGAGGTCGGAGCGCAGCACCTTGATCGCGACCTCGCGCCCCAGGCGCACGTCGAGGCCCGAGTGCACGTCGGCCATCCCACCGCGGCCCAGGGTCGGGCCGAGCTGGTAGCGGCCGGCCACCACCGTCGCCTGCGACATGCGCTCCGTGCCTCCGCTCTGTCACCCGCTGCTGGCCTCGTGGCCCCGCCGCGACGACGGGGTCGCGACGGCGGGCCGCCGCGATCCGCGCCAGCATCACCCGGTCGGGTCCAACGGGTCGGGACCGGGTGGGGAACGGCGGGTCGCCCCTTCGGCGCGCGAGTTCGCCCGTTCGTCGGGTCCTGTGCCCTCAGTCGCCGCAGGCGCAACCGTCGCAACAGCAGCCGTCGGAGCCGCAGCAGTCACAGCAGTCGCAGCTGCACTCGGTGCAGTCGCAGCAGTTCGCGCAGGGGTTGCTGCGCGGCCGGCCGCTCCACGGCCCCGGGAACTCGTCGGCGCAGCAGAGCTGGCCGGTGCAGCAGAGCCCGGCGGCCGCCACGCAGCCCGCGACGACGCCACGGGGCGGGCGTCCCCCCGCCCCGTCGCCAGGGTGCGGGGGCTGGTCGGTGGGCGGCTGCTCCGTTCGGGCGTGCGTGCGCTGCCACGCCCGCTCGGTCTCGTGGACCAGGAGGCGGTGGGCGAGGCGCGCGTCGAGCTCGGGGCCCGCGAGCTCGACGGTGGGCAGGGTCGCGGCGAGGATCGCGACCTGGGTACGGGCGAGCCCGCGGGTGGCCTCGACGCCGGCCCCGGTCGCGTCGACGGGGTTCCAGCGGCCGGCGCGGCGGTCGTCCTCGAGGTCGTCCAGCGCGTCGAGGAGGTGCGCGAGGCGACCGAAGGCGGCGCCCGTGACGGCCAGCGGCGCCGCGTTGTCCGGCCGCCGGGCGAGGACCGCCGTGTGCGCGAACGCCGCCGACACGGCGTCGGCGGTCGGCGCCGTGGCCTCCTCGAGCGTCGCCGTCCCGCCGTGCTCGATCGCGTGCTGGCGCGCCGGGACCGCGAGCAGCGTCGCCGGGTCGAAGCCCGCCGGAGCGGTGGCGCGCGCCCGGTCGCTCCAGCGGTCGGCCAGCCGGCGGCCCACCGCCGCGACCGGCGCGTGCCGGAAGGCGCCCTGGCGGTCGTCGGCGTGGTCGGCGACGTGGCCGGCGGCCAGCAGCAGCGCGGCGTTCGCCGCCAGCCGGGCGCCGTCGCCGGTGGCCACGGTGGCGGTGCGCATCCCGCGGGCGGGGCAGGGGCCGGCGAGACGGTCATCGGTAGATCCGGGGACCGGGGTCTGCGCCGTGGTGAGCACGGAGACGAGCAGCGCGTCGACGTTGGTCGCGGCCCGCGCGAGCTGACCGTGACCGTCGCGCAGGGCCAGGCAGGTGCCGCACAGGTGGGCCGCCCAGCGACGGTGCAGCGCGGGGGGTAGGTGGTGACGGCAGGGCCGCACGATGCCGAGCACGCGGGAACGGTAGTGCGAGCGACGATGTCGATCGTGACCGCCGTTCGCCACTCGGATGCGCGCCGTTCGTCGCAATGCTCACCGCCGAACGCGTGTCGCCGGTGGGACGCCAGGGAACGGTGGCGGGGACCGCGCACGTCCCGGACGGGGCGGGTGTGCAGACGACGATCGGGGAGAACGCGTGATCTCGAGCAACAGGGCACGTCGGCTCGCAGCGCCGGCGCTGGCGGGCGCCATCGGACTCGGCATCCTGACGGGCTGCTCGCAGGCGCCGGAGCCGCAGGGACCGCCGCCGCCGGTGCCCGGCCAGGGACAGCCGAGCAACGCCGCTGGTCAGCCGGCCCCGGGGCAGCCCGGTGCCGGCGCGCCGGGCCAGCCCGGAGCCGGCGGCGAGGCGGGCACGCAGCCCGGGGGTGGCGGTGCCGGGGGCACCGGCGCGCCCGGCGGGTCGGCCTCCGACGGCTCCGGGAGCGAGGGTGGCGCCGGGGGTGCGGGTGGCGGCGCCAGCCAGACCCCGTCCGGTGGTGTCGCCACCGGGGGCGGCTCGACCTCGGACGTCGAGCACGCCGGCCTGATCGGCGTCGGCGCGCTCGCGCTGGCGGGTGCCGGCGCGCTGGGCGCGACCGCGGCCCGGCGCCGTCGCGAGGACTGAGACGAGGACCGGGACTCAGGCAGGACCCGGCGGCCCCGCACGCCGGGCGGGGTCGCCACCTGCCGGGGCACCCCGTCCTCGCGAGGGGCACGTTCGGCAGGCGCGCAGACCTGTCGATCATGCGCAACGTGCCCCTCGCGGCGGTCGCGGGCAGGGTTCGAGCAGTCGTCGGGCGGCAGGGGGGCGGGCGGTGAGCACCGAGCAGGACGACGCCGAGCTCGCGGACGCCGCGGACGCGGACGCCGAGGCCGCCGACGCCGAGTGCGCGGACGCCGCGGAGCCCGAGCCCGCCGCCCCCGCCCGCCCCGACCCCGTCCGCCGGGCGCTCGTCGCCGGCGCGGTGGCGCTCGCGGTGCTCGGCGTCGCGCTGCTCGGGTACGCGCTCGCGGACCAGACCGGCGCGCCGCCCGCCCCGTCCGCCACCCCGGCGGCCGCCGCCGGCCCACCGCCACCGCCCGGCCGGGCTGCCGAGGCGGGGCCGATCGCGACGTCGTCGCCCCCGGCCACGTTGCGGATCCCGGCGATCCGGGTGGACTCACCGGTCGACCAGGTCGGGCTGAACCCGGACCGCACGATGGAGGTGCCCGGCGAGGGCACGCCCGGCTACGACCACGCCGCCTGGTTCCGTTACTCGGTCACCCCGGGCCGGCGGGGACCGTCGGTGATCATCGGGCACGTGGACTCGGCGGAGGCCGGTCCCTCGGTGTTCTTCGAGCTGGGGCGCCTGCGGCCGGGCGAGCGCGCCGAGGTGGTGCGCGCCGACGGCGTGACGGTGACGTTCGAGGTCACCGAGGTGGCCGTCTACCCGAAGGACGCCTTCCCCACCGACCGCGTCTACGGCCCGACGACCGGTCCGGAGCTGCGGCTGATCACCTGCGGCGGCAGCTTCGACTCCGGCGCCGGCTCGTACCGCGACAACACCGTGGTCTTCGCGCGCGAGGTGTCGTGATCAGACGGCGATGCGGGCGCGGAAGTGCATCGCCCGGTACGGCCAGTTCTCGTTCGTGTGCCACTGGCTGACGACGAGGTGCATCTCCTCGGGCGTCGACCCCGGCAGGACGTAGCCGCCGTAGAGCTGGGCCACGCGCCCGCAGCCGTGATCCTCCTCGCCCCACCCGCAGCCCGAGACGACCGTGAGGCGCTCGGCGGTGGTGAGGTCGGTCGTCGGTCCACCGGGCATCGGGATGAGGTCGATGCGGTAGTTCCCGGCGTCGAACGCGCAGAGCCACCACGTGTCGCCGACGCGGCGCAGCGAGAGCTCGCCGAACGCCCCGGGCAGCACGGGCGTCGGCGCGTTCCCCCAGGCCCACCCGCCGCCCGCGAACCCCCAGCCCTCCCACGCGGCGGCGTCGAGCAGGTGGTCGGCGGGGACGCGCTGCAGCAGCAGGCCCTTGTCCCGCTGGAACCCCGTCGTCAGCGCGTAGACGTAGCCGTCGGGGCCGAGCTCCCAGGTGAGCATCTGGAAGTGCCCGCCGAGATGTCCGCCCGGCCAGGACAGGCCCGTCGACTCCCAGCTCACGCCGTTGTCGCGGGAGCGGTGGATTTCCGTCCAGTGCACGTTGCCGAGGCCCTCGCAGGCCATGACGTGGAGGTACATCGTGCCCCCGACGGTGATCAGGTCCGTGGGGAGCTGGGTCGTGATCCTGGTGCCGCCGATCAGCCCGCCGAAGCGGCCGCCGATCCGGGCGTTGTGCCGGTAGCTGACGACCTGGTCCGCGTAGCCGCGCGAGGGCCCGGCCGCGCCCGTCCACCTCAGCCCGGAGCGCACCGAGTCCGGGTCGCCGAAGAGGATCACCGGCGAGCGCCAGCCCGGGCCGCCGGCCTCCTTGCTCTCGAAGGTGTCGCCGAACACGGCGACGATCCGGCCGTCGGGGGCGGTGGCGGCCGCACCGAGGTCGGTCCCGCCGATCCCGTACTCGTCGGTGTGCCCCGGACCGGTCAGGTCCCGCAGCTTCGTGACCTCGAGGGTGCGCATGCCCGCTGTATACCGACTCACCCACGGGCAGGTGCAGCACGTCCGAACGGACGGCGGCGGAACGGGCGCATCGGCCCCGTAACGATCAGGTCTCGACGGACGACTCCCGAGGCATCCCGCCACCTGGAGCGGGTCGAGAGAGGGCCTCGTCGTGGACACCGTGGTCGGCACCGTCGCGCTGCTCGTCGTCTTCGCGTTCACCGTCGTGGCGGCGCTGCGCCACCGGCCCGGCGTCACGCCCGGGCCGCGGCTCTCGCCCGACCTCGCGGAGGCGATCCTCCTGCGCGCAGGCTTCCCGACGACGTCCCACAACGTCCTCGCGGTGAGCGAGCACCTCGGCACGATGTTCCTCGACCGGGGTCGCGGCGACGTCGACGCGGCGCGGTGGGCCGAGGTCGTGGCGGCCTGCGAGGCCGGTCGGGCGGACCTCACGGGCTGGCCGCAGCACGTGCTCGACGAGATCGCCCGGGCCCGCGGGGTGGACGACGGCGCGGCCGTGGCCCGGCTCGCCCGGCGCTGCCAGGACGCGCTGCTCGCCAGCGTCGGCACCGGCCGCGGGATCTTCGGGGGCTCGCTGTTCGAGCCGCTGCCGCGGCCCGTCGTCGCGGCCTGAGGAACGTCGCCGGCCGGACCGGCAGAGCCGGAACCGCAGGTCAGGCCGAGACGCGGTCGTCCAGGTCGCCGCGGCGCGGGGCCGGGATCGTCGCCAGGGACCGCGGCGCGGGCACAGGCGCGAGGGCGCGCCAGCCGGCGCGGGCCCGCTGATCGAGGGTGCCACGGGCGGTCATCACGACCGTCGGTGCGGCCAGCCATGCGGCGGTGAGGCCGCCGAGAGCGAGCGCGATCGTCTTCATGTGGTTCCCCCCCAGGAGGGCCCGCTTCGCCCGGGCCCGTTCTGTCCGGTCGGTGACCGGCACGTGCTCACCGTAGAGCGACGGTCCGGACGTTCACTGAGCCGTACGGGTGGCTGGCGCTCAGGTTGCTCTCATCGTGAAGTGACCTGCGTCACTCGGCGGGCGCCGAGGCGAACGGGGAGACTCCGCGCCGCCCGACCGTCCCGATCACCCCTCCGGGAGCCCGCGTGAGTGACCGTCCGGTCCGCATCGCCAACTGCGCCGGCCGGCTCTGGGACCGGTTCTCCGGCCTGCGCGACGCCCCGGCGGGACCCGTCGACGCGTCACCGACGACTACCTCGCCGAGTCGACCCTCGCTGCGCGTCGACCGCATCGGGACGCCCGTGGAGGACCCGCCCGCCCAGTGGGTGGCGCGCAGGTCGTCGGAGCGCGCATGGCGATGATCGGCCGCGCGGTCCTGGTCCTCCTGCTGGCCCTGCTCGCCGCGTGCGGCACGATCCCCACCCCGCCCACGACCCCCACCCCGCCCACGACCGCGCCGAGTCGGGCCCCGGACGCGCCCCCGCTGACCCGGGCGGGCGGCCCGGACGCGCGGGCCAGGGCGGCACCGGGGGCGCCCGTCGTCGTCCTCGACCCGGGCCACAACGGCGGCAACGCCCGGGCCGCGGGGACGATCGCGCGCGAGGTGCCCGACGGCCGCGGCGGCACGAAGCCCTGCAACACCACCGGCACCGCGACGTCGGGCCGAGGGACGTCGGGCAGAGGGACCGCGGCCGGCTACGCCGAGCACGCCTTCGCCTTCGACGTCGCCCGGCGGGTCACGCGCGTGCTGACCGAGCGCGGGGTGGTCGTGCGCTCCACCCGCTCCGACGACGCCGGCGTCGGCCCCTGCGTCGATCAGCGGGCCGCGGCCGCGAACGAGGCACGGGCCGCGCTGACGGTCTCGATCCACGCGGACTCCGCGCCCGCCACGGAGGACCGCGGGTTCCACGTCGCCGTCGCGGACCCCGCGCTCGCCCCCTCGCAGCGCGGGCCGTCGCTCGAGCTCGCCCGCGCGCTGGTCGAGGGTCTCGAGGGTCAGGGGTTCGCGCCGTCGACCTACCGGGGCGAGGGCGGGCTCGACCCGCGCCCCGACCTCGCGGGGCTCAACCTCGCCCGCGTGCCCGCCGCGCTGGTCGAGTGCGCGAACATGCGCAACCCCGGCGAGGCCGCCGTGCTCACCGATCCCGCAGGTCGCCAGCGCTACGCCGACGGCATCGCCGCGGGCATCCTGCAGACGCTGGGCGGCTGAGGGGCCAGGCCGAGATCTCCGGCTGAGATCTCAGGCCGCTCCCGTCGACTCCTGGTGCCACCGCACGACGCGCACGACGACGTCGTCGAGCTCCTCGTGGTCGAGGGTCCTGCGCAGCGACTCCGCGACCTCGAGGGCATCGAACC
Source organism: Actinomycetospora sp. NBC_00405 (assembly GCF_036044095.1). NCBI lineage: Bacteria > Bacillati > Actinomycetota > Actinomycetes > Pseudonocardiales > Pseudonocardiaceae > Actinomycetospora > Actinomycetospora sp. NBC_00405. Next base: position 5,370,902 of record NZ_CP107938.1, read on the forward strand.
CGGGGTACGGGCCGTGCGCGTCGACCTCGCCGGTCTGCGGATCCACGGCGAGCACGATGTATCCGTCGCACTCGTCGAGCTCCGCCTGCGCGGTCAGCCAGTCCACCCGCGGTACCCGGCCGATCGGGGCGGCCTTCGCGGGGTCGGCGTCGGGACGGCCACCGGTCGGCTCGGCGGTCGGCTCGACGGTCGGCTCGACGGTCGGCTCGACGGTGGGCTCGGCGGGGTCCAGGCGTGCGGGACACCGGGCCTCGTTCTCCATCGGTCTCTCTCCTCCGCGTTCCGGCACGAGGGGGTCCATGCCGTCCCGGTCCGGCGCCCGCGTCCGGCGCCACCGTCGGGGGACGGGAGGCGCCGGCGTGGAGCCGCTGTCACGAGTGGTGACGGGAGAGTGCCCAACTCCTGATTCAAGCTTTCAACTATTCACCCGTGCGGGGGGACCGCTCGGCGATACGTCTCCTGCGCCGACGCACAGCGTGACATTCAGTGTTCGCCCCGTCACGCCCCGTTGCATACAAGCGATCACAGATAGATTGTTAGGCGAACTAACATCTATGCGGGAGGCCGTCTCGTGAACCGGTACGAGCAGTGGGACATCGTGTCGAGCGTCGGCCTGACGGCCCTCGTCGTGGCGGCCGGGCGCTCGGTCGACACCCACCGTGGGGACGGGCTGATCTCCGATCCCTACGCCGAGCGCTTCGTCGCGGCCGCGGAACCCCCGACGCCGTTGCCCACGCGTCCCGTCACACCGCGCAGCGACTCCGAGGACGAGCTCTGGCAGATGATGTCGGGCTACATGGGCGTGCGGACCCGCTTCTTCGACGAGTTCTTCGACGCCGCGGGCCGGGACGGGGTCCGCCAGGCGGTCATCCTCGCCGCCGGGCTCGACGCGCGGGCCCAGCGCCTGGAGTGGGCGCCGGGCACCACGCTCTTCGAGGTCGACCAGCCCGCGGTGCTGGCGTTCAAGGACGAGGTGCTGGGCGAGGCGCCCGGCGGCGGCCGGCCGCGGTGCGACCGGCGCACCGTCGCGGTCGACCTGCGCGACGACTGGACCGGCGCCCTCGACGGCGCCGGCTTCGACCCGTCCGCGCCCACCGTCTGGCTCGCCGAGGGCCTGCTCCCGTACCTGCCCGCGGAGGCGCAGGAGGCCCTGCTCGGGGCCGTCGACGAGCGCTCCGCCCCGGGCTCGCGGATCGCACTCGAGGACTTCACCGACATCGCGAGGCAGCTGCAGGACCCGGCCTTCCGGCGGGTGGCCGACGGGATCGGCGTCGACATGTCGGAGCTGCTCCACAGCGACGACCGCCCCGACCGGGGGGAGCAGCTCGCGGCGCGCGGCTGGACGGTCCAGCGTGTCAACGCCACGGACGTCGCGGCGGGCTGGGGCCGCACGTTCGATCCCTTGACCCGGCGGCTCAACGGGCGGGCGGACTTCGTCACCGCGACCCGCTGACTGCGGATCACTCGGGGTGATCGTCCGGCCACGGGCAGGGCACGACTCGTCCGCCGAACGGTTCCCGTGGGGCGCCCGGGGTGCCTATGGTCGTCGGGTCCCGACCCCGAGCGACCGGGAGACCACGATCATGAGCGACGCAGCCGACGGCACCGTCCGGCTCCACGTCCCCGACAGCGTCAGCTGGTCGGCCGTCACGGGCCGGGTGCGCGATCTCGTCGGCGAGGCCTTCGCCGACGACGGGCCCGCGAACCTCATCGACGGCGAGTGGAAGGCGGTCGGGACGCCGAGCGAGCAGACGAGCCCCGTCGACGGCTCGTCGCTGGGCACGATGCTCAAGGTCGATGCGGCGACCGCCTCGGACGCGGTGCAGCGCGCGGCCGCGACACACCGCTCGTGGGGCGACGTCGACCTCGACGAGCGCCGGCGCCGCGTGTCGGCCTCCCTCGACGCGATGGAGAGCGCCCGCGACGACCTCGCGCTGCTGCTGTCCTGGGAGATCGGCAAGCCGTGGGCGATGGCGTGCGCCGACGTCGACCGGTGCATCTCGGGCGTGCGCTGGTACGTCGACGAGATCGAGGGGATGCTCTCCCGCGACGTCGAGGGGGCGCCGGCGAAGCGCGCACCGCTCGAGGGACCGGTCTCGAACATCGCGAGCTGGAACTACCCGATGAGCGTGCAGGTGCACGCCGAGCTGGTGCAGCTGCTGGCGGGCAACGGCGTCGTCGCGAAGACGCCCACCCAGGGCGGCTGGATGACGCTGACCGTCGCCCACGCGCTCATGGCCCGCGAGGGGCTGCCCGTGACGCTGCTGGCCGGCGACGGCTCGGAGCTCTCGGACGCGCTGATCCGCTCGCCCGAGATCGGGGCGCTCGCGTTCGTCGGCGGGCGGTCCAACGGCGGCCGGGTCGCCGCGCAGCTCGCCGACACCGGCAAGCGGCACATGCTCGAGCAGGAGGGCCTCAACACCTGGGGCGTCTGGGAGTTCTCCGACTGGGAGACGTTCTCGGGGATCCTCAAGAAGGGCTTCGAGTACGCCAAGCAGCGGTGCACCGCCTACCCGCGCTTCGTCGTGCAGCGCAAGCTCGTCGACCAGTTCCTCGGGACGTACCTGCCGGTGCTCGAGGGCGTCCGCTTCGGGCACCCGCTCGCGGTCGAGGAGGGCGGCGACGGGGTCGACGACCTGCCCGCCCTCGACTTCGGCCCGCTGATCTCCGCGGCGAAGGCCGCCGAGCTCGACGAGAGCGTCGCGGAGGCCCTGCGCCACGGGGCCGTGCCGCTCTTCCGCGGCGACAAGGCGGGCGGGCGCTTCCTGCCCGGTCAGGACACCTCCGCGTACCACGCCCCGGTCTCGATGCTCGCCCCTCCGGGGGCGTCGCGGCTGATGCACGAGGAGCCGTTCGGGCCCGTCGACTCGATCATCGTCGTCGACACCGAGGCCGAGCTGCTCGCGCAGATGAACGCGTCCAACGGCGCGCTCGTGGCGAGCATCGCGAGCGACGACACCGAGAAGGCGGAGCGGCTCGCCGAGCAGGTCCAGGCGTTCAAGGTCGGGATCAACAAGCTGCGTTCGCGCGGCGACAAGGACGAGGCGTTCGGCGGGCGCGGCGAGTCGTGGAAGGGCGCGTTCGTGGGCGGCGAGTACCTCGTCCACGCCGTCACCGAGGGCCCGCCCGGGGAGAACATCTTCGGCAACTTCCCGGGCTACCAGCGCACCCCGCCCACCTAGTGCCCCGGTAACCTCGCCGTGGCGCGCGCCCCTGGCGGCCCGCCGTCGTGACCGACGAGCCGCGGGAGGGGCCGGGAGATGGTCCTGCGAGGCCGCGTGTCGCGGGACGCCTCACCGGCGCGCATCGAGGGCGGCGCGTCGGTGCAGATGCCCGAGACCGGGGTCGGGCCGATCGTCGCGCTGCTGCGGCGCCTGTTCCTGGCCCTCGGTGCGCTGACGGCCGCCGCGCTGATCGTCTACTTTCAGCGCGACGGCTACGTCGACAACAACAACGACGACGGCATCGGCCTGATCGACGCCTTCTACTATGCGACGGTCTCGCTCTCGACCACCGGCTACGGCGACGTGGTGCCGGTGACCGAGTCCGCGCGGCTGTGGACGATCCTCGTCATCACGCCCCTGCGGCTGCTGTTCCTCATCGTCCTGGTCGGCACCACGGTCGAGCTGCTCACCGAGCGGTCCCGTCAGGCGTTCCGCATCAACCGCTGGAGGTCCCGCGTGCGCAACCACGTCGTGGTCGTGGGCTACGGGACGAAGGGCCAGGCCGCGGTCACCACGCTGCGCGGGGACGGGCACGACGTCGACCACATCGTCGTCGTCGACACCGACCGCGGACGGCTCGACGCGGCGTCCGCGCTCGGGCTGGTGACGGTGCGCGGCGACGCGACCCAGTCGTCGGTGCTGCGCACGGCGGGGCTGCCGCACGCCACGGCCCTGGTCGTCGCCACGAACCGCGACGACACCGCCGTCATGGTCACCCTGACCGCCCGCGAGATGGCGCCGAAGATCACGATCACGGCGGCCGTGCGCGAGGCCGAGAACGTGCACCTGCTGCGCCAGTCCGGCGCCGACTCGGTGGTCGTGTCCGCCGAGACCGCGGGCCGGCTGCTCGGGATGGCCACCACGACGCCGGCCGTCGTGTCGGTCGTCGAGGACCTGATCTCGCCCGAGGCGGGCCTGAGCCTGGGCGAGCGGGCGGTCACCGAGAACGAGGTCGGCGGCTCGCCGCGCCACCTGCGCGACATCGTGCTGGGCGTCGTGCGCGACGGCACCGTGCACGCCATCGACGCCCCGGAGGTCGACGCGCTGGAGCGCGGCGACCGCCTGCTGTGCGTGCGGCGGGCGGGGCCCGACGACTGACTAGCGGTGCACCGGGAGCAGGCAGCCGGGACAGTCCGCCTGCTCCGCCCGCAGCCCCGGCACGACCTGCTCGACGGCGGCGCCGCACCGCGCGCGCAGCCCCGTCGGGTCGCCGAGCTCGCCGGACTCGACGTCGACGACGTGGCGGCGACGGTCGTCGCGGCCGACCGCGACGAGCTCGAGCCGCCCGTCCGGGGCCGGGTCGCCGGGCGTGGGCCTGCGGGGGGTGTCGGTGTCCGGCCGGTCGCCCAGCGGGGGTGGGGGCACCGAGGACGGCATGGGGTCCATGCCGCTGCTCGGTCGCCGGCCTCCGGGCCGGGCGTCGGGGTGGCCGGGGTCGGGAACGGTCATCGCTGGAGCCTCCTCCCGTCGGCGGCGCGTCGGCGCCGGCGTCGGTGCGTGCCGACCACGGTAGGCCCGCCCGCCCCGTCGTGTCGGGCCGTTCGCGCAGGGCGCAGCTCCCGGGACGGGCTCGCCGGGCACGGCTCGCCGGGCGGCGTCCGGCGACCAGCTCCGGCGCGGCCCCGAAGCGCTCGACCAGCGCGGCGGCGCTCGCCCGGCCCTCGGCGCGGATCGACGGCCACGCGCCGGGCTCGGTCATGTGGAACAGCCGGGGATGCCGTGCCGCGAGCTCGTCGCGCGAGAGCCCCGTCGTGCTCGGGGAGCTCAGGAGCGGCGGCGCGGCAGCGGCAGCCCGGGGTCCCCGCCCTCGCCGGACGTGTCGTCGCGCGTGGGGTGTGCGGCTGCGGGCAGGTCGCGGAGGCCCTCGAGCACCCGCTCGAGGAGCTCGGGTCGCGGGGCGGGCACGGGACCCAGGGCCACGCGGGCGGCCTCCCGCTCCAGGACGGCGTCGCCGGTGTCTCGATCGGGCGTCACCCGTCCGAGGGTAGGGCGCCGGTCCGTCCGGCGGGCCGCGCCCCGGCATTCGCGCGGGCGACGGCAGGTGCGCCGCGACGAGCCGCCCGGAACCGCCCGTGAGCGGGCTGTCACGCTGAGCCGCACGGTGACGGCGGACACCGGGTGTCGCGTAACGGCAGCCGCTCGTCGTCCGAGGAGAACGGGAGTGAGGTCGCCACCGACGGAGGTGACGACCCGGGAGCAGGGATGGTCGGGGAATGAGCATCGGCAGCGTGATGGGTCCCGGGGGCCCGGGTCCGGACCAGGACGAGGAGCCCGTCCGGAAGCGGCGGGGGCTGCGTGCGCTGCTCTACGGTCTCATCGCCCTGCTCGTGCTGGTGCTCCTGGCCGCGGCCGGGATCGTGCTGGTCACCCAGCAGCTCGGCTCGCAGGTCGGCCGCTATCCGTCGGTGTTCGCGCCGATCGACCCGTCGTCCCGGCCGGCGGACGCCGCCGGGCAGACATTCCTGCTGATGGGCACGGACACCCGCTCGCCCGAGGCGACCACCGGCACCGACGCGGCGCCCGACGCGGTCTTCGGCTCCACGCGCAGCGACGTGATCATGGTGGCCACCATCGCGGAGGACGGCCAGAGCGCGAGCATCATCTCGATCCCCCGTGACTCCTGGGTCGACGTCCCGGGGCGCGGCAAGAACAAGATCAACGCGGCGTACGCCTTCGGCGGGCCGCCGCTGCTCATCGAGACCGTCGAGCAGCTCTCGCGTGTGCACATCGACCACTTCGCGGTCATCGACTTCGCGGGCTTCGCGCAGATGACCGACGCCGTCGGCGGTATCGACGTCAACGTCGGCCAGGAGTCCGAGCGCGACGGCGTCGTGGTCCCCGCCGGCCCGCAGCACCTCAACGGGGAGCAGGCCCTCGTATACGTCCGCGAGCGCAAGAGCCTGCCCGGGGGCGACCTCGACCGCGTCCGTCGCCAGCAGGCCGCCCTGCGCGCGTTCGTGCAGAAGACCCTCTCGTCCGGGACGCTCTCCAGCCCGCCGACCGCGTACGCGGCGGTCGACACGGTCACCCGCCACGTCGGCGTGGACGACTCGCTGTCGAACACCGGCCTCGCCCAGCTCGCGTTCGGTATGCGCGACCTGCGCAACTCGTCGATCTCGTTCCTGACCGTGCCCGTCACCGGGACCGGCGACGAGGGCGGGCAGTCGGTCGTCTACCTCGACGAGGGGGCGGGCCGCGACCTGTGGTTCGCGGTCAACACCGACGCCGTGCCGCAGTGGGCTGCCGCCCGCCCGCAGGAGCAGCTCTCCGACACCCCGCGCTGACGTTCCCGGTTGCAGCGAACGGCCTATCGGCGTGCTCCCCTTATTGCTGCTTCTAGGCGCACGGAGTCCGCGTTGATCACCGGGATCAGGCGAATCAGGCGCGGCACGGGCGCGGGGGTGGGCGCGTGAGCTGGGACGTGGTGATCGTCGGCGGCGGCTCGGCCGGCTGCGCGCTGGCCGGGCGCCTGAGCGAGGACCCGGCCCGCCGGGTCCTGCTGCTCGAGTCGGGGGCGGCGATCACCGACCCCGCCGCGTTCCCGGCCGAGGTCCGCGACGTCGCCTCGCTCGCCGCGGCCGACCCCGACGGCCCGCACACCTGGGACGTCGGCGTCGACCTGACGCCGGAACGGTCCACGCGGGTCGGCCGGGGGCGGCTCCTGGGCGGGTCGAGCGCGGTCAACGGGGCCAACCACGTCCGCGCGACGCGGGCCGACCTCGACTCGTGGCCGGGCTGGTCGTACGACGAGACGCTGCCGTACTACATCCGCGGCGAGCACGACCACGACGTGCGCGGGCCCCTGCACGGCGACGCAGGCCCGATGCCGGTCGTGCGGCCGGCGGGGGAGATGCGCGCGCCCGTCACCGAGCGCTTCCTCGCGGCCGCCACCCGGATCGGGGTGCCCTCCGAGCCGGACAAGAACGGCGACCAGCCGCCCGGCGCGGGCCTGGTGCCGGGCAACGTCCGCCGCGGCGTGCGGGTCAACGCGGCGATGGCCTACGTGATCCCGCACCTCGCGCGGCCCAACCTCACCGTCCGCGGCGACGTCACCGTCGCCCGGGTGCTGCTCGACGGCGACCGGGCCGTCGGCGTCGAGGCCGTGGGCGGCGAGCGCATCGAGGCCGGCGAGGTGGTGCTCGCGGCCGGCTCGGTGCTCACCCCGCAGCTGCTGGCGGTCTCGGGCATCGGCCCGCCCGACGCCCTGCGCGCCGCCGGCCTGCCGGTGCGTCACGAGCGCCCGGGCGTCGGGCAGGGCTACACCGACCACCCGAACGTCTACCTCGCCTTCACCGACACCTCCACCGACACCGGCGGCCTGCACCCCGAGGCGCCCACGGCCCAGGCCGCGGTCCACCTCGACGGGGGCGACGACCCGGCGGGCGACCTCGAGATCCTGCTGTTCGCCCGCCCCTTCGCCCCGGGCGGCGCGTGCCACATCATGTGCGCGCTCCAGGCTCCCGAGAGCCGGGGGTCGATGACGTTCGGGCCCGACCCCACGGCGCCGCCCCGCCTCGAGCACCGCTACCTCGCCTCGGAGCGCGACCGCGCCCGGATGCGCTACGCGGTGCGCCGCGGGGGCGACCTGCTCGCGGCCGCCGGGTTCACGCTCGGCGCGGAGCGCGGGCTCGACGACCGGGGGCTCGACGCCTGGATCCGCGCGCACCTCGGGACGTCGGCGCACCTCTGCGGCAGCACCCGGCTCGGCCTCGCCGACGACCCCGGCGCCGTCGTCGACCCCGAACTGCGGGTGCACGGGCTGGCGGGTCTGCGGGTGGTCGACACCTCGGTGCTGCCCACCGTGCCGCGCCGCGGACCGGCCGCCACGGCCCTGCTGCTCGGCGAGCGCGCGGCCGACCTCATCGCGGGATCGAGTGCCTGACGGACGGTGCCCCGGGGGCCCTGACCACGGAGCGGGATGACCGATTCGTGCCGGTCAGGACGGGTGCATCCCGATCTTCCACCGGACACGGCCACAGCTGCGACACGATGGAGTGGAACAGTGTCACGTCCTGCGTGGCCGCGACGACACTTCCTGCGAGACCTCCCTCCGAGGTGATCGAGGAGAACCCGATGTCGTTCCTGCGCCGCCGTGTCGACGCCCCCGCCGCAGGCCCCGCCGCTGCCCCCGACCCGGCACGGCGCCTCTCCCGCTCCGAGCGCAAGGCGCAGAAGTCCGAGCAGGCCGCGGCCGCGGAGCTCGCCGCCCGCATCTCCCGCGCCCAGCGTCGCCTCGCCCAGGCGACCGGCCCGCTGCCCGTGGCCGCCCCGCGCCGCTCGTCGGAGGACGCGGTCCCGAGCGAGTAGTCCGCCGCCGGGGTGTGCCGGGGCCGTCACCGCCGGCGCATGACACGCTGCCGCCGTGTCCCTCCGGCGCCGCCTGCTCGCGACGGCGGCCGGGTCTCTCGCGGCCGCCCTGCTGATCGCCGGATGTGCGGAGCCGGATGCCGGCGGCAGCGCCCCACCGCCCGCCTTCGACCCGCCGCTCGGGTTCGCGGCACCCACCGGGACGCTGTTCGGCGGCTCGGGCTCGCGGGTGTTCGGCCGCGACGACGACGACCTGCCGGCGGCGCTGGTCGGCACCACGATCTGGGCCACCGACGGCGGGCGCCTCGTGCACGCCGACTCCACCGGCGCCGCGATCCCGGGCCCGGCCGCGCCGCCCGACCGCTTCGTCGCGGGCCGGCCCGTCGCCGCCGCGGACGGGGCCGTGCTCGTCGGCGGCGCCAGCGTGGTGCCCGGCTCCGGCACCACGCCGCCCGGCCTCTCGGTGGACCTCCTCGCGTTCGACGCGGGCACGGGCGCGCTGCGGTGGAACGCGGCGACGGTCCTGCCGTGGACGGAGCGCCCGCCGGCCGTCGCGATGACCGTCGCCGGGGTCGTCGCCGGCGTCGCCGTCCTGACCGCGAGCACCGACAGCCAGCGGTCCGCGCTCGGCGTGGACCTGACGACGCAGCGCGTGCTCTGGAGCGCCGACGGGGTCGCGGTCGACGCCGTGCTCGCCGACGGGCCCGCGGGCGGCACCGCACTCGGGGTGGCGACCGCGCCGGGCGCGAGCCGCGCCTACGCCGCGTCGACCGTGGTCGCCCTCGACGCGGTGACCGGCCTGCGCCGCCCCGAAATGGCCGGCGGCCTCGGGGGCGAGGTCCTGCGCGCCCCGGAGATCACTCCCGCCGGCCCGGGGCTCGCCGTCGTCTCCGGGCGCACCGCGGCGACGACGCTCGCCGCGCCCTCGGCGTCGTTGCGCTTCGTCGACGCGCGGGGCGCCGAGGTGCGCACGGTGGACGTCGGGAGCTCCTACACACCGCCGCGCTGCGTGTGGGACGAGGCGGCCACCACCGTCTGCGGCGGCGATACCCGCGTGTTCGCCGTCGACGCGACCACCGCCGCCCCGCTGTGGGAGCTGCCCGACGCCGGCGCCAACCGCGTCGCCCCGCGCCTGACGACGGCGTGGCACGGCGCGGTCTACGGCACGACGGTGAACGGCCCGGTCGTGCTGGACGCGCGCACCGGCGCCGACCGCGACACCCGCCCCGGCGCCGCCCCGGTGCTGGTCAACGCCTATCTCGGCCTCGGCGCGGAGGCGTCCGGGGTGGCCGGGTTCGGCGGCGGCGCGACGATCACGCCCGCGGTGCGCTGAGAGGGCCCAGGGCTGAGAGGTGGCGGAGCGGGGTAGCCCCGGCCATGGGTGACTACGAGCACAGCGCCGACGTCCGCCGTCCTCCCGAGGAGGTCTTCGACTACCTCGCCGACGTCTCGCACCTTCCCGAGTACTTCAGCGGCCTCGAGAAGGCCTCGAGCACGGGGCCCGAGGAGGTCGCCGTGGTCGCGAACGTCGAGGGCGAGCGCTACGAGGGCACGGCCTGGATGCACGCCGATGCCGAGGCGCGGAGCCTGCGCTGGGGTGCCGAGCACGTCAGCGGCTACCACGGCGAGCTGTTCGTGACCGGGATCGGCGACGTCGAGTCGCGGGTGACGGTCACGCTGCACACCGAGCGTGCCGACGGCCCGGGTATCCGCGCCGGCCTCGAGCAGACGCTCGCCGACCTCAAGCGCATCCTCGACGGATCCGGCACCGAGCCGGCCCGCTAGGCGGTCCGGGTGACGTGCACGGCTGAATCGTGCGACGTGGCGACCGTCACCCTCCTCTGGCATCCTTGGAGGCTCCCGACCTCAAGGGAGCGGAACGCCCGTGCGCATCCCGTTCGTCCGTCGTCGAGCCACCACCACACGCAGGACCACCACCTCGCCGGCCTCCACCACCACCTCCGGACTCGCGGCGGGCACCACGCGCCGGCAGGTCCCCGGGCCGGAGGTCATGGCGGGGATGGAGTACCTGGACACCCCGAGCCGCGAGGCGGTCCGGGCCCCGGCGCCCGAGGTCGCGGTCTGCGGCATCGACCCCCAGGTCCCGGGCAGCCCGGCCGTCCCGCGGCTGCACCTCGTCGTCCCCGACGAGGGGCCGGAGGGCACGCGGCCCGACTCCGTCGAGCAGCTGCTCGCCCGGGACGGGGACGTGCGGGTGCGGCGTCTGACCGTCGATGTGCGCGGGCTGCGCGACGTCCTCGAGAGCCGCGGGGGCTGGAACCTGCTGGCCGCGCTCGTGCGCGATCCGTCCGACGGCGTCACCAACGCCGTCTTCCGGGCGGCCATGTCGGCGCCCGACAGCGCCGGGCCGGCCGGTGCGGTGCTCGAGCCGGGTGACGTCGACGTCGAGGTGTGCGTGGTCGGCGAGGGCGACACCGTCGCGGGGCGCTGCCGCCGCGAGCTCGGCCGCGGGCGCCTCTCGCTGACCGGCTTCCTCGCCGACTCCGAGCGGCTCACCCGGCGGCTCGCCGAGGCCCTGGCCCGGCCCCGCGACCGGGGAACCCGCCGCTGCTTCGAGCACGCGCTGGCCGACGTGCTGGCCGACGCCCCGCTGTCCGAGCTGCTCGGGCGCCACGGCGCCGCGCCGTACTGCACGGTGCCAGGGACGTGGGCCACCCCGCCGACGGCCGCCACCCCGGTGCCGCGGCGGTCGTCGCCGTCGGAGCAGGCCACCGCCGCCCCGGTCCTCGAGGAGGCCTCGCCGACGCGCTAGGTCGTGTGCACGATCAGCACGTCGGTGGGGGACCGGCGGGAGACCTCCGCGGGCACCGACCCGAGCAGGCGCCCCGCGAAGCTCGCCAGGCCCTTGTTGCCCACGACGACGAGGTCGGCGTGGTGCAGCGCGACCTTGTCGCAGATGGCCTGCACCGGCTCGCCCTCGACGGCGACGGTGTTGACCTCCTCGGCGCCGGCGCGCCGGGCCACGTCGCGGGCGTCGCGCAGTTTCTCCTCGGCGGGGTTCGCCCCGATGATCTTGTAGGCCTCGTCGCCGAGCGCGCGCTCGGCCTCGGCCCGGTCGCGGTCGTTGCTGCGACCCGACTTCTCGTACGCGCAGACGATGAGGAGCTTGGCGCCCGCGTCCGCGGCGATCTGCGCGGCCCGCGTGACCGCCGACGTGGCCGAGGAGGAGCCGTCCGTGCCCACCGCCACCAGCTTGTAGTCACCCACGGCGGCACCCTAGGACGCTCCCGGGCGTGTGCGCCGCGCGACCCGGGGTCGCCTCCCCGGAAGAGATCGGACAGACTGTGCGCGAGCGCCCGACCGGCGGACCCCGTCGGCGCGTGGTGCGGTGACCTCCGACGACGCCCGACGACGACCGACAGGCGGTGCAGCCGACGATGACCATGGCGAGCGGCTACTTCGTGCTCACCCCGATCTGGCACGAGATCGTGATCGGGCTGATCGCGTTCGGCGCGCTGTACGTCGTCATGAGCAAGGTGCTGCTGCCCCGCCTCGAGAAGGTCTACGCCGAGCGGCACGATCGCATCGAGGGCGGCTTCGAGCGCGCCGAGCAGGCCCGCGCCGAGGCCCGCCGCGTGCAGTCCGAGCACCGCACCCGCATCGGCGAGGCCCGTGAGGAGGCCGCCCGCATCCGCGACACCGCTCGCGAGGAGGGCCAGCGCCGCAACGACGAGGTCCTCGCGAACGCCCGGGACGAGGCCGCCCGCCTCGTCGCGCAGGGTCGCGAGGAGCTGGCCACCCAGCGCTCGTCGGTGAGCTCGGACCTCCAGCCCGACGTCGCGCGCCTCTCGCGTCGCCTCGCGGGCAGCCTGCTCGGTCGCGAGGTCGGCGACGACGAGTACCGCCAGACCGTCGACGACTACCTCGGCGAGCGGGTCTGAGCGCCCGTCCGGCGCTCGCGGCTCGCTGAGCTGCGAAACCGGACGAACAGGACGCCTCGCGCCTCCTGTGTCACGGCCCGGTCACGGTTGTGGCGTGTCGCACACGAAGCGGCCTCGTGTCGGTAACGACCCGGCCGTACCGCCCCGATGTCCGCCCGACGGCACACCGGGCGGACGGGGCGGCACATGGGCGAGCGAACAGATCGTGACGGTCGCACCGAGGGGGCGCGTCCCGGCGGTCTCCGAGGCCGTCTGTTCGGCGGGCTCCGAGGCACCGCACTGCTCCTGACCCTGGGCGTCCTCGCGCCGACCTTCCTCGCCGGCGGTCTCCTGCTGGGCGCGGCGCCCGCGTCCGCCGCGGACCCCGTCCCGGCGGTGCCGGCGCCCTACGGCGGCCAGCTCGACGCGCCGGACCCGGGCGGGACGTTCGACGACGAGCAGATGCTCGAGGTCGCGATGCTCGGCCTCGGCTCGCTGAACGGCCTGGCCGTCGCCGGCGTCCTGTTCGTCAACCGCCGCGGGAGCGCGGGCGCCGCGCTGGAGACCCGTCGCGCACTCATGGCGCGCACCGACCGCGGCGTCCCGTCGGGACCGCGCAGCCCCGCACGCCGGTGGGGATGATCCACTCGCGCTGAGTCATCGGCGTCCGGACGGACTAATCGATGGCCCCTATCGGCGTCCGTTCGTGCTGGTCGGGAGCCTATAGGGTGAAGGAGATCCCCCGAACGGGCTGTTCCGTCGCCGGTCCGCAACGAGTCACCCTGGCGGGGACGATCCACCGGGTGACCCCTGTGTCACCGATCGACGCCCACGGGCGCCCGGCGGTGACATGTCCACGCCCCTGAAGGAGCGCAGTTGTCGACCGACGCCGCGACCCCCGCGTCCCCCGCCGACGACGGCCCGGCCCCCGAGGCCCGGCCCGCCGCCGGGCCCCTCGCGGGACCGACGGCCGTGCCCGTCGACTCCTCCGGGGGACGCCTGACCGCCCGCCTGCGCGAGGCTCGCGCGCGCCTCGAGCCCGAGCGCCCGTCGATCCCGGCGCCCCGCAGCCCCGAGGGCGTCGTCCCGCCGCCGGTCTTCGGCCGCGGCGCCGGCGCTCCGTCGGCCGACCTCGTCAAGGCCGTCGAGAAGCTGGTCACCGAGCTGGCCGCCCTCGAGGACGACACCCGGGCCCCGGAGCGGCGCACGCTCGTGCGCGCCGTCGAGCTCGCCGCGGCCGGGATCCCCGACGAGGGCTGGTCCGCCGAGCTGCGGGTCGACGACGAGGCGCTCACCGGGGCGTCCGAGCTCGCCGCGACGCACCTCACGGCGGCGGAGGCGCTGCTCGAGCGCCTCGACCGCGAGGACCGCGGCGGGCCCGCGGTGGAGGTCGACGGCGTCGTCACGTCGCTGCGCGTCGCGAAGATGGTGGTGGACCTGGAGTCGTTCACCCGCCGTCGCTGACGGGGCGGCCCCGTCCCGCCGGGCACGATCGGGCCTGCGCGCGCACGGCGGTGGTCGGAGCAGGGAGCATCGGCGGTGCGCTCACCGACCCGGCTCTACGACCGCCTCGCGGGACGCCCGCTCGAGCGCGAGTACCTCACCGGGCGGCGGTCGCGACCGGCCTCCGGACGGGGGTGCCCACGCCCCTGAACGCGGCCGTCCTGGCCCTCCTCAGGGGCGTGCGCACCGGAAACGACGCGACGCACGACACGCGCGACACGGACGTCGCGTGATCTGACGGCTCGCGCGGAGGGCCACGGACTGCGACGATCGGACGTATGGACGGTCGGGGTGACGGGGCGCCGCGACGTTTCCGGCTCCTGTTCGTCTGCACCGGGAACATCTGCCGGTCGCCGTTCGCGCGCTTCCACACCCGCGCGCTGCTGGAGATGCGGCTCGGGCCGCGGTGGGCGTCGTGGTTCGACGTCGCCAGCGGTGGCACCGGGGCCGTCGTCGGCTCCGAGATGCACCCGCTCTCCCGCGCCCAGCTCGGGTCCCTGGCCACGCACCCCGACGTCGCCGCCTTCCGCGCCCGCCAGCTGCCGGCCCGGGACGTCGAGCTCGCCGACCTCGTCCTCACCGTCAGCCGCTCGCACCGCTCGGCCGTGCTCGAGCTGGAGCCGCGCGCTCTGCGCAGCACGTTCACCGTGCGCGAGTTCGCCCGCCTGCTCGGCAGCATCGACCCCGCCGACCACGCCGCGCTGCCCGTCGACCCCCGCGAGCGCGCCCACGCCCTCGTCGCCGCGGCGCTCGCGGAGCGCGGCCAGGGCGCGCCGGTCGACTCCGAGGACGACGCGATCCCGGACCCGATCCAGGGCGGGGCGGCCGAGCACGCCGAGTCCGCGCGCCTCCTGCACGAGGCGGTGCGGCCGCTGGTCGACGCCATCGGTGCCGGCATCCCGTGGCCGGTCCGCCGCCGTCCCGGGCCGCCGCCGGGCCAGCACCCCGGCCAGCACCCCGGACAGCACCCCCGCATGGCGCCTCGCCGGCCCGGTCCGCCGCCGATGCCCGGTGGCCCGTTCGGTCCTCCGCCGGGGATGCCGGCCGGTCCCGTTCCGACCGGCCAGGGTCCTGGTGGCGTGCCACCCGGGGGGCAGCCGCCGAACGGCGCTCCCGTGGGCAGGCCTCCCGGTCAGCCTCCCGGTCAGGCTGCCGGGCAGCCCCCCGGCATGCCCTCGGTGCTGCCGCCGGGCGCGCGGGTACCGCGTCCGCCCGGGCCGGTCGACCCGCTCCCGCCCGATCTCGTCGCGGCCGGGCCGCCCGGAAACGGCACCGCGGGCGGCGGGCACCACCGGGACGGCCGACCGTCGGAGGGTCGGCCGCCCCAGGGCTCGTCGGCGCAGGATCGGTCGGCGCAGGACCTGTCGTCCCAGGGCTCGTCGCCCCAGGGCCCGTCGACCCAGGAGTGGTCACCACGGGACGGCGAAGGCGCACCGGCCGGTCGCCGACGGCGGCACGGCTGGGCCGACGACGAGGACGTCGAGGACGTCGGCGGTCAGGTCGGCGAGGGCAACGAGAGCGCCGACGGCGCCGACGGCGCTCCGGCGCCGGCGCACTCGAGCACCCGCGCCGGACGGTAGGGCCCCTGCCCCCGTTCGCCCGAACTCCCCGCTCAGGACGGGGCGAAGGTGAACGCGCGGCGCACCCGGGCCCGCGGCCGCGTCACGGCCGGTGGCGGCGGGGCGAGCAGGGGACGCCAGGAGGTCCAGGCGTCGTGGCTGCCGGAGGTCACCGGCGCGTCGTCGTCGTCCGGGTCGACGGCACGCTCGACGAGGTCGCGGCACGGGTCGACACAGCCCGGGGGCCGCACGACGCAGACGCGAAGACGCTCGGAGCCGACGGTGACGTGCATGCCGGCGCGGGGCGAGCGGCCGAGCTCGAGGCCCAGGTCGGAGGCCGTGGCGTCGAAGAGCACGCCGCGCGTCGACTCGAAGCTCAGGCGGCCGTGGCGCAGCCGGAGGACGCCGGGAACGTGGGTGATCTCGCGGACGATCCACGCGAGGCCGGCGAGCACGGTGCCCTCGACGGGCCCGCGCGCGTCCGCGGAGTGCCCCACGGGCGCCTGCCGCGGGGCGGGCACGTCGGCGAGCGCGGTCGACCGGGCCGGGACGGGCGGACGGGGTGGGATGGTCATTCTCGTGACCTCCTCCCGGGATGTTGCGTTGTCGTGACCTGACCTACACCCAACGCGCGAGCCCCCTCGGGTGTCATGCTCCGGCCGGGCGAGGCGTGGCGGGCAATGGGGTGATCCGGGCTCGGGCGCGTACCGTGAGCGCATCTTTCGGTCCGTGCGGGTGACACATCGCCCCTGACGGCCCCACCAGCACTGCCCTGGGTGACCACTCGCTGGCATGCTGCCGCCCCATGGGCGCAGTGGCCCGGTGCGCGAGCGGTGAGCGGGGCCCGGGAGACCGTCCGAACACGGATCGGAGGTCGCCCGGACATCACGGTCAGCAGCCATCGGGGTACGGATCGCCCTTCACGACGACTTCGGGAGAACAGAGCGTGAGCAACCCCGACGAGTACCAGCGGCAGTCAGGTTTCGGGGCGACTCCGGGGGGATACAGCCAGCAATCCGGCTTCAGTGACCCCTCGGCGGGCGCTCCGGGATCGCAGGACCCGGGGCAGCAGGGTGGTCAGCAGGGTGGTCAGCAGGGTCAGCCCGGTGACGGCCAGCCGCAGTACGGGCAGCAGCCGGGGTACGGCGGCCAGCCCGGTGACGGGGGCCAGCCCGGCTACGGCGCTCAGCCCGGGTACGGGGGCCAGCCCGGGTACGGGGGCCAGCCGCAGTACGACCAGCAGCAGTACGGCCAGCAGCCGGGCTACGGCCAGCAGCAGTACGGGCAGCAGCAGTACGGCCAGCAGCAGTACGGCCAGCCCGGCTACGGCCAGCCCGGCTACGGCCAGCCCGGCTACGGCCAGCCCGGCTACGGCCAGCCCGGCTACGGCCAGCCCGGCTACGGCCAGCCCGGCTACGGCCAGCCCGGCTACGGCCAGCCCGGCTACGGGCAGCAGCCCGGCTACGGGCCGCAGCCGGGGTACGGCGGGGTGCCGGGCGGCGACCCCACCGACGTCATCGGCTCCCGCGTCGGGCAGTACATCCTCGACGGACTGCTCTCCGCCGTGCCGACGTTCGTCCTGTTGTTCATCGTGGCCGGGATCGCCGGGGCGTCGGCCGACCCGGACGCGGCGCTGACGATCCTCGGCATCGGCTACGTCTTCGTCTTCGTCGTCGGCCTGGCGTCCGCGTTCGTGGTGCACGCGTACTGGCCGTCCACCCATCAGGGCCAGACCCCGGCGATGGGATGGCTGAGCCTGCGCATCGTCCGCGAGGAGGACGGCGGCGTGCCGACCCTCGGGCAGTGCGTGATCCGGTGGCTGCTGCTCATCGTCGACGGGCTGTTCGCGGGGATCCTCGGCCTGATCGTCATGTCGACCTCGGCGCGCCACCAGCGCGTCGGCGACATGGTGGCGAAGACGCTGGTCGTCCGGGCCTGAGGCACCCGGTCCGACACAGAACGAACACGGACGACCGGCCTGACACACCCGGACCGGGGATGCGTCCAGCAGCGATACGGGGGAGTGTTCCGCCCCGATCGGGCACGGGACGGAGCCGTCACGGCCGCTGACAGGGCCTCCACTGCTCCGGCCGGGCGAACCTGGACCGTTCGTGCCGCCAGGCGAAACGGACTCGGTCCGCAGAGCGACTTCCGGGCCACAGTCGGGCGCAACCAGCGCGTCCGACGCCGCGCCGGCCCGGGCCGGTGTGCCCGTGACGTGACGGAGGCAGTCCGACGTGAGCTCGACACATTCCCGACCCGGTGGGTGGCGACGATGAGCGCCCCGGCACGCGGTGGGTACGCCGCCTGGGTCAGCTGGCTCGAGGCGTTCCGCCGCGGCGAGGACCCCTCGACCGAGGGCCTCGGCCCGGTGCGCGGGGGCTTCGGCTCCTACGTGGAGGCGCGCCTGCTGGAGCGGCTCTCCACGGCCTTCGCCGAGCGGGTGCGGCAGTGGCAGGCGTCGCTCGGCGACCGCATCGTCGCCCAGCCGCCGGACGGCCCGGTGGCCGCCTCGGCGATGCTGCGCGACGCGGTCGCGCGGTTGGAGCCGCTGGCGAAGCTGGCCGGCTCGCCGCTGGTGCCGCCGGCGCTCGGCGCGTCGATGCGCGACATGCTCGACGTCGTCCGCGAGGGCGCGCGCACCGCGCTCGAGGAGGCCTGGCGCCGCGGGCTCGAGGACGAGCACGTCGCGGGCATGCCCGCGCAGCGGCGGGTGGACCCGTCGGTGCGGCGCCCGCTCGTCGGCGGTGTCCGTCCCGGGCGCGTGCCGGAGGGCGGCGCCCGCCGGAACTGAGGCGCCAGGGGGAGACCTCAGCCGAGACCGACGCGGGCGAGCACGCCGCGGTGGTCGCTGCCCTCGACGTCCACGATCTCGACCTCGCGCGCCGCCGGCCCGCCCGACGTCAGCACGTGGTCGATCTGGACCCCGAGGAGCCTCGGGGCGGCCGAGGGCCACGTGCCCGTCAGGCCCTCGCCGACGTCGCTCGCCGCGTCCGTGCAGCCGTCGATGGCGTCGCGGAGCTCGGCGTGGTCGAGCGTGGCGTTGAGGTCCCCGGCGACGACCGTCGGCCGGTCGCCGGTGCACCACCGGGACAGCGCGTCGACGTCGCGCTTCCAGGCGTTGGTGTCACCGGGCTTCGGCGACTGGGGGTGGGTCGCGACGACGCGCACCGGCTGCCCGTCGACGTCGTCGAAGTCGAGGATGAGCGAGGGGAACTCGGTGTCGCGGTTCGGCGTCGCCGTCGGACGGCCGAGCTCGCGGCGCACGAACACGGTCATCGGGCTGTCGTCGCGCCGGGCGTCGGCGGCGAAGACGCGGTAGCCGCTCGTGCCCTCCTCGCCGCCGGAGGTGTCGACGAGGGCCTGCTGGAGGCGGTCGCGCAGGACGCCGCGGGCCTCGGGCAGGACGACGACGTCGGGGGTCCGCGAGGTGATGAGCGCGGCGAGCGCGTCCGGGTCGGCGCGGCTGAGGTAGGCGCTGGCGGTGAGGACGGTCAGCTCCGGACCGCCGGTAGCGCCGGCTTCCGACGAGCCGATCGCGCGGGGCAGGACCATCGCGAGCCCCAGCACGCCGACGAGGCCAAGGGCGGCGGCCACCGGCCACGCCCGCCGGGCCAGGAGCCCCACGAGCAGGGCGAACACCGTGAGCCCGGCGGCGAGCTGCGGCCGGAAGGCGATCGACTGGACGAACGGGGTGCGGTCGTCGATCCCGAGCAGGTCGGAGAAGGTCACGACGGCCGCGGGCACCCCGAGCACGACGGCCGCGGCAATCGCGCCGGCCCCGGCGCGGGGGAGGCGGGGCGTGCGTCGGGCACGGACACGGCCCCGGTCGCGTGCCGGCTCCCGGGGCGCGACCGGGGGTCGGGGCGGCGCGGGAGGTGCCGCGGGCGCCGACATCTGCCGCGTCGGCGGGGGCGTCGGGCCCGGACCCCGGCCGGGGGGCGGGCCGTGGGGACGGTGTGGCCCCGGCGGTCCCGGCGGCCGGCCGGGGCCGGGCGGCGGTGCCCAGCCCCCGCCGTACCCCGGACCGGCCGGTCGGCCCCCGGGCGCGGGTCGCCCGGGGTCGTTCCGACCGGTCACGCGCGGGTCACGCGCAGGATGACGTCGTCGGAGCCGTTGTCGCTGGTCAGGTACAGCGCGCCGTCCGGCCCGAGACGTGCCCCGCGCAGGCGGCCGAACTCGCCGTCGAGCTCCGGCGGCACGGTGACCTCGACGATGCGGTTCTCGTCGGCGCCGGTGCCCGGGCGCATGAAGTAGAGCTTCTCGCCCTTCTGCGCGGACACGGCGAGCACGCCCGCGATGTCCCCCCAGGCGGGCCCGTCGAGGAACGCCGCGCCGCTGATCGCCTCGGTGGGGTCGCCCGAGCTCCACGCGGCGGGGACGGCCTCCGGGTAGCGGTCGAGGTCGGTCATCGGCACCGACTCGTCGTAGCCGCCGGGGCTCTCGCCGCCCTGGGCCGGGTCCCAGCCGTAGTTCGAGCCGGGGATGACGACGTTCACCTCGTCGTCGATGTCGGGGCCGTGCTCGGCGCTCCAGCCACGCCCGGTGCCGGGCTGGATGGCGACGGCCTGCACGTTGCGGTGCCCGTAACCCGAGACGAGGCGCTCCGCGGCGCTGCCGGAGGCGGCGAACGGGTTGCCCGGCGCGGGGCCGCCCGTGGCGGGGTCGATGCGCAGCACCTTGCCGCCGAGCGACCCGCGGTCCTGCGGGATCGTGGCGCGCGCGGTGTCGCCGGTGCCGACGAGCAGCATGCCGTCGGGGGCGAAGGTGGGCCGGCACCCCGAGTGGCGTCCCGACGGGTTCACCGGCAGGCCGCCGACCAGCGGGTCCTGCACGCGGTCGGCCCGCGTCCCGTCGGGCGAGAGGCGCCAGGACACGACGCGCACGTCGACCGGGCGGCCGCCCTCCTGGTGGGTCTGGCAGGTCACGAACGACCCGGAGGTGGCGACGTCCGGCGCCGCGGCGATCCCCATGAGGCCGCCCTCCCCGCGCGCGTAGACCGAGGAGAGGTCGGCGGCGACGGGCGTGACGCGGGCTCCGGGGCCGAGGCCGGTGACGAGCGAGAGCGACCCGTCCCGCTCGGTCACCAGCATCCGGTCGCCGCCGACGAAGGCGAGGTCCCAGGGGTTCGCGAAGTCGCCGGCCACGGTCTCGACGCGCAGCGCGGTGCCCGTCGGCCCGGCCGGCGTCGACGGCGGTGCGGCGGCTCCGGCACCTCCGCCGGCGGCGGGTGCCGCGCTCGTCCGGTCCGGACCCTCGCTGCACGCGGCGAGGCCCAGGGCCAGCAGCGCCGTGAGGGTGAGCAGGGCCCGCGCCGGGCGTGATCGGCTGGAGGTCACGCGCACGATGATGCCGCGTGACGCGTCCGATTCCCGTGGGGGCCCGATCGGGTGAGCCCGTCGGTGGCGAATCTGGGCCGGTCGGCGGCACGGGGTCGGCGAACGGGTGGCGCTGCTGGTCGTCCCGTCGAACGACGGCATGCCTGTTGAAGACGAACGGACCGCACGGTACTTTTTGCGCGGCGCCGCACCGCCCGTGCGATCCGGGGGGCACGCACGGAGGTCGGGTCCGTCGAGGAGTCGTCGGCCGCGGGGAGCCGGCGACTCCGACCCGAACCGGTCGGAGACCCGCCCCCCGCCGCCCGCGGTGTCCGTCACAGGCCATCCTGCCCGGCCGTCGGGGCTCGCACGTACCCTGGAGTCCTCCCCGGCGCGCCCGCTCCTGCGCTCGCGCCCGACGGTCCGTCGAAGGGTCCCTGAAGCTTGTCGCCCGCCGCGTCTCCTGCTGTCTCGCCTGCCGTCACCACCCCGGGTCCTCTCGACGGATCCGCTGCGGGGCTCCCCGCGGGACCCACCGCGCCCCTCGCCGCCCTGCTGCCCGCGGCCCTCGCCGATCCCGGGCTGCAGGACGTCGTCGCGGCCGCCGGACGGGACGTCGCCGTCGAGGGCCCGACGGGGCTGCGGCCCTTCCTCGCCGCGGCGCTCGCCGCCGCGCCGGGCGAGGGCGCTGCGGTCGGCGGGGCCGGTGCCCCGGTCCTCGTGGTCACCGCCACCGAGCGCGAGGCCGAGGAGCTGACCACCGCGGTGGGCGAGCTGCTCTCCCCCGACGAGGTCGCCCTCCTGCCGAGCTGGGAGACGCTGCCCCACGAGCGGCTCTCCCCGCGCGCCGACACCGTCGGCCGGCGCGTCGCCGTGATGCGGCGCCTGGCCCACCCGGAGGCGCCGGACACCCCGGACGTCCCGCTGCGCGTCGTCGTCACGGCCACCCGCAGCCTCATCCAGCCCGTCGTGCCCGGGCTCGGCGACCTCGAGCCGGTGCGCCTGGCCGAGGGCACCGAGTACGAGCTCGAGGCGCTCACCGCCCGCCTCGTCGACCTCGCCTACGCGCGGGTCGAGATGGTGGAGAAGCGCGGCGAGTTCGCGGTGCGCGGCGGCATCGTCGACCTCTTCCCGCCCACGGCCGCGGCGCCGGTGCGCGTGGAGTTCTGGGGCGACGAGGTCTCCGAGCTGCGCTGCTTCTCCGTCGCCGACCAGCGCTCGCTGCCCGACGGGGGCGGGGGGGAGGCCGGCACTGCCCGGCCCGCCGAGGTCGTCGCCCCGCCGTGCCGCGAGCTGCTGCTCACCGAGGCCGTGCGCGCCCGCGCCGCGGAGCTGGCCGCCGAGCACACCAAGGACAAGGCCCTCGCCGAGCTGCTCAGCCGCGTCGCGGAGGGCATCCCGTCCGAGGGCATGGAGTCGCTGATCCCCGCCCTGCTCTCCGGGGAGGGGGAGACGCCTGAGCTCGCCCTGCTGCCCGAGCTGCTGCCCAGCGGCGGGCACGTGCTGGTCTGCCACCCCGAGCGCGTCATCACCCGCGCCGCCGACCTCGTGCGCACCGGCCAGGAGTTCCTCGAGGCGTCGTGGCTCGCGGCCGCGGACGGCGCCGACGGCCGCGCCCCCATCGACCTCGGTGCCTCGGCCTACCGCGACCTCGGCGACGTGCGCGCCGTCGCCGCGAAGGCGGGGCGGCCCTGGTGGACGCTGTCGAGCCTCGCGACCGACCCCGACGTCGAGGACGACTCCCACACGCGCGAGGGGGCCCGGGTGCTGCGGCCCGGGTTCACCGCCGTCGAGGCCTACCGCGGCGACATCGCCCGCGCGGCCGCCGACCTGCGGGGGCTCGCCGCGTCCGGCGGCATCGGCGTCGTCGTCGTGCCCGCCGCCGGCACGGCCCAGCGGGCGGCCGAGCAGCTGCGCGAGCACGAGGTGCCGGTGGTCCTCGCGACCGGGGCGAGCGGAGCGACGGGAGAGCAGACGTTAGGGCTCCTCGGCGCGCCGCAGCCCGGCGTGGTCACGGTCGCGCGCGGGTCGCTGGCCGACGGCGTGACGGCGGGCGGGACGCCGCTGGTGATCGTCACCGAGTCCGACCTGACGGGCAGCCGCTCGAGCGGCGACGGCGTCGTGAAGCGGGCGCCGGTGAAGCGGCGCAACGCCGTCGACCCCCTCACGCTCCAGACGGGCGACTACGTCGTCCACGCCCAGCACGGCATCGGCAAGTTCGTCGAGATGACCCAGCGCACCACCGGCACCGGCCCGGCGCGCACCACGCGCGAGTACCTGGTGCTGGAGTACGCGAGCTCGAAGCGCGGGCAGGGAGCCGGAGGAAGTGTGGGCGACCGGCTGTTCGTCCCCACGGACCAGCTCGACCAGGTCAGCCGTTACGTCGGCGGCGAGCTGCCGACGCTGAACAAGCTCGGCGGCTCCGACTGGTCGAAGACGAAGTCGAAGGCGCGCAAGGCGGTCCGCGACATCGCGGCGTCGCTGGTGCAGCTCTACGCGGCGCGCCAGTCCGCGCCCGGGCACGCGTTCGCGGCCGACACCCCGTGGCAGCGGGAGATGGAGGACGCGTTCCCGTTCACCGAGACGCCCGACCAGGCGTCGGCGATCGACGAGGTCAAGGCCGACATGGAGAAGGCGGTCCCGATGGACCGCGTCATCTCCGGCGACGTCGGCTACGGCAAGACCGAGATCGGGGTGCGCGCGGCCTTCAAGGCGGTGCAGGACGGCAAGCAGGTCGCGGTGCTCGTGCCGACGACGCTGCTCGCCCAGCAGCACCTGCAGACGTTCACCGACCGGATGCGCAACTTCCCGATCACGGTGAAGGGGCTGTCGCGGTTCACGCCGGCCAAGGAGGTCGACGGGATCCTCCGGGGCCTCGCCGACGGCAGCGTCGACGTCGTCGTCGGCACCCACCGGCTCCTGCAGACCGGGGTGTCCTGGAAGGACCTCGGGCTGGTGATCATCGACGAGGAGCAGCGCTTCGGCGTCGAGCACAAGGAGCACATCACCGGGCTGCGCGCCCACGTCGACATGCTCTCGATGTCGGCGACGCCGATCCCGCGCACCCTGGAGATGAGCCTCGCCGGCATCCGCGAGATGTCGACGATCCTCACCCCGCCCGAGGAGCGGCACCCGACGCTGACCTACGTCGGCGCCCAGGAGCCCAAGCAGATCGCCGCCGCGATCCGGCGTGAGCTGCTCCGCGACGGGCAGGTCTTCTACATCCACAACCGCGTGCAGTCGATCGACGACGCCGCGGCCAAGCTGCGCCAGCTCGTCCCCGAGGCGCGCATCGTCACCGCGCACGGCCAGATGCCCGAGGAGCGCCTCGAGCGCACCGTCAACGAGTTCTGGGAGCGCGAGCACGACGTCCTGGTCTGCACGACGATCGTCGAGAACGGCCTCGACATCTCCAACGCCAACACCCTGATCGTCGAGCGCGCGGACACGCTGGGGCTCTCGCAGCTCCACCAGCTCCGCGGTCGCGTCGGCCGCGGGCGCGAGCGGGGGTACGCCTACTTCCTCTACCCGGCCGACCAGCCGCTCACCGAGACCGCGCACGACCGCCTCGCCACCATCGCCCAGCACTCGGAGCTGGGCGCCGGCACCGCGGTCGCGATGAAGGACCTCGAGATCCGCGGGGCGGGCAACATCCTCGGCGCCGAGCAGTCCGGGCACATCGCGGGCGTCGGGTTCGACCTCTACGTGCGCCTGGTCGGCGAGGCCGTCGACGCGTTCAAGGCGCACACCGACGCCGCGGGCGACGGCGACGAGCCGCTGGCCGAGGTGCGCGTCGACCTCCCGATCGACGCCCACGTGCCGCACGACTACGTCGACACCGAGCGCCTGCGCCTCGACGTCTACCGCAAGATCGCCGAGGCCGGCGACGACGCGGCCCTGGACGCGGTGCGCGAGGAGCTCGTCGACCGCTACGGCGAGCCCCCGGTGCCGGTGACCAACCTGCTGGCCGTCGCCGCGTTCCGCCAGGTCTGCCGGCGCCACGGGATCACCGAGGTCGCGGGGCAGGGCAACCAGATCCGGCTCGCGCCGGTCGACCTGCCCGACTCCGCGCAGATGCGCCTGAAGCGCCTCTACCCGCGGGCGCAGTACAAGGCGGCGTCGCGCACCCTCTCGCTGCCCCGGCCCGTGGAGGGCCAGGACGGGCGGGGCCCGGTGAAGATGGGCGCCGCGCCCCTGCGCGACCTGGCGCTGCTGGCCTGGTGCGAGCAGCTGTTCACCCAGCTCTTCCCCGCGCCGGCGCCGGCGCCGGCGGGCGCGGCGACGGCGGCGCCCTGACGGCCCCGTGCCGGAGCGCGCGGGGCGGCCGGGGGGACGCTCGGTGGGATCTCGCCAGTCCGATCTCTCGACGGTGCCGCCAGTGCTGGTGCGAGGGGCACGTACGGCAGGCGCGCGGACCGGTCGATCATGCGCAACGTGCCCCTCGCCGGGCGCCGGACCATCCTGCGGCGGACCGAGGGGCGCCGCCGCCGCGACAGCACTGGTGACGGGCTCGAGAGATCGAACTGACGAGGTCGCGCCGGGGGCACCCGGCTCCCGGGAAGTACGGGGCGGCCGGGGAGACGCGTCCGGGCGGGTGAGAAGGTGACCACCGTGCGTCGCCTGCTGCCGATCGTCACGTCGGTGCTCCTCGGTCTCGTCGTCCTGGCCGGGTGCGGGACGGGGCCGTCCCAGGTGGACGCCGCGGCCATCGTCGGCGACCAGGTGATCACGATCGACGACATCCAGGGCCGGCTGCGCACCGCGGTGCCGGACCTGCGGATCGCGGTCGACCAGCAGGGGGCGCAGCAGGGCATCGCGCCCGGCGCGCCGATCCCGCCCCAGCTGCTGGCCCAGGAGTCGCGCCGGCTGGTGACGGTCCGGGTGCTGCACGAGCTGATCGCGGAGCAGTCGCGTCGCGACGGGATCGTCGTGCCGCCGCAGCGGGTGGACGCCGAGCTCGCCCGGGTCGGCGGGGCGGAGGCCGCGGCGCAGGGCAGTGGCTTCGACCCCGCGACGATCCGCGAGCTCGTGGGCGACCAGGTCGCCGCCGCCGAGATCGGCCGCCGCGTCTTCGACCGCCTGGGCGTCACGATCGACTACGCCGCCACGCCGGACCGGGCGTCGGCGGAGGCCCTGGCCGCCCAGGTCGCCGCCGACCCGACGCGCGCCGACCGCCTCTTCGCCGGCGCGCCCGGTGGGGCGGGGGCGAGCGGGCTCGCGCTGCGTCCGGGCCAGAACCAGGGCGCCGAGCTCCGGTCGTCGGCGTCGTCCGTGCTCTTCGGGCTGCCCGCCGGCACGGTGGCGATCGCGCCGAGCGGCTCGTCGAGCTCGCAGACCGGCCAGCAGCAGGACCCGGCGCAGGGCCCGTGGACGGTCATCCACGTCCGCGAGCGCACCCTCGACGCCCCGCCGCCCGGGCCGGGCGTCACCCCGGCCGGCGCGGTCGACGAGGACACGATGTTCGGGTTCGGCCTGCGCATGCTCC
Source organism: Actinomycetospora sp. NBC_00405 (assembly GCF_036044095.1). Lineage (NCBI taxonomy): Bacteria > Bacillati > Actinomycetota > Actinomycetes > Pseudonocardiales > Pseudonocardiaceae > Actinomycetospora > Actinomycetospora sp. NBC_00405. The sequence goes on from NZ_CP107938.1 coordinate 5,397,179, forward strand.
AGCCGCTGGCCCTCGAGGAAGGGGTGACGGTGAGCCCCCGCTACGGCACCTGGGACCCGACGCAGCTCGACGTGGTCGAGGACCCGGCGGCCGCGGGCGTCATCACCCCGGTGCGCAGCCCGGCCCCGTGAGCACCGGCACCACCACGACCGTCGCCGTCGACCCTCGGCTCGGCGCGGTCCTGCCCGCCTCGGCGGTGCGCACGGTCGCTTCGGCCGACCAGGTGCGCCTGCACCCCGACCTGCCCGCGGAGCTCGCGGAGGCGTTCGCGCGCGACCTCGGCGCGGTCCGGGCGGACACCCCTCGGGCCGAGGGCGCGGTGGTCGAGCTCGTCCCGGGGACCGGGGACCGGCCCGGCGCCGAGCTCCTCGAGGCCGTGCGCGTCATGGACCGCCTGCGCTCGCCCGGCGGCTGCCCCTGGGACGCCGCGCAGACGCCGGAGTCGCTGCTGCGCTACCTCGTCGAGGAGACCTACGAGCTCTACGACGCCGTCGCCGACGACGACCGCGAGGCCGTGCGGGAGGAGCTGGGCGACGTCCTGCTCCAGGTCCTCTTCCACGCGCGGATCGCCCAGGAGGACCCGAGCGCGCCGTTCGGGATCGACGACGTGGCGCAGGAGCTCGTCGCCAAGCTCGTCGGCCGGCACCCGCACGTGTTCGGCGACGGCGAGGTGATCACCGGAGCGGCCGAGCAGCAGGTGCGCTGGGAGGAGCTCAAGGCGGTCGAGAAGCGCCGGGCCTCCGCGCTGGAGGGCGTCGCGCGGGCCCAGCCCGCGGCCGCGCTCGTCGCCAAGTACCTCTCGCGGGCCCGCCGGGCGGGTGTGCCCGACGACCTGCTGGCCGCGGCGTCGGACGATCCGCTCTTCACCGACATCGCCGCCGGTCCCGCGGACCCCGAGGGGGCGCTGCGGGCCGCCGCGGACGAGCTGGCCCGCCGGGTGCGGGCGGCCGAGGACGCGGCGCGTGCCGCGGGGGAGGACCCCGCCGCGCTCGACGCGGAGGCCTGGGCCCGCCACTGGCCGGCCTGAGCCCTGCGTCAGCGCTCCGTCAGCACTCCGTCGGGTCAGGGTCAGAATCCGGACAATTGGGCCACCTGGTGTGATCGCTGTTTCCGACGTCTTCCCTCGCCTCACTCAGCGAGGCTAGCCTCACCTCACCGTAGGTAAGGGTGAGCTGAGAGGACGCCATGCTGGGGAACGCCCTGATCGGGCTGCGCGAGGGCCTGGAGGCGTCCCTCGTGGTCAGCATCCTCGTGGCGTTCCTGGTGCGCACGGATCGCCGCCGGGAGCTGCCGAAGGTGTGGCTCGGGGTCGGGATCGCGGTGCTGATCAGCGTCGCCGTCACGCTCGGCCTCACGCTGTCGCAGCAGGCGCTGACGTTCGAGGCCCAGGAGACGCTCGGCGGCGCGCTGTCGATCATCGCCGTCGGCTTCGTCACCTGGATGATCTTCTGGATGCGCCGCGTCGGGCGGACGATCGCGGCCGAGCTGCAGGGCGGCCTGGAGAAGGCGATCGCCATGGGCTCGCTCGCCGTCGTCCTCATGGCCGCGCTCGCCGTGGGGCGCGAGGGCCTCGAGACCGCGGTGTTCTTCTTCGCCGCGGCCCAGGCGGCCGGGGAGACCACCGGGCCGCTCATCGGGTTCCTCATCGGCATCGCGATCGCGATCGTGCTCGCCTACCTGATCTACAAGGGCGCGGTGCAGCTGAACCTGGGGAAGTTCTTCACGGTCACCGGGGTGCTGCTGATCTTCGTCGCGGCGGGCATCCTCGCCTACGGCGTCCACGACCTGCAGGAGGCCGGGATCATCCCCGGCCTCAACACCCTGGCCTTCGACGTGAGCGCCGCGATCCCGGCCGACTCCTGGTACGGCGTGCTGCTCAAGGGCATCTTCAACTTCTCGCCGCAGACCACCGTGGCCGAGGCCGTGGTGTGGGTGCTCTACGTCGCGATCGTGCTGACGCTGTTCCTGCGCCCCGCCCGCAAGCCCGTCCCCGGCTCCGCGCCGGCGGCCCCGGCGGGGAAATCGACTGAGACCTCGGCCGACTCTTCCGTCTGACCCCCTGTCCGACCCCCGACCGCACGACCCCGCGCGCCCTGACGCGCGCTCTCACCGAGGAGAACGATGTCCCGCAGGCCCCTCGCCGCCGTCACCGGTGCGGCACTGGCGATGATCGCGCTGTCCGCGTGCACGAGCACCGCACCCCAGGGTGGTGGCGAGGGCGGGCCGATCCAGGTCAGGGCGTCGGACACCACCTGCGACGTCTCCGCGACCGAGGCGCCCGCCGGCAACGTCGCGTTCTCGATCCAGAACACCGGCACGAAGGTCACGGAGTTCTACGTCTACGGCACGGGTGACCGGATCGTCGGCGAGGTCGAGAACATCGGGCCCGGCCTCTCCCGCCAGCTGCTGGTCGAGGTGCCCCAGGGCGGCCAGTACACGACCGCCTGCAAGCCGGGCATGGTCGGCGACGGCATCCGCGCGCCGTTCACCGTGACCGGCAACGTGCCGGGCTCGACCAGCCAGGACGCCGTGCTCGCCGCGGCGGTCGCCGGCTACCAGCGCTACACCAACTCCCAGATCGAGGCGGGGATCGCGAAGACCCAGGAGTTCGTCGACGCGGTCAAGCGGGGCGACGTCCCCGCCGCCCAGGCGCTCTTCCCGGTGTCGCGCACCTACTGGGAGCGCATCGAGCCGGTGGCGGAGTCGTTCGGCGACATCGACCCGCGCGTCGACGGCCGCGAGGACGACGAGCGCGACCCGGGCGTCGCGTTCACCGGGTACCACCGCCTCGAGAAGGACCTGTGGGTCACGGGCCTGCAGCCGGACTCGGCGGCGATCGGCGACACGCTCATGGCCGACATGCGCGAGCTGCAGACCCGGGCCGCGACCGTGCAGCTGACCCCGGTGCAGCTGGCGAACGGCGCCAAGGAGCTCCTCGACGAGGTCGCCACCGGCAAGATCACCGGCGAGGAGGACCGCTACTCGCACACCGACCTGTGGGACTTCCGCGCCAACGTGGACGGCTCGCAGGCGGCGGTCGCCGCGCTGCGCCCGGCGCTCGACCAGCGCGACCCGGCCCTGGGCCCGGTGCTCGACGCCCGCTTCGCCGACGTCGACCGGCTCCTCGAGCAGTACCGCGCCGGCGACGGCTACGTGCTCTACACCCAGCTCACCGAGCAGGACAAGCAGCGCATGACCCAGGCGGTCGACGCGCTCGGCGAGCCCGTCAGCCAGGTCGCCGCGGTGGTGTCCGGGCAGTGAGGTCCGCAGTGAGGTCCGCAGTGAGGTCCGTGACGTGGCGGCACGACCGCCGCGAGCTGACGATGGCGGCATGACGGGCAGTACCGGATGACGAGCAGCACCGACGAACCCCGGCCGGGCATGTCCCGGCGCCGGCTCCTGGGATGGACCGGCGCCGGGGCGGCCCTGGCCGGGGTCGGCGCCGTGGCGGGCTACTCCGCCGCGGACACCGACCCGCCGCCGGACCCCTCCGGCGGCGTCGTGCCGTTCCGCGGCGTGCACCAGGCCGGGATCGTCACGCCCGCGCAGGACCGGCTGCACTTCGTCGCGCTCGACCTGACGACCGTCGACCGCGCGGCGATCATCAGCCTGCTGCGGCGCTGGACGACCGCGGCTGAGCGCATGACCGCCGGCGCCGAGGCGGCCCCCGGCGGCGCCGTGAACCGGAACCCGGACGCCCCGCCGAGCGACACCGGCGAGGCGCTCGGCCTGCCGGCGTCCGCGCTGACGATCACCTTCGGGATCGGCGGGAGCCTGCTGGACAAGCTCGGCATCTCGCGCCCCCCGGAGCTCGCCGACCTGCCGCCGTTCCAGCTCGACACCCTCGACCCGGCGCTCTCGGGCGGCGACCTCTGCCTGCAGGCGTGCGCCAACGACCCACAGGTCGCGGTGCACGCGGTGCGCAACCTCGTGCGCACCGGCTTCGGCACGACGTCGGTGCGCTGGTCACAGCTGGGCTTCGGGCGGACGTCGTCGACGTCCACGAGCCAGCAGACCCACCGCAACCTCTTCGGCTTCAAGGACGGCACCAACAACCTCAAGGCCGAGGACACCGCCGCGCTCGAGGAGCAGGTCTGGGTGCCGCCCGCGCAGGGCCCCGCGTGGCTCACGGGCGGCACGTACCTCGTGGCGCGCCGCATCCGGATGTACGTCGAGACCTGGGACCGCACCTCGCTGGCCGAGCAGGAGTCGCTCACCGGCCGCACCAAGGGCGAGGGCGCCCCGATCGGGCAGGCCCGCGAGTTCGACATCCCGAACCTGGGCCCCGGCTCCCCGATCCTCGAGGACGCGCACATCCGCCTCGCCTCGGCGCAGAACAACGGCGGCGCCCGCATGCTGCGCCGTGGCTACAACTTCGTCGACGGCAGCGACGGGCTGGGCCACCTCAACGCGGGCCTGTTCTTCCTCGCGTTCATGCAGGACCCCCGGCGCCAGTTCGTGCCGATGCAGAGCCAGCTGGCCCGCAACGACAAGATGATGGAGTACATCCGGCACACCGGATCGGCGGTCTTCGCGGTCCCGCCGGGGCTCGGCGAGGGCGCCTACTGGGGGCAGCCGCTGCTCGAGGGGTGACGGCCGGGTCGGGGGAACCCGTCACCTACCGCCCCGTAATCTCCACGGCGATGAGCGCACCCACCGACCCCTCACCGGGGTCCCGCGATCGTGCCCCGGGGCCCCGCCGGTCGACGGTGCGCAGTGGCGTGGACGAGGGCGGGACCCCGCCACCGCCGCGGCGCAGGCTCGCGCTCGTCGGCCGTCTCGGCCTCGTCGTGGTGCTGCTGCTGGCCGTCGTGGCGACGGTGGTCGTCGTGAGCCAGCGCAACCAGTTCGGGCGCCAGGACGCGGGGGCCGAGGAGATCCCGGCCCTCGAGGTCGCGCCGGCCCCCGTGCAGCTCGGCACCGTCGCGCAGCCTGATGCGCTCGCACCGCCGACGTCGCTCGTGCCGGGCGGCGCGCCCTCGCAAGCGCCCGGGGGCGGTGCGCACACCGTGTCCGGCTGGGCGACCGACATCGCGAGCCGCGTCGACGTCCCCGCCCGCGCCCTGCAGGCCTACGGCCAGGCCGACCTCGCGGTGAAGCAGGAGCAGCCGGACTGCAACCTCTCGTGGGTCACGGTCGCGGGCCTCGCGCGCATCGAGTCGAACCACGGCCGCTACCGGGGCGCCTCGATCGCCGAGAACGGGGACGTCACCCCGCGCGTCATCGGCGTCCCCCTCGACGGCACCGGCGGCAACCGCACCATCGGCGACACCGACGGCGGCGTCCTCGACGGCGACACCGCGCTCGACCGCGCCGTCGGACCGCTGCAGTTCATCCCGTCGACGTGGGCGAAGTGGCGCTCCGACGGCAACGGCGACGGCGTGGCCGACCCGAACAACATCTTCGACGCCGCCCTCGCCGCCGGCCGCTACCTCTGCGCAGGCGGCCGCGACCTCGCCACCGGTCCCGGCTGGCGGGCCGCGGTGCTGTCGTACAACAACTCCGACGAGTACGGCCGCCGCGTCTACGCCGCCGCCGACTCGTACGCCTCGGCCAGCCAGGCCTAGGGGTTGCTGCCGCCCGCCCGGTCGGAGCGTACGGCGATGTTGGCGCTGACCTCGCCCAGGGCCTCCTGGTACTCGGGCCGCGGGTCCATCGCCGCGGCCATGCGCAGCTGGGTGCGGGCCTCGACGAGGCGGCTCTGACGCTGCAGCGTGCGCCCGAGGGCGAAGCGCGCGTAGTGGTCGGCCGGGTCGAGCTCGAGCACGCGCAGGAAGCCCTCCTCGGCGCGCCGGAACTGCGCGGAGGCCAGGTAGGCGCGGGCGGCGAGCAGGTGCACCGAGGCCGCCTCCGGCTCGTCGGAGAGCAGCGGGGCCAGGGCCTTGAGGGCGTCGAGGGGCCGGCGTCGCTCGAGGAGATCCTCGGCACGGCGGAACGCCTCCACCGCCGAGGGCCCCGGGGTGCCGGAGAGGTCGGCGGGGTCGGGCTGCGCGGGATCGGGATCGGGAGCGGGATCGGGGCGGGCGGCGGACATCCCTGCCACCGTAGGCCGCGTCCCGGCGCCGCGCGAGGGACCGATCCGCTCTCGGACGTCCCCGAGCGTGGCGTCTCGGGGAGCCCGGGCACGGCGTCTACGATGCGGGCGACGTGCCGTGCCCCGGGGCGCGGTGAGGCGATCCATCGTTCGGAGGCACGGTCCGTGGCGGTCATCGAGCAGGTCGGCGCACGAGAGATCCTCGACTCGCGGGGCACACCCACGGTCGAGGTCGAGGTGGCGCTCGACGACGGCACGCTGACCCGCGCCGCGGTGCCCTCCGGGGCCTCCACCGGCGAGCACGAGGCGGTCGAGCTGCGCGACGGCGACGACTCCCGCTACCTGGGCAAGGGCGTCGAGCGCGCCGTCGCCGGGGTGCTCGACGAGATCGGGCCCGGCCTGGTCGGCATCGACGCCGCCGAGCAGCGCGTCGTCGACCAGAAGCTGATCGACCTCGACGGCACGCCGGACAAGTCGCGCCTCGGCGCCAACGCGCTTCTGGGCGTGTCGCTGGCCGTGGCCCGTGCCGCGGCCGAGTCGGCCGAGCTCGACCTCTTCCGCTACGTCGGCGGCCCGAACGCCCACGTGCTTCCGGTGCCGATGATGAACATCCTCAACGGCGGCGCCCACGCCGACTCCGGGGTGGACATCCAGGAGTTCATGATCGCGCCGATCGGCGCCGAGTCGTTCCGCGAGGCCCTGCGCTGGGGCGCGGAGGTCTACCAGGCGCTGAAGAAGGTGCTCAAGGGCAAGGGCCTCTCGACGGGCCTCGGCGACGAGGGCGGCTTCGCGCCGTCGCTGCCGCACAACCGCGAGGCGCTCGACCTGATCGTCTCCGCGATCCGCGAGGCGGGCTACACGCCGGGCCGCGACATCGTGCTGGCCCTGGACGTCGCCGCCAGCGAGTTCTTCTCCGACGGCGTGTACCGCTTCGAGGGCGAGACCCGCAGCGCCGCGCAGATGAGCTCGTACTACGGCGAGCTGCTCGACGCCTACCCGCTGGTCTCGATCGAGGACCCGCTCTCGGAGAACGACTGGGACGGCTGGACCAAGCTCACCGGCGACGTCGGCGACCGCGTCCAGATCGTCGGCGACGACCTGTTCGTCACCAACATCGAGCGCCTCGAGGAGGGCATCGAGCGCCGCGCCGCGAACGCCCTGCTGGTCAAGGTCAACCAGATCGGCACGCTCTCGGAGACCCTCGACGCGGTCGCGCTCGCCCAGCAGTACGGCTACCGCTGCATGATGAGCCACCGCTCCGGCGAGACCGAGGACACCACGATCGCCGACCTCGCGGTGGCCACCAACTGTGGCCAGATCAAGACCGGCGCGACGGCCCGCTCCGAGCGCGTGGCGAAGTACAACCAGCTGCTGCGCATCGAGGAGGCCCTCGGCGACGCCGCGCGCTACGCCGGCGACCTGGCCTTCCCGCGCTTCGACCCGGACGCCTGAGCCGCGTGGCCGCGCCCGACCGCCACGACCGCGCCGCCGACGGCCCCGCCGGTCGCCACGCGGGGTCGTCGGGCGGGGCCGGGTCGGGCGGCTCGGGGTCGGGCGGGTCGGGCGGCGGCCGGGGCCGGGGACGCCGCACCGGGCGCGGCGCCGCGCCGTCGGGCACCCGGGGTGCCGGGGCCGCGTCGTCGTCCCGCGGGCGCACGCGGGCCCGTCAGGGGCCTCGCCGCGACCCGCAGCGCGTCGTGCGCCGTCGTCACCCGTTGCGTGTCCCCTCCGGTCCCGCAGCCGCCGCCGCACGGGCGCGCCGCGCCGCCGCCGCGACCGGGGGCGCGCTGGGGCTCTCCACCGCCCGTCGGGCCGCCGTGCTCGCCGTCGTGGTGTGTGCGCTGGCCCTGACCGTGGCGGTGCCGCTGCGCAACTACGTGACCCAGCGCCACGAGATCGCGGCCGTCGCGGCCGAGCAGGAACGCCTGGCGCGCGACGTCGCCACCCTGACCGACGAGCGCGCGGCGCTGCGCGACCCGGCCCACATCGAGGCCCTGGCCCGCGAGCGTCTCGGCTACGCCCGTCCGGGCGAGGTGCCCTACCGCGTCGAGCTGCCGGGCGACGCGAACGCCCCGCGTGACCCCCGAGACGCCGGATCGGGCGCCGAGCTGCCGCCCGCGGAGGCCGACCTGCCCTGGTACGCCCGCGTCGCCCGCACCACCCTCGGTACGGCCCCGTGAGCGACTCCGTGAGCGATGGCGAGCCGACGCAGGACGACGTCGACGCCGTGACCGAACAGATCGGCCGGCACCCCCGGGGCCTGCGCCGGGTGGCGCACCGCTGCCCGTGCGGCCTGCCCGACGTCGTCGAGACCGCACCGCGCCTGGAGGACGGCACCCCGTTCCCGACGCTCTACTACGCGACCTGCCCGCGCCTGACCTCGCGCATCGGCACGCTCGAGGCCGACGGGCTGATGCGCGAGCAGACCGAGCGCCTCGAGTCCGACCCCGACTTCGCCGCGCGCTACGCGAAGGCCCACGCGGACTACCTCGCCGAGCGGGACGCGATCGAGCCGTTGGGCACCGAGGTCAGCGCCGGCGGCATGCCGACGCGCGTGAAGTGCCTGCACGTCCACGTCGCGCACACCCTGGCCCGCGGGCCGGGGGTGAACCCGTCCGGCGACGAGGCCCTCGATCGCCTCGACGCGTGGTGGCACGCCGGGCCGTGCGTCGGCGCGTCCGCCGACGGCTCCGGCTGATCCGAAACGCCCCCGACGGGCTGACGCCGCGGCGCTCCACCGGGCGACGGACCCGGGGCTGATCCGTCCCGATCTCCGGCACGCACCGTGGCGTGGGGATCCCGGCCGGGTGGACCCGCACCCCGGCCCGGTCACGACCCCCCTCTCGGTTTGATCGACACGCGCGCCGCACCCCAGGATGGTCCTACTGGTTCCCCCGACCGGTGCAGTGCGACGGTGCGGACGGCCCGTCGTACACCGGGTACCGGGCTCGCGCCGGGACGCCTCGCGGCGGCCCCGCGGGGCCCGCCCGCAGCCCGGCCGCCGGGCGCCCCCTCCCGCCGGGGCGCCCGGCGACCGGACCGGACGTCCGTTCCCGATGAGATCTCGACGACCCCGCCCCCGGCGGAACGGCCCCGTCCTCGCTAGCGTCGACACCCGAGCCCGGGCGAGCGGCCCGGGGGAGCACCACGTGCAGGGGGCGTCCATGCCACGCGTCGCGGCCGTCGACTGCGGAACGAACTCCATCCGGCTGCTGGTCGCCGACGTGACCGTCCGCGAGGACGGCTCTGCCTGGCTCAAGGACGTGCACCGCGAGATGCGGGTCAACCGGCTCGGCCAGGGCGTGGACGCCACCGGCCGCCTCGCGCCGGAGTCGCTGGCGCGCACCCGCGAGGCGCTCGGCGCCTACTCCGAGATGCTGCGCCGCCACGGTGTCGCCGTGGGGCCCGACACCGTGCGCGTCTGCGCCACCTCGGCCACCCGCGACGCCGAGAACCGCGAGGAGTTCTTCGGCGCGGTCCGCGAGATCGTCGGGGTCGACGCCGACGTCATCACCGGGGACGAGGAGGCCCGCCTGTCGTTCGCGGGCGCGGTGGCCGACCTCGACCCGGACGAGGGCCCGTTCGTCGTCGCCGACGTCGGGGGCGGGTCCACCGAGATCGTCACCGGCACGTGGGACGCGGTGCGCGCGGACGTCACGGCGGCCCGCTCGACGGACGTGGGCTGCGTGCGGCTGACCGAGAAGTTCCTGCACGACGACCCCCCGACCGCGGAGCAGATCACCGAGGCCGAGGAGTTCACCCGCGCGACGCTGGCGCCCGCGTTCGCCGACGTGGCCGTCGCCGACGTCCAGACCTGGGTGGCCGTCGCCGGCACCGCTACGACGCTCGCCGCGGTGGGCATGGACCTGCGGACCTACGACGCCGACCGCATCCACCTCTCGCGCCTCGGGCTGGACGACGTGTGCGCCACCGCGCGGCGTCTGGAGGCCATGCCCCGCGAGGAGCGGGCGGCGCTCGGCCCGATGCACCCCGGGCGGGTCGACGTCATCGGTGGCGGGTCGCTGGTGATGCGGGTGCTCGCCGAGGAGCTCGCCGAGCGCACCGACGTCACCGAGCTCGTGGTCTCCGAGCACGACATCCTCGACGGGATCGCCCGGGCGCTGGCGGCCCGGTGGTGACAGCCCGGCCGGCCGACCCGCCGGGCGTTCCCCGCACCGGGGCGCCGGGCGTCCTGCCGCTCGCGGCGCTCGTGCTCGCCCGGCGGGTGCGGGCGCTGGTGGCCGTCACCGTCGTCCACACCACCGTGCTCGCGGTGGCGGCGTGGCTCGCGGGCAACGGGCCCACCCTGCCGAGCGTCGCGGCGCTCGCCGCGCACCTCGCGGTCTCGCTGGCCGCGGCGCTGCCGGTGCGCTGGCAGTTCGCGGGCGACCCGGCCCGCCGCGAGCAGCGGGCCGTGCGCGCGATGACCGTGTCGTTCGTGGTCCTCGCCGTCTACAGCACCGTCGACGCGATCACCGACGCGCTCGCGCCCGCCCGGCCGGGGGAGACCCTGGTCGGCGGCCTGCTCGGTCTCGTCGCCGTGGTCGCGCTGCCGCTGCTGGTCGCCGCCGACGCCCGGGCCTCCCGGGCGCAGGGCGCCGATCGCGACCCCCGCGTCCGGCCCGCCGCGCCCCCGGTGCTGGTCGTCGCGCTGTGCGCGGTGCTGCTCGCGGCGTCCGGCGTCGACCTCCTGGCGGGCATGGTCGTGGCGCCGTCGGTGGCCGCGCCGGCCGTGTCGGCGGTCGTGGCCGTGCTCTCGGCGCGGGAGGCGTGGGGTGCCTGGCACCGCTGACCCCGCGCTCGTGTCCGACCTCCCCGCGCTCGACGCGGCGGTGTCGGAGTGCCGGGCCTGCCCGCGCCTCGTGGCGTGGCGGGAGGAGGTGGCGGCGACCAAGCGGGCCGCGTTCCGTGACGAGACGTACTGGGGCCGCCCGGTGCCCGGGTTCGGTGCGGTCGACGCGCGGCTGCTGATCGTGGGTCTCGCCCCCGCGGCGCACGGCGCCAACCGCACCGGGCGCATGTTCACCGGCGACCGCAGCGGCGACGTCCTCTACGCCGCGCTGCACGCCGTCGGTCTCGCGTCCCAGCCGACGTCGGTCGCGATCGGCGACGGCCTCGAGCTCTACGGGGTCCGGATCACCGCGCCCGTGCGCTGCGCCCCGCCCGAGAACAAGCCCACGCCGGACGAGCGCGACCGCTGCCGGCCGTGGCTCGCCCGCGAGCTCGCCCTGCTGCGCGACACCGTGCGCGCGGTCGTCGTGCTGGGCGGGTTCGGGTGGCAGGCGCTGCTCCCCGTGCTGGCCACCCCGGATCCCGCGGGCGGGCACCCGGGCTGGGTGGTGCCGCGTCCCCGGCCGGCCTTCGGGCACGGGGCGCACGTGACGCTCGAGCCGGCCGAACCCGGCGAGGCGGCCCCGCTCGAGGTGTTCGGGAGCTACCACGTCAGCCAGCAGAACACCTTCACCGGACGGCTCACGCCGGCGATGCTCGAGGACGTCCTGGCCACCGCCGCCCGCGCCGCCGGCCTGGAGCCGACCCTCCCGGAACGGACCATCCCGGAACGCCACGACGGCTAGGGTCATCCGCGTCGGTGAGCCAGGCACCGTGGTGACCGCTGGACGCGGCGCCGCGGTCGGTAGGTCACGCGACGAAGGAGCGTGAGCTGCCGAACTGGCTTGCCGCGACTCCGAGCCCTCGTAGCCCAATCGGCAGAGGCAGGCGACTTAAAATCGCCGCAGTGTGGGTTCGAACCCCACCGAGGGCACCACCTGATCGCCGACCGGATCATCACCCGTCTCCCCGGCTCGTCGTCTGCCCGTCACCGTCGACACCCCGGCCGGTCGACCGCGTGTCACCCGCCCGTCGCAGCGGCGGCGCGGAGAGCGGTCGGCCCGGTGCTGCGGCCCGCGGTGATCGACCGCTCGGGCGCCCGGGACGAACCGCTCGACGCCCACCCCCGAAAAGCTGCTCCGAACGGGCGAGAAGATCGGCGAGACTTTTCCGCAGGGAGGTGAGGCGCCGTGGCTGACCCGGGGGACCTGTCGGGGCGGATCCCCGCGCCGCAGGGCGCGCGTCCGCCGTGGCGCGAGCTCGAGGGGCTGCGCCCGCTGACGCTGCGGGCGTGCCGGCGTCTCATCGTCGTCGCGCCGCACCCGCGTGACGAGATCCGCGCCGCCGGCGGCCTGCTGCGCCGTCTCGCCGCGCGGCACGCCTCGGTCGACGTGCTCGCGCTGACGGACGGTCCCGGTCGCACGTGCACCCCGCCGGAGGGCATCGCCGTCCCCGATCCCGGCGACCTCGGCGGGGATCTCGGCGGGGATCTCGGCGGGGACTTCGTCGTGCGCCCGGACGACCTCGGCGACCCCGACACCCTGGACATGGTCCTGGCGCGCCTCGAGGGGATCGCGCCGGAGGACGGCGACGGCGAGGAGCCCGCGGGCGACGGCGGCTCCGACCCCGAGGAGATGGCGCTCGCCGACGCGTACCGCGCGCTGGGCGTCGCCGAGGTCCGCCGGCACCGCCTCGGGCTCCCCGACGCCGGGCTGTCGGGCTGCGAGGCCGACGTGGTCGGGGCGCTCAGCGAGATCGTCGGCTTCGTCGAGGACCCGCACGGGCTGTGCGTCCTCGCCCCGTGGTCCGGCGACGGCGACGACGACCACGAGGCGGCCGGGCGCGCCGCGGAGATCGTGTGCGCCGCCTACCGCGTGCGGCTCGTGCGGTGGCTGGACCAGGCGTGGAGCTGGGCAGGGCCGGAGTCCGCCGAGGTGCCGTGGCGGCGGGCGCGCCAGCTCGCGCTGTCGGAGACGGTCCAGGCCCGTAAGCTCGCCGCCAGCGCGGCGTTCGGTGGCCGTCCCGGACGCGATCGCGAGCTGCCCGACGGCTCGGCCCCCGGTCCCCGTGAGGTCTTCCTGGTGTGAGCAGGTCCCCCCTCGTCCTATCGGGTGCTCCGACACCCACCGTGTCCCCCGTGGCGTCACCTGTCCGGACGCTCCTGTCCGGGATCGAACGTCTTCACGGGTGTCATCCGCCGATCGACGTGCGGTGGTGGCCGATAGGCTGCGCCAGGTGACGGGCAGGACGAAGGACGACCACGGTGAGGTGGCGACCGATCACCGCGGGTCGTCCACCGATGTCGGGTCGGACTACACCGCCCAGGCCCAGCAGGTGCGAGACGCCGTCGTCGACGGGGGAGTCGACGGGGGCGGGGTCCGCGAGCCCGACCTCCCGCAGGTGCTGCACACCGCCCCGGCGGCCGTCGCGCTCATCGACCTCGGCGAGGGGCTCGTCACCTACGCCAACGACTCCGCCGCGGGCCTCACCGGCGGTCGCGCGTCGCTGCCGATCGACGTGGACGCCTGGAGCGAGGCTGCCGGCCTGACCGACCTGTCCGGCCGCCCGATGCGCGACACCGCGTCGCCGCTCTCCCGGGTCGCCCAGGGCATCCCCGTCTCGGGCGAGCCGGTGGCCGTCTCCGACGCCGCACGTCGGGGGTCCGAGGCGACCGACGAGGAGCGCGAGGAGGCTGAGGGCCGGCTGCTCTGGGTCACCGGCTTCCCGCTCTCGGAGGCGGTGAACGCCGACGAGCGCCGGCTCGCGCTGGTCGTCTTCCTCCAGCTCTCGGGCGCGGGGGCGCAGCGCCACCTCGAAATGGTGCGCGATCGCGCCGTCGTGGCGACGGAGCTGTCGTTCACGATCTCGGACCCGTCGCGCGAGCAGAACCCGCTGGTGTGGGTCAACCCGGCGTTCTCCCGGCTCACGGGCTACGAGCTCGACGAGGTCCTCGGGCGCAACTGCCGCTTCCTGCAGGGTCCGAACACCGACCCGGCCTCGATCTCGCGGATCCGCACCGCGCTGGCCGAGGAGCGCCCGATCACCGAGGTGCTGCTCAACTACCGGCGCGACGGCACGGCGTTCTGGAACCAGGTGTCGATCACCCCGGTGCTCGACGGCCAGGGCCGGGTCGTCAACTTCGTGGGCGTCCAGTCCGACGTCACCGAGCGCGTCATGGTGGAGAACGAGCGCCGTGCCGCGCTCGCCGCCGCGGAGGAGACCCGTGAGCAGCTCCGCCTGCTCACCGAGTCGACGTCGGCGATGTCGGCGAGCCTCGACACCACCGGTGTCGCCGAGGCGCTCGCCCGCATCATGGTCCCGGCGATGGCCGACTTCTGCTGCGTCGACCTGCTCGAGGACGCCGACGGCAACTCGTCGGTGCGCCGCGCCGCGGTCAACCACCGCGACGAGTCGAAGGTCGACGACGTCCGCGGGCTGGGCCGGTGGATCAGCCCCACCGAGGACGGGCGCGACCCCGTCGGGCAGGCGCTCGGCAGCGGCACGCCCTCGCTGCTGCCCGAGCTCCCGGTCCGTCCCGCGGGCATCGCCGAGCAGCCCGAACTGCTCGGCCGGTACGAGGCACTGCGGCCGCGCTCGGCCGTCGTCGTCCCGTTGCGGGCCCGCGGGCAGGTGCTCGGCGCGCTGACCCTGGGCACGGAGCTGCCCTACGGCCGTCGCTACTCCCAGCGCGACCTCTACCTGGCCGCGGACCTCGCGGCGCGCGCCGGCCTCGCGGTCGACAACGCCCGGCTCTACGCCCGCGAGCACGCCGCGGCGGAGACCCTGCAGCGCAGCCTGCTGCCCGCGGTGCCGCCGATGACGGGCATGACGGTGGCCTCGCGCTACCTCGCGGCCACGGACGGGGCCCAGGTCGGCGGCGACTGGTACGACATGCTCCCGCTGCCCGACGGCGCGGTCGGCCTCGCGGTCGGCGACGTCGTCGGCCACGACCTGCGGGCCGCGGCGGCGATGGGGGAGCTGCGCGGGGTGCTGCGCTCCTACGCCTGGGAGGGCCTCGGCCCGGCCGAGGTGGTCGACCGCTGCAACGACGTCATCAAGGGCCTCGGCATGGCCGCGATGGCCACCGCGGTCTACGCCCGGCTCGAGCGCGGGGACGGCGGCGGCTGGACGATGCGCTACGCCAACGCCGGGCACCCGCCGCCGCTGCTGCGGCGGGCCGACGGCCGGGTCGAGCTGCTCACCGGCAACCTGTCGCCGATGATCGGCGCGACGCGGGAGGTCCCCCGCGAGGAGACGGTGGTGGCCTGCGCGGCGGGGGACGTGTTCCTCCTGCACACCGACGGGCTCATCGAGGCGCCCGGCACCGACCCGGACGAGCGCACTCAGCTGATCGCCGACACCCTCGCCGCCCAGCCGGCGGACATCCCGGTCGAGGAGCTCTGCGACCGCCTGCTCGGCGTGCTCGGGGTCGACGGGCTGCGCGACGACGCGGTCCTGCTCGCCATCCGCATCGACGCCGCGGACGGGCCCGCGGCGGCCTGACGGCCGGCCGAACACCCGGACACCCGAACCCCCGGGCACCCGGACGCACGACGGCCCGGCGCCGTCGTACCGACGGGCCGGGCCGAGGTGTGGATCGGGGGAGTCCGCGTCAGGGACGCGGGGGCTCCTCGCCGGGCGGGGGCGGCGGCGGGCCCTGCCCCTCCGGCGGGGGCGGCTGCTCCTGGCCGCCGTGCAGGTAGTCCTTGGCCTTGTCGCCGAACTGGTCGACCTGCTGCTCGTGGCCGAACTTCGCGCCGACGGCGTCGGTACCCTTGTCGACGTAGCCGTCGGCCTTGTCCGGGTTCTTCCCGGCCCAGTCCTTGGCCTTGTCCGCCATCTTGCCGAGATCCATCCCGACACCCCTTCCTGCCGACTGCGGGGCTCTGGCCCGAGAGTGCCCCGGCCTCGCAGCATGACACCTCCCGCGGGGGCTCATACCCCCGAACGGGGACCTAGACTGGGAGTCGCCCCCCATCTCGGGCGGAAGCGGACACGGGGCGTGGTGACCGCATCCGGTAAAGTTCCTTTTACCGACGCGGGAACCGAAGCCCGCATCCCATCGTTGGACCAGGTGGACGACAGTCCGCGGTCGAACCGGCCGGCGGCATCCCGCCGTCGGAGCCGGCTTCGCGTAGGAGGAGGACGAGAGGTGCGCACCAGCAGCAACCCGGCGTTCCGCAACCTGCCCACCTCACCGGGTGGGTATGCGCGGTTCGGCGCCGCCCCGGCCGGCATGGCCGGCGCGGGTGGCATGTTCGGCGGGGGCGGCAGCCCGATGCCGACGGCGGCGGCCGACGACCGTCCGCTCACCGTCGACGACGTGGTCCAGAAGACGGCCCTCAACGCCGTCCTCGCGATCGCCGTCGGTATCGCGAGCGCCGTGGTCGGCCTTGGGTTCATCGGCATCATCGGTGGACTCGTCGTCGGACTCGTCCTCGCTCTGATCATCATCTTCAAGCAGAGCACCAACAAGGCGCTCGTGCTGGGCTACTCCATCGCCGAGGGCGTGGCGCTCGGGTCGCTGACCGGGCTCCTCGAGAGCGCCAGCAGCCAGTACGCCGGCATCGGCTTCCAGGCGATCCTCGGTGTGCTCGGCGTCTTCATCGGGATGCTGGTCGTCTACAAGACCGGCGCCATCCGGGTGACCCCGCGCCTGACGAAGATGGTCATCGGCGCCGCCATCGGCGTCCTGATCCTCATGGTCGCGAACCTGCTGATCAGCTTCTTCGTCGACGGCGGCCTGGGCCTGCGCTCGGGCGGCCCGCTGGCGATCATCTTCAGCCTGGTCTGCATCGGCATCGGCGCGTTCATGCTGCTGCTCGACTTCGACCAGGCCGACCAGGCGGTCAAGGCCGGCGTCCCCGCGCGGTTCGCGTGGTACCTGGCCTTCGGCTTCATGACCACGCTGGTCTGGCTCTACATCGAGATCCTGCAGCTGCTGAGCTACTTCCGGCAGTAGCGCCGCGGCACCGACGACGGCCCCTCCCGGAACCCTCCGGGAGGGGCCGTCGCGCGTCCGGCGGCAGCGGCCGGCGTGGTGGTGTCGAGCGAGGGCTGCCTTGGGTGCGTTGTGAGCAGCGAGGGACGCCCTGGGTGCGTGGGCGGCGCGGGTGGCGGTGCCGAGCGAGGGACGCCTTGGGTGCGTTGTGAGCAGCGAGGGACGCCTTGGGTGCGTGGGCGAGCTGTGGATCAGGCGGCGCGCTGCGCCCGGACGGCCGGGCGGGGACGTCGCGAGGCGGCGGCATAGGCAGCGAGGAGGTCTCGGCGGACCTGCGCCCGCTCCTCGTGGAGCTGGCGCGGCGTGTGCGCCACGACGTGCACGTCCTGGCCGGTCATGCGGGCCTGGCGTCGCATCGTGTCGCCGAAGGCGTCCGGGTCGGCGTGGTGGCGGAACGAATGGATCTCCCAGGCGAGTCCGACGTCGTCGAGCCACCCGTCAGGTTCGGCGAGGAAAGTCCCGTCCTCGAGGACGAGTCGCGGGTTCCACATCATCGGGGGCAGTTCCGCGATCGAGGCTGCGAGCGAGCGGGCCCACGCTTCGGGCACCGAGCGCACGCCGTCCTCGATCTCGGCGAGGACGGGTCGCACCCGGGCCGTTCCTCGGCCGCAGCCCGACTCCAGTTCCGAACGGAGCGCTCGCGCCGTCGTGAACCTGCGCTGGACCGCCTCGGCGAGGAGCGCGCGTCGATCGTCGACCGCCGTCATGCGGCACGCCGCCTCGACGACGGCTCGCACGACGGGGGCGACCGGGAGCCCGTGGATCTCCGTCGGCGTCGGGAGTCGGTGGGTGCGCACCACCGTGATCGGGGGTCGGGACACCCGATGGCGACCGTGCTCCACGAGCACCAGCGCGGTGCCCTCGGGATCCTTCGGGAGGCGCTCGAGCCCGTGCAGACGCGCGGCCGCCGCACCCGAGAGCACGGCGCCCCGTCCCGCGTACAGGACCGCGCCGGCGAGGCGCTGCTCGTCCGTTCGCGGCGTCCCCGTCAGGGAGATGACGCCGTAGGCGCTCCGATCCCAGACTCCGGCCCCGACCCGGCGCGCGATCGTGCTCGAGAGCACGCCGAACTCCAGGAGGTCGGCATGCCGGATCTGGTCGTGCAGGGCGGCCTGGCGGACGGCGACCCAGTCGATGGTGCGACGGCTGCTCACACGGGTTTCGACGGAGCCGGGGTCTCGGAGGTTCCATCAGCCGTGACGGCGGGCGGCGGCCGGCGAGCGAGGGTCACCCGGACTGCCTCCCACGCAGTCGAGGTGACCCTCGCTCCACGAGCTCGCGTTACCCGAGGCCCGTGGACGGCGAGCGAGGGACGCCCTCGCTGCGTCCCACGCAGTCGAGGTGACCCTCGCTCCGACACACAGGCACCGCGCCCGCAGCGCCCGGCCAGGCGCTCAGTTCAGGCGCTCGAGCACCATCGCCATGCCCTGCCCGCCGCCGACGCACATGGTCTCGAGGCCGAGGCTCCCGTCGCGGGTGCGCAGGCCGTTGATCAGCGTGGTGGCGATGCGCGCGCCGGTCATGCCGAACGGGTGGCCGACGGCGATCGAGCCGCCGTGCACGTTGAGCTTCTCCTCGATGTCGTCGTCGGACATCCCCAGGCCCCGCGCCGACGGGAGGACCTGGGCGGCGAAGGCCTCGTTGATCTCGACGAGGTCGACGTCGGCGATCCCGAGCCCGGCGCGGGCCAGCGCCCGCGCCGACGCCTCGATCGGCCCGAGGCCCATGATCTCGGGCGAGAGCGCGCTGACGGCGGTGGAGACGATGCGCGCGAGCGGGGTGATCCCCAGCGACTCGGCGCGCTCCGCGGACATCACCACGAGCGCGGCGGCGCCGTCGTTGAGCGGGCAGGCGTTGCCGGCGGTGATGCGGCCGTCGGGTCGGAAGACCGGCTTGAGGTCGGCGAGCGCCTCGTAGGTGGTGCTCGGCCGGGGGCTGTCGTCGTGCTCCATCACCGAGCCGTCGGGCAGCGTCACCGGGGTGATCTCGCGCGCCCAGAAGCCGTTCTCCTGACCGGCGCCCGCCCGCTGCTGCGAGCGCGCGGCGAACCGGTCCATCTCCTCGCGCGTCACGCCCTCGGCCAGCGCCACGTTCTCGGCGGTCTGCCCCATCGCGATGTACGCGTCGGGGAGCAGGCCGTCGGCGCGCGGGTCGTGCCACTCGGTCGCGCCCGCGGCGGCCACCTCGGCGGTGCGTGCCTCGGCGTCGGCGAACAGCGGGTTGTGCGTGTCGGGCAGATTGTCGGAGCTGCCCTTGTCGAACCGCGAGACGGTCTCGACGCCGGCAGCGAGGAAGACGTCGCCCTCGCCGGCGCGGATGGCATGCGCGGCCATGCGCGCGGTCTGCACCGAGGACGAGCAGTACCGCGTGATGGTCGCGCCCGGCAGGGTGTCCATCCCGAGCTGGACGGCGACGATGCGGGCGAGGTTGTGGCCCTGCTCGCCGCCGGGCAGGCCGCAGCCGAGCAGGAGATCCTCGATCTCGGTGGGGTCGAGCGCGGGCACGGCGTCGAGCGCGGCGCGCACCACCTGCGCGGTGAGGTCGTCGGGGCGCATCCCGGCCAGCGAGCCCTTGCGGGCGCGGCCGATCGGCGAGCGGACGGCGGACACGATGACGGCCTCGCGGCCTGGGGCGACCATGGCGCCGACCCTACGACCGCGCGCCAGGGCGGGCCCCGTCGTCGCCACCCGGCGAGGTGATTCCTCGCACGTCCGAGGGGGTGGGCGGCGCTCCGGGCGGCAAAGCCGGAGGATGGGTGCCATGCGCTACGCGGAGCACGTCGCGGACCTCATCGGCCACACGCCGCTGGTGCGTCTCAACCACGTCGTCCCGACGGGTCCGGACGCACCGCTCGTGCTCGCGAAGGTCGAGTACTTCAACCCCGGCGGCAGCGTGAAGGACCGCATCGCCGAGAAGATGATCGACGCCGCCGAGGCGTCGGGCGAGCTGAAGCCCGGCGGCACCATCGTCGAGCCGACGTCGGGCAACACCGGCATCGGCCTGGCGATCATCGCCCAGCAGCGGGGCTACCACTGCATCTTCGTGTGCCCGGACAAGGTGAGTGTGGCGAAGCAGGACGCGCTGCGCGCCTACGGCGCCGAGGTCGTCGTCTGCCCCGCCGCCGTCGAGCCTGACAGCCCGGAGTCGTACTACTCGGTCTCCGACCGGCTCGCCCGCGACACCGACGGCGGCTGGAAGCCCAACCAGTACGCCAACCTCGCCAACCCGGCCTCGCACGTCGAGTCGACCGGCCCGGAGATCTGGGACCAGACCGACGGGCGCATCACGCACTTCGTCGCCGGCGTCGGCACCGGGGGCACGATCTCGGGCACCGGCCACTACCTCAAGGACGTCTCCGACGGGCGGGTGCGCATCGTCGGCGCCGACCCCGTCGGCTCGGTGTACTCCGGCGGCGACGGGCGGCCCTACCTCGTCGAGGGCGTCGGCGAGGACTTCTGGCCGACGACGTACGACCGCGGGGTCCCCGACGAGATCGTCGCGGTGCCGGACGCCGACTCCTTCCACATGACGCGGCGGCTGGCCCGCGAGGAGGCGCTGCTGGTCGGCGGCTCGTGCGGGATGGCCGTGTGCGCGGCGGCGAAGGTCGCCGCCGAGGCCGGCCCCGACGACGTCATCGTCGTGCTCCTGCCCGACGGCGGGCGCGGCTACCTCTCGACGGTGTTCAACGACGGGTGGATGTCGTCCTACGGGTTCCTCACCCCCGACACCACAGAGTGGACGGTCGGCGACGTGCTGCGGCGCAAGGACGGCTCGATCCCCGACCTGGTGCACGGCCACCCCAACGAGACCGTCGCCGACGCCGTCTCGATCATGCGGGAGTTCGGGGTCTCGCAGATGCCGATCGTCAAGGCCGAGCCGCCGGTCATGGCGGCCGAGGTGCGCGGCGCGGTGACCGTGCGCGATCTGCTCGACAAGCTGTTCAACGACGGGGCCTCGCTGACCGACCCGGTCGAGGACCACCTCTCGAAGTCCCTGCCGAGCCTGGGCAGCACCGAGCCGCTGTCGAAGGCGGTGGAGGCGTTGCGCGGCGGCGACGGGGCCCTGGTGCTCGTCGACGGGCGGCCCGCCGGCATCGTCACCCGCGCCGACATCCTGGCGTTCCTCGCCACGGGCAGCCGTTACGACATGGGTGGGCCGGCGTGAACCCGGGATGCCTAGGGTGGACGAGGTGAACGGTTTCTCGACCCGCGCCCTGCACGACGGCCAGGAGCCCGACCCGACCACGGGCTCGGTCGTCGTCCCCATCTTCGCGACGTCCACCTTCGCCCAGGACGGCGTCGGCGGCCTGCGCTCGGGCTACGAGTACGCGCGCACCGGCAACCCCACGCGCACCGCGCTGGAGACGACGCTGGCCTCGCTCGAGGGTGGCCGGCACGCCCGGGCCTTCGCGTCGGGCATGGCGGCCGAGGACGCGCTGCTGCGTGGCGTGCTGCGCCCCGGCGACCACGTGCTGATGCCGCTGGACGCCTACGGCGGCACCTACCGGCTGATCTCGACGGTCTACTGCGACTGGGGCGTCGAGTACACCGCGGTCGACACCGCCGACGTCGAGGCCGTGCGCGCGGCGATCCGGCCGAACACCAAGATCCTCTGGTGCGAGACGCCGACCAACCCGCTGCTCGGCATCGCCGACATCGCGGCCCTCGGGGCCCTGGCCCGCGAGCACGACCTGATGCTGGTCGTCGACAACACCTTCGCCTCGCCCTACCTGCAGACCCCGCTCGCGCTCGGCGCGCACGCGGTCGTGCACTCGACGACGAAGTACCTCGGCGGGCACTCCGACGTCGTCGGGGGCGCGCTCGTCACCGACGACGGCGAGCTCGACGCGACGCTCGGGCGCATGCAGAACGGCATGGGCGCCGTGCCCGGGCCGTTCGACTGCTTCCTCACCCAGCGCGGCCTCAAGACCCTCGCCGTACGCATGGAGCGCCACAGCGACAACGCCGAGCGCGTCGCCGACGTCCTCGCCGCCCACCCGGCGGTCGTCTCGGTGCTCTACCCGGGCCGCGCCGACCACCCGGGCCACGAGGTGGCCGCCAAGCAGATGCGCCGCTTCGGCGGGATGATCTCGGTCCGCATCGCCGGCGGCGAGCAGGCGGCGCGCGACTTCTGCGCCGCGACCCGGGTGTTCACGCTCGCGGAGTCCCTGGGCGGCGTGGAGTCGCTCGTCGAGCACCCCGGCGCGATGACCCACGCCTCGGCGGCGGGCTCGCTGCTCGAGGTGCCGGCCGACCTCGTGCGCCTGTCGGTCGGGCTGGAGGACGCCGACGACCTCGTCGACGACGTCCGCCAGGCGCTCGACTCGCTGGCGTAGGGAACCGGGCTCAGCCCAGGGCGTCGCCGTACACGCGATCGACGCTCATGGTCATGAGCACGCGCCGGTCGGCCACCATGGTCGCGCGGTAGTCGTCCCAGTCCGGGTGCTCGCCGGCGGCCGCGCGGTAGTACGCGACGAGGGCCTCGACCTCCGGGCCGTGCGGGTCGGTGCCCGGGCCGACGAGCGTCACCGAGCCCTCGGCGGTGGCCCACGACCGGCCGTCGGCGCTCGTGACCTCCAGCGCGGCGCGGGGGTCGCGGCGCAGGTTCGCGGTCTTGGCGCGACCCTCGGTCATCGATACGGCGAGGGTGCCCGCCTCGCGGTCGTAGAACGGCATCACGGGGGAGAGCTGGGGACGGCCGTCGGCCTTGATCGTGGCGAGGACGCCGAGACGGCTCCCGGCGAGCAGGGCGCGCGGGTCGAACGGCAGGTCTGACGAAGGGGCGGTCATGCCCCGATCCTGGCCCCGCCGGCCGGGATCGTCAGCGGTTCCTCCCCGGGGCTCCTAGCCGCGGCGGGAGGCCGGGTCGTGCATCGAGGGGTCGGTCATCGGGTCGATGTCGCCGGGCTTCACGCAGCCCCCGACGAGGGCGATGCCGTCCGGGGTGCTGACGTAGGTGCCCGGGTCGTCGCACCCGGCGCTGCCGACGGTGCCGAAGGCCGCCACCGCGAGCAGCGCGGCGAGCAGCAGGGGCAGCGCGCGGGCCACCCGCGACGTGCGCGTGCCGTCCGCGGGCGCCGCGTCCGCCGTGGCGGCGGGCGCAGCAGCCGTCGCGAGGGGAGCCGTAGGGGCGGAGGCCGACACGTCGGAGAACGTGTGGTGAGGCCGTGAGGTTCCCGGCGCGGGGCCGATCGGATCGATCGCCATGCCGTCTCACCCCCTGGAGCGGATTCCTCACGCCGCCCCCACGAGGCTACCGACGTGCGTGGCGGGCGTGAGGCGCTCGCACGATCGGGCGATCGGCGTCGGGCGTTCGGCGACGACCGGTCGACGGTTCGATCGGCGCCGACGGGCCGGTCCCGCCACCGTCCCGCCACCGCCCGTCCGCCGCTCGCCTACCAGCGGCCGGACCACCCGGACGGCGGTCGCGGCGAGGAGGCAGGATCGGTCGGCGTGGAGCTGGTCGAGCGGGCGGACGTCGAGGCCGCGCGGGTGGCGCTGGCCGGGGTCGTGCGCACCACGCCGGTCGCGCCCTCGCGGGTGCTCTCGGGGTTCGCCGGCGGACCCGTCTCGCTCAAGTGCGAGAACCTCCAGCGCACGGGCAGCTTCAAGATTCGCGGTGCCTACCGTCGCATCGAGCGCCTCGGGCCGGAGGGTCGCGCGCCGGGGGTCGTCGCCGCGAGCGCCGGCAACCACGCGCAGGGTGTGGCGCTGGCCGCCCGCCTGCTCGACACCCGGGCCACGGTGTTCATGCCCGCCGGTGCGCCGCTGCCGAAGCTCGCCGCGACCCGGGGCTACGGCGCCGACGTGCAGCTCGTCGACACCTTCGCCGAGACGCTCGAGGCCGCGGGGGCGTTCGCGGAGCGCACCGGCGCGGTGCTGATCCACCCCTTCGACCACCCCGACATCGTCGCCGGGCAGGGCACGGTCGGCCTCGAGATCCTCGAGCAGGTGCCGGACGTCGCCACCATCGTCGTGTGCACCGGCGGCGGCGGGCTGATCTCCGGGATCGCCGCCGCCGTGGCCGACCGCGGGGTGCACGTCGTCGGCGCCCAGGCGGCGGGCCTGGCCGCCTGGCCCCCGTCGCTGGCGGCCGGGGCGCCGGTCACGGTCACCGGCGCGACGATCGCGGACGGGATCGCGGTCCCGCGGCCCGGTGAGGTCACGTTCGCCCATGTCGCGACCCTCGTCGACGAGATCGTGACCGTCGACGAGGAGGCCCTCGCCCGCGGGGTCCTGCGCAGCCTCGAGCGGGAGAAGCTGCTCGTCGAACCCGCCGGGGCGGCGGCCGTCGCCGCGATCGCGGAGTACCCGGAGCGCTGGGCGACCCCCGTCGTGGCGGTCGTGTCGGGCGGCAACGCCGACCCGCTGATGCTCGTCGACCTCGTGCGCCGCGGCCTCGTGGCCGCCGGGCGCTACGCGTCGCTGCGCGTGCGCCTGCCCGACCGCCCCGGCTACCTCGCCGACGTGCTGCGGCGCGTGGGGTCGGCCGGGGGAAACGTCGTGGACGTCGAGCACCGCCGGCTGATGGGGTCCGGGAGGTCGCTGGGCGCGGTGGACGTGGCCCTCACGCTGGAGGCGCGGGGCCACGAGCACGCGGCGGCGATCCTGGACGACCTGGCCGGCGCCGGGTACGAGGTGGCGCCGGAGTGAGCGCCCAAGCCCGTAGGACTCAGGAGCGGTAGGGCTCCGCGGAGATCAGCGTGACCTCCATCGACCCGCCGTCCGGCAGGTCGTAGCTCACGGTCTCGCCGGCCTTGGCGCCGAGCAGCGCCGAGCCGAGCGGGGAGTTGGGCGAGTAGACCTCGAGGTCGCCGTGGGCGCCCTCCTCGCGCGAGCCGAGCAGGAACGTCTCGGTGTCGTCGTCGCCCTCGAAGCGCACGGTGAGCACCGTGCCCGGGACGGCGGTGCCGCTCTCGGTGGGCGTCTCGCCGACCTTCGCGGTGTGCAGGAGCTCCTGGAGGTGCCGGATGCGGGCCTCCATCACGCCCTGCTCCTCGCGGGCGGCGTGGTAGCCGCCGTTCTCCTTGAGGTCGCCCTCCTCGCGCGCGGCGTTGATCTTCTGCGCGATCACGGGACGCTGGGCGACGAGGTCGTCGAGCTCGGCCTTCAGCCGGTCGTGGGCGTCCTGGGTCAGCCAGGTCACCTGCGTCTGCGTCTCGGTCACGGTGATCAACTCCTCGGAGGTCCGGGCCCGCGCGACGCGGGTCGGTGGCCTGTTCTCCTCACGGGCCCTGCCGGCACCGCGCCAGGGTGGACGGCGCCGCGGCCCGGGGGCCACAGACGGAAAAACACGGCCCGCGGCATGCGGGCCGTGTCGCTCCACGGTAACACGACGGGCGCCGTGGGGAACCTGTTCGAGGATGCCGCGCTGTGGATCGGGTGCGTGTGAAGGGCCTTGCCCACCTGCGCTTTCTGTGTCAAGAGGGGGTGGCGCGGGGTCCGCGGGCGGGCCTGTCGGGGGTGGCCGGGATGATGGAGGACGACCGGGGTGTTGCACCTCGGTAGTCACCAGAACGACGCACGAGGACGGCTCCGGACAGACGATGAGCGCACTCCCTACCGACCAGCCGCTGCGGCTGATGACGGTGCACGCCCACCCCGACGACGAGGCCAGCAAGGGCGCCGCCTCCTGTGCCCGCTACGTCGCCGAGGGCGTGGAGGTCATGGTCGTCACCTGCACCGGTGGCGAGGCCGGCAGCATCCTCAACCCGGCGATGGACACCCCCGAGGTCAACGCGGACATGCCGGGCACGCGGCGCGCCGAGATGGCGAAGGCCGCGGCGATCCTCGGTGTATCGCACCGCTGGCTCGGCTTCATCGACTCCGGGCTGCCCGAGGGCGACCCGAAGCCCCCGCTGCCGCCGGGCTGCTTCGCGCTCGAGCCCCTCGAGGTGCCCACCGAGGCGCTCGTACGGGTGATGCGCGAGTTCCGGCCGCACGTCGTCGTCACCTACGATGAGAACGGCGGCTACCCGCACCCGGACCACATCCGCTGCCACGAGGTCTCGATGGCCGCGTTCGAGGCCGCGGGCGACCCGGAGCGCTTCCCGCTCGCGGGTGAGCCGTGGCAGCCGCTGAAGGTCTACTACTCGCACGGCTTCTCCAAGGCGCGCATCCAGGCCTTCCACGAGGCCCTGCTCGCGGCGGGCCTCGAGTCGCCGTGGGCGGAGTGGCTCGACCGCTGGGACGACTCGCGGCCCGACCCGGGCCAGCGGGTGACCACCCGTGTGACGTGCGCGGAGTACTTCCACGTCCGTGACGACGCGCTGCGGGCGCACGCCACGCAGATCGACCCGAACGGCCGCTGGTTCCAGATGCCGCTGGAGCTGCAGCAGCGTGTGTGGCCCACCGAGGACTACGAGCTGGCGCGCTCCCTGGTCGACACCGAGGAGACCAACGAGCGGCCCGGGGACGACCTGTTCGCGGGGGTCCGGGAGCGGGTCGGCGCATGACGCCCCTCGCCGTGTGGTGGACGGTGCTGCCGCTGGCGGCGCCGCCGCCCGGCGCGCCGCCGGGGTCCGAGCGCGGCGAGGAGTTCGGCAAGACCTCGCCGATCGCGCTGGTGGTCATCCTGCTGCTCGGCCTGGCGACGGCCCTGCTCATCCGCTCCATGAACAAGCAGCTGCGCAAGGTGCCGCCGTCGTTCGACCCGGAGCCGCCGGAGTCGCGCGAGGGCGATGACGGTCCACCGGCGCCCGACGACCCGGTGGCGCCGACGGCGCCGCGCACCGACCGGACCACGGATCCGCCGGGGACCGGTTCGTCCTGATCCCCGGGCGGTGCGAGGATCCCGTCATGGCCAACCGGCTCGCCGGCTCCACCAGCCCCTACCTGCGGCAACACGCCGACAACCCCATCGACTGGCAGCCCTGGTCGTCCGGGGCGTTCGACGAGGCGCGCCGTCGTGAGGTGCCGGTCCTGCTCTCGGTGGGCTACGCCGCGTGCCACTGGTGCCACGTCATGGCGCACGAGTCGTTCTCCGACCCCGAGGTGGCGGCGTACGTCAACGCGCACTTCGTGGCGATCAAGGTCGACCGCGAGGAGCGCCCGGACGTCGACGCGGTCTACATGGAGGCCACCCAGGCCATGACCGGCCAGGGTGGCTGGCCGATGACCTGCTTCCTGACCCCCGACGGCGACCCGTTCCACTGCGGCACCTATTACCCGGCGAGCCCGCACGGGGGCATGCCGTCGTTCACCCAGCTGCTCGGCGCGGTGGTGCGGGCGTGGGGTGAGGAGGGCCAGCGGGTGCGCGATGCCGCCCGCGCGATCACGCAGCGCCTCGCGTCGGTGTCCCGGTCGCTGCCGCCCGCCGGCGTCGACGCCGACACCCTCGCCGAGGCCGTCGCGGCCCTGACCGGTGACTTCGACGAGCAGTACGGGGGGTTCGGGGGCGCGCCCAAGTTCCCGCCGTCGGCGGTGCTGGAGTTCCTGCTGCGCCACCACGAGCGCACGGGCAGCTCCGACGCGCTCGCGATGACCGACATCACCGCCGAGGCGATGGCACGCGGTGGGCTGTTCGACCAGCTCGCGGGCGGGTTCGCCCGCTACTCGGTGGACGCGACGTGGACCGTGCCGCACTTCGAGAAGATGCTCTACGACAACGCCCAGCTGCTGCGCGTCTACGCCCACCTGGCCCGGCTGACGGGGTCACCGTCGGCCGCCCGCGTCACCGACATGACGGCCGCCTTTCTGCTGCGCGACCTGCGCACCGCCCAGGGCGGCTTCGCCTCGGCGCTCGACGCGGACGCCGCGGGCGAGGAGGGCTCGACCTACGTGTGGAGCCCCGCCGAGCTCGTCGAGGTGCTGGGCGCCGAGGACGGGGCGTGGGCCGCGGAGCTGCTCGGGGTCACCGCCGGCGGCACCTTCGAGCACGGCCGCTCCACGCTGCGGATGCCCGTCGATCCCGACGACCCGGCGCGGTGGCAGACGGTCCGCAGGGCCCTGCTGGCCGCCCGCGCGGGCCGTCCGCAGCCCGAGCGCGACGACAAGGTCGTGGCCGGGTGGAACGGGCTGGCCGTCACCGCGCTGGTCGAGGCGTCGGCGGCCCTCGGACGCAGCGAGTGGCTGGCGGCCGCCCGGCGCGCCGTCGCGCTCCTGCTGCGCACCCACGTCGTCGAGGGGCGGCTGCGCCGGACGTCCCGGGACGGCGAGGTCGGCGACGCCCCCGCGGTGCTCGAGGACCACGCCGCCCTCGTCGAGGCCCTGCTCGCGCTGCACCAGGCGACGGGCGAGGCGCGGTGGCTCTCCGAGGCCCGGTCACTGCTCGGGACGACGCTGGAGCACTTCGCCGAGGTCGGCGAGGACGGGGCGTACACCGGCCGCTTCTGGGACACCGCCGACGACGCCGAGGCGCTCGTGACCCGCCCCCGCGAGATCACCGACGGCGCCACGCCGTGCGGGTCCTCGCTGCTGGCCGGGGCGCTGCTCACCGCGTCGTTGCTCGTCGAGCCGGAGGCGTCCGCGCGCTACCGCGAGCTCGCCGACGCCGCGGTGGACGCCGTCGGCACCCTGCTGTCCCGGCACTCGCGGTTCGCCGGCTCCTGGCTGGGCGTCGCCGAGGCCGCCGCCCACGGGCCGCTCCAGGTGGCCGTGGTGGCCGCGGACGCCCCCGGGCGTGTCCGGCTCGCCGACACCGCCCGGCGCCACGCCCCCGGTGGCTCGGTGGTCGTCGCGGGCGAGCCCGACGCCGACGGCGTGCCCCTGCTCGCCGACCGTCCCCTCGTCGACGGCGGGCCCGCCGCCTACGTCTGCCGCGGCTTCGTCTGCGACCGCCCCCGGACCGCGCCCGACGACCTCGCCGCCGCGCTCTCCCGCTGACGCGCGCCGAGGGTTTCTGCAGCGAACGCGCTGTTCGCTGCTTCTACGCGCGCGAAGTCCCCGTTGATCACGCCGCCGAGCCCGCTTCGCCACCGGCGAACACGCACGCGCACCCACTCGGACGTTGCTGTGTAATGCTGTAAGTACAGCAAGAACGTGGAGGAGGAGCGTCATGATGGTGGGACGCGGAGGACATCGGGGACGGCCGGGGCGCGGCGGTCCGGGACGGCGCGGTGGTGGACGGGTCCCGACGGACCTGCCCGGCACGGACGACCTCGCGGGCTGGCTCGCGGGCCGGCTCCCGGACGGATGGTTCGCGGGCACGCCGACCGTGACGGTCGACCGCGAGGAGATCCTGGTCGTCGGCGAGCTGGCGGCGCCGAACCTGGACGCGGACGCCGACGAGGCCGCGCGCGCCGCGGCGTCGCACGGGCGCATCGAGCGGTTCCGCGAGGAGACCCGCGAGGAACGCATGGAGGTCGCCCGGCAGGCCGAGCACCGCTACGGGCGCAAGGTGGCCTGGGGCGCGCGGATCGGCGAGGTCGAGGAGCTGTTCACGACCCTCTCGGTGCCGGTGATGACGCGCCTGCGCCAGTCCGAGCGCCTGGTGCTCGACACGCTGGTCGACGCCGGCGTGGCCCGCTCGCGGTCGGACGCGCTGGCCTGGGCGGTGGCCCTGGTCGGCGAGCACGCCAGCACGTGGCTGGACGACCTGCGCGGCGCGATGAGCGCGGTCGACGAGCTGCGGACCCGCGGCCCGGTGCTCGACGACGACGACACCGCGACGCCGGGCGCCGGCGGCGTGGACGACCGCCCGGACCCCGACGGGGGCGGCGGGGACCCGGTCCCGCCGCAGGGTTGAGAGTCGCGCGGCGGGCTAGCCCGCGTAGAGCACCAGCCAGATCGCCACGTAGTGGCAGGCCGCGGCGATGACCGTCGCAGCGTGGAAGAACTCGTGGAAGCCGAAGGTGTTCGGCCAGCCGACGGGGCGGCGCAGGGCGTAGAAGACCGCCCCCAGGCTGTAGAACGCCCCGCCGACGATCAGCAGGACGAGCGCCGCCACGCCTCCGCGGTGGAGCAGGTCGGGGATCACGAAGACCGCGACCCAGCCGAGGGCCAGGTAGAACGGCACCCCGACCCACCGCGGGGCGTGCGGCCACGCGATCTTGAGGACGACCCCGCCCAGCGCGCCCGCCCATACGACGGCCAGCACGATCAGCCCGGTGCGCTCGGGCAGGGCGAGCACGGCGAACGGTGTGTAGGTGCCCGCGATGAAGACGAAGATCATCGCGTGGTCGAGGCGCTTCATCAGCGTCCGCGCACGCGCCGTGTGCCAGGTCCGACGGTGGTAGAGCGCGCTGACCCCGAACACGCCGCACACCGTCAGCGAGTAGACGGCCACGGCGACGGCCGCCTCCGCCGACACGGTCGCGCCGGCCAGGGACACCAGCACGATGCCGGCCGCGACCGCGACCACGAACGACCACAGGTGCAACCAGCCGCGCAGCCGCGGCTTGACCGGGACCAGGTCGGCATCGGGGTCGGTGACGGTCACGGGCCCCAGGATAGGGCCGGAACCTGTGCGTCCGGGCCGATGTGACGGCGTTCGCCGTGCCGTCCCCGGGCCGTCACCGCTCGGTCACGGGCCTCCGCCCGGCCGGGCGCACCGACTACCGTGGGCCGCCGTGACACTCCGGGACGATCTGCGCCGGGTCGCCTACTCGCTCTACGAGCGGCGGCTGCGCCGTCGTGGGGCGACGAGTGCGCCGCCGCGTCACATCGGGGTCATCCTCGACGGCAACCGCCGGTGGGCGCGGGAGGCGGGGCTGGCCGATCCCAGCGACGGCCACCGCGTCGGAGCGGCCAAGATCGTCGAGCTCCTGGACTGGAGCCAGGAGGCCGGCGTCGAGGTCGTCACCCTGTTCCTGCTCTCCACCGACAACCTCGACCGGCCCACCGCGGAGCTCGACCAGCTGCTCGAGATCATCGCCTCGGCGGTGGAGGGGCTCGCGGCCCCGGACCGCCGGTGGCGGCTGCGGGTGGTCGGTAACCCCGACGCCCTGCCCCGGCCGCTGGCCGAGCGCATCGAGGCGGCCGCGGACGGCACGGCGGGCCGCGACGGCATGGAGGTCAACGTCGCCATCGGCTACGGCGGGCGGCAGGAGATCGCCGACGCCGTGCGCAAGCTCCTGCTGCGCCACGCCGAGGCCGGCACGTCGATCGAGGAGCTCGCCGAGGTCCTCGACGTCGACCACATCGCCGAGCACCTCTACACGTCGGGCCAGCCGGACCCCGACCTCGTGATCCGCACCTCCGGCGAGCAGCGGCTCTCGGGGTTCCTCATGTGGCAGTCCGTGTACTCGGAATTCTATTTCACCGAGGCCCTGTGGCCGCAGTTCCGTCACATCGATTTCCTGCGGGCCCTGCGCGACTATTCCCGGCGGAATCGTCGCTGGGGCGGCTGATCAGCGAGCGCGCACGAGAACGGCCCCGGGAGCAGTGCTCCCGGGGCCGTTCCCGTGTTCCCCGACCGTGGCCGACCCGTGCCATCCCCCGATGGGCACGGATCGTCCGCGGACGTGTGGACTAGCGCGAGTTGTCCGTGCTCAGGACGTTGATGTTGTCCAGGCTGGCGTTGGCCAGGATGTTGTCGGCGCTGATCAGACGGTCGCCCGAGGAGATCGCCGTGCGGTCCCCGCCGCCGTCGCGGTCGCGGTCGCGGTCGCGGTCGCGGTCGTGCCCACCGTGGCCGTGGCCGTGGCCGTGGCCGTGGCCGTGACCGTCGCGCCCACCGCGGCCGCCGCGGTCGCCGTCGCAGTCGCTGTCACGCGAGTTGTCCTGCGAGAGGACGTTGATGTTGTCGGCGTCGAGGTTCGACGCCAGGTTGTCGAGGCTGACGAGCCGGTTGCCCGAGGAGATCGCGGTCTTGTCGCAGTCCCCGCCGCCACCGCGGTGGCCGCGGTCGCCGTCGTCGTGGTGGCCGTGGCTACCGTGGTCGTGGCCCCGGTCGTGCGAGGGCGACTCGCCGGCGGAGGCCAGCGGAGCGAGGGAGAGCATGCCCGCCGTCGCGCCCAGGACGACGATTCCCGCCTTCTTCAGCATCCAGTGCTCCAGTTTCGTTCGTCGGCATCGGCGGGAATTCGGGGTCCCCGTCGATTGGCTTCCAGCCCCACGGACGGTGCGGCTGATGGGCTAAAAGCTAGCCGCCGCGAGCAGGCCATTTCCAGCCGAGAACCCCCATCGAGTGATTGACAATTCCGACTGCGACTTGAGTGGGATGACCGGGTGATTTGCCGGTCACGTCCGCCGCGCATTCCACGGCCGGCAGGGCATTCAGTGGCGGTGCGTCGCAGCCCTCGACACCCGCCTGTCGTATCAAGACCCGGCTCCCGCCGGACGAGGCCTCCGGCGGCCACGCGGCGTAGCCTCGTCCGGTGGTCGCGGACCCGGACGTCGACGGGGCGGGGAGCGCGGGTCTCGACGGGCTCGCGCGCGCCTATGTCCGCCTCGCGCTGCGCCTGGACCGGGTCGTGCCCGGGGTGCTCGACGCCCATCTCGGCGACCCCGCGGACGCGGCGCGGGTCGCGGCCGAGCCGGCGCCCCGCCCCGACGACCTCGCGCGCGAGGCGGACCGCCTGCGGGCGACCCTGCCCACCGGGGGTCCCCGGTCCGCCTTCCTCGACGCCCAGCTCCGCGCCTGCCGGGTGCTCGCGGAGCGGGCCGGCGGCCGCGAGATCGGCTTCGTCGACGAGGTGGAGCGGAGCTTCGGGGTGCGCATCGCCCGCGGCGACCCCGACCGCTACCGGGAGGCCCACCGGGACCTCGACGCGCTGCTCGGGGGTTCCGGCGCCCTCCCCGAGCGCCTGGCGGCCTTCCGCGACGGCGACCGCCTCGCCCCCGAACACCTGCCGACCGCCCTCGGCGCCGCGGTCCGGGCGCTGCGCGAGCGCACCGCGGCCACCGTGGGGCTGCCGCCGGGCGAGGACGTGACGCTGGAGGTCGTCGACACGGCCCCGTGGAGCGGGTTCAGCCGCTGGGTGGGCCCGCGGCGCTCGACGATCACCGTCAACGGCGGCATCGGGCACCGGGTGACCCACCTGCCGCTGCTCGTGGCCCACGAGGCCTACCCGGGCCACCACACCGAGCACTGCCGCGTCGCGGCCGCCCGGGCGGCGGGCGGGGGACGGCCCGAGCGCGAGGTGTTCCTCGCGCGCACCCCGCAGAGCCTCGTGGCCGAGGGCGCCGCCGAGCTCGGGCTCGAGGCGGTGGTCGGACAGGGCTGGGGGCGCTGGAACGCGGAGGTCCTCGCGGCGGCGGGCGTACCGACCGACCTCGGGCGTGCCGCGCTCGGCGAGGCCGTCGAGGAGGTCATGGCCCGCCTGGCGCCGGTGCGCCAGGACGCCGCGCTGATGCTGCACGCCGAGCTTCGGCCCGACGCCGAGGTCGTCGCTCACCTGCGTCGCTGGCTGCTCGTCGACGAGGCCCGGGCGCTCCGGATGCTGGAGTTCCTGGCGCACCCGCGGTGGCGCACCCACACGACGACCTACGTCGAGGGTGCGCGGCTGCTGCGGCCCTGGCTCGCCGGGTCGGGCCCCGATCCGGTCACAGCGCGTCTCGCCCACGTGCTCGACGACCCGCCCACGCCCGAGGAGCTGCGCGGCGGACCCCAGACTCCCGCGCCCCGTCCCGCGCCGCGACGTGCCGCCTGGCCGCCCTGGCTGCGCCGAA
The DNA here is from genome assembly GCF_036044095.1 of Actinomycetospora sp. NBC_00405. Taxonomy (NCBI): domain Bacteria; kingdom Bacillati; phylum Actinomycetota; class Actinomycetes; order Pseudonocardiales; family Pseudonocardiaceae; genus Actinomycetospora; species Actinomycetospora sp. NBC_00405. The sequence continues at coordinate 5,430,594 of NZ_CP107938.1, forward strand.
CGGTCGGTGGTCGGGGCGTGCTGCCCGGAAATCGGTGAGCCACGTCACCAACTCGTCACGCTCGGCGCGCGACAGCGACCGGCTACCGGCGGTAGCGTCCGCGCCGACGGACCCGCACCGGATGCGGGGCGTCCGGGGAGGCCGGTAGTGGCAGATCGGAGCGGGACGGGGACGTCCACCGCTCGCGGCACCAGCGCCAGTACGGCGTCGGGGCTCGCGGTCGGCGCGACGCGACCGCCCTGGTCCGGTCCCGGGGGAGGGCCGGCACCCGGTTCTGCCCCGCGATGGCGCAGGACGGCCCCCGGGCCGCGCCACCGCGCCGTCGAGCCGCCGGACTAGCCGACCCGTTCCGCCGAGGAACACAGTGGTCGCGGGTGCCGTGGCCGCTCGAGGGAGTCGTCGTGAGCGCAGCACCAGCCGAGCGTCCCGCTTCCGTGAGCACCGCCAGCACCACCGCCAGCACCCCCGTCACCGGTCCCTCCGGGGCCGCCGACGGCGCGCGCTGTTACGTCCTCGACACCTCCGTGCTCCTCTCGGACCCGTGGGCGCCCACGCGGTTCGCCGAGCACGAGGTGGTCCTCCCGCTCGTCGTCATCTCCGAGCTCGAGGGCAAGCGCCACCACTCCGAGCTGGGCTGGTTCGCGCGGGAGGCACTGCGTCTGCTCGACGACCTCCGCATCCGTCACGGCCGTCTCGACGAGCCGATCCCCATGACACCGGAGGGCGGGACGCTGCGGGTCGAGCTCAACCACTCCGACCCGTCGGTGCTGCCGGCCGGGTTCCGGACGGCGGAGAACGACTCCCGGATCCTCGCCTGCGCGCTCAACCTCGCGGCCGAGTGCTCTGCCCACGGAAGTCCGGGCCGGGTCACCCTCGTCACCAAGGACATGCCGCTGCGGGTCAAGGCGGCGTCGGTGGGTCTGCCCGCCGACGAGTACCACGGCCAGGACGTCACGACGACGGGCTGGACGGGCACCGCCGAGGTCGCCGCGAGCCCGGACGAGGTGTCCTCCCTCTTCGCCGACGGCGTCACCGACGTCGAGGAGGCCCGCGAGCTGCCGTGCCACACCGGGCTGCGGCTGCTCGGCGGGGGCTCGTCCGCCCTCGGGCGGGTCACCCCGGACAAGCAGGTCCGTCTCGTGCGCGGCGACCGCGACGTCTTCGGCCTGCACGGCCGCTCGGCGGAGCAGCGCATCGCGATCGACCTGCTCACCGACCCCGACATCGGCATCGTCTCCATGGGCGGCCGGGCGGGCACCGGCAAGTCGGCGCTGGCCCTGTGCGCCGGGCTCGAGGCGGTCCTCGAGCGCCAGCAGCACCGCAAGGTCGTCGTCTTCCGCCCGGTCTACGCGGTCGGCGGCCAGGACCTCGGCTACCTGCCGGGCGGCGAGAACGAGAAGATGGCGCCCTGGGCGCAGGCGGTGTTCGACACCCTCGGCGCGCTGGTGTCCTCCAACGTGGTCGAGGAGGTCATCGAGCGCGGGATGCTCGAGGTCCTGCCGCTGACCCACATCCGCGGCCGCTCGCTGCACGACGCCTTCGTCATCGTCGACGAGGCCCAGTCGCTGGAGCGCAACGTGCTGCTCACGGTGCTCTCGCGCCTGGGCACCAACTCGCGGGTCGTCCTCACCCACGACGTCGCCCAGCGCGACAACCTGCGGGTGGGCCGCCACGACGGCATCGCCGCCGTGATCGAGAAGCTCAAGGGCCACCCGCTGTTCGCCCACGTCACGCTGACCCGCTCCGAGCGCTCGCCGATCGCCGCGCTGGTCACCGAGATGCTGGAGGGCGAGCGGCTCTAGCCGGTCCCGGATCGCGCACGGACGGCGCTCTCGCAGCCTCCGAGGCAGCGAGAGCGCCGTTCGTGCGGGTCACGCGGCGGCGAGCACGAGCACGGCCAGGCCGAGCGGGACGTCGAGCGCGACGCAGAACTCGGCGAGCGACGGTGTGACGACGTCGCGGTGGCGGCGCAGGTGCCACACGTCCCAGATCCCGTGCGCGACGAGGGTCAGCGCCGCGACGACGAGGCCGACGCCGGGCGCGAGCAGGAGCGCGGCCGTCACGAACACGCCGTAGCCGACGAAGCCCGCGCTCTCGAGTGTCAGCACCGGCCGCGACGCGCCCCGCAGGAGGCCGACGACGACCAGTCCGGCGACGACGATCCCGGTCGTGACCACGGGGTCGAGGGCCACGAGGGCGCCGCCGACCGCGAGGACCGACGCGATCGGGATCCAGAGCCACGCCATCCAGGGCAGCGAGAACGCCGCGGCGGCGACGTAGCAGGAGGCCGCCACGGCGACGGTGGTCGCGACGGTGTCGCGGTCGGCCCCGCCGAGCACGGCGGCGAGGGCGACGAGGAGGCCGACGGCGGTCGGCCAGCGGTGGGTGAGGGCGGAGACCCTCCGCCCGTGCTGGGTGGTCATGCGCGTCATCGTGCGCCTCGCGCGGATACCCCGGGAGGGTATCCGGCCGGCAGGTCCGGAATCCTGGGCACACGGTCCGTCCGGACCTGCTCCCGGGACATGGAGCGGGCCGTGGCCGTGGTGGCGTACGACGACGCCGAGCTGCTCGACATCGCTGCGCACAGCAGCGTCACCAGCCACCAGGCAGGGGGCGTCCCTCCGCGAAGCCGGACGCGGACTGCACACCGAGGGTCGCGCGGTCGTGGAACTCCTCGAGCGACGCGGCGCCGGTGTAGGTGCAGGCCGAGCGCACGCCGGCGCAGATGCTGTCGAGCAGGTCCTCCACGCCCGGGCGCTGGGGGTCGAGCTGCATGCGCGAGGAGGAGATGCCCTCCTCGAACAGCCCCTTGCGGGCGCGGTCGAACGCCGAGTCGCCGCGCGTGCGGGCGGTGACGGCGCGCTTCGACGCCATGCCGAACGACTCCTTGTACGCCGCGCCGTGCTCGTCGCGCAGCAGGTCGCCGGGCGACTCGTAGGTGCCCGCGAACCACGAGCCCACCATCACCGCCGAGGCGCCGGCGGCGAGCGCGAGCGCGACGTCGCGGGGATGGCGCACCCCGCCGTCGGCCCAGACGTGCCCGCCGGCGGCCCGTGCCGCGGCGGCGCACTCGGTGACCGCGGAGAACTGCGGGCGCCCGACGCCCGTCGCCATCCGCGTCGTGCACATCGCGCCCGGGCCGACCCCGACCTTGACGATGTCCGCGCCCGCCCCGATCAGGTCGCGCGTCCCCTCGGGGGTGACGACGTTGCCGGCGGCGATCACGGCGTCCGGCGCCGCCTCGCGGGCGGCGGCCAGCGCGGTGAGCATCTTCTCCTGGTGGCCGTGTGCCGTGTCCACGACGAGGACGTCCACGCCGGCGGCGCCCAGCTCCTTGACCCGCGTCGCCACGTCGCCGTTGACCCCGAGCGCGGCGGCGATCCGCAGCCGCCCGTCGGCGTCCACCGCGGGTCGGTAGACCTCGGCGCGCAGCGCGCCGGTGCGCGTGAGGATGCCGGCGAGGCGTCCGTCGTCGTCGACCCCCAGGGCGGGCGCCCCCGCGTACGCCGGGTCCTGCAGTGCGTCGAACACCGCCCGCGGCGCGGTGCCGACCGGCAGGGACACCGCGGGGGAGAGGACGTCGGCGAGGCGCGTGAAGCGGTCGACCCCGTGGCACGCCGACTCGCCGACCACCCCGACCGGGCGGCCCGCGTCGTCGACCACGGCCACCGTGCGGTGCGCGCGCTTCGAGACGAGGTTGAGCGCGTCGGCCACCGCGTCGCCGGGGTGCAGCACCACGGGGGTGTCCCACACGGTGTGGCGGGACTTCACCCCCGCGACGATGTCGGCGACCGCCGCCGGGTCGACGTCCTGCGGGATGACGGCGAGGCCGCCGCGGCGCGCCAGCGTCTCGGCCATGCGGCGACCGCTGACCGAGGTCATGTTGGCGGCGACCACCGGGATCGTGGCGCCCGACGGGTCGGCGACCGAGAGGTCGACGTCGAAGCGCGATGCCACGTCGGAGCGCGTCGGGACGAGGAAGACGTCGTCGTAGGTCAGGTCGTGGGGCGGGCGCTCGCCGTCGAGGAAGTGCACGTGTCACGAGGCTACGCGGTCGGGGGCGGCTGGGAGGCTGACGCGCGTGACCGTCCTCGGGGCCCGCGCGCTGAACCGGGCGGCGCTCGCCCGGCAGTTCCTGCTCGCCCGCGCCGACGTCCCGGTGCTCGACGCGGTCGCGCATCTCGGCGGGCTGCAGGCCCAGGAGCCGCAGGAGCCGTTCATCGGGCTGTGGTCGCGACTCGTGGAGTTCGACCCGGCGGAGCTCTCGGCGCTGCTCGTCGAACGCCGGGTCGTGCGCACCCACCTCATGCGCCGCACCGTCCACCTCGTGACGGCCGACGACGCGCTGGACTGGCGGTCGCGCCACGACGCGATGCTGCTCCAGCGCATGCTCGGGGTGTACCGCGCGGAGCTCGCCGGGGTCGACCTCGCGGCGCTGGCCGAGGCCGGGCGGGAGCTCCTCGCCCACGACCCGAGCACGCTGCCCGCCGCCGGTCGCGTGCTCGCCGAGCGGTGGCCGGACGTGCCGCCGCGCGTGCTCGGCGAGGCGGTGAGCGTGCTCGTCCCGCTCGTGCAGGTGCCGCCGCGCGGGCTGTGGGGCCAGGCCGGGGCGGCCAGCAGCGTCGCGCTCGCGACGTGGCTCGGACGTGCGTGCGACCCGCCGGCGCCGGAGGGGGAGGACCCGGCCGGCGAGGCCCTCGTCCTGCGCTACCTCGCCGCCTTCGGCCCGGCGGCGACGGCCGACCTGCGCGCCTGGTCCGGGCTCGCCGGCCTGCCGCCGGCGGTGGCGCGCGTGCGGGAGCGGCTCGTGGCCTTCCGCGACGAGCGCGGCCGCGAGCTGCTCGACCTGCCCGACGCCCCGCGACCCGATCCCGAGGCGCCTGCGCCCGTGCGCTTCCTGCCCGTGTTCGACAACCTCGTGCTGGGCTACGACGACCGCTCGCGGTTCATCGACGACGCCCACCGCGGGCTCTCGGTGGCCGGGACGCGGTTCGTCCTGGTCGACGGCCGCGTCGCGGCGAGCTGGACGGTCACTGACGGCGTCGTCACCGTCACCCCGCTGCGCCGCTTCTCCCGCGCCGACCGCCAGGACGTCGGCGAGGAGGGCCGGGTGCTCGCCGCGTTCCTCTCCGGCGGCGCGAGCCACCGCGTGACGATCGCCGCGTCGCCCCGCTGATCGGCTCCCGGCAGAGTGGAGCCGTGTCCACGGTCCTCCCCAGCCCGCGCGCGACGGTCCTCGCGCGCACGTTCCGCGCCGTCGCCATCGCCGAGGCCTGCTCGTGGATCGGCCTGCTGATCGGGATGGCGTTCAAGTACCTCGTCGTGTTCGACGACGTCGGGGTGCGGGTGTTCGGGCCGATCCACGGCGCGCTGTTCGTCGCCTACGTCGTGGTCGCCCTGGTGACCGCGCGGGTCTTCCGCTGGTCGATCGGGACGACCCTGCTCGCCCTCGCGGCGAGCATCCCGCCGGCGGCGACGATCTGGTTCGAGCGCCGGGGCGTGCGGCGCGGCGAACTCGGCTGAGTTCCGGGGCGCGAACGGGGAGTTCGCGCGCGTAGAAGCAGCGAACAGCGCGTTCGCTACATCTTCAGCGCGCGCACCGTCTCGAGCGTGTCCGCCTCGGCGGCGGTCTTGTCGTCGCGGTAGCGGACGACGCGGGCGAAGCGCAGGGCCACGCCGCCGGGGTAGCGGGTGGACGTCTGCACCCCGTCGAGCTCGATCTCCACGACGATCTCGGGCCGCAGGTAGAGCGTCCAGTCGTCGCGGTGGGTCTCGTACCGCGGGAACGTCTCGGTCTGCCAGCGCAGGATGTCGTCGGTCATGCCCTTGAAGGTCTTGCCGATCATGACGAACTCGCCGTCAGCACCCCGGGCGCCGAGGTGGATGTTCGAGAGCCACCCGCGGCGGCGCCCCGAGCCCCACTCGACGCCGAGGACGACGAGGTCGAGGGTGTGCGACGGCTTGACCTTCTGCCACGACCGCCCGCGCCGGCCCGCCGAGTAGGTCGAGTCGAGGGCCTTGACCATCGACCCCTCCTGCCCGGCGGCGAGGGCGTCGGCGACGGCCTGCTCCGCCTCGGCGACGGTCGGGCGGACGACGCCGGGGATCAGCCGGTCGCCGACGACGTCGGCGAGCACCTCCCGCCGCGTCGACAGCGGCTCGTCGACCAGGTCGACGCCGTCGCGGTGCAGGCAGTCGAAGAACCAGGGCTGCATGGCGCCCGAGCCGAGCCCCTTCATCGACTCCTGGAACGGCCGGGGACGGCCGTCCTCGGCGACGGCGAGGGTCTCGCCGTCGAGGACGACGGTCTCGACGGGCAGGGTCCGGGTCAGCGCGACGATCTCCGGGACGCCGTCGGTGATCTCGCGCAACGTCCGCGACCAGACCCGCACCTCGTCGCCGCGCCGGTGCACCTGGATGCGGGCGCCGTCGAGCTTGTGCTCGACGACCACGCCCGGGTCGCCGTCGGGCGCGCCCAGCTCGGCGAGCGCAGCGTCCAGCGAGTCGCCCGGCGAGGCGAGCATGGGCCGCAGCGGGCGCATGACCTCGAGCCCGATGGCACCCAGGTCTGCCACCGGATCCGGGCCGGTCAGCGCCACGTGCGCGGTGGTGGGCAGGCGACCCGACATCATGAACGCCCGGCGCACCGCCTCGGCGGGAACCTCCACCCGGCTGCCCGTCGCTTCACTCGCCAGGGTCGCCGCCGCCGCCACCGCCTCGATCATGATCCCTTCGAGCGCACCCTGACGGAGCTCGCCGCCGAGCAGGCGCACGAGGAAGCGGCCCTCGTCCGGCGTCGCCGCGTCGAGCAGCCCGCCCAGCTCGGCGGCGCGCCGCACGCCGACCCCGGTGCCCGAGCCGGCCATCGCGGCGAGCCGGTCGAGGGCGGCGTCGACGTCGCCGACGGTGAGGGTGGATTCCGACGCGGGGGTCGGCGACACCGACTGCAGCGTGCGCCAGCCGATGCCCGTGCGGCCCTGCAGCATCTCGCCCGCGAGCCAGGCCGTCGCGGGCCGGACCTCGTCGGGCTGCAGGCCCGCCAGCAGCGTCGCGAGCGTCGTCGTCTTGGCCTTGCGCGAGCGGGTCGCCGCCACCTCCGCGGAGGCGGCGACGACCTCGCCCAGCAGTGTCACTGCGCCTGGTCCACCCGGGTCATCGCCAGGACGTCCAGGGCCTCGTCGAGCTGATCCTGGGTGAGCTTGCCGGCGGAGACGTAGCCCTCCTCGTCGATGACCTCGCGGATGGTCTTGCGCTGCTTCATCGCCGTCTTCGCGATCTTCGCGGCCTCCTCGTAGCCGAGGAGGCGGTTGAGCGGCGTGACGATCGCCGACGACGACTCGGCGTAGCGGCGGCAGGCCTCCTCGTCGGCCTCCGTGCCCTCGAGGACGCGGTCGGCCAGCAGGCGCGCGGCGTTGGCCAGCAGGCGGGCCGACTCGAGCACGTTGCGCGCCATCACCGGCATCATGACGTTGAGCTCGAGGTTGCCCTGGGAGCCGGAGAAGGCGATGGTCGCGTCGTTGCCCATGACCTGGGCGGCGACCATCATCGTCGCCTCGCAGATCACCGGGTTGACCTTGCCCGGCATGATCGACGAGCCGGGCTGGAGGTCCGGGATGCGGATCTCGGCGAGGCCGGTCGACGGCCCGGACGACATCCAGCGCACGTCGTTGGCGATCTTGTAGATGCTCACCGCGACCGTGCGCAGCGCGCCGGACGCCTCCACCAGCCCGTCGCGGGCGCCCTGCGCCTCGATGTGGTCGCGGGCCTCGGAGAGCTCGGGGATGCCGGTGGCCTGACGGAGCTGCTCGACGACCTTGCCGCCGAAGCCCACCGGGGTGTTGATGCCGGTGCCCACCGCGGTGCCGCCGATCGGCAGCTCGGCCAGGCGGGGCAGCGTCGCGCGCAGGCGCTCGGTGCCGTGGCTGCACTGGCTCGCCCAGCCGCCGGCCTCCTGGCCGAGGGTGATCGGCACGGCGTCCATGAGGTGGGTACGGCCCGCCTTGACGACGTGCTTCCAGTCCTGCGCCCTGCGGTTGAGCACCGCGCCGAGGTGGTCCAGCGCGGGCACCGTGTCGCGGACGATCGCCTCGGCGGCCGCGAGGTGGATCGTCGTCGGGAAGACGTCGTTGGAGCTCTGCGAGGCGTTGACGTGGTCGTTCGGGTGCACCTTGTGGCCACTCGCCCGCGACGCGAGGGTCGCAATGACCTCGTTGGCGTTCATGTTCGAGCTGGTGCCCGAGCCGGTCTGGAACACGTCGATCGGGAACTGGTCGTCGTGCGCCCCGGACGCGACCTCGTCCGCGGCGGCGGCGACGGCGTCGGCGAGGTCGGCGTCGAGCACGCCGAGGTCCTTGTTGACGCGCGCACACGCACCCTTGACCAGGCCGAGCGCGCGGATCTGCGCGGGCTCGATGGGGCGTCCGGAGATCGGGAAGTTCTCCACGGCCCGCTGGGTCTGCGCGGCCCACAACGCCGCGGCCGGCACCCGGACCTCGCCCATGGTGTCGTGCTCGATCCGGTACTCCTGCTCCTCCGTCATGGGGTGCAGTCTTTCACCGGAGTCAGGAGACCACCTGCACGGTGTCGCCCGGCGAGAGGTTCGCGAAGAAGCGCTTCGAGGCGGTCCGCCCGAGGTGGATGCAGCCGTGCGAGCGCTCCGAGAGGCTGCCCGTGTGGAACGCGATCGCCGGCGCGAAGAACACCGAGTACGGCATGGCGGCGTCGTAGAGGTTGCTGACGTGGTCGGCGTCCTTGTAGTCGACCGAGAACGTGCCGGTCGGCGTCGGGTACTTCCGCGTCCCGCCGAGGGCGCCCACCGGGCCGTACGTCACGTTGCCCTCGCCGTCGGTGAGCCAGGCCTGCTGCGAGGAGAGGTCGACGCACGCGACCGCCGACGACCTGCAGGGCGTGCCGCGCGTGAGGGCGGGGATCGCCGGGACCGTCGGCAGCCCGGTGGCCGGGGCGTCCGCCACCGGCCTGGAGATCGGCGCGGGGACCGGGTTGGCCGGTGCGGGGCCGGCAGATCCTGGGCCGGCAGATCCTGGGCCGGCGGTGGCCGTCCCGGCCAGGAGGGCCGACATCGTCGCGACGAGCGCGACCAGCAGGGCGACGGAAGTGGCTGCCGAACCTCGGCGCGGTCGGGTGAGGAATGGCACGGGGACCTCCGGGACCGTTCGGCTCCTCCCCGGACATCCCGGATCGGACGACGATCATTCCCCGTGTCGTGCTACCGCGTCGAGTCCTCGGGGCCCCAGATCGACACATCGGGTTCATCGTCCGTGCCCAGATCGATCGCGGAGTACTCGCGCAGCTTGTGGAGGCGGTGCCAGGCGTCGATCATCCGCACGGTGCCGGACTTCGAGCGCATCACCAGCGACTGGGTGGACGCCCCGCCGGCGCGGTAGTGCACGCCGCGCAGCAGGTCCCCGTTGGTCACGCCGGTGGCGCAGAAGAAGATGTTCTCGCCGCGCACGAGGTCGCCGGTGTGCAGGACGCGGTCGAGGTCGTGGCCCGCCGCGAGGGCCTTCTCGCGCTCCCCGGGGTCCTTCGGCCACAGCTTGGCCTGCAGCGATCCGCCGATGCAGGCGATCGCGCAGGCGGTGATGATCCCCTCGGGCGTGCCGCCGATGCCCAGGAGCATGTCGACGCCGCTCTCGGGGCGGGCCGCGGCGATCGCGCCGGCGACGTCGCCGTCGGAGATGAAGCGGATGCGCGCGCCGGCGTCCCGGATGTCCTGGACGAGCTGCTCGTGCCGCGGCCGGTCGAGCACCACGACCGTCACGTCGGAGACGTTGATGCCCTTCGCGCGGGCCACGGCGCGCAGGTTCTCCGCCACGGGGCGCTCGATGTCGACGACGTCGGCGGACTCGGGGCCGACGGCGAGCTTCTCCATGTAGAACACCGCGGACGGGTCGAACATCGCCCCGCGCTCGGCCACGGCGAGCACCGCGAGGGCGTTGGGCATGCCCTTGGCCATGAGCGTGGTGCCGTCGACCGGGTCGACCGCGACGTCGCACTCGGGGCCGTCGCCGTTGCCCACCTGCTCGCCGTTGAAGAGCATCGGGGCCTCGTCCTTCTCGCCCTCCCCGATGACGACGGTGCCGCGCATCGACACCGAGCCGATGAGCTTGCGCATCGCGTCGACCGCCGCGCCGTCCCCGCCGTTCTTGTCGCCCCGGCCGACGTAGCGGCCGGCGGCCATGGCGGCGGCCTCGGTGACCCGGACGAGCTCGAGCGCGAGGTTGCGGTCGGGACGCTCGGGGGGCTGGACGCCATCGTGTTCCTGCGAGCTCACCGGGTGTGCACCTCCACGGGCGGACGTGATGCGGGGCGGGCGGGCGCATCGCCGGTCGCCATCCTCGCAGAGTCCGCCGCTCCGGTCGCCCGTACGCGGCTCACCACCGATCGCGCGGCGGCGGACCCCAGTCCTCGTCGGGCTCGCGGCGGACGCCGACGCGCTCCCCGTCGTGGCCGTCGCCGGTCCAGGCGGTCCGGGTGTCGACGTGGGGTCCGGCGGGCGGGGCGGTGGGGAGCACGCCCAGGGGGTGCGGGTCCTCGGACTCGGGCCAGCGCTCCTCGTGGGGCGGCCGGGCCGGCTCGGGGCGGGCCTGCGGCGTGTACGTCTCGCGGGGCGGCTCGTACGGCGCCTCCGGCTCCGGCCCGCTCGCCTGCAGCGCGGCGGCCACCCCCTCGCGGGACAGCGAGTGCACGCTCTCGCGCAGGGCACGGGTCGCGGCGGCGCGCAGCTCGGCGGAGAACCGCGGCGCCGGGGCGAAGCGGCCGAAGGTGTCGCGCAGGAAGTGCAGCAGCAGGGTCGCGGTGGACCGCGAGCGCCACATCGTCCAGCCCACGTAGAGATCCCGGCCGTAGGGCTGGACGAGCAGCATCGCCCGCTCGCTGTACTGCTCGAACAGCAGCACGGGCACTCCCGCCACCGTGGACGGGCGGACCTCGGCGGGGCTGCGGCGCGCGGCCGCGGCGAGGCGCACGTGCTCGTAGGCGCCCGCGGCGGCGTCGCCCCGGTTCTCCAGCAGGCGGGCGTGCTCGGCGATCGGCTCCTTCGCCGGCGCGAAGAACGACGCGATCCCGGCGAGGTAGAGCACGACCACGACCACCCCGAGCAGCACCGACACGGCGTCGGTGAGGTCGTCGGGCGACGACATCGACGCGAGGTAGTCGATGATCACCTTGATCAGCAGCAGCACCGTCGGCGCGACGAGGAACAGCAGCGAGCGCATGAGGTGCGGCGCGAGCATCTGGTACGTGACGACGTCGTCCACCAGGCCGTCGGGCTCGTCGTGCTGCTGGATCTCGCGGTGGTAGTCGGCGTGGGCCCCGGCGACCGCCCGGTCGAAGTCGGCCCCTCCGGACGAGTACGGGCTGCTCATGGACGTCGAGTCTGCGCCATCACGGGGCGCCGACGGTGCCTCTTCGCCCGGGTGTCGCTCAGCTGCCGGTCCCGTCCTCGCCGGCCGCCTCCGAGAGCACCGTCTCGACGCGCTCGCGGGCGCCGGCGAGGTGGCGCTCGCACAGCCGTGCCAGCGCCTCGCCCCGCTCCCACAGCGCGAGCGAGTCCTCCAGGCTCAGCCCGCCCGCCTCCAGACGCGCCACGACCTGCGCGAGCTCGTCCCGCGCCTGCTCGTACCCCGGCTCGTCCGTCTCGCCCACTCGGTTCCTCCTCGTTGTGTCCGCGGCGTGGCGTCGCTGACATCCAGTGTCCGAAGTCGGGGGAGCACGCCGACAGGGCCACGCGCTCGCCCGCCGGAGGTCAGCCGGGGTCGGGGCGCACGACCGCGTGCAGGGCGCCGTCGGCGAGGCGCACGCGCAGGGTGTCGCCCGCCGCGGGCGTGTCCGCCGACCGCAGGACCGGGGCGTCGACGGCCGGCCCGTGCTGGACGATCGCGTAGCCCCGGGCCAGGGTCGCGGCGGGGCCCAGGGCGGCGAGGGACGCCGTGAGGTGCCGCAGGTCGGCCGACCGGGCCGTGATCCCGGCGTCGACCACCTGGCGGGCCCGCCCGCGCAGCGCGACCACGGCGTCCTCCCGCGCGGCGATCGGCCCGAGGGGGTCGGCGAGGACGGGACGGCGGCGCAGCGCGGCGAGCGCCGCGTCCTCCCGTTCCACCCACGCGTGCAGGGCCCGGTGCATCCGGCGCCGCAGCTGCGCGAGGTGCGCGGTCTCCTCGGCGAGGTCGGGGACGATCCGCTTCGCCGCGTCGGTGGGGGTGGCCGCGCGGACGTCGGCGACGTGGTCGACCAGCGGGGTGTCGGGCTCGTGGCCGATCGCCGAGACCACGGGCGTCCGGCACGCCGCGACGCCCCGGCACAGGGCTTCGTCGGAGAACGGCAGGAGGTCCTCGACGCTGCCGCCGCCGCGGGCCAGCACGATCACGTCGACGTCCGGGTCGCGGTCCAGGGCGGTCAGGGCGTCGAGGATCTCCGGCACGGCCTGGGGCCCCTGCGTCGGGGTGTTGACGGTGCGGAAGCGCACGGCGGGCCAGCGCGTCGACGCGACCGTGAGCACGTCGTGCTCGGCGGCGCTCGCGCGTGACGTCACCAGGCCCACGCAGCGCGGGAGCCGCGGCGGACGCCGCTTGCGCGCCGCGTCGAAGAGCCCCTCCGCGGCCAGCAGCGCCCGCAGCCGTTCGATCCGCGCCAGCAGCTCGCCGACCCCGACGGGACGGATCTCGTCGACGCGCAGCGAGAGCGTCCCGCGCCCGAAGAAGTACGACGGCCGGCCGTGGACGACGACGCGGGCGCCCTCGGCCAGCGGCGGGACCGTGCCGCGCACCATGGTCGTCGGCGCCGTCAGGTTGATCGAGACGTCCGCCGCCGGGTCACGCAGCACGAGGAACGCGGTGCCCGACCCGGGCCGGGCGGTGACCTGGGTGAGCTGGCCCTCCACCCACACCGCGCCGAGCCGCTCGATCCACGCGGCGATCTTGCGCGCGACCGTCCGGACCGGCCACGGCTCCTCCGCACTGGTCGCCGGCGGGGTGGTCACGCCGGGGTCAGGACTGGGCGTCGAGCGTGGCGATCCGGTTGCTGAGCATGGTGACGAACGGCGGCCGGTTGCCGTGCGCGGTCTCCCACTCCAGCAGCTCGGTGACCTCGTCGACGCTCAGCGTGCGGAGCTTCCCGCGCAGCTGGGCGATCGTCATCGACTCGTACCCGGGGAGCGCGTCGGGCGTGGTGGTCGTCTCCACCCCGGTGCCGCCCACGACCTCGAGCGCCCGGGAGTGACCGTTCACACGAGGGGCGTCCGCCAGGTCGGTGAACTCGATCGAGGTGTCGTCGACGTCGTAGGACTCGAAGCGGGACGGCGGCTCGGGCAGGTCGTCGTCGAAGCGGGCCCACGACGGGGCCTCCTCCACCGGGCGCATCCCGTCGAGCGCGGTGTCGCCCTTGATGGCCAGCTCCGTGACCACCTGCTGGGCGCGCATCCCCAGCTGCAGCACACGGCTGACCGCGGTGATCGGCAGACCGGCGATGGTGCGCGGGAGGTCCCGGGTCTCCTCCACGGCGGCGACGACGAGGCCGGCGGCGACCCGCACCGGGAACGGGAGCGAACTCATATCGGACAGGGTGCCAGGGCTGGGCCGATGATGTGCGAACGGCCACGGTGGGTCGGTCATCGCCGCTCGCGCACGGACGGTGACGTGCGTCCCCCGTAGGCTGGACCTATGTCCACTGAGCACCAGAGCGAGCACACCGGCGACGGCGCGCTGCGCGTGCTGCTCGCGAAGCCCCGCGGCTACTGCGCCGGCGTCGACCGGGCCGTCGTGGCCGTGGAGAAGGCGCTCGAGACCTACGGCGCCCCGGTATACGTCCGCAAGGAGATCGTGCACAACCGCCACGTGGTCAACACCCTCGCCGACCGCGGCGCGGTGTTCGTCGACGAGACCGACCAGGTGCCCGAGGGCGCCACCGTCGTGTTCTCGGCCCACGGGGTGTCCCCGGCGGTGCACGCCCAGGCCGCGGCCCGCGAGCTGCGCACCGTCGACGCCACCTGCCCCCTGGTCACGAAGGTGCACCAGGAGGCGAAGCGCTTCGCGCGCGACGACTACGACATCCTGCTCATCGGCCACGAGGGCCACGAGGAGGTCGAGGGCACCGCCGGCGAGGCGCCCGACCACGTGCAGCTCGTCGACGGCCCGGCCGCGGTGGCCGACGTCACCGTCCGGGACCCGGAGAAGGTCATCTGGCTCTCCCAGACGACGCTGTCGGTCGACGAGACGATGCAGACGGTCGCCGCGCTGCGCGAGCGGTTCCCGGCGATCTCCGACCCGCCGTCGGACGACATCTGCTACGCCACCCAGAACCGCCAGGTCGCGGTGAAGCAGATGGCGCCGGAGTGCGACCTCGTGCTCGTCGTCGGCTCCCGCAACTCCTCGAACTCGGTGCGCCTCGTCGAGGTCGCGCTGCAGGCCGGGGCGAAGGACTCCCACCTCGTCGACCACTGCGGTGAGATCGACGAGGCCTGGCTCGAGGGCGTCACCACCGTCGGTGTCACCAGCGGCGCCTCGGTGCCCGAGATCCTCGTCGGCGACGTCCTGCACTGGCTCGCCGAGCGCGGCTGGGCCGACGTCGAGGAGATCACCACCGCCAACGAGAAGCTGACCTTCTCGCTGCCGCGCGAGCTCAAGCGCGACATGAAGCCGCAGGCGGTGCGCTAGCAGCCGTTGTCCTGGGGGCGCGGGCACCGCACAGTGTCCCCGTGCTCCTGGCCCTGACCCTGCTCACCGGGGGAGCGCTGCTCACCCTGGTGCTCGGGGTCGTCGGCGGCGGCGACCCGGTGGCCGTCCTGCCGCTCGGCGCGGCGTTCGCGCTGCTGGCCACGCTGGGCTTCCGGTGGGTGCTCGCCCGCGGACGGCGTGGGTGGTCGGCGGCGTACGTGCTCGTCGGTCTGGTGCTCGCGTCGGTGGTGTTCGCGCTCGCCCCCGGGGTGGGCGGCACGCTGTTCCTCATCGTGCTGGTCAGCCAGTGCGTCCTGCTGCTCCCGCTGCCGGCCACGATCGTCGTGATCGCGATGGTGCCGATGGTGCACGCCGGCATGCCGCTGGTCGACGGCCTGCGCGAGGGCCTCGGCACGCTGGTCGCCGTGGTGTTCGCGGCCGTGGTCACCGAGCTGCTGCGTCGTGAGCAGCAGATGCGCCGCGAGCTCGCGGCCGCACAGGAGCAGGTCGAGCACCTCGCGGCCGCCCAGGAGCGCAACCGGGTGGCCCGCGACATCCACGACGGGCTCGGGCACTCGCTCACGGTCATCCAGATGCAGCTCCAGGCGGCGCGGGCCCTGCTGGCGAACCGGAGTGCCGACGACCCGGTGGACGACGTGCTCGCCAAGGCCCAGCACCAGTCGCAGGAGGCGCTCGGCGAGGTCCGGCGCTCCGTCGGCGCCCTGCGCGAGCCCCGCGTGGTCCCGGCGCTGGGCACCGCGCTCCACGACCTCGCCGCAGAGAGCTCCGCGGCCGGGCTCCCGACGTCGGTGCGCATCGTCGGGGACGAGCGCGCGATCGCCGACCCCGCCCGCGAGGCGCTGTTCCGGGCGGCGCAGGAGGGGCTGACCAACGTGCGCAAGCACGCCGGCGCGAGCCGCGCCGAGGTGGTGCTCGACTACGCCGCGGGCGCCGTGCGCGTGGAGGTCCGTGACGACGGGCGCGGTGCGGGCGAGCCCGGGCCCGGCGGGCACGGGGAGGGCGGGGGTGTCGGCCTCCTCGGCCTGCGCGAACGGGCCGAGGACCTCGGCGGGCGCCTCGAGCTGGGACGCGCCCCGGCCGGTGGGTGCGCGCTGGTCCTGGAGGTGCCCGCGTGACGGCGCCCGTGCGGCTCCTGCTGGTCGACGACCAGGCGCTGTTCCGCGAGGCACTGGCCACGCTCCTGGGCGTGCGCGACGACGTGGTCGTCGTGGGGGAGGCGGGCAACGGCGAGGAGGCCGTCCGCCGCGCCGCCGATCTCGCCCCCGACGTCGTGCTCATGGACCTGCGGATGCCGGTGCTCGACGGCGTCGCGGCGACCCGCCGGCTGCGGGCCGAGCAGCCCGACGTGCGCGTGATCGCGCTGACCACCTTCGACGACGACGAGGACGTGTTCGCCGCGCTGCGGGCCGGCGCGGTCGGCTACCTGCTCAAGGACGTCTCGTCCGCGCGCCTCGTCGAGGCGGTGCTGACCGCGGCCGCGGGCGGGTCGGTGCTGGAGCCCTCGGTCGCGGCGAAGGTCGTCGCCCGCGTCGCGCGCCTGCCCGCGGACGAGCCGGCGGGGTCGGCGCGCCGGGCCCAGCCGCTGGTCGTACCGCTCTCGGAGCGGGAGGTCGACGTGCTGCGCCTGCTCGCCGACGGGTGCAGCAACCGCGAGATCGCCGGCCGCCTGCACCTCGCCGAGGGCACGGTGAAGAACCACGTCACGAACGTGCTGGGCAAGCTCGGCGCCCGCGACCGCACCCAGGCCGCGCTGCGCGCCCGGGCCCTGGACCTGCTCTAGGTCGTGACCCCGGGCATGACTTCCGGCACCTGTCCGCGGGCGCGGGGCTCGCGATGCTCGTCGGCATCGCCGGCCCACCCCGTGGAAGGACCCGCCCGCCATGACCACCCAGCCCGCCCAGCCCGCCCAGCCCGCCGCCCCCGTCGCGACCACCCGCGCCCCCCGCCGGCGCGTGCTGCGCTTCGCCGGCCACTACCTCGAGATGGTCGTGGCGATGGTCGTCGGCATGGCGCTGCTCATGCCCCTGACGCCGGCGGCCTGGGCCGCTCTGCCCGCCGTCCACGCCCTCGTCATGGCCGCGGACATGACCATCGGCATGGCGGTGTGGATGGCCGTGCGACGTCACCGCGCGCGCCTGATCGTCGAGATGTCGGCGGCGATGTGCGCCCCGTTCGTGCTGCTGCTGGTGCCCTACGGCCTCGGTGCCGTCTCCGGCGAGACCCTGATGATCGGCGGACACGTCCTGATGTTCCTGACCATGTTCGGCGCGATGCTCCTGCGGCGCGACGAGTACGCCGGCTGCTGAGCAGCGAACGGGTATCTCGCTGCTTCTACGCGCACGAACTCCCCGTTGATCACGGGTCGGTCGGCCGCCGACCGCCGGAGATCCGCGTCAGCGGCGGTCGTCGGGCCCGTCGACGCGGCGCGGGACGCGCCGGACCCCGGGGCCGAACTCCTCGTCGGGATCGTCCGGGCGCACGGGACGGCGCCGGGGGTCGCCGGCGGACGGGCGGCGCCGGTCGTCCCGCGCCGGACGGGCCTCGACCGGCACCTGGCGGGGACGGCGCTCGCGCGGCTCCCGGTCCCGGGGATCGCGGTCCCGGGGGTCGCGGTCCCGGTCCCGGGGGTCACGGTCGCGGGGCTCCCGCCGCTGCCGCTCGCGGATCTCCCGCTCGCGTCGTTCCCGCTCCCGCAGCTCGCGCTCGCGCGGGTCGCGCGGGTCCCGGTCCCGGGGCGGCCGGTCCCGCGGCTCGCGCGGGGCGTCGGGGTCGAGCCGGTCGGAGTCCCGCTGCCACGGCTCGAGGCGCGAGCGGATGAAGCCGAGCGCCAGGCACACGGCGGTGGTGATCGCGAGGGTCGGGAAGGCGTTGACCAGCGGCCCACCGACGGCGAGGAGCGTGGAGGCCGTGCCGCCCGAGCGGGGGAGCGACCCCGTGGCGACGACGACCACGGGCACGCCCACCGCCAGCAGCAGCGGCGGCTGGACGAGCGGGACGAACAGCGAGTCACGCCGCGACCAGGCGGTCGCGAGGACGCAGCCGCCGGCGAAGCAGGCGGTGAACGCGACGCCCAGCTCGCCGGAGAGCACGAGGTCGATCGCCACGCCGGCGACGGTGAAGACCCCGCCGAGCAGGAGCGTCCCCCACCAGCGGAGCCCACGCAGTGACCGGACGACGGAGCGCTCTTCGGGGCCGACGGGCCCGGTGCCGAGTGCCTCCTCCCGCGCGCTGGTCACACCCCAACGCTAGCGGTCGGACCGTGACGTTCCGTCGCACCCGCACGCACACCGGCGAGTGCGGTGACGTGGACCACTCATCCTCGCGTCATCCCGTCTCCGCGATCGACTCGGCCGGTGCGCGCGGGCGGCGCTCGATCTGCTCCGGGCTCTCCAGATCGGCGGTGGTCACGGACAGGTCCGCGAACCGCCGGGCGCTGACGAGCACGCGGGACTCCAGCGAGCTGACCGTCTCGTTGAACGACCGCACGCTGCCGTCGAGGGACCGTCCCAGCCGCGCGAGGTGCCCGGAGAGCGTGGCCAGGCGGCCGTGCAGCTCGCGGCCGAGCGCGTGCACCTCGGCGGTGTTGCGGGCGAGGGCCTCCTGGCGCCACGCGTAGGCGACCGTGCGCAGCAGCGCCATCAGCGTGGTGGGCGTCGCGATGACGACGTCGGCGCCGAAGGCGTGCTCGAGCAGCGCCGGATCAGCCTCCAGCGCCGCGGAGAGGAAGACCTCGCCCGGCACGAACATCACCACGAACTCGGGCGTCGGGTCGAAGCGCCTCCAGTAGGCCTTGGCTCCGAGCGCGTCGACGTGGGCGCGCACCTGCTTGGCGTGCGCCGCGATCCGCTCACGGCGGGCCGCGTCGTCGCGGGCCTCGGTGGACTCCAGGTACGCGGCGAACGGGACCTTCGCGTCGACGACCACCTGCTTGCCGCCCGCGAGGTGCACCACGAGGTCGGGACGCTGGGCGCCGTCGTCGTCGACCCCGCGGGCGTGGGCCTGGCGGGTGAAGTCGCAGTGCTCGACCATGCCGGCGAGGTCGACCACCCGCTCGAGCTGCAGCTCGCCCCACCGCCCGCGCACGTTCGGGGCGCGCAGGGCCCCGACCAGCGCGCGCGTCTCGCCCGCCACCCCCTGCGCGCCCTCCGCGACCGCGCCGACCTGCTCGCGCAGCGACGCGAAGGCGGCCGCCCGCTCGCGCTCCGCGCCCGCCATCTCCCGCTCCATGCGACCGAGGGCCGCGGACACGGGCTCCAGCACGCGATCGAGCACGTCCGTCGAGGCGGCGCGCACGGCCGGCCCCAGGGCGCGCTCGCGGTCGCCCGCCCCGCGGCGCTCGGCGTCGAGCTCGGCGCGCGCCGCGGCGACCTCGGCCCCAGCACGGCGCACCGCCTCGGACACCGCCGCGTCGCGCCGGGCCCCCGCGAGGTGCAGCGCGACCCACGCGCCGACGCCCGCGCCGATCACGAGCCCCAGCAGCAGCCCCGCGAGCACCCCGGCCGTCGTCATGGCTCCTCCGTCATGACCGGCAGGATGGATCACACCCCTGACAACGCCCCGTCATCGACGCGCCAGGAGGCCTCGAGGGCCAGCAGCCGCTCCTTCCGCTCCAGCCCCCAGCGGTACCCGCCGAGCGCGCCGCCCCGGCGCAGCACGCGGTGGCACGGGACGAAGAGCGTGGCGGCGTTGCGTACGCACGCCCGCGCGGCGATCCGGTGCCCCTTCGGGTAGCCGGCGGCGCCGGCGAGCTCGCCGTAGGTGGTCGGCGCGCCGGCGGGCACCGCGCGTAGCCGCTCCCAGATCGCCGTGGTCGCCGGCCCGCTGATCTGGCGCACGGGCACGGCCGCCGCCGGGCCGGGATCGCCGTCGTGGAACGCCGCCACCGCTGCGGTGACCTCCCCGAGGTCCTCGCGGCGCGCGGGATCGGTCGGACGCAGCTCGGCGTGCACGAGCGCGAGCAGCGCGTCGGCGTCGTCGGTCCAGCCCGACGCGAGGACGGCGCCCTCGTCGTCGACGAGGGCGGTGAACGGGCCGAGCGCAGTGGGCACGGTGGCGATGGCGGGCACGGGGACCTCCGAGGGTCACGTGGAGCAGCTGTCACCCTGGTTGGACGCCGCCGGGGCCCGCCCGGATCCCTCGCTGGCAGACTGGATTCTCGTGAGCTTGACCCTCGGCATCGTCGGACTGCCCAACGTCGGCAAATCGACGATGTTCAACGCCCTGACCCGCAACGACGTGCTGGCGGCGAACTACCCGTTCGCCACCATCGAGCCCAACGTGGGCGTGGTGCCCCTGCGGGACCCACGGCTCGACAGGCTGGCCGAGCTGTTCTCGTCGGAGAAGGTGGTCCCGGCGACGGTGTCGTTCGTCGACATCGCCGGCATCGTCGCGGGCGCCAGCGAGGGCGCCGGGCTGGGCAACAAGTTCCTCGCCAACATCCGCGAGGCCGACGCGATCTGCCAGGTCGTGCGCGTCTTCGCCGACGACGACGTCGTCCACGTCGACGGCCGCGTCGACCCGGCCGCGGACATCGAGACGATCGCGACCGAGCTCGTCCTCGCCGACCTCCAGACGATCGACAAGGCCCTCCCGCGCCTCGAGAAGGAGGCGCGGGTCAAGAAGGAGACCAAGGCCGCCGTCGACGAGATCCAGCACGCGCAGACCGTGCTGAACGAGGGTCGCACCCTGTTCTCCGCGGGCCTCGACTCGCCGCGGCTGCGCGAGCTGAACCTGATGACGGTGAAGCCGTTCCTGTACGTCTTCAACGCCGACGAGCCGGTGCTCGTCGACGACGCGAAGCGCAAGGAGCTCGCCGAGCTCGTCGCCCCGGCCGAGGCCGTGTTCCTCGACGCGAAGGTCGAGCAGGAGCTGCTCGAGCTCGACGCCGAGTCGGCGCAGGAGCTGCTGGAGTCGATCGGCCAGCCCGAGCCCGGTCTCGACGCGCTGGCCCGCGCCGGGTTCCGCACCCTCGGGCTGCAGACCTACCTCACCGCGGGTCCCAAGGAGTCGCGCGCCTGGACGATCCGGATCGGCGCCACCGCCCCCGAGGCCGCCGGGGTCATCCACACGGACTTCCAGAAGGGCTTCATCAAGGCCGAGATCGTCTCGTACGACGACCTCGTCGCCGCCGGGTCGATGGCCGCCGCGAAGACCGCGGGCAAGGTGCGCATGGAGGGCAAGGACTACGTCATGCACGACGGCGACGTGGTCGAGTTCCGCTTCAACGTCTAGAAGCAGCAGCACGTTCGCGCAGGTAGTGGGACCTCCTGGCCTTGCAGGGGCACCGACGGGCACGGGACCACGCCGCGTCGAGGGCCCGCCGGGTCCGGTCCTCGCTGTCGGGCATGAGGTGCCCATATGTCGAGAGCACGAGCTGGGCGTTCTGCCGAGCTGAGGAGCTCTCCACTGCGCCGGGGTAGCGAAGCCGAGCCGTGCCCTGCCTCGAGCAGGAACTGCTTGGTCGGCGAGTCCATCCGCAGCACCCGGAGGGTCAGATCGCTGCCCTCGTCCTCGACGGTCATGCCGCCTTGATGAGACCGAGCTGCTGCAGTGCCGTCACCCCGTCGTCGAGGCCGACCTCCTCGGTGATGAGGCCGTTCTCGATCTTGAGAACCGAGGTGCCGGTGAAGCGCATCGTCCTGCCCGTGTTGGCGGGCAACGCCCCGATGGGCATGTCGTCGAAGGCGTCCCCGGTGTGGGTGCCACCGCCTTCCCACTGGCCGATGACGTAGTCGCCCTCGGCGATGAGATCAGCCGTCCCCCAGAACTGGAGGTCGGGGAAGGCCGCGCGGAACGTCCTGGCGAACTCGCGGACCTCGTCGCGCCCGCGGCGAGGGGCATGCAGCGAGTACTCGAAGCGCATGTCCGGCGCGGCGAGCTCATCGATGACGGAAGGATTGAAGTCCTTCCCCCAGAACTCGTCGAACCAGCGACCGACGATGGCCTTATTCTCTTCTTCTGTCGACACGGTGTGCATCCCTTCGGGCGCGTCGTCGCCATCCAGTCTGATGGCAGATTCGGTTGGCAAGGCAGGTGACCGCCCACGGATCGGCGAGGCGGTTCGTTTCGTTCAAGAAGCGAGCGATGGCGGGGTGAATTGCGCTCTCGGGCTGAGGTGTGAAGTGTGGTCTGCTCACCTGGACGCCTTTCGAGGCAACCGATCAGGCCTCGCCCTGATTCGGATGACGAAGGCCCGCTGCTCTCAGTGCATCAGCGGCCCTTCGGCACTCATCGGCGATGGTCCTGGTCCTCGTCCGCTGCGGTGCGGTGTCGCCACCGACCACCGCTGCCAGGCATGTATGTCGCTGGGAGGTAGTCGTCTCCACGGAGCGGAGGGAGGGGGCTGCGCGTTTCCATCGTCTGCATCGAGCGGACCAGTCGCCGCGGCAGCGAGAAGGCTTCGAGCAACTTCCCGTCGAGGACGTACTCATGAATCTTGGAGCTGATCACGTCGCCCACCGGTCCGGGATGGGCGTGCGAGGCGTAGCGCGCCGATCGCAGCGCCGCCGACCGTTCGTCGGTCGTGAGAGTACGGTCCGCCAGCGGGTCCGGCGGCTTCGTCGATAGCTCTTTCTGCGCCGCGTTGCGAGCACTCCAAGCGGCCGCGTGCGAGACGAGACCAGCGGTGTGATCACAATGCTCGGTGCGATCGGTCATGTTCCAAGGAACACCGGTCAGGTCGGCCCCGTGGCAGAGCTGGGCGCCTTTCTCGTCCTCGATCGCGGACCCGGCTACGAACGATCTGGGGACGTGCTGGGCGGGGCGCTCGCCGCCCCCGCACCCCAGCCGGCTCCCGGTCACACGTTCCGTTTCAACGTCTGACCCGCTCAGCGGGCCGGGGTCGCCCCGAAGCGGACGCCGAGCTCGGACACGCGGAGACGGCGGTGCTCCGGGCGCATGCGCCCGGCGCGTTCCAGCACGCCGATGCCGTGCAGGGCGCTCCAGAACACCTCGGTCGCGGTGCCGTGGTCGTCGCCGATCGTCTCGGCCAGCACGTCGAACGCGGCGCGGAGCTCGGGACGGGTGTCGTCGTGGGCGAACGGCGTGTCGATCGGCTGGTGGAACATCGCCTCGTAGACCGCCGGGTGCTCGCCGCCGAAGTCGAGGTAGGCGACGGACACGGCTTCGATCGCGGCCCGTCCCTGTCGGCCGCCGAGGGCCGTGCGGCACCGCCGTGTCAGCTCGACGAAGCCGTCGAGGGCGACCGCCAGCATGATCTCCGCCTTGCCGCCGGGGAAGTGGCTGTAGAGCACGGGCTGGCTGTAGCCGATGGCATCGGAGAGGTGTCGGGTGGTGACGGCGGCCCAACCCTGCGCGTCGGCGCGATCCCGCGCGGCATCGAGGATGTGACGACCGCGTTCCTCGTGCCGCCGCCGGCGCGGCGTCTGATCCGCCATCGGCTCTCCCCCTTGTGATCCGTCGTGACCCGACCTAGCTTAGCAGTGCTAGGAAATCTAGCGTCGCTAGATGGAGAGGGTCTCGCCATGACATCCGTTCTCGCGGTCGTCACCGCGACCGTCGTCGGCCTCATGGTCGGCGTCGAGTTCGCGGTCGCCGTCATCGTCAACCCGATGCTGTTGCGCCTGCCGGCCGACGCGTCGCTGGCCGCACGAGCGGATGGTGGGCGCGTGCTGGGGCGTGCGATGCCGTTCTGGTACATCGCGTCCCTGGCGCTCACCGCGGTCCTCGCCGCGCTCGTGTGGGGCACGCCGACCGCGACGACGGCGCTCCTCGTCGCCGCGCTGCTCCTGGTCGTCAGCGTCGTCATGTCGGTCGTCCTGCTGGTGCCGATCAACAATCGCTCGAGGGGGTGGACCGCGGAGGACCACCCCGACGACTGGCGGGAGCAGCACCGGCGCTGGGACCGGCTGCACTACCTCCGCGTCGCGATCATCGTGGCGTCCTTCGTGCTCGTCCTGGTCGCGACGACCACGCTCTGAGACGGGTCCGCGGACGAGCCCGGCCGGCGGGGACCGGACCACGACGCCGGCCCGCCACCCCGCGCGCTGCGGGCCGCGCAGCGCTGCTCCACCGTCTCGACGACCCACTGCATCAGGGGGCGATGCAGCGACGATGCCGTCATGCGGACCACCGTCGACCTGCCGCCTGCGGTGCATCGGCGGGCCAAGGAGATCGCGGAGCGCCGTGGGTTGTCACGGTCGAGCACGAGCACCACGACCGGGGCGTCGACATGGGCGGCAGGCATCCGACGCTTCGCGGTGTACCCCGTGGTGGAGGGCGCGCTCGTCAGGTTCCTGCTGCGGTCCGGGGAGACGCCGTGGGCGGGGGTCAGGCCGGGGCGCCCCGGACGCGGTCACGCATCGCGTCGACGGCCGCGTCCTCCCGGTGAGTGCTGGTCGAGCGGTCGCGCCGGGCCGAGGACACTCCACCCATGACCAAGTACCGGGTCCACCTGATGACCGACCTGACGCGTCTCGACGAGGACGGACTCGCCGATCTCCTCGAGCGGCTCGTCGAGGTCGGCGGTGTCCCGTCGGTCCCGTTCGGCGTCCTCGAGGTCACCGGCAGCACGACGGCCGGGGACGCGCGCGGCGCCGTCGACGAGGTGGGCCGCGTCCTCGAACGCGCCCTGCAGGCCATGAACCGCCCGTGCCGCGTGATCGGGGTGCAGGCGGGCGAGATCGGGCCGTACGGCTCCTAGGGGCGCGAGCGCTGTTCTCGATCCCCGGGCGGCACGACGTTTCGATCAACCGATCGAACCCGCGGAGGCCACCGATGCTCTTCCACCTCGATTTCCGCATCGAGTACGGCGCGACGATGAGCCAGCAGGACCTCTTCGCGACCTGGTCCCGGGAGGCGGAGGCGGCGCTCGGCGCGAAGCAGGCGGGCGTCGTCGTCGACCTCTGGAAGGTCGCCGGCGAGCGGCGCGTCATCGCGATCGTCGACGTCGACAGCCACGACACCCTCGACGAGATCTCGCTGACTCTCCCGATCATGGTCGAGATGGGCCAGCACGTGACCATCGACGTGTCGGCGCTGCGCCGCTACGAGGACTTCGCCGGCAGCGTCACCAAGCTGCTGCAGAGCTGACCGCTCAGCGCCAGCCCAGCTCCGGGGCCAGGTGGGTCAGCACGCTCTCGACGACGTGGGCGTTGTAGTCGACGCCGAGCTGGTTGGGCACCGTGAGCAGCAGCGTGTCCGCGGCGGCGATCGCCTCGTCCTCGGCGAGCTCGGCGATCAGCTTGTCCGGCTCGTTGGCGTAGGTCTTGCCGAACCGCGCGTTCCCGCCGTCGATCCACCCGACCTGGTCGGTGCTGTCGTGCTCGCGCCAGAACAGCTGACGGTCGAGGTCGTTGACGATCGGGAAGATGCTGCGGCTGACCGAGACGCGCGGCTCGCGCTCGTGCCCGGCGGCCGTCCACGCGTCGCGGAAGCGCTGGATCTGCTCGGCCTGCAGCCGGTGGAACGGCACGCCGGTGTCCTCGGTGAGCAGCGTCGAGCTCATGAGGTTCATCCCCTGCTCGGCGGTCGACTCGGCGGTCGCGCGGCTGCCGGCGCCCCACCAGATGCGGTCGCGCAGGCCGGGGGCGTGCGGCTCGATCCGCAGGAGGCCGGGCGGGTTCGGGAACATGGGCCGCGGGTTGGGCCGGGCGAAGCCCTCGCCGTCGAGGACCTTCAGGAACGTCGCGGTGTGCTCGCGCGCCATGTCGCCGTCGCTCGTGCCCTCCGGCGGGGCGTAGCCGAAGTAGCGGTAGCCGTCGATCACCTGCTCCGGCGACCCCCGGCTGATGCCGAGCTGCAGCCGGCCACCCGAGATCAGGTCGGCGGAGCCGGCGTCCTCGGCCATGTACAACGGGTTCTCGTAGCGCATGTCGATCACGCCCGTGCCCAGCTCGATCCGGCTCGTCCTCGCGGCGGCCGCGGCGAGCAGCGGGAACGGCGAGGCGAGCTGCTGGGCGAAGTGGTGCACGCGGTAGTAGGCGCCGTCGGCGCCCGCCTCCTCGGCGGCCACCGCGAGCTCGATCGACTGCAGCAGGGCGTCGGCTCCCGACCGCACCCGCGAGTGCGGGGACGCCGACCAGTGCCCGAACGACAGGAACCCGATGTTCTTCACGCTTCAACCAACGGCGCGAGGTCGAGGGGCATTCCGCCGTGGCTCGGATCAGGGGCCGGTCCGGTGTGCCGCGAGCCGATCGTGAGCGGGCCCCGAGGCGTCAGCCGGACATGTCCATGTAGAAGAGCTCGAGCTGGACGTTGTCGGGGTCCCGGAAGACGAGCGCGGAGTACGGCACCGGGTCCTCGGTGTCGGTGACGCCGGAGTGCGCGATCCCAAGGGAGTCGAGCCAGCCCGCCCAGGCGTCGAGGTCGCCGCGGGTGGGCATCGCGAAGCCCACGTGGTCGATCCCGCAGCGGGTCTCGTCGGCCGGCTCCCCGGAGTTGCCGGGGTGGTGCACGATGCCGACGCACAGGTTCGTCTCCGGCTCGATGAGCACCAGCGTGTAGCCCTTGGCGTCGGCGCCGTGGTGGGGGAACTGCGGCGGTATCCGCGACATGCCGAACACCCGCTGGTACCAGTCCGCGCTCGCCTCGACGTCCCGCGCGGTGACGGCGACGTGGTGGAACCCGCTGAGGGCGGGTCGGGTGTCGGTGGTGGTCATGGCGCACCTCGCAGGCTCGGCAGACACGCAGTGTCGTGGCTCACACCGAGGCTCGGCGAGCGGCACCACCCGGATGTCGCAGCACGCGGGACCCAGGGCGACGCACCGTCACGGGTCCGGTGCGCTCCGACCCCTCACTCCGACCGCGTCTGGCCCGGGCAGTCGGTCCGGTGCCGCCACGCACCCCCCGACGCGTCGAGGAACGCGTCGAGCCGCGAGCGCCCGAGGTTCCACGCGAGCCAGTCGTCGCGCTCCTCCCCGGTCGGGCGCAGCGCGCACTCGGCCAGCGGCCGGGGCAGGTCGGCGTAGGCGGGGAGGGCGTCGGCGGAGAGGTCGCTGAGGTACTCCCAGTCGACGGTCTGCGTGACGGCGTAGCGCTCGAGGTTCTGCCGCGCGACCCAGGCGTCCGGGTTGACCGCCGCGAGCCCGAGCAGCAGCACCACGCCGCACAGGAGCCCGAACCGGGGCAGCCACCGGGCGCGCAGCGGGCCGGCGCCGGCGATCACGGCGAGCACCAGGACACCGAGCCAGGCCTCGAACACCGCGACCAGCAGGCGCAGGCGGGTCAGGCCGTAGGCCTGCTCGTAGAGGTGCAGCCGGTAGAGCGCCGAGGCGACGACGACCAGCGTGAGCGCACAGAGCAGCCCGAGCGAGACGCGGATCCAGGTGCGGTCCGACGTCGTCGCCCGCGGCGCCTTGCGCGTCGCCGCCCAGACCACGAGGAGCGTGAGCGCGGTGGCGACGGTGAGCTGCCCGAAGCCCTGGTGCACGTACTGCGCGTAGGTCAGGCCCGTCGTGCGCTCCAGGTAGTCGTGACCACCGAAGAACGCCGTGGCCTGGGCGACGAGGAACACCGCGAACACGGCGTCGACGACGAGCACCGGCGCCAGCCACTCGAAGCGGTGCGCGACGGGACGGGCGCCCCGCTCGCCGCGCTCGGCGCGCGGCGGGTTGAGGGCGAGATAGGCCCCGCACAGCACCACGCCGCCGACGCCCAGGGCGACGAACACGCGCGCGGTGAGGTCCGCCGAGCCGAGGTCGGGGACCACCGCGCCGACCCACTCCGCGAACAGCGCGTCCGCCGAGGCGAAGAGCAGGGCGAAGACGGTGATCCCCAGCAGCGACCAGACCGCGGTGCGCAGCAGCGCCGCCCCGTTGCCCAGCCCGGTGACCGCCCGCACCGTCCGCCCCAGCCAGGGCAGGCCGCGCAGCGCGGCGAGGGGCCAGGCGACGAGGGCCACGAGGAACGCCGGCACGCGCCGTCCGCGCGTCAGCCCGACCGCGCCCAGCACCGCGCCGGCCAGCAGGCAGAGCAACACGATCCAGACGGCGTCCCGCACGACGACGACGCAGGCCAGCGCGACGCACAGGCCGGCGCAGACGGAGGTGAAGCGGTCGCGGCGGTGCCGGCTCGCGACGAGCAGGACGCCGGTGGTCGCGAGCAGGACGAGGAACGTGCCCAGCCCGAGGTTCCGGAAGGGCAGCACGACGCCGGCGAGCACGCCGACGCCCAGCGCACCGAGCAGGACCGCGACGTTGCCGGGCACCCCGCGGTCGGGCCAGAAGTCGCCGAAGAGCCCGTCGGTGATCGAGGGGACCTCGGCGGGGCCGGTCTCCCGCGCCGAGGTCCCGGGTCGTGCGGGGGTGACCGGGGGTGCGGGCACGGCGATCGCCTCCTGGACGGGGGTGGGTGGTGCGGGCCGGCGTCGGGCCGGCGTCGTCGGGAGGTCGGCGCACACGCGGGCGCCGGACGTGCCCGGCTCGGGGTCGGCGAAACCGATCGACCCGTCGTGCAGGTCGGTCACCCACCGGGCGATGGCGAGCCCGAGGCCGGTGCCGCCGCTGCTGGCCGAGCCCTCGACCGCGACGTCCCGCAGCGTCCCGAAGCGCTCGAAGGCGCGGTCGCGGTGCTCCGGCGCGACGCCGGGGCCCTCGTCGACGACCTCGAGGTGCCAGCGCTCGTCGTCCGCCGCCCGCGCCCGGACGGTCACGGTGCCGCCGGGTGGACTGTGGCGCGCGGCGTTGTCGAGGAGGTTGGCGACGAGCTGGCGCAGGCGCGCGGGATCGCCGTCGACGACGAGATCGGGCGGGTCGACGTCGAGCACGTGGGCGACGTCCTGCGCGCCCACCCGCGCCTCGGCGACCGCGGCGTCGAGCAGCGGGCGGACCTCGACCGGCTCGCGGTGCAGCGGTGCCCGGCCGGCGTCGACGCGCGAGAGGTCGAGCAGGTCGGTGACCAGGTCCGACATCCGCTCGCCCTGGTCGACCGCGGCGCGCAGCGTGGCGGGGTCGGGCGCGGCGACGCCGTCGGCGAGGTTCTCCAGCACGGCGCACAGCGCGGCCAGCGGCGTCCGGAGCTCGTGGCTGACGTTGGCGACCAGCTCGCGGCGCTGGCGGTCGACCCCGGCGAGCTCCTCGGCCATCGAGTTGAACGCCCGCGCCAGCTCGCCGACCTCGTCGCGCGACGTGGCCGTGACGCGCACGTCGTGGTCGCCGGTGGCCATGCGTCGCGCGGCCGCGGTCATCTCGCGCAGCGGCGAGGTCATGCCGACGGCGAGGAGCTGGGTGACGGCGAGCGCCACGGCGATGGTCACGGGGATGCCGAGCCAGATCGGGACGCCGGCGCCCGCGCCGATCGTCGCGATCACCGAGGCGAGCGTGACGCTGGCGCCGACCAGGACGCCGAGCTTGACCTTGACCGAGCGGACCGGGTCGAGCGCGCGGACACTCACGGGCCGACCCCGGTGATCTCCAGCGCGTAGCCGACGCCGTGGACCGTGCGCACCCGCTCGGGCCCGATCTTGGCGCGCAGCGCCTTCACGTGGCTGTCGACCGTGCGGGTGCCCGACGCGCCGGGCCAGCCCCAGACCTCGCCCATGAGCTTCTCCCGCGTGAGCACCACGCCCGGGCTGGCGGCGAGGCAGCGCAGGAGGTCGAACTCGGTCGGCGTCAGGTGCACCTCGTCGCCGTCGGCCCAGACGCGGCGGGCCCCGGGGTCGATGCGGACGTCGCCGAGCTCCCGGACGTCGGGGTCCTGCGTCGACAGCTCCGCCGCGCGCTCGACCCGCCGCAGCAGCGCGGCGACCCGGGCGACGAGCTCGCGCATCCGGAACGGCTTGGTGAGGTAGTCGTCGGCTCCGACGGCCAGCCCGACGAGCACGTCGGCCTCGTCGTCGGCCGCCGTCAGCATGAGCACCGGCACGGGCCGGACGGCCTGGATCCGCCGGCACACCTCGTGCCCGTCGAGCCCGGGGAGCATGACGTCGAGGACGACGAGGTCGGGCTCGCGGGCGGTGAACTCGGCGACGGCGCCGGGCCCGTCCCACGCTCGGACGACGTCGTAGCCGGCGGCGACGAGCCGGTCGGTGACCGCGCCGTTGATCACGGGCTCGTCCTCGACGACGAGGATGCGCCGGGTGGGGCCGCTCATGGTCGGCGAGCGTAGGAGCCGGGCCGGTCGGGATTCGGGGTCGTTTCGTGGAGATCGTGTGGAGGTCGCGCTCTTGACACCACCGGCGGGTGCCAAGAGCGTGCGCGGACGATCGAGCTCGAGGAGGAGCGCCGTGGCTGAACGGAACGTCGACGTGGTGTCGGACGGGTGGTCGTACCTCGAGTGCCCGCGGTGGCACGAGGGACGGCTGTGGGTCTCCGACTTCTACACCGAGAAGGTCGTGACGATCGACGACGCCGGCCACCACGAGGTCATGGCCGAGGTGCCCGAGCAGCCCTCCGGCCTCGGCTTCCTGCCCGACGGGCGCGCGCTGATCGTGTCCATGCGCGACCACCGGATCCTGCGGCGCGAGGACGACGGCTCGCTGGTCGAGCACGCCGACCTCTCGGGCCTCGTCGCGGACCACCTCAACGACATGGTCGTCGACGCCCGGGGCGGCGCCTACGTCGGCAACTTCGGCTTCGACCTCATGGGCGGCGCGCCGATCAGCTCGACGACGCTGACCTACGTCCATCCCGACGGCGCCGCGAGCACCGTGGCCGACGACCTCCTCTTCCCCAACGGCATGGTGCTGCGCGACGGCGTGCTCGTGGTCGCCGAGACGTTCGGCGCCCGCCTGACCGCCTTCGACGTCGCCGACGACGGCGGGCTCGCGCGGCGGCGCTCCTGGGCGCGGTTCGCCGAGCCGCCGGCCACCACGGACGTCGGCGAGGCGGTCGGGGCGCTGCCCGTGGCCCCCGACGGCATCTGCGCCGACGCCGACGGCGCGATCTGGGTCGCCGACGCCCTGCACGGGCGGCTGCTGCGCGTCGCCGAGGGCGGGGAGATCCTCGAGGAGCTCCCGACGGGCACCGGCGTCTACGCCTGCATGCTCGGCGGCGAGGACGGGCGCACGCTCTACGCCTGCGCGGCGCCGTCGTTCGCCGAGCACGAGCGCCGTCCGGTGCGCGAGGCGCAGCTCCTGGCGACCCGCGTCGACGTGCCGCACGCCGGGCTTCCCTGAGGCGCTGCGCGCACGTGAGCGATCCGGGTCGTCAGGACGACCCGGATCGCTCACGCGGCCGCAGGCCCTCGACGGGGAGGGCGGCGAGCCGGCTGCCCGCGATCCCGCCCGGGTCGATGCGGCGCAGATCGGCCGCGGGCACGGCCAGGCGGGCGTCGGGGAAGTCGGTGACGAGGACGTCGACGGCCGCGACGAGCTCGGCGCGGGCGAGGTGGACGGCCGCGCAGAGGTGCGGGCCCGCGCCGAACGCGAGGCCGGGACCGGGGCCCGCGGCGGGGTCGTCGGCCGTCCCCGCGAGGTCGACGAGCACGGGGGTCCGCGGCGGGAGGACGATGCCCGCGAGCTCGACCTCCCGTGCGGTGAACCGCCAGAGCGTGAACGGCGCGGGCGGGTCCCGGCGCAGGACGTCGTCGACGAGGGCGGTGGTGTCCCCGTCCCACGCGTCGCCGTTCCCCCGGGTCGAGCTCCGCCGCGCTCCGTCTCCCGCGGCGAGCACCCGGGCCAGCACGAACCCCAGCGCCGGGCCGGTGGTCAGCTGGCCGACGAAGAGCAGCGTGAACAGCAGGTAGTGCACCTGCTCGTCGGTGACGTCGGCGGGCAGCCGCTCGCGGAGCTCGCGGGCGAGACCGTCGTGCTGCATCGCCGTCGCGGCCAGACGCGCGAACCCGCCCATCGCCGCGGCGACCTCGTCCTCATCGCCGAACATCCGCCGGCAGGCCTCGACCGCGTCGTCCAGCATCGCGCGCGGGACCCCGAGCAGGTCGCCGACCACGGCCAGGGGGTAGCGGGTGGTGAAGTCGGCCATGAGGTCGACGGGGCCGTCGTCCGGAGCGGCGAGCAGCTCCCGGGCCGTGTCCCGCATCGCGTCGCGCCGGGCCCGCATCCGTCGCGGCGACAGCATCGGGGCGTGCGCCCGGCGCAGGGCGGCGTGCGGGGCGCCCTCGGTGGTCGTCAGGGAGAGCGCCTGGGACGCGGTCGGTTCCAGCTCCGCGGCCCGGGGGTCCCAGTCGGGCGGTGCCCAGGCGCTGTCCTTGACCATCCGCGGGTCGCCGAGCACCGCCCGGGCGAGCGCCGCCGTCGTCACGATCGCGACCGGCCCTCCCGCCGGTGCCTCGGCGAGCACGACCGGGCCGGCGGAGCGGAGCGCCTCGCGGCCCGGGTAGGGCTCGTCGGGTCGGCGCGTCCCGGCGGTGAACGGGCAGGCGCCGTGCCACGATGGCTGCAACATGCAGACACTGTGACACACGTTTGCTGCACAGTGCAGAGAAAAGAGGAGTCGTGGAACCGGAGGAGGTCGTGGCCGCGCTGGCGGCGTGGAGCGTGCGGCTCGTCCAGTTCAACGGCGTGGTCGCCGCCCGGATCGGCGTCGGCGCCACCGAGCTGCAGTGCCTCTACGAGCTCGCGCGCCACGGCCCGGCGACCCCGGGCGCGCTCGCGGCGCGCGTCAACCTGACCACGGGCTCCGCGTCCCGGTTGGTCGAGCGCCTGCACGCCGCGGGCCACGTCCACCGTGTGCCCGACCCGGCCGACCGGCGCCGCGTCCTCGTCGAGCCGGACCCGGCGACCCTGCAGCGCATCGCCGCGCTCTACGACCCCCTCAACGCCCGCCTCGCCGCCGAGCTCGCGGGTGTCGACGACGCGGTGCTGGGGCGGATGGCGACCTTCCTCGCCGCCGCCGAGCAGCGCACCGAGGACATGATCAGGGAGCTGTAGTGGGCGGCGTGCCCCCGGGCAGCGTCGCGGGGAGGCCGGCGGCGGCGATGTGCTCGGCCCCGATGAACGCGGTGACCTCGGCGATCCGGCCGTCCTCGGCGAGCGTGAGCACGTCGAGCACCCCGCCGCGCCACAGCGACTCGTCGGCGTCCCACAGGTAGCAGCCCACGGCGAGCTGGCCGTTGGCGCGGGCCGGGACGTGGCGCCACGCCACGCCCAGCGGGCCCTGGTGCAGGAACGCCGACACCGCGTCGATGCCGCGGTACCAGGCGGGGCTCGGGGGCATCGACCATGTGACGTCGGCGGTGAGCAGGCCGACGAGCGCGTCGGCGTCGCCGGCCTCCAGCGCCGACGTGTAGCGGGCGACCGTGGCCGCGAGCGCGGCGTCCGGGAGCGCGCGCAGGGTGCGCTGCTGGCCGGGGCCGGTGACCTTGGCGGCGAGCGTCGCCCGCGCCCGCTGCACCGCGCTGTTCACCGACGCCGTCGTCGTCACCATCATCGTGGCGACCTCGGCGGCCGAAAACCCGAGGACCTCCATGAGCAGCAGCGCGGCCCGCTGGTTGCCCGGGAGGTGCTGCAGCGCCGCGACGAACGCGAGCTCGACGGCCTCGCGCTCCTCGACGGTGGCGTCCGGGTGGTCGGGGTAGGGGCCGAGCCACGCCACCTCGGTGCGCGGCGGATCGTCCCCCGGCGCCTCGCTCGACGGGCCGAGGTCCATCGGCAGGGCCCGGCGGCCGCGGCGGGCGACGGCGTCGAGCCCGGCGTTGGTGGCCACCGTGTACAGCCACGAGCGCAGGGCGTTCGGCCGGTCCGGGCGGCCCTCGAAGCGCCCGATCGCACGCCAGGCCCGCAGGAGCGCGTCCTGCAGGACGTCGTCGGCGTCGTGGGTCGAGCCGAGCATCCGGTAGCAGTGCGCGTGCAGCTCCCGGCGCAGCGGCGCGACCAGCCGGGCGAACGCCTCGTCGTCGCCGTGGCGGGCGCGCTCGAGGTCGTCCCCCGCGCCGGCGGCCGCCAGGGCGTCGTCGGGCGGCAGCGGGGCGACGGGCGTCGCGGTGCCCGGGTCGTCCATGCGAGCAGTGTGCCCCGGGGGACCGACACGCGGGGTGCGCATCCTGCGCGACGATCACGCCCTCACCGTCGGCGACCGGCGCCCGGGCGATCGGCCGACCCCGATGCCCCGAGCGGCCGCACCGTTCGACGCCGTGTGCCGCCGCCTGAGGACTCCTCGCTCGGGTGGGGGACACGGGTGCCTACGCTGTCTCCGTGCGTTCGGAGCGGTGGTCGTCACGGACCGCGGACCTGACGCTGCCGGAGCGGGTGGCGTGGATCCTCGGCGACGACGAAGGACGCCCGATGTCCACCCTCACCGAGCCCGCGGGCCTGCTCGTGGCGGCCGCGATGGTCGAGCTGCTGCTCGACGCCTCCCTGCTCGACGCGGGCACGACGTACCGGCGCGGGCCGGTCGAGGTCACCGATCCGCTGCTCGGCTGGGTCGCCGAGAGCCTCCTCGCCCACGGGGGCGCCAAGACCGACCTGCAGCACGCGGTCACCGGCAACCGCGGTGCCCAGATGATCCGCCGCACCATGGACCGTCTCGTCGAGCGCGGGCTGGCCGCCCGGGAGCCGCGCCGGGTCTTCGGCTACCTCGCGATGCCGGTGTTCGGCTCCGCCCTGCGGGTCCACGAGGTCGAGGCGCTGCACCACGACCGCGCCGCCGTCCGCGCCTCGCTGGAGGGCGAGGAGCCCGACGAGGCGGTCGCGATGCTCATCGTGCTGCTCCACCACGGACGCCGCGTCCGGGAGCTCAGCCCCGCCGACCTGACCCTCGCCGCCCGCCGCGCCCGGGCGATCTCCGACGGCCGGCACGTCACGCTCGGCGTCGCCCAGGACATCCGCCGGCTGATCTCGCCCACCGTCGGTGCGGTGCTGGCCGCGCTCACGGCGACCACGGTCA
The DNA here is from genome assembly GCF_036044095.1 of Actinomycetospora sp. NBC_00405. Taxonomy (NCBI): domain Bacteria; kingdom Bacillati; phylum Actinomycetota; class Actinomycetes; order Pseudonocardiales; family Pseudonocardiaceae; genus Actinomycetospora; species Actinomycetospora sp. NBC_00405. The sequence goes on from NZ_CP107938.1 coordinate 5,465,026, forward strand.
TCGGCTCCGAGCGCTGAGTCACCGCCCCGCGCGGGTGACCCGATCTCGATTCCCTCGTCCGGACCCCCTGTCCTGCGCCCGGTTTCGGTCTACGGTGGAGCATCCGACCGGGCGCGAGGGCCCGGGGCCGGGGAAGGGAGCTTCCCATGACGTCCACCCGCCCTCCGGAGGGCATGCCTGTCCTCGATGCCGGTGCGCACCGCGACGCGGAGGCCGGCAGTTGTCTGATGGAGTACGTCTCCGTCCTCGCCGGTGAACGCTTCACCGACCGGCCACGCTGTACGCACCCGGCGCTCGCCGCCGTCGCGTGGCAGGTCAACGACGCCGTCTCCTCCGATGCCCGTCAGCAGCTCGCGACCCGGGCCGTGACGCTCATCGGTCTCGGGCGCGACTCCGGCGTCGAGGTCCGGCCGATCGTGCTCGCGACGATCGCGCGCGCCGGCCTCGCGATCGACCCCGCCAACCGGTTCTTCCCCCGTCTGCAGCGCCGCCTCGAGCGGCGCGCGGCGGCCGGGCCGGGACGCCCGGGCCGGGGCGAGAGCGGGCACGGCGGACGTCTGGCGACGTTGCTGCACGTGGGCCCGGTCAACCACGCCTGCGCCCACCTGCTCGTCGCGGCGCGCGTGGCCGATCTCGACGCCGCCGCGCGTGACCGCCTGCTCGTGGCGCTGCTCGACGACACCATCGCCGCGGTGGCGCAGGCCGAGCGCTCGGCCGTCCCCGGCGGGGCGCCCGAGAAGGTCGCCGCGGGCTGAGGTCGCGTCAGCCGAGAGGTCAGCCGAGGCCGACGCGGACGCACTTCCCGAGCACGCGCTCGAGGCACACCTGGACGCGGACCCCGCCCGAGTCCCTCGCCTGCCCGTTGGACGAGCCGTTCGACGAGCCGCCGGACGACCCGTCCGACGACGAGCCGGACCTGCTGGCCGGGGCCCCGGCGTCGCGCGACGATCCGGAGCCGCCGGAGGAGCCGGAGGAGCCGTTCTCCGGGTCGCTGTCGGCTGCCGCCGAGCGCCCCGTGCGGGGTGGCGTCACCGCCTCCCCGTCGCCGCCGCCCGTCGCGCCGACGGGGCCGACCGCGCCGGGCCCGCCCGCCCCGACCGGACCCGCGGGCTCGGCGGGTCCTGCGGGCGCCACGGGCAGCGGAGACCCGGGAGCCGCACCGGGCGGCGGTGGCGCCGGCGTGACGGCGCCCGACAGCTCCGGCGCGCGCGCGGCCCCCGGGGCCACGGGGTCCGGCAGGGTGGCGGAGGTGAGGTAGCCGGCCTGCGCCGACCCCATCATCACGACGGCGCCGAGCAGGGCCGCGAACAGCACCTTCTTCACCACGTCGGCCTCCGTCACCCGCGCCCGACCCGTGCCGGACACGGCGGACATCGCGGGCGGTGCCCGCCTCGTGACAGCCGATGACAGGTTCTCCCCCGATCGCGTCAGCACGTCACCCGCACAGCCCCCGACCATGGACCGAGTGACGTCGTCGGCGTCCGGACGGGCGACGTGGACCGGGACCAGGACCCGGACCCGAACCCCCCGGCCCGCAGATGCTTCGGAAACCGAAGCGTCCTGAGCAGCCGATGGGCCTCGGGTCAGCTCAGCCCGCCCGACGCCCGAGCACCGCGGCGAGCGGGACCGGGAGCACGAGGAGGCAGGCGACGGCGGCGACGACGAACGCGGTGGGCGCGCCCGCGGCGCCGAGCACCGCGGCCAGCGCCGCGGCCCCGAGGCCGGTGCCGGCGTCGTAGCCGGTGTTCCACCACGTGCTGGCGGCCCCTGATCGGGACGGGCCGGCGCGGGCGAAGAGCGCGAGCAGGGTGTCGCTCTGGACCGTGCCGAACCCGAGGCCCACGAGCGCGGCGCCGAGGAGCACCACGAGACCGGAACCGTCCCCGCCGAGGGCGATCGCGCCTGCGCCGGCGGCGACGGTCACGAGGCCCGCGCCGGTGACCAGCCCGACGGCGACCGCCGTGGCGCGGGTGCGGCGGTCCGCGAGCTCGCCGGCGAGCCCGCGGCCCGCGAGCTGGCCCGTCGTGAGGACGGCGAGGGCGATCGCGGCGGTGGTCGTGCCCCCGGCGAGGCCGGTCGCCGACCCCGTCCCGGGGGTCCAGAGAGGCAGCAGGGTGATCACGCCGCCGGCCGCGGCCGCGGACACCACCATCGCCGTCCACGGGCCCAGCGCGGCCGTGACCGGGAACGTGCGCCCGCCCGCGGTGTCGCCGGGGGAGGCGACGACGCGCGTCGGCAGGCGTCCGCAGGCGAGGGAGGCCAGGAGCGGCAGCGCCGCCCCGGCGAGCAGCACCGCCGCCCCGCCGAGCACCTCGTAGGCCCAGACACCCCCGCTGAGCAGGACGAGCTGGGGCAGGCCGAGGGCGACGCCGTAGAGGCCCATCGCCCGTCCCCGCCGGGCGGGCGGCGCGAGGTCGGCCACGAGGGCGGCGCCGGTGACGGTGACGAGCCCGAACCCGAGCCCGCGCACCACGGCCACCCCGAACAGCACGGGCAGGGCCGCGGTGGCGGCGAGCAGGATCGCAGGCGCGCCCATCGCGAGCACTCCCGCGATCATCGCCGCGCGCGGGCCCACGCGGCGCAGGACGGCCGGGACGGTGAGCTGGGCGGCGACGGTGGCCGCCATGAACACGCCGGTGGTGGCGCCGGCGGCACCGGGCGTGGCGCCGCCCGCGGCCGCGTGCACCGGCACCACGGGGAGCAGGAGCGCGTAGCCGCCGAAGGCGAGGACGGTCGCGGCGAGGAGCGCGACGAAGGGCGCGGACCGGAGGCCCGCCGGGGTGTCGGCGCTCAGGCGGGGATCACTCCGCGCCGCGGGAGGAGAGCTCTGCGGAGATCTTCGCGGCGAGGTCGGTGTCCTTGGCCGTCAGGCCGCCCTCGGAGTGCGTCGACAGCTTGAACTTCAGGCTGTTGTAGCGGATGTCCATGTCCGGGTGGTGGTTCGCCGACTCGGCCAGCTCGGCGACGGCGTCGATGGCCGCGATGGCCTCGGGGAAGCTCGGCAGCTTCGCGAAGCGCGCGATCGTGGCGTCGTCCTCGCGCTGCCAGCCCGGCAGGTCCTCCAGGGCCCGGGCGATCGCGTCCTCACTCAGGAGTTCAGCCATGCGCGCATCCTCCCAGAGACGGGGCGGGGAGACTGACCGTCGTGCGCATCGTCGTCGGAGCCGCCCTCGTCCGCGACGGTCGGGTGCTGGCGGCCCGTCGCACCCGTCCCGCCTCCGCCGCCGGACGGTGGGAGCTGCCCGGGGGAGCCGTGGAGTCCGGCGAGGACGAGGCGACCGCGCTCGCCCGCGAGCTGCGCGAGGAGCTCGCCCTCGCCGACGTCGCGGTGGGGGACCGCGTCGGTCCCGAGGTGACGCTCTCCGAGGGCCGGGTGCTGCGCATCCGGGCGTGCCGTGCCGACGGGGAGCCGACGGCGCTCGAGCACGACGCCCTGCGCTGGGTGGGGCCGGACGACCTCGACGACCTCGACTGGCTGGACGCCGACCGGGCCGTGCTGCCCGCGCTGGCGGCGCTCCTGGACGGCGGCGCGAGCTAGGCCGCGCGCGCCTTCTTCAGCGCCTTCTTGAGGTCCTTGCCCGTCACGCCGGACTCCTGGAGCCGCGCCGCGCGCATGAGCAGCACCGGACAGCCCTTGCAGCGGGGCGACGACCGGCAGCACTGCTTCTTGATCTTCTTCGCCCCGGTGAGCGGGGCGGCGTGGGCGTAGGCGGCGAGGTGGAGCGGGACCTTCGGGCCCTTCTCCTTCGGCGCGGGGGCCTCGTCCGCCGGTGCGGCGTCACGCCCCGCCCGGGCGGCCCCGCAGGTGGGGCACTCCGCCCGGTGACGGCCCTTCTTCGCGCCCTTGCCCATGAGGCGAGGCTAACCTCTGGTCCCCGCCCCGGGCCAGACCCGTCGACCAGGGCCGACGGCCACCGTGTCACGATGGCGATCCCGGTACGACTGGTCCCGCGAGGTCAGGCTGACCGGCGAACGACCAGGCGATCTCCCCGAGGACGAAGGGCCGGACGAAGGCGTGAGCGGTCCCCGACGTGTCGTCGGAGTCCTCCCCGCTCTCGTGCTCGCCCTCGCCCTGCTGGTGGCGGCCTGTTCGGGTGCGCCGCCGCCCGTCGTCGGCCAGGTGCCCGTCCCGGCCCCCGCGCCGACCCCGCAGCTCGAGCCCGACCCGACGGAGCTGCGCATCGGTGTCGACGACCTCGGCATCGGCTTCAACCCGCACCGCGTCGCCGACGACACGCCCATCGCCCGCGCGCTGGCCCCGCTGGTGCTGCCCTCGGCGTTCCGCCCCGGCCCCGACGGCGAGCCGCGCCTCGACACCACGGTGGTGACGTCGGCGCGCGTCACCGACACCGAGCCCTACACCGTGTCCTACGAGATCGCCGCGGCGGCGACCTGGTCGGACAACGCCCCGGTGGCCGCCGAGGACTTCGTCTATCTCTGGCAGCAGATGCGCAGCCAGCCGGGCGTGGTCGGCGCCGCGGGCTACCGGGCGATCAGCGACGTCCGGTCGCGCGCGGGAGGAAAGGCCGTCGACGTCGTGTTCGACCGCCCCTTCCCGGCCTGGCAGACCCTCTTCGACCACCTGCTGCCGGCGCACCTGCTCAAGGACGCGCCCGGCTCGTGGGGCGGCGGGCTGACCGACAGCATCCCGGTGTCCGCCGGCCCGTTCACGGTGCGCGTCGTCGACCGCGTCCGCGGCCAGGTCACGCTCGCCCGCAACGACCGCTACTGGGGCACGCCCTCGGTGCCCGACCAGATCGTCTTCCAGGCCGCCGAGGCGACGTCGCTCATCGATCGGGTGCGCTCCGGCGACGTCCAGGCCACGCAGTTCCGCGCCACCGGCGACGACCTCGCCGCGCTGGCCACGGCGGGCCCCGGGCTGACGGTGCGCGCCCTGCCCGAGCCCGCCGTCGTCCAGCTCGCCCTGCGCAGCGACGACGGGCCCCTCGCCGACCTGCGGGTGCGGCAGGCGGTGGCGTCGGCGATCGACCGGTCGGCGCTGCGCGAGGTCGGCGCCGACGGCGGCCCGTCGGAGGACCTGCCCGCCGACGCCTTCGCCCGCGCGCCCTCGCAGGCCGACTACCGGTCGACGCTGCCCGCCGACTCGCCCGCCGCGCAGCGGGACCTCGGCGAGTCGGCGCGCCTGCTGACCAAGGCCGGCTACACCCGCGGCGAGGACGGCCAGTGGAGCCGGGCCGGGCAGCCGCTGGTGCTGCGCCTCGCCGCGCCGCCCCAGGTGGCGCCGTTCGGCCGCCTCGTCTCGACCCTCGGGACCCAGCTGCGCGCCGCCGGCATCGCGTCGGTGGTCGTGGCCGACGGCGGCTCGACGCCCTTCCAGCCCGGCCGGGGCCCGGCGTCGACGACGACGGCCGTGGTGCCGACCCCCGCGCCGACCCCGACGACGGCGGGCCCACCCCGCCAGACGCCGGCCCGGACGCCCGGCCAGGGCCCGACGGGCGCGTCGGCCGGCGCCACCAGCTCCACCACCACGACCGTCCCGCCCACCCCCGACTCGCCGTCGGACCTCGCGGTCGCCGACATCGCCGTCGTCGCGCTCCCGGTGGGCACGGACCCGATCACCGACCTCGCGTCGGTGATCGGCTGCCCGGGCGGACGGGCGCCGATGACCTCGGGCCGCACCGTCACCGACCCGGCCGTCGACCTCGCCGCGAGCGACGACGCGCCGAGGCTGCCGGGCGCGACCGCCGCCGCCCCGAGCACGCCCGCCGCGCCGACGAGCACGTCCGCGCCCACCAGCGTCGCGCCGCCGGCGTCGGCGACGGGCGCGGCGCCGACGTCCACGGACGCCCCGGCCGCGCCGACGGAGAGCGCGGAGGCCGATCCGGACGCGATCGAGGAGCTCTCCGAGCCGCAGGCCTCGGAGGCGCTCACACCCACCGGCTACTGCGACCCGGCGCTGCAGTCGCTGCTCGACGCCGCGTCGGCCGGCGCCGTCTCCCCGGACACCGCGCTCGCACTCGCCGAGCCGACGCTGTGGACGGCCCTGCCGGCGATCCCGCTCTTCCAGGCCGCCTCGGTGCTCGTGGGCCCGACCGAGCGCACCGACGTGGTGATCGGCCCGCTGCCGGAGAGCCCCTTCGCCGGGGCCGACCGCTGGATGCCGCCGCCGCCGACCCAGCGCGGGGACGACGGCATCAACTGACGGTCGCGTGCCCGGCCGCCGTCCTGGCCACGTGACGTGCCTGTCTTGCCGCTGTCAACGGAATTCCCTAGGTTCCCCGCAGTCGTGTCACGCGCGGTGATTGCTCGGTCGCCCCGCGCAAGGAACCGGAGTCGGGACTCTCGAGGAGGTAGACGTTGCCGTTGCGCCGCCTGGCCACTGCCGTGGCCGCTGCTCTCGCCGTGGCCCTGGTCGCGACGGCGTGCGGCGGGGGAGGGGACGAGCAGTCCGCCCAGACCGTCACCCTCGACTGGGGTGAGCCGGAGAACGCCCTGATCCCCGGCAACAACACCGAGCAGCAGGGCGGCGACGTCCTCGACGCGCTGTTCGCCGGGCTCGTGAAGTACGACGTCGACACCGCCGCGCCCTCGATGGAGGCCGCGGAGTCGATCACGTCGGCGGACAACCGGGTGTGGACGATCCGCCTCAAGCCGGGCTGGACGTTCCACGACGGCACCCCGGTGACCGCGCAGAACTACGTGGACGCCTGGAACTGGGTCGCCGCCGGCCCCAACGCCGCCCAGGCCCAGTCGTTCATGGAGAAGATCGACGGGTACGACGAGGTCTCGACCGAGCAGCCGACCGCGCCCACCATGCGCGGGCTGCGGGTGGTCGACCCGCAGACCTTCGAGGTCACGCTCAAGGCGCCGTTCGTCATCTTCCCGACGACGCTGGGCTACTCGGCCTACTACCCGCTGCCGCAGAAGTTCTTCACCGACCGCGCGGGCTTCGAGGCCGCGCCGGTGGGCAACGGCGAGTTCAGGTTCGAGTCGCGGACGCCGAACCAGAACCTCACCCTGGTGCGCAACGACCAGTACGCCGGCACCGACAAGCCGCAGGTCCCGCGCCTGGAGTTCCGCGTCTACGCCGACATCCAGACCGCCTACGACGACGTCGTGTCCGGCAACCTCGACCACGTCAAGGCGATCCCGCCCGCGGCGCTCACCGGGGGCCGCTGGCGCCAGGAGCTCGGAGCGGGCGCCCACGCCAAGGACGGCCTGCAGACCACGGCGCTGGGCTTCCCTCTCTACGACCCGCGGTTCCAGAACCCGCTGGTGCGCCAGGCCATGTCGATGGCGATCGACCGCCAGGCGATCGTCGACCAGATCTTCGGCGGCACCTACGAGCCCGCCGACGGGCTCGCGACGTCGGCCGCGCAGGGGTACCTGCCCAACCAGTGCGGCGCGAACTGCCAGTTCAACCCGCAGCGGGCCCGCGAGCTGCTCGCCCAGGCCGGCGGCTTCGCGGGGCCGCTGACGCTCACCGCGAACGCGGACGGCGGTCACGCCGACTGGATGCAGGCGGTCACGAACCAGCTGCGCCAGAACCTCGGGGTCGACGCGCAGTACACGCCGCTGCCGTCGTTCTCCGAGGTCCGCCAGCAGGCGAACGCGTTCCAGTTCACCGGGCTGTTCCGGGCGGCGTGGATCGGCGACTACCCGAACCTGGAGACGTTCCTGACGCAGCTCTACCGCACCGACGCGTCGTCGAACGACTACAAGTACTCCAACCCGGCGGTGGACGCGGCGCTCGACCGGGCCGACCAGGCCCCCACCGAGCAGGCCGCCGAGGCGGGCTACCAGGAGGCCGAGCGGCTGATCCTCGCGGACATGCCGTCGATCCCGCTGTTCACCCGGCAGATCATCTACGGGGACTCGGCTCGGCTGGCCTCGGGCGACCGCAACCCGCTCGACCGGCTCGTCACGACGTCGTTCCGGCTCAACCCCCAGGGCTGATCCCGTCACCGACCACCACCACCGCCCGCGCGGGACCCGGGTCCACCCGGGTCCCGCGCGGCGGGTCGGACCGACCGGAGGAGACCCACCGTGGGCCGCTACACGCTGCGGCGGCTGCTGCAGCTGATCCCCGTCTTCCTGGGGACCACGTTCCTCGTCTACTGGCTCGTCTGGGGCCTGCGTGAGGACCCGTTCGCCGGCAAGTGCGGGCAGCGCGAGTGCTCGCCCGCCTTCCGGGCCGCGCTGACCGAGCGCTACAACCTCGACGACCCGCTGATCGTCCAGTACCTCAAGTACCTCGGCGCCGTCCTGACCGGGGACTTCGGCCAGACGTTCTCCGGCACCGAGGTCTCGACGCTCATCGCGGACGCCTACCCGATCACGATCAAGCTCGCGATCGTCGCGCTCGTCATCGAGGCGGTCATCGGGATCATCGCCGGCGTCGTGGCCGGCCTGCGGGGCCGCGGGTTCGCGGACACGCTCGTCCTGGTCTCGACGCTCTTCCTCATTGCCCTGCCGGTGTTCGTCACCGGCCTGGTGCTGCGCCAGGTGCTCGGGGTGGACCTCGGGATCATCCGCACGTCGGTCCCGGCGAACCCGTCGATCGGCGAGCTGATCGTCCCGGGCTTCGTGCTCGCGAGCCTCTCGATGGCCTACGTCGCGCGGCTGACGCGCACGAGCCTCATCGAGAACAGCCGCGCCGACTTCGTGCGCACCGCCGTCGCCAAGGGCCTGCCGCGGCGCCGCGTCGTCGGCGTGCACATGCTGCGCAACTCGCTCATCCCCGTCGTCACGTTCCTCGGCACCGACATCGGTGCGCTCATGGGCGGCGCGATCGTCACCGAGGGCGTGTTCAACATCCGCGGGATCGGCGGGCTGATCTACCGGGGCCTGCAGCAGCAGGACATCGCCACGGTGGTCGGCGTCGTCGCCCTGCTCGTGATCGTCTACCTCGTCGCCAACCTCGTCGTGGACCTGCTCTACGCCGTGCTCGACCCGAGGATCCGCTATGAGTGAGCTCGCGACGTCGCCGGACACGGCGAGGGACGAGGGCCCGGCCGTCGAGGAGACCCGCGGGCTCTGGGTCGACGGGTGGGCCGACCTGCGGCGCCGCCCAAGGTTCTGGATCGCGGCCGCGCTCATCCTGGTGCTGCTGCTGATGGCGCTGGTGCCGTCGCTGTTCACCTCGGTGGACCCGGCGGTCGGCGAGCTCTCCCGCTCGCGGCAGCCGCCCGGCGACGGCGCGGTCTTCGGCTACGACCTGCAGGGCCGCGACGTCTACGCGCGGACCATCTACGGGGCGGCGCCGTCGCTCGCCGTCGGCTTCCTCGCCACCCTCGGCACGATGGTCATCGGGTCGCTGGCCGGCCTGCTCGCAGGCTACTCGCAGGGCTGGGCGGACTCGCTGCTCTCGCGGATCGGGGAGGTCTTCGCCGGCCTGCCGTTCGTCCTCGGTGGCATCGTCATCCTCACCTCGCTCAACGACCCCGGGGAGATCGTGGGCGCCGAGGAGCTGGTGTTCCAGGTGGTGCTGACGATCGTGGTGCTGACCTGGCCGGTGGCCATGCGGATCATGCGGGCGGCCGCCATCGAGACCGCCCAACAGGACTACGTCAAGGCGGCCCGGGCCCTCGGCGCCGGCCCGTTCCGGATCGTGCTGCGCCACATCCTGCCCAACACCCTCGCGCCGGTGCTCGTCTACGGTGCGATCCAGTTCGGCGTCTTCATCGGCGCGGAGGCGACGCTGTCGTTCCTCGGCATCGGCCTGCGCGACCCCGTGGTCTCCTGGGGCGTGATGATCGCCGAGGCGAAGGACCGGGTGCAGGACATCCCGTGGGCGCTGTTCTTCCCGGCCGGCTTCCTGGTCGTGACGGTGCTGGCGTTCGTGATGATGGGCGACGCCGTGCGCGACGCCCTCGACCCCCGGGGACGGTGAGGCATGGCTGCTCTGCTGGAGGTCGAGGACCTGCGGGTCGAGCTCGGGCGCGGCCCGGAGACGGCGTCGGTGCTCAACGGCGTGAGCTACCACGTCGACGAGGGCGAGACCCTGGCCGTGCTGGGCGAGTCGGGGTCGGGCAAGAGCGTGACCGCGCAGACGGTCATGGGCATCCTCGACGCGCCGCCCGGCCGGATCACCGGCGGATCGGTGCGCTTCCGTGGCGAGGAGCTGCTCGGCGCCGACGAGGAACGCCGGCGGCTGCTGCGCGGCGAGTCGATGGCGATGATCTTCCAGGACGCGCTGTCGGCGCTGAACCCCGTCTACTCGGTGGGCTTCCAGATCGCCGAGCAGTTCCGCTTCCGCCGGGGGATGTCGCGCAAGGACGCGACGGCGCGGGCGGTGGAGATGCTCGACCAGGTCCGCATCCCGAACGCGAAGCAGCGCGTGAAGGAGTACCCGCACCAGTTCTCCGGCGGGATGCGCCAGCGCGCGATGATCGCGATGTCGCTGGCGCTGGACCCCGAGCTGCTGATCGCCGACGAGCCCACCACGGCGCTCGACGTCACGGTGCAGGCGCAGATCATGGACCTGCTCGACGAGCTGCGCCGCGAGCGAGGCATGGGGCTCGTGCTCATCACCCACGACCTCGGGGTGGTGGCGGAGGTCGCCGACCGGATCGCGGTGATGTACGCAGGGCGGATCGTCGAGCACGCCGACGCGGCGACGCTCTACGCCCGGCCCGGGCACCCGTACACGCGCGGGCTGATGGACTCGGTGCCGCGGGTCGACGACCCGGGCCACGGAGCGGGCGCCCCGTTGCGGCCCATCCCCGGGCTGCCGCCGAGCCTGGCGGCGATCCCGAACGGATGCCCGTTCCACCCGCGCTGCGCGTACGCGCAGGACGAGTGCGTCGACGACGTCCCGCCGTTGCGGGAGCTGGGTGACGGGCACCAGGCGGCCTGCCACTTCGCCGAGCGCTTCGTCGCCGAGGGGACCGATCGTCCGACGACCCATGAGGTGGTGTCCCGGTGAGCGAGCCCATCCTGGCCGTCCGCGACCTGGTCAAGCACTTCCCGATCACGCGGGGCGTGCTGTTCCGCCGGACCGTCGGGCACCTGCGCGCCGTCGACGGGGTCTCGCTGGACCTCCACCCCGGCGAGACGCTCGGGGTGGTGGGCGAGTCGGGCTGTGGGAAGTCGACGCTCGCGCAGGTCCTGATGCGCCTGATCCCGCCGACCGCGGGCACCGCGACCTTCGAGGGCGAGAACCTCTTCGCCAAGCGGGGCGCGGCGCTGACGGCCTGGCGGCGCGACATGCAGATCGTCCTGCAGGACCCGTACACGTCGCTGAACCCGCGCAAGACGGTCGGCGACATCCTCGGCGAACCCTTCGACATCCACCCCGAGGTGGCGCCGAAGGGCGACCGCCGGCGGCGGGTGCAGGAGCTGCTCGAGGTGGTCGGGCTCAACCCCGAGCACATCCGGCGCTACCCGCACCAGTTCTCGGGCGGGCAGCGCCAGCGCATCGGGATCGCGCGGGCGCTGGCCCTGCGGCCCAAGGTGATCGTGTGCGACGAGCCGGTGTCGGCGCTCGACGTGTCGATCCAGGCCCAGGTGCTCAACCTGCTCGGCGACCTGCAGCGCGAGTTCGGGCTGGCGTACCTGTTCATCGCCCACGACCTGGGCGTCGTGCGCCACCTCTGCGACCGCGTCGCGGTGATGTACCTGGGCTCGATCGTGGAGACCGGGAGCGCCGAGGAGATCTACCAGCGCGCGAGCCACCCGTACACGCAGGCGCTGCTGTCCTCGGTCCCGGTGCCCGACCCCTCGCTGCGCGGGCGTCGCGAGGCGATCCGTCTTACCGGCGACGTCCCCCTTCCTTCTGGCCGCAGCCCTGCGGACCCACCCTCGGGCTGCCGGTTCCGCACGCGCTGCCCGAAGGCCCAGCCCGTGTGCGCGGAGGAGCCCCCGGCCCTCGAGGTCCGGGCGTCCACCGACCACCCCGCGGCGTGCCACTTCGCCGAGCCCCCGCACCTGGTCCGGACGGAGTAGTGCCGATCGGTCAGCGGCGGACCGTCGCAGACACTGAACGTCCGTAACGCCACGCGCTCGATGTGACCAGGCGCGTGTGGCGCTGGCGCGCGCTCGTCCGGTCAGACGAGCTGCCCGTCGCGGGCGAGCACGGTCGCGGCCGGCCACGCCGACAGCGGCCGGCCCACGGCGTGCACCATCGCCGGGCCGGGGTCGACGCGGGTGCGGTGGTGGGTGTCGATGAGACGCACGCTCACGCCGGGCAGCCGCGTCCAGCCCGCGGCGCGGTAGAAGCCCTCGACGTCGGGCCCGCACGACACGAAGCCGAACGGGATGTCGAGGTCGACGAGGGTCGCCACCACGCGCGCCATCAGTTCCCGGCCGAGACCGCTCCCGTGCCGGTCGGGGTCCACCGCGACGAGGCCCACGTCGCCGACCAGGACGTCGGGGCCGTCGGGGAGCGCCCGCAGGAACCGGCGGATGACCCCCGCGTGCGCCACGGGGGTCTCACCGGCGCGCGCGACCACCCGCAGCTCGGGACGGGCGCCGACCCAGCTCCGGCCGTCCGTGAACCGGTCCGCCTCTGCGGTGTAGGCACGAGCCAGGAGGGCCGCCAGCGCCCCGTGCGCCGCGTCGTCCAGCTCGGTCTCCCACGACACCGACCAGGTCAGGTCCGTCACGCCGCCAGTCTCGTCCCACCCGGCGCGGACGCGCACGCCCGGACGGCCTAGCGTGCCGGGCGTGAGCCTGCTGCTCGTCCACGCCCACCCGGACGACGAGACGATCACCTGCGGCGGGCTGATGGCGCTCGCGGCCGGCGCCGGGGTGCCGGTGACCCTCGTGACCTGTAACCGCGGCGAGCTCGGCGAGGTGATCCCGCCCGGGCTCCGGCACCTCACCGGCGACGCGCTCGGCGAGTACCGCGAGGGCGAGCTCGCCCGGGCCTGCGCGGCGCTGGGCGTCACCGACCACCGCTGGCTCGGCGGCGACGGGACCGGGGTCGGACCGTGGCACGACTCGGGCATGGTGCTCGCGGGCGCGGGCATCCGCGCCGCCGCCCCGGCCGCGCTCGAGGCCGGTGCCTTCGCCGCGCCCGAGGCGTTCGGGGCGCAGGTCGAGGCGCTGGTCGCGGTCCTGCGCGAGGTCGACCCGACCGTGGTGATCACCTACGACGCGGGCGGCGGCTACGGCCACCCCGACCACGTCCGCGCCCACGAGGTGACGACGGCGGCGGTCGCGGCCGTCGACCCGGACGCCACGCGGATCTCGGTGGAGGCGACCGCGGCGGCGCACGACGAGGTCGACGCCGGCCTCGCCGCCCTGCGCCGGCGGACGTGGCTGCCGCTGCCCGTGCCGCCGGTGGAGGACCTGCCGACGGTGCCGGACGCGACGATCACTTCGCGGATCGCGCTGGACGGCGCGCGCGTGGCCAAGCTCGCCGCCCTGCGCGCCCACGCCACCCAGATCGCCGTCCACGACGACGGCCGCGAGCCGCCGGCCTACGCGCTCTCCAACGACCTCGCCCAGCCCGTCCTGCCCACCGAGTGCTTCGTGCACCTCCGGGGCCCGGCGGGCGGCCTCGACGCCCTGCTCCCGCCTCGGTGACCGCACCCGACGAGAGCAGCGAGGGCGTCCCCGACCGCGCAGGGAGCAGCGAGGGCGTCCCTCGCTCCACCACCCACCGGCCCCGGCGCCGCCCGGTCCTCGCCGTGGTCGTGGTGGTGATCCTCGCCGTCGACGCGATCCTGCTGGCCTGGACCGAGATGGCGTGGCTGACGGTGCGCACCGAGGCCACGGCGTTCCCGCTCCCGCTGTCCGCGCTGGTCGCGGCCCTGACGACGCCGCTGCTCGTGCTGGCCGCCGACGCCGCGATGCCCCGGTCGGCGGCCCTGTTCGCCCCGCTGGGGACGTGGACGCTCACGATCGTCGGCGCGGGGCTGTGGAGCCCCGCGGGGGCGGGCGTGCTCCCGCCGGACTGGCGCGCGGTCCTGCTCCTCGCCGCCGGCGTCCTGCCCGCGCTGGTCGTCGGGATGCGCCGTCCCGGGCGCCACGACCCCCTCCCGCCCGCCCCCGGACCCGTGGGACAGGACACCGGGGACGGTTGAGCGGCGCGGCGGTCGGGAACCGAGCGGCCATGCCCGCCATCCCGGACGACCACGTCGTCCGCGTCCTGCGCCCCTTCGTGGCCGCCACCGGCCCCGTGCTGCGGGGCCTGCGTGACGCCGACCCGTTCCGGCTCGGTCGCCTCGCCCGCCGCCGTGCCCTCGAACTGCAGGAGAGCGGCGGTCGTCCCCCCGAGGAGGCGCCGACCACCCGCCGGGGGAAGGCCGCCAAGGTCGTGCGCACCGGGCGGGCCCGGGCGCTCGACCGCCTGGCCACCTCGAAGCTCCCCGGCACCCCGCGCTGGCAGACGATGAGCCCCGAGGAGCGCGACGACTGGTGGGTGTCGCGGGTCGGGCGCTTCACCTCCGTCGTCGCGTCGATCCCCGGGATCGGGGGCGCGCTGGCCCGCCGGCTGCCGGTGTCGGACATCCTCGGCCTCGCCGCGCAGGGCCTCGTGATCTGCGCGATCGCCGGCGAGCACGGACTGGGCGGCCGCGACGAGCAGGTGCGGCTGCTGGCGTCGGTGCTGTTCGGGCGCGACGTCGACCCGTCCCGCCACGGCGACCCCCACGCCGCCGACGTCGAGCGCGAGGCCGGCGAGCTCAGCGGCACGGTGGGGCAGGAGAAGGAGGAGCGGGGCCGGCTCTCGGCCCTGGCCCGGGCGGTGTGGCGGATGGGGAGCACGCTGTGGGGCCTGCAGTCCGAGCTCGACCGGCGCCCGAAGGGCAACCGGGCCTGGCGGACGCTGGCCAACGTGCCCGTCGTCGGCGCCGTCGGGAGCTACCGCAGCGAGCGTTCGGGGCTCAAGCGCGCGGCCCGCGCCGCGGCGCGCTGGGTCGCCCGTGAGCAGGGACGACGATGACGGTGGACAACGCCGCACGTCGCGGGGACGGTGGAGGGTGTGGCGGCTGACACGGCCCGGAGGACCAATCGGACCCTCCCCGCACGGGCGTGACGCGGCGGCGACCGGAATACTCGCCGCAGGCGTCCCCCGTGGGCTCCGCATGACACCACCATGGGCGGGCCGGGGTACGCCGGACGACGCGAGTGAGGAGCAGGAGCAGACGTGACGTACGTGATCGCAGAACCGTGTGTCGACGTGCTCGACAAGGGTTGCATCGAGGAATGCCCTGTCGACTGCATCTACGAAGGGGGCCGGATGATGTACATCCACCCCGACGAGTGCGTCGACTGCGGGGCGTGCGAACCGGTCTGCCCCGTCGAGGCCATCTACTACGAGGACGACGTCCCGGACCAGTGGTCGGTCTACACCCAGGCGAACGTCGACTTCTTCGACGAGCTGGGGTCGCCGGGCGGTGCCTCCAAGGTCGGCAAGGTCGACCGTGACGCGGGCCCCGTGCCCGCGCTCCCGCCGCAGGGGGAGTGAGTCCGAGGGGGTCCGTCGGCGTGGGGGTGCGTTTCCCCGCGCTGCCGGACTTTCCGTGGGACAGCCTCACCGCCGCGGCGGCCGTCGCCCGCAGCCACCCGGACGGCGTAGTGGACCTGTCGGTCGGCACGCCGGTCGACCCGGTGCCGACGGCGATCGGCGACGCCCTGGGCGCCGCCTGGGACTCCCCGGGCTACCCGCAGACCTGGGGCACCCCGGCGCTGCGGGAGGCGGCCGTCGGTGCGCTGGCGCGCCGTCACGGCGCCGGGCGCACCGAGGGCGAGGCCCTCGACCCGGACGCGGTGCTGCCCACGATCGGCTCCAAGGAGCTCGTTGCCTGGCTGCCGACGCTGCTCGGCCTGGGTCCTGGCGACGTGGTCGCCTTCCCCGACCTCGCGTACCCCACCTATGAGGTCGGCGCGCAGCTCGCGGGCGTGGAGCCGGCACGGGTCGGTGACGACGAGCCGCTGCCCGACGGCACGCGGCTGGTCTGGCTGAACTCCCCGTCGAACCCCACGGGTCGCGTGCTCGACGCCGGCGCGCTGGCCGCACGTGTCGAGGAGGCCCGGGCGCTGGGCGCGGTGGTGGCGTCCGACGAGTGCTACCTCGCCCTGCCCGGGCGCGGCGTCGTCACGACGTCCGTGCTGGACCCCGTCGTGCACGGCGGCAGCGTCGAGGGTCTGCTCGCGGTCCACTCGCTGTCGAAGACGTCGAACCTCGCGGGCTACCGCGCCGGCCTCGTGCTCGGCGACCCCCACCTCGTGGCCGGCCTGCTCCAGGTGCGCAAGCACGCCGGGATGATCGTGCCGCGTCCGGTCCAGGAGGCGATGACGGTCGCGCTGCGCGACGACGAGCACGTCGCCGCGACCCGCGCGCGCTACGACGCCCGCCGCGACGTCCTGCGCCCGGCGCTCGAGGCCGCCGGCCTGCGCGTCGAGCACTCCCGGGCGGGCCTGTACCTGTGGGCCACCGCCGACGAACCCTGCCGCGCGACCGTCGACCGTCTCGCCGGGCGCGGCATCCTCGTCGCCCCCGGCGAGTTCTACGGTCCGGCCGGCGGGGCGCACGTCCGCGTGGCCCTGACCGCCTCCGACGAGCGCATCGCCGCGGCCGCGGAGCGACTGGCGGGGTGATTCCGACGTGCCGGACACCTCGATGACCGAGACCCGACCCGCCGTCCGCCCGGTCGTCGTCCTCCTGGCCGTCCTGGCGCTGGGCGTCAATCTGCGCGCGGCGCTCTCGGCCTACCCTCCGCTGCTGGAGACGATCCGCGCCGACCTCGGCCTGTCCGCCGGGTTCGCGGGGCTCGTGCAGGCCGCGACGATCCTGATGATGGGCGCCGGCTCCTTCGCCGCGCCGATCCTCGCGCGGCGCGTCGGCCGCGAGCAGGCCGCGGCGCTGGGCATCGCGGCGATCGCGCTCGGCTCGGCGACGCACGGGGTGCCGGCCGCCCTGACCCTCGTCGCCGGCAGCCTCGCGATCGGGCTCGGCATCGGCGTCGTCGGGGTGGCGATCACCGGCGTCGTCCGCGACCACCTGCCCGAGCGGGCCGGCGCCGCCACCGGCCTCTACACCGTGTCGATGATGGGCGGGGCGACGGTCGCCTCGTCGACCGCGCTGCCCCTGGAGGAAGCGCTCGGCGGGTGGTGGTGGGCACTGGCGGCCTGGACGGTGCCCGCCGTGCTCGCCCTCGTCGTGTGGTGGCCGGCCACCCGTCGCCTGCACGACATCCCCGCGGCGGCGCCGGTGCGCCTGCCGTGGCGCAACCGCTTCGCCCGCCTCGCGGTGCTGTTCCAGGCGATGTCGTCGGTGCAGTTCTACGGATGGCTGACGTGGCTCGCCCCCTTCTACGAGGCGCAGGGGTTCTCGACCGCCCGCGCCGCGGTGCTGCTCTCGGTGTGGAACGTCGTCCAGATCCCCGCCGCCCTGCTGGTGCCGCTGGCCGCGGAACGGCGCCGCGCCTGGGCGCCGTGGGCGGCGTTCTGCGTCGTGTGCGGGGCGATCGGCGTCACCGGGACCCTCGTCGCCCCGGTGCTGCCCGTCGTCGGGCCCTGGGTGTGGGTCGTGCTCGCCTCGGTCGCCGTGGGCGCCGGGTTCCCGCTCGGCCTCGCCGTGGTCGCGTGGCGCACCCCGGACGGGGCCACCTCGGCGTCGGTGTCGGCGCTGACCCTCGGCTCGGCCTACCTCCTCGCCGCCGTCGCGCCGCCCGTGATGGGCGTGCTCATCGACCTCGCGGGCTTCCGCGCGGCCCTGGCGGTCATCGCCGCGGGCGTCGTGGTCCAGGGCGTCGCGGTGGTGCGCCTCGGACCGCGCCGGGTCACCTACACCTGACCGGCGCCGCCCAGCCCCGCGCGCCGGGCTCGGGCGACGGCCTCCGCCCGCCCGCTGACGCCCAGCTTGGCGAACACCGACGACGCGTGGTTGGTGACCGTCTTCGGCGCGAGCCCGAGCCTCGTGCCGACGGCCGTGGTGGTCAGGCCCGCGGCGAGCAGCTCGAGGACCTGGCGCTCCCGCGGGGTCAGCTCCCCGAACGGCTCGGCGGACCGGTCGGTCCCGGCGAGGAGGCCCAGCACGCGGCGGGCGATCCCCGGCCCGAAGATCGCCTCCCCGGCCGCCACCGCGTGGATGCCGCGCACGATCTCCTCCTGGGTCGCGCCCTTGAGCAGGTAGCCGTGGGCGCCGGCGCGCATCGCGGCGAAGACGGTGTCGTCGTCGTCGAACATCGTGAGCATCAGGACCGCGACCGACGGCGCCGCCCGCAGGACCTCGGTGGCGGCCGCGACCCCGTCGAGGTCGGGCATCTGCACGTCGAGCACGAGGACGTCGGGGGTCTCGGTCACCGCTGCGCGGACGGCCTCCCGGCCGGTCGCCGCCGTCGCGACGACCTCGAGGCCCGGCACGGACGACAGCAGCGCGGAGAGCCCGTCGCGGATGATGGGGTGGTCGTCGGCGATGACGACACGCAGGGGTCCCCGGGCGCCGTTCACAGCGGCAGCCTCGCGGTGACCCGGCCACCCCCGCGCACCGGCCCGGCGTCGAGGGTGCCGCCGAGCTCGGCGACCCGTTCCCGCATCGACGTCAGCCCGACGCCCGGGGTCCAGGACCCGGTCGACGGCGCCGGCGGAACCCCGTCGTCGGTGACCGCCAGCTCGAGCGCCCCGTTGTTCGTGATCCGGACGTCCACGTGCGACGCGGCCGCGTGCCGGACCGCGTTGGTGACCGCCTCGACCGTGATCCGGTACGCCGCCGCCTCGACCGCGGCCGACAGGGGCGGGAGATCGCCGTCCTCGTGCACGGTCACCGTCACCGCGTCCCCGCCCAGCCCGTCGACGTGGCGCCGGAGCGCTCCGACCAGGCCGAGCTCGTCGAGGGCGGGCGGCCGGAGGGCGTAGACGAGGCGGCGGACGTCGTCGATCGCGTCGGTGGCCGCGGCCCGCAGCGCCCGCAGCAGGGCCTCCGCCCGGGGCGGGTCGGTGGTCAGGACGTTGCCGGCGGCGTCGGCGGAGAACGCGATCCCGGTGAGCGCGGGACCGAGGCCGTCGTGGAGGTCGCGGCGCAGGCGGCGGCGTTCCTCCTCCCGGGTGCCGACGAGCTCCTCCCGCGCGCGCTGCACCACCGCCGAGAGCCGCGTGGCGTGCGCGGCGACGGCCAGCGGGACGGCCAGCAGCTCGAGGGCGGCCCGGTCGGCGTGCTGGAGGGCGCCCTGACCCCGGCGGACGCCGACGACGAGCTCCCCGACGTCCTCGCCGTGGTAGCGCAGGGGGAGCGTCTCGGTGGTGGTCGGCCCCGTCGGCTCCGTGCCGTGGGCCGCGGTCACCTCGCCGTCCCGGCGGACCGCGACGTAGGGCAGCCGCAGCGCCTCGGCGACGGCGCCCAGGACGTCGTCGGGCTCCGTCCCGGCGCGCAGGCGGTCGCCCATCCGGGAGAGGGCGCGCACGGGGTCTGCCCGGTCGCCGTAGAGGGCGCGGTCGACGACGCGCTGCAGGCGCACGCGCACCGGGTTGAAGCCGACGGCGATCACCAGGGTGGCCAGGACGCTCGTGCCCGGACCCGAGGCGACGAGCCCGCCCTCGCGGCGCAGCAGCACGTCCGCGACGGCGACCAGCGCGAGGTAGACGCCCACGACGCCGACGGTCAGCAGCGCGTAGAGGACCGTGCGCGAGAGCACGAGCCGGATGTCGAGCAGCTGGTGGCGCAGCACGGCGATCGTCATCGCGGCCGGGATCAGGGCGATGGCGAGCAGCTGCAGGACCGGTCCGGCGTCGAAGAGGCCCCAGGGCACGAGGACGACGATCGTCAGCACCAGAGCGAGCACCAGCCAGAGCAGCTGCCGGCGGCGCTGCTCGTCGCCGCGGCGGTAGCGCACGACCAGGCCGACGACGGCCGCGACGAGCACCAGCAGCTGGAGGAGCTCGGACACGGTCCACAGGGGTGCGAGGGCGGCGTAGCCGTCGATCACGAGCCACGGCCGCAGGAGCCGCCCCACGACCTGGCCGGGTTCGGTGCCGACGTTGAGCACGAACAGGACCGACGCCGCGGCCGTGACACCCGCGACCGCCCGCCAGACCCGTCCGGGCAGCAGGCCGTCGGGGAACACGAGCAGCGCCAGCGGCAGGAAGAGCGCGATCGACCAGGGCCAGGCGAAGGCGAAGACCGTGTCGAGCGTCCGCAGCACCGGCTCGGGCCACGCCCGGTCGGCACTGAGCATTACCAGGGGCGCCGCGGCGGCCGTCGCCGTCTGGCTCACCCCGGCCGCCAGGAGGAGCCAGCCGAGTGCGCGGGAGGGCCGCTGCCAGGCGATCAGGACGCCCGCGGTGGCGCACGAGAGGCCGATCGCGATGTTGGTGACGACGAAGCCGTCGACGGCCTCGGCGAGCGAGACGCCGGCCAGGCCCGCCACCACGACGGCGACGACGATCTCGAGCACGACGAGCGCGAACAGCCCCCAGGCGACGACGGTCGAGCGCCGGCCGGGGGTCCCGTCGCTGGTCCCGTCGCTGGTCACGGCCGTGGTCACGGTGCCGAGTGTGGCCGATCGGGCACGCGGTTGTCCCCGGTCGGGGTCCCGGTCCGACCCGGGTGACGGCCCGGTCCGGATCGGGAGTGCACCCCCGTCCGGCGGGATGCCCGGCAGCGGACCGTCATCGGCATGACCTTGCCTCTTCCGCTGCCCCTGCCTCTCTCGCCCGCCTGGCGGCGCACCGCCCTGATCGTCACCCCGATCGGCCCGCTCGCGATCGCCGCGCTGCGCTGGCTGCTGCCCTACGACACCACCGACGAGCCCGCGACCCTGATCGCGAAGGTCGCGTCCCACCCGGGCGCCCAGTCCGCCGTGCTGTGGCTGAGCCTGCTCGCCCTGCTCACCCTGCCGCTCGGCATCCTCGTGGTCGGCGCGGTCGCCGTGCGGGCCCGCCCCGTCCTGGGCACGGTCGCCGCCGTCCTCGCGTGGTTCGCCTTCGCCACCCTGCCGTTCCTGGTGGGCCCCGACCAGGTCGCGCTCGCCGGCGTCGAGGCCGGGCTGCCGAACGCCACCACCGCCGCGCTGCTGACCGCGTCCGTCGTCCACCCCGTGAGCACCGCGGCCACCGTGCTCTGGGTGGCCGGCCACATCCTCGGCCTCGTCCTGCTCGGAGTGGCGCTCCGGGGCGCGGTCCCGTGGTGGGCCGCGACCGCGCTGATCGTGTCGCAGCCGCTGCACTTCGTCGTCGCCGTGCTCGCGCCGAACCACCTGCTCGACGGGCTCGCCTGGCTGCTCACCACCATCGGGTTCGCGGTCACGGCCGCGGTGGGGGTCGGCTCGGGACCCGCGGCGCCCGTGACTAGGTGTACTGACCGGACACGTTGGTTGAGTGCGTGTGACGACACGGTCTGAATGATCTTGAGGGGAGGACCTCTCGGGAGTGCTGTGGAGCTGTCTGACGGCATCCGCTCACCACCGGGAGGTCCTCCGTGACCCACGCTAACGCTGCGCTGACTCCGCGAGCTCGATTGAAGCTGGCGCGTCTGATCGTCGAGGACGGCTGGCCGATCGCGAGGGCCGCCGAGCGGTTCCAGGTGTCCTGGCCGACCGCGAAGCGCTGGCGGGATCGCTACCTCGAGCTCGGTGCGCCCGGCATGGCCGACCGGTCTTCGCGCCCGCATCGGATGCCGCGGCTGACCCCGCAGCCGGTGGTGCGCAAGATCGTGCACCTGCGCTGGAAGCAGCGCCTCGGGCAGCTCGAGATCGCCGCCCGGCTCGGGCTGGCGGCCTCCACGGTGCACCTGGTGCTGCGCCGCTGCGGGATCAGCCGGCTCAACCAGGTCGACCGGGCCACCGGAGAACCGGTACGCCGCTACGAGCACCCCCACCCCGGCTCACTGATCCACGTCGATGTGAAGAAGCTCGGCAACATCCCCGACCAGGGTGGATGGCGCTTCCACGGTCGCCAGGCCGGCAACAAGAACCGGGCGGCGACCCCGGGCAAGCCCCGCAACCGTCACCACAACCCGATGATGGGCACCGGGTTCGTGCACACCGTGCTCGATGACCACTCCCGGGTGGCCTACGCCGAGATCCACGACGACGAGAAGGCCCTGACCGCCATCGGGGTGCTGGATCGGGCGGTGGCCTGGTTCGCCGCCCGCGGCGTGGTCGTCGAGCGGGTCCTGTCCGACAACGGCTCGGCCTACAAGTCGTACGCCTGGCGCGACGCCTGCCGCGAACTCGGGATCACTCCGAAGCGGACCCGGCCCTACCGGCCACAGACCAACGGGAAGATCGAACGCTTCCACCGCACCATGACCGCCGGCTGGGCCTTCCGACGCCTCTATCTCAGCGAAACCCAGCGACGGAAGGCCCTACCCGGCTGGCTACACGAGTACAACCACCACCGGCCCCACAGCGCCATCGACAGGCAAGCCCCGATCACCCGCTTGACCAACCTGTCCGGTCAGTACAACTAGGAGGTCGACGGCCGCAGTGGGCGGGTGAGCCGGCCGTGCACCGGCTCGACGACCCGGGCCGCGATCGGCCCCAGGATCGCCATGAGCAGCACGTAGGTGGTGGCCAGCGGGGCGAGGCCGGGGTCGACGGTCCCGCTGGCCAGCGCCAGCCCGGCGATGACGATCGAGAACTCCCCGCGCGCCACGAGCGCGGCCCCCGCCCGCCATCGTCCGAGGCGCCCGACCCCGATCTGGCGCGCCGCGAACCAGCCCGCGCCCAGCTTGGTCGCCGTCGAGACGATCGCGAGCACGATCGCGGCCGGCAGGACGGCGGGGATCTGCCTCGGGTCGGTGTTCAGGCCGAACACCACGAAGAAGATCGCGGCGAACAGGTCGCGCAGCGGGGAGAGCACCCGGGTGGCGTTCTCCGCGGTGTCCTCCGAGATCGCGATCCCGAGCAGGAACGCCCCGACGCCCGCGGAGACCTGCAGCTGCGAGGCGATGCCGGCCACGAGCAGCGCGATACCGAGCACGCGCAGCAGGAAGACCTCGGAGGTCGGCGACTCCACCACGGCCGACACCGCGCGCCCGAACCGCAGCGCGACGACGAGCACGACGATCAGCAGGCCGACCGCGATCGCGACCGTCCGCAGCCCGGCGACCAGGCCGAGCGCGGCGAGCGCGGCGGTGGTGATCGGCAGGTAGAGGGCCATCGCCAGGTCCTCCATGACGAGCACGGAGAGCACCGCCGGGGTCTCCCGGTTGCCCAGCCGGCCCAGATCCTCGAGGACCTTCGCGACGATCCCGGACGACGACACCCACGTCACGCCGGCCATCGCGAGCGCGCCGAGGGGACCCCAGCCGAGGATCAGCGCCGTGATCGCCCCGGGCGCGGCGTTGAGGACCATGTCGACGATCCCCGCCAGCCAGGACCGCCGCAGGCCGCCGACCAGGTCGGAGGCGGAGTACTCGAGACCGAGGAGCAGGAGCAGGAGGACGACGCCGACCTCGCTCGCCACACCCGTGAACGGCTCGATGCCCTCGAGGGGCAGGACGCCGCCCACACCGAACGCGAGCCCGCCGAGCAGGTAGAGCGGCACGGGCGAGATGCCGAGGCGCCCGGCGACGCGACCGAGGATGCCGAGCCCGAAGAAGAGCGCGCCCAGCTCGATGAGCGAGAGGGCGGTCGTGTGCACGGGTGGGGCTCAGCCGTCCTCGAGGATCGCCGCCGCCTGGCCGAGCCCCTCACCGGTGCCCACGACGACCACGAGGTCGCCCGCGCGGAACACGAACTCCGGGCCCGGCGACGGGGAGACGACGTGGTCGCGGACCACGGCGACGATCGACGTGCTGGTGCGCGTGCGCATCGCGGTGTCGCCCAGGGTGCGGCCGTCGTACGGCGAGCCGGCGCCGACCGGGAACTGCGCGGTGCTGACGCCCTCGACCTCGCGCTGCTGGTCCTGCAGCTGCGCGACGAGGTTCGGCGCGCCGAGCAGCGTGCCCAGGGCCTGGCCCTCGGCGTCGGTGAGGCCCACCGAGGCGCTGCAGGAGTCCGGATCCTCCCGGCCGGACACCAACAACTCGCGGTGCCCGTCGCGGTGCGTCAGCACCCCGATGCGGCGCCCCGACGTCGTCGCGAACTCCTGCTTGGTGCCGATCCCGGGCAGACGGGTGACCTCGACGTCCACGATCGTCAGATTACGTCGGCCTAATCGTTCGCGTGCAGCGCGGCGTTCAGCTCCACCTTGGCGCCCTCGGTGCGCGGCAGCGCGTGCACCGCGCCGGTGACCGAGTCGCGGCGCAGGAGCAGCCCCGAGCGCCCGGAGAGCTCGGCGGCCTTGACCACCGAGCCCCTATCGGCGTGCTGGTCTTCAAAGAGGGTCACTCGCGTGCCCGCGGTGACGTAGAGGCCCGCCTCGACGACGCAGTCGTCGCCGAGCGAGATCCCGATGCCGGCGTTGGCCCCGAGCAGGCAGCGCTCGCCGATCGAGATGATCTCCTTGCCGCCGCCCGAGAGCGTCCCCATGATCGACGCGCCGCCGCCGACGTCGGAGCCGTCGCCGACCACCACGCCGCCGGAGATGCGCCCCTCGACCATCGAGGTGCCCAGCGTCCCGGCGTTGAAGTTGACGAAGCCCTCGTGCATCACGGTGGTGCCCGACGCGAGGTGCGCGCCGAGGCGCACGCGGTCGGCGTCGCCGATGCGCACGCCGGACGGGATGACGTAGTCGACCATGCGCGGGAACTTGTCCACCGCGTACACGGTCACCGGCCCGCGGGCGCGCAGCCGGGCACGGACGCGCTCGAACCCGGGCACCGGGCACGGCCCGTGGTTGGTCCAGACGACGTTCGCCAGCAGCCCGAACGCGCCGGTCAGGTCCACGCCGTGCGGGGTGACGAGCCGGTGCGAGAGCAGGTGCAGCCGCAGGTAGACGTCGTACGCGGAGGCGGGCGGGCCCGTGAGGTCGGCGACGGTGCGCACGGCGACGACCTCGACGCCGCGGTCCTCGTCGGGACCCAGCGCCTCGACCAGGGAGGGCTCGAGATCGCCGGCCGGCACCATGACCGTGCCCGGCTCCTCGGCCATCCCGTCGGCCGCGTCCGAGAGCTCGGGCAGCGGGTACCAGGTGTCGAGGACGGTGCCGTCGGCGGCCACGGTGGCGAGGCCGACACCGACGGCACGGGAGGAACGCGGGGCGGCGGGGGTGCTCATCGTCCGCCAGGCTATCGGGCGTGGCGGACGCCGGTAGCGAGCGCGGGGTGGCCCGGGTCGCCACGGCGACGACGCTCCTCGCCGCCGCCTCCGGTGTCGTCGACCTCTGGGCCGTGACGAGCCTCGGCGGCCCGTTCGCGGGCGTCGTCACGGGCAACCTCGTCACCGTCGGCGGCGCCGCCGGGCGGGGTGACGCGACGGCGCTGTGGCCGCCGCTGATCGCGGTGCTCGGTTTCGCCGTCGGTGCGGCGGCCTGGGCGTTCGCCTGGCGCCGCCGGCCTGCCGCCGTCGCGTGGCCCCTGATCGCCGAGCTCGTCCTGCTCGCCGCGCTCGCCGTCGCGTGGGTCGTGACCGGGACGGCGCCGCAGGGGGCGACGGTGCTCGTGCTGCTGGGCGTCGCCGCGGGCGCGATGGGCGCGCAGAGCAGCACGGCGTTGCGGCTGGGGGAGTCGACGACGTACCTGACCGGCACGCTCACCGGGGCGATGGTCGCCCTCGTCACGGGTGGCCCGCGCCGCCGGGTGTCGGGGCTGCGCCAGCTCGCCGCGCTGGTCGTGGGGGCCGCCGCGGCGGCGGTGCTGCTCGCCGTCCTGCGCTGGTCGGTGCCGGTGCTCGCCGTGCTCCTGGGGGGCGCCGCGCTCGCCGTGCTGGGCCGTCCGGCGCACGCACCTCACACCGCAGACCGCACACCCGGTTAGCCTCGCGCGTC
The DNA here is from genome assembly GCF_036044095.1 of Actinomycetospora sp. NBC_00405. NCBI lineage: Bacteria > Bacillati > Actinomycetota > Actinomycetes > Pseudonocardiales > Pseudonocardiaceae > Actinomycetospora > Actinomycetospora sp. NBC_00405. Next base: position 5,490,745 of record NZ_CP107938.1, read on the forward strand.
GTGAGCGCTCCACCCGTGACCCTCGACCTGCTCGCCGACCCGGTCACGCTGACCGCGGCCCTGGTCGACGTGCCGAGCGTGTCCGGCGACGAGCGGGCCCTGGCCGACGCAATCCAGGCGGCGCTGGCGGTCCAGGCGCCGCACCTCGAGCTCCTGCGCTCCGGGGACGCGGTGCTGGCGCGCACGCGGCTCGGCCGGGCGCGGCGGGTGCTGCTGGCCGGGCACCTGGACACGGTCCCGATCGCCGACAACGTGCCGTCGCGGCGCGAGGGCGGGACGCTCTACGGCTGCGGGACGAGCGACATGAAGTCCGGGGTCGCCGTGATGACCCACCTCGCCGCCGCCGTCCGCGAGCCCGCGCACGACGTCACGCTCGTGCTCTACGACTGCGAGGAGATCGAGTCGGCGCGCAACGGGCTCGGCCGGCTCGAGCGCGAGCACCGCGACTGGCTCGACGCCGACCTCGCGCTGCTCGGCGAGCCGACGTCCGGGCAGGTCGAGGCGGGGTGCCAGGGCACGCTGCGGGTCGTCGTGCGGACGACCGGCCGGCGCGCGCACTCGGCGCGCTCGTGGCTGGGGGAGAACGCGATCCACGCCGCGGCCCCGGTGCTGGCCCGGCTGGCGGACCACACCGCCCGCGACGTCGACATCGACGGGTGCCGCTACCGCGAGGGCCTGCAGGCGGTCCGGATCGCGGGCGGTGTCGCCGGCAACGTCGTGCCCGACGTGTGCGAGGTGACGGTGAACTTCCGCTTCGCGCCCGACCGGTCGCTCGACGACGCCCGCGAGCACGTGGCCGGGGTGCTCGACGGCTTCGACCTCACGGAGACCGACGCCGCCCCGGGCGCGCTGCCCGGCCTCGCCGCGCCCGCCGCCGCGGACTTCGTCGCCGCGACGGGGACGACGCCGGTGGCCAAGTACGGCTGGACCGACGTCGCCCGCTTCGCCGCGCTCGGGATCCCGGCGCTGAACTTCGGCCCCGGCGACCCGAACCTGGCGCACACCCGCGAGGAGTCGGTGCCGGTCGAGGCCGTCACCGCCGCCTGCGACGTGCTGCGCGGGTACCTGACGCGCACCTGACCGGACGGCGCGGTGCCCCGGAAACCCGCGCCCTGTACCGCGCGAAGGGCACCTTCAGCCGGATAGAGCGGCGAACGGTGCCCTTCGCCAGAACGCGCGCTCGGGTCCCGCACCTGCCGCGCACCTGTACCGCGCGAAGGGCACCTTCAGCCAAATAGAGCGGCGAACGGTGCCCCTCGCCAGAACGCCCGGACGGCTCGCTCAGATCGCGGCGACCTCGTTGCGCCCGGCGACGATCTGCCGGGTGACGGTCGCGACGCGGTGGCCGGCGTACTGCGTCGCCTGGCGCGTGTCGTCCGAGATCGGGATCGAGCCCTGGCCGTCGACGTGCGACGGGCCGTAGGGGTTCCCGGTGGTGAACTGGATTGGGTCGGTGTAGCCCGGGGTCACGAGGATGCCGCCGAAGTGGTGGATCGTGTTGTAGAGCGCGAGCAGCGTCGACTCCTGGCCGCCGTGGGCGGTCGAGGTCGAGGTGAACCCGGAGTAGACCTTGTCGGCGAGCTGGCCCTGCGCCCACTGCGGGCCGAGCGTGTCGATGAACTGCTTGAGCTGCGCGGTGACGTTGCCGTAGCGCGTCGGCGTGCCGAACACGACGGCGTCGGCCCACAGCACGTCGTCGGCCGTGGCCTCGGGGACGTCCTTGGTCGCCTCGGCGTGCTGCGCCCAGGCCTCGTTCGCGGCGATCGCCTCGGGCGGCGCCAGCTCGTGCACCTTGCGGATGCGCACCTCGGCGCCGGCGTTCTCCAGGCCCTTCGCGTAGTCCTGGGCCATCGCGTGGATCGTGCCGGTGGAGCTGTAGTAGATGATCGCGACCTTCGGGGTGGCCGTGGCCATGGGGAGCCTCCAGAGGAGTAGTTGTCGGTTCAACTTCGGGTGCCACGCCCGGTCCCGCCCGAAACCGCGGCCGTCATGCCGGCCGTCACCCCACGGACCGGCCCCGTTCGTGGGGTGCTCCTAGGCTCGGCGGCATGCTCCACGACGACCCGGCCGGCCGGGATGCCACCGCCCCGCGCCCGACCACCATCGACCGCCGCCGATCCGAGCACCGGGATCCGGCCCGTCTGTCGTCGACCACCGACCAGCGCCTGCTCGACTCCCGCGGGCCCGTCGACTGGGTGCACTCCGACGCCTGGCGCCTCCAGCGCATCCAGGCCGAGTTCGTCGAGGGCTTCAGCGTGCTCGCCGAGATCCCGCGGGCGGTGACGGTCTTCGGCTCCGCGCGCACCGCGACGGACCATCCCGAGTACGCCCGCGGGGTCGAGCTGGGCGCCGCACTGGCGCGCGCCGGCTACGCGGTGATCACCGGCGGGGGCCCGGGAGTGATGGAGGCGGCCAACCGCGGCGCGTCCGAGGCGGGCGGCCTGTCCGTCGGCCTGGGCATCGAGCTGCCGTTCGAGCAGGGCCTGAACCCCTGGGTGGACCTCGGCGTCGGGTTCCGCTACTTCTTCGCCCGCAAGACGATGTTCGTCAAGTACGCGCAGGCCTTCGTCTGCCTGCCGGGCGGCTTCGGCACGCTCGACGAGCTGTTCGAGGCGCTCGTGCTCGTGCAGACCGGCAAGGTCACCCGCTTCCCGGTCGTCCTGCTCGGACGCGACTACTGGGGCGGGCTGCTCGAGTGGCTCGCCGGCCCCGCGATCGCCGCCGGCACCATCAGCCAGCGTGACGTGGACCTCATCCACCTCACCGACGACATCGACGAGGTCGTGACCATCGTCGAGGAGGGGTTCCGCGAGGCGGTGGGATCGTGAGGGCAGGTTCGTGACGCTCGCCGTCTGCGTGTTCTGCGCCTCCGGACCGGTGCCGGAGTCCGCCGTCGCGCTCGCCGCCGAGGTCGGCACGGCGATCGCCGCGCGGGGCTGGAGCCTGGTCTCCGGCGGCGGGCGCGTGTCGATGATGGGCGCGGTGGCCCGGGCCGCGCGCGAGGGCGGCGCCCGCACCGTCGGCGTCATCCCCGAGGCCCTCGTGGCGTACGAGGTCGCCGACGACGAGGCCGACGACCTGGTGATCGTGCCCGACATGCGCACCCGCAAGGGCGAGATGGACGTGCGCAGCGACGCGGTCCTCGCCCTGCCCGGCGGGCTCGGGACGCTCGAGGAGCTCTTCGAGGCGTGGACCTCGCGGTCGCTGCGGATGCACGACAAGCCCGTCGTCGTCCTCGACCCCGACGGCCATTACGCCCCCCTGTTCGCCTGGCTCGAGGGCCTGCGGGGCACCGGCTACGTCTCGGAGCGCGGCATGGCGGGCGTGGTGCGGACGAAGACGGTCGACGACGCGCTCGACGCCCTCGCGGCCGGCCATCGCGCGTAGCTCAGCGCACGTAACGGACCAGCAGCGTGCTGTCGTCGACGAGCAGCGACGCGACCTCGAAGGCCGTCGGGGGGCTCAGCGCCATCGCGCCGGAGGCCACCCGTGCCGCCCGGCCCGCCACGGCCAGCGGAGCGATGCTCAGGCGGATCTCGTCGACGAGGCCGCGGGCGAGCAGGTTGCCGACGAGGCCGGGACCGCCCTCGCAGTCGATGCGCCGCAGCCCCGCGTCGGCGAGCTGCCGGAGCGCGTCGGCGAGGTCCACCTCGTCGTCGCCGGCCAGCAGGACGCGCGCGCCCGCGTCCGACCAGGCGCGCCGCCGCTCCTCGGGGGCGCTCGCGCACGTGACCACGATCGACGGGACGAGGACGTCGGTGACGCTGGTGGCGTCGGCGGGCAGTGACGCCCCCGAGGTGACGAGGGCGAGCGGCGCGACGGTCGACAGCCCGTGCCGCTCGCGCCGCGCGGTGGTCGTGGCGTCGGGCCGCAGCCCCGGGTAGTCCTCGGCGACGGCCGTTCCCGCCCCGAGCAGGACCACGTCGGCGAGGTCGTGCCCGAGCGCGAACACCCGCCGGTCGGCTGGGGTGGACAGCCCGGCCGACGTCCCCTCGACCTCGATGCCGCCGTCGAGGGAGCTGACGAAGTTGACCGCGAGCCAGTGGTCCCTGTCCTCGTCGCCGGCCGGGTACGTGTACAGCTCCTCGAGCGCGTCCTCGTCGAGAGCCCGCGCGGGCAGCGGCCAGACCTGCTGCATCAGCTCATCCAGCGCTCGGCGCGGGACGGGGGCCGGTGCCCGGCGATGCTCGCCACCATCTCCAGCGTCTGGCGGGTCTCCTCCACCTGGTGCACCCGCACCATGGTCACCCCCGCCTGCGCGGCCAGGGCCGTGGCGGCGAGCGTGCCGGTCAGCCGGCCGTCGAGGGGCACGTCGAGCGTCTCGCCGACGACGCCCTTGTTCGACATCGCGAGCAGGACCGGGATCCCGGTGGCGATGAGCCGCGGCAGGCCGCGCAGGACCTCGAGGCTCTGCAGGGTGTTCTTCCCGAAGTCGATGGTCGGGTCGAGCAGGATGCCCTCGGCGGGGACCCCGGCGGCGATCGCGCGCTCGGCGAGGGCCGTGGTGTCGTCGACGACCGAGGCGACGACGTCGGTGTAGGTGGGCCGCACCGGGTCGGTGCGGGGCGTCAGGCCGCCGGTGTGGGCGCAGACGTACCCGGCCCCGTGGGCGGCGGTGGCGGGCAGGATCTCCGGGTCCCAGCCCGCCCAGCTGTCGTTGACCAGGTCGGCGCCCGCGGCGAGGCACGCGTCCGCGACCTCGGCGCGGTAGGTGTCTATGCTGATCACGAGGTCGGGGAAGCGCTCCCGGGCCCAGCGCAGGGTGGGCACCACCCGGTCGAGCTCCTCCGTGACGGAGACGTCCTGGCCGGGGCTCGCGGGGACACCGCCGAGGTCCACGACGTCCGCGCCGGCGGCGACGGCGTCGCCGATGGCGGCCTGCGCCGCCTCCGGCGCCCAGGTGGCGCCGTTGTCGTAGAACGAATCCGGGGTGCGGTTGACGATCGCCATGATCAGGGCGCGGTCCCGGCTCAGGCGCCGGCCGCGGATCACCATCTGCGTCGGTGCGGACGGTCCGGCCATGACGTTCACGACCCGGACACCGTTCCCACGCCGCGGGCCACGTCCCGGTGCTCGGTCACCATGCCGTCTTGATACACGATCTCCTCGGCACGCTCAGGACCGTCGGTGAGGGACGCGACCGAGCAGTGGTTCCCGCGGCGGACCTGGACCCGCCCGACGTGGACCGCGGCGGAGCTCACCGCGGCCCGTGCCGGACGGACGGTGTCGGTGGTCCTGCCGGCGCTCGACGAGGAGGCGACGGTCGGCGGCGTGGTCGCCGCGGTGCGGCCCCTGCTCGGCACGCTGGTCGACGAGATCGTCGTCGTCGACTCCGGGTCCACCGACGCCACCGTCGCCCGCGCCCGTGCGGCCGGGGCCCGTGTCGTGTCACGGGACGCCGTGCTCCGCGAGATCCCGGTCCTGGCCCAGATCCCGGTCCGCCCCGGCAAGGGCGAGGTGCTGTGGCGCTCGCTCGCGGCCACGTCGGGAGACCTGGTGGTCTTCCTCGACTCCGACCTCGTCGACCTCGGCCCCGACTTCGTCGTGAACCTGCTCGGCCCGCTGCTCACCGTCGACGGCGTGGCGCTGGTCAAGGGCTTCTACCACCGGCCCTTACGGCTCCCGTCTTCCGGGATGGCCGACGCCGGCGCGGCCCTGACCGGCGGCGGCCGGGTCACCGAGCTGACCGCGCGGCCCGCCCTCGCCGCGCTGCGCCCCGAGCTCTCCGGCGTCGTGCAGCCCCTCGGCGGCGAGTACGCCGCGACCCGTGAGCTGCTCGAGTCGCTGCCCTTCGCCGCGGGCTACGGCGTCGAGATCGGCCTGCTCCTCGACACCCACACCACGCGTGGGCTCGACGCGATCGCCCAGGTCGACCTCGGCGTGCGCAAGCACCGCCACCGCAGCCTGCGGGCCCTGGGTGCCACCGCCGCCGAGGTCCTCGACGCGGTGCTGCGCCGCTGCGTCCCCGGGCACCCGGGGGCGGACCCGCTGACGCAGTTCGTGCCGGTCGACGGCGACTGGCTGTCCGACGAGCAGGCCGTCGCCACCACGGACCGCCCGCCGCTCGCGACACAGCGGGCCACCGGGAGCTGACGGAGAGCATCGGTCGGCACCCCTACGATCGAGGGCCATGGGCAGCGCGCTGGTGTACGTCATCGTGGTGGGCCTCGTGGCCGCCGCGGTCTACCTGCTGGCGGCCTTCGTCTTCGGCCGGGGCGAGGAGCTCGCCCCCATGCCGCCCGGCGCCACGCCCACGCGGCTGCCCGCCCGCGACCTCACCGCCGGCGACGTGCGCGACCTGCGCTTCCAGCAGGCCCTGCGCGGCTACAAGTGCAGCGAGGTCGACTGGGCGCTCGAGCGCCTCGCGTCCGAGGTCGACGCCCTGCGCGCCCGCATCGAGGCGGTGGAGACCGACGGCGAGGCGCCCGCGTCGACGCTCAACGGCCACGCCGAGCCCGCGCCCGACCTGGCCGACCCGACGCCGACCGACCCGACCGACCCGACCGACCCGACCGTGACGGGCCGGGACGCGCTCGGCCCGGCACAAGCTGCGTCACAGGGGGCGTCGTCCGGTGCCGGGCGGGGAATGTCCGGCATCGACGGCCCCGGACGCTGACGCGGGTCCCGACAGCACGCGGGAGGAACGCCGGATGGCGCGACGGGAGATCACGGTGTCGGTCGACGTCGACGCACCGGTCGAGACGGTGTGGGGCGAGGTCACCGACTGGGAGTCCCAGGGTGAGTGGATGCTCGGCACGGCCGTGAAGGTCACGCGCGGCGACGGCACGAGCGTCGGGTCGGAGCTCGCCGCGACCACCGGCGTCGGGCCCCTCGGGGTCACCGACACGATGGAGATCGTCGGCTGGGACCCGCCGCACCGGGCGACCGTCCGCCACACCGGCCGGGTCGTGCGCGGCAGCGGCGTGTTCACCGTCCTGGAGCGCCGCACCGACGACGGTCGCGAGGCGTCGACGTTCGTGTGGAGCGAGCAGCTCGACCTGCCGCTCGGCGCCCTCGGGGCGCTGGGGTGGCCGCTGGTCAAGCCGGCGTTCGCCTGGGGCGTCAAGCGCTCGCTCGACCTCCTGGCCCGCCGGTGCGAGGAGAGCTGGTCGCGGTGAGCAGGCGGTGAGCGCGATCGTCGGCGACGACGGGGTCGGCCGCTGCCCGTGGGGCGGGGGCAGCGAGCTGCTCGCCGAGTACCACGACCGCGAGTGGGGCCGGGTGCTCCACGGCCGCGACGCGCTCTACGAGCGGATCAGCCTCGAGGCGTTCCAGTCCGGTCTCTCCTGGTTGATCGTGCTGCGCAAGCGCCCGGCGTTCCGGGAGGCCTTCGCCGGGTTCGACCCCGAGGCCGTCGCCCGTTTCGACGAGACCGACACCGCACGCCTGCTGGCCGACGCGGGCATCGTGCGCAACCGCGCCAAGATCGAGGCGACGGTGGCCAACGCCCGCGCCGTGCTGGCCCTGGCCGACCGCGACGAGGACCTCGACACCCTGCTCTGGTCGTTTGCCCCGCCCCCGCGGGAGCAGCCGCCGAGCGGGTTCGACGACGTGCCCGCGACCACCCCCGCGTCGGCCGCGATGGCGAAGGCGCTGCGGGCCCGCGGCTTCCGGTTCGTGGGCCCGACGACCTGCTACGCGCTGATGCAGGCGACCGGGATGGTCGACGACCACGTGGCCGGATGCTTCCGCGCGATCGGCGCACCGGGGGTCTGACCGGCCGCGTGACCGGGGCGGACACGCCCGGGTGATCGCTCCGGTGTCGTGCCGGTCGGTCGCATGGTGAAGAATCGTCGCCTGTCACACGGCGCTCGCTCTCCGGACGCCCACGCGGGCGACGCGGGGAACGGGAACGACGCAGCTCGCGGAGGGAGCACGCTATGGCGGCCATGAAGCCCCGGACCGGAGACGGTCCCCTCGAGGTCACCAAGGAGGGGCGCGGCATCGTGATGCGCGTGCCGCTCGAAGGTGGGGGGCGCCTCGTCGTCGAGATGACGGCGGACGAGGCGGGCGACCTGCGGGAGGCTCTGACGGGCGTGGTCGGCTGAGCACCGCAACCGCCGGGCGGGACGCCGTGACCGGGGACGCGCCCTTCGCGTCCCCGGCCCTGCCCACCCCGCTCGCCACGCTGACCACCGCGGTCCCGGACGGCCCGGTCGCCGTCCTGCGGTGGCGCCGACGCGACGGCGCGGACGGGTCCGACACCACCTCCGACGAGTCGACCGAGAGCGCCGGCAACGACGAGGCCCTCGACGGCGACGGGGCGGTCGAGGGCGCGCCCCCGGGCTGGCGCCCGTCGGCCGGCTCCGTCGCCGCACTCCCCGGCCCGGCCCCCGCGCAGTGGCTGGTGGGTGTCGGCGAAGGCCGTCCCCGCGACTGGCGCGCCGCCGGGGCCGCCGCCGTACGCGCGCTGCGGGACGCCCCGGGCGCGGCCGTGGGCGCCGGCGACGGGCCCCGCGCGGCCACCCTGGCGCCCGCGCGTCCCGAGGACCTTCCCGAGACCGCCGACGACTGGGCGTCGCTGGCGCTCGGCGTCGTGCTGGGCTCGCACCGGTTCTCCGTGAAGTCCACGGGCCCCGGCGCCCGGGTGACGGTCCACCTCGACGTCCCCGCCGAGCACCACGGGACGGTCGAGCGGACCGTCGAGCTCGCCACCGCCACGGCGCGCGCCCGCGACCTCGCCGACACACCGTCGGGCACCAAGTCGCCGGACTGGTTCGCCACCACCGCGACCGACCTCGTCGCCGACGCCCGGGGCCTCGAGGTGACGGTCCGCGACGAGGCCTGGCTCGCCGAGCACGGGTTCGGCGGCGTCCTCGCCGTCGGCGGTGGCTCGTCACGCCCGCCGCGCTTCCTGGAGCTGCGCTGGTCACCCCCCGATACGGAGACGGGCGCCGCGCCGGACGCGGGCCACGTCGTCCTCGTCGGCAAGGGCATCACGTTCGACACCGGCGGCATCTCGATCAAGCCGAACGCCGGCATGGCGGACATGCGCACCGACTGCTCCGGCGGCGCCGCCGTGGTCGCCGCGATGCGGGCGGTGGCGCGCCTGGACGTCCCGGTCCGGGTGACCGGCCTCGTCCCGCTGGCCGAGAACCACGTGTCCGGCTCGGCCTACCGGCCCGGCGACGTCGTGCGGCACCGCGGGGGCACCACCTCGGAGGTCACCAACACCGACGCCGAGGGCCGCATGGTGCTCGCCGACGCGATCGCGTTCGCTCTCGAGGAGCTCGCGCCGGACGTCGTCGTCGACGTCGCCACGCTCACCGGGGCCATGAAGGTCGCGCTCGGCGTGCGCACCGGCGGGGTGTTCGCGAGCTCGCCCGACCTCCGCACCGCGATCGTCGACGCCGGCGCCGCCGTCGGCGAGTCGTGGTGGCCGATGCCGCTGTCGGAGCACCTGGACACCGACGTCGACTCGACGATCGCCGACGTGCGCCAGGCCCCGCCCGGCCCCGGCGGCATCGCCGCGGCGCTGTTCCTGCGCCGCTTCACCGACGGGCGGCCGTGGGTGCACCTCGACATCGCCGGCCCGGCGCGCTGCGACTCCCCGCACGAGGAGGTCGCCAAGGGCGCCACGGGCTTCGCCACCCGGACGCTGGTCGAGTTCTGCGCGGCGAGGGGCCTGCGGCGGAGCCCCTAGCGTCGCGCCGCGCAGAGCAGGCCCTCGGCCACCGGGAGCAGCAGCGGGACCAGGCGCTCGTCCTCGCGCACGGCCCGCACCGTCTCGCGCAGCGCGCCCGCGACGGCCTCGCGGCGCACCGGGTCGGCGACGCGGCCCTGCCAGAGCACGTCGTCGAGCACGACCACCCCGCCCGGGCGGAGCAGGCGCAGCGAGGCCTCGAGGTCGCGGGGGAAGTCGGTGGTGACGCCGTCGACGACGACGAGGTCGTACCCGCCGTCGGAGAGCTTCGGCAGCACCTGCCGCGACGACCCGGTGATCATCCGCACGCGGCCCGGCCCGAAGCCCGCCTCGACGCACGCCGCCCGGGCCCGGGCCTGCCGGCCGCCGTCGGTGTCGATGCTCGTGAGGAGGCCGTCGGCGGGCATCCCGCGCAGCAGGGCCACGGTGCCGACGCCGAGCCCGGTGCCGATCTCCACGACGGCGCGCGCCCGCGTCGACGTCGCGAGGAAGGTCAGCGCGGCCGCCGTGGCCGGCGCGACGGCGACGACGCCCTCGGCCACCGACTGCTCGCGCAGGCCGGCGAGCAGGGGGTCCTCGGCGAGGAAGGCCTCGGCGCGCTCGCCGATGCGGGAGCCCGCGCGGACGGCCGCGGGCGACGGGGCCTCGCTGGCGCCGTCGCCGTCGGTCGCCGTACCGTTCGCCGCAGGGTTGTCACGCCGGACCGCCCGCAGCGCGCGGGGCGTGCCGCGCACGCCTCCACCGCGCCCCCCGGGGCGCCCCGTCGCCATCCGAACAGGCTAGATCGTCCGGGCGGCCCGGACGGCGTGCCGCGCCGACTCGCCGCTCACCCGGTCGGGGCCGAGGCGTGTGACGAGCAACCCCCAGGATCCTCAGCCGTCTCTCAGCACGACCTCACGTCCGTGACATGAGGGCCCGCCATGGTGGTACCAGGTCGCCGGAATCCCCGACCGGCACCACCAGGACGAGCCGAGGAGCACGCACCCCGATGCCCGACCGCCCCGCCACCGCGGTCCTCGACCGCCCCGTCGAGACCGTGACCGACGTCGAGTCGGCCTCCGACCACGCCGGTGAGGGTGAGGCCTGGGTTCCGCCGACGTGGGACGACGTCGTGCGCCAGCACGCCGACCGCGTGTACCGGCTGGCCTTCCGCCTCACCGGCGACGCCCACGACGCCGAGGACCTCACGCAGGAGACGTTCATCCGCGTGTTCCGCTCGCTCGCCGGTTACAAGCCCGGGACGTTCGAGGGCTGGCTGCACCGCATCACCACCAACCTCTTCCTCGACATGGTGCGCCGCCGCGCCCGGCTGCGGATGGAGGGACTGCCCGAGGACACCGACCGTCTCCCCGGCGGCGACCCGAGCCCGGAGCAGGTGTGGTCCGACGCCCACCTCGACCCCGATCTACAGGCCGCGCTCGACGCCCTGGCGCCCGAGTTCCGCGCCGCCGTCGTTCTCTGTGACGTCGAAGGACTGTCGTACGAGGAGATCGCGGCGACGCTGGGTGTCAAACTGGGGACCGTGAGGAGTCGCATCCACCGCGGGCGCCAGGCGCTGCGCGCCTCGCTCGAGTCCCGCGCCGCCGAGCGCGTCGCCGCCGTCCCCGTCGGGGGGCCCGCATGATTTCGGGGCGCTCCGGGTGGTCGGGCTGGTCGGAGCGGTTCACCGAGTCCGGGCACCTCGCCCTCGACGCGGTCGTCGCCTTCGTCGACGAGGAGCTCCCGCCCGGCCCGGCGCACCGCGCGTCCGCGCACGTGGACCGCTGCCTGACCTGCGCCGCCGAGGTCGCCGCCCAGCGGCAGGCCCGGCGCCGGGTGCGGGCCGCGGGCGACCCGTGCGTGCCGAGCTCCCTCTTCAGCACCCTGTGCTCGATCCCGGACGTCGCGCCGCTGCCCGGCGCTCCCGCGGGTCTCGCCGTGGCCGCCGACGGCACCCTCGTCGTGCCCGCGCAGGCCGGACGCACCGCCGACACCCCGGACACCGCGGACGTCACCGGCGGTGCGACGAAGACCGGGCGGTCCCGCTGGGGTCGCCGACGCGCGCTCGGTCTGCCCGTCGCCGTGAGCTCCGGCGTCGTCGTCGGCGCCGCGGCCCTCGCGGCGTTCGCCGGCCCGGCCGTGGTCGCGGGCACCGCGCCTGCCGCGCCCGGCAGCGTCGCGCCGCGGGTCACGCCCACGGCGGCCGCCGCCCAGCTCGCCACCCGCGACACGGACACCGCGAGCGACTCCGTCCGCGATGCCGCCCGCCCCGAGGGCCCGTCGAGCCCGGCGTCCGCGCCGCACGGTCCCGGCGCACCCTGACCCGTTCCTCCTGCGCTGACCGGCCCTTCACCGCACTGGTCGCACGCTGTGACGGTGTCGACGCAGGCCGCGCCCCGAGGCTCTACGGTGGTGGGGCGATGAGCACCACCCTTGAGCCCGGGACCCTCCCCGCCCACCGCTCGGGCAGCAGCGGCCACGCCGTCCGGTTTGTCCGGATCACGGGGGCGACCCGATGACCGGCCCCACGGAGCCCGGCGGCGCCGCCGCGCCGGAGACCGAGTCGGGCGCCGGCCCGGGTGGCAGCTCGGGTGCCGACGCCCCGACGAACGGCCACGCCACCAACGGCCACGCGTCACCGACCACGAACGGCCACACGGGCAACGGCCACGGCTCGGGGAACGGCACCGCCAACGGCACAGCCACCGGCAACGGCCACCGGTCCGCTCCGGTGGAGCGCGAGCTGGCGGCGGTGTTCGGCCGCCCCGAGGGCGTCCGGGGCGCGTTCGGGCCGGGCGCGGGCGTCAACGGCCACTCGGGCTCCCATCCGTCCGGACGTCACGAGCCGCCGGCCCCGGCGCTGGTCTCCGCGTTCGGGCGCCCCGGCGGCGCGAGCGACACGTCCGCCGCGTCACTGCAGCGCCCCGACCGCCCCGCCGACGCGGACGCCGACCGCCCCGACGACTTCTGGGACGACACGTCGTCCGTCGACCCGTGGCGCAACCCCGACGCCGCCGCCGAGCTCGGCGGCCCGGCGCTGCGCGAGCCGCACGGGAGCACTGCCGAGCGGCCCGTCGGCCCCCGCCTGTCGGCGCGCGAGCTGGTCCTCGGCCGCCGCGTGCAGCCCGCGGCCCTGGCCCTGCTCGCCGTCGTCGCGCTCGTGCTCGGCGGGGTCGGGGGCGTCGTCGGGTGGGCGGTCGCGGGCGGTGCCGACCGTCTCGTCGACCCGGGTGCCTCGCTGACCCCCGTCTCGCCGGGGCGCGAGCGCCCGCCGGGCTCGGTCGCCGACGTGGCCGGCCGGGTCGCGCCTGCCGTGGTGTCCCTCGAGCTCCAGGCGGGGTCGAGCGGCGGCACCGGGTCGGGGGTCGTGCTCAGCCCCGACGGCTACATCGTCACCAACAACCACGTCGTCGAGCTCGCGGCCACCGACCCGCGCGCCACGCTCGAGGCCGTCTTCGCCTCGGGGCTGCGGGCGCCGGCGCGGGTGGTCGGCCGCGACCCGCAGACCGACATCGCCGTCGTCAAGGTCGAGCTGGCCAACCCCGTGGTCGCGCAGCTCGGACGTTCGTCGGACCTGCAGGTGGGCGACGGGGTCATCGCGATCGGGTCGCCGCTCGGCCTGGCCGGCACGGTCACCGAGGGCATCGTGAGCTCGGTCGACCGCCCGGTGCGCCTCGACGCCGAGTCCGCCGAGGCGAACCCCGTCATCGACGCCATCCAGACCGACGCGGCGATCAACCCGGGCAACTCCGGCGGCGCGCTCGTCGACACCTCGGGGGCCGTCGTCGGCATCAACACCGCGATCCGCACGCTGGGCGGTGGCGAGGGCGGGTCGATCGGGCTCGGGTTCGCCATCCCCATCGACGACGTCCGCGTCATCGCCGAGTCGATCATCCGCACCGGCGGCTACACCCACAGCGACCTCGGGGTGAACGCGAAGTCGGTCACGGACGGCGCCTCGGACGGTGCGCAGGTGCTCAACGTGCGCCAGGGTGGACCCGCGTCGCGCGCCGGGCTGCTGGAGGGCGACGTGGTCCTGCGGGTCGACGACCGCCCGATCGCGTCGGCCGACGAGCTCGTCGTGGCCGTGCGGGAGCACCCGCCGGGCCAGGCGATCACCCTCGGCGTCGTGCGGCAGGGCCGTCCGCTCTCGCTGCAGGTCGCGCTCTAGGGGGCGGGATGTTCGACAACATCGGCTGGCCCGAGCTGCTCGTCCTCGCCCTCGTCGGTCTCTTCGTCCTCGGGCCCGAGCGGCTCCCCGCCGCGGCGGCCTGGGTCGCGAACACCGTCCGGACGGTCCGCGACTACGCCACCGGCGCCCGCGACCAGCTGCGTTCCGAGCTCGGCCCCGAGTTCGAGGACCTGCGCAAGCCCCTCGAGGACCTGCGCTCCGTGCGTGACCTCAACCCCCGCCGCGCCGTGCGCCAGCACCTGTTCACCGACCCGCCCGTCGACGGCACCTGGAGCGGCTCGACCGCGCCGGGCGCCCCGGCCGCCTCCCCGGCCCCGGCGGTCCCGCCGACGGCCACGGGGGTCCCGGTGCCCTCGACCACGCGCCGGGAGGCGGACCGCCCTCTCGGACCGGGCGAGATCGCCCCGCTGGACCCCGACGCGACCTGACGGGGTCGCCTACCGGATCCTCGTGTCGCTCCTCACGGGGATGAGCCGGCAGCCGATCGGGGCTCCGCTGTTAGCGTCGATCAGCGTGATCGTGCGTCAGGGCGAGCCGATGCGCCGGCGGGTGCTCGCGGCGGCCAGCCGCCTCGACAGCGACCCGCGGCTGCTCGCGGCCGTCGAGTGGACGCGCTCGTGGCTCCCGGGCGACCCGTTCTACGGCGATCCGCTCTCGACGGGTGACGACGCGGTCGGCCGCGTGGCCGCCCAGCTCGCCCCGCTGGCCGCGACGCGCCCCAGCGTGCTGCGCGAGGTCGGTCTCACGGCACTGCAGCTCTGGCAGGCCCACGCCGGGGTCGAGGAGCGGCCGGACGGGGACGACGTCGTCGTGCTGTTCACCGACCTCGCGGGTTTCTCGGACTGGACGCTCGAGGTCGGCGACGACCTCGCCGTCACCGCCCTGCGACGCGTCGGCGCGGCCGTCGAGCCGTTGGTGCGCCGGCGGGGCCGGGTGGTCAAGCGCCTCGGCGACGGGCTGATGGCCGTCCACCCGACCGTGCAGGACGCCGTCGAGGTGGCGCTCGCGGCCCGCGACGCCGTCGAGGAGCTGGACGTCGACGGCCACCGCCTGCACCTGCGCGCCGGCGTCCACGTCGGCCGTCCCCAGCAGCTCGGCGGCGACTACTACGGGCGCGACGTCAACATCGCGGCCCGGATCACGGACGCGGCGGGCGCCGGGGAGGTGTGCGTCTCGAGCCCGACGCGCGCGCTCCTGGACGGCTCCTACGCGACGTTCCCGCTGAGCCGGCGCCGGGGCAAGGGCGTGCCCCCGGACATCACCCCGTGGCGCGTCGGTCGCCGGAAGCCCGGGGGGTCTCCTGGCTGAGCGGGTTCGCCCGCATCCCGCCGGAGGGGTCGAGCCGCCCGAGGATGGCGGCGGCGACGCACGCCAGGGACTCGACGCCGTCGCAGTCCAGCGCGTCGAAGATGAGCCGGCGGACCTCGGCGGCGTGGCCGGGGGCGGTCTCGCGCACCTTCTCCATGCCGGCGTCGGTGAGCCGCGCGACGGTGACCCGGCCGCTCTCCGGCGAGGGCTCGCGGACGACCCAGCCCTGCTGCTCGAGCCGCGCGACCACGTGCGAGAGGCGCGAGAGCGACGAGTTGACCGTGGCGGCCAGCGCGCTCATCGGTAGCGTCCGGCCCGGCGTCTCGGAGAGCATGGCCAGCGTCAGGTAGGAGAACTGGGTCAGTCCGGCGTCGCGCTGGAGCTGCGCGTCGAGCGCCGCGGGCAGCAGCGTCATCACGGCGGCCGTGCGCCGCCACGCCCGCTGCTCGTCGTCGTCCAGCCAGGGCCCCTCGGTCATGGGGCCCACATTACTTGATGCTTCAACTCTTCGCAGGTAGTGTTCGGTGTTGAACCATCAACCACCGACCGGGAGCGTGCCGCCATGGACCCGTTCGCCACCGCCCACCCGGGAGCGGCGTTCGACGCCTTCGAGCCGGGCGCCCGCGAGCGCGCCGCCGGCCGCACACCCTGGACCCCGCAGGACGGGCCGCTGCCCGCGCTCTACCTCAGCCACGGTGCCCCGCCGCTGTTCGACGACGCGGAGTGGATGACGCGCCTCGGCGCGTGGTCCGACCGGCTGCCGACGCCGAAGGCGATCCTCATCGTGTCGGCGCACTGGGAGTCCGCGCCGCTGACGCTCACGAGCGCCGAGGCGAACATACCGCTGGTGTACGACTTCGGCGGCTTCGCCGAGCGCTTCTACCGGATGACCTACGCTACGCCGGACGCGTCCGCGCTCGCCGCCCGCGTCGCCGCCACGCTGCCCGACGGCCAGCCGGCGCACGCGTCGCGCCGCGGGCTCGACCACGGCGCCTGGGTGCCGCTCAAGGTCATGTACCCGCTCGGCGACGTGCCCGTCCTGCAGATGAGCATGCCCACCGAGGACCCGGACCGCCTGCTCGCGATCGGGGCCCGGCTGCGCGAACTGCGCAGCGAGGGCGTGCTCGTCATCGGCTCGGGCTTCATGACCCACGGGCTGCCGTTCCTGTCCCGCGAGATGCTCGCCGGGAAGGACACCCCGGGCTGGACGGGCGACTTCGACGCCTGGGCTGCCGAGGCCCTCGACCGCGGCGACCTCGAGACGCTGTACCGCTTCCGCGAGGCCCCGGGCATGCCCTACGCGCACCCGACGGCCGAGCACTTCGTGCCGCTGTTCGTCACCCTCGGCGCGGCCACCGATCCCGAGGCGCCGGTGACGACGACGATCGACGGCACCATGTGGGGCCTGTCCCGCCGGTCGCTGCAGGTGGCCTGAAGCTCGCCTCCTGTTGGAGCGAACGCCCTATCGGCGTGCTCAGTAGGACGTTCGCTGCTTCTAGGCGGACGAACTCCCCGTTCGTTCGTCGGGAAAGGGCTTGGCGACGGCCGGATGCTCGGAGCATGCTGACCCGGACCGGGGACGATCCCGGGCTCGGAGTTCGAGGAGTGAACGCCATGGCGGCCCGCACGGGCGCCATGAGAGGCGCCGTCCGACGCACCGCCTGGTGACGCCGACCGGCTCGCGCCGAGTGCTGCGCACCAGGGTTCCTCGCCGCCGTCACGCGACGGCGGCTCCTCGAAGGGTCCCCTCCAGTGCTCTCTGCTTCACCCTCATCGATCTCGACCCTGTCCCGCTACGGCTGGGACGACGCGTGGGAGCAGCTCGCCCTCGCGCACCACAGGGCCGGACGGCTGCCCGGCCGCGTCGCCCGCGTCGACCGCGGTCGCGTCGACGTCCTCACCGACAGCGGCCGCGTGCGCGCCCGCTGCCCCGTCCCGCCCGCGGTGGGGGACTGGGTGCTCGTCGATCCCGCCGGTGATCCCGGCGGCACCCCGTCCGTGGCCGCCGTCCTGCCCCGGCGCACCGCCCTGGTGCGCGCCACCGTCTCCGGACGCTCCGAGGCCCAGGTGCTCGCCGCCAACGTCGACACCGTGCTCGTCACCGTCCCGTGCGAGGCCGGCGGGCGCGCCGGCCGCGTCGAGCGCCTGCTCGCCCTGGCCTGGGAGAGCGGGGCGACGCCGGTGGTCGTGCTGACCAAGACCGACCGCCTCGAGGTGGTCGCCGACGCGGTCGCCGAGCTCGCCCTCTCGGCGCCCGGCGTCGAGGTCCTGGCCGTCAGCGCCGTGACCGGCGAGGGACTGGACGACGTGGCGACGGCCGCGCGGGGCACCACGGTGCTCGTCGGTCCCTCCGGGGCCGGCAAGTCCACGCTCGCCAACGCCCTGCTCGGCGAGGAGGCCCTGGCCGTCGGGGAGGTCCGCGCCTCCGACGGCAAGGGTCGCCACACGACGGTGCACCGGGAGCTCGTGCCCTTCGCCGGCGGCGTCCTGATCGATACGCCGGGCCTGCGGGCCGTCGGGCTCATCGACGCCGCCGAGGGCATCGACAAGGCGTTCACCGACGTCGTCGAGCTCGCCGACGGCTGCCGTTTCGCCGACTGTGCGCACGACCGCGAGCCCGGGTGCGCGGTGCGGGCCGCGGTCGACGCGCACGAGCTCCCGGAGCGGCGCTGGGAGGCCTACCGCAAGCTCCAGCGCGAGGACGAGTGGGCGGCGGCGCGCACCGACGCCCGGCTCGCGGCCGAGCGTCGGGGCCGGTCGAAGACGATCACCAAGGCCCAGCGGGCGGCGTACCGCGAGCGGGGCCGCTGAGGTCCCCGGCAACGCAGCGTTCGCTGCGGAACCGGGCGAGCTACCGCCCGGCGGGCGAGATGTTCAGCGACATCCCCGCGAGCCCGCGGGAGCGCACCGAGAGCTTCTCGGCGACGGCGCGCAGGGCGGCACCGGCGGGGGACTCGGGCTGGGTGAGCACGAGGGGCATGCCCGCGTCGCCACCCTCGCGCAGGCGGGTGTCGATCGGGATCTGGCCCAGCAGCGGGACGTTGCCGCCGACGGACTTGGCCAGCGAGTCGGCCACCTTCTGACCGCCGCCGGAGCCGAACAGGTCCATGCGGGACCCGTCGGGCATGTCCATCCACGACATGTTCTCGACGACGCCCGCGAGGCGCTGGCGCGTCTGCAGCGAGATCGCGCCGGCGCGCTCGGCGACCTCGGAGGCCGCCTGCTGCGGCGTGGTGACCACGAGCAGCTCGGCGCCCGGGATCAGCTGCGCGACGGAGATCGCGATGTCGCCGGTGCCCGGGGGCAGGTCGAGCAGCAGGATGTCGAGGTCGCCCCAGAACACGTCGGCGAGGAACTGCTGCAGCGCGCGGTGCAGCATCGGGCCACGCCAGACCACGGGGGTGTTGCCCGGGGTGAACATGCCGATCGAGATGACCTTCACGCCGTGGCTCTGCGGCGGGAGGATCATGTCGTCGACCTTGGTGGGCCGCTCGTCGGTGCCCAGCATGCGCGGTACGGAGTGCCCGTAGATGTCGGCGTCGACCACGCCGACCGACAGGCCGCGGTCGGCCATGGCAGCCGCGAGGTTCACCGTCACCGACGACTTGCCGACGCCGCCCTTGCCCGACGCCACGGCGTAGACGCGCGTCAGCGAGCCCGGCTGGGCGAACGGGATGACCGGCTCGTCGGCGTCGCCGCGGACGGTCTTGCGGACCTCGCGGCGCTGCTCGTCGTTCATGACGTCGAGCTCGACCGACACCGCGGTGACACCGGAGACCGCCGACACCGCCGTGGTCACCCGCGAGGTGATGGTGTCCTTCATCGGGCAGCCGGCGACGGTCAGGTAGACGGCCACCTCGACCTTGCCGTGGTCGAGGACGCGGATGTCCTTGACCATGCCCAGCTCGGTGATCGGCTTGTGGATCTCGGGATCCTCGACGCCGGCCAGTGCGGACCGGATCGCGTCGACGGACGGTGCTTCGGCCATCGGACCCTTCTCGACTTCTCGGACGTGGGGGTCCCGGGGGAGTGCCCTGCGTCGGGACCGGGGGCGGAGGCTGCGCCGGGCTCTCTCGAGCGCGCCCAGCCCCCGTCGGCTCACCGCCATGCTACGTGCCGGTCCGGCCCGTGTTGTCCGGCCCGGACGCGTCGCACGTCACTGCCGGGTCACCGGGCCGTCACCGGCCGTTGCTGTGCGGCCCGCCGTCGGTGGTCGATGCCGGTTCCCCGGCCCGATCCGACGTCCGCTCCAGGGCCCGCACGAGCGCCTGCTCGACGACGGTGCCCAGCTGCCGGTCGACGGCCCGGTCGACGGCCTTCGTGACCGCCTTCTCCAGGGCCTTGTCGCTCTTGCCGCCCCGGTCGTCGCGCCCGTCCCGGCCGCCGCGCGCCTGCTCGAGCTCACCGCGCAGGTAGTCGCGGGTGACGACCTCGCCGAGCTGCAGGCGCATCGACGCCAGCTCGCGGGCCAGGTACTCGGTCTCGGCGGAGAGCCGGCCCGCCCGCGTGCGGTCCTCCTCGAGGGAGACGCGGTCGCGGTCGTCCTGGCGGTTCTGCGCCAGCAGGATCAGCGGCGCGGCGTACGCGGCCTGGGTGGAGAACGCGAGGTTGAGCAGGATGAACGGGTAGGGATCCCACTGCAGGCTGATCGCGAAGACGTTCAGCGTGATCCAGATCAGCACGATCACCGACTGCCACAGCAGGAACGTCCCGGTGCCGAGGAACCGGGCGAGGCGCTCCGCGACCTTGGCGAACCACTCCGCGTCCACGCCGAGGCGCAGGCGGCGCGTGCCGGCGGGCTGGTCGAGGCGCCGGCGGGTGCTGGGCTCAGGCATGGCCACCACCCCGCGCGGCCGGCTCCGGGTCGGGGTGCGACCGCCAGTCCTCGGGGAGCAGGTGGTCCAGGACGTCGTCGACGGTCACCGCGCCGACCAGGTGTCCCGCCTCGTCGATGACGGGCCCGCAGACGAGGTTGTACGTCGCGAAGTAGCGGGTCACCTCGGCCAGCGACGCCTCGGGCCCGAGCCGGGTGAGCTCGGAGTCGAGCACGCCCGCGACCAGGTCCGACGGCGCCTCGCGCAGCAGGCGCTGGGCGTGCACGCAGCCCAGGTAGCGGCCGGTGGGGGTGGCCGACGGCGGCCGGGCGACGAACACCATCGAGGCCAGCGCCGGGGTGATGTCGGGGTTGCGGACGTGGGCGAGCGCCTCGGCGATCGTCGCCCCGGGCGCGAGCACGATCGGCTCCGGTGTCATGAGGCCGCCTGCGGTGTTCGACGAGTACGTCAGCAGGCGCCGGACCGGCTCGGACTCCTCGGGCTCCATGAGGCCGAGGAGCTCCTCGGACTCGGCGCCGGGCAGGTCGGCGAGCAGGTCGGCGGCGTCGTCGGGGTCCATCTCCTCGAGGACGTCGGCGGCGCGGTCGGTGGTGAGGTGGCGCAGGAGGTCCTGCTGCTCGGAGGACGGCAGCTCCTCGAGCACGTCGGCCAGGCGGTCGTCGCCGAGGCCGTCGGCGACGTCGTGGCGGCGCCGCTGCGGGAGGTCCATCAGCGCGTGGGCGATGTCGGCGGGGCGCATGTCCTCGAACGTGGCCAGCAGCTGCTCGGTGCCCTGCCCGGACTCCGAGAGCGACAGCCCCGACACCGCGGCCCAGGGCAGCACCTGCACCGGCCCCCGCCGTCCGAGCCGTCCGACGAGCTCGCGCACCGCCAGGCGCGTGACCAGCCAGTCGCGGCTGCGCTGGTGCTCCATGAGGACGTCGACGACCTGGGCGTCGGCGTCGTGGTCGACCACGCGGACGCGGGCGTCGAGCATCTCGCCGACGACGAGCACCTCGTTGGGGCGCTGGGCGAACGCGCGGAGGTTGACCTGCCCGGTGGCCAGCGTGACCGCGGCGGCGTCGACGGTGGTGACCCGCAGCATCGGCACGAAGATGCGGCGCCGCGACGCGACGCCGACGACCAGCCCGAGCACGCGCGGCGGCCGCGGACCCACGGCCACCGCGCACACCGCGTCGCGCACCCGGCCGATCCGTTCGCCGTCCGGTCCGAGGACGGGCAGCCCGACCATGCGGGCGACGAACACCCTGCCCATGGCGGTAGTCACCGGAGCAGGCTAACCGTCGGGACCTGCGGCGGGCTGTATCGAGTCGGATCCGCACACGGGTGAGAGGGTCGCCACCTCGGCCGATGCTGCGCCGACGCGCGTGTCAGCATCGGCGCCGGTCACGTGGACATGGAGGTCAGCTACTCGTGAGTGTCGAGAACCGCCCCCGCCGGTCGTGTCTGGCGGTGCCCGGGTCGAGCCAGAAGTTCATCGACAAGGCCCGGACCCTGCCGGCCGACCAGATCTTCCTGGACCTCGAGGACGCCTGCGCACCGCTGGCGAAGCCCGAGGCCCGCAAGACGATCGTGGCCGCGCTCAACGAGGGCGGCTGGGAGGGCAAGACGCGCGTCGTACGCGTCAACGACTGGACCACCGAGTGGACCTACCGCGACGTCACCGAGGTCGTGGAGGGCGCCGGGGCCAACCTCGACGCGATCATGCTGCCGAAGGTGCAGAACGCCGAGCAGGTCCACGCGCTGGACTTCCTGCTCACCCAGATCGAGAAGACCATGGGCTACGAGGTCGGCAGGATCGGCATCGAGGCCCAGATCGAGAACGCGATGGGTCTGACCAACGTCAACGCCATCGCCGCCGCGTCGCCGCGCAACGAGACCATCATCTTCGGCCCGGCCGACTTCATGGCCTCGATCAACATGAAGTCGCTGGTGGTCGGCGAGCAGCCCCCCGGCTACGACGTGGGCGACGCCTACCACTACATCCTCATGCAGATCCTCATGGCGGCCCGTGCCTACGACCTGCAGGCCATCGACGGCCCGTACCTGCAGATCCGCGATGTCGACGGCTTCCGCCGCGTCGCCGGCCGGTCGGCCGCCCTGGGCTTCGACGGCAAGTGGGTGCTGCACCCCGGCCAGATCGACGCCGCGAACGAGGTCTACTCGCCCGACCAGGACGACTACGACCACGCCGAGAACATCCTCGACGCCTACGAGTACTTCACCTCCGAGGCCGGCGGGAAGAAGGGCTCGGCGATGATCGGCGACGAGATGATCGACGAGGCGTCCCGCAAGATGGCCCTCGTCATCGCGGGCAAGGGTCGCGCCGCCGGGATGACCCGCGGCGAGCGCTGGACGCCGCCGGAGTCGTGAGCCGTCGCCCGCGTTCTCGCGCGAAGGGCACCTTCAGCCGGATAGAGCGGCGAGAGGCGCCCTTCGCCGGGACGGATCGACGGCATACTGGTCGGTAACTTCTACTCAGCAGGAGCACCACGCATGGCACGCCTCGCCCAGACCGCCGGTCTCACCGATGTGCAGCAGGAGATCCTGTCCACCGTCCGCGACTTCGTGGACAAGGAGATCATCCCGCACGCGCAGCAGCTCGAGCACGACGACGTCTACCCGCAGGACATCGTCGACGGGATGAAGGAGATGGGCCTGTTCGGGCTCATGATCCCGGAGGAGTACGACGGTCTGGGCGAGTCGCTGCTGACCTACGCGCTCGTCGTCGAGCAGATCGCCCGCGGGTGGATGAGCGTCTCGGGCGTCATCAACACCCACTTCATCGTCGCCTACATGCTGCGCCAGCACGGCACCGCGGAGCAGAAGGCGCACTACCTGCCGAAGATGGCGACCGGCGAGATCACCGGCTCGTTCTCGATGTCCGAGCCCGACCTCGGCTCCGACGTCGCCGCGATCAAGACCAGCGCGAAGGTCGACGGGGACGACTACGTCGTCAACGGCGCCAAGATGTGGCTGACCAACGGCGGCTCGTCGAACCTCACCGCGGTGCTGGTCAAGACCGACGAGGGCGCCGAGAAGCCCTACCAGAACCTGACGACGCTGCTGGTGGACAAGCCCCGCGGCTTCGGCACGGTCGCCGAGGGCCTCTCGATCCCCGGCAAGATCGACAAGATGGGCTACAAGGGCGTCGACACCACCGAGATGGTGTTCGACGGCCACCGCATCCCGCAGAGCCAGGTGCTGGGCAACGCGCCCGGCAAGGGCTTCGCGCAGATGATGGACGGCGTCGAGGTCGGCCGCGTCAACGTCGCCGCCCGCGCCTGCGGCATCGCGATCCGCGCCTTCGAGCTGGGCATCGAGTACGCCCAGCAGCGCTCGACGTTCGGCAAGCCGATCGCCCAGCACCAGGCGATCGCGTTCAAGCTCGCCGAGATGGCCACCAAGGTCGAGGCCGCGCACCACATGATGGTCAACGCCGCGAGCCTCAAGGACCGCGGCGAGCGCAACGACGTCGAGGCCGGCATGGCCAAGATGCTCGCCTCCGAGTACTGCAAGGAGGTCACCGAGGAGTCGTTCCGCATCCACGGCGGCTACGGCTACTCGAAGGAGTACGAGATCGAGCGCCTCATGCGCGAGGCACCGTTCCTGCTCATCGGCGAGGGCACCTCGGAGATCCAGAAGACGATCATCAGCCGCGGCCTGCTCAAGGACTACAAGCTGCGCTGATCACCTTCGCTGCACCGATCGGCGGTACCGTTTCGCGTCACAGTGCAACCGGCCCGGGCACTCCCCGGCCGGGTGCACCGTTGACACGTCAGAAGGCCGTCAGAAGGACAGCGAGGGAAGAGTCGTGACTGCGCCGTTCACCGGGAACCGCCCCGGCGCCCAGCCCGGGCTGCCGAACCTCCCCGAGCCGCCGTCGGGCTGGCCCGTGGGCTCCTACGCCAAGTACGAGGAGGCCCAGCGCGCCGTCGACCACCTGGCGGACAACGAGTTCCCCGTCGCCGACGTGACCATCGTCGGCGTCGACCTCATGCTCGTCGAGCGGGTCATCGGCCGGCTGACCTGGGGCCGCGTGCTGCTCACCGGCGCCGCGTCCGGCGCCTGGCTGGGTCTGTTCGTCGGCCTGGTGCTCTCGCTGCTCGCGCCCGTCGGCAGCGGGTTCGGGTCGATCCTCACCGGCCTCGTCATCGGCATCATCTTCGGCGTCGTGTCCGGGGCGATCACCTACGGCGCCTCGCGGGGCAGGCGGGACTTCACCTCGCAGAGCCAGATCGTGGCCGGGCGCTACGACGTCCTCTGCCAGCCCCGCAACGCCGAGAAGGCCCGGGACATGCTGAGCAAGCTGGCGCTGGGCACCGACACCTGATCGTCGGCCGAGCTCACAGCCAGCGGTTGCGGCGGAACGTCCGCCAGAGCACCGCGCAGATGGTCAGGATCACGAGGATCACCGCCGGGTAGCCGAACTCCCAGTGCAGCTCGGGCATGTAGTCGAAGTTCATGCCGTAGATGCCGGCGAGCATCGTCGGGACCGCGAGCAGGGCGGCGTAGGCGGTGATCTTGCGCATGTCGTTGTTCTGACGCAGCGTGATCTTCGCGAGCACCGCGTCGACGAGGGTCGTGAGCAGCTCGTCGAACGACGCCACGCGCTCGGCCACCGTCGCGAGGTGGTCGTCGACGTCGCGGAAGTAGCTGCGGACCTCCGACGGCACGAGGGGCGAGTAGCCCTCGGTGAGCCGGCGCACGGGCGTCACGAGCGGGCCGACGGCGCGGCGCAGCTCGAGGACCTCGCGCTTCATCAGGTAGATCTGCTCCGCGCCGACATCGCTGTACGGCGCGAAGACCTCGGCCTCCATCGTGTCGATGTCGCCCTCGACGCTCTGGGAGACGTCGAGGTAGGCGTCGACGATGTGGTCCGCGATCGCGTGCAGCACGACCGCCGGGCCCTGGGCGAGGTGCTCGGGGTCGGACTCGAGCTGGTGCCGGACGCGGCGCAGACCGGAGTGCTGGCCGTGGCGGACGGTGACCACGAAGTCGCGGCCCAGGAAGACCATCAGCTCGCCCGACTCGACGATCTCGTTGGCCGTCGTCGGCGACGCGTGCGCGACGTAGCGCATGGTCTTGAACACCGAGAACAACATGTCGTCCCCGCCGCCCGGCGTCCCGCTGAAGCGCTCGATCTTCGGGCGCTGGTGCGCGTGCACCGCGTCCTCGACGGCGAGCGGGTGCAGCCCGAAGACCTCGGCGATGTCGGTGATCTGCTCGGCGTCGGGCTCGTGCAGGCCGATCCAGACGAAGCCCTCCTCGCGGCGGCGGACCTCCGCGATCGCCTCGCGGTGGGTCCACCGGCCGGCGAGCCGCTTGCCGTCGACGTACACCGCGCAGTCGACGACGAAGGCGGACAGGGGCACGTGCGGCACCCGCGGGTCCTGGGTGCGGGGACGGCCGGGGCGGATCACGCGGGAACCGGCGTTGCGCAGCGTGGGCAGGCTGGGCATGGGGACCTCCGGGGACCGGACGGTGTGGAGACGGGGGCTACGGGCGGATGAGCCACCGCGTCCCTCCCCGGCCGAGCCGCGCCGGTCAGCGCGCGGCGGGCGTCCGGGAGGAGACGCGGCCCGTACTGGGCGGAAGGTCCGACCTCGAGTCGTCCACGTCTCACCTCCCTCGCCTCGCACGACACCATGTCGGTCGATCCGTCATCCTAACGGCCGCCACATGCGGCGTCGGACGGCGGACTCTCCCGTCGCCCGTCCGACACCGCCATGACCACAGACGTTCAGGAGGCGGATTCGTGCAGTTCGGTCGGTACTTCGAGGAGTTCGAGGTCGGTGCGACCTACAAGCACTGGCCCGGCAAGACGGTCACCGAGTACGACGACCACCTGTTCTGCCTGATCACGATGAACCACCACCCGCTGCACCTGGACAACCACTACGCGTCCGGGACCCAGCAGGGCCGCAACGTCGTCGTCGGCAACTACGTCTACTCGTTGCTGCTGGGGATGTCGGTGCCCGACGTGTCGGGCAAGGCGATCGCCAACCTCGAGGTCGAGTCGCTGCGCCACGTCAAGCCGGTCTTCCACGGCGACACGATCTACGGCGAGTCGACGGTGCTGGACAAGAAGGAGTCGTCGTCGAAGAACGACCGCGGCATCGTCCAGGTCGAGACGATCGGCTACAACCAGGACGGCGTGGTGGTCTGCATCTACCGCCGCAAGGTCATGGTGCCCAAGCGCCCGGCCGCCGAGGGCACGGACGACGCCTTCGAAGCGGAGCAGCCCCGCCGCCCGGTCCCGCAGCGCGACTAGCTGGCCTGGGGCGGCAGGCAGTCCCACCCGCGCAGCGCGGCCGTGAGCCCGGTGACGAGCTCCCCGGCCGCGTCGAGCGCGTCGTAGGCGGCGCCGTCGACCCAGCGCGCGTCGGCGGCGTCGTCGCCGGCGCGCGGGGTCGCGGCCGGGTCGCGCGGGCGGCAGCGCAGGTCGTGGATCGCGAAGACCCGGCCGTCGGGCGCGGGCCGGCGCACACGGCCGACCTCCTCGCCCACCTCGACGTCGAGCCCCGTCTCCTCGGCGACCTCGCGGCGGGTGGCCTCGGACACCGTCTCGCCGGGCTCGACCCTGCCGCCCGGCAGCGACCACCGGCCGGCCTCGGGCGGGTGGCCACGGCGGATCAGGAGGAGCCGTCCGGCGGCGTCGGTGACGATGCCGCCGACGCAGAGGACCTCGTCCGGGGACGACGCGCCGGGCACCGACCCCGGGTCACGCATCGTCACAGGAGTTCACCCTAGTATCACCCGTGACCCGATGGCCGTCCGCGCCCGGACCGGCCCATACTGCCGACGCACGACCGTCGACCGAGCACCGCGAGGGAACCTGGTGAACGCGAAGAAGATCGGCATTATCGTGGGTGTCGCGTTCGCCCTCTTCTTCGTCATCTCGCAGCCGCAGAATTCCGCCGACCTCGTGCTGAACATCCTCACTATCCTGGGTGACGCGGCCGCCTCCGTGGTCGCGTTCATCCAAGCGTTGTTCTAGGTCCGGAGGCCGTCGTGCTGGCACCCCGCGAGGTCGACGAGTACGTCCTGCCGACCGAACGGCGGGTGATCCGCTTCCGGCGCCACTGGGCGGTCATCGTCGGCGAGGTGCTGCAGGCCGTCGTCCTGTTCGTCCTGCTCGCGCTCGGCGCCGCGTTCCTCCCGCAGAACGTCGTGCTGGACAACCTGTTCTGGTACGGCGCGCTGCTCGTGCTGCTGAAGTCGAGCTACAAGGTCAGCGAGTGGTGGGTGGAGAAGGTCGTCGTCACCGACAAGCGGGTGATGCTCACCAAGGGGATCTTCACCCACAACGTCGGCATGATGCCGCTGACGAAGGTCACCGACCTCAGCTTCATCCGCACGTTCAACGGGCGCCTGCTCGGCTACGGGACGATGGTCATCGAGTCGGCAGGCCAGATCCAGGCGCTCAACCAGATCCACTACCTGCCCGACCCCGAAGAGGTCTACGAGGCCATCTCCGAGCTGGTGTTCGGCGACAAGCGCCAGACCCGCTCGTACACCCTCCCGGGGTCGGGGTTCGGTGGGGCGCGGGGCCGCCGGCGCTGATACTGGCGTCGTGATCCCTATCGGCGTGCTGCTTTGATTGACCTCCACACCCACTCCACGGTCTCCGACGGCACCGAGACCCCCACCGAGCTGGTGGCGACGGCCGCCGCCGCGGGCGTCACGGTGCTGGCGCTGACCGACCACGACACCACCGCCGGCTGGGCCGAGGCCGCCACCGCGAGGCCGTCGGGCATGACGCTGGTGCGCGGCGCGGAGTTCTCCACCGTGAGCCCGGACGGGCGGGGCGGGGAGGTCACCGCCCACCTGCTGGGCTACCTGTTCGACCCCGAGGACGCCACGGTCGTCGCGGAGCAGGAGCGGGTGCGGAACTCGCGACGCGACCGCCTCCGGGCGATGGGGGAGCGGATGGCCGCGGGCGGGCTGCCGATCGACGGCGAGGCGCTGCTCGCGCGCCTGCCCGCCGACTCGCCCGCCGGCCGGCCGCACATCGGGCAGGCGCTGGTCGAGGCCGGGGTCGTGGGCTCGGTCTCCGAGGCGTTCCGGGAACTCCTGCGCAAGGGCGGCCCGTACTACGTCGAGAAGTACAACACCCCGATCGCCGAGGCCGTCGCGATGATCCGCGCCGCGGGGGGCGTGGCGGTGTTCGCGCACCCGTTCGCGCGCAGGCGCGGGGACGTCGTGGAGGCCTCCGTGCTCCGCGACCTGGCCCGCGAGGGGCTCGACGGCGTCGAGGTCGACCACCCCGACCACGCCGACGACGACCGCGCGACCCTGCGCGAGGTGGCCGCGGAGACGGGCCTGCTGGTCACCGGCTCGAGCGACTACCACGGGACGAACAAGACGACGCCGATCGCGGTGGAGACGACCGCGCCGGCCGTGTTCGAGGCCCTCGTGGTACGGGCGTCGGCCCGCGCGACGGGCGTCGAGGTCCTCGCGGACGGAGGAGTCGCCGCCACCTAGGGTGGACGGTGATGAGCATGCAGCTGGGTCTGGAGGGCATGCCCGCCCGCCTGGTGCGCGTGACCCCGTCGCGCCTCGCCACCTGGGAGGACTGCCGGCGGCGGTACCGCCTGACCTACCTGGACCGTCCCCCGCTCCCGCGCGGGGGTCCCCGGGCGGCGAGCACGCTCGGCGCCGTCGTGCACAACGCCCTGCAGGCGGTGTACGGCACGACGCCCGCCCGGCGCAGCCCCGCCCGGGCGGCGGCCGAGGTCGATCGGCAGTGGTCGTCCGAGGGGTTCCGCGACGACGCCCAGGCCGCCACCCACCGCGAGCGCGCCCGCACGTGGGTCGCCGACTACGTCGAGCGCCACGCCGTCACCGGCGCCCCGGAGCCGATGGGGGAGACCGTCGGCCTCGAGCGCTGGCTCAGCGCGCCGGTCGGGGCGATGGTGGCCGAGGGCCGGGCGGACCGCCTGGACGAGCGCGAGGGCGACGTCGTCGTCGTCGACTACAAGACGGGACGTCGGATCCCCGACGCCGATGACGCCCGCCGGTCGCCGGCGCTGGCCCTCTACGCGCTCGCCGCCCGCCGGGCCCTGCGGCGCCCGTGCCACCGCGTCGAGCTGCACCACCTGCCCAGCAAGACCGTCGCGGGCGTCGACCACGACGAGGAGTCCCTGGCCGCGCACCGCGCCCGCGCCGAGGCCGGGGCCGTCGCGCTCGGCGCCGCCGCCGACGCCCTCGACGAGGACCCGCGTCTCGCCGAGAGCCTCTTCCCGCCCGCACCGGGTCCCCGCTGCAGCTCCTGCGACGTGCGCCGCCACTGCCCCGAGGGCCGCGCCGCCGCCCCGGCCGAGCCGGCGTGGGCGGGGCTCGCGCCGTGAGCCGCGCCGCCGCGCCCGAGCCGGACCCCGACGACGCCTGGGGCCCCTGGCGCCCCACGCCGCCTCAGGGATGGGCCCCGCAGGACGACTCCACCCCGCCGCACGGGGGCACCCCGGCCGGGCGGACGCCGGGTCGCGGCGCGCCCCGACCCCGCCCGACCGGGCGCCCCACCCCGCCGTCGGGGTTCCCCGGCACCGGGGGCTTCCCCACCAGTGGCATGCCCCGCGCCTACCGCCGCGACCGGCTCGCCCGGCCCCGCCGTCGCCTCGTGGCCGTCGCCCGGGTCCTCGCGGGCGGTCTCGTGGTGCTCGCGATCGCGGTCATCGCCGCGCCGTACCTTCTCGGCGGCCCGGGAGCGGGCACCGACACCGTCGCCGGGCACGTCGTCGCCGCCGTGCTCGCGATCGGCGCCACGGCCGTCGCCGCCCACCGGCGCACGCCGTCCGGGCCCGCCCTCGCCGCCGCGGCGGCGGTCCCGGTGATCCTCCTGGTGGTGCTGTCCACCTCCTGGTGGGCCTGACTCAGGACGCCTCGGAGAGTGCCTCGCGCTCGCGGGCCAGCGCCTCGCGCGCGACCGGCCCGCGGCGCCAGTCCTCGGGCAGGGCGAGGACGGCGGTGCGCAGGGCGCGCAGCGTCAGCGTCGCCGCGAGGTCGGTGGTCGGCAGGGTGGGGACGCCGTGCAGGCTGCGCGCCCAGCGCGGCTGGAGGGCGAAGCCGAGGGCCGCGAGCGCGGTCCAGGCCGGGCGGGCCGGGGTGGTCAGCGTCGTGCGCAGCGACATCGGCGGCACCAGCAGGCGCAGCGCGGCCGCGCGGCTGGTGGACGACGCGACCAGGTCGGTGCGGCGGACGTCGGCGACGTAGTCGGCCACGTCCGCGCAGCTCGCGGGGACGTCGACGGCTCCGAGCAGCTGCGCCGCGACGACCTGCTCGCGGTAGTACTCGTCGGCCTCGGCGTCGCTGATCGGGGCGCCGGCGCGGCGCACCGCCTCGAGGAACGAGCTGACCTCGGTGACGTGCACCCAGCGCAGCAGGTCGGGATCGCCCGCGGCGTAGGGGCGGCCGGTGACCGGGTCGGTGCCCCGGACCCACTCGTGCGCGGCGCGCACGCGGGCGGCGGCGCCGTCCACCTTCGCGCGGTCGGCGAACGTCACCGTCATGACGTACTCCGCGGTGCGCTGCAGCCGCGGCCAGAAGGCGTCGTGGAAGTCGGAGTGCTGCTCGACCCCTGCCATCGCGAGCGGGTGCAGGGCCTGCATGAACAGCGACGAGATGCCGCCGGGGCCCGCGGCGGGGTCGGCGAGCACGCGCCAGGTGACGCTGCCGGGACCGAAGTAGCCGTCGTCGGAGCGCACTACCCGAGCATGTCGTCCCGCAGCCAGGTGCGCCATGTGGGGACGAGGACGTCGAGCAGGGCGGTCGGGTTCTCGACGTTCGGGGCGTGCGCCGCGTGGGGGATGCTCGCGAACTCGGCCTCGAGGCGGTCGGCCATCGTGCGCTGCATGCTCACCGGCCAGGCGTCGTCGTCGACCCCGCAGACGATCAGGCACGGCACCCGCCGGGCGCGGACGGCGGCGACGAGCTCGGCGGTGCGGTCGGGCTCGGAGCGCAGCGCGTCGCCCATGCCGAGCAGCCCGGCGACCGCCGAGCGGCGCAGGCGCTCGCGCAGCAGGGCCACGACCTCGGGGTCGGTCGACGACCATTCACCCGACGCGTCGCGCAGCGCCACGACCGCGTCGATGCCGCGGCGGCGCAGGACGGGCTCGAGGACGTCGAGCTGGGTGCGCCGCCCGCCCATCGGCAGCTCGCCGGGCCCGGAGTCCATGAGGGTCAGGCCGTGCACGGGCGCCCCGGCCAGCACGGACGCCCGCGCGACGAGCCCGCCGAAGGAGTGCCCGAGCAGCAGCACCCGTCGCCCGGCCGCGGCCTCGTCGGCGACGACCCCGGCCACCACCGGGCCGAGCGCTCCCGGGCGGTAGTCGGCCTCGGTCTCGGGGCCGGGCGACTCGTACTGGCCCGGCAGGTCGAGGGCCAGCACCCCGATCCCGGCCGCGGCGATCGCGTCGACCAGGGGCGCGAAGTCCTCCTTCGAGCCCGAGTACCCGGGCAGCAGCACGGCCGTCGCGGGCGGGCCCTCGACCGCGGCGGCCTCGTCGGCGTCGGCGCGCCAGGCCGTCAGGGGGCCGAGGGCGGAGTCGACGGTGATCGTGCGGGCCCCGTGCGGGTGGCGCTGGGCCCTCCCGCGGACGGGGGGCAGGGCCGGGGAGGCATCGGGCGGGCGGCCCGGCGCGACCCGGTCCGCCGCGGCGCCGACCGGCCGGGCGGTGTCAGGGGTCTCGGGGCGGCCCACCCACGTCACTCTGCCGCATCCGGCGCCGGTCCGGGGCGTGTCGGCGACCCCATCGGGCCCGCCCGTCCGGCCCCTCAGCCCGGCGGGCGCAGCGCGACGACCGTGGAGCCGCGCAGCTCGACCAGCGTGGTGCCCGTGGCTGCCACCGCGACCGGGCTGCCGGCCGGCAGGCGGCGCGCGACGGGGATCGTCGGGCCGCGCGGCGCGCCGGTGGCCGCGTCCAGCACGGCCAGACCGTCGGGGACGGGCACGAGGGCGACGGCGCCCGGGGCGCTGCCCGGCCAGGCCGCGCCCGCACCGAGCGCCCCGGGCACGGTCCACCGCGGACGCAGGTCCCCGGCGTCGAGCGCGACCGTGGCGGTGCCGGTCCACCAGAGCAGCACCGGCCCGACGGGACGGACGGTCGCGGCCAGGTCCGGCGGGTCGGTGGTCGGCCCCGCGGCAGGGCCCAGTACGTCGACCGTGCCGGCGAGGTCGGCGGTGTCGGGCGAGGTGCCGACGACGTGCAGGGTGCCGCCCGGGGCGGCCCAGGCGGCGCGCTGGTCGGTGAGCGCGACGAGCCGGGCGCCGCGCACGCCGAGCAGCGTGCTGGAGCGCTCCTCGGGCTTCTCGGAGCTGGAGGGGTCGGCGTCGACCACGGTCAGGCGGTCGGAGTCGTCGCCGGGACAGCGCTGGATCATGCCGACGGTGCCGCCGCCGACGGCGATCGAGCCGTTGGTGCACCCGGCCCGCGGCTGGGCGTCGGGGGGCTGCACCGGCGTCGCGACGCGGCCGACCTCGGTGGTCAGCACCAGATCCGAGCGCCAGGTCTCGACGTGGTCGGCGCCCGTGCCGGTGACGTGGTCGCGGTCGGCGAGCAGGCGGGTGCCCTCGCGCAGGTCGGCGTTGCGGGACGGCCCACGCGACCCGTTCGCCGGATCGAGGGCGGCGACGTCGGAGCACCAGGTGCCCAGCGCGCCGTCGGTACGGAAGACCGCGAGCACGTCGCCGAAGCCCGACCCCACGGTGCAGGGCGCCTCGGGGCGGGAGTAGCGCCAGGCCTCGCGGCCCGTGGCCGGGTCGAGGCCTGCGACGCCGTCCGGGCCCGCGGTGACGACGGCCGGACCGATGGCCAGCGGTGCCGGGGTCGCCGGGCTCTCGGCACGCCACGCCTCGGTGAGCGTGGTCGGCACCGGCCCGTCGGGCGACGGCGCGAGCGGCACCGGGGCCACCCGGGCGTCGGTGTCCCCGGCGTCGCCGGAGGCCAGGACGAGCAGCGTGCCGACGACGGCCGCGACCGCCAGGAACGCGACGGCCACCAGGTCGCCGCGACGCCGCCGCTCGGGCGGGGGCAGCCGGCGTCGACCGGGCGGGTCCTGTGGATCCGCCCGGTCGGCCGTGGGGCCGGATGCCGGCCCTGACGTCCGCGACGACGTCGGCGAGCTCACCGCGCGCCGGGCCTACTCGCTGGTGGCGGCGGCGGACGCCGACTCGTTCGCGGTCTCCTCGGCGCCCGGGCCGCCACCGGAGCGGGAGCCGGAGCCCCGGCCGCCGCGACGGCGCCGGCGGCGCGGACGGTCCCCGTCCGACGCCTCCTCGGTGCGCTCGGAGACGGCGTCGCCGGCGGCGCCGCCGTCGGTGCCGGTGTCGGAGGCGTCCTCGGCCGGGGTCTCGCCCTCGGACCCCGCGACGACCTCGCCGGCACGGCGGCGGGTGCGCGACCGCGAGCGGCGCCCGCCCCGCCCGGGTCCCTGCTCCTCGCTGCCCTCGGCGTCCTCGCCGGTGCCGCGGCTGGCGTCGCCGCCCTCACCGCCGCGGGGACGCCCGCGCGACCGGCCTGCGGAACGCTCGCGCCCGCCGGCGCTCTCGCGTGTCTCACGCTTCGGGCCGTCCTCGGCCTCCTCCTCGGCGGGGCGGCGACGACGGGCGACGCGCCCGGTCGCCCCCTCGGGGATGCCCATGTCGGCGTAGAGGTGCGGCGAGTTCGAGTACGTCTCCGGCGGCTCGGGCGCGCCGAGCGCCAGGTCGTCCGAGATGAGCTTCCACTTGGGGAGGTCGTCCCAGTCGACGAGCGTCACGGCGATGCCCGTGAGGCCCGCGCGGCCGGTGCGCCCGATCCGGTGGATGTAGGTCTTGGCGTCGTCCGGGCACTGGTAGTTGATGACGTGCGTGACGCCGGTGACGTCGATGCCGCGCGCGGCGACGTCGGTGCAGACCAGCACGTTGATCCGGCCGTCGCGGAACGCCTTGAGCGCGTGCTCGCGGGCGCCCTGGCCGAGGTCGCCGTGGACGGCGCCGACGGCGAAGCCGCGCTCGGCGAGCTCCTCGGAGACCTTGCTCGCGGTGCGCTTGGTGCGCGTGAACACCATCGTCGGACCGCGGTCGGTGGCCTGCAGCGTGCGGGCCAGCATCTCGACCTTGTCGAGCGCGTGGGCGCGGTAGACGAACTGCGCGGTCTTCTCGCCGATGGCCGACGAGTCGACCTGCTCGGCGCGGATGTGCGTCGGCTGCGTCAGGAACGTGCGCGACAGCGTGATGATCGGCCCCGGCATGGTGGCCGAGAACAGCATCGTCTGGCGCTGGTCGGGCAGCATGCCGAGGATGCGCTCGACGTCGGGCAGGAAGCCCAGGTCGAGCATCTCGTCGGCCTCGTCGAGGACCAGGCCGCCGATCTTCGCCAGCACGAGGTGTCCCTGCTGGGCGAGGTCGAGCAGGCGTCCGGGGGTGCCCACCACCAGGTCGACGCCGCGCTGCAGCGCCGCGATCTGGCTCTCGTAGGGGCGCCCGCCGTAGATCGAGAGGACGCGCGTGCCGAGGTCCGCGCCCGCGGCCTCGATGTCCTTGGCGACCTGCACGCACAGCTCACGGGTGGGGACGACCACCAGGACGCGCGGCGTGCCGTCCTCGGTGGGGCGGCCGAAGCGCTGCAGCAGCGGGACGCCGAAGCCGAGGGTCTTGCCGGTGCCGGTGCGCGCCTGGCCGATGAGGTCGTCGCCGGCGAGCGCCAGCGGCAGCGTCAGCTCCTGGATGGCGAACGTGCGCACGATCCCGGCACGGCCGAGGGCCGCGACGATCGCGGGGTCGACGCCGAGCTCGGCGAAGGTGGGGGAGTCCTCGGCGACGGGGGCGTCGGCCTTGAGCGGCTCGACGGCCGGCTCCTCGTCGGCGCCGTGGCCTTCGGACTCGGATCGGGTGTCGGTCGTGACGGTGGTCAGGGGTCTGCCTTCCTCGCGGCTCGTGCGCACGAGGCGGGCCGGCTGGCTCGACCACGTCGGGGCGGCGACGGTGCACGGGGTGGTGCACGGGCCCGCTCCATCGTCGGAGCGTGACCCCACGTCACCGGACGCGGGAGAGCCGGCTGAGGCGCCCGCACGCTCGGGTACGTTCCGCGGGACATGACGGCGACCGGGAGGTCGGCGACGGTGCGTGCCACCGCGGGACGCACCCATGCTACCCGCCGCCCCGGGAGGCCCGCGCCACCGCCGGTCCCGGGCACCGGGCCCTAGGGTGGAGCGCCGTGACCGAGCCCGAGCGCGGCCGCCCCGCCACCACCGCCACGGGGGCTGCCGACAGCACCCCCGGCGGTGCTCCCGGGAGCACCGCCGCCGCCCCACCCGTCGACCTGCTCGGAGCCGTCGCGTACGGCGCGCTGACCGCCTTCACCCGCCTCGCGGCCGACGCCGCGCTCGCCCCCGACCTCACCGGGCGCGCCGAGATGGCCGCCCTCGCGGCCGCGGAGATGGCGCACGTCGAGCGCGTGCGCGCCCACCTGACCGACCGGGGCGTGGACCTCGTCGCGGCCATGGCGCCGTTCGCGGCCGTCCTCGACGCCTTCGCGGCCCGGACCGTCCCGCGGAACTGGGGCGAGGCCCTCGTCGGCGCCTACGTGAGCCGCACGCTGGCCGTCGACCTGGTCGCCGCGACGGGCGCGGTCCCCGACGACGCGGAGGGGGGCGACGAGGCCGTCGCGGAGCTCCTGCGCGGCCCGGACGCCGGCCGCGAGGCCGCGGGCGAGAGCGGGTTCGACGCGTTCGCGGAGCGCGCCGTCGTCGACCTCGTCGCCGACGAGCAGACCCGCGGCCACCTGGCCCTGTGGGGCCGCCGGCTGTTGGGGGAGACCCTCGCCGCGGCCGCCGAGGTGCTCGACGCGCACCCGGAGGCGGCGACGGCGCTGCTCGGCGGGACGTCGCGCCGGGTGGTGTTCAAGGCGCTCAAGACACGCCACTCGAAGCGGCTGCACGCGCTCGGGCTGTAGGACCCGGCCCCCGGGGCGCCGGTGGACTAGCCTCGCGCGGGCACCAATGACGTCCGAGGTGGAGGAACGCGTGGAGGTCAAGATCGGCGTGGCGGAGAGCCCGCGCGAGCTGGTGGTCGCGAGCGACCAGACGCCCGACGAGGTGCAGGGGCTCGTCGACGAGGCGCTCGCCTCGAGCGGCGGCACCCTCGTGCTCTCCGACGACAAGGGCCGCCGGTACGTCATCCCCGCGGCCCGGATCGCCTACGTGGAGATCGCGCCGTCGGAGGGCCGTCGCGTGGGCTTCGGTGTAGGGAGCTAGTCCGGGGGTCGTCGGGGCGCCGGGTCGCCGGTGCCCCGACGATCACCCCTCCTGACCGCTATCCCTCTTGGCGGGGGAAGCCGCCGATGCCGCGCCAGGCGAGCTGGGACATCAGCGTGATCGCGTCCTCGCGGGGCGGCTGCAGGCCGGCGTCGAGCCAGTAGCGCGCGGCGGTGGTGGACAGGCCCACCAGCCCGACGGCGAGCAGGCGGGCGCGCTCGGGCTCGAGGCCCGCGTCGTTGGTGACGGCCTCGGTGACCGCGTCGATGCAGTCCGACGTCGCGCGGTCCACGAGCCCGGCGATCTCGGGCGTCGCCCGCGTGTCGGTCTCGAACACCAGGCGCATCGCGCCGTCGCGCGACGAGACGACGTCGAAGTAGGCCTGGATCGTGGCCTGCACGCGCGCCTTGTTGTCGGTGGTCGAGCGGATCGCGGCGCGCACCGTGCGCACCATGTCGTCCGCGGCGCCCTGCACGAGGGCGCGGTAGAGGTCGAGCTTGCCGGGGAAGTGCTGGTAGAGCACCGGCTTGCTGACCCCGGCGCGCTCGGCGATCTCGTCCATCGCCGCGGCGTGGTAGCCGTGGGCGCCGAACACCTCCCGCGCGGCGTCGAGCAGCTGGGCACGGCGCGCGGAGCGCGTCATGCGCGGACGGCCCGCGGCGGAGCCGGGACTCGCCCCCGGAAGGCTCGCGCGCCCGTTCATCCCAGTCCCCCGCTCGAACCGCATCGGCGGCTCGTGTGTGTCGGCCGCCCCGAACGCACGACCCTACCCATCGGGTGACGATCGTGTGGCGTTGCGCCACGCGGTCGACGCACCAGGACCCCGCCGGCGAGCGGCGCCGGTCGTCCGCCGTCCACGTGCGCGTCACCGTGACGTCGCCGCGGGGACACCGCATGATGGTGAGCGTGATCGTCCGCCGCTCCGTGCCGTCCACCGGACCGGTCCCCCTCGCCGACCCCGCCGCGCTCGCCCCGATCGGCACCCCCGCGGCGCCGACGCCGTACTGGCCGGGCCGGGAGGTCGCGGCCGGCGGGGTGACGCTGCACGTCCGCGAGACGCCGGGGCCCGGGACGGGCGGGACCGCGGTCTACGTCCACGGCCTCGGGGGCTCGGCGAACAACTGGACCGAGCTCGCCGCCGCCCTCGCGGGCCGCTGCCACGGGTACGCCGTCGACCTGCCCGGGTTCGGCCGCACGCGCCCGCCGTCGACGGGCGACTACCGGCCCGCGGCGCACGCGGACACGGTCGTCGCGTACCTCGAGGACCTCCACCGGCAGGGGTCCGGGCCCGTGCACCTGCTCGGCAACTCGCTCGGCGGCGCGGTGTCCCTGCTCGTCGCCGCCGCACGTCCCGACCTGGTGCGCACGCTGACCCTCGTCAGCCCGGCCATGCCCGACCTGCGGCCGCTGCCCTCACGCCTCGGCGGCAGGCGCGCGGCGCTGGCGCTGCTGCCCCTGCTCGGGGGACGCGCCCGGGCCGAGCAGGCGGCGCGCACGCCCCGCGACCGGCTCGCCCACACCATGGCGCTCTGCCACGCCGACCCGGACGCGGTCGGCCCGCACGCCTTCGCCATGGCCGCCGCGGAGGCGGAGGAGCGCGCGGAGCTCGCGTGGGCGCCCGAGGCGCTGCACCGCTCGTTCCTGGGGCTGGTGGGCACGTGGATCGCGCCGCGGTCGCGCTCGCTGTGGGCCGCCGCCGCGCAGGTCACGGCGCCGACGCTGGTGGTGTGGGGCGAGCTGGACCGTCTCGTCGGCGTGGGACGCGCCGCCCGCACCGCCGCAGCGCTGCCGGCCGGGCGCCTGCTGCGCCTGTCCGGTGTGGGTCACGTCGCCCAGATCGAGCGCCCCGAGATCGTCGCGAGGGCCGTCCTCGGGCTGGTCGACGGCGCCGCGGACGGGTCGTGGCCGGCCGCGGGACCTGCGGCCACCCGGTCCGGCACACAGACAGATGATGATCTCGTCCGCGCGGGCGTCGGGCGGTCCGGCCACACCCCGTGTGGGACAGTTCCCGTGTGACCCGGCCGGCGCGGCGCCCTGCCGGCGGGGAGGACGCGTCCGCCGACTCCTCGCCCGACCTCCCGTACCCGGGTGACGGTCGCGGCGCGCGCGGAGGCCGTGCGGAGCGCCCCGCCGCCACCGCGGTCCGCGAGCGTGCGGGCTCCGGACGTGGTCCCGCGCGTGGACGCGCCCGGTCCGGCCCGGCCACCTCGGTGCTGCGCTCCTGGCGGACGTGGGTGGTCCCGGCGCTCGTGGTGCTCACCGTGCTCGCCGTCGTCGAGGCCGTGTCCCCCGACGGCGACGCCGGCTCGGCCTCGCCGCTGCTCGCGCCGCCGACGGCCGCACCGGTGGTGGGCGAGGCCCCGCCCGGCGCCGGGCAGAACGTCGACATCCCCACCGCGGAGCTGCCCGCGGGCGGCGCGTTCCCCGTGACGGGCTCCGGCACGTGGCACGTCATCCCGGGCACCACGCCCCAGGCCGGCACGGGGCGCGTCTACACGTACACCGTCGAGGTCGAGAACGGCGCCGTCCTCCCCGAGGGCGACCAGGCCTTCGCCACGGCCGTCGACGCCACGCTCACCGACCCGCGGAGCTGGGTCGGCTCCGGGCAGATCGCCGTACGGCGCATCGACACCGGCGACCCCGACTTCCGCGTCAGCCTGTCGGCGCAGATGACCGCGCGCGGCCAGTGCGGCTACGCGATCCGGTACGAGGCGTCGTGCTGGAAGTCCGACATCGGGCGCGTGCTCATCAACGGCGCGCGATGGGTGCGCGGCGCCGGCGCGTTCGACGGGCAGCTCGGCCTGTACCGCCAGTACGCGATCAACCACGAGGTCGGGCACGTCTTCAACAACCCGCACGTGCCCTGCCCCGTCAACGGCGCCCTGGCGCCGGTGATGATGCAGCAGAGCTTCGGCACGGCGAACGACTACCTCGCGCAGCTCACCGAGGAGAACCCGCAGGGCACGCAGATCCCGCGCGACGGGAAGACGTGCCAGCCCAACGCGTGGCCGTACCCGCAGGGCGCCGTCGCCCCCGCCGGCTGAACCACCGGTCAGGAACAATCCCGGGGGCCGCGACGGTTGTGCGTGATGAGGACCTAAGCATCGAAACCGACAGGAGTTGAGGGCCGTCATGGCATCCCTGCCGCCCCTGGTGGAGCCGGCCGCGGAGCTGACCAAGGACGAGGTCGCCCGGTACAGCCGCCACCTGATCATCCCCGACGTCGGCGTCGAGGGTCAGAAGCGCCTGAAGAACGCCAAGGTGCTCGTCGTCGGTGCGGGCGGCCTGGGCAGCCCGGCGCTGCTCTACCTGGCCGCCGCCGGCGTGGGCACCCTCGGTGTCGTCGACTTCGACGTCGTCGACGAGTCCAACCTGCAGCGCCAGGTGATCCACGGGCAGTCCGACATCGGCAAGCCGAAGGCGCAGTCGGCGAAGGAGTCGGTCGCCGAGATCAACCCGCTCGTCACGGTGAACCTCCACGAGGTCCCGCTGGACTCGTCGAACGCGCTGGACATCTTCCGCGACTACGACCTGATCCTCGACGGCACGGACAACTTCGCGACGCGCTACCTCGTCAACGACGCGGCGGTGCTGCTCGGCAAGCCGTACGTCTGGGGCTCGATCTTCCGCTTCGAGGGCCAGGTCTCGGTCTTCTGGGAGGACGCCCCGAACGGCCAGGGCCTGAACTACCGGCACCTCTACCCCGAGCCCCCGCCGCCGGGCATGGTCCCGTCGTGCGCCGAGGGCGGCGTGCTGGGCGTGCTGTGC
Organism: Actinomycetospora sp. NBC_00405; assembly: GCF_036044095.1. Taxonomy (NCBI): domain Bacteria; kingdom Bacillati; phylum Actinomycetota; class Actinomycetes; order Pseudonocardiales; family Pseudonocardiaceae; genus Actinomycetospora; species Actinomycetospora sp. NBC_00405. Next base: position 5,530,706 of record NZ_CP107938.1, read on the forward strand.
GCGTCGATCGGTTCGATCATGGTCACCGAGGCGATCAAGCTGATCACCGGCATCGGCGACACCCTGCTCGGCCGTCTCAAGATCTATGACGCGCTCGACATGGAGTACCGCGAGGTGAAAATCCGTCGCGACCCGAACGCCGCGGAGATCACCGAGCTGATCGACTACGAGGCGTTCTGCGGCACCGTCTCCGACGACGCCCAGACGGCGGCGGTCGGCAACACGATCACCGCGCCCGAGCTCAAGGAGAAGATGGACGCGGGCGACAAGTTCGAGCTCATCGACGTCCGTGAGCCGCACGAGTGGGAGATCGTGAAGATCCCCGGTGCCAAGCTGATCCCGAAGGACAAGATCCTCTCGGGCGAGGCGTTCGCCGAGATCCCCCAGGACCGCCAGACGATCCTGTACTGCAAGTCGGGCGTCCGCTCCGCCGAGGCCCTCTCGGCGCTGCACAAGGCCGGCTTCTCCAACGCCGTCCACGTCGGCGGCGGCGTCACCGGCTGGGCCCAGCAGGTCGACACCACGCTGCCGACGTACTGAGGCGCGGCCCCCGGACACGGAACGAACGCGCCGTTCGCTGCGATAGGAGCAGCGAACGGCGCGTTCGTGTCTTTGGGGCCGCGGTGGCGGGTCGCAGCGAAGGACGCCCCGACTGCGTCGCACGCAGCCGGGGTGACCCTCGCTCCCCTTCCGTCAGGCGCTCGCGCCCGCCGCGGCCGGGGTGCGGTCGGCCGGGCGGTCGGTGTCCTCGTCGACCTCGTCGTCGCCCCGGTGGGTCTCCTGCTCGATGGCGTCGCGGACGAGCTCGGGATCGTCGAGCGCGGCCTGGAAGCGCTCGTCGTCGCGGTCGCCGTTCCACCCCGAGATGACCATGACGGCGACGGTGTTGCCGATGACGTTGGTCAGCGCGCGACCCTCGCTCATGATGCGGTCGATGCCGGCGATGATCGCGATGCCGATGGCGATCGACTCGGTGGTGTAGAAGTCACCGCCGAACGCCTGCAGCGAGGCCGCGAGGGTCACCAGGCCCGCGCCGGAGACGCCGGCCGCGCCCTTGGACGTCAGCAGCATCAGCGCGACGAGACCGATCTGGACGCCCCAGGGCAGGTCCTGCCCGCCGGCCTGGGCGATGAACAGTGCCGCCATCGTCAGGTAGATGCACGTGCCGTCGAGGTTGAACGAGTACCCGGTGGGCAGCACCATGCTCACCGTCGAGCGCGAGGCCCCGGCCGACTCGAGCTTGGCCAGCAGGCGCGGCAGCACCGTCTCCGACGAGGACGTGCCGACGATGATGAGGATCTCGTCCTTGATCATCCGGATCAGCTTGAAGATGTTGAACCCGGAGTACGCGGCGACCCCGCCGAGGATCACGACCACGAACAGCGCGCACGTGCCCCAGAAGGTGACCATCAGCGCGGCCAGGTTGCCGAGGCTCTCGCCGCCGAGCGCGCCGACGGTGTAGGCGATCCCGCCGAACGCCGCGAGGGGCGCGAGGAACATGATCAGCCGGATCATGCCGAAGATGACCTTGGCGAAGAGGTCGATGCCGCCGACCACGCGCTTGCGCAGCGCCGGCGCGAGCATCGACGTCGCCGCGGCCACGAGGATCGCCAGCACCAGGACGCGCAGGATCTCGTTCTCGACGAACGGACCGACGAAGCTGTCGGGCAGCAGCGTGTTGGTGATGAACCCGATCGCGCCGCCCTCGTCGCCGCCGCTGGCCACGTCGGCCTGCGCCTCGGCGAGCGTCTCGGGGTCGGGCGGGATGGGCGGGAAGCCCGCGCCCGGCTCGACGATGTTGACGACGATCAGCCCGAGCCCGAGGGCCAGCAGCGTCATGAGCAGGAAGTACGCCAGCGCCCGCGCCGCGATCCCGCCCGCGGCGGCGAGGCTGCCGATCGAGGCGATGCCGACGATCACGGTGCAGAAGATGACCGGCGCCGTGATCATCTTGATCAGCTGGATGAAGATGTCGGGCAGGAACTTCAGGTCCGACGCGAAGTCGGGCGCGGCGAGGCCGACCACGACGCCGGCCGTGATGCCCACCACCACCCAGAACCACAGCTGGGTCCAGACCCCGCGCCGTCGGGAGCCTCCGGAGCTCCCTCCGGAGCCCGGCGCGGGCCCCGCGTCCGCTGCCTGCGTCGACATCGTCGTCTCCTCTGCCCTGGGGTGGCGTGCGTCTCACCTGGCAGGTGAGGCTAAGGCGGGTGTGAGGCGTCGGCGACGTGAACGCCGCGGAGTTGCGCACGAGTTGAGGAACGGGGTGGGCCGTGCTGGTCGTGCTGGTCGAGGACAGTGCGCCCGTCCGCGACGCCCTCACGGCCGCGCTGCGCGCCGCGGGATACCGCGTGTCCGCCGTCGGCAGCGGGAAGGCGGCGCTCGAGGCCGTCGCGGGCCCCGGGGCCGCCGCCGACCCGCCCGACCTCGTGCTGCTGGACATGGGGCTGCCCGACCTCGACGGCGTCGAGGTGTGCCGCCGGCTGCGGGCCCGGTCGACGGTGCCGATCATCGCCGTGACCGCCCGCGGCCACCAGCAGGCGCGGGTGCTCGGGCTGCGCAGCGGGGCCGACGACTACGTCGTCAAGCCCTTCGCCATCGACGAGCTCACCGCGCGCATGGACGCCGTACTGCGCCGCAGTGCCGGGCACGTCGTCGCCCCGGTGATCGAGGCCGGGCCGGTGCGCATCGACCTGTCGCGCCGCGTCGTCGAGGTCTCGGGCCGCGAGGTGACCCTGCGGCGCAAGGAGTTCGACCTGCTCGCGGCCCTCGCCCGCCGTGACGGCGCCGTCGTCTCCCGGGCCGACCTGCTCGACGACGTCTGGGGCCTCGCCCCCGACGACCCGGGGCGGGAGCAGGGCCTGCACTCGCTCGAGGTCCACGTCGCCGCGCTGCGCGGCAAGCTCGACGCCCCCGGCGCGGTGGTCACGGTCCGGGGGGTCGGCTACCGGCTGGCCGCGGGGGAGTCGACCGGGGACTGAGCCGGCCGAGGGCTGATGGGCAGCCGCACGGTGAAGACGGTGCCGCGGCCGTCCTCGCCCGCCCCGACCTCGACGCTGCCGCCGCGCCGGTCGACGACGCGGCGCACGAGGGCGAGGCCGAGGCCGCGTCCGTCTCGGCGTCCTTCCTCGGCGTGCTTGGTGGACCAGCCCGGCGTGAACGCCGCCTCCGCGTCGGCGAGGCCCGGCCCGTCGTCGGCGACCCGGACGACGACCGCCCCGTCCTCGACGTGCAGGTCGAGCTCCACCACGCCGCCGCCCCGTCCGTCGTGGGCGCTCTCGAGCGCGGCGTCCAGGGCGTTGTCGAGGAGGTTGCCGACGACGGTGACGCGGTCGGTCGAGGCCTGCTCGTCCCCGGTGTCGGCAGGGTCGAGCGCGGTGCCCTCCCCGATGCGCAGCGCGAGCCCCCGGTCGCGGGCGTCGGTGGCCTTGTCCAGCACGAGCGCGGCGAGCGCGGGGTCCGCGAGACGGTCCCGCAGGTCCCCGTCGCCCGCGCCGTGACCGGTCCCGTCCCCGGCATCGAGGAGGTCGCGGGTCCAGCGCTGGGCCAGGTCGCGGGCGTCGTCCTGGGCGCCGAGCTCGATGAGCGTCGACACCGCCTGCAGGTGGTTCGCGTGCTCGTGGGCGGCGAAGCGCAGCGCGCGGGTGACCGAGCGGGCGTCGTCGAGCTCGCGCGTCATCGCCTCCAGCTCGGTGCGGTCCCGCAGGGTGACGACCAGGTCCGGCGCCGGCCCGGCCACCTCCGCCCGGTTGACCAGCAGGAGCCGCTCGCCCACGAGCATCGTCTCGTCGGTGACGGGGGAGCGGTCGGCGAGCCGCTCGCGCAGGGCGGGGTCGACGCCGAGCTCGTCGAGCGTCGGCCCGGCCGCGCGCGAGGGCGCGAGCGTGGCGGGCAGGCCCAGGAGCCGGGCGGCCTCGGCGTTGAGCACCACCACCCGCCCGGATTCCGCGTCGAGCACCAGCAGGCCCTCGCGCATCGCGGCCATCACGGCCTCGTGGTGGCGGTGCAGGGCGGTGATCTCGTGCGGCTCGAGGCCCAGGGTGTCGCGCTTGACCCGGCGCGCCGCGAGCCAGGCGAGCCCCACCCCCAGGGCGATCGCGACCGCGGCCGCCAGCGCGAGCACCGCGAGCTCCCGGGCGATCCGGTCGGCCACCTGCACACGCAGCTGACCGGCCGCGACCATCCCCACGACGGTGCCGTCCGCCCCGAGCACCGGCACGATCGCCCGTACCGAGAGCCCGAGGGTGCCGGGGAACGTCTCCACGAGCGTCGCGCCGCCGGCGGCGGGCAGGAACGTGCCCTGGTAGGTCTCGCCGATCCGCGCCGGCTCGGGGTGGCTCAGGCGGGTGCCGGCCGGGTCCATGACGGTGACGAACGAGACGCCGGTGCCGGCGCGCGTCGCCTCCGCGGCGGCCTGGATGCGCGGCACGTCCCGGGCGGCCACGGCGTCGGCCAGCCCCGGCGACGCCGCGAGCGCCACGGACACCGCGAGGACCTTGTCCGCGGCGTCGCGCTCGATCGTCTGCCGGGTGCTCCAGGCGCTCACCCCGCCCGCGATCACGGCGGTCAGCACGACGGTGACGATCTCCAGCACGAGCAGCCGGCGCACCAGCCGCGAGCCCCCGCGGTCCCGGGTGTCCGGGGGGTCGGTCGACGGGGCGCTCACCGGCCGACCGTCGCGCCCCGGGGCCGCGCGCGCAAGCGTGGGTCCGGTCCGGGTGGGCGTCCTGGTTGCGGAGAGCGACGGGTGCGCGAGCGACCCGGATGATCACGCTGCGCCACCGTCCTGCCGGTCCGTGCGCGGTCCCGGCCCCCGCGCGTGGGCCCGCGGATCCGGGCGGATCGGACGCCCGCGACGGAGCGGACCGCACGGGCGCCCTCCGGGCCCGGGCGGCGCTCGGTGCCCTGCTCAGCGGGGGATCGCCGTCGTGCGTGCCGACCCGGCCCCGCGGGCGCTCCGGAGAACCGGACACCGTGGGACAGGGCGACACGGAGCGGCACGGAACCGGCGGGGATCGGGGCTGGAACGCTCCCACGCCGCGTGACCGGTCGAGCGCCCCGGATATCGTCCTGTGCACGACGAGGTGACGGTCCGGACACGGTCGTGCCGCGGTGGGGCGGGAGGGGGTGACGCAGCGTGGTGAACAGGCGCCCGCGGTCGGCGGCCCCGAGACGCCGGTGGGGCGTCTGGACGATGACCGGCGTCCTCGTCCTGATGGTGCTGACCGTGCTGACGGTCTCGGGCCTGGTGAGCTCCAGCATCGGCAACGACGCCCACGCCCGCGCGCCCGAGGGTCACGAGAGCGTGCCGGCGGCGATCAGCGCCGGCGGCCCGATCATCGACGCCCGCACGGACCCGGTGCGCTCGGGCCGGCTGCCCGACCGCACCGTCGCCCTGACGTTCGACGACGGCCCCGACCCCGTCTGGACCCCGGAGATCCTCGAGGTGCTCGCGCGCCACCGGGTGCCCGGCACGTTCTTCGTCGTCGGCTCGATGGTCGCCCGGCACCCCGACATGGCCCAGCGGGTCGTCGCGTCGGGCTCCGAGATCGGCGTCCACACCTTCACGCACCCCGACCTCGCCGGCGTGTCCGAGCTGCGCCGCGACCGCGAGATCGCCGACACCGAGCTGGCGATCGCCGGCGCGACCGGCGTCTCCACCCACCTCGTGCGCCCGCCGTTCTCGTCGACCTCCGACGCCCTCGACGACCCGGGGTACGGCACCGTGCTCGCCGCCGGCCGCCAGGGCTACGTCACGGTGCTCACCGACGTCGACGGCGAGGACTGGCAGCGCCCCGGCGTCGACGCGATCGTCCGCAACGCGACCCCGCAGAACGGCGCGGGCGCGACGGTGCTGCTGCACGACGCCGGCGGCGACCGCGCGCAGACCGTCGCCGCCCTCGACCGGCTGATCCCGCAGCTGCAGGCCCAGGGCTACCGGTTCGCCACCGTCAGCGACGCCGCGGGTCTCGGGCCCCACGGGCAGCCCGCGCCGTCGCGAGACCGCATGGTGGGGCAGGGCCTGCTGGCCACGGTCGGCGTCGCGCAGGGCGTCGTGACCCTGATGAAGATCGCGCTGATCGGCGTCGGCGGCCTGGTGATCGCGCGGCTGGTCGTGATGCTGGTGGTGGCCCGCCGGCACGCGAAGCGGCGGCGCGACCCGTCGTTCTCGTGGGGCGAGCCGGTCACGGACCCGGTGTCGGTGGTCGTGCCGGCCTACAACGAGTCCGAGAACATCGAGGCGACCGTCCGCTCGATCCTCGCGAACGACCATCCCCTCGAGGTCGTGGTGGTCGACGACGGCTCCACCGACGGCACCGCCGACCTGCTCGAGGACCTCGCCCTGCCCCGGGTGCGCGTCGTGCGCCAGGCCAACGCCGGCAAGTCCGCGGCGCTCAACCGGGGCGTGGCGGCCGCGAAGCACGACCTCATCGTCATGATCGACGGCGACACGATCTTCCAGCCGGACACGGTGGCGCAGCTCGTGGCGCCGTTCGCCGACCCCGCGATCGGCGCGGTCGCCGGCAACGTCAAGATCGCCAACCGCGTCCGCCTGATCCCGCGGATGCAGCACCTCGAGTACGTCGTCGGCTTCAACGTCGACCGGCGCGTGCAGGACACCTGGGGCGCGATCTCGACGATCCCCGGCGCGGCGGGCGCGTTCCGTCGCGAGGCCGTGCAGGAGGTCGGCGGGCTCTCCTCGGACACCCTCGCCGAGGACACCGACCTCACCATCGCGCTCGGGCGCGCGGGCTGGCGTGTCGTGTACGCCGAGCGTGCGCTCGCCTGGACCGAGGCCCCGGTCTCGGCCGGCCAGCTGTGGCGCCAGCGGTTCCGCTGGAGCTACGGGACCATGCAGGCGCTCTGGAAGCACCGCCGTGCGCTGCGGGAACGCGGCGCGTCGGGCCGCATGGGGCGCCTCGGGCTCGCCCACATCGGGATCTTCCACGTCGCCCTGCCGCTGGCGGCCCCGCTGGTCGACCTGCTCTTCGTCTACGGGCTGCTCTTCGGCGACCCGGCGGTGGCGCTGCTGCTGTGGGGCTCGATGCTGCTGCTGCAGCTGATCGCCGGCGTGCTCGCGTTCCGGATGGACGGCGAGCCGCTCGGGCCGCTCTGGGCCCTGCCGGTGCAGCAGATCATGTACCGCCAGCTCATGTACGTGGTGCTGGTCCAGGCCGTGATCAGCGCGCTCACCGGCGCGGGTGTGCGCTGGCAGAAGCTCCAGCGCACCGGCGCCGTCGCCGAGCACCTCGCGCCCGCGGCCCCGGCCCCGGTGCGATCGGACACGCGGCTCGGCGACGACGGGCGCTCGCGCCCCGCGGCCGACCGCCTGCCCGCCCCGGCGGCCGCGCGCGGGCCGGCGCCGGACGCCGAGCCCGCGGAACCCGCCGCGACGCGCGCCCCGCGCACCGGCGGTGGCCGCGAACGGTGGCTCGACCTGCTGCGCGCCGGCGCGCTGATCCGCGTCGTGACCTACCACGCCTTCGGCGACGGCTGGATGAGCATGGTGTTCCCGTCGATGGGCGTCATGTTCGCCCTCGGGGGGTCGCTCATGGTGCAGTCGCTGCGCCGCGGCGAGGCCCTCGACGTCATCGGTCACCGGCTGCGTCGCCTGCTGCCCCCGCTGTGGTTCTTCGGTCTGCTCGCCGTGCCCCTGATGCTGTGGCACGGCTGGGCCGGGCAGGACGCCGACGGTTCGGTGACGTCGCCGCTCGTGTGGTCGGACCTCCTGTACTGGGTCTTCCCGCTGGTCGACCCGCCGGGCAGCGACTGGGGCTCCGACGCGGTCGTCGGCCTCTGGTACATCCGCGCCTACCTGTGGTTCGTGCTGCTCACGCCGCTGATGCTGTGGGTGTTCCGGCGGCGCCCGCTGGTTGCGCTGTCGGTGCCGCTGCTCGTCGTCGGCCTCGACGCGGTGCTCGGGTCGCCGATGGGCGAGTGGGGCGCGATCGGCCCCGTGCTCGTCGACGGAGCCACGTTCGCCGCCTGCTGGATGCTCGGCTTCGCCCACCGCGACGGCACGCTGCGCAAGCTGCCCGTCCTCCTCGCCTGGGGCGGCGCCGCCGTCCTCGTCGTGGGCGGCCTGGCCTGGGCGTTCACCCACCCCGCAGGCGACATCGGCATCGACCTCAACGACATCCCGTTCGCCCAGGCCCTGGTCTCCTTCGGTGCGGTGCTGCTCGTGCTGCGGTTCAACCCGGCGGTCGCGTGGCTGGAGCGGGTGCCGCTGCTCGGGCGCCTGGTCACCGTCGTCAACGCCCGGGCGATCACGATCTACCTGTGGCACAACGTGGCCATCGCGGTCTCGCCCTCGATCGGCGACGTCCTCGGCCGGGAGTCCGAGGGCCAGCACTTCGCGATCGCCGTCGTCCTGGTCGTCGTCAGCGTGCTCGCGTTCGGCTGGGTCGAGGACCTCGCCGCGGGGCGGTCGCTCTCGCTGCTGCCGAACAGCGGCGGCGGGGCCCGTCGCCCGGCCCGTCGTGCCGCCGCGGGCCCTCGGCCGCCGGTGATCCCCAACGACGTCGAGAACGTGGTCACGTCGGCGCTGTCGCAGGGCTCGCTGCGCGCGCTCGTCGGCCGGGTCGTCGGGGCTGCGCCGCCCTCGGGGCACGCCGACCGCGTCGCCGCGGTCCTGCCCCGCCCAGGGCAGCCGCGCCCAGGACAGACCGGCGTCGACCGGCCGCCCTCGGGACAGCCCGTCGCCGACCCGCCCCGCCCGTCCTCCACCGAGGCGCCTCGTGCGGCACCCGCGCCGCCGTCGCGGCCGGCGCCGCGCGGGGCTCCGGTCCCGACCGGCGGCGCCCGCCGTCCCGTGCCGTCGTCCCCGCCGACCGGCGTGCCGGTCCCGGTGGGGGCCCGGGGTGCTGTCGGCTCCGCGGGCCCGGGCACCGGTCGCTACACCCCGGTGCCGCGCACGCCGGCGGTCCCCGGTGTGCCGGTCCCCGTGCCCGCCCCGCCGCCTCCGCTGCCCTCTCCCACGCCCACCCCGCCCCGGCCGTCCCGTACGCCCGACGCGGCGACCGGGGTCGTGCCGAGCCGTCCTCGGGACCACGACCCGGTGCTGTCGTTCCGCGAGGGGACAGGGGACGCGGCGGGGGATGCGGCGACGGCGAACCGGCCGGGCGGACGTCCCGGCCGGCACAGCCGGCGTGGCGACGGCCCGGCGCCGCGACGCTGACATCGGCCTCACAGGCGCCACACACGCCGCCACGCTTGTGTACAAGCGCGCCCGCGTGCCCTGATTCGTCCCGGCCGATGCCTTGTCTGTGACTGTTCGTCCTCCTAGCTTGTGCACAGAGCGAGGAGGTGTCGGGTGTCTCAGTCGGCGGTGCGGGTCCACGAGGAGCTGCGGGGCGACATCCTCGGCGGTCGCTGCGAGCCGGGTTCCCGACTGCGGGAGGAGGAGCTCGCCGATCGCTTCGGCCTGAGCCGCACCCCCGTCCGCGAGGCGCTGCGCCGGCTGGAGGCCGACGGGCTCGTGACCGTCACCCCGCGCCGCGGGGCCGAGGTCGTGCGCTGGCGCGACGACGACCTCGCCGAACTCGTGGAGCTGCGCGCCCTCCTCGAGGGTCACGCCGCCCGGCGCGCGGCCGTCAGCGGAGGTGTCGACCTCGTCGCGCTGACCGAGCTCTGCGAGCGCATGGAGGCGGAGGCGCTCCCGGGCACGGAGCCGGGGGACGGCGCCGATGAGATTACCCGACTGAACATGGAGCTGCACCGCGCGGTGCACCGGGCCGGCGGGAAGCTGCTGCCCGACCTGCTCGCGCGGCTCATCGACGTGCCGGTGGTCCGCCGGACCTTCCACACCTACTCCGAGGCCGAGCTGCGCCGCAGCTCTGCCCAGCACCGTGAGCTCGTCGACGCCCTCGCCGCCGGCGACGGCGACTGGGCGGCCGCGGTGATGCAGGCCCACATCCGCGCGGCCGGCGCCACCCTGCGCGCCCGGCGCGCCCCCGACCCCGACCCCGGATCCCGCGGGGGCACCGGGCAGGCCGACGACGGCGGCCGCTGACCGCCGGAACCGACGGGAGGACCGATGGACCGAGGACGTTCCACATCGCCCGATCCGGCGCCCGATCCGGCGCCCGATCCGGCGCCCGACCCGGCGCCGCACGCCGGGGGACCACCGACTCCGGCCCGGCCGCTGCGCGAGCCGATCCGCAGTCCCCGGCTGTGGATCGCCATGGCCGTCGTGATCCTTGCGGGCGTGCCCCTGTACCTGCCGACGGGCTCGATCCGCCCGCTCGTGGGTGGGGTGCCCTACTGGCTGCTGATCAGCGTCGCGGCGACGCTGGCGTTCAGCGCCCTGACGTGCTGGGCCTGCCTGCGCGACTGGAACCTCGCCGAGCCCGCCGAGGAAGCGGCCGCACGCGAGGAGGCGACGTCGTGAACGACCTGACGTTCTCCGGCACCAGCGGGGTGCTCGTCCTCTCCGCCTATGCCGTGATCATGTTGGTCATCGGGTGGTGGGCCGGGCGTGGCACCACGTCGAGCTCGGCGCGCAGCTACTACCTCTCCGGGAGCGGCCTCGGCTTCGTCGCGCTGTTCTTCACGCTCTATGCGACGCAGTACAGCGGCAACTCCATCGTGGGCTACGCGCCCGAGGCGTACCGGTCGGGCTTCACGTGGTGGCAGTCGGTGCCGTTCATGGTCGCCGTCATCGCGGCGTACCTGATCTTCGCGCCGCGGCTCTACGTCATCGCCAAGCGCGAGGGCTTCATCACCCCCATCGACTGGGTCCGGCACCGGTTCGGCAAGGGCAAACTGACGATCCTGGCCGCCGTGCTCATGCTCTGGGGCCTCGCCAACTACCTGCTCGAGCAGCTGGTGGCGATGGGCCAGGGGATCTCCGGGCTGACCGGCGCGACGATCCCCTACGAGGTCGGCGTCATCGCGTTCGTCCTCGTCATGCTGATCTACTCGTGGTCGGGCGGGATGCGCGCCGTGGCGCTCACCGACGTCATGCAGGGCATCGCGCTGCTCGTCGGGGTCGCGGTACTGCTGTTCGGGGCCCTCTACCTCGTCGGCGGCGACGTCACGGGTGTGACCGCGACCTTGGCCGACACCGACCCGGAGAAGGTCGCCGTGCCCGCCACCGCCGACTCCGTCGAGTGGCTGTCGATGATCGTCCTCATCGGGTTGGGCGCTGCGGTGTACCCGCACGCGATCCAGCGCATCTACGCGGCGCGCAGCGAGCGCACGCTCAAGCGCTCGCTCGCGGTCATGGCGTGGATGCCGCTGCTGACCACCGCGGTCGTGTTCGTGGTGGGCATCGTCGGCACCCAGCTCTTCCCCGGTCTGTCCGAGGACGACTCCGAGCAGCTCGTCGGAATGATCGCCAACGAGGTCGCGGGGCTCGGTGTCTTCTTCTACATCATGATGATCCTGCTGTTCGGCGGGGTCGTGGCGGCCATCGTGTCGACCGCCGACTCGGCGCTGCTGGCGTTCTCGTCGGTGGTCGCCCGTGACGTCTACGGCCGGCACGTCAACCCGGCCGCGCCGGAGAAGCGCCAGGTGCTCGTCGGCAAGATCGCGGGAGTCGTCGCCGTCGCGATCCTCCTCGTGATCGCCTGGAACCCGCCGGGCACGCTCTACGACATCTTCGTGCTCAAGTTCGAGCTGATCGTGCAGCTCGCCCCGGTGTTCATGCTCGGCCTGTACTGGCGGCGCATGGCGGCGGGTCCGGCGTTCTGGGGGATGCTCGCCGGCGCGCTGATCGCCGGCGGCCTCACCGTCGCCGGCGTCGACGACCTCGGCGGCGTGCCGGGCGGGCTGCTCGGGCTCGCGGTGAACGTCGGGGTCTGCGTGATCGGGTCCCTGGTGGTCGGGCGCCCCGACGACAGCCCGTCCGAGGACCCGATGCCGGCGCAGGAGGCCACGGTCGGGGCGGCCTGAGTCCCTGCTCGCCCCTCGGCACGGCGGTGCCGGACGAGCGCCCCGCTGGTCAGGGCGCCTGGTGCGCCGTGAGGAAGGTCGTCATCGTCTCGAGGTGGCGCCGGTCGGCGGCGGGGTCGTGCGTGGGGTTGTCGGGCACCGCGAAGCCGTGGGCGGCGGGGTAGGTCTCGATCTCGGCTCGCACCCCCGCGGCATCGAACGCGTCGCGCAGGCGCCGGTGCTGGTCGGCGTCGAAGGCGGCGTCGTCGGTGGCGGCGGCGACGTAGACGGCGGCGCGGATGCGGTCGGCGACCAGGTGGGGGCTCGTGGGGTCGTCGGCGACCGCGAGGCCCCCGCCGTGGAAGGTGGCCGTGGCGGCGACCGACCCGGGATGGTGGCCGGCGGCGCGCAACGCCATCCCGCCGCCGAAGCAGTACCCCACGGTGCCGAGCCCCGGGTGCGCGACCTCGGGTCGCCCGGCGAGTGCCGCGAGGTACGCGCCGGCGTCGTCGTCCGACTTCTCGGGGGTCAGGGCGCGGACGAGGGCCGTCAGCCGGGCGAACTCCTCGGGGTCCCCGAAGAGCGTCGTCGTGTCGAAGGGCGCGTAGGGCGTCCGGTAGTAGATGTCGGGCAGCAGCACCGCGAAGCCGCGTCCGGCGAGCCGGTCGGCCATCGCGACGAAGGTCTCCCGGACCCCGCCCGCGTCGGGGTAGTAGAGGACGCCCGGCCACGACCGGTCGCCGTCGGGGGTGTGCAGGGTCGCGGGGCAGGTCCCGTCGTGCGTCTCGATCTCGACCGCGGTGCGCGCCAAGGGGTCCTCCTCCGCCGGTGGCTCGGAGTGATCGTGTCGTGCGGCGCGCCCCGGCGCGGGCGATCTCGCTGTGGGCGCAACCCGTTCAGCGCTCGGCGAGCAGGTCGTCGAGGGAGCGCGCCCGGTGCCCGGTGAGGGTCGGGATGTCGTCGGTGACGCCGTCGAGCTCCCCGCTCGCGATGGCGGTGTAGGTGCTGACCCACGCGTCGAGCTGCCAGTCGGGAGCCTGTCCGGCACGGGAGGCGTAGGCCTCGTCCACGGTCTGGTCCTCGAACGTCACGGACCGGCCGGTGCGGCGGGAGATGACGTCCGCGGCCTCCTCGAGCGTGAGGGCCTCGGGTCCGGTGAGGCTGTAGGTCGCGCCCTCGTGCGCGCCCGGGTCGACGAGGATCGCGGCGGCCGCCTCGGCGATGTCGTCCTGGGCGACGGCCGCGACGCGACCGGTGCCCGCGGGGCCGCGGACGACGCCGTCGGCCTCGACGAGCTCGGGCAGGAAGTCGAGGTAGAAGTTGTCGCGGAGCAGCACCGTGGCGAGCCCGCTCGCGCGGAGGTGCTCCTCGGTGGCCCAGTGGTCGCGCGCGAGGGTGAAGGTCGCCGCGGGGGAGGCCCCGAAGAACGAGACGTAGACGAGTCGGCGCACGCCGGCGGCCGCCGCCGCGTCGATGAACGTCCGGTGCTGCTCGACGCGGTCGGGCGTCTCGGAGCCGGAGACCATGAGCACCGTGTCCACGCCGTCGAGCGCGGTCCGGACCAGCTCGGGCTCGTCGTAGGCGCAGCGGACGGGGAGGGCGCCCGCGAGGTCCGGGGCACGCTCGGGGCTCCGGACGGCGAGCCGTTGGGCCACGCCGCGCGCGGCGAGCAGCCGCGCCACGCGCCCGCCGAGACGCCCCGTCGCTCCCGTGACCGCGATCCCCGGCCGTCCGTCCTCGCCCATCCGGCGTCTCCCTGTGCTCGGCTCCCTCGGTGATCGCGGCAACGCCGGCGGCCGGCCGTGTCTTCCGGGGCCTGCCCCGCTCAGCGGACCGGGTCCCGCGACGCCGCGGTCTCGGTGAGCATCGTGCGGACGAGGTCGTGGTCGATCTGGTCGACGCGGCGGAACCGGACGCAGCCCTTGCCCACGTCGAGGTGCGCCAGCTCGTCGCGGTGGCGGTCGAGGACGTCGGCGCGCATCACGTACAGCGGGAGGTGCTGCTTCTGGCTCGCGAAGGCCAGCTCCGTCTCGCCGTCGCGCACGTAGGCGGGCATCCCGTGGCGGATCTCCTCGGAGAAGCCGGGCAGGCACTGCCAGCAGTCCCGTCGGAGCGCCCGCAGCGCGTCCTGGCGGCCGGGCGCCGCGGCGGCGATGTAGGCGTCGACGTCCTCGTGTTCGGCCACGGCGTCGGTCCTACCAGGAGCGGCGTCCCGCGGTCAGTAGTACCAGGGGTAGGGGCTCCAGTCGGGCGTCCGCTTCCCCAGGAACGCCTCCTTGCCCTCGGTCGCCTCGTCGGTCATGTAGGCGAGGCGGGTGGTCTCGCCGGCGAAGAGCTGCTGGCCGACGAGGCCGTCGTCGGGGAGGTTGAACGCGTACTTCAGCATCCGCTGCGCCTGCGGCGACTTCCCGAGGATCTCGCGGGCCCACTGGATCGCCGTGGTCTCGAGCTCGGCGTGCGGGACGGCCTCGTTCACCGCGCCCATCGCGTGCATCTGCTCGGCGGTGTACGTCCGGCCGAGGAAGAAGATCTCGCGGGCGAACTTCTGGCCGACCGCGCGGGCGAGGTAGGCCGACCCGAACGCGGCGTCGAAGCTCCCGACGTCCGCGTCGGTCTGCTTGAACCGGGCGTGCTCGGCGCTGGCCAGCGTGAGGTCGGCGACGGCGTGCAGCGAGTGCCCGCCGCCGGCCGCCCACCCGTTGACGACGGCGATGACGACCTTGGGCATGAACCGGATCAGGCGCTGGCACTCGAGGATGTGCAGCCGCCCGGCCCGGCCCTTCTCGTCGGCGCCGACCTCGGTCTCGGACTCCGCGTACTGGTACCCCGTGCGCCCGCGGATGCGCTGGTCGCCGCCCGAGCAGAACGCGTGGCCGCCGTCCTTGCCGGACGGGCCGTTGCCGGTGAGGAGGACGGCGCCGACGTCGGCGCTCGTGCGGGCGTGCTCGAGGGCGGTGGCGAGCTCGTCGACGGTGTGGGGACGGAACGAGTTGCGCACCTCGGGACGGTCGAACGCGATCCGCACGCAGCCCAGCTCGACGTGACGGTGGTACGTGATGTCGGTGAAGCTCGCGACCTCGCGCCACACGGACGGATCGAACAGCGGGGCGTCGGCGTCGACCATGGGCGCGAGCCTAGGAGCGAGCGCGCGTACCCACCCGGCGGGAGACGCTTCGGAAATCGAAGCGTCCTGACGAAGGGACTCGCGACCGCCGGGTGTCGTGGACGCGCGCCATACTCCCGCCATGGCCTACGACGGGGAGCTCGCCGACCGCCTGCGCGCGCTGCTGGCCGGCGAGGAGCACCTCACCGAGAAGCGGATGTTCGGCGGGCTCGCGTTCCTGCTCGACGGTCACATGGCGCTCGCCGCGAACTCCCGGGGCGAGCTCATGGTCCGCATCCACCCGAGCCGTGCGGACGACCTGCTGGCCCGGCCGGGCGTCCGGCCCATGGTCATGCGCGGGAAGCCGATGAGCGGCTGGCTGGACGTCGACGCCACCACGATCGACGACGCGACGCTGCAGGGATGGGTCGACGAGGGCGTGTCCTACGTGCGCTCGCTGCCCCCGAAGTGAGCGCGCACCGCCGACCGGTCCGGTTTCCCGATCCCGCGTAGGGGCAGCGCCTCGAGCACGGCCACCGATCGCGGCGCCGCCCGGCCGAGGCCCGGGGCGACGGCGGCGCGCAGGGCGTCCGGGTCGAGGTCGTCGCCCACGACGGCGGCGACGACCCGCGACCCCCACTCGGGATCGGGCACGCCGACGACGCACGCCTCGCGGACACCGGCCTGCGCGAGCAGCGCGCGCTCGACCGTCGCCGGCGCGACCTTCTCCCCGCCGGTGACGATGACGTCGTCCGCGCGCCCGAGCACCTCGAGACGGCCGTCCGCCCTCCACGCGCCGAGGTCGTTGGTGCGGAAGCCCCGGGTCCCGTCAGCGCTGTCGGTGAACGCCGCGCGCTCCGCGTCGGACACCGCACCCCGGTACCCCGCGGCCACCGTCGCGCCCCCGAGCCGGATGCGTCCGTCCTCCTCGAGCGTCACCGTGACCCCGTCGAGCGGGCGCCCGTCGTAGACGCACCCGCCGCAGGTCTCGCTCATCCCGTACGTCGTCACGAGGCGGACGCCCGCAGCCCGGGCGCGTCCGAGGACGGAGGGGTCCGCGGCCGCGCCCCCGAGCAGGACCGCGGTGAAGGTGCGCAGCGCGTCGAGCGCGGGCCCGCCGGCGTCGAGCAGGCGCAGGAGCTGGGTCGGGACGAGCGAGGTGTACGCCGCGCCGCAGCGGGTGGCCGTCTCCGCGAACGCCGCGGGACGGAAGCCCTCGCGCAGGTCCATCACGGCGGCGGGAGCGCCGGCGCGGGCCGAGCGCAGCAGCACCTGGAGCCCGGCGATGTGGTGGGCGGGCAGCGCGAGCAGCCACCGGCCGGGGGGTCCGAGGCGGGCGTACGTCGCGTCGGCCGAGGCCCGCAGCGCGTCGGCGGGCAGCACGACGGCCTTCGGGGCGCCGGTCGAGCCGGTGGTGGTGACCACCGCGGCGACGGCGTCGTCGACGGGCGCGAGCAGGTCGTCGGTCGGGGCCGGGTCCCCGGGGCCGGTCGGGAGCACGGCCGGCCCGTCGCCCTCGAGCGCCGCCAGGGCGGTGGCACCGAGGCGCGCGGCGGCGTCCGGGCTCCCGTCGGTCGGGACGGTCACGACGGCGCGCACCGACCTAGGGTAGGCGGGTGATGGGTCCCGCATCGGTCGTCGCCCTGCCCCTGCGGACGCGGTTCCGGGGCATCACGGCACGCGAGCTCGCGCTGGTCGAGGGCCCGGCCGGGTGGGGCGAGTTCTGCCCGTTCGTCGAGTACGACGACGCCGAGGCGCTGGCGTGGTGGCGCTGCGCGCAGGAAGCCGCGCACGAGGGGTGGCCGGCCCCGGTGCGCGAGCGGGTCGAGGTCAACACCACGGTGCCGGCGGTCGGGCCGGAGCACGCGCACCGGATCGTCGCCGCGTCGGGTGCGCGGACGGCCAAGGTCAAGGTCGCCGAGAAGGGCCAGGATGCGGCTCACGACCTCGCCCGCGTGGAGGCGGTGCGCGACGCGCTGGGGCCGGGCGGCAGGGTCCGCGTCGACGCCAACGGCGGCTGGGACGTCGACGGCGCCGTCGCCGCGATCCGCGCGCTCGCCCGCGCCGCCGGCGGGCTGGAGTACGTCGAGCAGCCGTGCGCGTCGGTCGACGAGCTCGCCGCGGTGCGTCGCCGCGTCGACGTCCCGGTGGCCGCCGACGAGTCGATCCGCCGGGCCGAGGACCCTCTGCTGGTCGTGCGCGCCGAGGCCGCCGACGTCGCGGTGCTCAAGGTCGCGCCGCTCGGGGGCGTGCGCGCCGCGCTCCGGATGGCCGAGGAGATCGGCCTGCCGTGCGTGGTGTCGTCGGCGGTCGAGAGCTCGGTGGGGCTCGCGGCGGGCCTCGCGCTGGCCGGCGCGCTGCCCGACCTGCCCTACGCCTGCGGCCTCGGCACCGCCGACCTGCTCGCCGCCGACGTCGTCACGGCTCCGCTGCACCCGGTGGCCGGCGTCCTGGACGTGCCCCGGCACCCGCCCGTCCCCGACCCGGGTCTGCTGGCGCGTTACGACGCGGATCCGGATGCGCAGCAGTGGTGGACCGCCCGCCTGCGCCGGGTGCAGGCTCTCGCCGGAACCAGCCCCAGCCCGAGGAGAACGCCGAGATGACCGACAGGGACGACCGCCTCGAGGCCGGCCGCGAGATCGTGCGCGCCAAGGAGGCCGCGGGGGTCAGCTGGGCGAAGCTCGCCGAGGCCCTCGACCGGTCGTTGGTGTGGACGACGTCGGCGCTGCTCGGCCAGCAGCCGCTCGACGCGACGCAGGCCACCACCGTCGCGAAGCTGCTCGACCTCGACGAGGAGACCGTCGAGGCCCTCCTCCTGCCCCCGGTGCGGGGCGACGCCGCGATGGACCCGACCGAGCCCGTCACCTACCGGCTCCAGGAGGCCCTGCAGGTGTACGGCACGAGCCTCCACGAGCTCATCCGCGAGGAGTTCGGCGACGGCATCATGAGCGCCATCGACTTCACCCTCGACTTCGAGCGCGTCGAGGATCCGAAGGGTGACCGGGTCAAGCTGACGTTCAACGGCAAGTTCCTGCCCTACAAGGTGTGGTGAAGCCCCCGACACGCCGGTGGCGGCTGAGGGGGTCGCTCCGCGCTCGCGAGTAGCGTGCGGAGCGTGACCGCCGCGCCCCCGCACAAGACGGCGCCCTCGCCCGACGAGGACGCCGCGACGGGTGCGGCCGCGTCCGAGCCGCGCCCCACCGGGTCCGACGCGGGCCCCGGTGCCGACGCCGCTGCCGGCGCCGACCCCCGCCTCGAGCACGGCCCGCCCGAGCACGTCCGGACCGCGTTCGGGGTGCGCGAGGCGGTGCCGCGGCCGCGCCCGGACCTGCCCGGTCCGGCGTGGCGCTGCGACGCGCTGGTGCTGCGCCCGGTGGCCGACACCGTGCTCGCCGCGTGGTCGGCCGGCGCGATCGAGGAGCTGGGCACCGCCGGCGTCGACGGCCTGCGCCTGGCCCGTCCGGTCCGCGCGAGCGACGGCCGACGGGTCGTGGCCGGCTGGGCCGCGAGCCACGACGTCCCCGGCCGGGTCGAGCCGCGCCACGACGACGTGATCGCCGCGTCCCTGCGCCTGCACCGCGCCACCGCCCGCCTCGAGCGCCCGCGCCTGGTCGACGACCGCGACGACCTGCTCGCCCGCGCCGACCGCGCCGCCTTCGGCGAGCGCAAGCCCCCGCTGGACCCCGAGACCGGCGGGACGTTGTTCGCCGAGCTCGCGCGCCGCCGTCGTCCCCTGGACCGGCCGTCGCAGCTGGTGCACGGCGACCTCTTCGGCACCGTGCTGTTCGATCCGTCCGACCCGAGCGCACCGCCCGCCGTGCTCGACCTCGTGCCGTTCTGGCGGCCCGTCGAGTGGGCGGCTGCGGTCGTCGTCATCGACGCCCTGGCCTGGGGCGGCGCCGATCCCGGCATCCTCACCCGCTGGTCGCACCTCGCGGAGTGGCCGCAGATGCTGCTGCACGCGCTGCTCTTCCGCCTCGCCGTGCACGCGCAGCACCCGTCGTGCACCCGCGAGTCGCTCCACGGGCTCGAGCACGCCGCGCGCCTCGTCGGCAGCCTCCTGCCCTACTAGGAGCCACCCGCCTCCGGTGACGAGCCCCGCACGCGGGTTCGTCTCGTCGCAACACGCGGTCATCGCCACGTAACACGCGGTTCCTACCGTCCGCCGTCATGACCGCATCCCCGGCCCCATCTCCGGCCCAGCAGGCCGGCAGCCTGCTGCGTGGACGCTGGATCGACGACTGGCGTCCCGAGGACGAGTCGTTCTGGCAGAGCACGGGCAAGAAGATCGCGAACCGGAACCTGTGGTTCTCGGTGCTCTCCGAGCACATCGGGTTCTCGATCTGGTCGATGTGGTCGGTCCTCGTGCTCTTCATGCCCGAGGCGACCTACCACGTCGACACCGCCGGGAAGTTCTTCCTCGTCTCCGTGCCCACCCTGGTCGGGTCGGTGCTGCGCCTGCCCTACACGATGGCGGTGGCGGTCTTCGGCGGACGGAACTGGACGATCATCAGCGCCGCGCTGCTGCTGGTCCCCACGATCCTCGCCGCGTTCGTCATGCACCCGGGCACCTCGTACACGACGTTCATGGTCGTCGCCGTCTTCGCGGGGGTCGGCGGCGGCAACTTCGCCTCGTCGATGACGAACATCAACGCGTTCTTCCCGGAGAAGCAGAAGGGCGCCGCGCTCGGCATCAACGCCGGCGGCGGCAACCTCGGCGTCGCGGTCGTGCAGCTCATCGGGCTGCTGATCATCGCCACCGCCGGCACCGGCGCGCCGCGCATCCTGCTCGGGATCTACATCCCGCTGATCGTCGTCGCGGTCCTCTGCTCGGCGCTGTTCATGGACAACCTGACCTCGGTGCGCAACGACTCCGGCGCGCTCAAGGAGGCCACCCGCGACGCGCAGACCTGGATCCTCTCCTTCCTCTACATCGGGACGTTCGGGTCGTTCATCGGCTACAGCTTCGCGTTCGGCCTCGTGCTGCAGAACCAGTTCGACCGCACCCCGCTGCAGGCGGCGGCGGTCACGTTCATCGGCCCGCTGCTCGGCTCGCTGATCCGCCCCGTCGGCGGCTGGCTCTCCGACCGCGTCGGCGGCACGAGGGTGACGTTCTGGAACTTCGTGGCGATGGCCGCGTCGTCGCTGATCTGCATCTGGGCCTCCGCCATCGAGTCCCTGGCGATCTTCACGATCGGCTTCGTGCTGCTGTTCATCACCTCGGGCATCGGCAACGGCTCGGTCTACAAGATGATCCCGGCCGTCTTCCGCACCAAGGCGCTCGCGGCGTCCGAGGAGCGCGGGTGGGACACCGCGGAGGCCCTGCTGTGGGCGCGCCGCATCTCCGGGGCGGTGATCGGCATCGCCGGCGCGATCGGGGCGTTCGGCGGCCTGCTGATCAACCTCGCGTTCCGGTCGTCGTTCCGGACGGCGGGCAGTGGCACCCCGGCGTTCTGGTCGTTCGTCGCCTTCTACGCCGTCTGCTTCGTCGTGACCTACGTGGTCTACATGCGCTCGGGCAAGGCCGCGACCGATCCCGGGACGGGCCGGCGGATGTCCTACGCGGAGGTCTGAGGCGTGACGTCGGCCGAGCCCCGCACCGTCGGGGTCGCGGCGACCTATCCTGTGCGGGTGGTGTCCTCGGAGATCGGTCGCCCGTGAGCGCGCAGACGCTCGCGGGATGGCGCGTCGGCGTGACGGCCGACCGCCGCGCCGACGACCAGCTCGACCTGCTGCGGCGCAAGGGCGCGGAGGTGCTGCACGGGCCGACGATGCGGATCGTGCCGCTCTCGGACGACGCCCGGCTGGCGGAGACGACGCGGGCGTTGCTCGCCGACCCGCCCGCGGTCGTCGTCGCCACCACCGGGCAGGGCTTCCGCGGCTGGCTCGAGGTGGCGTCGGACTGGGGGCTGGGCGACGCCCTGAACGCGATGCTGGGCTCGGCGACGCTGCTCGCCCGCGGCCCCAAGGCGCGTGGGGCGATCCGCGGTGCCGGGCTGCGCGAGGCGTGGTCGGCCGACGAGACGGAGTCGTCGCCGGAGGTCCTGGCGCACCTGCTCGACGAGGGCGTCGACGGCCGGCGCATCGCGGTGCAGCTGCACGGCGACCCGATGACCGACTTCCTCGCCGCGCTGCGCTCGGCCGGCGCCGACGTGGTGACCGTGACCGTGTACCGGTGGGAGCCGCCGCCGGACCTGCCCGCCATCGACACGCTGCTGGACGCGATCGTGGCCCGCGAGGTGCACACCGTGACGTTCACCAGCGCACCGGCGGTCGAGGGGCTCGTCCACCGCGCCGAGGGCCGGGGCATGCGCGACGAGGTGCTCGCTGCGCTGCGTTCGGGCGAGGTCCTGGCCTGCTGCGTCGGACCGGTCACCGCCGCGCCGTTGGAGCGCCTGGGCGTCGTCGGCATCGCGCCCGAGCGCTTCCGGCTCGGGGCGATGGTGAAGCGCTTGGAGGAGCACGCCGCCGTGCTGGCCCGTCCGTGACGGCACCCGCGCTGCTGCTGCTCGCCCACGGCACCGAGGACCCCGCAGGCCAGGCCACCTGGGACCGGCTCGCGACGGCCGTGGACCGGGCGCTGCCCGGGATCGAGGTGCGGCTGGCGTACGCGGGGGTGGCGGCCCCGTCCCTGCCGGACGTGCTGGACGAGCTGCCCGGCCCCGTGGTCGTCGTGCCGGCGTTCCTCGCCTCCGGGTTCCACGTGCGGGTCGACGTCCCCGAGCAGCTCGCCGCGACGGGACGCGACGACGTCGTCGTGGCCGAGCCGTTCGGGCCCGACCCGGCGCTGGTCGGCGTGCTGCTCGACCGGCTCGCCGAGGCCGGCGCGGAGACCGGCGACACGGTGGTGCTGGCCGCGGCGGGGTCGACCGACCCCGTGGCGCAGGACGACCTGCGCACCGCCGCGGCCCTGCTGACCGCGCGGGTGGGCCACGACGTGCCGGTGGGCTACATCGCGGGCGGGGAGCCGCGGGTCGCCTCTGTGGTCGAGTCCACCGCGGCGCGGGGCCCCCGCAGCGTGATCGCGACCTGGCTGCTCGCGCCCGGGGCGTTCCACCGGTGGCTCTCCTCGGCGGGCGCCGCGCTGGTCGCCGAGCCTCTCGGGGACCACCCGGACGTCGTCGGCGTGGCCGTCGCGCGCTACCGGGCGGCGGCCGGGGCGTGAGCGTGGGTCTCGCGGTGCACCTCTACGACTCCGGCGGGCGCTGGATCGCGTGGTACCGCCCGGGGATGCCGTACGTCTGGAACACCCGGGACCGCTGGATCGGCTGGTTCCCGTGGTCGCACGAGTCGTCCCCCGAGCCGCGCGACGACGTCCTCGACCCCTCCGACCGGTACCTCGGCACGGTCGTCGGCGACCGTCTGCTGGCCCGCACGGCCCGCCGACCGCGATCGATCCCCGCGAGGGTCCCGGAGCCCCAGCGTCCGGTCGGCCCACCCGACATCGACCGGGCGATGGCGCTGCCACCGCCGATCGGGTTCGTCGACATCGCCGCTCATCGCCTTCTCGGCAACTGAGAGCCACCCCGGTGTTTACCGTTCGTCACGAAAGGGTGATGCTAGGCGCATGCTCGCACGCGTCATCGGGACCATCGTGATCATCCTGGTGCTGTTCGCGATCGTCTCCGACCCCCAGGACGCCGCCTCGACGACCCGTGGCGGCGCCTCGACCCTGGCCGACGCGGGCACCTCGATCACGGTGTTCCTGTCGAGCGTCGTCAACAACCTCGCCGTCGCCACCGGCTCGTCGTCCTCCACCACGACCACGTACCCCGCCGGCCCCGTCGAGACCGGCGACGGCTCCACCCCGATCGACCCGTAGGTCCTGGGGGCGGGGGTCCGGGAGTGCCAGCGTGGGGGCCATGCTGACGTTCAACGTCAGATAATCCCCCAGCTCGAGAGAGCGACTCAGGCGACGCGGCGGATGTCGTCCTCGAACGTTGCACGCGGTGGGGGCAGCGCGGCAGCAACGGCCAGCCCGTCCAGAAGGTCCCGGAGGGTCCCGTCCGGATCGTCGCGTCGCTGGGAGGGGCGCGTGCTGACGAGGTGCAGCCCGACGGCTCGCAGAGCGCGCTGACGCCACAAGGTGGCCTCGACCTGGTCGGGGGTGGCGAAGTGGTGTTCCGTCGAGTCGATCTCCCAGACGAACCCGTACTCCTCGACGAGCACGTCGACGATGCCCACCTGCCGGTGAGCGGCGTCCAGGACTCGCACGTTGAAGCGCGCCGGCGGTAGCTCCGGCTGAGCGAGCCACCACGCCCGCGCGTCGAACTCCGCGACCGATCTCACGCCGTCCTCGATCGCGCGCAGAACGGCTCGGGGGGTCGAGCTGCCCTTGCGGCACCCCGCGTCGAGTTCTTCGAGCAGCTGCTGCGGAGTCACCAGCCGGCGCTGGACGGGCTCGGCCAGGCACGCCGCGATCTCCCGCGCGTCCCGGAGAGCGCGGACCTCGTCGAGGACGGCCCGGCAGAGGGGCGCGACGGCGAGGCCCGCCCGCTCGATCGCACGGGGCATCCGCGACGTCCGTTCGACGTGGAAGAGCCGCCAGCTGCGCACCTGTTGCGCATGGGGGATCAGGAGGTGCACGCGGTCGGGCTCGGGGCCCTGGCGGAGACCGTGCAGACGGAGCGCCGCGCGTCCCGTGATCACGGCGTGGTCCCCGGCATGGAGGAGCCCTGCGATCAGGTGCTGGCGCCAGGTCCGCGTGCCGTTGTGCAATGCGACGATTCCGGGGCCGAGTCGTTGCCAGGGGCCGCCGTCGCGGCACCGACGGTAGGTGGTCCCCTCAGGGACCCCGAGCCGCTCCAGCTCGCGGGCCGTGATCACGCCCTCGTTGCTCGCCGCCCACAGCATCTCGGGCTCGAGCGCCCAGTCACCTCGCCGCATGCCGTCGACGGTGACTGCTGGTCCGCCCGATGCGTGAGTCCTCGCCCGTGGCCTGTGGACGCATTCGGCGGATGTGCACCGGTCGCCTCGATGGCCAGCTGGGGGCTTTGCTGACGTTGAGCGTCAGCATGGCCCCCAGGCTGACACCCCCGCCCCCGTCATGACCGCGAAACACGGGGCGGAGGTCGACCCGCTCTCGTAGTCACGAAGAAACACTTCGGAAATGGTCGGTTGGTGAGCTGATCTCAGCGAGGAACCGGGACCCCGGCGGGGTCGGCGAGGACCCCGCACCCCCGAGTTCCCCTCGCGCCCGACGCCGTCGGGTGCGCAGGGCGCACCACGTTCCCGCTCCACCGAACGTCTCCGAGGGAGAACCGCATGACCAGCACCGAGCTCTCCGACGTCGAGAAGAAGAGCCTCGAGGAGATCCCGCACCCGTCGCTGCCCGAGGGCTCGAGCATCTACGGCGGGACGAAGGTCTTCCCCGACCTGCAGGCCGAGAACGGCGAGAGCTACTTCACGCTCGTCCACGGCATCGCGCACGAGTCGTCGGTCAGCTTCGTCGCCGTCCTCCAGGCCACCCGGGCGCTGCGCAAGGGCTTCGAGTCGGCCATGTACTTCTACGGCCCGGGCTCGCTGAACTGCCTGGCCACGCGCGGCTTCCCCACCACGGGCACCTCGGCGTTCCCGGGCGAGCACAACATCAACGACCAGCTCAAGACGTTCATGGGCGAGGGCGGCAAGGTCTACTGCTGCCGCTTCGGACTGTCGCTGCACGGTGCCCGCGAGGAGGACCTCATCGAGGGCGTCATCCCCACGCACCCGCTCGACGTACAGGACGCGCTCATCCACTTCGCCCGCAAGGGCGCGATCATCAACTCGACCTACCAGCTCTGACGCGCACGGCCCGGTGCGGGGGCGGCACGCCCGTCCCCGCACCGCGCCCGTGACACCCCGAGTCGAGCGCCCTGGAGGTCCGTTGATGTCGTCCCCGCAGTCCGATCTGGGCCTGTCCGCCCGTTCCGAAGTGGCCGTCCGCGGTGTGGCGCTCGACCTCCCCGACACGTTGTCCGGCCCGACGACCACCACCGACCTCGGGTCGACGATCCCCTTGCGCCGGCCCGGTGGCGCCGGACCGTCCGCCGACGGCCACGTGCTCGTCGACGGCCTCAGGACCACGATCCCGATCAACCCGGCGAGCCCCTACCGGCTGCGCGACGGGCGCCTCGTGCGCACCGGCCCCGACGGCGGGGTCACCGACCTGGGCGTCGAGGTCGCCACCGTCGCCCGTCCCGCGTTCTACGACCTCACGACGGCCGACGGCGTGCCCTACGAGAAGATCGCCCGCCTGCACGGCGACGACGTCCTCGCGACGACGGTCGTCCAGACCTGTGTGCGCTACGGCGAGCAGGACCGCTGCCGGTTCTGCGCCATCGAGCAGTCGCTGCACACCGGCGCCACCACCGCGGTGAAGACGCCCGAGCAGCTCGCGGAGGTCGCCGAGGCCGCGGTCCGCCTCGACGGCGTGCGGCAGATGGTCCTGACCACCGGGACGAGCAACGGCCGTGACCGCGGCGCCCGGCACCTCGCCCGCTGCGTCCAGGCGATCAGGGCGGTGGTGCCGGGCCTGCCGATCCAGGTGCAGTGCGAGCCGCCCGCGCCCTCCGACCTCGCGGCCCTGCAGGAGCTCCGCGACGCCGGCGCCGATGCCATCGGCATCCACGTCGAGTCGCTCGACGACGACGTGCGTGCGCGCTGGATGCCGGGCAAGGCGTCCGTCCCGCTGTCCCAGTACCGGCTGGCCTGGGACGAGAGCGTCCGCCTCTTCGGCGCGAACGCCGTCTCGACCTATCTCATCGTCGGCCTCGGCGAGGACCCCGACGAGCTGGTCACCGGCGCCGCCGAGCTCGTCGACCGCGGCGTGTACCCGTTCGTCGTCCCCTACCGCCCGATCCCGGGCACCCTGGCGTTCGCCGACGGCGACCCCGCGCCGGATCCCGAGCTGCTCGCCGAGGTCACCGCCCGCGTCGCCAAGGTCCTCGTGGCCGCCGGCATGCGCGGCGCCGACCAGGCCGCCGGGTGCGCCGCGTGCGGCGCGTGCTCGGCACTGTCCGCGGCGGGGGGCTGAGGTCCGTGTCGATCCTCGACCACCACGCGTTCGGACTGGGCGCCGCCGACGAGATCCTCGGCGGCCGGGCGCGCCGCCGTCCCCACGACGTCACGATCTCCGAGGCGCCGGCGATCGACGCCCGACACCCCGACGTCGTCGCCCACCGGGCGCTGCGGCGCGCGGTCTTCGTCGACGAGCAGGGATTGTTCCGCGACTCGATGATCGGGGCCGCCGGCGACCTCGACGGGCACGACTGCGACCCGCGCGCGATCGTGCTCGTCGCCCGCGACGGCGCCGGCGGCGTGCTCGGCGGGGTCCGCCTCGCCCCGGTCGACCCCGACGCGTCGCGTCCCGACCTCGGCTGGTGGACGGGCAGCCGCCTCGTCGTCGCTCCGACGGCCCGCCGACGGGCCGGCATCCGGGTGGGGGCCGCGCTCGTCCGTGCCGCGTGCGCCCGCGCCGAGGCCGCCGGCGTGCTGCGGTTCGAGGCCGAGGTCCAGGCCGCCAACGAGAGGCTGTTCGCGCGTCTCGGCTGGCAGCGGCTCCGGGTCACGACGGTCGTGGGCCGCCCGCACGTGCGCATGCGCCGTCCGATGGGCCGCTTCGCCGACCTCGTCGCCGCGACCAAGGCCCCGCTCGGCGAGCTCGTCGCCGGCCTGGCGGGCTCGGGCCTGCACGTCGGTGACGACGGCGCGCCCGTGCCGGGCAGCGACCTCGTCGCGGCGTGCGACGCGATCCTGCCGGCGATGGTCGAGCGCGACCCCGAGTGGGCGGGCTGGTGCGGGGTGCTCGTCAACGTCAACGACCTCGCCGCGATGGGGGCCGAGCCCACCGCGCTGCTCGACGCCGTCGGTGCCCGCGACGCGTCGTTCGCCCACCGCGTCCTCACCGGGCTGCGCGCCGCCGCCGACGCCTACGGGGTGCCGGTGATCGGCGGGCACACCCAGCTCGAGGTGCCCGCCTCGCTCGCCGTCACGGCGCTGGGGCGGACGGCCGCTCCCGTCCCCGCCGCCGGCGGACGGGCGGGCATGGAGGTCCGGCTGACCGCCGACCTCGCCGGCACCTGGCGCCCGGGCTACACCGGTCGTCAGTGGGACTCCACCTCGACGCGCGCGTCGGGTGACCTGCGCGCGATGGTCGCGGCGATCGGGCCGGACGCGGTCGCGAGAAATCCGGGCACCCGGCCCGCGGCCGCCAAGGACGTCTCGATGGCGGGGGTCGTCGGGACGCTCGGCATGCTCGCCGAGGCCTCGGGCACCGGTGCGGTGCTCGACGTCGCGGCGGTCCCGCGTCCGGTCGGCGCGAGCGTCGCCGACTGGCTGACCTGCTTCCCCGGCTTCGCCCTGCTCACCGCCGACGCGTCCGGCGCCCCCGCCCCGTCGGCGGGTCCCGCCACGAGCGCGGTGTGCGGGGAGCTCACGGATGCGGCGATCGGACCGGCCGGGGTCGCCCTGCGCTGGCCCGACGGCGAGGTCACCGAGGCCGTCGCCGGGGGCGTCACCGGACTGGGCAGCGCCCGGACCAGCGAAGGGAACCACCCGTGAGCGTGAGGACGTTCGCCGCCGCGGCCGCCGGCTTCGGCCGCGACCTGGACGAGAGCTTCGCGACGATCTCGTCGCTGCTCGAGCGGGCGCGGGCGGCGGGGGCCGACGTGCTGGCCCTGCCCGAGGCCGCGCTGGGGGGCTACCTGTCGTCGCTGCACGACGATGCAGCCACCAACGATCCGGCTGACGTGCCGCCCCAGCTCGACGTCGACGGCCCCGAGATCCGCCGGCTGATGGCGCTGGCCGGGGACATGGTCGTCACGGTCGGCTTCTGCGAGCGCGGGGACGCGGCGTCGGGCCACCGCCCGTACAACAGCTGCGTCGCGGTGACCGGCGACGGCGTGCTCGGTCACCACCGCAAGGTCCACCAGCCGCTCAACGAGAACAACTCGTACGCCGCGGGCGACCGCTTCGCCGCGTTCGACACTCCCGTCGGCCGGATGGGCATGATGATCTGTTACGACAAGGCCTTCCCCGAGGCCGCGCGCGCCCTGGCGGTCGACGGGGCCCGGATCGTGGTGTGCATGTCGGCGTGGCCGGCGTCGCGTACCAACCAGGCGCCGGTGCTCGCCGACGACCGCTGGACGCGTCGCTTCGACCTCTTCGACCGGGCCCGTGCGCTGGAGAACCAGATCGTCTGGGTCTCGGCGAACCAGGCCGGGACGTTCGGTGACATGCAGCTCGTCGCGAGCGCGAAGATCGTCGACCCGGGCGGGGAGGTCCTCGACACCACCGGCACCGAGGCCGGCCTCGCGGTGGCGTCGGTCGACGTCGACGACGCCGTGGACGCCGCTCGCCGTTTCATGGGCCACCTGCGCGACCGGCGGCCCGCGTCGTACCTCGGCACGCCGGACGACGCGCCGCCCGTCGTCCCCGCCGTCGCGGCGCGCGCCAGCTAGGCGGGCGCGGGTGGTCCGTCTCGCCGCCGCCGCGGCCCACTTCACGCGGGACATCGGGTTCGACCTCGACCGCATCAAGATGATCATCTCGCACGCGCGGGACGCCGGGGTCTCCCTGTTGGCGCTACCCGACGGCGCGCTCGGCGGGTACCTCACGGACCTGCGCGGACCCGACGAGGACGACCTGCCGCCGCTGCTGGAGCCGAACGGCGACGAGGTCCGGTCGGTGATCGACTTCGCCGGCGACATGGTGGTGTGCCTCGGGTACAGCGAGCGGGCCCTCGACGAGGGGAACGGGCTGGTCCGCTACGACGCGGCGGTCTGCCTCTCCGGCGACGGCATCCTCGGGCGGCACCGCAAGGTCCACCTGCCCGCCGGCATCGCGCCGCTGTTCGCGGCCGGCGACGGGTTCCGCGCGTTCGACACCCCGGTGGGCCGGATGGGCCTGCTCATCGACCACGACAAGACCTTCCCGGAGGCGGCGCGCGCCCTGGCCGTCGACGGCGCCGAGATCATCGCGTGCCTCTCGGCCTGGCCGACCTCGTTGACCAACCGCGCGCCGCGGATGGCGCAGGACCGGCAGGCGCGGCTGTTCGACCTCTACGACCAGGCGCGCGCCGCCGAGAACCAGGTCGTCTGGCTGTCGTCGAACCAGAGCGGGCGCTGCGGCGCGCTGCACTTCCTGGGCCGGGCGAAGGTCGTCGGGCCGGGTGGGGAGATCCTCGCGCGCACGTGGTCGAAGGGCGGGCTGGCGGTGGCGGAGGTCGACCTCCCGGACCTGCTCGGGGCGGCCCGCACGGTGCTGCACCACCTCGCCGAGCGTCGTCCGGAGACCTACGGTTGATCGTGCGGATCGCCCTGCTGACGTACTCGACGAAGCCGCGCGGCGGTGTGGTGCACACGCTCGCGCTGGCCGAGGCGTTCGCCCGTGCCGGGCACGACGTGACGGTGTGGGCGCTGGCGCGGGGCGGGGACGCGGGCTTCTTCCGACCCGTCGACGCCGCGGTCAGCGTCCGGCTCGTGCCCGTCGAGGAGGTCGAGGGCGAGACGGTCGGGGAGCGGATCCTGCGCTCGATCGCGCTGCTGGCGTCGGCGTTCGAGGGATCGTTCGACGTGGTGCACGCGCAGGACTGCCTGACGGCGAACGCGGTGGGCCGCGCGCGGGGGTACGAGCGTCTGTGGCGGACCGTGCACCACCTCGACGCGTTCACGACGCCCGAGCTCGCCGCCTGCCACGAGCGGGCGCTGGTGGAGCCGTCGTCGCTGGTGTGCGTGTCGGGGGCAGTGGCGGGCGAGGTCCGGGCGGGCTGGGGCCGGTTGCCCGCGGTGATCCCCAACGGGGTGGACGCGGCGCGCTTCGCCCGCGCGGCCGAGGCCGGGGCGGGGGAGCCGTGGCGCGCGCGGTACGGGCGCTACGTGCTCGCCGTCGGGGGGATCGAGCCCCGCAAGGGGTCGCTGGAGCTGGTCGAGGCGATGGCGCGTCTGGCGCCCGCCCACCCGCCCGTGCCGCTGCTCGTCGCCGGCGGGGACACGCTGTTCGACTAC
The DNA here is from genome assembly GCF_036044095.1 of Actinomycetospora sp. NBC_00405. Taxonomy (NCBI): domain Bacteria; kingdom Bacillati; phylum Actinomycetota; class Actinomycetes; order Pseudonocardiales; family Pseudonocardiaceae; genus Actinomycetospora; species Actinomycetospora sp. NBC_00405. Next base: position 5,560,667 of record NZ_CP107938.1, read on the forward strand.
CGGGGGTATCGCGACGAGGTGTTCGCGCGCGCGGCGGCGCTGGGCGTGGAGCCCGTGGTGCTCGGCCCGGTCGACGACGCCGAGCTGCCGGGTCTGGTGGCGGGCGCCGCGGTGTTCGCGTTCCCGTCGACCAAGGAGGGCTTCGGGCTGGCGGCGATGGAGGCGCTGGCGGCCGGGGTCCCGCTCGTGACCCGCGACCTGCCGGTGCTGCGCGAGGTGTTCGCCGGCGCGGCGCGCTTCGCCGACGGCCCGGAGGGCTTCGCGCGCGAGATCGCGGGCGTGCTCGAGGGGACCGACCCGGACCTCGACCCCGCCCACGCGACCGTCGGCCGCGCCCTGGCCGCCGCGCACACCTGGGACGCCGCCGCCGAGGCGCACCTCGCCCTGTACCGGCGCTGAGTGCACTCGCTGAGTGCAAGCCCTGCGGTCTCGCTGGCACTCAACGCCAGGAAATCCGCTTCGTCGCGGCGCGGAGTTCGGCGAGGTGAGTGCCAGCCTGGGGGCCACGCTGACAATCCAACACAGCACGCCGATACGGTCAGGAAATCCCCCCGCTCGAGACACGGTGGTTCGCGAGCACCACCCGCCCGTCGCGGATCTCGACGCCCTCCTCGCGCAGGCGCGCGTGCTGCTCGTCGGCGATGTGGGGCGCGCTCGACCCGTCGGCGCGCAGGACCCGGTGCCACGGCAGGTCGGCGCCGTCGTCGCGCAGCACCCAGCCGACCACGCGCGCGGAGCGCTCGCCGGCCGCCGCGGCGACGTCGCCGTACGTGGACACCCGACCCTCCGGGATCGCCCGCACCGCCGCCCGGATGCGCTCGTGGCGCGCCTCGTCCACGGCTGGGAGTCCAGCACGGCGACGAGGGTGGCGGGCACCCCGGGCTCCGTGATCGACGCGGATTTCCTGGCGTTGAGTGCCAGCGTGGACGCAGGGCCTGCACGACACGCCCACCTCCGCGCCGGAACTGTCGGGGGGTCGTGGTGAAGTGAACGGCGTGAGTGAGGAGCGTGCCCCCGAGCTGCGGCGTGCCGCGGCCTGGGTGCCGGGCGAGCTGGTGCTCGACGACGCCGCGCGGCGGGTCGTCGAGCACGACGCGGGCTTCCTGCGCGTGCTGGGCGGGCCCGGCACGGGCAAGACGACGCTTCTGGCCGAGCGGGTCGCGCGCCTGCTGCACGAGCGCCCGGACGCCCGCCCGCTGGTGCTCGTCGGCGACCGGCGGGCCGCGGCCGCCCTCCGCGAGCGCATCGCCGCCCGCCGCCGGGTGCTCGACGGGCCGGACCGCGGCGCGTCGGCGGCCGCCGAGCCGCTCGTGCGCAGCGTGCACTCCTACGCCTTCGCCGTCCTGCGACGCCACGCCACGCGCCGCAGCGAGGCACCGCCGCGCCTGCTGCCCGGCGCCCAGCAGGACGCCATGGTCCGCGAGCTGCTCGCAGGCGAGATCGCGGGCGTCGGCGCGCCGTCGGGCTGGCCGCTGCGCATGCAGCCCGCGCTCGAGGCGCCCGCGTTCGCCGGCGAGGTGCGCGACCTGCTGCTGCGCGCCGCCGAGCGCGGCCTCGGGCCGCGCGAGCTCGCGGACCTCGGCAAGCGCCACGGCGTGCCTGCGTGGATCGCGGCCGGACGCTTCTATCGCACGTACGAGGAGGTCACGCTCCTGCGGGCGGCGGCGGGCTCGGCCAACCCGCTGGCCTCGGCGCCCCCGCTCGACGCCGCCGAGCTGGTCGCGGCGGTGCTCGACGCCTTCGTCACCGACCCGGACCTCCTCGAGGCCGAGCGCGCCGCCGTGCGCCACCTCGTCGTCGACGACGTCCAGGACATGGACCCCCAGCAGATCGAGCTCGCCCGCGCGCTCGGCGCCGCCGCCGACGACTGGGTGCTCGCGGGCGACCCCGACTCCTCGGTCCTCGGCTTCCGCGGGGCCGCTCCGGAGCTGCTGCGCGACGCCGACCCCGGGGGCCTGGCCACGGTCGTCCTGCGCACCGACCACCGCAGCCGCCCCGCCCTGCGCGGGGCCGTCGCCCGCGTCGTCGCCGCGCTGCCCGGCGCCGGGCCGGGACGGACGCGGGCGGCGCCGACCGAGGAACGGACCGAGGACCCGGGCAGAGTCACCGTCGACGTCTTCGCCACCACCGGGCGCCAGGCCGCCGCGGCCGCCGACCGGCTGCGCCGCGCGCACCTGCAGGACGGGGTGCCGTGGTCGCGGATGGCGGTGATCGTGCGGTCGGTGTCCGGGTCGCTGCCGCCGCTGCGGCGCGCCCTGCTCGCGTCCGGGGTGCCGCTCGCGGTCCCGGCCGACGACACCCCGCTCGCGGCGCTCCCGGCCGTCGCCCCGCTGCTCACGGTGCTGCGCTGCGCCGCCGACCCGGCGCGCCTCGACGCCGACACCGCCCTCGCCCTGCTCGCCTCCCCGCTGGGCGGCGCCGACCCGCTGGCCCTGCGCCGCCTGCGCCGCGGCCTGCTGCGCCGCCACGAGGCCGGCGGGGGAGCGGCGGACACCCCGAGCGACGCGCTCATCGTCGACGCGCTGACCGACCACATCACGCAGGCGAAGAACCCCCTCGCGCTGCTCAGCACCTCGGAGGCCGCCCCGCTCGCCCGGATCGGCGAGCTCCTGGCCGCGGCCGCTGCGGCGATCGAGAAGGCCGCCTCGGTGCCCGACGTCCTGTGGGCGGTGTGGGAGCGGAGCGGGCTGCAGCGCCGCTGGGTGGCCGCGAGCGAGCGCGGGGGCGTCACGGGCGCGCAGGCCGACCGCGACCTCGACGCCGTCGTCGCCCTGGTCGAGCGCGCCGCCCGCTACGTCGAGGACCTCCCCGGCGGCACCGTCGCGGGGTTCGTCGCGCAGGCCGACGACCAGCGCATCCGCGCCGACACCCTCGCCCCGCGCGCCCCCGACGGCGAGGCGGTCGCGGTCCTCACCGCCCACGCCTCCCGGGGACGCGAGTGGGACGTCGTGATCGTCCCCGACGTCCAGGAGGGTGTCTGGCCCGACCTGCGCCGACGGGGCACGCTCCTGGGCGTCGAACGCCTCGTCGACGTCCTCGCCGGTCTCCCCGACGACCCCGCGGTCTCCGCGCAGGCGCCCCTGCTGGCCGAGGAGCGGCGCCTCTTTGCTGTCGCGCTCTCCCGGGCACGACGCGCGGTGCACGTCAGCGCCGTGGAGGCCGAGGACGTCACGCCGTCGCGGTTCCTCGACGACGTCGACGGGGGTCCCGTCACCGACGACCCGGCGGAGGCGAACCGCCCGCGCAGCCGCCCGGGCCGGGCGCTCGTGCTCGCCGAGCTCGTCGGCGAGCTGCGGCGCGCGGTCACCGACCCGGACACCTCCCGACAGCGCCGCGAGCGCGCGGCCGCCGGTCTCGCGCGCCTCGCCGAGGCCGGCGTGCCGGGGGCCGACCCCGACGACTGGTACGGCCTGCTCGCCCCGTCCACCGAGGCGCCGCTGCGCCCGGCGACCGCCCCCGTCGCGGTCAGCCCCAGCGCGGTCGAGACGATCCTGACCTGCCCGTTGCGCTGGGCGCTGCAGGCCCACGGCGGCGACGACAGCGACTCGCTGGCGTCGGTCACGGGCTCGCTCGTCCACGCGCTGGTCCAGCGGGCGGCGGAGGGCGCCGACGAGCGCGAGCTCCAGGACGCCCTCGACGTCGCCTGGGCCTCGGTCGACGCCGGCGCGCCGTGGTTCTCGCGCCGCGAGCTCGCCGGCACCCGGCGAATGCTGGCGTCGTTCCTCGCGTGGCGCGACCAGACCCGCGCGCACCTCACCGAGGCCGCGGTGGAGCGCGAGATGGAGGTCGCAGTGGCCGAGGGCGTGCGGGTGCGCGGACGGGTCGACCGCCTCGAGATCGACACCCACGGCCGGCCCGTCATCGTCGACGTGAAGACGGGCAAGACGCCGATCTCCCACGCCGCCGCGCAGGAGCACCCGCAGCTCGCGGTCTACCAGCTCGCCACCGCGCTCGGCGCCTTCGCCGAGACGCTCGCGGGCCCCGACCGCACGGCCGCGCGCAGCGCCCCGGGCGGCGCCCGCCTGGTGTACCTGTCGCGAGCCGGTGGCGCGGCGAAGGAACGCGCGCAGGAGCCCCTCGACGACGAGGGCCTGGCCGCGTGGCGCGACCACGTGAGCGCGGCCGCCCGCGCCACCGAGGGCCCGGTCTTCGTGGGCCGCGAGAACGACTCCTGCCCGCGCTGCCCGGTGCGCACCGCGTGCCCGGTCCACGTCTCGGGGAGGCAGGTCCCGTGACGACGATCGCCCCCGCCCGGAGGCTCGACGGCACCGAGCTCATCGACCCCGTCGAGCTCGCCGAACGCCTGGGCCTGCGCCGGCCCACCGAGGAGCAGGCGGCCGTCATCGGCGCGCCCTCGGAGCCCGCGCTCGTCACGGCGGGCGCCGGGTCGGGCAAGACCGAGACGATGGCCGCGCGCGTGGTGTGGCTGGTCGCCAACGGGCTGGTCCGCCCCGAGCAGGTGCTGGGGCTGACGTTCACGCGCAAGGCCGCAGGCCAGCTCGCCGACCGCGTGCGGCGCCGGCTCCGGGTGCTCGGGTCCTCGAGCCTGCTCGACGAGCTCGACCCCACCGGCGACCGGCGCCTGGCGGCCCGCGCCGGCGAGCCGACGATCTCGACGTACCACGCCTACGCCGGGCGCCTGCTCGCCGAGCACGGCCTGCGCCTGCCCGTCGACCCCGGCGCGCGCCTGCTCTCGCCCACCGCGTCGTGGCAGCTCGCGCACCGCATCGTGTCCACCTGGGCCGCGGACCTCGACACCGACCGCGTGCCCTCCACGGTCACCGCGCTCGTGCAGTCGCTGGCGGGCGAGCTCGGCGAGCACCTCGCCGACGCCAGCACGCTGGCGCTCCACGCCGAGCGCTTCGCCCGCGCGGTCGAGGACGCCCCGCGCGCCAAGGGCCAGAAGGCGGCGCTGCCGGTGGCGCTGGCCAACAAGGTCGCCGCGCAGCGGTTCCGGGCGGCGCTGCTCCCGCTGGTCAGCGAGCTGGCCGAGCGCAAGCGCGCCGAGCGCTGCCTCGACTTCGCCGACCAGATGGCCGCGGCCGCCCGCCTCGCCGAGACCCACGACGAGGTCGGGGCCGCCGAGCGCGAGGCGTTCCGCGCGGTGCTGCTCGACGAGTACCAGGACACCGGGCACGCGCAGCGGATCATGCTGCGCTCGCTGTTCGCGAACGACGAGGGCACCTCGGTCACCGCGGTCGGCGACCCCTTCCAGTCGATCTACGGCTGGCGCGGTGCGAGCGCGGCGAACCTTCCGCGGTTCGTCACCGACTTCCCGCGCGTCGATCCCGACGGCGAAACCGTCGCGGCCGCCCGCCACGGCCTGCTGACCAGCTTCCGCAACCCGCCCGAGGTGCTCGCCCTCGCCAACGGCATCGCCGAACCCCTGCGGGCGGGCGGCGTCCCGGTCGACGAGCTGCGGCCCCGTCCCGGCGCCCCGGCCGGCGACGTGCGCGTCGCCCTGCACGACGACGTCGAGGCCGAGCGGGCGTGGCTCGCCGACGCCGTGGCCGACCGGTGGCGGGCCGCGGCCGACGCGGACACCGAGCCGCCCACCACCGCGGTGCTCGTGCGCCGCCGCGCCGACATGAGTGCGCTGGCCGCCGCGCTCCGCGCCCGCGACCTGCCCGTCGAGGTCGTCGGCCTCGGCGGGCTGCTCGACGAGCCCGAGGTGCGCGACGTCGTGTCGGCGCTGCGGCTCGTGGTCGATCCCCTGGCCGGCGGCGCGGCGGTGCGGCTGCTCACGGGCGCGCGCTGGCGCATCGGCGGCGCCGATCTCGCCGCGCTCTGGCGGCGTGCCCGCGAGCTGGCGGCGCCGGCCCCGGGCACCGACGTGGCCAGCACGGTCAGCCGAGAGGTCCCCGACCCCGTCGCCGCCGCGCTGCCCGGCGAGCACGCCGAGCGGGCGGGCCTGGTCGACGCCCTCGACGACCCGGGGCCCGCGGCGCGCTACTCCGCCGTCGGGTTCGAGCGGCTCAAGCACCTCGCGCACGAGCTCGCGATGCTGCGCCGCCGCGTCACCGCCCCGCTGGTCGACCTCGTCGCCGACGTGGAGCGCGTCCTGCTCCTCGACGTCGAGACCGCCGCGCGGCCCGGTCCGACGGGCCGCGCGCACCTCGACGCGTTCGCCGAGGTCGTGGCCGACTTCTCGGCCGGCGCCGCTTCGTCGGGCGGCACCGCGACGGTCACCGCGCTGCTGGCCTACCTCGACGCGGCCGAGGAGGCCGAGGACGGGCTGACGCCCGGCGAGGTCGACCCCGTGACCACTGCCGACCCGGCCACCGGCGGGACGCGCGTGCAGGTCCTCACCGTGCACGCGGCCAAGGGCCTCGAGTGGGAGCTGGTGGTGCTGCCACACGTCGTCGAGAAGGTGTTCCCGGCGGGGAAGCGGTCGGGATCGTGGCTGACGTCGGTCGCGTCGTTGCCCGTGCACCTGCGCGGCGACCGGCCGGATCTCCCCGGGCTCGAGCTCGACGGGGCCGCGGACCGCAAGGAGATCCAGGAGCGGCTCGACGAGCACGAGCGGGCCTTCGACGACCGCCGTCTCATCGAGGAGCGGCGCCTGTTCTACGTCGCGCTCACCCGCGCCGAGCACGCGCTGCTGGTGTCCGGGCACTGGTGGGGGGAGACCGGCGAGTCGCCGCGGGGGCCGTCGGACCTGCTCGCCGAGGTCGGGGAGCTGGCCGCCGCGGGTGGCGGGCGCTGCGGGGTCGTCGAGGCGTGGGCCGAGCCGCCCGAGGAGGGCGTCGCCAACCCGATGGCGTCGGCGGTCCACGAGACCGCCTGGCCGGTCGACCCGCTGGGCTCCCGGCGCGCCGCGGTCGACGAGGGGGCGGCGCTGGTCCGGGCGGCGCTCACGCAGCGCGCGGAGGAGCCGGACGAGGAGCCCGAGGCGCAGGAGGACCCCGAGGGCTGGGCCGCCGACATCGAGGTCCTGCTCGCCGAGCGGGCGGCGGCCCGCCACCGGCACGCGCGGGTGCTCCTGCCGCCGCAGCTGTCGGTCAGCCAGCTCGTCGACCTCGCCGCCGACCCGGACGCGCTGGCCCGGCGGCTGCGGCGCCCGGTGCCGCGTCCCCCCGACCCGCGGGCGCGCCGCGGCACCGAGTTCCACGCGTGGCTCGAGCGCTGGTTCTCGGCCACCGAGCTGTTGGAGTTCGACGAGCTCCCCGGCGCGGCTGACGAGGACGCCGACGCGGCCGCCGACCCGGCGGGCGCCGCCGATGCCGCCGAGCTGCGCGAGCGCTTCACCGCCAGCCGCTGGGCCAACCGCACGCCGGTGGCGGTGGAGGTCCCGTTCGAGACCGAGGTCGCGGGCACCCTCGTGCGCGGCCGGATCGACGCGGTGTTCGCCGACGACGACGGCGGCGCCACGGTGGTCGACTGGAAGACCGGGCGGGTGCCGTCCGACGACGCGATGCCGGCGCTCGCCGTGCAGCTCGCGGCGTACCGGCTGGCCTGGTCGGCGCTCTCCGGGATCCCCGTCGAGCGGGTGCGCGCGGCGCTGCACTACGTCCGCGACGACGTGACCAAGAGCCCCGCCGACCTGCTCGACGCCGCCGGCCTGCGCGCGCTCGTCGCCACCGTGCCGGAGGAGCAGCGCGTCCCGGAGGGCGATCCGCAGGCCCCGTCGTTCGCGGGCCCCGACGACACCGACCCGGACGCGGACGAGGGCCCGGGCGAGGACGTGGACCCCGAGCCCCGCTGATGACCCCGAGCAGCCGGCCCCGGGCAGCCGACCCGGGCAGTCGCCCCGAGCAGTCGCCACCGAGGAGCAGAATCGAGGAGTGAGCAACACCGAGACCGCGCCCGCCGAGGTGCAGTGCGAGCCCGGTGGGTCGCCGGGGCGTGTCGAGGTCCTGACCCCGCGCGACGTGCCCCTCGGCGGGCCCCGCGCGATGACCGTGCGCCGCACCCTGCCCCAGCGGCAGCGCTCGCTGATCGGTGCCTGGTGCTTCGTCGACCACTACGGGCCCGACGACACCGCGAGCTCCGGCGGCATGGACGTCCCGCCCCACCCGCACACGGGGCTCGCGACGGTCAGCTGGCTGTTCACCGGCGAGGTCGAGCACCGCGACAGCCTCGGCACCCACGCGATGGTCCGCCCCGGCGAGCTCAACCTCATGACCGGCGGACACGGGGTCGCGCACTCCGAGGTCAGCACGCCGGACACCACCCTGCTGCACGGCGTGCAGCTCTGGGTCGCGCTGCCCGACGACGCCCGCGACCAGCCCCGCGACTTCGCCCACCACGTCCCCGCCGCGACGGATCTCGGAGGCGGCGCCGTCGCCCGCGTCTTCCTCGGCACGCTGGCCGGGTCGACGTCGCCGGTGGTCACCGCGACCCCGCTGCTCGGTGCGGAGCTGCTCCTCGACCCGGGCGTGCACGTCGAGCTCGCCGTCGACCCCACCTTCGAGCACGGCCTGCTCGTCGACCGCGGCCGCGCCACCCTCCAGGGACGCCCGGTGGAGCGCGCCGAGCTCGGCGTCGTCGACCCCGGCCCGTCGACGCTGGAGATCGTCGCGGGCGACGAGCCCGCCCGCCTCGTCCTGCTCGGCGGCCCACCCTTCGGCGAGCAGATCGTCATGTGGTGGAACTTCGTCGCCCGCACCCACGACGAGATCGTCGCCTTCCGCGCCGACTGGGAGGCCGGGAGCGAGCGGTTCGGGCAGGTCGAGGGCTACGTCGGCCGCGACGGCCGGCGCGGCGCCGACGCACGCCTCCCGGCGCCCGCCCTGCCGCACGCGACGATCAAGCCGCGCGGCAACCCGGCCTGAGCGTCAGCCGGCCTTACGCCGCACCCGCAGCGCGTGCGCGACCATCGGCGCCTGCAGCGGTAGGCGCCCGAACGCGATCGCGCGGTACGGCCAGGGCCGCCGGCGCCAGTCCCACGCCATCTGCACGTTCGCCGGCAAGACGGCGACGAACAGGGCGGCGGCCGCCAGCGCGCCGAGCCGGCGGGTGCGCGGTGCGGCGACGGCGGCGCCCACGGCGAGCTCGGCGACGCCGCTCGCGTAGGTCCAGAACCGTGCGGTGCCCGGCAGCCACGGCGGCACGATCGTGTCGAACGGCTGCGGCGCCACCCCGTGCAGCACGCCCATCGTCATCAGCCCGCCCGCGAGCACGGCGGTGGGAGCGGTCGATCGCGAACGGCGCACGCGCCGCACCCTGGCAGAACCGCCCCGTCAGCGCCCGACCGCGTAACCCTGCATGCCCCGGGGGTTCGCGGCGGCCCAGAGGAGTCCGCGGGCCCGGTCGATCCCGACGGCCGAGAGCCGGCCCAGCGACCACGGGCCGCTGCGGGTCACCCGGTGTCCGCGCCGCTCGAGGCCGTCGACGACGCCGTCGGGCAGGCGGTCCTCGACCACGGCGCCCCCCGGCGCGCGGCCCCGCGGCCAGAACGAGCTGGGCGACGACGTCGAGTGCAGGGCGGGCGCGTCGATCGCCTGCTGGGGGTCGTAGCCGCCGACGAGGGTGCGCAGCAGGTACAGGAGCTGCCACTGGTCCTGCTGGTCACCCCCGGGCGTCCCGAGCGCGGCGACGGGGCCGTCGTCGTCGAGCACGAGGGTGGGGGTGAGGGTGGTCCGCGGCCGGCGTCCCGGCGTCAGCGTCGACGGCAGGCCCTCCTGCAGCCAGCTCATCTGCAGCCGTGTGCCCAGGGCCATCCCGAGCTCGGGGATCGTCGGGGACGACTGCAGCCACCCGCCCGACGGGGTGGCCGAGACGATGTTGCCCGCGCGGTCGACGACGTCGAGGTGGCAGGTGTCGCCCTTCGTCTCGCCCGAGAGCACCACGGTGGGCTCGCCGATCGTGCCGTCCGAGGTCACCCGGGACGCCGAGTCGTCGACGGCGAGGTCGGCCAGCCGCGGCTCGCGGCCCCCGAGGCGCCCGGGGCGCAGGTCGGGCGAGGCGGTGTCGACGATGAGGGCGCGTCGCTCGGCGACGTAGGCGGGAGCCAGCAGGGCGGCGACGTCGAGGGGGTCGCCGGCGTCGCCGAACCACGCCTCGCGGTCCGCCATCGCGAGCTTGGTGGTCTCGAGCACGAGGTGCGCGCCGCGCTCGCTCGACGGGTCGAGCTCGGCGTCGTCGTAGCCGTCGAGGGCGGCCAGCGCGGCGAGCAGCGCCGGGCCCTGCCCCCAGGCGGGCGTCTTGGCGATCCGGCGGCTGCGGAATTCCCCGACGGCGGCGTCGACCACCCGCGCCCGGAAGCCGGCCGTGTCCGCGACGGTGAGCACGCCCACGTGGTCGGTGCCCGACGAGTGCCGGTGGGGCGTGCGGCACGACGCGGCCATCGCCTCGGCCACGAAGCCCTCGGCCCAGACGGTGCGCACCGCGTCGATCCGGGCGGCGCGGTCGGGGCCCTGCGCCGCGCCGGCGAGGCGTTCCAGCGTCTGCGCCCACGCCGGGTTGCGCAGGACCTCGCCCGCCCGCGGCGGCCGGCCACCGGGCAGCCACAGCGAGGCCGAGGTCGGCCAGTGCTCGCGGAAGAGGTCGGCGACCGCGGCGACGGTGCTCGCCAGCCGCGGGACGGCGGGCACCCCGTCGCGGGCGTAGCCGATCGCCGGCGCGAGCACGTCGCCGACCTCCCACGTGCCGTGGTCGCGCAGCAGCAGGAACCAGGCGTCGACGGCGCCGGGGATCGCCGCGGCCAGCGCGCCCGATCCCGGCACCCGGTCGAGACCCTGCGCGCGGTACGCCGCCGCGGACGCCCCGGCCGGGGCCGGGCCCTGGCCGTCGAGCACCCGGGGCGTCGGGTCGTCGGCGGTGGCGAACACGGCCGTCATGTCGCCGCCGGGCCCGTTGAGGTGCGGCTCCACGACGTGCAGCACGAACGCACCCGCGACGGCGGCGTCGAAGGCGGAGCCGCCGCGCTCGAGGATGCCCATCGCGGTGGCGGCGGCTGCCCAGTGGGTCCCCGCCGCCATCCCGACGGTGCCCTCCAGCACCGGTCGCGTGGTGAACTCCGGCGGCGGTGTCCATCCCGGGGGCGTCACCGTGTCAGCGAAGCCGATCCGACGGCGTCGACGGAAGAGGAGTACGAGATAGCAACGAGAAAGTATTGACGTAGGAGTGCATCCTGAGCCAGGCTTCTCCCATCGCACACGGCACCAGGAGGCCCCGATGACGACCACCGCTCCCGTCCCGAGCGCCGGCACCCGCTCCCGTCCCGCCACCATCGCGCTGTGGACGCTGCAGGTCCTGCTCGGCCTGATGTTCATCGTCGGGTCGGGCGCGCCGAAGCTCTTCGGCGAGGCCTACGCGGTGCAGATCTTCGAGGACCTCGGGACCGGCCAGTGGCTGCGGGTCGTCGTCGGCGTGCTCGAGGTCGCCGGCGGGATCGGGCTGCTCGTCCCGCGCCTGGCCGGGCTCGCCGCCTCCTGCCTGGTCGCGCTCATGGTCGGCGCCACGGTCTCGCAGCTGTTCTTCCTCAGCGAGGGCTTCTGGTACACGCCGGTGATCCTCGGTGTCCTGCTCGGCGTCGTCGCCTGGGTGCGCCGCGCCGAGATCCCCCGGGTGCTCGAGCGCTGAACCCCCTGGTCTCCCCGCCCGGTCGTCGCCCCCTGCGACGGCCGGGCGGTGTCGTGCGTGGCTAGCGTGGATCCATGACCAGCACCGAGGCCCGCGAGGTGGCCGCCCGCGTCGAGGCGTTCGTCGAGGATCTGCAGACCTGGCTGCGCATCCCGTCGATCTCCGCCGACCCCGGCCACCACGGCGACGTGGCCCGCTCCGCGGCGTGGCTCGCCGAGCGGCTGCGCGCCGAGGGCTGGCCGCAGGTCGAGGTGTGGGACGACACCGACGCGCTGCCGGCGGTCTTCGCGTCGTGGCCCGCCGCCGATCCGGCCGCACCCACCGTCCTCGTCTACGGCCACCACGACGTCCAGCCCGCGGATCTCTCCGACGGCTGGTCGTTCGCGCCGTTCGAGCCCGAGGTCGTGGGGGAGGAGCTGCGCGGGCGCGGTGCCTCCGACGACAAGGGGCACCTGGCGATGGTGCGGCTCGGCCTCGCCGCGCACCTCGCCGCGACGGGTGCCGACGGTCCCGCCGTGCACCTCAAGTTCCTGGCCGAGGGCGAGGAGGAGTCCGGCTCGGCGCACCTCGCGTCCCTGCTCACGGCGCACCGCGACGCGCTGGCCTGCGACGCGATCGTCGTCACCGACACCGGCATGGTCGGCCGCGACGCCCCGACCGTCTGCACCGGCATGCGCGGGATGGTCGACACCGAGATCGTCTTCCGCGGCGCCTCGGTCGACCTGCACTCGGGCCAGTTCGGCGGGGCCGTCCCGAACCCGGTCACCGAGCTCGCGCGCCTCGTCGCCGCGCTGCACGACGACCAGGGGCGCGTCCAGGTCCCGGGCTTCTACGACGACGTGCGCCCGCCCACGCAGACCGAGCGCGACGCCTGGGCCGCCCTGCCCTTCGACGAGTCGGCGTGGCTCGCCACCTCCGCCGCCGGCGCGCGCGGCACCGCCGGCGAGGCGGGCTGGACCACCTACGAGCGGCTCTGGGCGCGCCCGACCGCCGAGGTCAACGGCCTGCACGGCGGCTACGCCGGCCCCGGGCACAAGACGATCGTGCCGCACGCGGCGACCGCCAAGCTGACGTTCCGGCTGGTCGCCGACCAGGACCCGGCGCGCGTCCTCGCCGCTGTCCGCGACTTCGTCGCCGCGCACACCCCGGCCGGGATCGAGGCCGAGGTGTCGGCCACCGGCCCCGGCGTCGAGCCCTTGATCTGCGACGTCGACTCGGTGCTCGTCACCACGATCCGCGAGGCGATGGGCGCCGCGCTCGGCGCCGAGGTGCTGCCCGCGCGGGAGGGCGGCAGCGGCCCCGAGGCGCTCCTGTCGACCGAGCTCGCGGCCCCGCTGGCCTTCCTCGGCGTCATGCTGCCGTCCGACCGCATCCACGCCCCCGACGAGCGCGCGGTCCTGCCGCTCCTGCTCGCCGGCGCCGAGGCCACCGCCCACCTCTGGCGGCTGCTGGGGGAGCGCGGGGTCTGAGCTTGCGTTCGAGCGCGCTCGAAGTCCTAGCGTCCAACACATGACCACGGCACAGACCCCCATCGGATCCGGATTCGGCGCGGCGACCACCGCCCGCGAGGTGCTGGACGGCATCGACCTCACCGGCCGCCTCGCGGTCGTCACCGGCGGCTACTCGGGACTCGGCCTCGAGGCGACGCGCGCGCTCACCGCGGCCGGCGCCCACGTCGTCGTCCCCGCCCGCCGCCCGGACGCGGCGAAGGAAGCGCTCGACGGCATCGACGACGTCGAGCTCGCCACCCTCGACCTCGGTGACCTCGACAGCGTCGCCGCCTTCGCCCGCGACTTCCTGGACTCCGGGCGCGCGATCGACATGATGATCGACAACGCCGGGATCATGGCGACCCCGGAGACACGGGTGGGCCCGGGCTGGGAGGCCCAGTTCGCCACCAACCACCTCGGCCACTTCGCGCTGGTCAACCGGCTGTGGCCGGCGATCGAGCGCGGCCGCGACGCGCGGGTGGTGTCGGTGTCCTCGCGTGGCCACCACCGCTCGCCGGTGCGCTTCGACGACCTCGACTGGCGCGCCGAGCCCTACGACAAGTGGGCGGCCTACGGGCAGTCGAAGACCGCCAACGTCCTCTTCGCCGTGCAGCTCGACGCGCTCGCGGCCGACCGCGGCGTCCGCGCCTTCTCGCTGCACCCCGGCGGGATCATGACGCCGCTGCAGCGCCACCTGCCGCGCGAGGAGATGGTCGCGCTCGGGTGGCTCGACGAGAACGGCGACCCGACCCCCGAGGCGGCCGCAGGATTCAAGACCCCCGAGGCCGGGGCGGCCACCGAGGTCTGGGCGGCCACGTCGCCGCAGCTCGCCGGCAGCGGCGGGCTCTACCTCGAGGACTGCGAGGTCGCCGGGCTAACCCACGAACCCGGCGCCCACGGGGTCCGCGACTACGCCCTCGACGCCGACGCCGCGGCCCGTCTCTGGGCCGTCTCGGCCGAGCGGACGGGTGTGGACGCCTTCGCCTGACGGCTCGCGGCGCGGCCACCCGTGCCCGGTACGACGTCCACCGAAGGTGTGACGGTCACGGGCGGCGTGTCGGGTCGACGGGGGCGATCACCCGCCCGGCGCAGGAGGGCTCGTCGGCGGTCGCTCTCCGGCGCCGCGATGCGCCGGAATCTGCCGTGAACGGCGACTCAAGGTCCGATGCACGTGCCCGGATCGCGCTAGCAGACGCCGGATCGTGGACGTCGTGGATACCTCGATCGTGGGACGGCGGGAGGTGTTTGAATCCCGTTCGTGTCGTTCACGGGGACCACGGCGAGGTCGCATCTGGATCGTTCCCACCTGGTGCGGGGCGGGAGTCGATCAGCGCGCACCACGGTGCGCCGGGAACGGCGCGGTGCGGTCCTCGGCGTGCTCCTCGCGCTCGCCCTGGGTGCCGGGCTCGCGCTGTGGCTGATCCTCGCGGCGCACCCGGTCGGGGCTCGCGCGGAGGACGGTGCCGCCGGGGTCCCGGACACCCCGGCCGCCGTCGAGACCGTCGGTCCGGCGGTCGTCATCACCAGCAACTCCTGCATCGCCGACGACCCGCGCGACGTCGTCGCCGTCGAGGGCCCCGGTGGGCGGCGGCTCATGCCGCTCGACGGGTGCGGGACCCCCGTCGGCTCGAAGCTCACGGTCCGGATGGCGTTCGTCGGCACCGAGCCGGCTGCCGGTACGCCGGCCCGCGTGCTCGGCACCGGGTCCTCGGCGGCGCTCGCCGCGACCGAGCCCGCCGAGTCGCCGCTCACGGGCCGCCTGGCGATCCTGCTCACCGGCGTCGCCGGGCTCGGGATGCCCGGCCTGCTCGTCGCCGTGGTGCGCGAGCGCTCCCGCCGGCCCGCCGCCCGTACGACGGCCCCGCCGGCGCGCCCGACGCGGACCACCACGACCACGGCCGCCCCCCGCCCAGCTGTCGACCGGGCCGCCGACCGGGGCACCGTCCACCGCCCCGCGTCGCGTCCCGGCCGGTCGGCGAAGGCCGGACGGCCCGCCGCGCTCGACGCCGGGCGTCGCGTCCCGGCACCCCGCGGGGGCACCGCGCGCCGGGTCACCGCGAGCGGCGAGGGCCGCGCGCGGAGCCGGGGCACGGACCGGGGGACCGGCGGCGGGTCGCGTCGCCCGGCCGCCGGTCCGCACCGCCGTTAGGTTGGTCATGTGACCTCCAGCGCGACCGCCCCCGCACGGGGGCTGCACCGACGTGTGCTCGACAACGGGCTGCGCGTGCTCCTGGTGCCCGACCCGGCCGCCCCTGTCGTGGGCGTCGCCGTCCACGTGGACGTCGGCTTCCGCTCCGAGCCCGAGGGCCGCACCGGGTTCGCCCACCTCTTCGAGCACCTGATGTTCCAGGGCTCGGAGAGCCTCGAGAAGCTCGCCCACTTCCGGCACGTGCAGTCGTCGGGCGGGGTCTTCAACGGCTCGACGCACCAGGACTACACGAACTACTTCGAGGTCCTGCCGTCGGCGGCGCTGGAGCGGGCGCTGTTCCTCGAGGCCGACCGGCTGCGCGCCCCGCGCCTGACGCAGGAGAACCTGCGCAACCAGGTGGACGTGGTCAAGGAGGAGATCCGCCTCAACGTCCTCAACCGGCCCTACGGCGGCTTCCCCTGGATCCTGCTGCCGCCGGTGCTCTACGACACCTACCCGAACGCCCACAACGGGTACGGCGACTTCACCGACCTCGAGCAGGCCTCCCTCGACGACGCCGCCGCGTTCTTCGACGCCTACTACGCGCCGGGCAACGCGGTGCTCACCCTCGTCGGGGACCTCGACCCGGACGAGACGGCGGCGCTCGTCGACAAGCACTTCGGCGACATCCCCGCCCGCCCGGTGCCGACGCGCCCGAGCTTCGCCGAGTCCCCGCCCGACGGCGAGCGCCGGGAGTCGGTGGTCGACGTGAACGCCCCGCTGCCGGCCCTGGCCCTGGGGTACCGCCTGCCCGACCCGCAGGCCGACCTGTCCGGGTACCTCGCGCACGCCGTGCTGGCGAGCCTGCTCACCGACGGCGAGGCCGCGCGGCTGACCCAGCGCCTGGTGTACGGCGACGAGCTGGTCACCGACGTCTCCGCCTCCTGCGGGCTCATGGGCGCCCCGCTGGACGCCCGCGACCCCGACACGTTCACGATCACCGCCGTGCACCCCGGCACGGTCGACCCACAGCGGATCAGCGGCGCGGTCGACGACGAGCTCGCGACCCTCGCCGCCGACGGGCCCGACCCCGACGAGCTGCGCCGGATCACCGCCCGCTGGGCCTCCTCGCTGCACCGGGAGCACGACCGCCTGATGAGCCGCATGCTCGCCCTCGGTTCGGCCGAGCTGGTCCAGGGCCGCGCCGAGCTCGCCGACGAGCTGCCCGGCCTCATCGCCGCGGTCGAGCCGTCGGCCGTCGCGGCCGCCGCCGGGTCCCTGCGTCCCGACCAGCGCGCCGTCCTCACCGTCACGCCGGGAGGTGCGGCATGACCGAGCGCCGCAGCGCCGAGGAGATCGGCAGCACCCCCACGGGGCCCCGCGCCCTGCCCCCGCTGGGCCCGCAGCGCTCGGTGCCCGCGCCCGAGGAGGTCGACACCGTCCTCGGCTCGGGCCTGCGCGTCGTCGCCGTGCGTCGCCCCGACGTCCCGATGGTCGAGCTGCGCCTGCGGGTGCCGTTCGCCGACACCAGCGGACACGACGACTCGGCCCACGCCGCCGTCTCCGAGGTCCTCGCGACGACGATCCTGTCCGGCACCTCGACGCGCAGCCGCGTCGGCATCGACGACGACCTGGCCGGCGTCGGTGGCGAGATGGGGTTCTCCGTCGACCCCGAGCGCCTCTCGGTCTCCGGGCACGCGCTGGCCGACGGCCTCGACACCCTGCTCGACGTGCTCGCCGACCTCGTGCTCGCGGCGACGCACCCCGACGACGAGCTCGCCCGCGAGCGGGAGCGCCTCGTCGAGCGGATCGAGCTGGCGTCCGCGCAGCCGTCGGTGATCGCCCGCCGCGCGCTGCAGGAGCGCCGCTACGGCGCGCACCCGGTCACGCGCGAGATGCCTCGCCCCGAGGAGGTCACCGCGGTGACGGCCGACGCCGTGCGGTCGCTGCAGGCCTCGGCCCTGCTGCCCGGCGGCTCGGTGCTCGTGCTCGTCGGCGACCTCGACCCGACCGACGCCGTCGCGCGCGTGGACAAGGCGCTCGCGGGCTGGTCGGGCGGGCAGGCCGCCCCGTTGCCGGCGCTGCCGGAGCTCCGGGCCCGCGACCTGCTGCTCGTCGACCGGCCGGGCGCCGTGCAGTCGCAGCTGAGGCTCTCCGCGCCGGCGGTCGGGCGAACCGACGCGCGCTATCCGGCGCTGCAGCTGGCGAACCTGGCGCTCGGCGGCTACTTCTCGTCGCGCCTGGTGGAGAACCTGCGCGAGGACAAGGGCTACACCTACCACGCGTCGTCGAGCCTCGAGCTCGATCCGCACGGCGCGGTGCTGGCGGTGGAGACCGACGTCGCTTCCGAGGTCACCGCCCCGGCGCTGCTCGAGGCGCGCTACGAGCTGGGCCGGCTCGCGGTGGTGCCGCCGACCGACGACGAGGTCGAGTCGGCGCGGCGCTACCTCGTGGGCTCGCTGCTGATCTCGATGACGACCCAGGCCGGCTACGCCTCGACGGTCGCGGCGCTCGCCGCGCACGGGCTCTCGTCGGCGTGGGTGCGCGAGCACCCGGCGCGCCTCGAGGCCGTCACCACCGACGAGGTCGCGGCGGCCGCGGCGGAGTTCTTCGCGCCGACGAGGTTCACCGGGGTCGTGGTGGCCGACGCCGCGCGGACCGGTCCCGGGCTCCGCGCCCTCGGTGGAGTGGAGATTCCGTGACGTCAGGGACCGCGGGGCCCGACCTGCGGGCCGCCTTCCACCTCGACGAGGACCCGTCGCTGTCGCGCTCGACGGTGGACCGCCGCGAGCAGCTGCGCGTCGACCCCGCGCACAGCCGCGCGCTGTGGCCCGCCGCCCGCGTCGTGCTCGTCGACCCGCACGGCCGGACACCGGTCGAGCGGGGCGAGGGCGGTGCCGTGACGCTGCTGATGGCGCCGACCAGCACCCTCGGCGACGAGACGCCCGACGACGCCGTGCTGCTCGGCGAGGAGGACGGGACGGCGTACTGGGCCGTCCGCGTGCCCGACCCGGCCGAGGCGCACGCGAACGACGCGGGCTCGGGCTTCATGACCGCCGAGCAGTGGGCGCGCGCGGGCGGGGGCCCGGACCACGAGAACTGGACCGACCTACGCACATCGGGCGCCGACCTCGACGCGCGGGGCGCCGGCCTGCTCACCACCGCGGTGGCCCTGCTCAACTGGCACGACCGCAGCCGCTTCTGCGCCCGCGACGGGTCGGAGATGTACGCGGTCAAGGCGGGCTGGGCGCGCCTGTGCGCCGCGCACGGGCACGAGGAGTACCCGCGCACCGACCCGTCGATGATCTGCCTGGTGCACGACGGAGCCGACCAGGTGCTGCTCGCGCGCCAGCCGATCTGGCCGGCGGGGCGCTACTCGGTGCTCGCCGGCTTCGTCGAGGCCGGTGAGTCACTGGAGGCGTGCGTCGCGCGCGAGTGTGCCGAGGAGGTCGGCGTGGATGTCCACACGATCTCGTACCTCGGGTCGCAGCCCTGGCCGTTCCCGCGCTCGCTGATGATCGGCTTCTCGGCCGTCGCCGACCCCGACCAGCCGATCAGGCTGCAGGAGGGCGAGATCGAGGGTGCCCGCTGGGTCACCCGCGCCGAGCTCCGCGAGGCCCTCGATGCGGGGGAGTGGTCGCATCGGGACGGGAGCTCTCGCGGCGCCCAGGGCGTCGGCGGCACGGCGTTCGAGGCGGGCGCCGGGCGCGAGCTCATCCTGCCCGGCGGCGTCTCCATCGCCCGCGCCATGCTCGAGGCCTGGGCCGCCGCGGGCTGACGTGGGTTTTCGCAGCGAACGCCCTATCTGCGTGCTCAGCTGGATGTTCGCTGCTTCTACGCGCGCGAAGTCCCCGTTCGCGTCGCGGGGCGCCGACGCCCGGACGCAACGAACGCGCCGTTCGCTGCGTCTAGCGCAGCGAACAGCGCGTTCGTTCCAAACAGGTCAGACGCTCAGGACGCGGCCTCGACGCGCGCCAGCGTCTCCTTGACGTCGGCGAAGCTGGGGTTCGTCGCCGCGCTGCCGTCGGGGTAGACGACCGTCGGCACGGTGCGGTTGCCGCCGTTGACCTTGGTGACGATCTCGGCGGCGTCCGGGACGCGCTCGATGTCGACCTCCTCGTACCCGATGCCCTCGCGGTCGAGCTGGGTCTTGAGGCGCCGACAGAACCCGCACCAGCTGGTCGTGTACATCGTCATCTGTGCCACGCCCGGTGCAACGCGTCGAGGGCCGGATTCAGTCCTCGACGTGACCGAAGCGGTGCCGCGTACGGCTGATCGCCTGCTCACGCAGCACCGTGAGCATCTCGCGCCGCCCGTCGGCCACCACCGGGGCGTCGACGAGGGACGCGCCGACCGAGGCCGCGGCCCACTGGTGGCCGGCGGGCACCGTCCCCACCACCCGCAGCCGCTCGCCCGCCTCGGGTGGGCCCGCGAACTCCGTCACCGGCACCCCGGCGCACGCCGCCGCGAGGCGGACCCGCAGCACGTCTCGCGCGGTGGCGTCAGAGCCGATCACGAGCCGCAGCGCGGGCAGCGGCCGGTAGCGGAAGACGTTGGCCTCGGCGCGCAGGCCCGTCGGGTCGTGCTCGACGGAGAACTCGTCCCGCCAGGCGGCGGCGTCCGACCCGGCGGCGGCGCGCAGCCACGCGAGGTCCTCGGCGCCCCAGCGCGGCGCCTCGTCCGCCAACAGCTCCGCCACCGGCGGCGCGAGCGGCGCCGAGGGGAGCTCCTCGACCGGGCCGTCGTGCCACGTCCCGAACTGGGCGACGTAGTTCGGGCCGCCGGGCTTCGCGCCCGGCCCCACCACGGAGCCCTTCCAGCCGCCGAACGACTGGCGCTGCACGATCGCGCCCGTGATGTGGCGGTTGACGTAGGCGTTGCCGACCTCGACGTGCTCGCTCCAGTGGGCGATCTCGTCCGGGTCGAGGGCGTGCAGGCCGCCGGTGAGCCCGTAGCCCGTCGCGTTCTGCAGCGCGATCGCCTCGTCGAGGTCCGCCGCGTGCATGAGGCCGAGCACCGGCCCGAAGCACTCGGTGACGTGGAACCACGAGCCGGGCGCCACCGGCGCCTTCACCCCCGGTGTCCAGAGCGACGCGCTGAGCCTGCGGGGCTCGACCAGCCACGTCTCGCCCCGGTCGAGGCGGGTCAACGCCCGCTCGAGCTTCTCGTCCGGCGGCCCGATGAGGGGGCCCATCGTCGTCGACGGGTCGCTGCCGTGCCCGACGCGCAGGGTGCGGACGGCGTCGGCGAGCTGGCGGTGGAACCGCGACCCAGCCGCCGTGCGTGGCGACCGCATCGAGCCGACGAGGATCGCGAGCGACGCCGCCGAGCACTTCTGCCCGGCGTGCCCGAACGCCGAGCGCACGAGGTCGGCGACGGCGAGGTCCGGGTCGGCGCTGGGCATGATGACCAGCGCGTTCTTGCCGCTGGTCTCGGCGACCAGGCGCAGGTCGGGGCGCCACGACCGGAACAGCTCCGCGGTCTGCGACGCCCCGGTGAGCACCACGTGGTCGACGGCCGGGTGTGTGACCAGCCGTCGCCCGGCGTCCCCCTCGTCGGTGTGCACGAGCTGCAGGGCGTCGGCCGGGATGCCGCCGCGGTGCAGGGCGGCGACACCGACCTCGGCGCAGGCCCGTACCTGAGGCGCCGGCTTGATCACCACCGACGCCCCGGCGGCCAGGGCCGCGACGCAGCCGCCGAGCGGGATGGCGATCGGGAAGTTCCAGGGCGGGGTCACGACGACGACCCGGTCCGGGGTGAACGGCGCGCCCTCCAGCTCTTCGGCCCGGTCCGCGTAGTACGCCGCGAAGTCGATCGCCTCGGAGATCTCCGGGTCCGCCTCGGCGATCGTCTTGCCGGCCTCGTCGACCATCACGGTGAGCAGGTCCCCGCGCGCCGCGGCGAGGGCGCGGGCGGCCTCGCGGAGAACCGCGGCCCGCTCCGAACCCGATCGCCGGCCCCACGACGAGGCGGTGGCCCGGTCGACCACCGCGTCCACGGCGTCCGGGTCGGTCAGCTCGGGCTCGCGCACCCCCGGCCCTGGGGCGGCGATCGCCCGCAGCGCCCACTCGCGGTTCGCGGCCAGCGAGGGGTCGGTGTCGGGCTCGTTGACGAAATGCTTCGCTCGTGACTGATTCGGGTCGCCAGGACGACCCGGATCACTCACGTGCGCGGAGCGCCTCGGCGTCGCCGGCACCGCATCGCGGTCGCGCACCGAGGCCCGGAAGCGGTCGGTGTAGGAGGCGGGCCCGGCGTCGGAGAACAGCGCGTAGAGGTAGTTCTCCGGCGAGGCGTTCTCCTCGAGCCGGCGCACGAGGTAGGAGACGGCGGCGTCGAAGTCGCCGGTGTGCACCACCGGCGTGTAGAGCACGAGCTGCTCCCGGACGTCGCGCGCCACTACCTTCGCCTGCGCCGGCGCCATGCCCTGCAGCATCTCGACGTCGATCTGGCGCTCGGCGTCGCGGGCGGCGGCGAGCTCGACGGCCAGCGCGACGTGGTGGAGGTGGTGGCTGGCGACGCCGAGGCGCAGCGCGTCGACGAGGTCGCCCCCGATCGCCCGGTCGAGCAGGCGCACGTAGTTCGCGTCGACCTCGGCCTTCGTCGTGTACGGCGCCTGCGGCCAGTCGTGCACCTCGGCGTCGACCTTCTCCATGGCGAGGTTCGCGCCCTTGACCAGCCGGACCTTGATCGGCGCGCCCCCCGCCGCGACCCGGCGGCGGGCGAACGCGGCCAGCTCCTCCAGGGCGCCGAGGGCGTCGGGGAGGTAGGCCTGCAGCACGATCCCGGCCTCCAGCCCGGTGAACTCCGGGCGGTCCAGCAGGGCCGTGAACAGGGCGACGGTGAGGTCGAGGTCCTTGTACTCCTCCATGTCGAGGTTCACGAAGGAGCCGGTCTCGCGCGCGAGCCGGAACAGCGGGGTCAGGCGCTCGACGAGCCGGTCGCGGCTGCCCTCGAGGTCCCACGGCACGAGCTGGCTCGCCACCGACGACGCCTTCACCGAGACGTAGTCGACGTCGCCGCGGCGCAACAGGTCCATCGTGCGGGCGAGCCGACGGTCCGCCTCCTCCTCGCCGAGCACCGCCTCGCCGAGCAGGTTGAGGTTCAGCCGGAAGCCCTCGGCGCGGGCCTCCTCCAGGCGGCGCTCCAGCCCGCGGCCGTCGGCGTCGACGATCAGGTGGCCGACGAGGGCCCGGAGCCGGCGCCGCGCGAGCGGCACCACGACCCGGGGTGCCCGCGGAGCGAGCCTCGCTCCGGTGCGCAGCAGCGCCCGGTCGGCCCCGCCGATGAAGTCCGGCAGCGGCGCGTCCGGGCCGGCCAGGCGCGCGAGCTCCCGGGCCGCGACGTGGTCGTCGGCCGGGCGGGCGACGCGGTCGACGAAGCGCAGGGTGAAGTCGACCCCGGTCGGGTCGTGCATGAGGGCGGCGAGCTGCGCCGAGGCTCCGGTGGCCCCCCCGACGGCGCCGGCCCGCGCCCACTGGTCGGCCCGGGCGACGGCCCGCTCGACGAGCTCGTCGGGGATACCGCCGGCGGCCCCGTGGGTGGTCGGCGCGAGCTGCTCGGTCATGGCTCCATCGTGGCCCGATCCGCCGTCGGGGTCTTGTCCGGATTCGACGGCCCCGGCGCCGGATCGACACCACGCGCCGGGGCATCCTCGGGCCGTGCCCACCCCGCCGGGAGTCGACGCGCTGCTCGAGCTCTTCGCCGAGCTCACCGGCGTGATGTTCTGCGCCAAGGACGCCGACGGCCGCTACACCGAGGTCAACGACGCCTTCGTGCGGCGCACCCGGGAGCGCACCCGCGCGGCGGTGCTGGGCCGGCGGGCGCGCGACCTGTTCGTCCCGGCCCTCGCCGAGCGCTACGAGGAGCAGGACGCGGCCGTGCTGGCCTCCGGGCGCCCGCTGCGCCACGAGCTCGAGCTCATCCGCCGCGGGAACGGCGTCGCCGGCTGGTACGTGACGACGAAGCTCCCCGTGCACGACAGCGAGGCCGGCGACACCGTGGTCGGCGTCGTCAGCGTCTCCGAGGATCTCCGCGCCCCCGAGGACTCCGACCCGTCCCTGCCCGCCCTCGCCCGCGCCGTCGAGCTCGTCGCGAGCCGCCCCGACCGTCCGCCGCGGGTGGAGGAGATGGCCCTGGCGGCGGGCTGCTCGACCTCGGTGCTCGAGCGGCGGATGCGGCGGGTGTTCGGCCTCGCGCCCACGCAGTTCGTGCTGCGCACGCGCATCGACCACGCCCGTGCCCTGCTCACGGGCACCGCCACCCCGCTGGCCGAGATCGCCGCCGCCTGCGGCTTCCACGATCAGCCGGCCTTCACCCGGCAGTTCGCCCGCCTCGCCGGCGAGACGCCGGGCCAGTACCGGCGCCGGGCTCGGTAGGGCTCAGACGCGCGTGCGGAGCGCCCAGACCGCGAGCGGCCCGAACACCGCCGCGAAGGCCACGCCCCAGAGCAGCGTGGCGACGGCGTTGGCCGCCACCGGCCCGCCGACCAGGAGCCCGCGCAGAGCGTCGGCCAGCCGCGTCACGGGGTTGATCGACACCCAGGCCTGCAACCAGTCCGGCATCGTCTGGGTGGGCGCGAAGGCGTTGCTCGCGAAGGTCAGCGGGAACAGCACGGTGAACCCGTAGATCTGCACCTTCTCCGGATCGCGCGCCAGGACCCCGAGCAGCACCGAGGTCCACGAGAACGCGACGGTGAACGCGACGAGCAGCCCGAACGCGGCGAGCACCGCGAGCGGGCTGGTGGTGATGCGGAACCCGAGCACCACCCCGACCGCGAGCAGCACCACCAGCGACCAGAGCTGGCGCACCACGTCGCCCATGATCCGTCCGGACAGCGGTGCCGACCGGGCGATCGGCAGGCTGCGGAAGCGGTCGAAGGTGCCCTTCTGCAGGTCGGTGGCCAGCCCGGTCGCCGTGTAGACGGTGAGGAACAGCGCGTTCTGCGCGATCAGCCCGCCGAGCGAGAACTGCAGGTAGGCGTCGGTGGAGCCGCCGATCGCCCCGCCGAACACGAACGTGAACAGCAGCACGAACATAATCGGCTGGATCGACAGGTCGAGCAGCTCGGAGGGGTTGTGCTTGATCTGGACGAGGCTGCGCCAGGCCATGGTGAGCGACTGGCTCGCCCACTGGGCGGGTGTCGCGTGCCGGGGCGGGGGCGGCGGCGCGGCGGGGAGGTCGGCGGCGGGCGGCCCCGCCAGCGTGCGGTCGAGGGTCACACCAGCTCCCGGTCGGTCGTGCTGTCGGAGTCGTCGACCGCGCGGCGGCCGGTGAGCGCGAGGAAGACCTCGTCGAGGGTGGCCCGCCGCAGCGTCAGCTCGGCGAGGCGCACGCCGACGTCGTCGAGGCGGCGGACGACGGCGGGCATGAGCGCGTCGTCGCTCGCAGGGACCGAGACCGTGTCCTGGTCGACCGTCGGTGTGCTGCCGGCGAGCTCGCCCGCGATCCGCGTCACGACCGCCACCTGCCCGGCGTCGGTGGGGCGCATCTGCAGGACGGTGGCCCCGGCGCGGGCCTTGAGGTCGTCGGGGGTGCCGGTGGCGACCACCGCGCCGTGGTCGATGACGACGATGTCGTCGGCGAGCTGATCGGCCTCCTCGAGGTACTGCGTGGTGAGCAGCACCGTCACGCCGTCGTCGGTGAGCCTGCGGACCATGCCCCACAGCTCGTTGCGGCTGGCCGGGTCGAGCCCGGTGGTGGGCTCGTCGAGGAAGAGGATGCGGGGGCGCCCGACCAGCGACGCCGCGAGGTCGAGCCGGCGGCGCATGCCCCCGGAGTAGGTGCGCGCGGCGCGCCCGGCCGCGTCGCCGAGCCCGAACTGCCCGAGGAGATCGGCGGCCCGGGCCTTCGCCGCGGCGCGCCCCTGCCCGAGGAGCCGGGCGATGAGCACGAGGTTCTCGGTGCCGGTGAGCGCCTCGTCGACCCCCGCGTACTGCCCCGTGAGCCCGATGAGCGAGCGCACGCGGTGCGGCTCGGTGATCACGTCGTAGCCGCCGACGACGGCACGCCCCTCGTCCGGCGCGAGCAGCGTGGCGAGCACCCGGGTCGCGGTGGTCTTGCCGGCGCCGTTGGGCCCCAGCACCCCCAGCACGGTGCCCTCGGCGGCGGAGAGGCTCGCGCCCGCGAGCGCGGTGGTGGCGCCGAAGCGCTTGACGAGACCGTCGGCCTCGATGGCAGGTGGCACTCCACCACCGTGTCAGAGGGGTCCGACAGCCGTCGTGGAGATTTCGGACCCAGCAGCTGATCCGGCCGGTCCCGCCCCCGGCCGTCGGCGGGGGTTGAGAGCATGAGCCTCGTGGGCGGTACAGCGGGCAGCGGCGAGGACGGGGCGGGGTCGGACGCGGTGGCGGGGCTCGACCCCGAGCAGCGTGCGGCGGTGCTCGCGCCGCGGGGCCCGGTGTGCGTGCTGGCCGGGGCCGGGACGGGCAAGACCCGGACGATCACCCGCCGCATCGCGCACCTGGTCGGCAGCGGTCACGTCTCCTCCGGCCAGGTCCTCGCGGTGACGTTCACGGCCCGCGCGGCCGGCGAGATGCGCACGCGGCTGCGCGCGCTGGGCGTCGACGGGCCGGGCCGCCCGCCGGTCCAGGCGCGCACCTTCCACGCCGCGGCGCTGCGCCAGCTGCGCTACTTCTGGCCGCGCGTGGTCGGCGGGTCGCCGTGGGAGGTGCTCGAGGGCAAGCTGCGCTTCGTCGGGCAGGCCGCCCAGCGCACCGGGGCGCCGACCACCCGCGAGTCGCTGCGCGACCTCGCCGGCGAGATCGAGTGGGCCAAGGCCTCGCTGGTGGCCCCGGACGACTACGCGGCGGCGGCCGCCCGGGTTGCCCGCGACGTCCCGGGCCCGGTCGAGCAGGTCGCGAAGGTCTACGAGACCTACGAGACGCTGAAGAACCGCGCCGAGCAGCTCGACTTCGACGACCTCCTGCTCCACACGTCCGCGGCGCTCGAGGAGCACCCGGAGGTCGCCCACGAGTTCCACGAGCGCTACCGCTGCTTCGTGGTCGACGAGTTCCAGGACGTCACCCCGGCCCAGCACCGCCTGCTGCGGGCCTGGCTCGGCGGGCGCGACGACCTGACCGTGGTCGGCGACGCGAACCAGACGATCTACTCGTTCGCCGGCGCCAGCCCGTCCTACCTGCTCGATTTCCCGCGCGTCTTCCCCGAGGCGACGGTCGTGCGCCTCGTACGCGACTACCGCTCCACCCCGCAGGTCGTCTCGGCGGCCAACACCGTCATCGGGGCGGCCCGGGGGCGCGCCGCCGGATCGCGCCTGCGCCTCGAGGGGCAGCGCCCGCCCGGCCCGGAGCCCGACTTCGCCGAGCACGACGACGAGCCCGCCGAGGCCACGGCGGTCGCGGCCGCGATCGCCGAGCTGGTCGAGCAGGGCATCCCGCCGGCCGAGATCGCCGTGCTCTACCGCGTGAACGCCCAGTCCGAGGCCTACGAGAAGGCGCTCGGCGACGCCGGGATCGCCTACCAGGTGCGCGGCGGCGAGCGCTTCTTCCAGCGCACCGAGGTCCGCAACGCGATCGCCGCCCTGCGCACCGCCGCGACGCGCGCCCCGGACGACGCCACCGGCGACAACATGGTGTCGCTGGTGCGCGCGGTCCTGGGCGAGCAGGGGCTGACCGAGGCCCCGCCCGCCGGGTCCGCGGGCGAGGGTGCCGCCCGCCAGCGCTGGGAGTCGCTGCGCGCGCTGGCCGAGCTCGCCGAGGAGCTCGTCACCACCGTCCCGGAGGCCGACCTCGGCGCCTTCCTCACCGAGCTGAACGCCCGCGCGCAGGCCCAGCACCCGCCGACCGTGCAGGGCGTGACGCTCGCGTCCCTGCACGCCGCGAAGGGCCTCGAGTGGGACGCCGTGTTCCTCGTCGGGCTCACCGACGGCACGATGCCCATCCAGCACGCGGACGGCGACGACGACGCGGTCGAGGAGGAGCGCCGGCTGTTCTACGTCGGCGTCACCCGTGCCCGCGTGCACCTCCGCTTGTCCTGGGCGCTGTCGCGCAACGCCGGGGGACGGCGCTCACGGCGCCGCAGCCGCTTCCTCTACGGCCTCGTGCCCGAGGAGCACCCGGCCGCCCGGGTGCCCACCGGCCGCGGCGAGAACGGCGGCTCGCGGGGCAAGCCGACCTGCCGGCTCTGCGGCAAGCCGTTGCCGGACCCCGCGTCCGCGAAGCTCGGGCGCTGCAGCACCCATCCGTCGGACGTCGACGAGGAGCTCCTCGAGGCACTCCGGACGTGGCGCTCCGCGGAGGCGAAGTCCCGGTCCGTGCCCGCCTACGTGGTGTTCACCGACGCCACGCTCATCGCGCTCGCCGAGCAGCGGCCCGCCGACCCGTCGGGGCTCGTGGGCATCCCCGGGATCGGCTCGTCGAAGCTCGAGCGGTACGGCACCGAGGTGCTCACCCTGCTGCGGGAGCACGCCTCGTAGGAGGCCGTCGGTGCCCGGTCCGGCGATCGCCGGAAAAGTTCTCGAAAATACGTTGCCCTCCCGCGCGGGACCGCCCTACGGTCGATCACACACCGGCGCACGAGGCTGCCGGTCGGGCGGTTCGCCGCACGTGGGACACCGAAGGGGGCTCGCAGACATGGACATCGTCACCATCGCGGGCACCGGTCGCCACGTCGCGAGCTGGCGTTGCTCCACGGCCTTGATGCCCTCGGGCATCGCCGTGTGCGGGCCGAGGGGACAGCAGCAGCGTCCCGTCGTGCGTGAGCGCGATCTCGCGAACCTCCCGACCTTCGACCCGCAGCGGACGTCCGCGCCCCGTCGGTGGGGCCCCTGACCTTCAGGACCCACCGGAACACACGAGGCCGCGGACCCGCTCCAGGGACCGCGGCCTTCGTCGTCTGTCGATGACACCTCCGCGGCTCCCGGCCCCGCCGACCCGCCCACCGGAGGTAGCACCGTGTCCCCCGCCGGACTACTCGAACGCCCGACCGCCCCCGACCCCGGTCCCGGGTTCCCCGACCTCTTCGACGCCCTGACCTCCGTCGAGCTCCCCTGCCGGCTCGCCGAGGAGGACCTCTGGTTCTCCGAGGCACCGGCCGACCTCGAGCGGGCCAAGGGCCTCTGCGGTGCCTGCCCGATCCGGCGGGCGTGCCTCGCCGGCGCGCTCGAGCGGCGGGAGTACTGCGGGGTGTGGGGTGGGGAGATCTTCGACCGGGGTGCCGTGATCGCCCGGAAGCGGCCCCGGGGCCGGCCGTCCAAGGCCGACCTCGCCCGGGACGCGGAGCTCGCCGCCGCCCGCGCCGCGATCGGGGTCGCCTGACCCCACCCGGCCGCGAGCGAGGGTCACCCTGGATGCCCCCGAGGCAGCGAGGGTGACCCTCGCTCCGCGCACCCCGGGACCCCCGGACGGTCGTGTCGTTGAACCGCTCAGGCGGCGAAGCCCGGCTGCCACTGCTCGAAGACGCCCCGCAGCGGGATCTCGGCGTCGAGCTGGCAGAGCACCGCCACCGACGCGAGCGTCACGCGGTGCACCAGCAGGTACTGCGGCGGCAGGTTGAGCCCGCGGCCGGTGGTGAACTCGGGGCGGCGCAGGTCGCCCAGGCGGTCGGCCTGCCCGCGCAGCCACGACCGCGTGAAGTGGAACTTCTCGGTACGCAGCGGGTCGGTGAGCGGGCCGAGGTACGCGATCGCCTCGTCCGAGCCCATGTCGACGCCGGGCAGCACGAAGTTCAGCTGCTTGAGCAGCTCCAGGAGCTCGTCGGAGCGGTCCTCGACCGCCAGGCGCAGCATGTGCCCCAGCTCGCGCGGCAGGCCGTCGGGCAGCTTCGCCACGGCCCCGAAATCGATGACGCACAGGCGCCCGTCGGGCAGCAGCTGGAAGTTGCCGGGGTGCGGGTCGGCGTGCAGCAGACCCACGCGCGCGGGCGACGAGAAGTGGAAGCGCGAGAGCAGCAGGCCGACGCGGTCGCGCTCCTCGGGCTCGCCGGACCGGATGATCGCCGACAGCGGCGTGCCGGTGACCCACTCGGAGACCATCGCCTTCGGCGCCGACGCCACCACCCGGGGCACGACGACGTGCTCGTCGCCCTCGTACGCGGCCGCGAACGCGCGCTGGGCGTCGGCCTCGTCGCGGTAGTCGAGCTCCTCGGCCATGCGGTCCCGCAGCTCGGTGAGCAGCGGCTTGATCTCCATCCCGGGCACCAGCGGCTGGACCAGGCGGCTGAAGCGCTGGAGCTGGCGCAGGTCGGCCATCACGGCCTCCTCGGCGCCCGGGTACTGCACCTTGACCGCGACGTCCCGGCCGTCGTGCCAGACCGCGCGGTGCACCTGCCCGATGCTCGCGGCGGCGGCCGGGGTGTCGTCGAACTCGCGGAAGCGCTCGCGCCAGCCGCGGCCGAACTGCTCCGCCATCACCCGGTGGGTGCGCGCGACCGGCATCGGCGGCGCCGCGGTCTGGAGCCGGGTGAGCGCCTCGCGGTAGGGCTCGGCCAGCTCGTCGGGGACGGCGGCCTCGAAGACGCTGAGGGCCTGGCCGAACTTCATGGCCCCGCCCTTGAGCTCGCCGAGCACCGCGAAGAGCTGCTCGGCGCCGCGGCGGGCGACGTCCGCGGTGATCTCGCCCTGGTCGCCGCCGGCCAGCCGCCGACCCCAGCCCGCCGCGGTGCGGGAGGCGAATCCGAGCGGCAGCGAGGCCAGCCGGGCCGACCGCTGGACCGACCGTCGGGGGATGTCATCGGTCACGGATCCGATTGTCCCTCGCGCGCTCCGTGACGGCGCGCCCAGGTTGGCTCGCGTCGGCGTCGCCGAGCCGTCCTCTAGAGCGTGTCGGCGACCATGGCGTCGAGCTCCAGCCACCGGCGGCGGTCGAGCAGGCGGTCGATCTCCGACCGGAACAGCGCGATCAGCGCGGGGAACCGCGGGGTCGCGTGTCCGAGCCGGTCGCACAGCCTCGCGAGGTGCGCATCGACCGACTGCAGGTCAGGGCAGCTGTAGGTCGCGCCCTCGGCGCCGAACACGGTGATCAGGGGGTCGTGGCCGCGGGTGTCGATCGCCGCGGGCCGCGTCATGGTGGGAGCCATGGCCGTCTCCTTCTCGAGGTTCACCGGGAGGTTCGCCGACCGCCTCGATCGTCTAACGCACGGTGTGATGTGCAGCCCGTGTTCCGGTCGTCACGCTGCGGCCACCGGGGTGCGGTCCGTGCCCGGACGCACGGTGAGGGCCCGGCACCCGCACTCCGGGTGATGCCGTGCCGGTCGGGGCCGGTGGGTGCCGTCCGGGTCGAGCACGAGCGCCGCGCCGCGCGCCGCGGGGACGTCGCCCTCGAGATGGGCGAGCGCCTGCGCGGCGGCGAGCGCGGCGGTCGCCGCGGCGAGGGCCACGGGCACGGCGACACGACGGCCCGCCAGCTCGGCGGCGACCCGCGGCCAGGCGGGGTCCACGTCGGTGCGCCGGAGGTCCTCGCACCGCAGGCACGGCGTCGCCCCCGGCACGACGAGCGGCCCCGCCTCGCCGACGCCGTCGAGGACGCCCACCGGGAGGTGGGCCCGGCCTGCGACCACGAGCTCCGACGCCGCCACCGGATCGGGACGGGCGCCGTCGGCGAGGACGACGAGATCGGCGTGGGCCGTGAGCCAGCGGCGCCCCGGCCCCTCGCCCGGAGGCGGGGCCCCGCCCGATGCGCGGGCCACCGCGTCCGCGGCCGCCCACCGGGCGGGGCGCCCGACGTCGCCGGGGAGCAGACCGGTGCCGACGTCATCGCGCACCACCGTGCCCGCGGCCTCGACGAGCACCCGCCCGACGCCCGCCGCGGCGAGCAGGCAGGCCGCGGACACCGCGATCCGACCCGACCCGTGCACCACCACCCGGCGCTCGGCCAGGGCATCGGGCCGCGGGGCCCCGACGAGCAGGCCCTCCGCGTGCAGGTGGGCGAGGAGCTCGCCGGCGGCGGCCGGGGCCGCGCCGGCGGCCACGGCCTCGGCCAGCACGCGCGCCCGGGAACGGGTGCCGTCGAGGGCGTCGACCATGCGCACGAGCGGCGGCGTCAGGCCGTCGACGACCAGGGCCGCGCACGGGTCGGCGCCGAACTGCAGGACGTCGGGTGCGCGGTGCAGGGCCGCGTGGCGCAGACGCGGCCGGTCGGGTAGGGCAGAGCGTGGGACGGCGGGGACGGGGGAGAGCACGGGAGCCGGGAGCACACCTGGTTCGACGCAGCGGAGGGCCGTCCGGATCCCGCCTTCTAGGCTCGACGCCATGGTCGAATCGCGTCCCGACGTCGAGGTGCGTCGCAGCGCCCGGCGTCGGCGGACGGTGGACGCCCACCGCGAGGGCTCGACCGTCGTGGTGAACATCCCCGCGTCCATGTCACGGGCGCAGGAGCGGCACTGGGTCGAGGAGATGCTCCAGCGCCTGGAGCGCGCGGACGCCCGCCGCCGCCCGGGCCGCCGGGCGGGGGACGCGGACCTCGGTGACCGCGCCGACGCCCTGGCGCGTGCCCACCTGGATCCGGTCGCCCCCGACGGTGCCTGGCCGCGGCCGGCGTCGGTGCGCTGGACGAGGCCGATGCGCACCCGCTGGGCGTCGTGCACGCCCGCCGACGCGACGATCCGCGTCAGCGAGAAGCTCCGCGAGGTGCCCGGGTGGGTGCTCGACCACGTGCTGGTGCACGAGCTCGTCCACCTGCGCGAGCCCCGGCACGGCCCGGCGTTCCGGGCGCTCGAGGCCGCGTACCCGCGCAGCGAACGCGCGATCGGCTACCTCGAGGGCCTGGCCGCCGGCGCCGGACTCCCGATCACCGAGACCGACGGTGAACCGGACGAGGTCCCCGCCCAGGCCCCAGACGAGAACTGAGTCCTAGGACGACGGACCCTCGCCCTCCCCGGGCTCGTCCTCCTTCGTCGGATCCTTCTCGGCGTCCTTCGCCTCCTGCTCGGCCTTCATCTCGGCCTCCAGGCGCGCCAGCGGGTCGTCGAGGTCGGTGAAGCTCTCCGCCGAACCCTCGGCGCCCGTCCCGCCACCGGTGACGGTCTTCGTGCCGCCCACGAAGGCGGCCGGGTCGTCGAGGTCGTCGGCGGTCGGCATGAGGTCGGGGTGCGACCAGACCGCGTCGCGGCCCTCGATGCCGCGCTCGTCGGTGAGCGCCCGCCACAGCGCGGCGGCGTCGCGGAGCCGGCGCGGACGCAGCTCCAGCCCGACGAGGGTGGCGAAGGTCTGCTCCGCGGGCCCGCCGGAGGCGCGGCGGCGACGCAGCGTCTCCCCGAGCGCGGAAGCACCGGGCAGGCGCTCGCCCACGGCGTCGGCGACCACCACGTCGACCCAGCCCTCGACGAGCGCGAGCAGGGTCTCGAGGCGGCGCAGCGCGACCTTCTGCGACTCGGTGGTCTGCGGCTCGAACATCCCCGAGCTCATGAGCTGCTGCAGGGACTCGGGGTTCATCGGGTCGACGTCGCGCGCGAGCTCCTCCATGCGCGAGGTGTCGATGGAGATGCCGTGGGCGAACTCCTCGACGGTCGCGAGCAGCCGCTGGCGCAGCCACGGCACGTGCCCGAACAGGCGCTGGTGCGCGGCCTCGCGGGCGGCGAGGAAGACGAGCACCTCGCCCGCCGGGCGGTCGATGCCCTCGGTGAAGGTGGTGATCGCGGCCGGCAGGAGCGCGGCGGTGCCCTCCGGGCCGAGGGGCAGACCGACCTCCGAGGAGGTGAGCACCTCCTTGGCGAGCTGGGCGAGCCCGGCGCCGAGCTGCGAGCCGAAGGCCATGCCGCCGACCTGGGAGATCATCCCGAGCATCGGGCCCGCCATCTGGCGGGCCTCCTCGGGCAGGCCCTCGACCCAGGCGCCCGCGACGCGCTGCGCCACGGGGTCGCACAGGCGCTGCCAGGTGGGCATCGTCGTGTCCACCCACTGCGCCGGCGACCAGACCGCGACGTGCGAGGTGCCCGACGGCAGGGTCGTCGCGTCCTCGAGCCACAGCTCGGCGAGACGCACCGACTCCTCGGCCGCACGCTGCTGCTCGCTCGTCGGCTTGGCGCTGCCCTCGGCGCCGAGCTGCTGGTGCGCCATCTGCGCGGCCAGCTTGTAGTTCACGGGGCCGTCGGCGCCCGGGCCGGACGACTGGCTCAGCATCTGCCCGAGCTGCGTGAGCATCTGCCCGAGCTGGCCCATGTCGAAGCCGCCGGGGCCACCGGGGCCGCCGGCGCCCCCCATACCGGGCAGGCCGAAGCCCATGGGGCCGCCGGGACCCCCGGGACCGGAGCCGCCGGAGCCACCGGATCCGGAGCGGCGGGACTCGTCGTCGGAGTCGGACGGCCCGAAGCCGAAGGGCAGGTCACTCATGGTGCCGACGGTACGCGGCCCGGACACCCGCGTGGGCCCTGAGCGCACGCCCACGGCGAACGCCCAGGAACTTCCCAGCCGGCGCACGGGCCGGACCCCGCCTACGGGTGCGGATCGGTCGTGTCCGAGCAATCACTACCCTGACCGTCCGTGACCCGGCTGCGCGCGACCCTGGCGCTCGGACTCGTACTGGCCGGGGTCCTGGGCCTGCTCGGCGCCACGGTGCGGGTGCCGTTCGTGGCGCTCGGCGACGGCCCGACGTTCGACGTCCTCGGCGCCGGCGCGGACGGGCGCACGGTGGTGGACGTCAGCGGCCCGGTCCCCGTCTACCCGACCACCGGCCAGCTGCGGATGACGACGGTCGCGGTGACGACGCAGGTGACGCTCTTCGGCGCGATGGCGATGTGGGCCTCGGGCGAGGAGCAGGTGCTCCCGCGCGAGTCGGTCTACCCGCCGGGGCGCTCCAGCGAGCAGGTCGACCAGGAGAACACCCGGCAGTTCGCGCAGTCGGAGACCGACGCGGAGGCCGCGGCCCTGCGCTATCTCGGCTACCCGACCGCCGTGCAGGTCGGCTCGGTGCTCGACAACTCCCCGTCCGCGGGCCGCCTCGCGCCCGGCGATCGCATCGTCGCGGTCGACGGCCGCCCGGTGACGACGCCGCAGGAGGTCGTCGACGCCCTGGCGCCGACCCGGCCGGGCCAGACGGTGACGGTGACCGTGCAGCGCGGCCCGCTCGGGGCGCCGGGCCCGCGCACCGACGTCGCCGTCGTCGCCGCGGCCCGTCCCGACGGCGACCCGCGCGGCTTCCTGGGCGTGACGCCGACGAACATCGTCGACTCGCCGGTCGACGTGCGGATCAGCCTCGGCGACATCGGCGGGCCCTCGGCCGGACTGGTCTTCGCCTCGGCGATCGTCGACAAGCTCACGCCGGGCGACCTCGTCGGGGGACGGGTCGTGGCCGGCACCGGGACGATCGACGCCACCGGCCGCGTCGGCGACATCGGCGGCATCCGCTTCAAGATGGACGCCGCCCGCCACGACGGCGCGCAGGTGTTCCTCGTTCCCGCGGGCAACTGCGCGGAGGCCGTCACGGACGTCCCCGACGGGCTGCAGCTCGCCAGGGTCGGGACGCTGAGCGAAGGGATCGCCGCGCTCGAGGCGATCCGCGCGGGGCGCGCGCCGACACCCTGCTGAGGTCCCGGCGCCCCAGGTGAGCGGGCCCACCGCCTCCGGAGCAGGGCGGGAGGGGATCCGGACATGCCGGGCCACGTCGACCCCACACGGTATTCGTAGAGTGGCGCCCTGAGATACACGCACGCCCGGCCACGATTGCGCGTCCGGCCCCCCGCTATCAGGAGAGTGACCCCGTGGCCAACCGGCCCCCGACGGCGACCCCCCAGCTGTCGCGACGGACGAAGACGCTGCTGATCGTCGGCGCGGTGGCGCTCGTCGTGCTCCTCGGCGGCGCCCGCCTGGTCGACGTGTACGTCGACTGGGCCTGGTTCGGCGAGGTCGGCTTCCGCGGCGTCTTCACGACCATCCTGTGGACCCGGGTGCTGCAGTTCGTCGTCGCCGCCGTGCTCATGGGCGGCCTGCTCGCCCTCAACCTGGTGATCGCCTACCGGGTGCGGCCGGTGTTCGTCCCCGTGGCCGGGGCGGCCGCCGAGGACCCCGTCGCCCGGTACCGCACGGTCGTGCTCGCGCGCCCCCGCTGGTTCGCGATCGGCATCCCCGCGGTCGTCGCGCTCATCGCCGGCCTCTCGGCGCAGGCCGACTGGCAGACCGTGCAGCTCTTCCTGAACTCCACGCCGTTCGGTGTCGCCGACCCGGTGTTCGGCCACGACATCTCGTTCTACGTCTTCCAGCTGCCGTTCTACCGCTGGCTGCTGAGCTGGTTGTTCGTCGCGATCGCCGTGAGCTTCGTCGCCGCGCTGGTCGCGCACTACCTCTTCGGCGGCATCCGCCTGGCCGGGCGCAACGGCGCGGTCGCCCCGCCGGCCCGCGCCCACCTCGCGGTCCTGGCGGGCACGTTCGTGCTGTTCAAGGCCGTGGCCTACTTCTTCGACCGCTACGAGCTGCTGTTCTCCGACCGCAAGGCGGCCGAGGGGGGCGCCAACTTCTTCGGCGCCACCTACACCGACCTCAACGCCGCGATGCCGGCGAAGCTGATCCTGCTGATCATCGCGGTGATCTGCGCCGCGGCCTTCTTCTCCGCGGTGGTGCTCCGCAACCTCCAGATCCCCGCGATCGCGCTGGCGCTGCTCGTGCTCTCCAGCGTCCTGGTCGGGGCGGCGTGGCCCGCGGTGCTCGAGCAGTTCTCGGTGCGCCCCAACGCCATCGACCGCGAGGCGGAGTCGATCTCGCGGAACATCGCGGCCACCCGCCAGGCGTTCGCGCTCAACAACGTCGGCGTCATCCCGTACGCCCCGCAGGTCGCGTCGGCCGCCGGGAACGCCGCCGTCCCCCCGCAGGACGTGGCCAACAGCCAGGCGACGCTGAACAACATCCGCATCCAGGACCCGTCGCGCCTGAACCGGACCTTCGCGGTCCAGCAGCAGCTGACGAACTTCTACGCCTTCGCGCCGCAGCTCGACATCGACCGGTACACGGTCGGCGGTCAGCGCCAGGACTTCGTGCTGGCCGCCCGTGAGATCAACCCGGACGCGCTCATCGGCAACCAGCAGGACTGGATCAACCGTCACCTCGTCTACACCCACGGCCAGGGGATCGTCTCGGCGCCGGCGGATCGGGTGAACGTGCCCAGCAACGCCGAGGCCAGCCAGGGTGGCCTGCCGGCGTTCGAGGTCAGCGACTCGTCCAACCCCGGGCCGTTCGGCCTGAGCCCCGACGGTGCGCGCATCTACTACGGTGAGTTCCTCGGCGGCGCCGACGACTACGCGATCGTCGGCGGCAACCCCGGCTCGGCCCCGCGTGAGTACGACGGCCCGGGCCGCGCGGCGAACGCCTACACCGGTCCCGGCGGCGTCCCGTTGGGCAACTGGGCGTCGCGCCTGATCTTCGCCGCGGCCTACGGCGAGCGGAACATCCTGTTCAACGGCTCGATCGGCTCCGACTCCCGCATCATGTACAACCGCACGCCCATCGAGCGTGTCGAGAAGGTCGCGCCGTGGCTGCGCACCGACGTCGACCCCTACCCCGCGGTGGTGGACGGGCGCCTCCAGTGGATCGTCGACGGCTACACGACCCTGCCGCGCTACCCCTACGCCCAGCAGGTCGACCTCGGACAGGCCACCAGCGACTCCCTGCGCCCGGCCACGCCCGCGGGCTCCGCCGGGTACATGCGGAACTCGGTGAAGGCCACCGTCGACGCGTACAGCGGCGAGGTGAAGCTCTACCAGATCGACGACCAGGACCCGGTCCTGCAGACGTGGATGGGCGTCTTCCCCGGCGTCGTGCGTCCGGGCTCGGAGATCACGCCGAGCCTGCGGGCGCACCTCCGGTACCCGGAGGACATCTTCAAGGTCCAGCGCGACCTGCTGACGCGCTACCACGTCGAGAACCCGCGCGACTTCTTCTCCACCCAGAACTTCTGGACGATCCCGGAGGACCCGACGCGGGAGGCCAACGCGTCGATCCCGCCGTACTACCTGCTCGCGGGTGACCCGCGGCCGGGCGCGGCGCCGGACACCCAGTTCCAGATGACCAGCACGCTGCTCGCGCTGTCGCGCCCGAACCTCTCGGCCTATCTGTCGGTGAGCTCGGAACCCGAGACCTACGGTCAGATGACGGTGCTCGAGCTGCCGGCCCAGCTCACCGGCGACCAGCGGGGCCCGCAGGGTCCGCAGCAGGTCCAGGCCGAGCTCCTGACCAGCAACTCGGTGAACCAGGGCCTGTTCCCCCTGCGCCAGTCGGGGACGCCGGTCCAGGTGCAGTACGGCAACCTGCTCACGCTGCCCGTGGCGGGCGGACTGCTCTACGTCGAACCGATCTACGTCGAGCGGAACGCGCAGACGTCGTTCCCGCAGCTGTTCGGCGTGATCGCCCGCTTCAACAACGGCGACATCGGTTATGCGCCGACGCTGCAGGGGGCGCTGCAGGCGGCGTTCCAGGGCGTTCCGCTGCCCCAGGGGCTCACGGTTCCGGGGCTCGGCGGCGTTCAGCAGTCGCCGACACCCGCCCCGGGCGCCAACACCGGCGGTGGCCCGCTGCCCTCGGGCGCAGCGGGGCAGACGCTGAGCCCGGAGCTCTCCGAAGCCGTGACGGGGATGAACGCTGCCCTCGACCAGCTCGCCCAGGCCCAGTCGGCCCGCGACTTCCAGGGGATCGGTGAGGCGGAGGCCGCCCTGGACGCCGCGATCCAGCGGTTCCGGGCCGCCACCGGAGCCACGCCGGCCGCCGCCACGCCGGCCACCGCAGGCGGCTGACGGTCACCGGCCCCACCCCACCCCCTCGGCGGGGTGGGGTGGGCGCCGGTGTACCGTTACGGACAGAACGCAGCGCGGGGTGGAGCAGCTCGGTAGCTCGCTGGGCTCATAACCCAGAGGTCACAGGTTCGAATCCTGTCCCCGCTACGACACCGGTTCCGGAGATCGTTCCGGACGCCGGGATCCCCGGCCCAGGGCCACGGGCACGACGCGGGGTGGAGCAGCTCGGTAGCTCGCTGGGCTCATAACCCAGAGGTCACAGGTTCGAATCCTGTCCCCGCTACGCGCGACGACGGCCCCCGACCACCAGGTCGGGGGCCGTTCTCGTTTCCGGGGTCGCCGGCCGCCGGGTCGCGGGTCGCCGGTCGCCGGCGGCCGTTCCGGCGAAGGGCGCCCACCGCCGCTCTAGTCGGCTGATGGTGCCCTTCGCGCGGTACCTCGCCCGGCACCCCGGCTCAGGATCCCGGCGTCGCGGCGTCGGCGACGGGCGGCGGCGGCCGGAAGCTCCCGTCCTGCTCGGCGACGAGGTCGTGCACGGCCACCACGGCGTCCATGGGCAGCGCGCCGTAGGCGTGGGGGAACCACGGCCCCCGCGCGTCCTCGGTGCCCTGCGGGCCCACTCCGGGCTCCCAGCGCACCGGCACGCCGTGGGCGGCCAGGCGGGCGGGATCGACGACGAGCACCACCACGTCGTCGCGGCCCGCGTAGAGCCGCGAGGCGGGCAGGTGCACGGTCCCCGGGTCCGAGAGGTGGACGAACCCGACCTCGTCGAGCGACGGCGGCCTGCGGGCCCCCTCCGCCCGTGCCGCGGCGAGCTCCTCGCGGGTGCACAGGTGCAGGATCACGGCGCCGTCCGGCCGCTCAGCGGCGGGCTCGGGGCGGCGTTCGCCCGTGTCGGCCGGTGGGTCTCCCACCGCCACACCGTCCCGCGCACCGCCCCGCCCGGGCCCGACTCGTCGCGCCGGCGCGACTGCACGCGCACCAGCCCGTTCGCCGTCAGGACGCTCGCGGCCGGAGCGCGCTCGGGCAGGGTGTGGGCCACGACGGTGTGCACCGACGGGTCCTCGAAGGCGCGCGCGACGAGCGTGCGGGTCATGGCCGTCGCCCACCCGCGGCCCTCGAACGGCGGGAACGTCCAGAACGCGATCTCGACGCGTCCGCCGCGGACGGGCCCGCGGAAGCCGCAGGTACCCACGACCTGGCGGTCGCGGGGGTCGACGGACAGGAACGTCCGGGGGTGCACGTCGGCCTCGATGCCGCCGTGGGGGATCGGGCCGGTGGTCTCGGCCGACGGCGCCACGTCGATCTCGGAGCGCAGCACGGCCTCCACCAGCGGTTCCACGCCGTCGGCGCACAGCTCGGCGAGCCCGGGCGCACCCGGGCCCGTGAGCCGCTCGTCGACAGGCACCAGGACGACCACGCGACCTCCTGTCCTGCGTTCCGACGGCGGTCATCGACCGTAGCCAATCGATCGGGGAACCGGCAGGCGGGTCTCCGTCTCCCCGGACGGTCAGGCACTCTGGAGGCATGGAGCTCGCCCTGCTGCTCGTCTACTACGCGCTCTTCCTGCTGTGGCTGTTCATCGTGGGGCGGCTCGTCGTCGAGATCGTGCGCAGCTTCGCCCGCGACTGGCGTCCCGCCGGGAGCACGGCGGCGGGCCTCGAGGTGCTCTTCATGGTCACCGACCCACCGGTGAAACTGCTGCGCCGCATCATCCCGCAGGTGCGCATCGGCAACGTCAGCCTCGACCTGTCGATCATGATCCTGCTGCTCGTGACGTTCATCCTGATGCGAGTGGTCGACCCGCGCTGAGCCGGAGGGACCACTGCGCGAACCCGCAGGACGGGAGAGGCGCGCGCCACGTCTCCCGAGTGGGCGACCAGCGCGGGGAGCTGACACTGTGGTCCCCGTGAGTCCTGTCCGAGACCTCGTCACCTTCGTCTCCTCGGCCGTGCGCTCCCCGGCCGTCATCGGTGCCGTGGCGCCCAGCGGGCGGGCGCTCTCCGACCTGCTCGCCTCCGTGGCCCCCGCCGAGGGGCAGCCCGTGGTCGTCGAGCTCGGCCCCGGCACGGGTGTGGTCAGCGCCGCGCTGCGGCGGCGCCTGCCCGAGGGCGCGCGTCACATCGCCGTGGAGATCGACCCCGGCATGGTGGAGCACCTGCGGCGCACCCGGCCGTGGCTCGAGGTCGTCGAGGGCGACGCGGCCGATCTGCAGAAGCTGCTCGCCGACATCGGGGTCGACCAGGTCGACGCCGCGATCAGCGGCCTGCCCTGGACGCTGTTCCCGGAGTCGGCGCAGCGCGGCATCATCGACCAGGTCACGAAGGTGCTCGCCCCCGGCGCGCCGTTCACGACCTTCGCCTACAGCCACGTCACGCGGCTGCCCACCCAGCGCCGGTTCCGCGGCGTGCTGGAGAGCGAGTTCGGCGAGGTGCGGGTGACCCCGACGGTGTGGCGCAACCTGCCCCCGGCGCTGGCCTACCAGTGCCGGAACCCCCGCTAGGGGCTCATGCCCCGCGCGACGCCACCCGCGGGCCGAGGCTCGCGACGTCGATCTCGGCGGGCGCGTTGGCGTTGCAGAACTCGGTGAGCAGGGCCGCGAACCGCTCCGGCTCGTCGCAGTGCGGGAAGTGGCCGGCGCCCTCGAAGATCTCCAGCCGCCCGTGCGGGATGAGCTCGCCCGCCCGGCGCGCGTGCCCGACCGGGATGACGGGGTCGCGGTCGCCCCACACGACGAGGGTGGGCAGGCCCTCGGTGAGGTAGAGCCGGTCGGTGCCGCTGACCCGCTGCCCGCCGGGGCCGATGACCGACCGGACGGTGTCGACGAACGCGTCGAGGTGGGCGCGCTCGGTCAGGGAGGCGGCGTGCCGGGCCGCCTCGCGCAGCCCCACCGCCCCGGGGCCCATGGTCGGCAGCGAGGCGGCCAGGCGCAGCCCGCGGGCGCCGAGCCCGAGCAGCCCGGTGGAGGCCAGCACGGGCAGTACCCACTCCGCGCCGGGGAGGGCCGCGAGGCGCAGGAACGGGCTCACGCCGCGCCCCAGGCCCCCGGAGGAGACGAGCACGAGCCGCGAGCACATCTCCGGGAACTGGTAGGCGAACTGCATCGCCACCCCGCCGCCGAGCGAGTGCCCGACGACGGTGACCCGGCGGTGCCCGAGCACCGCGAGCAGGTCGCGCAGCCCGTTGGCGTAGGCGCCGAGCGAGAAGTCGCCGCCCACGCCCGCGGACTCGCCGTGCCCGAGCAGCTCCGGGGCCAGCAGGAGCCGGTCGCAGCCGGTGCGCTCGAACGCCTGCAGCACCGGCGTCCAGGTCTCGGCGCTGCCGGCGATGCCGTGCACGAGGACGACGACCTCGGGGTCGGCCGTGCGACCCTCGGCGCCCGGTACCGCGTCGGGGCACGCCTCGACGTACGACATCCGTTGCCCGTGCAGGGTGCGCGTGCGGCGCGTGGCGGTCATCGGGCGCCATCCTGTCGCCCCGGGCCCGTGCGTGCTCATCCGTGTCCCGGGCGCGGAGACGGCGGCCCACCGCCGGAGGGCGCCGAGCGCGTCCACGTCCGTAGGGCACACTTCCCGCGATGCCCGGTGCCCGTCGCGTCCCCGTCCGCGTGCTCGTCGCCGTGACCGCGGTGCTGGTGCTCGGCCCCACCGCCTGCGCCGGGGAGCCCGCGGGGCCGCCCCCGGCACCCGTGAGCGAGGCGCCGAGCCCCCGCGCCGCCACGGCCCCGTCGGCTCAGGCCCCGGCCGATCCGGCCGCCGCCTGCGTGGACAGTGTCGTCGGGAACATGGACACCCGCGAGCGCGCCGCCCAGCTGGTGATGGTCGGCGTGCCCGCCGACGGGCTCACCGCAGCCGGGCGCGAGGCGCTCGGCGAGGGGGCCGGCGGCGTGATCCTCACCGACGCCGCCGGGGGCGAGGCCTCCCGCGCGCAGGTCACGGCCACCACGCGCGAGGTGCAGGACACCGCCCGCGTCCCCGTGACGGTCGCCGTCGACCAGGAGGGCGGCAAGGTCCAGGACCTCAAGGGCGACGGCTTCACGCGCATCCCCGCGGCCGTGACGCAGGGCCGTGACCCGGCCGGCCTGCGCGCCGACGCCCGGGGGTGGGGAGAGGAGATGTCCGGCGCCGGGGTGACGCTCGACCTCGCTCCGGTGGCCGACGTCGTCGACCCGGACCTGGGCGAGGCCAACGAGCCGGTCGGCGCCCTCGACCGCGGCTTCGGCACCGACCCCGCGCGGGTCTCCGACGCCGTGACCGCCTTCGTCGAGGGCCTGGACCAGGGCGGGGTGCACGCGACGCTCAAGCACTTCCCGGGCCTCGGGCGGGTGCGCGAGAACACCGACTTCGCCGGCGCCGCGGACACCCGCACCGGCGTCGACGACCCCGGGCTCGCGTCGTTCCGCGCCGGGATCGCGGCCGGCGCGCCCGTGGTGATGATGTCGTCGGCGGTCTACGAGCGGATCGACCCCGACAACCGCGCCCTGTTCAGCCGCGCGGTGATCACCGACCTGCTGCGCGGGCGCCTGGGCTTCGACGGTGTGGTGTCGACCGACGACGTCGGCGCGGCCGCCGCGGTGACCGATGTGCCGGTCGGCCAGCGGGCGACCCGTTTCGTGGCCGCGGGCGGCGACCAGGTGCTGACGATCGAGGCGTCCGACCTGGGTCCCATGGTCGAGGCGCTCACGGCGGAGGCCGACGACGACCCGGCGTTCGCCCGCCGCCTCGAGGAGAGCGCGCGCCGCGTCCTGACGCTGAAGTCGGACCGCGGGATCCTCCGCTGCGCCCCGTGACGCCGTCACCGCTGGTATCGCTCGCCCAGCGAGCGATACCAGCCAGTAATCGCCGGGCCCGGAGTCCTACTGGCGGGTAGTCCGATCCTGCGGAGGGTCGGGGGGTTCTGCCAGAGTGACGCCCGTGGACCTGAGCTACACGGCCGAGGAGGAGCAGTTCCGCGAGGAGCTGCGGACCTGGCTCGCGGCCAACATCCCCGACGAGTGGACGCAGCCGGGCTTCTGGCGCGCCCTCGACGACGACGAGTCGTTCCGGCTGCGGCGGGACTGGGAGGCCTCCAAGACCGCCGCGGGCTTCTCGGGCATCGAGTGGCCGACGGAGTACGGCGGCCGCGGTGGCACGCCGGGCATGAAGGCCATCTACGACGAGGAGATGGTCCGCGCCCGCGCGCCCCA
The DNA here is from genome assembly GCF_036044095.1 of Actinomycetospora sp. NBC_00405. Taxonomy (NCBI): domain Bacteria; kingdom Bacillati; phylum Actinomycetota; class Actinomycetes; order Pseudonocardiales; family Pseudonocardiaceae; genus Actinomycetospora; species Actinomycetospora sp. NBC_00405. The sequence continues at coordinate 5,603,661 of NZ_CP107938.1, forward strand.
GACCGTCAACGTGCTGGGGCTCACCTTCCTCGCCCCGACGATCATGGCGATCGGCACGCCGGAGCAGAAGGCCGAGATCATCGGGCCGATGCTGCGCAACGAGGTGATCTGGTGCCAGGGCTTCTCCGAGCCCGGTGCGGGATCCGACCTCGCGGCGGTGGCGACGCGCGGCGTGCGCGACGGTGACGACTACGTCGTCAACGGCCAGAAGATCTGGACCACGAACGCGATGCACGGCGACAAGATCTTCACGATCGTGCGCACCGAGCCGGGCTCGGAGCGCCACAAGGGCCTGTCGATGATGCTCATCGACATGGACCAGCCGGGCGTCGAGGCCCGTCCGCTCAAGCAGATGAGCGGGGCCAGCGAGTTCGGCGAGGTCTTCTTCACCGACGCGCGGGTGCCCGCGAAGGACTGCCTCGGCGAGATCGGGGCGGGCTGGCGCACCGCGATGCTGCTGCTCTCCTTCGAGCGCGGCGCGTCCGGCGTCGGCCAGTACACCGAGTTCCGCCGCCAGTACGACGAGATCGTCGCCGAGGCCCGGCGCTTCGGGCGCTCGGACGACCCGGTGGCCCGCCAGAAGCTGGCGAACTGCCTGGTGGAGCTGGAGTGCCTGCGCTACCACGCGATGCACATCCTCACGCAGGTCGAGCAGGGCCGTGACCTGGGCTCCGAGTCGTCGATGACCAAGCTCCAGTGGTCGGAGACCTTCCAGGACCTCTGGGAGGCGTTCGACGACGTCCTCGGCCCGGAGGCGAGCCTCGCCCGGCCGCGCCCCGACGTCGACCTCACGCCGTTCCAGCACCAGGCGATGTGGTCGCGGTCGGTCACCATCTGGGGCGGCTCGTCCCAGGTCCAGCGCAACATCGTCGCCGAGCGCGTGCTCGGCCTCCCCCGCTGAGGAGCTCGCAGGTGTTCTTCGCGCTCACCGACGACCAGCAGGCGTTCGCGACCACGGTCCGCGAGTTCCTGGCCGACCGGTTCGATCTCGACGCCGTCCGCGGCGTCGTCGAGGACCCGCACGGCGACGGGCACCCCGTCAGCCTGTGGAAGGGCCTCGCCGACCAGGGCGCGCTCGCCGTCCTCGTCCCCGAGGAGCACGACGGCCTCGGGCTCGGCCTGCTCGACGCGCAGGTCGTGGCCCGCGAGCTCGGCCGCGGCGTCGCGCCCGGCCCGTGGACGGCCACCGTGCTCGCCGCCGAGGCCCTGCGCCTCGCCGGCTCGCCCGAGCAGCAGGCCGCCTGGCTGCCGGGCCTCGCCGCCGGCGAGACCATCGGCACCGTCGCCCTGCGCGGCGAGGCGGGGTCGTGGGACGGCCGGGGCATCACCGTCGACGCGGCCGGCCAGGATGGGGGTGTCAGTCGGCTCTCGGGCACGGCGTCGCCGGTCGACTACCCGTCGGTCGCCGGGCTGATCGTCGTCGCGGCCACCGACCCGTCCGGGTCGCCGGGCCTGTTCCTCGTGGAGAGCGGGGCCTCCGGGCTCGCGATCCGCGACCAGGAGACCTACGACGGCACCGCCCGCGTGGGCGCGGTCGAGCTCGCCGACACCCCGGCCGAGGCCCTGACCGGCGGCTCGCTCCCGGGCGCCGACGCCGTGGCCGCCCTCATGGCCCGCGGCGCGGTGCTCACGGCGGCGGACCTCGTCGGCGTCGCCCGCGAGGCGCTCACCCGCACCGTCGACTACGACCGCGAGCGCAAGCAGTTCGGCGTCCCCGTCGGGTCGTTCCAGGCGATCAAGCACACGATGGCCGACCTGCACGTCGCCGTGACGATGGCCGAGCACGCCGTGCTCTTCGCGGCCCACGCCGTCGACGACCAGGATCTGGGGAGCACCGAGGACCCCGGCGTCGACGTCGCGGTCGCCGTCGCGAAGGCGAAGGCCGCCGACGCCGCGTGGGCCGCCACCGGCGCGATGATCCAGTTCTTCGGCGGCATCGGCTTCACCTGGGAGCACGAGGCGCACTTCTTCTACAAGCGCGCCCGCCGCCGCGCCCCGCTGTTCGGCTCCGCCGACGAGCACCGCGCGCGACTGGCCGCCCTCACGATGGACTGAGCGGCGCTACGGCGCCGGCGCGGGCAGCAGCCGCGCCAGGGCCGACCGCGCCACCTCGGTGAGCACCGCGACCTCCATCCCGGTCCGCCCCAGCGCCACCACCCCGAGCTGGGCGGCGAGGACCGCGCGGGCGACCTCGTCGGCGTCGGCGTCGGGATCGACGTCGCCCTCCCGCTGAGCGCGCTCGAGCGCCTCGGTGAGGATGGCGGTGATCGCGTCGTAGCTGCGGCGGGCCTCGGTGGCGACGTCCGGGGAGCTGGTGGCGAGCTCGGCGGTGCTGTTGGCCAGCAGGCAGCCGCGTCGCGCGGCGGCCCCGGTCGGGTCGTCGGCCATGCCGAGCACGAACTCGCGCACCATGTCGACCCCCCGTACGGCCGACCCCAGGCGCTCGCGCAGCCCGCGCAGGTTCGCGTCGTCGTACTCGCGCAGCACCCGCAGGAACAGGCGGCGCTTGTCGCCGAAGGCGCCGTAGAGGCTGCCCTTGCCCAGCCCGCTCACGCGCAGCAGGTCGTCCATCGAGGTCGCCGCGTAGCCCTGGTCCCAGAACGCGTCGCGGACGGCGAGGACGACGCGGTCCTCGTCGAACTCCCGGGGGCGTGGCACCCCTCGACGGTACGAGTTCTGGACCCGACAGGCCAGAACCGATCCTCCGAGATGTTGACCGCGCGGTCCAGATCGGGGAGGGTGTTCTGGACGGTACGGTCAACAATTCGAGGAGGTGGGCGGCATGGCCGTTCTCACGGGCAAGGTCGCCGTGGTCACCGGGGGCAGCAGCGGGATCGGGCTCGCGATCGCGCGGGCCTTCCGCGAGGAGGGCGCGACGGTGGTCATCACCGGTCGACGCCGGGAAGCGCTCGACAAGGCCGTCGCCGAGCTCGGGGAGGACGTGACCGCGGTGGTCTGCGACTCCGCCGTGCCCGCCGACCTCGACGCGCTCTACACGACCGTCCGCGAGCAGGCCGGACACGTCGACGTCGTGGTCGCCAACGCCGGGATCGGCATCGACGCGGCGTTCGGCGAGGTGACCGAGGAGCAGATCGACGCCCAGTTCGCCACCAACGTCAAGGGCACGATCCTCACCGTCCAGGGAGCGCTACCGCTGCTGCGGCCCGAGGCGTCGATCATCGTGACCGGCTCGACGGCCGCGACCCGGCCGCAGCCCGGCCTCGAGGTCTACGGGGCGACCAAGGCCGCGGTGCACAACCTGGTCCGCGGCTGGGCCCACAGCTCGCGTCGGTACGGCTTCCGCGTCAACGTGCTCGCGCCCGGGATGGTGCCGACGCCGGGCCTGCTCGACCTCGTCCCCGCCGAGGTCCGGTCGCAGGCCGAGGACGTCATCCCCCTGGGTCGGCACGGCACCCCCGAGGAGATCGCGGCCGCGGCCGTGTTCCTGGCCTCGGACGCGTCGAGCTACGTCAACGGCTCCACCCTCGCCGTCGACGGCGGTGTCGCGCAGGTCTGAGCCCGCGGACCGTTCCGGTCTCGACCCGGCCCGAACCCTTGTCGTGATCTCGGTCACTCCGGTGGACTGACGGTGTCGGCGCGGTGGTGCGCCGAGGTCGACGGAGTCGGGGTGGTCGTCATGGGCGGATCGAAGGCCGACAGCGCCCGGAGAGGTCGGGGCGGGCGTGCGGGAGAGCTCGCGCCGGACGATCCGGCCGCCGTGCGCTCGGTCGCGATCGTCGGGCCGATGGCCGCGGGCAAGACGACGCTGGTCGAAGAGCTGCTGGCCGCGGCCGGCGCGATCCCGCGGGCCGGCTCGGTGGCCGCGGGCACGACCGTCACCGACCACGACCCCGACGCCCGGCGTCAGCAGCGGTCGGTGGCCCCGGCCGTCGCGTCGCTCGTGCACCGTGACATCAAGATCAATCTGATCGACACCCCGGGCTGCCCCGACTTCCTCGCCGAGGTCCGCGCGGGCCTGCGCGCCGCGGACGCGGTGCTGTTCGTCGTCGGGACCGCGGACGCCGCGGACGGCGTCGCCGCCCCGACGTCCGCCCTGCTCGCCGAGTGCCGCCGCGCCGGGCTGCCCGCCGTGCTCGTGCTCAGCCGCCTCGACCACGCCCGCGCCGACGAGGACGCCGCTCTCGCCACGTGCCGGGAGGTCGCCGCCGGGTCGGGCGAGGTGCTCGTCCCCGTGACGCGCTCCGAGCGCGCGCCCGACGGCACGGTCACCGTCCACCCGTTGCTGGCCGGCGACGACCCGACCGCCGAGGAGCCCGACGACCTGCGCCGCGAGCTCGTCGAGACCCTCATCGAGCAGAGCGAGGACGAGGCGCTGCTCGAGAGCTGGATCGGCGGTGAGCCGGTCGCCCTCGACGCCCTGCGCGCCGACCTGGCCACGGCCGTCGCGCGCCGCTCCCTCGTGCCCGTGGCCGGCGTGTGCGCCCCGACCGGCGCGGGGCTCGACGCCCTGCTCGACCTCGTCGTCGACGCCGTGCCGCCCCCGACCGCCCACCCGCCGCTGCCCGCGCACGCCCCCGACGGCGCCGGCCACGACCCCGTCGACCCCGACCCCGACGGCCCGCTCGTCGCCGAGGTCGTGCACACCGGCACCGACGCGCAGGGCAGCCGCGTCTCGCTCGTGCGCGTGTTCTCCGGCCGGCTGCGCCCCGACACCGCCCTGACCGTGTGCGCGGACCCGCTGCGCATCCCCGCCCCGCGCGAGGGTGAGGACCCCACCGGCGCCGAGGCGCGGTCGGGCGGCGAGACCGTGCGCGTCAACCGGGTCTACGCCCCGCTGGGGGCGACGCTGCGCGAGGTGCCCTGGTGTGTCGCCGGCGACCTCTGCGCGCTGACGAGGCTCGGCCCCGTGGGCACCGGCGACACCCTGTGCGCCGCCGAGGACCCCGTCGGCCTCGACGGCTGGGAGCTGCCCGAGGCGCTGCTGCCGGTCGCGGTGACCGCGGCCGACCGGTCGGCGCAGGACGCGATGGCCCGCGGGCTCTCCCGCCTGGCCGCCACGGAGACCACGCTGCGCGTCGAGCGCAACGAGGACACCCACCAGATCGTGCTGTGGTGCACGGGCGAGGCCCACGCCGACGTCGTGCTCGCCCGGCTGCGGGCGTCGGGGGCGAACGTCGAGGTCACCGACGTCGCGGTGCCCGAGCGCGAGACCGTCGCCGGCCCCGCCACCGGTCTCGGGCGGCACGTCAAGCAGTCGGGCGGGCACGGCCAGTTCGCCGTCTGCCGCATCGAGATCGAGCCGCTGCCGCGCGGGTCGGGCGTGGAGTTCGTCGACCGGATCGTCGGGGGAGCGATCCCGCGGGCCTACATCCCTGGCGTCGAGAAGGGGGTCCGCGCCCAGCTCGACGCCGGGGTCACACCGGGCCGGCCCGTCGTCGACCTGCGGGTGACCCTGGTCGACGGCAAGGCCCACAGCGTCGACTCGTCGGACCAGGCGTTCCAGACGGCGGGCGCGCTCGCGATCCGGGAGGCGGTGGCGGCGGCGGGCACGGTGGTCATGGAGCGGCTCTACGAGGTCGAGGTCACCGTGGACGACGCCCAGCTCGGCGCGGTCCTCGGCGACCTCGCCTCGCGGCACGGGCGCGTCGTCGGCACCGAGCCGGGCGAGCCGGGGTGCACCCACGTGCGCGCCGAGGTCCCCGAGCAGGCCCTCCTGCGCTACGCGGTGGACCTGCGCGCCCTGACCTCGGGGACGGCGTCCTTCACCCGGCGCTTCAGCCGCTACGAGCCGGTCGGGGGGTAGCGACCGAGGGCTTTCCGAACGTCCGTTCGGCTGACTACCCTCCCGGCGCACCGACCGAGAGGGAGCCCGCGATGACGCAGAGCCCACCGACGTCCACCGAGGACCCCGCTGCGGTACGCCGGGTCGCGCTCGCGAGCCTCGTCGGCACCACCGTCGAGTGGTACGACTTCTTCATCTACGCCAGCGCGGCGGGGCTGGTGTTCAGCCAGCTGTTCTTCACCGCGCTCGACCCGACCACCGCGCTGCTCGCGTCGTTCGCGACCATCGGCGTCAGCTTCGTCGCCCGCCCGCTGGGCGGGGTGATCGCGGGCCACCTCGGCGACCGGCTCGGGCGCAAGCGCATGCTCGTCGCCACCCTGCTGATCATGGGGCTGTCGACGGTGGGCGTCGGTCTGCTGCCCACCTACGCGAGCATCGGGGTCGCCGCCCCGATCCTGCTGCTCGTGCTGCGCCTCCTGCAGGGCCTCTCCGCCGGCGGCGAGTGGGGCGGCGCCGCGCTCATGGCCGTCGAGCACGCCCCGCCGGGCCGGCGCGGGTTCTTCGGCACGTACCCGCAGGTCGGCGTGCCGATCGGGCTGATCCTCGCCAACCTGGTGTTCCTCGTGGTGTCGGCGTCGACCACCAGGGAGCAGTTCCTGTCCTGGGGCTGGCGCATCCCGTTCCTGCTCTCGGTGGTGCTGATCGGCGTGGGCCTCTTCGTCCGGGCCCGGGTGGACGAGAGCCCGGTGTTCGCGAAGCTGCGCGCGCAGCGCGCCCGCCGGTCGGCGCCGATGCTCACGGTGCTGCGCAACCAGCCCCGCGCCCTGCTCGTCGCGATCGGGCTGTTCATCGCCAACAACATGATCGGCTACCTGCTGATCGCCTTCATCACGTCGTACGGCACCCGCGTCCTCATGCTCCCGAGCTCGACGATGCTCGCCGTCGGGATCGTGGGCGCGGTCGTCTGGGGCGTCGCGATCGTCTGGTCCGGCGCGTGGTCGGACCGGGTCGGGCGGCGGCGCGTCTACCTCATCGGCACCATCGCCCTGCTCGTCTGGTCGTTCCCGTTCTTCCTGCTGCTCGACACGGCGTCATTGCCGCTGATGCTGCTCGCGGTGGCCGTGCTCGGCGTCGGGCTCGGGCTGACCTACGGCCCGCAGGCCGCGGCGTACGCCGAGCTCTTCCCGGTCGACGTGCGCTACAGCGGCGCCTCCTTCGCCTACGCGATCGGCGCAGTGCTCGGCGGTGGCTTCGCACCGCTGATCGCCCAGGCGCTGATCGGCGCGACGGGGACGTCGCTGTCGGTGTCGGTGTACATGGTCGTCGTCTGCCTGATCACGCTCGCCGCCGTCCTCGCGATGCGCGAGGGGACGGCGGCGGAGCGGGAGGCGTTCGTGGTCGGGACGTGATCAGGCCGCGCCGGCACCGGTGAACGCGCCGGCGTGGTCGCGGGCGAAGTCGGTGACGTCTCGTGCCGGGCATCCCGTGATCTGCTCGATCGCCGGGTCCACGACCGCGGCCTCGCCCCGCGCGTAGTGGGCGTAGTCCTCGACGAGCCCCGCGAGCCCCCACGGCGGCAGGAACCACCCCAGGGCCTCGGCGAACGCGGCCGGCGTCACGTCGTCGAACGAGACCGGGCGCCCCGTCGCGGCCGACAGCGCGGCGGCGATCTCCGGGTGGGTCACCGCGCGGGGCCCGGTGAGCGTGTACGTCGCGCCGGCGTGTCCCGGCCCGACCAGGGTCGCGGCGGCGACCGCGCCGATGTCGCGGACGTCGACGGCGCTGATCGCGGCGTCGCCGATCGGGGCGGCGAAGCGCCCGGTCCGCGCGATCTGCCCGGCGAAGGCGAGCAGGCCCTGGAGGAAGAGGTTGGGACGCAGGACCACCCGCTCGATCGGCAGGGTCGCCAGGTGGGTCTCGACCTCGGCGTGCCAGCGCAGGAAGCGCACCGGCGAGTCCGGGCGCGCGGCGAACTGGGAGAGCACGACGAGGCGTCGCACCCCCGCCGCCACGGCCGCGTCGGCGAACCGGTTCTGGCGCTCCGCGGCCTGCTCCGAGGACGGGGTGACGAGGTAGGCGGCCTCGACGCCGTCGAGCGCGCGGGCCACCGCGGCCCCGTCGTCGAGGTCCGCCACCGCGACGTCCCCGGTGAACCGCGCCGCCTGCCCGGGGTCGCGGACCATCACCCGCGGGGTGACGTCGCGGCCCTCGAGCGCGGTGAGCAGGGCGGTGCCGGTGGCGCCCGTGGCGCCTGTGACGAGGACGGTGGGGTGCATGGCTGCCTCCTGAGGAGCGATCCGCGAAGCGAGAGCGGTGCTCTCGGTATCGAGCATGCACCGTCGCCACGAGAAATGCAAGAGCAGTGCTCTCGTTTCGGAGACGCCGTCACGGGGGTGCCGGCAGGCCGGGCGATTACGCTGGGGGAGTGGATGACACGACCGCGACCGAGCTGAAGGACCTCGCCGCCTCCCTGGACAGTGTCGAGGCGGCGATGGACCTCGACGGTCTGCGGCGTGAGGTGGCCGAGCTCGAGCAGCAGGTCCAGGCACCCGATCTGTGGGACGACGTCGCGACCGCACAGAAGCTGACCAGCGCGTTCACGCACAAGCAGGCCGACCTCAAGCGGGCCGAGTCGCTGCGCTCGCGTCTCGACGACCTCGGCACGCTCTACGAGATGGCCGACGAGGAGGCGGGTCAGGACTCCACCGACCTGCGCGCCGAGGCCGACACCGAGCGTGCTGCGCTGCTCGCCGACGTCGCGGCCTTCGAGGTGCGCACGCTGCTCTCCGGCGAGTACGACGAGCGCGACGCGCTGGTGACCGTCCGGGCCGAGGCGGGCGGCGTCGACGCCGCGGACTTCGCCGAGATGCTCATGCGCATGTACCTGCGCTGGGCGGAGCGTCACGGCTACCCGACCGAGGTCTACGACACGTCGTACGCCGAGGAGGCCGGCATCAAGTCGGCCACGTTCAAGGTCTCCGCGCCGTACGCCTACGGCACCCTCTCGGTCGAGCAGGGCACCCACCGCCTGGTCCGGATCTCGCCGTTCGACAACCAGGGCCGCCGCCAGACCTCGTTCGCCGGCGTCGAGGTGGCACCTGTCGTCGAGTCGACCGACCACGTCGAGATCGACGAGAAGGACCTGCGCGTCGACGTCTACCGCTCGTCGGGGCCCGGCGGTCAGGGTGTCAACACCACCGACTCCGCGGTCCGCCTGACCCACCTGCCCACCGGCATCGTGGTGTCCTGCCAGAACGAGCGCTCGCAGCTGCAGAACAAGGCGTCGGCGATGGCCGTGCTCGCCGCGAAGCTCCTGGCCCGGCGCAAGGAGGAGGAGCGTGCCCTGCTCGACTCCCTCAAGGACTCCGGGTCGAGCTGGGGCAACCAGATGCGCTCCTACGTCCTGCACCCGTACCAGATGGTGAAGGACCTGCGGACGAATCACGAGACGTCGCAGACCTCCCAGGTGCTCGACGGCTTCATCGACGACTTCCTCGACGCCGGCATCCGCTGGCGCAAGCAGAGCGAAGCCGCCGCGTGACGAGCGGCGGATCTTCGGCGCAGTAGCATTCCCGGCCGTGATCCGGCTGGAGAACGTCTCGAAGGTCTACCCGACCTCCGCGCGGCCGGCGCTCGACGACGTCAGCGTGGAGGTCGAGCGGGGCGAGTTCGCCTTCCTCATCGGTCCCTCGGGGTCGGGGAAGTCGACGCTCCTGCGGCTGCTGATCCGCGAGGACGTGCCGAGCTCCGGCACGGTCTGGGTGGCCAACTGGAACGTCGGTGGGCTGGCCGGTCGCCGGGTGCCGCGGCTGCGCCAGCGGATGGGCTGCGTCTTCCAGGACTTCCGGCTGCTGCCGAACAAGACCGTGGCCGAGAACGTGGCGTTCGCCCTCGAGGTGATCGGCAAGCCGCGGCACACGATCCGCACGGTCGTGCCCGAGGTGCTCGACCTGGTCGACCTGGCCGGGAAGGCCGACCGCATGCCCTCGGAGCTCTCGGGTGGCGAGGCCCAGCGGGTCGCGATCGCCCGGGCGTTCGTCAACCGGCCGCTGGTCCTGCTGGCCGACGAGCCCACCGGCAACCTCGACCCCGAGACGTCCACCGGGATCATGACGTTGCTCGAGCGGATCAACCGGACCGGGACCACCGTGCTCATGGCCACCCACGACCGCCAGATCGTCGACAGCATGCGCCGCCGGGTGGTCGAGCTCTCCGCGGGCAGGCTCGCGCGCGACGACGCCCGGGGCGTCTACGGGGTGGCCCGCTAGATGATGTTCGTCTGGCGCGAGGCCTTCGCGGGGCTGCGGCGCAACCTGACGATGTCGATCGCGATGGTGATCACCACGGCGATCTCGCTGGGTCTGCTGGGCGCCGGCCTGCTCGCGGTGCGCACGATCGACCGCACCGAGGACCTCTACTACTCGCTCATCGCCGTGCAGGTCGCCCTCGACGAGCCGACCAGCGCCGACGACCGCGACTGCTCGAGCCCCGTCTGCACGGGGCTGCGCGGCGAGCTCGAGGCGAACCCGCTGGTGGCGTCGGTGGAGTACGAGAGCCGCGACGACGCCTTCGCCCGCTTCCAGCGGATCTACGCCGGGCAGTCGATCCTGCAGCTCGTGCGGCCCCAGAGCCTGCCCGCGACGCTGCGGGTGACGATGGCCGATCCGCTGCGCGGGGAGGAGATCGTCACGCAGTACACGGGGCGGCCCGGGGTGCGCAACGTCGTCGACCAGCGCAGCACCGTCGCGGACCTCTTCTCGTTCCTCGGCAGCGTGCGCAACGCGACGTTCGGGCTGGCGGTCGTCCAGGCCCTCGCCGCGCTGCTGCTGATCTCCAACACCATCCAGCTCTCGGCGTTCACCCGGCGGACCGAGGTCGGGATCATGCGGCTGGTCGGCGCCACGCGCTGGTACACCCAGGTGCCGTTCCTCATCGAGGCGGTGGTCACCGGCGTCGTCGGGGCGGTGCTGGCCACCGGCGGGCTGGTGCTCGGGAAGCTCTTCTTCCTCGACCGTCTGATGTCCGGACGGCTGCTGGCCAACACGATCCCGCCGATCGGGATGAGCGACGTGCTCGGTGACGTTGGACCGGTGTTGGTGGTCGTCGGTGCAGTGATCGCCACCGCCACGGGGTACGTGACCCTGCGGCTGTACGTACGCACGTGAGAGACGGAGCGGAGGAGGGCTGATGGCACCGAAGACGGCTCCGAAGAAGGCCAGCAGCAACCGCCCCGAGGAACGCCGCAAGATCGTCGCGACGAACCGCAAGGCGAAGTACGACTACGAGATCCTCGACGTCTACGAGGCCGGCATCGCGTTGCAGGGCACCGAGGTCAAGAGCCTGCGGGCCGGGCACGTGTCGCTGAACGACGCGTTCGCGCTCGTCACCGACGGCGAGGTCTTCCTGCGCGGGCTGCACATCCAGGAGTACGACTTCGGCTCGTGGACCAACCACGAGCCCCGGCGCGTCCGCAAGCTGCTGCTGCACAAGTCGGAGATCGCGCGGCTCGTGGGCAAGACGCGCGAGACGGGCCACACGCTCGTCCCGCTGTCGCTCTACTTCTCCGGCGGCCTGTGCAAGGTCGAGCTCGCCCTCGTGCGTGGCAAGGCCAAGCACGACAAGCGCGAGGCGATGGCCGAGCGCGACGCGAAGCGCGAGGCCGAGCGGATCGTCGGTCGGCGGATCAAGGGGTGGTGAGGCGGGCGTGGTGAGTCCCGCCCGCGACCCGCTGGCGACGCCGCCGGTGGACGACGTCGACGTGCCGGCCTGGGTGGCCGCCACCGGGGTCGACGGGTTGGTCGACCTGCACGTCCACTTCCTGCCCGACCGCATGCTGCAGAAGGTGTGGGCCTACTTCGACCAGGCCGAGACGCACTACGGGCGGGCCTGGCCGATCCACTACCGCGAGCCCGAGCAGACGCGGATCGACCTCCTGCGCGGGTTCGGGGTGCGCACGTTCGCGCCGCTGGTCTACCCGCACAAGCCGGGGATGGCGGAGTGGCTGACGTCGTGGGCGCTGCAGTGGGCGACGGAGGTCCCCGAGGCGGTGCCGACCGCGACGCTCTTCCCCGAGGAGTCGGTGACGACCTACCTCGGCGACGCGCTCGACGCGGGCGCCCGGGCGGTCAAGGTGCACGTCCAGGTCGGCGGGTACGACCCGCGGGACCCGCTGCTCGACCGCGCCTGGGGCCTGATCGCCGAGGCGGGCGTGGCGGCGATCGTGCACTGCGGCGACGGCCCGATCCCCGGCGCCCACACCGGCATGGGGATCTTCGCCGAGGTCCTCGAGCGCCACCCGCGGCTGACCGCGGTGCTCGCCCACGCCGGTCTGCCCGAGTACGAGCGCGCGCTGGGCCTGCTCGAGCGCTTCCCGCGGGTGCACCTCGACACGACGATGGTGGGCACGGCCTACACCGAGCAGTTCGCCCCGCTGCCGCGCGACTGGCCGGCGCGGCTGGTCGGCGTGGCCGACCGCGTCGCGCTCGGCACCGACTTCCCGAACATCCCGTACGCCTACGCCGAGCAGCTGGCGGCGATCGCCTCGTGGGCCGCCGCCGACGACCGGCTGGGCGCCCCGTTCCTGCGCTCGGTGCTGCACGACGCGCCGGCCCGGTTGCTGGGGGTCGACGACGGGACGGCGGGATGAATCAGGCACCGGCGCGCGTTATGATCGGTGGCCGTCCGCAGAGTGCGGGCCCGAGGGGGTGACTGGTTTCGACTCCGAGTGGTTCATCAGGAGAAGCGTGCCGAGGAAGGCAACGATGATCTCGTTAACCATGCGTTGCAATGAATTAAGCGCCGAGAGTTCTCAGCGCGACTTCCAGCTCGCTGCCTGACAGCGAGTAGGGAAGTCTGTCGGCCCGGGTTCGTCCCCGGCCCGGTCGCCGGCATCAGCTAGGGGTCTCACCGTCGGGCTCGGTCGCGGAGCTCGGCGGGACACCAGACAGCGACTGGGATCGTCACACCGGCTCGTTCGCAAGACCGGTGGATCCGAGTAGAGACGTCGCGGACTGCGCACGGAGAAGTCCTGATTGCTGATCGGAGGACCCGGGTTCGATTCCCGGCACCTCCACCCCCCTCACACCTCGGGCCCGGAGAGCACCCGCTCTCCGGGCCCGAGGTCGTTCGGGGGTCGTTCGGGGGTCGTTCGGGCGGGCCCTCCTCGTCCCTTCGGCCGGTCGGCTCTGTCCGATGGACCGGTCGACTCAGCGTCACCTCGGGCGCTACCGTGGGCCACACAAGCTCACTCGTCCGGAGGAGCTTGTTCGGACGGACGTGCACCGACGAAGGGGGTGAGGGCGACGGAGCCGGAAGAGGCGCCCACCCCCGCCCCGGACGCCGGTCCGGGCGCGGTCGACGCCGCCACGCGGGGACTCGACGCGGTCCTGGGCCGCGAGGTCGCGATGGTGACGCTGCCCCCGGTGCGCGGCGAGGACCTCGTCGTGCGCACCGAGCAGGTCCGCCGCCTCGCGGGCCTGCACCACGGCCACCTCGTCGAGGTGTTCGACGTCGACGGCCTCGCCGAGGGCACCGAGAGCACCCTGGTGCTCCAGAGCGTCGACGGCCGTCCCCTCGACCCGGCCTCCGACCGCTCGCGCTGGGCCCCGATCACCGTCGCCGAGGTGGGCGCCCAGCTCGCCTCCGGGCTCGCCCACGCCCACGCGCGCGGGGTGGTGCACGGCCGGATCGGGCTCGCCAGCGTGGTGCTCGGCGGCATCGTCGGCGCCCCGCACGCCTGGCTCACCGGCTTCACCGCGGCGCTGCGTCCCGCGCCGCCCCTCGACCCCGGGGTCGGCGAGACGCCGCCCCACCCGGCCGACGACGTCGCCGCCCTCGGCCGCACGCTCGGCGCCGTCCTCGACCCGGCCGCGCCCGCGGCGCCGGCCCTCGAGCACGCGCTCGGCGACATGGCCGCGGGGAAGATCGCCGCCCGCACCGCCGCCGAGACCCTCGCCCGCGTCGCCGAGGCGCTGCGCCACGTCGACGACGACGAGACCGGCATCGTCCCGCTCGTGGCCGCCTCGCCGGCCGTGGCCGCCGTCGTGACCGAGGCGCCCGCCTCCCCGCAGGTGCCCGCGCCGCGGGACCCGGAGCGCGTCCCCGCGCGGTCCGGCCGGCGCGCACGCCTGGCCGGGCGCGGCGTCCAGCTCGCGGCCCTCGGTGGCGCCGCGCTGACGGTCGCCGCGGCGTCCGGGCTCTTCCTCTGGGTCGCCGAGGACCCGGGGACGCCGCGCGAGGCCGGGGTGTCCGACCTGACGACGCCGACACGGCCCGTGGCACCGCCGGTCGCGGTCGCCCCGCCGGGCTCGTCGGGCCCCGACGGCTCGGGGTCGTCGGAGGCGTCCACCTCGCAGGACGACGACGGCGAGGACACCACCGTGCGCGAGACCTCGTCGCCCGGCCCCGACCCCATCTCCAGCGACGTCACGACGCTGCCGGCCCCGCCCGTCGTCCCGCCGGTGGTGCCCCCGTCCGTGCCGCCCACGGTGCCCCCGACGGTGCCGCCGACGACCACCTCCACCACGGGTCCCACGACCGGCCCGACCACGGGCCCGACCAGCACCACCACGACGTCGGTCGCGCCCCGCACCGCGGGCACCCCCGTCACCCTCGCCGCGCCCTGATCCCCGGCGCCCGCCCCTGAGCGCAGGACACTGGTCGAGGGCACACTGGTTCGAGGGCACACTTGGCCACAGGGCCACCCCGTGGTCCCGTGTCCCCGAGCAGCGAGGGAGCTCCCCAGCCCCATGGGTGCCGCACCGCAGCGGAACCGCACCCCCGAGGACCCGACCCCCGACGACGCCGCCTCGTCCGCAGCGAAACCATCGTTGCCCTGGGAGGTCTGGGCCCTGCTGGCGGGCAGCTTCCTGGTCGCGGCGGGGTACGGCATCGTCGCGCCGGCCCTGCCGGTGTTCGCGCAGAGCTTCGGGGTCGGGGTCACCGCGGCGTCGGCGGTGGTCAGCGCCCTGCCGGTGATGCGCCTGGTGTTCGCGCCGGTGTCGGGGCGTCTGGTGGCCCGCACCGGTGAGCGCACCATGTACCTCACGGGCCTGCTCGTCGTCGCCGCGTCGACCGGCGCCTGCGCGCTGGCCACCAGCTACACCCAGCTGCTGATCTTCCGCGGGCTCGGCGGCATCGGGTCGACGATGTTCACGGTCTCGGCGTTCTCGCTGATGTTCCGGCTCGCCCCCGACGGACGCCGCGGGCAGGCGAGCGGGCTGTTCACCGGCGCGTTCCTGCTCGGCGGGGTCACCGGCCCGGCGTTCGGGGGCGTGCTGGTCACCGTCGACCTGCGCGCGCCCTTCATCGTCTACGCGCTGGCCCTGGTGCTCGCGACGCTCGTCGTCGGCACGCTGCTGGCCCGCTCCACGCACGTCGGCGCGCGGCCCCCGGATCCCGACGCGACCCCGCTGACGATCAGCGCGGCGCTGCGTAGGCCGACCTACCGCGCAGCGCTCGTCTCGAGCCTCGCCACCGGCTGGGCCGTGCAGGGCGTGCGCGTCGGCCTGCTCCCGCTCTTCGTGGCCGTCGCCCTGGGCCGCGAGCCACTGTGGGCGGGGATCGCGCTCACGGTGTTCGCGGTGGGCGACGGGCTGGTCCTGCTCGCCACCAGCGGCCTGTCCGACCGCCGGGGCCGGCGCCCCGTGGTGATCGCCGGGCTCGCGCTCGTGGCCGTGGGCACCGCCTCGCTCGCCCTGGCCACGCTGCCGGGCACCGCGGGGCTCGTCGTGCTGCTCGCGGCCTCGGCCGTCGCGGGCGCCGGGGCCGGCCTGCTCCAGCCCGCGCAGGGCGCCGCCGTGGCCGACATCGTCGGGTCGCGGCGCTCCGGGGGCCCCGCGCTCTCGGGATTCCAGATGGCCGCCGACGTCGGGTCGATCGTCGGGCCGGTCGCGGCCGGCGCGCTGGCGGAGAACGCGTCGTTCGGCGGGGCCTTCGTGCTCAGCGCGTCGATCGCCCTCGTCGCCCTCGTCGTGTGGGCCCGGGTGCCGTCGGGGAGCGGTGCGGCGGGCGATCCGGCGGGCGATCCGGCCGGCGGTTCGTCGGGGGAGGACGCGGGCACCCGCCGCGCATGACCCGCCGCGCCGGGGACGTGACGGACGGCGTCCCAGATGGTGTGACCGACACCCACGCCCCCGGGATCGACGCCGCCCTCGAGGGTGTCGACCCCACGGCGCCGCTGTGGGTGTTCGGCGACCAGCTCGGCCCCGCGGTGCACGGGCTGCCCCAGCACGCCGAGCGCGAGGTCGTCCTCGTCGAGTCGTCGGCGGTCCTGCGCCGCCGGCGCTACCACCGCCAGAAGCTGCACCTGCTGCTCTCGGGCATGCGCCACCTCGACGACGAGCTCGGCGACCGGTCCACCCACCACCGCACGACGACCTACCGCGAGGCGCTGGAGAAGGTCGGCCGACCGGTGGTCGTCCACCAGCCGACGTCGCACACCGCCGTCGAGTTCGTCGAGAGCCTGCGCGCGGAGGGGCTGGTCGAGGCGGTGCTCCCGGCCACGACGTTCGCGCGGCCCCGCGCGGAGTTCGAGTCGTGGGCCGGTGACGACTCGTCGTTCACGATGGAGAACTTCTACCGCAACCAGCGGCGGCGTTTCGACGTGCTCATGGAGGGCGAGTCGCCGGTCGGGGGGAAGTGGAACCTCGACCACGACAACCGGGAGTCGCCGCCGAAGGGCGCGCGGACCCTGGGGGTGACGGACCCCTGGTGGCCGACCGAGGACGAGATCGACGCTCAGGTCCGCGACGACCTCGACGGGATGGACCTGCCGACCGTCGGGGCCGACGGGCCGCGGCTGTTCGCGGTGACGCCCGACGAGGCCCGCACGGCCCTGCGCCACTTCGTCGAGCACCGGCTCGATCCGTTCGGGCCCTACGAGGACGCGATCCTCTCCGGCGACCCGTGGATGGCGCACTCGCTGCTCTCGGTGCCCCAGAACCTCGGCGTGCTGCACCCCCTCGAGGCCGTGCACGCCGCCGAGCAGGCGTACCGCGACGGCGAGGCGCGCCTGAACTCCGTCGAGGGGTTCGTGCGCCAGATCCTCGGGTGGCGCGAATACATCTGGCACCTGTACTGGCACTTCGGCAAGGGCTACTCGACGCGCAACGAGATGGACCACCGCACGGCGCTGCCGACGTGGTGGACCGAGCTCGACGGCGACGCCGTCAACGCGGCGTGCCTCTCGGAGACCCTCAAGGGCGTGCGCGACCGCGGCTGGGTGCACCACATCCCGCGGCTCATGGTGCTGGGCAACCACGCCCTCCAGCGCGAGTACCGGCCGGGCGCCCTGTCCGAGTGGTTCACGACGTCGTTCGTCGACGGCTTCGCGTGGGTGATGCCGCCCAACGTCGTCGGCATGAGCCAGCACGCCGACGGCGGGAAGCTCGCCACGAAGCCGTACTCCTCGGGCGGCGCCTACATCAACAAGATGAGCGACCACTGCGGCGACTGCGTCTTCGACCCCAAGGTGCGGGTGGGGGAGAAGGCCTGCCCTTTCACCGCCGGCTACTGGCAGTTCGTGCACCGCCACCAGGACCTGCTGCGGGCCAACCAGCGCACCGCCCGGTCGGTGGCGACCATGGACCGGCTCAAGGACCTCGAGGCCGTCCTCGAGCAGGAGCACGGCCGCACCGACTTCTGACGCCGCCACCCCCCGGCGTCGGGCGACGTCACCGGCGTGTACCGTTCCTTCGCGTTGGGGCTGTGGCGCAGCTGGTAGCGCATCACACTGGCAGTGTGAGGGTCAGGGGTTCGAGTCCCCTCAGCTCCACCCACGCCGATCACCGGCACACATCAGCGCAGGACCGAGGGCCGTCGCCGCAGGGCGACGGCCCTTTCTCGTGCGTCGTGCCCGGCGGCCGTTCGCGGCCGCGTGCGATCGGGTATCGCCAGGGCTCCGCGCCGGAACGTGTCGAGCCCGAGCCGTCCGTGCACCGATCGCCGCAGCGACCCCGGGATGCCTCCTCGCTGCGCGCCGTTGCCCGAGGAGGACGCGTGACGACCTCGATCGCCCACCAGGACACCGCCCGCACGGGCGCGCCGCTGAGCATCCTGACCCTGCAGCGCCGCGACCACCAGCGGCTGGACCGGCTGATGGACCGTGCCCGCCTGACGCTCGCCACCGGCGGGGTCGAGCACGAGGTGGCCCTGCGCGCCCTCGCCCGGCTCGTGTTCACCCACGCCTTCGCCGAGGAGGCGGTGCTCTTCCCGGCCGCGCGCCGGGTCCTGCCCGAGGGGGACCCGCTGAGCCTGCACATCGAGCAGGAGCACCAGGAGGTGGACGAGCTCGTCAGCAGGCTGGAGCGCTCGAGCCCGTCCGACCCCGAGCACGCCGAGCTGATGGAGCGGACGTTCGCCGCCCTCGACGAGGACGTGCGGAGCGAGGAGGACGACCTGCTCCCGCGCCTGCAGCAGGAGCTCGCCCCGTGGCAGCTGCGAGCGCTCGGGCTGCAGTGGGGCCTCCTGCGCCTGACCTCGCCCACGCGCCCGCACCCCGTCGTGTCGCGGCGCCCGCCGGGCCAGGTCCTCTCCGCGCTGCCGCTGACGGTCCTCGACCGCGCCCGCGACCGGCTCCAGCAGGTGGGGGAGGCCCTCGGCGGACGCGCGGACGGGGTCCTGACCGCCCTCGACGACGCGCTGGCCGGCGCGTCGGGCGTCGTCGAGAGACTGCCGGTGATCCGCACCGGCGAGCGGCCCGAGACCGACCGGGGCACGGCCCCGGACCGCGCACGGCCCTGACCCCGGGCCACGTCGTGGCTGGTCTACGACCGATCGTCGTTGAAGGGCTCACCCGGCGAGCCACGGGGCCGTACGGCGGTTACGATCCTTGACGTCCGCACGAGCGGCCGGACGGCCGCCGGGGTGGAGGAGACCCATCGTGAGCAGGAGGCCCTCGTGACCGCCGTCGCACCCAAGCCGATCGCGACCACGCCGTACCCGGCGCGGGAGTCGAAGCGCGGGTCGTTCGTCGGGCGGATGCTCAAGACGACGGACCCCAAGGACATCGCGATCCTGTACCTGGTCACGTCGTTCGGGTTCTTCCTGGTCGGCGGGCTCATGGCGCTGCTGATGCGCGCCGAGCTGGCCCAGCCGGGCCTGCAGTTCCTGTCGGTGGACCAGTACAACCAGCTGTTCACCATGCACGGCACGATCATGCTGCTGCTGTACGCGACGCCGATCCTCTTCGGCTTCGCCAACTACATCGTGCCGCTGCAGATCGGCGCCCCGGACGTCGCGTTCCCGCGCCTCAACGCCTTCTCGTACTGGCTGTTCCTCTTCGGCGGCATCATCGTCGTCTCCGGGTTCTTCACCCCCGACGGCGCCGCCGCGTTCGGCTGGTTCGCCTACACCCCGCTGTCCGACGTCGTGCACTCGCCGGGTCTCGGCGCCGACGTCTGGATCGTCGGCCTGGTCGTCTCCGGTCTCGGCACCATCCTCGGTGGCGTCAACTTCGTGACGACGATCGTCTGCATGCGCGCTCCGGGTATGACGATGTTCCGGATGCCGATCTTCACCTGGAACATCCTGGTGACGGTCATCCTCGTGCTGCTGGCGTTCCCGATCCTCACCGCGGCGCTGCTCGGCCTGGCCGCCGACCGCCACCTGGGTGCGCAGCTCTTCGCGCCCGAGTCCGGCGGCGTGATCCTCTGGCAGCACCTGTTCTGGTTCTTCGGTCACCCCGAGGTCTACATCGTCGCCCTGCCCTTCTTCGGCATCGTCACCGAGATCTTCCCGGTGTTCAGCCGCAAACCGATCTTCGGTTACAAGACGCTGATCTACGCGACGCTGGCGATCGGGGCGCTGTCGGTCGCCGTCTGGGCGCACCACATGTACGCCACCGGCGCCGTGCTGCTGCCGTTCTTCTCGTTCACCACGTTCCTCATCGCCGTGCCCACCGGCATCAAGTTCTTCAACTGGATCGGCACCATGTGGAAGGGGCAGCTGACCTTCGAGACGCCGATGCTGTTCTCGATCGGCTTCCTCGTGACGTTCCTCTTCGGCGGCCTCACCGGCGTCCTGCTGGCCAGCCCGCCGCTGGACTTCCACGTCTCGGACTCGTACTTCGTCGTGGCGCACTTCCACTACGTGCTCTTCGGCACGATCGTGTTCGCCACCTACGCCGGCATCTACTTCTGGTTCCCGAAGATGACCGGCCGGATGATGGACGAGCGCATCGGCAAGGTGCACTTCTGGCTGACGTTCATCGGCTTCCACATGACGTTCCTGGTGCAGCACTGGCTGGGCAACGAGGGCATGCCGCGCCGGTACGCCGACTACGCGGCCACCGACGGGTTCACCGTGCTCAACACGATCTCCACGATCGGGGCGTTCATCCTCGGGGCCTCGACGCTGCCGTTCCTGTGGAACGCGTTCCACAGCTACCGCTACGGGCGCCCGGTGGAGGTCGACGACCCCTGGGGTCACGGCAACTCCCTGGAGTGGGCGACGTCCTGCCCGCCGCCGCGGCACAACTTCACCGAGCTGCCCCGCATCCGCTCCGAGCGGCCCGCGTTCGAGCTGCACTATCCGCACCTCACCGAACGCATCCGGCTCGAGGCGCACATCGGTGGTCGCGAGAGCATCGGTGAGGCGGCGGCCGGGCAGACCGGCCAGGAGCACATCCCCGGCAGCGACCCCCGGAACAAGTGACCCGGGCGCTCCCCGACGACCAGCCCGGCGACGACTTCCCGGAGCCCTCGGTCGTGCTCTCCGCGCAGGGCGAGGCCGGGCCCGACCCGGTGCCGGTCCTCGTGACCGTCACCGGGCCGGACTTCCCGGGGGTCAACGCCGCCCTGTTCGCCGTGCTGGCCGAGCACGAGGCCGCGATGCTCGACGTCCAGCAGGCGACGATCCACCGGCGCATCACGCTGAGCGCGCTGGTCACGCTGCCCGGGGATCCGGCGCGGCTGCAGTCGGCGCTCGATCTGACGATGCCGTCGCTGGGGCTCTCGGTGACGGTCGAGATCGGCGGCGACGCGTCGGCGGTCCACCCGTTCTCGTCCCACGTCGTGCTGGTGCTCGGGCGCCCGATCACCGCGGCGAACTTCGCGGAGGTCGCTCGCGGCCTCGCGGCCCTGCGCGTGAACATCGACCGTGTGCGGCGCATCGCCGACTACCCGGTCACCGGGCTCGAGCTGCGGGTGTCGCTGCCGGCCGACGACCCGCCCAGCGACACGGCGCTGCGCCAGGCCCTCGCCGCGGCGGCCCGCCGGGCCAAGTGCGACGTCGCGGTGCAGCGGGTCGGGCTCGCCCAGCGGGCGAAGCGCCTCATCGTGTTCGACGTCGACTCGACCCTGATCCAGGGCGAGGTCATCGAGATGCTCGCCGCCCGGGCCGGGTGCGAGGACGAGGTCCGCGCGATCACCGAGGCGGCGATGCGCGGTGAGATCGACTTCGCGGAGTCCCTGCACAAGCGCGTGCAGACGCTGGCGGGCCTACCGGCGAGCGCGCTCGACGACGTCGCCGCCGAGCTGGAGCTCACGCCCGGTGCGCGG
This sequence comes from Actinomycetospora sp. NBC_00405, assembly GCF_036044095.1. Lineage (NCBI taxonomy): Bacteria > Bacillati > Actinomycetota > Actinomycetes > Pseudonocardiales > Pseudonocardiaceae > Actinomycetospora > Actinomycetospora sp. NBC_00405. The sequence continues at coordinate 5,624,901 of NZ_CP107938.1, forward strand.
ACGACGGTGCGCACCCTCAAGCGCCTCGGGTACCGCTGCGGCGTGGTGTCCGGCGGCTTCACCACGATCATCGACCGTCTCGTCGAGGACCTCGGGCTCGACTTCGCCGCGGCGAACGAGCTCGAGGTGGAGGACGGCCGGATCACCGGCCGGGTGATCGGCGAGGTGATCGACCGCGCGGGCAAGGCGACGGCGCTGGAGCGCTTCGCGCAGGAGGCCGGTGTGCCGATCGAGCAGACCGTGGCGGTCGGCGACGGCGCCAACGACCTCGACATGCTGGCGGCGGCCGGCCTCGGTGTGGCGTTCAACGCCAAGCCGGTGGTGGCCGCGGCCGCCGACACCGCGCTGTCCTACCCGTACCTGGACGCCGTCCTGTTCATCCTGGGCGTCACCCGTGACGAGATCGAGTTCGCCGACGCCGCCGAGGGGCTGCTGCGCCGGGTGCCTCTGTGACGTCGGTGGCGCTGACCCCGGCGCTCGCCCCGCTGGCGGCGCGGGTGTGCCCCTGGCTCGTCGACACCGTCGCTCCCGACCAGGACGAGCCCGAGGACGGTGTCGTCCGCGCGATGACCCTGATCCTGCGCCTCGAGCGCGACGCGCCGACCCGGACGGCGGTGCTCGAGTCGGCGGCCGCCGCCGCGCTCGCGCTGTGCCTCGACGAGCGCGCCGGGCCCGACGGGCCGTGGTTCGACGCCGTCACCGCGTGGGCCGGCGCCGGGCGCATCCGCAAGCTCTCCCGGCGCGCCCGCACGGCGCACTGGCGGGCGGTCCAGGAGATCGACGGCGTGACGGTGGGTGAGCTGGTGCGCGCGCTGGTCCCCGGGCCGGTCGACGACGTGCCCCACGAGGTCCGCAGGCTCCAGATCGGCGGCACCGACCTCCCGGGCGACGAGCCCGGCCCACCCCTATCGGCGTGCTCCCCTTCTGCCGGGCCCGTGATCTGGCTGAGCCCGGAGGTCGAGCAGACCGTCGGCAAGGCCGCCGCCCAGGTGGGCCACGCGAGCATGATCCTCGCGACGGTGCTCGCGGCCGAGGGCTCCGACCCCGCCCGGGCACTCGACGCGGCGGTGCGCCCGGCCTCGCGGGAGGACTGGGCGCGCTGGACCGAGGCGCTCGCCGCCGACCCCGACGGCCGCACGGCGTGGGACGAGTACGGCGTGGCGCCGGTGCGCGACGCCGGGTTCACCGAGGTCGCGCCGGGCACGGTGACGTGCGTGGCGGTCCGGTGACCCGGATCCTCGTCGCGGGCTCCCGGGTGCGCAGCGAGCGCTCCGAGATCGAGACCCGCCCGCTGGTCGACGCGCTCGCCGCCCGGGGTGTCGAGGCCACCGACGCGCCGTGGGACGACGACGCCGTCGACTGGGCGGGCGCCGACCTCGTCGCCGTGCGCACCACCTGGGACTACACCGAGCGCCGCGACGACTTCCTGGCCTGGGCGGGTGGCGTCGACGCGGCGGCCCGGCTGGTCAACCCGCTCGCCGTGCTCACCTGGAACAGCCACAAGCGCTACCTCGCCGAGCTCGCCGACGCCGGGGTGCCGGTGGTGCCGACGACCCTGCTCGACGCCGGCTCCGCGGTGCCCGACGACCTCGGGGCCGGGGCCCTCGTCGTCAAGCCCGCGGTCTCCGCGGGAGGTCGCGGCACGCACCTGGGGACCGCCGCGGACCTGCACGACAGGGTCGCCGAGCTGCTCGCGGGCGGCGACGTCCTCGTCCAGCCCGCCGTCGAGAGCATCGGGCGCGACGGCGAGGTGTCGCTGATCCGGATCGGGGCGACGTGGTTGCACGCGGTGCGCAAGCTCCCGGCCGCCGGCGGCTTCCTCGTCCACGAGAAGCACGGCGGCGTGCTCGAGGACCACACCCCGACCAGCCGCGAGGTCGAGGTCGCCGAGGCGGCCCTGGCGTGCGCGCCGGTGACCCCGGACGCCCTCGTCGCCGCCCGCGTCGACCTGGTGCGCCTCGAGGGCGAGCCGGTGGTGATGGAGCTCGAGCTCATCGAGCCCGAGCTGTTCCTCCGCCGCGCCCCGGGTGCCCCGGAACGCCTCGCCGACGCCCTCCTCGCCGCACTCTGAGTGCAAGCCCTGCGTCCACGCTGGCACTGAACGCCAGGAAAGCCGCTTCGATCACTCGCCGGGCTCAGGCGCCGCGCAGCCGCTCCAGCGCCCCGCGCACGACCGCCGGGTCCTGCGTGCTCCAGAACGGCGGCAGCGAGCCGCGCAGGAAGCCCCCGTACTGCTTGGTCGCCACGCGCGAATCGAGCAGCGCGACCACGCCCCGGTCGCCGGTCCCGCGCAGCAGGCGGCCCGCGCCCTGGGCGAGCAGCAGCGCGGCATGGGTGGCCGAGACGGTGAGGAAGCCGTTGCCGCCCCGCGCGTCCACGGCCCGCTGGCGTGCCGAGACGAGCGGGTCGTCGGGTCGGGGGAACGGGATGCGGTCGATCATGACGAGCTGCAGCGACTCACCGGGCACGTCGACGCCCTGCCACAGCGACAGCGTCCCGAACAGCACGCTCTCCACGTCGGCGGCGAACTTCGTCACGAGCGTGCCCGTCGCGTCGTCGCCCTGGCAGAGCACGGTGCCGTCCCAGCGGGTGCGCAGGTCCTCGGCGGCCTGCTTCGCGGCGCGCATCGACGAGAACAGCCCCAGCGCCCGGCCGCCCGCGGCGCGCACGAGGGCCTCGATCTCGTCGAGGCACGCGGGCGACAGCCCGTCGCGCCCCGGCGGCGGCAGGTGCCGCGCCACGTAGAGGATGCCGGCCTTGCCGTGCGCGAACGGCGAGCCGACGTCGAGGCCGTGCCAGACGAGGTTGGTCGCGGGGTCCCTATCGGCGTGCTGTGCTGGATCGTGCCCCGATCCGTCGTCGGGGATCGGTTCCTGGATCTTCGCCGGACCCCCGGCCGGCAGACCCCACTGCCGCGCCAGGGCGTCGAACGAGCCCCCGAGCGCGAGCGTCGCCGACGTCAGCACCACCGTCGAGCGCCCGAACAGCCGGCTCGCGAGCAGCCCCGCCACCGAGAGCGGTGCGACGTGCAGCGCGCGCGTCCGTGTGGAGTTGCGCTCGGTCTCGGAACACCACACGACGTCGGGGCGCGTCGCGGGGTCCTCGCGGTCGAACGCGGTGAGCAGGCGCCCGGCGACGTCGTGCACCTCCTCCACCAGCGCCAGCGCGAACTTCCGCGCGGTGGCGTCGTCGTCCCGGCCGCCCTTCTCCCGGTCGGGACCGAGCGCCTGGCGGCACGACCAGGACGCGTCGCGGATCCCCGTCAGCATCCGCCCGACGCCCTCGGGCAGCCGCTCCCAACGTCCCGGGACGACCTCGGCGAGCACGGTGTCGAGACCCTCGCCCGCGTCGAGCAGCGCGTCGGACAACGCCTGGTCGACGAGCTTCCCGCACCGGCGGGCGGCAGCGCTCACGGCGGCGGCGGTGAGCTCGCCGGTGGCCACGGAGGTCACGCGGTCGACGAGGTTGTGCGCCTCGTCGACGACGACCACGTCGTGGTCCGGCAGCACCGCGCGCCCCTCGATGGCGTCGATCGCGAGCATCGCGTGGTTGGTGACGACGACGTCGGCGCTGCCGGCGGCGCGGCGCGCGTGCTCGGAGAAGCAGTCCTCCGCGACGGGGCAGCGCGAGGCGCCGAGGCACTCGCGGGCGGACACCGAGACCTGGCGCCACGCGCGGTCGGGGACGCCGGGGACCAGCTCGTCGCGGTCGCCGGTGGTCGTCTGCTCGGCCCACTCGTGCAGCCGGGTGACCTGGCGCCCCAGCGCGGAGACCTGGAACGGGTCGAACAGCTGCTCGTCGCCGGGGTCGTCCGCGGCCGCCTGGGCCCCGCTCTCGATCTTGTGCTTGCAGAGGTAGTTGGCCCGGCCCTTGAGGATCGCGAACGTCGGCTCGCGCCCGAGCACCGGCTGGAGGGCCTTGGTCAGGCGGGGGAGGTCGCGGTCGACGAGCTGGGTCTGCAGGGCGATCGTCGCCGTCGACACGACAACCGCCTGCTCGGACTCGAGCGCGTGCCGGATCGCCGGCACGAGGTAGGCCAGGGACTTCCCCGTGCCCGTCCCGGCCTGCACCGCCAGGTGCTCGCCCGTGCGCAGCGACCGTTCCACCGCGCCCGCCATCTGCTGCTGGCCCTCGCGCTCGCTGCCGCCCAGGGCCGACACCGCTGCGGCGAGCAGCTCGGCCACCGGGGGCGGGCCCGTCGCCGTGCTCGTCTGCCCCACGACGGTTCAGACTACGAGCCGGGCCGATCGGTTCCCTCGGGACGCACCGGATTCACGGACCCGGCTCCCACAACAGCCGGTCGTCGGGGGTCAGCGCGGCGTCCCGGTGAGCGCGACCCCGGCGCCGGCCATCTCCTCCTGCGCGCGGGCGGTGGTGCGCGGCAGGACGCCGGCGGTGAGGTCGAGGCGCACGGTGGTCGTGAAGCCCGCGCGCACCGCGTCGAGCGCCGTCGCCCGCACGCAGTGGTCGGTGGCGATGCCGACGACCTCGACGGCGTCGACACCCCGGGCGCGCAACCACGGCGCCAGCGGCTGTCCGTCGGTGGCGTGTCCCTCGAACGCCGAGTAGGCCGCCACGAACTGGCCCTTCGAGAAGACCTCCTCGAGGCGGTGGACGTCGAGGTCGGGGTGGAACGCTGCGCCCGGGTGCCCGACGCGGCAGTGCGCCGGCCAGGTGTCGACGAAGTCGGGTGTCGACGAGAAGTGGTCGCCCGGGTCCTCGTGGTAGTCGCGGCTGGCGACGACGTGCGCGAACCCGCGGCCCTCGGTCGCGAGGAACCGGCTGATCGCGGCGGCGGTCGCGGCCCCGCCGTCGACGCCCATCGAGCCGCCCTCGCAGAAGTCCAGCTGCACGTCCACCACGATCAGCGCGGTCGTCATGACCCCGAGCGTAGGCGCGCGTGCTCGGTGATCGACGCGGCTTTCCTGGCGTTGAACGCCAGCGTGGACGCAGGGCTTGCACGGTCGGGTGGAGCTGCGCGCCCGGACCGGTGACGCCGGTGGCCCCCACTCACTGGTCTCCCTACCGTCACATCTGGCTACTGAACGTCACAACATGCTTCAAGGGCGTGGCACGGGTCGGACGGCGACGGGGGTAGGCCGATGGACGCGACGTTCGGGACGCCGCCCGGCGACGTCGTCGCCGGCTGAGGCCCCGTGGTGACGATCTCGACCGACCGGCGGCCCCTGCCGCCCGACCTCGACCGCCCGCCGGAGGAGCTCGACCTCACCGACCCGCCGGTCAGCGAGCGCCGCCGGGCGGCGATGCTGGTGTCCAGCGTGCTGGCGGTACCGGTGCTGGCGCTCCTCGCGGTGCTGGTGACCGCGCCCGACCCGGAGCCGCTACCCCGACCGTCCGCGGTGGCGGCTGCCGCGCCGGTGGTGACCGGCACGCCCGCTTCGCCGGCCCCGCTATCCCTGCCGCTCGCGGCGCCGTCGGGCCCGTCGACGCCACCGGCATCCCGGGCCGCGTCCTGGAGGCCTACCGGGGTGCCGAGCGCGTGCTGGGCGAGTCGGCGCCCCGCTGCCACCTGCCGTGGTCGCTGGTCGCGGCCGCGGAGCCGGGAACGCCGCTGTTCCCGGCGTCCTGAGCGCCCGGCGCGTTCGTGATCGAAGCGGATTCACTGGCGTTGAGTGCCAGCGTGGACGCAGGGCTTGCACTCAGGGAACGAAGGTCGTCGGGATCGCCGGTTCGCCGCGGGAGAGCTTCAGCCCCTCCCACGGGACGGCGACCAGGCCGCGCCGCAGGCGCTCGCGGGACTCGTCGAGGGTCGGCTGGTCGCCGGTCGGCTCGCCCTTGACCAGCAGCGGGACGGGGACGACGCGGTCGTGCTCGCCGCGCTCGACGTCGGCGTCGAGGCGGTGCACGACCTCCTCGACGGCCGTGCCGGTCGGCTTGTGGCGGCGCAGCGCCGACTTCGCCCCGCCTCGCGACTCCTTCGACGAGCTGCGCTTGGCGACGGGCCGGCCCTCGACCTCGACGAGCTTGTAGACCATCCCGGCGGCGGGCGCCCCCGAGCCGGTGACCACCGAGGTGCCCACGCCGTAGGCGTCGACGGGCTCGGCGCGCAGGGCGGCGATCGAGTGCTCGTCGAGGTCGCCGGAGATGACGACGCGGGTGCGGGTCGCCCCGAGCTGGTCGAGCTGGTCGCGCGCGCTCTGGGCGAGCACACCGATGTCCCCGGAGTCGATGCGGACCGCGCCGAGCCCGGTGCCCGCGACCTCGATCGCGGTCGCGATCCCCTGGGTGATGTCGTAGGTGTCGACGAGCAGCGTGGTGCCGACGCCCAGTGCCTCGACCTGCGCGCGGAACGCGTCGGCCTCCGTGTCGTGCAGCAGCGTGAACGCGTGCGCGCTCGTGCCCGTCGTCGGCACCCCCCAGCGGCGGTGGGCCTCGAGGTTCGAGGTGGCGGCGAAGCCGGCGAGGTAGGCCGCCCGCGCCGACGCGACCGCCGCCTCCTCGTGCGTGCGGCGCGACCCCATCTCGATCAGCGGGCGGTTGTTGGCCGCCGTCGTCATGCGCGCGGCGGCCGAGGCCACGGCGCAGTCGTGGTTGAGCACCGAGAGCACGAGGGTCTCGAGCAGCACGCACTCGGCGAAGGTCCCGGTCACCGAGAGCACCGGCGAGCCCGGGAAGTACAGCTCGCCCTCCGGGTAGCCGGTGATGTCGCCACCGAAGCGGTGTCCTGACAGGAACTCCGCGGTCCGGTCGTTGACGGAGCCGGCGCTGTGGAGGACCGCGAGCTCGGCGTCGTCGAACGTGAACCGCGCCAGCCCGTCCAGCAGCCGCGGGACCCCGGCCACGACGCCGTAGCGGCGGCCGTGGGGCAGGCTCCGCGCGAACACCTCGAACGTGCACCGCCGCTGCGCGGTGCCGTCGGCGAGGGCGGCGTCGAGCATCGTGAGCTCGTACTGGTCGGTGAGGAGCGCGGTGCTCGGCCCCGGGAACGTCACGGGGTCAGGGTAGGCGGGAGCGGCCGGTCCCCGTGCGGCCCGGGCGTCCGGGGTGTCACGATGGACGCATGTCTCCGGCCCCCGGTGCGGCAGCTCCGCCGCGCGTCGTGCCGCTCGACGTCCGTCTGTCCGCTCCGGCCGAGCCGGAGATCGACGAGCGCACCGAGGAGGCCGCCGACGAGGCCACCCTCGCCGACACGCCGTGGCAGACCATCGTCTGGAACGATCCCGTCAACCTCATGTCGTACGTCACCTACGTGCTCCAGAAGCTCTTCGGCTACGACAAGGCCAAGGCCACCGCGCTGATGCTCGACGTGCACCACAAGGGCCGCGCCACCGTGTCGTCGGGCAGCCGCGAGAAGGTCGAGGGCGACGTGTCCCGCCTCCACGCGGCGGGTCTCTGGGCGACCATGCAGCGGGCGAGCTAGCGCGGGTGAAGGCCTGGAGACGGCAGGGCCGTGGTGACCGCGTGCGCTACGTCGCGGTGCTCGAGCGGCCCGAGGCGTCGGTGCTGCGGGGCCTCATGGGCCAGATCGAGCAGATGCTCACCGGCCGAGGCGCCGAGGCGCCCGACGACGAGCTCGCCGCCCTCACCGGCATCCGCACCGGCCCGTCCACACCGCCCGAGGACCCGGTGCTCGCGCGCCTGCTGCCCGACTTCGCCTCGTCGGACGAGAAGGACGCCGACGACCTCTCGTCGGCGCTGCGCTCGATGCGCGAGCCCGAGCTGATCGAGGCCAAGCGGGCGGCCATCGCGACGGTGCTCGCCACCTGCCCGGCCGGTGGCGGGCGTGTGGAGCTGGCGCCGTCGCAGGCCGAGGAGTGGCTGGCGGCGATCAACGACGTGCGCCTCGCCCTGGGCGTCGCGCTCGAGGTGACCGAGGACATGCCCGAGCAGCTGCCCGCCGACGATCCCCGCGCCGACCACCTGCCCGTGTACCACTGGTTGACCTGGTTGCAGGACTCGTTGGTGATGACGCTGACGGGCTGAGGTCCGACGCGGTTCGGCGGTCTTCCGTAGACTGGCGGCGTGCTGGTGATCCGGGCCGACCTCGTCGAGCAGATGGTCGCGCACGCCCGCCGGGACCACCCGGACGAGGCCTGCGGCATCCTCGCGGGCCCCGACGACGGCTCCGACCGGCCCGAGCGCTTCGTGCCGATGGAGAACGCCGAGCGGTCGCCGACCTTCTACCGCTTCGACTCGATGGAGCAGCTGAAGGTCTACAAGGCGATGGACGCGAACGACGAGATCCCCGTCGTCGTCTACCACTCGCACACCGCCACGGAGCCGTACCCGTCGCGCACCGACATCTCGCTGGCGCAGGAGCCGTTCGCCCACTACGTGCTCGTCGGCACCCGCGATCCCGAGGAGCACGAGCTGCGCTCGTACCGGATCGTCGACGGCGAGGTCGCCGAGGAGGAGGTGCAGGTGGTGGAGAACTACATGTTCAGCCACACCGGCGCCTCCGACGTCCCCGACCAGGCGGACCCCGCGCGGCCCTGACGTCGCTGCCGGCGTTGCCGCAGGCCCTCCGCGGGTATCCGGCGGTACCCATCGGACCGCGGAATGTCGCGAGGCCGTGCGACGCTGTCCCCACCACGCTGTCTCACCACCAGCCCACCCCGATCCGGAGGGAACCCGTGTCCGCCACCGTCTCGATCCCGACCATCCTGCGCACCCATACCGGGGGCGAGAAGCAGGTCAAGGCCGAGGGCACGACCCTGCAGGAGGTCATCACCGACCTCGAGGCCAACCACCCCGGCATCAGGGACCGGCTTGTGACCGACGGCGCGCTGCACCGGTTCGTCAACGTCTACGTCAACGACGAGGACGTGCGCTTCACCGGGGGCCTCGACGCGCAGGTCCCCGACGGCGGCACCGTGACGATCCTTCCCGCGGTGGCGGGCGGCTCGCGCTAGGAGCGCTCTGAGGAGACGACGATGGCCCGGTACGAGTCCCTGATCCACGCCCTGGGGGAGACGCCCCTGGTGGGGCTGCCGTCCTTCTCCCCGGCGCCGCACGTGCGGCTCTGGGCCAAGCTGGAGGACCGCAACCCGACGGGTTCGATCAAGGACCGGCCGGCGCTGCGGATGATCGAACAGGCCGAGGCGGACGGTCGGCTCACCCCGGGGTGCACGCTCCTGGAGCCGACCTCAGGCAACACCGGCATCTCGCTGGCGATGGCGGCCAAGCTCAAGGGCTACGAGCTGGTCTGCGTCATGCCCGAGAACACCTCGGCCGAGCGTCGCCAGCTCCTCGAGATGTACGGCGCCAAGATCATCTTCTCGCCGGCTGCCGGCGGGTCGAACCAGGCCGTCGCGACGGCCAAGGAGATCGCCGCCCAGAACGAGGACTGGGTGATGCTCTACCAGTACGGCAACCCGGCCAACGCGCTGGCGCACTACGAGGGCACCGGGCCCGAGGTCCTCCGCGACATGCCGACGATCACGCACTTCGTCGCGGGCCTCGGCACCACCGGGACGCTCGTCGGCACCGGCCGCTACCTGCGCGAGCACAAGCCGGACTGCCAGATCATCGCGGCCGAGCCCCGCTACGGCGAGCTGGTCTACGGGCTGCGCAACATCGCCGAGGGCTTCGTGCCCGAGCTCTACGACCCCGACGTGCTCACCGGGCGGTACTCGGTCGGCGCCTTCGACGCGCTGCGCCGCACCCGCCAGCTCGTCGAGCAGGAGGGGATCTTCGCGGGCATCTCGACCGGCGGGATCCTCCACGCCGCCCTCGCCCAGGCCGAGAAGGCCGCGGGGGGCGACGACGACGCCGACATCGTCATGGTGGTCTGCGACGGCGGGTGGAAGTACCTCTCCACCGGCGCCTACTCCGGCACCCTCGAGGAGGCCGCCGAGGCGCTCGAGGGCCAGCTCTGGGCGTAGTGTCGCCCCAAGCCGCCGGCGCGCCGGCTCGGCGTCGTCGCGACCCGCCGGCGCGACGTCCAGGGCCACCCCTGAGGAAGCTCGGGGTCGGAACCCACGCGGATCCGTCACGTGCGCCCGTACTGTCGTGCGCGTGACCAGTCCGGCGCGACCGACTCCTCGCATCTGGCCCGCCCAGCCGCTGCGCGCGGCGGTGACGATCACCGCGATCGTCGCGCTCCTGTGGGTGCTCGAGATCCTCGACCGGACGGTGTTCGTCGCGATCGACCCGCCGCAGGGTCTCGACGACGACGGCATCATCCCGCGCTCCTTCGAGGGCCTCGGCGGCATCCTGTGGGCGCCGTTCCTGCACGGCGGCTTCGAGCACCTCGCGAGCAACACCGTGCCGCTGCTGGTGTTCGGGTTCCTCGTCCTCGCCGGCGGGCTCGGCCAGTTCCTCGCCGTCACCGCGGTGATCTGGGTGGTCAGCGGCGTCGGCACCTGGCTCACCGGCAGCCCGGGCTCGACGATCGGCGCCTCGGGCATCATCTTCGGCTGGTTCGCGTTCCTGCTGGTCCGCGGCTTCTTCGCGCGCTCGGTGGGGCAGATCGTGCTCGCCGTCGTCCTGTTCCTGATCTACGGCTCCCTGCTGTTCGGCGTGCTGCCGAGCAACCCCGGCATCTCCTGGCAGGCGCACCTGTGCGGGGCGGTCGGCGGGGTCATCGCGGCCCGGTTCACCGTCGCCGCCGATCGTCGACGGCCGGGGCCGACCACGCCCGCGGTGCCGTGACGGTCGGGTGTCCGTGTTCGTTCCGTGACCAGGGTGGTGCTCCCTGGCCTGTGCGTTCGGAGAGGTCAGGCCCGTAGGGTGCGCTCGTGGAACTGACCGTCCTGGGGTGCTCCGGCAGCGGCGCCGGCCCGCACTCCGCGGCCTCGAGCTACCTCGTCCGCGCGGGCGACACGTCCATCGTCCTCGATCTCGGCAACGGTGCGTTCGGGGTGCTCCAGCGGCACATCGACCCGTTCGACATCGACGCGGTGGTCCTGTCCCACCTGCATCCCGACCACTGTGCGGACATCTCCGGGCTGATCGTCCACCGGCGTTACCACCCCGACGGGCCCGGCAAGATCGTGCCGTTGCACGGGCCGACCGAGTCCGAGGTGCGCCTGGCCGTCGCCTACGCGCCGTCGTCGGACGAGCGTGTCGCGACCGACCTCACCGACGTCTTCGTCCACCGCCCGTTCGCGCTCGGGCCGGCCGCCATCGGGCCGATCGCGCTCACGAGCGCCCCCGTCGACCACCCCTGTGAGGCCTACGGCACCCGGTTCGAGCACGAGGGCCGGACGCTCGTCTACTCCGGCGACACCGGGCCGTGCCGCGAGCTCGTCGAGCTCGCCCGCGATGCCGACGTGCTGCTGTGCGAGTCGACGTGGAGCGACGGTCCGGAGCGGCCGCGAGGGGTGCACCTGTCGGGCAAGCAGGCTGGGCGCACCGCGCGCCAGGCCGGCGTCAAGCGCCTGCTGCTCACCCACGTCCCGTCCTGGGCCGACGGGCAGGCCCTGCTCGCCGAGGCCAAGGAGGAGTACCCGGGCCCGGTCGAGCTCGTCGTGCCCGACGGGCGTTACGAGATCTAGCTACACCTGCGCCGGCTCCGGCGTCCGCGCCCGCTGCGGGGCCGGGACGAGGAGCGCGACCAGCGCCGCGATCGCGACGACGACGGCCGCGACGGTGAACGCGGCCGTCGTGCCCGACGTCGAGGCGACGGGCGCGGACGCGCCCTCGGCGGTCAGCGTGGCCGTGCGCGCGGCGGCCAGCGTCGAGAGCACCGAGAGGCCGACGGCGCCACCGATCTGGCGCGAGGTGGTGACGAGCCCGCTGACCAGGCCCGCGAGGCTGCCGTCGACGCCGCTCGTCGCCGCCGTCGTCACGGCGGGGAAGACGATGCCCATGCCGAGCGACACCGCGATGCCCGGGCCGAGGATGCCGGCCGCCCAGCTCGTGGTCGGGGTCAGCAGCGAGAACCACGCGAAGCCCACGGCGGTCAGCGTCGCCCCCGCGACGATCATCGCGCGGGGGCCGAGCCGGGACACCAGCCGCGAGGAGATCTGCGAGCCGACCACCACCGACGCGGACTGCGGCAGGAACGCCAGACCCGCGGTCAGCGCGTCGAAGCCCAGGACGCCCTGCATGTGCAGCGAGACGAAGAACCACATCGAGAACATCGCGGACGTGATGAGCAGGATGACGACGTTCGCGGTGCTCACCGCGCGGATGCGGAACACCCAGAGCGGCACCAGCGGCTGACGGCTGCGGCGCTGGACCATCACGAACGCCGTGAGCAGCACGACCGCGCCCGCCGCGCTCCCCAGTACGCGCGCCGAGGTCCACGGCGAGGACTCCAGCGACACCACCCCGTAGACCAGGGCGACCAGACCTCCGGTGACCAGGACGGCGCCGGCGACGTCGAGCCCCGGCCGCTGCTCGGCACGCGTCTCCCGGACCACGGCGAGCGTCAGCAGCGCGGTCAGGGCGACGACGGGCACGTTGACCAGGAAGATCCAGCGCCAGCTCAGCAGGCCCACGAGCACGCCGCCGGCCAGCCCGCCCGCGGCGCCGCCGACGCCGCCCATCGCCGACCACCAGCCGAACGCCTTCGCGCGCGCCGCGCCCTCGGCGTACGTCGTCTGCAGGATGACCAGCGACGCGGGGGAGAGCACCGCCCCGCCCAGGCCCTGGGCCGCGCGGGCGGCGAGCAGCAGCGCCGGGTCGTTGGCGAGCCCGCCGACGAGGCTGGCGAAGCCGAAGATCCCGAGCCCGACGAGGAACATGCGGCGTCGCCCGAAGTAGTCCGCCGCCCGCCCGCCCAGCAGCAGGAACCCCGCGAACGCCAGCGTGTAGGCGTTGACGACCCAGGCGAGCCCCTCGGCGTCGAACCCGAGCGCGGTGCGCATCGCGGGCAGCGCGACGTTCACGACCGAGACGTCGAGGACCACCATGAACTGGGCGAGGCAGCTCGCGAGCAGCACGAGCCCGGTCCGGCCGTCGGTACGCACGACCGTCGAAGTTAGCCCGACGAACCGTCGCGTGCCGGGTGGCTCCTAGGGTGGTCGCTCGTGGCACGCAGCGATGGCAGGGCGGACGACGAGCTCCGCGAGATCAGCATCCGGCGCGGGTTCCAGCAGCACCCCGCGGGATCGGTGCTCGTCTCGTTCGGGCAGACGACGGTGCTGTGCGCGGCGAGCGTCACCGAGGGCGTCCCGCGCTGGCGCCAGGGCAGCGGGCTCGGCTGGCTCACCGCCGAGTACGCGATGCTCCCGTCGGCGACGCACACCCGCAGCGACCGGGAGTCGGTGAAGGGCCGCGTCGGCGGGCGCACGCACGAGATCAGCCGTCTGGTCGGCCGGTCGCTGCGCGCGGCGATCGACCTGCGCGCGCTCGGCGAGAACACCATCCAGCTCGACTGCGACGTCCTGCAGGCCGACGGCGGCACCCGGACGGCGGCGATCACCGGTGCCTACGTCGCCCTCGCCGACGCCGTCACCTGGCTGCGCGCCCACAAGCGCCTCGCCGACCCGCAGCCGTTGTCGTGCTCGATCGCCGCGGTCTCCGTGGGTGTGGTCGACGGGCGCGTGCGCCTCGACCTGCCCTACGAGGAGGACTCGCGGGCCGAGGTCGACATGAACGTCGTCGCCACCGACACCGGCACGCTCGTCGAGGTCCAGGGCACCGGCGAGGGCGCCACCTACACCCGCGCCACGCTCGACGCGATGCTCGACTCGGCGCTCGCCGGCTGCGCGCGGCTCACCGAGCTCCAGTCCGCCGCGCTCGCCGCGCCCTACCCGGGGGAGCTGCCGTGAAGATCCTGCTGGCCACCCGCAACGACGCCAAGCTCGCGGAGCTGCGCCGGCTCGTCGACGCGCAGGGGATCGAGGGCTTGGAGATCAAGGGGCTCGACGACGTCCCCGAGTTCCCCGAAGCGCCCGAGACCGGCGCGACGTTCGAGGAGAACGCGCTGGCCAAGGCCCGTGACGCCGCCGCGGCGACGGGGCTCGTGGCCGTCGCCGACGACTCCGGGCTCACCGTGGACGCGCTGAACGGGATGCCCGGGGTGCTCTCGGCGCGCTGGTCGGGGCGCAGCGGCGCACGGACCGAGCGCGACGCCGCGAACCTGGCGCTCGTCCTCGACCAGATGGCCGACGTCCCCGAGGAGCGGCGCGGCGCGGCGTTCGTCTGCGCCGCGGCCGCCGCCCACCCCGACGGGCGCGAGGTCGTCGTCGTCGAACGCTGGCCCGGCACCCTGATCCGCCTGGCGCGGGGCACGAACGGCTTCGGCTACGACCCGGCGTTCGTGCCCGAGGGCGAGTCGCGCACCTCGGCGGAGATGGCGCCGGAGGAGAAGGACGCGGTCTCCCACCGCTCGCAGGCCCTGCGGGCGCTGCTGCCCCGGTTGTCGGAGCTGGGCTAGCACGTGACCGACCAGTACTTCTCGGAGCAGCCCGGGTCGGCGTCGGACCCGGTGTCGTTCCGTCTCGAGGTCGGCGGGGTCGCGCTCGACCTCACCACCGACGCCGGGGTGTTCTCGCGCGGCCGCCTCGACAAGGGCACCCGGGTGCTCCTCGCGCACGCCCCCGAGCCCGCCGAGGGCGACCTGCTCGACCTCGGCTGCGGCTACGGGCCGATCGCGCTCTGGCTCGCCGCGCGGCAGCCGGGCGCGACGGTCTGGGCCGTGGACGTCAACGACCGTGCCCTGGACCTCGTGCGGGCCAACGCGGCGGCGGCGCGCCTGTCCAACGTCCGCGTCTGCCGGCCCGACGAGGTGCCCGACGACGTGCGGTTCGCCCAGCTCTGGTCCAACCCGCCGATCCGCTCGGGCAAGGCCGCGCTGCACGAGCTGCTGCTGCGCTGGCTGCCGCGCGTCGACGGGCCGTCCTACCTCGTCGTGAGCAAGAACCTGGGCTCGGACTCCCTCGCCCGCTGGCTCGCCGAGCAGGGCCACCCGACGACCCGGCTGTCGTCGAACGCGGGGTTCCGGGTGCTTGCCGTCGAGAGATCGGAGACCGTGGCGTGATCTCCTACGCGCACGAGGGCAACGGCGTCCCCGTCGTCTGCCTGCACGGCTGGCCCGGGGCGGCGTCCGACTACCGCGCGCTCCTGCCGCTGCTCGAGCGCGACGCCCAGGTCGTCGTGCCCGAGCTTCTCGGCTTCGGTGCCTCCTACAGGCCGTCCGACGTGGACCGGCCGGCGACGGACTTCGGCCACGACGCCCAGGCCGCCGCCGTGATCGAGCTGATGGACCACCTGGGCTTCGACGACGCGGTCCTGGTCGGGTACGACGTGGGCTCGACGACGGCGGCGCACCTCGCGCGGACCCGTCCCGAGCGCGTCCGGGCCCTGGTGCTGGGCAACGCGATCCACCCCGGCTCGGCGGCGGCCTCGCTCGACGACGACCACCGCGCCGAGTTCTGGTACCAGGACTTCCACCAGCTCGCGCTCGCGTCGCGGCTGGTGGACGGGTCCGCTCCCGCCGTGCGGACCTACCTGGAGCACTTCTGGTCGCACTGGGGACACCGGGCGATCGCCTCGGTGACCGACGAGCTGGTCGAGGCCTACGCGCGCCCGGGCGCCTTCACGACGTCCCTGAACTGGTACCGCTCGGGGTCGGCGACCCTGGCCACCGCGCTCGCGATGCGCGGGCAGGAGCCGCCGGCGCCGGTGGCCGTGCCGACCACGGTGCTCTGGGGCGACCAGGACCCGCTCTTCCCGCCCCGGCTCGCCGAGGGGCTGGAGCGGGCGTTCACCGACCTGCGCGGCGTGCACCACCTCGAGGACGTGGGGCACTTCGTGCCGCTCGAGGCGGCGAACGAGGTCGCGGCGGCGGTGCGGGCGCTGCTGTAGGAGCTGGCAGGGCGGGCCGCTGCCACGGCAGCTCGATCACGTCAACGGCGACCACACCGACAACCGGCTGGAGAACCTCCGTAGTCTCCGTGGCAACTGCCACTCGCAGACCGACACATGGTGTGGGCGCGGACGGCAGGTGCGACGAAAGACGTAGCCGGCGTACGCCAACGGCAGAGCGAGCGGCCTTAGATGCCGTCCAGTGCGGGTTCGAATCCCGCCGCCGGCACCCCCTACAGCCTCAGATCGCGCAGCAACCGGCCCACGTGGCCGGTGGCCTTGACGCCGTACTGCGCGTCCTCGATGTTGCCCTCCGCGTCGATGAGGAACGTCGAGCGGATGACGCCCACCGTGGTCTTCCCGTACATCGTCTTCTCGCCGTAGGCGCCATAGGCCGCGAGGGTCGACTTGTCCGGGTCGGAGAGCAGCGGGAAGGTCAGCCCCTCCTTGTCGCGGAACTTCGCGAGCTTCTCCGGCTTGTCGGGCGAGATCCCGAGGACCGCGACGTCGGCGTCGTTGAACGAGGCCAGGTTGTCGCGGAAGTCGCAGGCCTCCTTCGTGCACCCCGGGGTCATGGCGGCCGGGTAGAAGTAGACGAGGACGCGGTGCCCGCGGTGGTCGGCGAGCGACACCGTCGACCCCTGATCGGAGGTCAGCGAGAAGTCCGGCGCGGGTTGACCGGGGGTCAAGCGGGTATCGGCGGTCACGGGCGGGCAGGATAGCCGCCGACCACCGGCCGGTCGCGAACCAGCGACGGTCAGCGCGACCGACGACCACACGGGAGGTGTCGTGGCACGGGACACGGACGCCATCGAGAAGGAGATCCAGCAGGCGCGCGAGGCGCTGGCCGGAGCCCTCGACGAGCTCTCCGAGAAGGCCAGCCCCCAGCGCCTCTCGGAGCAGGGCAAGGAGATGGCCGCCCAGAAGTGGGCCGACCCGAGGATCAAGTACGCCGTCTACGCCGCCGGCGCACTGGTGGGGCTCGTGATCCTGCGGAAGCTGTTCAAGTAGCGGGGGACGCAGCGTCTCCCGGGTCCGATGGCCGAGGTGGTAGAACCGCCTCGGCCATCGGCGTCTCGAGGGAAGGGCCCATCGTGTCGGAGCTCAGCAAGGCCGCGACCGAGTTCCGCCGGGCGCGGGATCTCCTGCTGGAGCGGCGTGAGGACCTCGACGCCGCGCTGCGCGACTTCGCGTGGCCGCAGCTCGACGAGTTCAACTGGGCCCTCGAGCACTTCGACGCCATCGGCTCCGACCCCGGCACCTCGCAGCGTCCGGCGCTGTGGGTCGTCGAGGAGGACGGGCGGGAGACGAAGTACTCGTTCGCCGACATGAGCGAGCGCTCGAACCGCGTCGCCAACTGGCTGCGGGCGCAGGGCGTGGGCCGCGGCGACCGGGTCATCCTCATGCTCGCCAACCAGGTCGAGCTGTGGGAGACCATCCTCGCGGTGATGAAGCTCGGCGCGATCCTCATCCCGTCGACGCCGATGCTCGGCGCCGCCGACCTGCGCGACCGCATCGACCGCGGCAACGCGAAGCACGTCGTCGTCCGTGACGCCGACGTCGACAAGTTCGACGACGTCCCCGGCGACTACACGAAGATCGCCGTGGGTGACCGCATCACCGAGCCCTGGCTCGACTTCTCCGCCGCGTACGACGCGCCGGCCGAGTTCACGCCCGACGGACCGACCAAGGGCAGCGACACCCTGCTGCTCTACTTCACCTCGGGCACGACGTCGAAGCCCAAGCTCGTCGAGCACACGCACACGAGCTACCCCGTCGGCCACCTGTCGACGATGTACTGGATCGGCCTGCAACCGGGCGACGTGCACCTCAACGTCGCCTCGCCGGGCTGGGCCAAGCACGCGTGGTCGAACGTCTTCGCCCCGTGGATCGCCGAGGCGACGATCTTCATCTACAACTACACCAAGTTCGACGCCGACAAGCTGCTCGACGTGATCGTCGAGAAGGGCGTCAGCACGTTCTGCGCGCCGCCGACGGTGTGGCGGATGCTGATCCAGGCGGACCTGACGCGCGTGCAGGTGCCGGTGCGCGAGCTCGTCGGCGCCGGCGAGCCCCTCAACCCCGAGGTCATCGAGCAGGTCCGCGAGGCCTGGGGCATGACCATCCGCGACGGCTTCGGCCAGACCGAGTCGACGCTGCAGATCGGCAACCCGCCCGGGCAGCCGGTCAAGGACGGCTCGATGGGCCGCCCGCTGCCGGGCTACCCGATCGTGCTCGTCGACCCGGTCACCGGCGAGCGCGGCGACGAGGGCGAAATCTGCATCGACCTCGCCGACCGTCCGCTCGGGCTGATGGTCGGCTACAAGGACGACGCGGAGCGCAACGACGAGGTCATGCGCGACGGCCTCTACCACACCGGGGACGTCGGCTCCCGCGACGCGGACGGCTACATCACCTACGTCGGGCGCTCCGACGACGTGTTCAAGGCGTCGGACTACCGCATCAGCCCGTTCGAGCTGGAGAGCGTGCTCATCGAGCACGACGCGGTCGCCGAGGCCGCCGTCGTCCCGTCACCCGACCCGCTGCGCCTGGCCGTCCCCAAGGCCTACATCGTGCTCTCGACCCGCTACGAGGCCTCGCGCGAGACGGCGCTGGCGATCCTGCGCCACGCCCGCGAGAACCTGCCGGCCTACAAGCGCGTGCGCCGCCTGGAGTTCTCCGAGCTGCCCAAGACGATCTCCGGGAAGATCCGCCGCGTCGAGCTCCGCGGCCGGGAGGACGAGCTGCGTCCGAGCCCAGACGCGGCGGCCCCGGACGGCGAGTACCGGGACGAGGACTTCCCCGAGCTGCGCCAGTGACCTACTCGTTCGCCGTCGTCCCGCGCTACGCGGAGATCGACCAGCAGGGCGTGGTGTTCAACGGCCACTACCTGACCTGGTTCGACGAGGCCTTCACCGGCTTCCTCGACCACGTCGGCCTGCCCTACCCGAAGCTGATCGCCTCGGGGGTCGACGTGATGGTCGTGCACTCCGAGCTCGACTACGGGGGCTCGGTGCGCTGGCGCGACGACGCCCGCGTCGAGGTCACCTGCGAGCGCCGGGGGACGACGAGCTTCACGCTGGGCTTCACGGTCTACCGGTCGGCGGACGAGGTGGCCGTGGTCGGCCGCAACGTCTACGTCGTCGTGGTGCGTGACCCCGAGACCGGCGACTGGAGCAAGGCCTCCGGCATCCCCGACGAGCTGGCGGAGGCTCTGGGCTGACGTCTCGTCAGTCGTTCTCGAGCGCGTCGTGGGCGTGGTCGAGCAGCTCCTGGTGCATGGGTTCGTCGCGGTGCGGGGGACGGTGGGGTCCGCGCACCCCGCGCAGGCGGGCGAGCATGAGCAGCGCCCAGAGGGCGTGCTGGCGCGCGGGCGGGGTGAGGGTCCGCCGGCCCCGTTCGAGGTCGCGGTGGTCGTCGAGCGCCCGCCGGACGGCCTCGCCGTCGTCGCCGCGCCGGATGCTGTCGAGCACGAGGCGGGGGAACGCGGGGTCGAGGCCCGACGTCTCGTCCGCGAACCACCGGGCGACGGCCGCCCCGACGACGTCGAGCTGGTGGGCGGCGAGGGCATCGTCGTCGAGGGCGTCGAGGTCCCCGGGACGGAGGCGCCGCGGGGGCGCCGGGGGAGACGGCGGTGTCGGCGGCTCGCGTCGCAGCCCGGCGACCACCCGGACGCTCACGAGCCCGACCAGGTAGCCGGCGGGGACGACGAGCAGCGACGCCACCGGCAGCCACGGCCGGACGCCGACCGCCCCGTCGCCGGCGATCGCGACCAGGGCCAGGACCACGGTCACGGGCACCGACAGCCAGCCCAGGAACGCGATCACCCACCCCGGCAGGAACCCGGGCGGCGGGTCCCCGACCGCGGCGAACGCGACCAGGACACCCGGCGCCGTGACCAGCCACAGCAGCCCGAGGATCGCCCAGAGAACGCTCAGCGCGACGCCCACGCGCCGATCATGACGTGCGCGCTGCGCCCCTGTTCGCGGACGTCCGTGTCAGGACACGGGCACGCCCTCACGAGCACGGAGCGCGAACGGCAGGATCGCGCCGCGGCGCAGGGCGTCGGCGTCGATCGAGGTCAGCTCCGGGAAGCGGTCCAGGCGCGAGATCGCGAGCGCGACCGGGTCGTCCACCGGCTGCACGCGGCCGCTGAGGTAGGCCCACTCGTGCTCGTCGGAGCAGTAGGGCAGCACCGTCGCGAACACGTCGTCGAAACGGTCGGTCATCCGCTGCAGCGTGTCGTTGCGCCACAGGGTCGGACAGCCCGCCTGCGAGCACACGACCCCGCCGGGGGAGAGGACGTCGGCGCACCGGCGCAGGAACTCCGCGCCGTAGAGCCGGGCGTGCTGGGCGGGGTCGGTCACCTCGACCGGCTCGTCGGGCAGGTCGACGATCACGACGTCCCAGCGGTCGCCGCGCGCGGCGGCGTCGGCGAGGAACTGCCAGCCGTCGGCGTAGTGCATGCCCACCGGGCCGTCGCCGGCCTCGGCGGCGGCCAGCTCGGCGGGGGTGTAGCCGTAGGGGAGCAGCTCGGCGCACCGGCGGACGCACTCGGTGTCGATGTCGACGTGGTCGACACGGGTCGCCCCGGCCGCCAGCGCGAGCTGTGAGACGACGCCCTCGGACGATCCGACGACGAGCACCGAGCGCAGCTCGTCGGCCAGCAGCATCGGGGGAACGGCGAGCGCCTCGTGGTAGACGAGCTGGCTCTGCTCGGTGGACTGGCGCTCGCCGTCGCAGAACAGCGAGATGCCCTGCGCGGTGCGCGCGACCATCATGTCCTGCCACTCCGTACGACCCCGCCAGAGAACCTCGTCGAGCCGCCAGCGCCGGCGCATCCCGGCCGCGAGGGGCTCGTCGACCTCCCGGCCGCCGCCCGCGGGCGCGAGGCCGGCACCCCGGGCGACGACCTGCGCGCGCACCTCCGTCGCCCCCAGCTCACGGCCCAGGGCGTCGACGACGAGCTCGGGATCGGCCTGAACGCCACAGGTGAACACGTCCACGAACGCCGCGGAGGCCTCCGGGTACGCGTGCACCGACGCATGCGACTCCGCCAGCAGCGCCATCACGGTGGTGCCCTGGGGCTCGAACCGGTGCGTGACGACGTCGAGCACCGTCGCGCCGCCCTCGTCGAGCGCGCGACGCAGGGCGTCCGCCACGGCGTGCTCGTCGCCGAGCACGGCGGGATCGACACCGCGCAGCTCGGCGAGCACATGGCGGCCCGCGAACGACGCGGGGTCCGTCCGGTGTGTGGTCGGGGTCGTGGTCGTCAATTCCCACCTTCCTCCGGGGTCTCGTGCACGTACGTGGGCAGGGGCGGCAGGCCGTTGAAGCCCACCGAGGCGTAGCTGGCCGTGTAGGCACCGGCGCCGAGGAACTCGACGACGTCGCCGGCAGCGAGGTCGAGGGGCAGGCGGACGTCGGCGTGGCGGTAGAGGACGTCGTCGCCGTCGCAGGTGGGGCCGGCCAACACGACGGGGCCGGTCCCGCCGGTGCGCCCGGGGGTCCGGAGCCGGTAGACGATCATCTCGCCCTCGGTCTCGGCGAGCCCCTGGTAGCGGCCGACGTCGAGGTAGACCCACCGCCGGCCGGCGCGCTCGGCGACGAGCACCACCTCGGCGTGCAGCGTCCCGGCGTCGGCCACCAGCGCCCGGCCCGGCTCGGCCACGAGGCGGGGACGCCACCGGTCGGCGTGACGGGCGAGGGCCTCGCGGACCGCGGCGGCGCAGGCGGCGAGGTCGGGCGTCGGGCCGCCGGCGTGCGTGGTGGGGAAGCCGCCGCCGAGGTTCAGCTCCGTCGCTGCGTCCTCGCCGAGGCGTGCGGCGACCCGGGCGGCGACGTCGATCGCGCGCGCCCAGGCACGGGGGTCGCGCTGCTGGCTGCCGACGTGGAACCCGATGCCGGCGGCGTCGAGACCCGCCGCCCGGGCGCGACCCAGGAGCACCACGGCCTCGTCCTCGCCCGCGCCGAACTTGCCCGCGAAGGGCGTCGCCGCGCCGTCGTCGCCGACCGCGAGCCGCACACCCACGGTCGCGCCGGGGGCCTCGCGGGCGAGCAGGTCGACGTCGGCGGGGGCGTCGGTGGTGAACCGGGCGACGCCGGCGGCGCGGGCGGCCCGGACGTCGGTGACCTTCTTCACCGGGTTGCCCCAGGACAGCCTGCCGGGGCGGGCGCCGGCGAGCAGGCAGAGGTCGAGCTCGCCGACGCTCGCCAGGTCGAACGAGGCGTCCTCGGCGACGAGCAGGGCCAGGACCTCGGGCTGCGGGTTGGCCTTGACCGCGTAGCAGAGCTCCACGTCGGGCAGCAGGCCACGCATCGTGCGATAGGCGCCGCGCACGACGGCCAGGTCCAGGTCGAGTCGGGGGGACGTCGTCTCGACGGTCGGAGGGCGCGCGACGTCGCGCGCACCGAGCTCGGCACCCACGCCCTCCATCGTGCCCGCGGAGAAGCCGGGAGAACCACGAAACGGCTGACCCGGCCCACGGGAGCGGCGTACCGTACAGATCTCCGAGGTCGTGGGGCCGCGGACCGCTGTCGGGGGCGGGCTGGATTCGACGCTGGAATCGACGCTGGAATCGATGGGGGTTGAATGCCGTCCACCTCGTCCCGAGGGTGGAACCCGGCGCCGCGTCCGCGACCGTGGCCGTTCCGCACTCCGCGCAACATCGTGGTCACCACGTTGTTCACGGTCGCCCTCGTCGCCGCGCTGTTCGGCGTGGGCACGGCGGTCGTCCCGGCGGGCCCCCGCGACGACGCCACCGGCCTCGCCGGCAGCGCGTCGGACGCCCCCACCACCTCCGAGACGGTCGGCGATCCCTCCGAGGGCGAGCCGGGCTCCGGCGAGCCGGCCACCGACGCGCCCGACGCACCCGCCCCGTCCACCGGCGACCCCCAGGCCCTGCCCGACGGCTCCCTGCCCGACGGCTCCCTGCCCGACGACGTCGCCCCGCCGTTGACGCCCATCCCGCTACCCGGCTCGCGGCCGCTCGGGACGCCGTCGGCCCCGGCGGGCGAGCCCGCGTATCCCGGTTCCGAGCAGCCCGTCACGCCGCCCCCGGGCTTCGACCAGCTCGCGCCCGAGCTCGACCCCGTGCCCCTGCCCGGTGCCGACAGCTCGCCCGACCTCATCGAGCCGCCCCTCGACCCGAGCATCCCGCTCGACACGGGAGGTCCGGCGCCCACCTCGCCGCCGGAGACGGTGCCGCGGGAGACGGCGGCGGGGACCGTCCCGCGGGAGACCGTGCCCCGGGCCACCGGGCCGCGGGAGACGGCCGACGACGACGCGGGGCCGGTCCTCGACCTCCCGCTCCTGCCCGACCCCACACGCGACGAGCCCACCGGCTCGCCCGGCGACAACAGCGGCCGGGACGAGGGTGGCCGGGGCGACGGTGGCCGGGATGACGGTGGCCGGGGCGAGGGCAACGGTGGCGGCCGCGGCGGCGACCGCGGTGACGGTGACGAGCCTGGCCGGGGCGAGGGCGGCGGCCGTCTGCCCGACCTGCTGCCCAGCGGCGGCGACGAGCCGTCCTCGCCCACCGGGACGCCGGCCCGGACGCCGGCGGAGACCCCCGCCGACCGACCCGGCGGGGCGCCCACCGCCCCGCCGGCGACCACGGTCGACGACCCCACCCTCGAGCTGCCCACCGGCTCCCGCACCGTGGCGACCACGCCCGAGGGCCGGCCGACCTACGGGCAGCCCACGGAGAGTGCGGACGCCGACAGCAGCGCCCCGGAGTCGACGCCGGGGGGCAACGCCGAGCGATCGCTGCCCACCACGACGCCCGAGGGCTGGCCGCTCCCGAGCGACGCCACGGTCGCGCCGGACGACGACGCGTCGGAGAGCTCGGCGGCGCCCACCACGACCACCGACCCGTCCACCGGGGTCACCACGACCACCGATCCGGAGCGGGGCACCACCACCACCGTCGACCCCACCACCGGGGCCTCGCTGACCACCCGCACGAGCGCGCCGGCCGACAGCGACTCGGGGTCCGACGAGGAGGCGTCCGCTCCGGACACCACCGAGGCCGACGCCACCTCGACCGCGTCGCGGTCCGCCCGCCCGTCCGCCTCGGCGTCGGCCGACGGGGCCGAGGCCACGGCCGGGGGTGCGTCGGCGTCGGCCTCGGACGGGGAGGCCTCCGCGTCCGCGGGCGACGAGCCGGTCACCGCGACGCGGCCCCGGACGACCACCCGGGCCCCGGAGTCGTCGGGGTCGTCGGACGACTCGGACGCGTCGTCGGAGACTTCGTCCCGCGCCAGCACCCGGGCCACGGCCGACGACGCCCCGACCACCCGCAGCTCGGCCACCGGGGGCCCGACCTCGCGGCGCACGGTGGCCACCGGGGACAGCGACCCGGGTGGGTCCAGCTCGGAGAGCTCCCGCAGCTCCGACAGCTCGGACTCCGACAGTTCGGACAGCTCCGACAGCTCCGACAGCTCGAGCAGTTCCTCGGACCGGACGTCGACCAGCGCGGCCGAGGTGGAGCCCCAGCTGGTCATCCCGACCACGTCGCCGATGGACCCGCGCTTCTGGGCGTGGCTCGCCGACACCGTCACCCGGTCGGCATCACCGCCGCCGCCGCAGGGCGGGTGACCGCCGGCTCACCCGGCAGGGCACCATCGACGGCCGTGACCGTGACACCGGCCGACCTGCACGCGCGCGGCGAGGAGTTCGCGCAGTTCTGGTCCGAGTACCACCTCTGCACGCTGACGACCCTGCGCCGCGACGGCTCGCCGCACGTCGTGCCCGTCGGCGTCACCCTCGACCTGGACACCGCGGTCGCGCGGGTCATCACGTCGGGCACCAGCGCCAAGGCCCGCCAGGTGCGCGCGGCGGGGGAGGGCGGCGCGCGGGTCGCGGTCAGCCAGGTCGACCGCGGCCGGTGGTCGACGCTCGAGGGGCTGGCGGTGGTCCGGGACGATCCGGAGTCGGTGGCCGACGGTGAGCACCGCTACGCGCAGCGCTACCGCGTCCCGCGGGAGAACCCGAGGCGCGTGGTCCTGGAGATCGCGCTCACCCGCGTGATGGGTAGCCGCTGATCAGGTCTCGAGCGGGACGAGGTGCTCCGCGAACTCGTCGAGGAACCCCGGCCACGAGGCCGGCGCCACGGCCGGGCGGACGACGAACTTCGTGATGCCCTCGTCGACGAACCGCTGCACCTGACGGCGCGCGGCGTCCCAGCCGTCGACGAGGAGCTCGTCCGGGTCGATCTCGGGACGCCGGTGCGCGGAGGACGCCCTCGCCCGGTCCGCGTCCTCCGCGGACGTCCCGGGCGGCAGGACGAGCAGGTTCGTGCCGTAGTGGTCGTCCTCGACCTCGCGGCCCGCCTCGTCCGCCGCGGCGGCGATCGTGCGACGTGCCTCGCCCGCCTCGGCGGGGGTGACGAACGAGGCGAGCCACCCGTCGGCCAGCCGTCCGACCCGGCGCAGGGCAGCCGGGACGAGGCCACCGAGCCAGAGGTCGAGCGGGCGGGCCGGGCGCGGCGCCACGACGGCGTCGTCGAGCACGAAGAACGACCCGTGGAACGTCACCGACTCCTCGGTGAGCAGGCGTCGCACCACCGTCAGGGCCTCCTCGAACACCGCGGCGCGCGGCCCCGCGACCGGGTAGGCCGTGCGCTCGGCCGCGGTGGCCGGGCGCAGGCCGAAGACCGGCAGGATCCGCTTCGGTGCCAATGCGGCGAGGGAGGCCAGCTGGGCCGCGACGACGGCCGGGTTGCGGCCCGGCAGGACGATCACGCCGCTGCCGACCTTCAGCGAGCCGGTGCGGGCGACGGCCCAGCCCATCGCCACGAGCGGCTCGATGGCGGGCGCGGCGATGCGGTCGGGGAACCACACCGAGTCGATGCCCCGCGCCTCGCAGCCGTCGACGAGCTCGAGCGTGGCCGCGGCGGGGTCGTCGCGCGAGGGCCCGGCGCCGATGCCGACCCGGACCTTCATCGGGTCACTCGTCGTCTGGGCACTGCTCATCGGGCCACTGTGCGGTGCACCAGTCCCGCCCGCTCGGCGAACGCGTCGAACAGGCCCCAGCTCGCCAGGCGCGACTCCTCGGCACGCGCGACGGTCTCCGCGCGCAGGGCCGCGGGGTCGATGCCGAGCTCGATCAGGCGCTCCGCCGACAGCCGGCGCATCCAGAGATCGAACTCCTCGGGGGTGACCTCGGGGTGGAACTGCAGGCCCAGGTGCGGGCCCTCGCGGAACGCCTGGTCGCAGCGCGGCGAGGTGGCGAGCACCTCCGACGACGGGGGCGCGGTGAACGTGTCGAAGTGGAACTCCATCCACGGACCGGCGGGCACCACGTCCGGGGCGGTGGTGAGGATCTCCTGCCACCCGTTCTCGCGGCGCCCCGACGCGGGCTCGGCCCGGCCGCCGAGCACGCGCGCGAGCAGCTGGCCGCCGAAGCAGATGCCGAGCACCGGGGTGCGGGCGGCGATCGCCGCCTCGAGGTGGTCGATCTCGGAGGCGAGCCACGGCACGTCGTCGTCCCACGCGCCCTGTGCCGAGCCGAGGACGGCGACCGCGTCCACGTCGGCGGGATCGGGCATCGGGCCCCCGGCGACGGCGGGCACGACGGTGACGCCGCGGTCCGCCGCCCAGGTGGTCAGGGTCCCGGCCAGCACGGGCACGGTGTCGGTGTCCGTCTCGTGGCCGATCACGAGGAGGGTCGGGGAGTCCACAGCCGGGTCCACGTCCGAGTCCATGGTGGTCCCAACGCCCCGGGTGCGTCGATCCATCCGGTGACCCTGACACGCTGCGACCCGTGACCAAGCCCTGCGCCTTCTGTGCGGTCGTCGCCGGTGACGCGCCGGCCGACGTCGTCCACTCCGGCCCCACGACGGTGGCGTTCCTGGACACGAAGCCGGTCTTCCCGGGTCACGTCCTGCTCGTCCCGCGGACCCACGTCACCACCCTCGCGGACCTGCCCCCCGACGAGCTCCCGGCGTTCTTCACGCTCGCCCAGCGCCTCGAGCGGGCGGTGGAGGGCGCCATGGACGCCCCCGGCTCGCTCGTCCTGATCAACAACGTGATCAGCCAGTCGGTGCCGCACCTGCACCTGCACGTGATCCCGCGCCGGCCCAAGGACGGGCTGCGCTTCTTCCTCGGGCCGCGCCACCCCTACGGCTCTCCGGACGAGTCATCTGCCGTCGCTCGGCGTATCGCTGCTGCTCTGGAAGCCGGATGACTCTCACCGTGGGTCGCCGGTCCCGCTGACGCGCCGAATGGTCATCACTGCACGCCCAACGGTCGCAGATGCCCGCAGACGGTCCCCCCGGATCGCCCGACGGTTGGCGTCCGGACGTCCGATCGAGTGAGACCCTACCCGTCGGTCCACGCGGGATGTCATCCTCAGGGCAACGCACGCGGTGGTCCTCCGGGCACGCTCGGTCACCGCGCTCCCTGTGACGTCGGAGGTGCTCGTGCCGGTCCTCATGTGGGTCGCGATCGTGGTGACCGGCTGGTGTGTCGCATCGATCGTCACGGCGCTCGCGCTCGGCACCTGGCTGCGCCGGCGCGCGGAGGCCACCGACCCCGACGGCGCGCTGCGTCCGCTCGACACGGGGCCGCTGCGCCTCTGGCTGGGCGAGGTGCCCGAGGTCCCGGAGACGCCCGAGGAGATGGGCCGGCGCGGCGGCTGGGACGGGCTGGTCGCCGGTCTGCCGGCACCCCGCCGCGAGTCGGCCGGGATCGCCGAGCGCACCACCATCGGCTGACGCGTCGGGTCCGGCCGAGCCGGGCTCAGACCTCCACGCCCACGGCGCGCCGCACGCCCCGCAGCACGCGCGACGCCTGGTCGCGGGCCACCTCGGCGCCGCGGGCCAGGATCGCGTCGAGCTCGCTGTCCGGCGCGACCAGCTCCTCGTAGCGCGCCCGCAGCGGTCCGAGCTGCGCCTCGAGCACGTCGGCGAGCTGGTTCTTCAGGTCGCCCCAGCCCACGCCGCCGGCCTCGAGCCGCTTGCGGGTGTCGGCCACGACGTCGGGTTCGGCGAACTGGGCGAGGATCTGGAACACCGCCGACGAGTCCGGGTCCTTCGGTGCCTCGACCGGCGTGGAGTCGGTCGGGATGCGGCGCACCATCTTCTTGAGCTTCGGCGCGGGCAGGAAGAGCGGGATGTAGTTGTCGTAGGACTTGCTCATCTTGCGGCCGTCGAGCCCGGGCAGTGTGTGGCCCGTCGTCTCCGGCGGCACCACCGCCTCGGGGATGCGCAGCCGGAAGCCCTGGCCGTAGCGGTGGTTGAAGCTGCCCGCGACGTCGGCGGCGATCTCGACGTGCTGGAGCTGGTCGCGACCGACGGGCACCAGGTCGGACTCCATGATCAGGATGTCTGCGGCCATGAGCACCGGGTAGTCGAAGAGCCCGAGGTTGATCCCGGCGTCCGGGTCCTCGCCGGCCTCGACGTTGCGGTCGCGGGCCGCCTTGTAGGCGTGCGCCCGGTTCATCAGGCCCTTGCCGGTGACGCAGGACAGGATCCAGGTCAGCTCGAAGGTCTCGGGCACGTCGGACTGCTTGTAGAAGACCGTGCGCTCGGGGTCGAGGCCCGCCGCGATCCAGGTCGCGGCCACCGACCGCGTCCACGCGGCGATGTCGCCGGCCGCGGGCGTGCCGGTGAGCGCGTGGTGGTCGGCGATGAAGTACCGCGAGTCGAAGTCGGCCGTACGGGCGAGCTCCAGCGCCGGCCGGATCGCCCCCACGTAGTTGCCCAGGTGCGGCTCGCCGCTGGGCTTGATCCCGGTCAGGGCGATCTTGCGCCGCTGCGTCTCCACCACGGGCCGAGCCTAACGGGCGGGGGCGACGGGGTTCGGGCGTCGAGGGGGTGGCAGCAGGCAGACTCGGCCGCGTGACCGCCGACCCCGCCGCCTCCGATCCCACGGCCAGCTTCTCGCGCCGCCAGGCCGCCACGCGCCGGTTCACCCTCGGCGCTCCCCGCCGGCCCACGGTCTCGCCCGACGGGCGCCGCGTGGTGCTGCTGCGCAGCCGCGCCGGCGACGACCCCGTGACCTGCCTGTGGCTGCTCGACGTCCCGTCCGGGCAGGAGCACCTGCTCGTCGACCCGCGCGACCTCGACGTCCCCGGCGAGGAGGACCTGCCGCCGGAGGAGCGCGCCCGCCGCGAGCGGGTCCGCGAGCAGTCCGGCGGGATCGTCGAGTACGCCCTCGACGCCGCGGGCAGCCTGGCGGTCTTCGTGGTGTCGGGCCGGGCGTTCACCGTCGACCTGGTGCCCGGGGCGAGCCCGGAGCCGCTGCCGGTGGACGGGCCCGTGATCGACCCGCGGCCGGACCCGACGGGCGCCCGCGTCGCGTTCGTGCGCGCCGGCACGCTGTACGTCCACGAGCGCGCGACCGGCACGACCCACGCCCTGGCCGGGCCCGAGGACGGCGACGGCCCCGGGGTGAGCTGGGGGCTCGCGGAGTTCATCGCCGCCGAGGAGATGAACCGCTACCGCGGGTACTGGTGGTCGCCCGACGGCTCGCAGCTCGCCGTCGCCCGCGTCGACGACGCGCCGGTGAGCCGGTGGTGGATCGCCGACCCGGCGCACCCCGACCGCCGCCCGACGGAGATGCCCTACCCCGCGGCCGGCACCGCCAACGCCGTCGTCGACCTCGTCCTCATCGACCTCGACGGCACGCGCACCGCCGTCGACCTCGGGGCGGACACCGCGTACCTCGCCGACGTCGCGTGGAGCGTGCACGACCTGCTTGTCACCGTCTCCACGCGCGACCAGCGCCGCGTCGACGTCCGCCGCGTCGACCCGGACACCGGCGAGACGACGGTGGCCGTGGAGCAGACCGACGACGTCTGGGTCGACCTCGTGGGCGGCGTGCCCACACACCTGTCCGACGGCGCGCTCGTCCGCTGCGCCGACCGGGGGGACACGCGCCGGCTGGTGGTCGACGGCGTGCCCGTCACGCAGGCCGGGCTGCAGGTGCGGGGCGTCGCGGACGTCGACGGCGACACGGTGCTGTTCACCGCCTCCGAGCGGCCCGAGGACGTCACGGTGTGGACGTGGTCGCGCGCGGACGGGGCCGTGCGGCTGAGTCCGCAGTACGGCGTGTGGTCGGGACGCCGCGCGGGCGGGGTCACCGTGCTCGCCGGCGCCGACCTCGACTCCGACGGCACCCGCACCACGGTCCTGCGGGCGGACGGCAGCTCGGTCGGGGTGGTGTCGCACGCGCAGCCGCCGGGGCTCGTCCCGCAGGTGCGGCGGGTCGCGACGGACCCCGGCGGACCGTCGGTGGCGGTGCTGCTCCCGCACGACCACGTGGCGGGGTCCCGACGGCTCCCGGTGCTGCTCGACCCCTACGGTGGGCCGCACTCCCAGCGGGTCGTCGCGGCGCGCGGGGCGTACCTCACCAGCCAGTGGTTCGCCGACCAGGGCTTCGCCGTCGTCGTCGCCGACGGCCGCGGCACCCCCGGGCGGGGGCCCGCCTACGAGCGGGCGGTGTTCGGCGACCTCGCGACCCCGGTGCTCGACGACCAGGTCGCGGCGCTGCACGCGGCGGCCGAGCAGGTGGGCGACCTCGACCTGGACCGCGTCGCCATCCGTGGCTGGTCCTTCGGCGGGTACCTCGCCGCGCTGGCGGTGCTCCGCAGGCCCGACGTCTTCCACGCGGCGGTCGCGGGCGCGCCGGTGACCGACTGGCGCCTCTACGACACCCACTACACCGAGCGCTACCTCGACCACCCGGACACGCGCCCGGACGCCTACGAACGCTCCTCGATCCTCGACGATCCCGGGACGACGGCTCCGGCGCGGCCGATCATGCTCGTCCACGGGCTCGCGGACGACAACGTCGTCGCCGCGCACACCCTGCGGCTCTCCTCGGCCCTGCTCGCCGCGGGGCACCCGCACACGGTGCTGCCGCTGTCGGGGGTCACGCACATGACGCCCCAGGAGGTCGTCGCCGAGAACCTGCTCCTGCTGCAGGTCGCCTTCCTGCGCGACGCGCTGGGGTAGTCGCGGCTTTGCACTCGGGAAGACTTCGGCGACTTGTCCGAAACCGCACCCACACGCCGGCGCACTCGCCGATGCTGACCGCGCGAGGGCGATCCGGCGGCGTGTGACCGGTCCCGCCCCCGCCCCGGCCCCGGCCGGGTCCCGCGGGCTGGAGGGGCGTGGATGCGGTCGGTGCGGGGCGGTGGCGAGCTCGTCGACCGGTTCGGCCACGCCGTGCCCGCCGCGCCGGTGGCGCGGCTGCGGGTCGACCGAACGCCGGGAGGCGTCCCGCTGCTCGTCGACGACGTCGCCGTGCCCGTGGGTCGCGGCGCCGACCCGCACCGCGCCGGCCTCGCCGCCGCGGCCCGGCGTGCGGCGCTCCTCGGGCGGCCCGTCCGCGTCGAGATGGCGGGGCGGTGGAGCGCGTGGCCGCTGGTCGTGCACCCCGACGGCGCGGTCGACGACGCGCGGGCGCCCCGCGCGACGCCGGTGCCGGGCACCGGCGAGGCGTGGGACGGCGTCGGCCGGAGGTCCCGTCGGAGGGCGCCGGTGCTCGCGGGGGTGGCCGACCGGCCGCGGCGGCGCCCGGTGGGCGTCCTCGCCGTGGCGGGGACGCTGGCCGCGACGTTGCTGGTCGGCGCGGTCGGGACGGGCGTCGTCACCCTGGCCGCCCCCAGCGCGGCGCCCGCCGAGTGCCGGGACGTCACGCTGTTCGCCGTCAACGGCAGCGGCGCCGCGGGTGGCGAGACGCTCGCGGCGGTCACCGACCCGCTCGTGCAGCAGGTGGGGGAGCGACTCGCCGTGGTCGCCGTCGCCGGGCCGGAGGTCGGCGCGTCGTACGAGGCGAGCGAGCAGCAGGCGGTCACCACCCTCACCGACCAGGTGGCCGCGCAGCTCGCCGCGTGCCCGGGCAGCCGCGCCATGCTGTTCGGCTACTCCCAGGGCGCCCACGTCGCCGGCGACGTCGCCGCCCGCATCGGGGCCGGTCAGGACGCGCGTGTCCCCGCCGACCGGGTCCTCGCCGTCGGGCTGTTCGGCGACCCCGCCCGCGGCGCCGGGGTCCGCACCGTCCCCGACGGCGTCACCGGACAGGGCGTGCTGCCGGCCCGCGAGGGCGGGTTCGGTGCGCTGGCCGCGCGCACCATCGAGGTCTGCGCGCCCCAGGACCCGGTGTGCGCCACCGCGGCGGGCGCCACCCCGCCGCCCCTGGAGCAGGCCGTCGCCGCCCCGGCGCACATCGACTACCCCCAGCTCACGGTCGCTCCGGACACCCCTGCGACGGCCTGGGCGTCCGAGTCGCTGGGCCGGCTCATCACCTCGCTGCCGGCGCCCGGCACGGCTCCCGCGGGCGGGCAGCCGGCCGGTACCGCCACGGGTACTCCGTCCGCGGGGACGACGGCGCCGGGGACGAGGGCGCCGGGCAGTGCTGCACCGACCGACCAGGCGCCCGCGGGCGGGGACGACTACGGCGACGGATCCGACGCCCCCGCGGCCACGGGCGGCGCGGGCACCAGCTCGGCTGCGCCGACGGGCACGACGGTCCCCGGCACCAGCACCGGCACCGGCACCGGCACCGACACCGACACCGGCACCGGCACCGGCTCGGACGCCGCGACGCCCACCACCCCGCCGGGCACGGGGTCGGGCACGGGCGGTGGCTCGGGCGGGGCGACGGCCACGACAGCGCCGGACTCGGGCGGCACCGGCTCGGGCTCCGCGCCGACGGGCTCGCGGGCTCCGACCGCCACCACGCTCCCGCGGACCGGCGGGACGGGCAGCACCGGCACGGGCAGCACCGGCCAGCGCACCGGAAGCGCTCCGGGCTCCGACGCGTCGGGCTCGGGTGGTGAGGACCCCGGCGGGGATGCTTCGAATTCCGAAGCGTCTGGTGCCGACGGATCGGGCTCCGGGGGTGTGGGCGCCGAGCCCACCACCACCCGCACCACGCCGTCCGACGCAGGGGGCGACCCCGACCGGCCGGGCGAGGACGCAGCCGACGACGACGCAGCAGGCGAGGCCGGAAGCTCGGGGCAGGCCGGTGGGGCGCGGGGCGGCAGCGCGGGCGAGGCCACCGACGCCCTGTGGTCGCTGACCTCGGGCCTCGCGGGCTTCCAGGACTCCACCGGAGGCAACGTCGAGGGCGGCGGGCTGGACCCGGAGGAGGTCGAGAGCCCCAACGTGCCGGGTCGGCAGGTGGTCAAGCTCGAGGTGCCCGGGGGCGCCAAGCGCTCGGAGGTCCGCCCCGAGGAGGCCCAGGACATCCGCGCCGGCGAGCACCTGTTCTTCGGCTACAGCGCGTTCCTCCCGGCCGACTTCCCGGTCGACACCTCGGACTGGCAGGTCATCTGGCAGCTGCACGACGGCGGCACGAACACCTCGCCGCCGGTGGCGCTGGAGATCGTCGACGGCAACCTGTGGCTCGCCAACGTCGGCGACCGCGTGCGCGACCTCGGCCCGGTGCAGGCGGGCCGCAACCTCGACGTCCAGCTGGACATCCGGTTCGAGGAGGGCGGCGGCTCGGTCTCGGTGTACCGCGGGGGGCGGCAGGTGCTGCAGGACTTCCGGCCGCCGCGCGGCACGATGATCGACTCGTTCGACTACCTGAAGACCGGGATCTATCGCCACACCGGCGGGCCCGCCGAGCCGGCGACGATCTTCCTGAACGACCTCAAGATCGGCGAGACGCTCGAGTCGGTGTCGGGCCTCGCCGGCGCCGAGACGGGCGGCGGGTCCGGGCCGGGCGGCGCGCGGGCCGGGGACGCCGACGGCGGCACCGACGCGTCCAACACCGGCGCCGGGACGGGCACCAGCACGCGTACCCGGGCGGAGCCGGCGTCCACCGGGGCCGGCTCCACGGGCTCGGCCGGCGCCGACGCGACCGCCACCCGCGGCGTCGTGAGGCCGTCCGAACTGCCCCGATCGCCCGGGTGAGTGTGCCGAACGCGCCCTGCGGGCACCTGACCACGGTCCGATGTGCGCCGAGACACCGGGGAGTGGGACCGAATCCATGAGGGCCAGCGATCTGTTCATGCGTTGTCTCGAGGCCGAGGGCGTCGAGTACGTCTTCGGGGTTCCCGGTGAGGAGAACGCCGACCTCCTCATGTCGATGCGCGAATCCTCGGTGCGGTTCGTGCCGACGCACCACGAGGCCGGCGCGGCGTTCATGGCCGACGTCTACGGCCGCCTGACCGGTCGCCCCGGCGTGTGCCTGTCGACGCTCGGGCCGGGCGCGTCGAACCTGGTCACCGGTGTCGCCAACGCGAACATGGACAACTCCCCGGTCGTGGCGATCACCGGGCAGGGCGCGACGACGCGCCTGCACAAGGAGTCGCACCAGGCGATGAACGTGGTCAACATGTTCACGCCGATCACGAAGTGGACGACGTCGCTGCGCGACGAGTCGACGATCCCCGAGGTCATCCGCAAGGCGTTCAAGCTGGCGGTGGCCGAGAAGCCCGGCGCCACGCACGTGGAGCTGCCCGAGGACATCGCCAAGCACGAGGTCGAGGGCGCCGCGCCGATCGTGCCGCCGGAGAAGGTCCGCCGGCCCGTGCCGGACGAGAAGAGCATCCAGGCCGCCCTCGACCTCATCGCCCGCGCCGAGCGCCCTGTGCTGCTCGTCGGCCAGGGCTGCGTGCGCACCCGCGTGAGCCGCCAGCTGCAGCGCTTCGTCGAGTCCACCGGCATCTACGCCGGCATGACCTTCATGGGCAAGGGCGCGCTGTCCGACCGCCACGAGCGCAGCCTCTACGCCGTCGGCCTCGGCTCGCGCGACTACGTCACCGAGGTGTTCGAGGCCGCCGACCTCGTCATCGCCGTCGGCTACGACATGGTCGAGTGGCCGCCCGCCCGCTGGAACATCGGGCGCACCAAGCGGCTGCTGCACATCGACTTCGACCCGGCCGAGGTCGACGACGCCTACCGGCCCACCGTCGAGATCGTCGGCGACGTCGCGGCCACGCTCTGGGCCATCAACGAGGGCCTCACCGAGAAGCACCACTACCCAGACATCGACCTGCACCGCCGGGTGCGCCAGTCGCTCACCGAGGAGATCACCGAGGCGGGGGCCCGCGCCGAGTCCGAGAGCGGCGCCTTCCCGATGAAGCCGCAGCGCATCCTGGCGGATCTGCGCTCCGAGATGGACGACGAGGACATCCTGATCAGTGACGTCGGCGCCCACAAGATGTGGGTGGCGCGGCACTACCCGACGTACACGCCCAACTCCTGCATCATCTCCAACGGCTTCTGCTCGATGGGGATCGCGGTGCCCGGCGGGGTGTCGGCGGCGCTGGTCGCACCGGACCGCCGGGTGGTCGCGCTGTCGGGCGACGGCGGCTTCATGATGAACATGGCGGAGCTCGCGACCGCCACGCGCCTGGGGGTCGCCCCGGTGAACGTGGTGTGGGAGGACAACGACTACGGGCTGATCTCCTGGAAGCAGGAGGTCGAGTTCGGCCACCACTTCGGCACCGAGTTCACGACCCCCGACCTCGTCACGATCTCGGAGGGCCTGGGGTGCCACGCCCGGCGCATCGGCTCGGCCGACGAGTTCCGCCCGGCGCTCAAGGAGGCGTTCGACCGTCGCGACAAGCCGTCGGTGATCGTCGTGCCGGTCGACTACCGGGAGAACGTCAAGCTCACCAAGCGCCTGGGGCAACTCATCGCCCGATGAGGTGGTGAGGGCAGGGCCCGTGACGGTGCCCACGGGCCGGTCCCCGCGTGGGGCCTGGGCGTTGCGCGCAGCGCGGGGTCGCGGATACTGCCGCAGAACCCCGTCCACGCTGCTCTCCCGTGAAGGTGCCGCGATGACCATCGACAGCCCGTCGGACTCCGGCGAGATCGACGGTGGTCTGGTGACGGCGTTCGTCGGCCTCGCCGACGCGCTGTTCGCCGTCGATCGCGAGGCCGGGGTGGTGGGTGTCGTCGAGCGCGTGATCGATGCCGCGCGGTCGATCGTGCCGGGTGCCGACGTCGTCTCGGCCGTCCTGCGCGGGCCCGACGGCCGGCTGGACACCGTCGCGTTCAGCCATCCGGCGGCGCAGAAGGCCGACGGGCTGCAGGACGAGGCCGGCGAGGGGCCCAGCCACACGGCGATGCACAGCACCGGGGTCGGTGCGGCCACGGGGTACCTCAGCGGCGGCGACCCGTCGTGGCCCGCGTTCGCGGAGCGGGCCGCGGGCGAGCTCGGCCTCCACGCGGTGCTCTCCACCGGCATGTTCCCCGGGGGAGCGCCGCCGCGCTTCGGCGCCCTGAACTTCTACTCGTGGTCGCCCAGCGGCCTCGACGACGTCGACCGCGACATGGCCCTCGTCCTCGCGGCCCACGCCGCGACGGCGATCTCCGCGGTGCAGGCCCGCACGGCCCACGAGCTGCGCGAGTCCCAGCTCCAGGAGGCCCTGAGGAGCCGCGACGTGATCGGTCAGGCCAAGGGCGTGCTCATGGAGCGCCGCGGTCTGGACTCCGACGAGGCCTTCGACGTGCTGCGCCGCACGTCGCAGGACCTCAACGTCAAGCTCCGTGACGTCGCCGAGACCCTCGTGGCCCGACGGGCGGAGCTGTAGGGCACATCACCAGGTGACCGGCAGCTCCTCGAGCCCGCCGGTGAGGCGCTCGGTGTGCAGGGTGAGGGCGCCGGGCTCGACGGCGAGGCGCAGCCCGGGCAGCCGGTGGAAGATCGTCGCGAGGCCCACGCGCAGCTCGGTGCGCGCCAGGCTCGCGCCGATGCAGAAGTGCGGCCCGTGCCCGAAGGACAGGTGCGGGTTCGGGCTGCGGTCGGGGTCGAACGCGCCCGCGGCGTCGAAGGCGCTCTCGTCGCGGTTGGCGGCGCTGGTGACGATGACGACGCCGTCGCCGGTCGCGATGGTGACCTCCTCGTCGCCCTCGCCGACCGTGACGTCCTCGTGCGCGTAGCGCAGCAGCCCCATCCCGCCCGGCTCGGCGAGCCGTAGGACCTCCTCGACGACCGCGTCGACCGATGCGTCGGGGTCGGCGACGAGCCGGTCCCGCACCTCGGGGTTCACCAGCAGCAGCACCACGCCGAGCGAGAGCCGGTTGACCGTCGTCTCGTGCCCGGCGAAGAGCAGCCCGACTGTCAGCTCCGCCAGGCGCGCGTCGGTCAGCCGCGGGTCGTGCATCTGCGCGGCGACGAGGTCGGAGATGACGTCCTCGCCGGGCTCGGCGCGCTTCGCCTCGGCCAGCTGCGCGGTGTAGCGCTCGAACTCGGCGCGCGCCACGGCCGGGTCGTCGCCGGTCAGCGTCGCCATGCGCTCGGAGAGGCCCTTGAAGTAGACGCGGTCCTCGACCGGCACGCCCAGCAGCTCGCAGATCACGAAGATCGGGAGCGGCACGGAGAACCCGGCGTGCAGGTCCACGGGGTCGGTGCCGGCCTCGTGCGCGGCGAGGAGGTCGTCGACGAGGCCCTCGGCGAGCTCGGCGACCCGGTCGTGCAGGCGCCGCATGCGCTTCGCGGAGAACGCAGGCGTGAGCAGGCGGCGCATCGAGGTGTGGTCGGCGTCCTCGTGCTCGTGGTCGCCGCTGGGGCCGGCCATGACGCCGGCGTCGGAGACCCGCGCGGCCTCCTCCGGCTTCGGGTGGGAGCGCCCGAGGCGCTTGTCGGCGAAGAGGGTGCGCGCCTCCTCGTACCGCGACACCAGCCACACGACGTCGCCCGCGGGCGTGCGCACCCGCGTCACCGGACCGGCCGCGCGCAGGCGCTCGTAGAGCGGCGAGATGCGCAGAACGCCCTCGCGGGCGAAGGGGAGCTGCGGCAGCGCGGCGTCGTCGTCGTGCGCGGTCGAGGTGGTGATGGTCGGCTCGTGTGTAGACGCAGTGGTCACGGCATCTCCTCGGTGGGGTCGTCGGCGCGGTGGGTGAGGCGGTCCAGCCAGCCCTGCTCCTCGCGGATGCGGCGTAGGACCTCGTCGAGCACGAGGGCGGCCCAGGGGTCGCTCCCGCCGGCGGTGGTGTCGGCCGGTGCGGTCGCCTCGGCCAGCCCCGCGAGCCGCGTCCGGCGCTCCGCGAGCACCCGGCTGCGGGCCGCGAGCACGCCGCGGCGCTCGGACGGCGTCAGGCGGCCGAAGCCGGCCAGGCGCGCGAGGAACTCCGCCTCGTCGCCGGCGAGCTCGTCGGGCAGGTCGGCCAGCTGGTCGTGCAGGAGCTCGCGGCCGACGTCGGTGAGCGTGTAGACGTGCCGTGCGGGTCGGCCGTCCTGCGGTTCGAGCGTGCGCGTCACCGCGCCCGCCTCCCCGAAGCGCTTGAGCGCCGGATAGAGCGAGTTGTTGTGCAGCTTGATCCCCGTCGCCGCCTCCACCCGTCGGCGCAGCTCGTAGCCGTGCGACGGGCGGCGGGCGAGCTGGCTCAGCAACAGCACGTCCACCCACACATAGGTCAGCGTGACCTAGGTACGCCTGACCCGCCACTCGACGTGAGCCTCTCGACACCACGGGTCACGGCCGGGCGACCGGGTAACCGGGTCTCGTCCAGCGTTCAACCGTTCCAGGAGGACTCGTGGCCGAGGGCCGCTTCACGGGCAAGGTCGTCGTCGTCACCGGCGGGGGCTCCGGCATCGGCGCCGCCACCGCGCACCGCTTCGGCGCCGAGGGCGCCACGGTGGTGATCGCCGGGCGCACGCAGGAGAAGCTCGACAAGGTCGTCGCGGACGCCCCGCAGGGCGCGACGCTCGTGGCGCGCGCCGCGGACACCTCCGACGGCGCCGCGATCACCGCCCTGATCGACGACGTGGCCCGCGAGTACGGCCGCGTCGACACCCTGGTCAACAACGCCGCGATCGCGCGCCCCGGCACGGTCGAGGATCTCGACGTGGAGACCTTCCGCGAGGTCATGGCCATCGACGTCGAAGGCGTCTTCCACGCCTCGAAGGCCGTCCTGCCCCACCTGCGCGCGGTCGGCGGGAGCATCGTCAACATCGGCTCGGTGTCCGGGCTCGCCGGCGACTGGGGGATGGCCGCCTACAACGCCGCCAAGGGCGCGGTCACCAACCTGACCAACGCCATGGCGCTCGACCACGGGCAGGAGGGCATCCGCGTCAACGCGGTGCACCCGAGCCTGACCGCCACCGAGATGAGCGAGGACATCCGGGACGACGACGAGAACATGGCCGCCTTCCGCGCCCGCATCCCGATCGGCCGCCCGGCCGAGCCCGCGGAGGTCGCCGACGTGATCGCGTTCCTCGCGAGCCACGACGCGCGCTTCGTCAACGGCGCGCACATCCCGGTCGACGGCGGGCTGGGCGCCTCGAACGGTCAGCCGAACATGAGCTGAACCCCGCCGTCGGGCGGGATCAGGCCTGCAGCAGCGTGCGCCAGACCCGCCCGGCGCCGCGTCCCTGCAGCACCGAGTGCACGGTGATGCCGCGGTCGGCGTCGGGGCGGCCTGCCCCGATCACCGGCTCGACGTCCTGGCCCATCAGCCGGGCCGGCGGTAGCGCGGACCCGCGCGGGCGGTGCAGCGACACGCGGTGCCGGCGCCCGCCCACGGTGACCCGCAGGCCGGCCGCGCCCTCGTACCAGGGGAACGCCAGCCGCTCGACGGCGCCGAGCGGGGCGTCGAACACCACGCCCTCGCCCGTCACCAGCCGCAGCCGACCGGCGTAGAGGCTCAGCACCCCGGGCTCGTTGGTCAGGCCCCGCAGCAACCAGGCCGGCGTCGCGTACGACGGGGCGAGGTGGGTCGGGCTGGCGGGCGTGAGATGCGTGGTCACGGCGACCTCGAGGGCAGGGCTGGAGCAGCGACCAGAATGACTGTAGGTGAAGCGTCGCCGGCATCGCTGGTACAGATGGGTGATTCAGCGCCGAACGGCTAGGGAACGACGGTGACCGGCCACTTCCCGGCCCGCACCAGGCGACCCGCCAGCGACCCGACGATCCGGTGCCCGGCCTTCGCCGACGCACCGACCACCACGGCGTCGACCCGGCGCTCGTCGGCCAGGCGCACGATCTCGGTGTACGGGTCGCCCGCGACCCGCACGAGCTCCCCGGTCAGCGACAGGTCCTCGAGGTACTTCCGTGCCTGGGCCTGGACGTCCGTCGCGAGATCCTGCGCGGTCTCGCTGAGAACGGCCAGCGCGCCGGGGGCCATCGCCGCCATCGCCGGCGTGGCCGCCACCGTCACCACCAGCAGGTGCGCGTGCTGTCGGCGGGCCAGGCCTGCGGCGTAGGCGCCGGCCCGCAGTGAGGTGATGGAGCCGTCGACCGCGGTGAGGATGGTGCCGGGGCCGTCGGTCCCGAGCTCGAAGCCCGTCATCCCCCGATCCTGCTCCGGGGGCCGCCTACCCGGCGAACTGGACCGCCGTGCGCTGGCCCACCCTGTGCGCGATCTGTTCGGAGATGATCCGCCGGTGCTCGGGGTGGTCGCGGTAGACGGCGAAGGCGTCGACGTCGTCGAACACCCCGACGACGGCGAAGTCGGCGTTGCCCGTGGCGATCCCGGCGTCGCGCCCGCAGCTCCACGACCGCAGCCCCGGCAGGTCGGCGTCGGCGATGAACCGCCGCAGCGCGTCGGCGATGCCGTCGACGACCGCGGGGTCCTCGGCCGCGTCGCCGGTCCAGGAGAAGGTGACGACGTGCGTGAAGCTCATGGCCCGTCATCCTGCCCTGCGGGCAGGACGCCCGGCATGGGCCACCACTCTGCGAGCAGCTGCTCAGCCTGCGCCACTGACCGCGGCGTGCGCGTCCCGGCGGAAGCGACGCTTGTAGGAGCGCCAGTCGAACTGCTCGAGGAACTCCGCGGCCTGCGCATAGCCCGTGTCGTACAGCGCGCGGGCGCGCTCGGGGGTGATCCCGAAGTCGAGGAGCCCCACCGCGCCGGCGTCGATGTGGATGGTGCGCGCGGCGACCCACGGCTGGTTGAGCACGGCCTGGTCGCGACCCAGCAACATCGTGGTGATCAGCTGCTCGAGCAGGCGCAGCGGCGCCGGCTGGGGGATGTCGAACCAGCGCGAGTGGAACAGGGCCACCCGGTCGCCGATGCCCGGCTTGGGCGCGGTGGTGATCGTGACACCGAAGGTCGGGAACGCGGGCTCGCGCCCGTCGGTGCGGTCCAGCGAGTCGATGGGGAAGTTCGAGAGCAGACCCCCGTCGACGAGCGTGGACGTGACGTCCGTGCGCGGGTTCGTCAGGGTCGTGGGCTTGAACAGGAACGGGATGGCCATCGACGCCCGGACCGCGTCGGCCACCGGCTGCCGGTCGGGGTCCAACCCGTACACCGAGCGGTAGTCCCAGGGCAGGCGCACGAGCTGGCCGAGGGTGAGGTCCGAGCACGTCACCACCAGCCCGTAGCGCTGCGACCGCGGCAGTGCCGGGTCGTCGATGCGCAGGTCGCCGAAGGTGCGGACGCCGAGCGCGGCGAGCTCCTCCTCGACCCAGGAGTGCAGCCATTCACCCTGGTAGAGGCCCTGGCCGCCGAGGAACGCCAGCGCCGGGCCCACGAGCGGCACGCGCCCGAGGCCGCTGGGGTCGGCCACCTCGCGGAAGTTGAGCCGGGCCGTGATCTCGCGCAGCTGCTCGCCGCGGGCGCCGGCGGCCGCCATCGCGCCGACGAGCGCGCCCGCCGAGGTGCCGGAGATGCGGTGCGGCGCCCAGCCGCGGTCGGTCATCGCCGCGACCGCCCCGGCGAGCCCGATGCCCTTCACCCCGCCGCCCTCGAGGACGAGGTCGGCCGGCCGTGCGGTGGTGCTCCTGGCCACGGGACTCCTTCCCCCTGTCGCGCGGTGCCACGTCCTCCGTGCTGGAGTGGATCGGTGAGCGCGCCCACGGACCTCTCCGCCCTCGGCGACGAGCCCTTCGTCTCCCTGACGACCTACCGCCGCAACGGTGACGCCGTGTCGACGCCGGTGTGGGTGGCCCGGGACGGCGACGACGCCAGTGTCCTCGTCGTCATCACGGGCGGGGCCAGCGGGAAGGTCAAGCGGGTGCGCCGCGACCCCCACGTCGTCCTGCGGCCGTGCGACCGGCGGGGCGCCGTCGCGCCGGACGCCCCGAGCGTCGACGGGCGGGCGGAGGTCGTCGACGATCCCGATGCGCAGGCGGGTCCGCGCCGGGCGCTCGCGGCGAAGTACGGCGTCCGGTGGCGTCTGGTGTCGGTGCTCGGGCTGGTCGGGCGCGTGGCGCAGCTCCTGGGTCGGGCGCCCGGCGAGCGGGTCATCCTGCGGCTGCGGGACTGATCAGGCCCGGGCGTCGCGCAGCCGGTCGAGGTCCGCACGGGCCTCGTCGCGCTCGGCGCGGGCCTCGTCGCGTTCCGCCCGGGCGTCCTGCAGGTCGCGCCGGGCGTCGGCGAGGTCGCCCTGCAGGGTGAGGATCGACGCCGCGCCGGCGATGGTGTGGCCGTCGTCGGCGAGCTCGCGCACGCGTGCGGCGAAGTCGACCTGGCGCCGTGAGTACCGCCGCTGCCCGCCGTCCGACCGGTGGGGGTGGAGCAGGTCGGCGGCGTCGAGGCTGCGCAGGAACGCCGGTGCGACCCCGATGAGGTCGGCGGCCTGACCGATCGTCAGGGCGGGGAAGTCGTGGTCGTCGAGGCGTTCGACGCCCATGGTGGCCCTCCTCTCGGTGCGCCGACCGCCGGGGCGCGGACGTGCGCGAACACCCGCCGGGGGGCTCGGCGGGTGCTCGCGGCTGGG
Source organism: Actinomycetospora sp. NBC_00405 (assembly GCF_036044095.1). Taxonomy (NCBI): domain Bacteria; kingdom Bacillati; phylum Actinomycetota; class Actinomycetes; order Pseudonocardiales; family Pseudonocardiaceae; genus Actinomycetospora; species Actinomycetospora sp. NBC_00405. The sequence goes on from NZ_CP107938.1 coordinate 5,667,192, forward strand.
GGGACGGTCCGGATGGTGATCAGGAGGTGGGCGCCTCCTCCGTGTCGTGCTGCTCGTGGGCCTGGCTCTCGATGCTGCCCTCGATGCTGGTCGTGGCGCCCGAGTGCTCGATCTCGATGCGGCGCGGCTTGGCCTTCTCGGTGACCGGGATCGTCAGCGTCAGCACGCCGTCGGTGTAGGACGCGTGCAGGCGATCGGTGTCCAGGTCGCGCCCGAGCAGGAGCTGGCGGCTGTAGCGCCCACGCGGCCGCTCGGCCACGAGGTAGTCGCCGTTGCCGCTCGGGGCGGTCCGGGCCGCCGTGACGGTCAGCGCGTTGCCCTCGACCGACACGTCGATCGAGCCGGGGTCGACGCCGGGGAGGTCGAACGAGGCGACGAAGTGGTCACCGGCGCGGTGGACGTCCATCGGCATACCGCTGACGGCCTGCTGCCGGGACGAGCCGGCGAGGCGCTCGAGCGCACGGAACGGGTCGAAGGGGTCGTAGTTCAGCAGCACGATCGGTCAGCTCCTTCCGTTGCCGCACTGCAAACCTGTTGTTCCTGACGCAGATAGTTATAGCTCCATCTACAGGTTTCCGTCAAGTGCTTCGGAAGGATCGCGTCCGTCGGTGCGGCATGCGAACGTGTGTTCGTGTCCGGCGAGCCGACGATCCTGCACGCGGATCTCGACGCCTTCTACGCCTCGGTGGAGCAGCGCGACGACCCCGCGCTGCGCGGACGCCCGGTGATCGTCGGCGGTGGCGTCGTCCTCGCCTGCAGCTACGAGGCCAAGGCCCGCGGGGTGCGCACGGCCATGGGCGGGCGGATGGCGCGGGCGCTGTGCCCGGACGTGGTCGTGGTCCCGCCGCGCATGGAGGCCTACACCGGCGCGAGCAGGGCGGTCTTCTCGGTGTTCCACTCCGTGACGCCGCTGGTGGAGGGCATCTCCATCGACGAGGCGTTCCTCGACGTCAGCGGGCTGCGGCGCATCGCCGGGCCACCGCCGGAGATCGCGGCGCGCCTGCGGCGGGAGGTGGCCGACGACGTCGGGCTGCCGATCACCGTCGGGGTGGCGAGCACGAAGTTCCTGGCCAAGGTCGCCAGCCGCGTCGCCAAGCCCGACGGGCTGCTCGTCGTCCCGGTCGGCGGCGAGCTCGAGTTCCTGCACCCGCTGGCCGTCGAGGTGCTGTGGGGCGTCGGCGAGGTCACCAGCCGCACGCTGCGCGGCCAGGGCATCACCACCGTCGGCGACCTCGCGGCCATGGGCGGCCCGGGTCTCGAGTCGCTGCTCGGGAAGGCCGCCGGGCGGCACCTCGACGCCCTGGCCCACGGGCGCGACCCGCGCCGCGTGCAGGTCGGGCGCCGCCGACGCTCGGTCGGCGCGCAGCGGGCGCTCGGTCGCGAGCCCGTCTCGCCCGCGCGCACCGACGCGGTGCTCATGGGCCTGGTCGACCGGGTCACCCGCCGGATGCGCCGCGCCGGGCGCACGGGTCGCACGGTGACGCTCCGGTTGCGCTTCGGCGACTTCAGCCGCGCCACCCGATCGCACACCCTCGCCACGCCGACGGCCGAGACCGACGCGATCCTCGGCGCGGTCCGCCTGCTCGCCGAGACCGCGGCCCCGATGATGTTCGAGCGCGGGCTGTCGATGCTCGGCGTGGCCGTCGGCAACCTCGACGACACCGGCAGCCACCAGCTCGAGCTGCCGTTCGCCGGGGACGCCGCGCCCCTCGCGCTCGACGTCGCCGTCGACGACGTCCGCGAGCGCTACGGCCTCTCCGCGGTCACGCGGGCGACGCTCCTCGGCCGCGAGCAGGGGCTCGAGATGCCGATGCTCCCGGACTAGGGGACGCACCGTTCCCGTCCGACGAACTCGACGAGGCCCTCACGGCACCGGGTGCCGGATAGCCGAGCCGCGCCGGCCAGGCGTCGGTGTATCTCGGCAGATGCTTCGGTTTCCGAAGCGTTGTCGTTCTCTCTCATGGGGGCGGCGGGGAGGTCATCGACCGCCTCGGCCATCGCGGCCGTCGTCACCCTTGCTCTCAAGGCTCGCCGACGCCCCCGGCCTGAGGGGGCCTCTCCATTTCGATCTCTCGAGAGTGCCGCCAGCGTCCGAACGCTCCCGACACTCTCGAGAGATCGATCTGGAGAGCTCCTACTTCTTCTCCCGCCAGGCGCGCTCGAACGGCAGGCGCCAGGCGTTGGGCGCGATCAGCTGGTGGATCGCGTTCGGGCCCCACGAGCCGACGGGGTAGGGCTTCACCGGCGGGGGATCGGCGAGCAGCGGGATGGAGCGCTCCCACAGCGACTCGATGCCCTCGGAGGTCGTGAACAGCGTGTGGTCCCCGCGCATCGCGTCGAGGATCAGGCGCTCGTAGGCCTCGAGGACGTCGGACGCCTCGCCCGTCTCCTGGGTGGAGAACTGCATGGAGAGCTTCTGCAGCCGCATCCCCGGGCCGGGTCGCTTGCCGTAGAACGACAGCGAGACCCGGGAGGAGTCCGCGAGGTCGAAGGTCAGGTGGTCCGGGCCCTGGGTGCCGACGCCGGAGCCCGGCGGGAACATCGTGCGCGGGGCCTCCTTGAACGCGATGGAGATGATCCGCTGGCCCTCGGCCAGGCGCTTGCCGGTGCGCAGGTAGAAGGGCGTGCCCGCCCAGCGCCAGTTGTCGAGCCCGACCTTCAGCGCGATGAACGTCTCGGTGTCGGAGTCGCTCGCGACGTCGGGGTGGTCGCGGTAGCCGCCGAACTGTCCGCGCACGACGTCGTAGGGGTGGATCGGCAGCATCGAGCGGAAGACCTTGTTCTTCTCCTCGCTGATCGACCGGGGCTCGAGGGCCGTCGGCGGCTCCATCGCCACGAACGCCATCACCTGCATGAGGTGGGTGACGACCATGTCCTTGTAGGCGCCTGTGGCCTCGTAGAAGTTCGCCCGCGTGTCGAGCCCGAGCTCCTCGGGGATGTCGATCTGGATGTGGTCGATGAAGTTGCGGTTCCAGATCGGCTCGAACAGGCCGTTGGCGAAGCGGAACGCGAGGATGTTCTGCGCCGCCTCCTTGCCCAGGAAGTGGTCGATGCGGAAGACCTGCGACTCGTCGAAGACGCGGTGGACGAAGTCGTTGAGCTTCACCGCGCTCTCGAAGTCGTGCCCGAACGGCTTCTCCATGATCACGCGGGCGCCGGAGGTGAGGTCGGCGTCGCGCAGCATCTCCACGACGGCCTGGGCGGCCCGCGGGGGCACCGAGAGGTAGTGCAGCAGCCGCGCGTCGTCGCCGAGCTGCGTCCGGGCCTCCTTGACCGCCGAGGTCAGACCCTCGGGGCCCGCGCCCTGGGGGACGTAGCTCAGCCGCGCGGCGAAGTCCTCCCAGTCCTCGTCCTTGAGCCGGTGCATGCCGTAGTTCTGGACCGCGTCCTTCGCGAGCGCCCGGAAGGCCTCGGTGTCGATGTCCTCCATCGCCGTGCCGACGATCCGGATCGCGGGGGCGAGCTCGGACTCGGCGAGGTAGGCCAGGCCCGGCAGGAGCTTGCGCTTGGCGAGGTCACCGGTGCAGCCGAACAGCACGATGACGTGCGGGACGATCGGGTCGAGGTCGCGGCGGAAGGGACGCGACCCGGGGCCGGGGTACGCGACGGACTCCACCTCGCGGTCGGTCATGTGACGGGACCGTAGTCGGAGAAAGTGACGTCCGTGGGTCCGCGACGCGAGGACTCAGTCGCCCGCCGTACTTTGGCTCCTCTCGAGGATCCGCCGCAGCGTCTCGAGGTCGCGGGCGACGTGCTCGGCGTCCGCCGCGAACTCCTCGTCGCTCATCCCGGTCCGCCGGCGTACGTGGAAGACCACCTCGGCGCCCTCGCCGAGGGGGACCACCCGCAGCGGGTTCGGCATCTCGAGCCCGTCGGGCAGGCGCACGACGTGGTCGAGCACGCCGAACTCGTTCTCCGGCACGAACTCCACCTCGACGCGCCCCATCGGCGAGTCGGCGACCCACGTGCCGGGCCGGTCGGGGACGGGCTCCACTTGCGCCTTCGCCAGCCCACCGGCCCAGTCGACGAGGTGGCGGGGGTCCGACGCGTACGCGTACACCTCGCGCCAGGGCCGCGCGATCGTCGTCGTCACGAGACGGGTCTGCGTCGTCATGGCGACGATCCTGGACCCGTCCCCGGGTCACGTCGTGGACGCATCGGACGGGCGGGCGCTTCAGCCCAGGTCCACCGAGAAGCGGAAGCGGACGTCGCCGCGCGCGAGGCGGTCCATCGCCTCGCCGAGCCGCTCGGCCGGCACGACCTCCACGTCGGCGGTGATGCCGTGCTCGCCGCAGAACGCGAGCATCTCCCGCGTGTCGGGTACGCCGGCGCTCCCCGTGCCGGCGATCCGCTTCTCGCCCACCACGAGGCTCATCGGGTCGATGGTCAGCGGGCGCGTCGGGATGCCGGCGAGGACGAAGGTGCCGTCCACGGCGAGCGCGGCGAGGTAGGGCGCGAGGTCGAGGCTCGCGCCGGTGGTGTCGAGGACGATGTCGCAGCGCCGGTGCTGCGCGTCCATCTCCTTGCTGTCCGAGGACAGGACGACGTCGTCGGCGCCGAGACCCCGGGCGGCGTCGGCCTTCGTGGCCGAGGAGGTGAAGGCGACGGTCTCCGCGCCCAGGGCGTGGGCGAAGCGGATCGCGAGGTGTCCCAGGCCGCCGACCCCGACCACGCCGACGGTCGTCCCCGGCCCGGCGCCGAACCGGCGCAGCGGCGACCACGTGGTGACCCCCGCGCACAGCAGCGGGGCGACGCCGGCCGGGTCGAGGCCGGCGGGGGAGGCGTGGACGAAGTGCTCGTCCACGACGATCTCCCGCGAGAACCCGCCCTGGGTGATCCCGCCGGAGACCCGGTCGACGCCGCCGTAGGTGAGCGTCGGGAACTCCCGGCAGTCGTTCTCCCGCCCGGCGCGGCACTCGCGGCAGACCCCGCAGGACCCGATGATGTTGCCGACGGCCACCGCGTCACCGGCGGCGAACCCCGTGACGCCCGCCCCGACGGCGGTCACCTCACCGACCATCTCGTGTCCCGCGACCAGCGGGAAGCCCGCGGGGTCACCGTGGCGCATCGCGTGCAGGTCGGTCGCGCAGAGCCCGCAGTACGTCACGCGCACCACGACGTCGCGCTCGCCCGGGTCGCGGCGCTGGAACGTCCACGGCGCCGGCGCCGCCCCCGGCGTGTGCGCCGCCCATCCCGTGACCTCGTGCATGGTGCCTCCGCAAAACAAACCGGTTGGTTACTCGACGGCCACGGTAGGACGGGCGTGGCCGAGAAGCAAACCAACTGGTTATTCTCTCGGTCGTGGGCGACGGACAGGCGACGCGGCGACGGCTGCTGGACGCGGCGACCGCCGAGTTCGCGCGGTACGGGATCGCCGGCGCCCGCGTCGACCGGATCGCCGCGTCCGCGCAGGCCAACAAGGCACAGATCTACGCCTGGTTCTCGTCGAAGGACGGCCTGTTCGACGCGGTGTTCGTCGAGCACCTGTCGTTGATCGTCGGCCTCGTGCCCCTCGACGCCACCGACCTCCCCGGCTACGCGGTGCGCCTCTACGACGCCTACCTCGACCGGCCCGAGGTCGTGCTGCTCGCGACGTGGGCGCGCCTCGAGCGCGTCCCGACCGGCGACCTGCTCGCGGTCGCCGCGGACGACGTCGCGGTGAAGCTCGCCCGGATCGCCGACGCGCAGCAGGCGGGCCTGATCGACCCCGAGCCCACGCCCGCCGACGTGTACTCGATGGTCATCGCCCTGTCGATGGCCTGGTCACCGGCCAGCGTGACGGTCGCGGCGTCGACGGACGACGACCCGGTGGAGCACGAGCGACGCCGCACGGCCCTCGCCGCGGCCGTCCACGGGGCGTTCGCGCCGCGCCGCCCGGCTGCCTGACCGGCGCGATCACGGCGAACCGATCCCCGACCCGCCACGATCATCGGCGACGGCTGCCGAGGCGAGGAGGATCGTGTGACGCGCTGGCCCGCGGGACTCGTGACAGGAGCCGCGGCGGCGACGGCCCTCCTGGTGCCCGAGGTGTTCGGGCTCGAGCGCCGGGCGCCCTGGCCGGTCCTGCTCGCCGCGCGCCCCGCGTTCGCGAGCGGTCTCGGCGTGCTCGCGGGGGTGCTCGCGGCGAGCTCGTCCCGGGCGCGGCCCGCGTCGCTCGGCGCGGCGGGCGTCGCCGGGCTCGTGCTGGCCGCGGGCCGGCGACCGGCGGCGACGTCGGCGGGCCCGGTCACGCTCACCGTCCTCGTCGCCAACGTCTGGCAGGGCCGGGCGGACCCCGAGGCGCTCGCCGCCATCGTGGAGGCCGAGCGCCCCGCCCTCGTCGTCCTGCCCGAGTCCGGCGAGCGGTTCCGGGCCCGGCTCGAGGACCGCCTCAAGCCCGACCTCGGCTACGCCGCGCACTGCGCCCCGCCGCCCCGGCCGCACCGCCACGTCCCGGAGCACGGCGACGGCCCGTGGACCACGGTGCTCACGGCGCCCTCGCTCGGCGACGTCCGCGTCGCGCGCCTGGTCTCCGGCGGGCTGTACGGCTGGCTGGAGGTCACCGGCGGGGAGCTGGGCGATGCCCGGGTCCTCGCCACGCACACCGTCGCCCCGGTGCCCGGCCTCGTCGAGCGGTGGGCCGACGAGCTCGACCTCGTCGCCGCGTGGCGCGCGGCCGCCCCGGGCCCCACCGTCGTCGCCGGCGACCTCAACACCACCGTCGAGCACCGCGCCCTCGCCGCGCTCGGCGACGGCGGAGTCCCGGGCCCGCCGACCTGGCCGAGGCGCTGGCCGCGGTGGCTCGGGTTCCGCATCGACCACGTCCTCGCCGGCGGCGGCCTCGCCGTGCGGTCCTCGCGCGTGCTCGACCTGCCCGGCAGCGATCACCGGGCTGTGCTCGCGCACCTCGGGTGATCACGCCTCGGTCGGCGAGCGCATGGTTCAGGCCTGAGGGAGTGTCAGCGGAGTGCCGTCGCAGACATTGAGTGTCCGTAACGCCACGCACTCGCGCGCGCGGCGGCGGCGACGGCGAGGCCGGCCGCGGCCGAGCAGGCGAGGGCGCACGCGGCGAGGACCGCGAGCGCCGCCGGTCCCAGGGCGTCCAGCGGCAGCATCCGGCCGGCGTGGACGAGCAGGATCGCCAGGCCGAGGCCGACGGCCGCGCACATCGTCGCGACGAGCCGGCGGCGGGCTCCGCCTTCCTGCTCACCCAACTCGGGACGCACTGCGCGCAGGCGCCGTCCTCGCCTCGCTCGACCCGGACGAGCGCAGGCGGCTGCACGAGCTGCTCGCGAAGCTCGCCGCCGACCGTGGCCTCACGCCGGGCGTGCACCCCGGCTACCGCACGCTCCCTCCGGCCTGAGGGGTTCGGCCGGCGCCGTCCCCGGGCACCACGCCGCATGGACACGACAGCGACGCGCGCGGCGACGGGTCGGTCCGTCCTCGCCGGGGTGCTCATCGGGGTGGGCGTGGCGGCGTTCCTCGACGAGACCGTCTTCCACCAGCTGCTGCACTGGCACCACTTCTACGACGGCGCGGGGCTCGAGGCCGGGCTGGTCTCCGACGGCCTGTTCCACGCCGGCGGCTGGCTCGCGATCGTCGTCGGCCTGTTCCTCTTCGCCGATCTCCACCGCCGCCGCGCCACGGTGCCGAAGCGCGTCTGGGCGGGGGGCTTCCTCGGCTGGGGCGTGTTCCAGGTCTACGACGGCCTGTTCCAGCACAAGGTGCTGGGGCTGCACCAGATCCGCTACGAGGTCGACCTGCTGCCCTACGACCTGGCCTGGAACATCTCCGGCGCGGTGGGCGCCGTGATCGGGATCGTGCTGCTCCTGGGCCCCGCGCGTCCGATCGCCGGGGACAGGGCCTGATCGCCGTGGAGCACGGGGTCCACCACGCGCCGGTCGGGCCCGGGGCCTGGGTGTCCGCCCTGCCGGTCCTGGCCGTCGCCGCGCTCTACGCCGCCGGCGCCCTGCGGCTGCGGTCGCGGGGCGACCGCTGGTCGCCCGCACGGTCGGCCGCCGCCGGCGGCGCCGTCGTGGCGCTGGCCGCCGCGCTGCTGCCACCCCTGGGCGACCGCCCCGATTTCGTGGCGCACGTCGTCGGCCACCTCCTGCTGGCCATGGTCGCGCCGCTGCTCCTGGCGCTGGCCGCGCCCGTCACGCTCGCCCTGCGCGTACTGCCCACCACCGGGCGCCGCCTGCTGCTCGCCGTGCTGCACAGCCGCCCCGCCCGGGTGCTGACGTGGGCGCCCGTCGTCGTCGTCCTCGAGCTCGGCGGGATGTACGCCTTCTACCTCACCGACCTGTTCGCCCTGGCCCACGCGCACCCGGCGCTGATGGCCCTCGTGCACCTGCACATGGTGCTCGCGGGCCTCCTGCTCAGCGTGGTCCTCGTCGGCCGCGACCCGCTCCCGCACCGCCCGGGGATCGTCGGCTCGCTGGTGCTCCTGCTGGTCGTGGCGGCCGGGCACGACGTGCTGGCCAAGCTGATGTACGCGCGGCTCCTGCCCGCCGGCGCCGGCAGCCCCGACGAGCTCCGGCTCGGCGCGCAGGTCATGTACTACGGCGGCAGCGCCGTGGAGATCGCGCTCGCCGTCGCCCTGATGGCCGGGTGGTACGCCCGCGGCGGCCGGGAGCTGCGCCGGGCGCGGGCTCGCGAGCAGGTCAGTGCGCCGGCGCCGGCCGGTTCCCCAGCACGCGGGTGAGCGCGGCCAGCAGGTCCGGGACGTCGTCGCGGGGCACGACGGCCTGCACGAGCGTGACCCGCTCGGGGTGCGCGCTCGCCCCGGCGAGGGCCGCGCGCAGGTCGCCGACGGTCCTGACGCGCGAGGCGTCGAGCTGGTCGCCCCCGCCGAGGGCCCGGGCGAGCGCCGGCCAGTCCCAGGCCGTGATGTCGTTGTACGACTCGTCGGGCCCGTGGATGGCGCGCTCGACGGTGTAGCCGTCGTTGTCCACGACGACGATCACCGCCGGGATCCGCTCGCGCAGCACGGTCGCGAGCTCGGTGGCGGTCATCTGCGCGGCGCCGTCGCCGACGAGCAGCACACCGCGGTGTCCGGGCCTCGCGGTACAGGTGCCGAGCAGTGCGGGGATCGTGTAGCCGATCGACGCCCACAGCGGCTGGCCGACGAAGGTCACGCCGGCGGGCAGGCGGTGGGGCGCCATGCCGTAGAAGCTCGTGCCCTGGTCGGCGAGCACGATGTCGCCGCTGCGCAGGAACGCGCTCACCTCCCGCCACAGGCGGCTCGAGCGCCGCGAGGGCGGTCGGCAGCTCGACCGGTGCGAAGGTCGCGGCCCCGACCGACACCGAGCGCGGTCCGACGTCGACGGTGCGGCTGCGGGTGATGTGCTGGGTGAACATCCCGCTGTTGAGGTCGGTGAACTGCACCCCGGCGACCACGAGCACCGCCGCGTCCTCGACGGCCGTGCGCGTGGCGGGCGGGCTGGCGGCGCCGGTGTAGGTGCCCGCGAACCGGGGTCCGCTCTCGTCGACGAGGCTCTTCGCCCACGGCGTCGTCGCGTGCGGCAGGGGACCGGCGGCGAGCAGCCGGGCGAGCGTCTCGGCCGCCCCGAGCCGGTGCACCTGCAGCCCGGCGAGCACCGCGACGTCGTCGGGCGACGAGGCCGACTCCAGCAACCGGCGGGCGGCCTCGACGAAGCCCTCGAGCGCCTCGGGGTCGGTGGTGTCGACGGGCGCGGGCAGTGCGGCTGCGGCCTTCTCGGCCGGCGCGGCGGCCACGTCGGCGGGGACGACGAGGTAGCCGGGCAGACGCCGGTCGCGGACCTCGCGCAGCACCCGGTCGATCTCGGCCACCGCGTCGTCCTCGGTGAGCGACGCCCGCGCGACCGTGATGTCGGCGTGCATCGCCGTGAAGTGCCCGAACACCCCGTCGCCGAGCGTGTGGTGCACCGGGCGCCGGAGGGCCTGCGAGGCCAGCGCGGGCGCGCCGACGATGTGCACCACCGGCACGTGCTCGGCGTAGCTGCCCGCGATCGCGTTGATGGCGCTGAGCTCGCCCACCCCGAACGTCGTGCACAGCGCGGCGATCCCGCGCAGGCGCCCGTACCCGTCGGCGGCGTAGCCGGCGTTGAGCTCGTTGGTGCACCCCGTCCAGCGGACCGTGGGGTGGTGGGTCACGTGGTCGAGCATCGCGAGGCTGTAGTCGCCGGGAACGCCGAAGATGCGGTCGACGCCCAGCTCCGCCAGCCGGTCGACGAGGTGGTCGGCGACGGTGTATCCGCTCACGGGCGGCAGGCTCCCATCACGGCGGGGCGAGGGCCATGATCGCGGCGCGGTCGGGTTTGCCCTGCTCGGTGAGCGGGAGGTCGTCCGGCTCGACGACGACCAGCGTGTCGGCGACCGCCCGGCCGTGCTCGGCGGCGACGGCGTCCCGGCCGGCGGGGACGTCGAGGCCCGCACCCCAGGAGAGCACCGCCGCGATCCGGCGGCCGCGTCCCGGGTCGGCCACGACCACCGCGTAGCGCACGTCGGGCCGGCACATGAGCGTGTCCTCGATCCCCGTCGGCGTCACCAGCCGGCCGTCGACGACCGTGCAGTCGGCGGCGCGCCCGAGGACGTGCAGGCGGCCGTCGTCACCGAGGCGCCCGAGGTCGCCGGTGCGGTACCAGCCGTCGACGAAGTGCTCCGCCTGCTCGACCGGCCGGTTCCGGTACCCGTGCGCCATGGCGGGGGAGCGGACCTCGATCGACCCGTACGCGGGGTCGAGCGCGCCGTCCTCGCGCCGGAACCGGACCTCGACGCCGGGCAGGACCGTCCCGGCGCAGGTGGCGCGCCCGGGATCGGACGGGTCGTAGTCGGCGGGCCGCAGGGCGCTGACGATGCCGATCTCGCTGGCGCCGTAGGTGTGCTGGAGCACGGGTCCGAGGCGCTCGACGGCACGCCGGCGCAGCGTGGGCGGGGCGGAGGCGCCGATGTGCGTCAGCGTCCGCAGCGAGGACAGGTCGCGGCGGGCCACGTCGGGGTGGTCCATCAGCGCGACCAGCTGGGGCTCGACGAGGAACAGGTCGGTGATCCGGTCGGCCTCGATCGACGCCAGCAGGGCGGCGGGGTCGGAGTCGTCGCGCAGCACCACCGTGCCGCCGCCGATCAGGGTCTGGGCGACGAGGATCTGGGTGAGGTAGGCCTCGGGGCCCGAGGCGAGCTGGCGTCGCTCGGGGCGGTGCGGGGTGGCAACCGCCGCGGCCCACGCGGCGACGTCCCGCACGCTGCTCTTCGGGATCCCCGTCGTGCCGCCGGAGGACAGGACCGTGCCGAGGTCCGCCAGGTGCGCCCGTGACGCGAGCGGTGCGGACGACTGCGCGGCGGCGAGCTCGTCGAGGCGCTGCGGGACGCCCGCCACGGGGCCGACCGCGACCACGGGGGCGGCTGTCTCCGGCAGCAGGTGGGCGGTCTGCGGGAAGACGACGACGAGGCGCGGGTCGATCTGCGCGAGCTGCTGCGCGCGGCGCTCCGCCCCGGATGGGGCCGAGACGTACACCGCGGCCGCGTCGATGAGGTGCGTCGCGTAGCGAACCGCCAGCGCGTCGGGCCGGTTCGGCCCGTACTGCGCGACGAGGTCGCCGGTGCCGATGCCCAGGCCGGCGAGGGCCCGCGCGTAGCGGTGGATCGCGGCGAGGAGCTCGGCGCCGGTGGTCTCGCCGTCGGGGTGGCGCAGGACGACGCGGTCTCCGGCGGCGGCGAGGGCGGCCACCACCTGCTCCACCGAGGGGTGCGGCGCGGGGGTCGAGCCTGCCCGGTCGGCGGCCGTGTTGGTCACGCTCCGTACCGTCGCGCGGAACGAGGCCCGGAGTCATCGGCTGATCGGGTGAGCAGCCGTTCACCGGAGGACGGCAGGCGACACTCGCGAGGTGACACCACCCGCCACCGTGCTCGTGGCCGACGAGGTCCGGGACGCGATCGCCGCAGGTCGGCCGGTCGTCGCCCTCGAATCCACGATCATCACCCACGGGCTCCCGCGCCCGCGCAACCTCGCGACGGCGCTCGAGGCCGAGGAGCTGCTCCGCGACTCCGGCGTGGTGCCGGCGACGGTCGGGGTCGCGGGCGGGCGTCCCGTCGTGGGCCTGTCGCGGGCCGAGCTCGCGCGCCTCGCCGAGACGCCGGACGTCGCGAAGATCAGCGTGCGCGACCTCCCGGTGGCGGCCGCGCGGGGCGCCGACGGCGGCACCACGGTGGCCGCGACCGCGCTGCTCGCCCACCGGGCCGGGATCGGCGTCTTCGCGACGGGCGGGCTCGGCGGCGTGCACCGCGGGGCGTCGACGACCTTCGACGAGTCGGCCGACCTGGTCGCGCTCGCCGGCGTCCCGATCCTCGTGGTCTCCGCGGGCGTGAAGTCGATCCTCGACGTCCCCGCCACCCTGGAGCGCCTCGAGACCCTCAACGTCACGGTGCTCGGGTACCGCACCGACGCGTTCCCCGGCTTCTACGTGCGCGACTCCGGGTCGCCGGTGCCCGCCCGGGTCGAGAGCCCGCAGCAGGTCGCGACCGTCGTCCGGGCCCGCGACGCGCTGGACCTGCGCTCGGCGGTGGTGCTCGCGAACCCCGTCGCCGCGTCGGCCCAGCTGGATCCCGACGAGCACCGCGCGGTGCTCGACCGGGCCCTCGCCGAGGCCGCCGCGCGGGGTGTCGTGGGCCACGACACGACGCCGTTCCTGCTCGACCACATGCGACGCTCGACCGAGGACCGCAGTCTGGAGGTCAACGTCGCGGTCTACCGGGGCAACGTGGCGCTCGGCGCCGAGGTGGCCCGGGCGCTGGCGGGCGGCCCGGACGAGGCCTGACGCGTACCCCTCCCGACCACCGGGTACGCAGCACGGAGCTTGCACACGGTCGGGAACGACGCGAGAGGAGTGGGTGGGGTGACGAGGCAGGGCAGCGAGGTCGACTGGGACGCCGAGCGCTCGGCCTTCGTGGCCGAGGACGCGACCGAGCGTCTCAAGGGCAACGACGCGTACCCCAGCAACGGGACCGCGCCGGCCGGGGGACCACGGATCGGCATGCTCGCGGGAGCGGTCGGCGAGCTCTCCGCGGCGCTGCTCGGCACGCCGCTCACCGGCGGTGTCAACGAGCTGCTCGAGCGGGTCGTCGCCCTCGGACCCCGCGTGGTCACCGCCGCCGACGTCGCCAGCGTGACCCTGCGCCGCGAGGACGACGGCGGCTACTCCACGCCCGCGTACTCCGACGAGCTGGCGGTCCAGCTCGACAAGGTGCAGTACGACCAGCAGGAGGGCCCCTGCGTGCGGGCCCTGGAGGCCGGCGGGCTCGGTGTCGCCCGCAGCGACGACCTCGCGCACGACACCACCTTCCCGCGCTTCGGCCCGGCCGCCGCCGATCTCGGGGTGGGCAGCGTGTTCTCGGTGGGCCTCTTCCCGGTCGGCGGTCCGCGCCCGCTGCGCGGCGCGCTCAACTTCTACCGTCGCGACGCCGGCGGCTTCGGCCAGGCCGACCGCGAGGCCGCGGTGCTCCTCGCCGCCCACGTCTCGACGTCGCTCGCGTACGTCACGGCCACCGAGGCCGCCGAGCTGCGCCAGACGCAGTTCCGGACCGCCCTGGACTCCCGCGACGTCATCGGCCAGGCGAAGGGCATCCTCATGGAGCGCCGGGGTCTGCCCGCCGACCAGGCGTTCGACGTGCTGCGCCGGGCGTCGCAGGACCTCAACGTGAAGCTGCGCGACGTCGCCGCCACGCTCGCCGAGCGTCGCGCCGACATCTGAGGACCGTCCCGCCCGTGCCGACTCCCGGCGCCCGGACGAGGATCACCGGCATGGCCGAGGAGGAGAGCACCGACGGGCAGGACGGTCGGTGGGCGCGGTTCCGCGCGTCGGCGGCGCAGGCCGGACGCCGGGCGCGCGACCTGGACCGGTCGGAGGGCCTGCGCACCGCCGTTGCGCGGATGCGTCGGGCGCTGCCCGGCGACGCGCACTTCGGCGATCCGCTGTCCCTCGGCGGGGCGCGGCACGCGGAGTTCGCCGGGCGCGCCGTGGTCGGGCTGACCGGGGACCGGCCGGGCGTCACGCGCGAGGTGAGCCTGGGCGGGCTGCAGCTCTGGCAGTCGGTGCTCGAGCGGTTCGGCGGCGGTGTGGGCGAGCGCGAGGTCACGCTCGTGTTCACCGACCTCGTCGAGTTCTCCCGCTGGGCACTGCGCGCCGGCGACGACGAGGTCCAGCGCGTGCTGCGCGAGGTCAGCGAGGCCTGGGAGAAGCCGGTCACCGACCGCGCGGGCACCGTCGTCAAGCGCCTCGGTGACGGGATGATGGCCGCGTTCGCCGAGCCGACCAGCGCCCTCGAGGCCGTGGTCGAGGCCCGCACGCGGCTCGCGGCGCTCACCGTCCCGGACTGGACGCCGAGGATGCGGGCGGGCCTGCACATCGGACGCCCGCGCCGCGTCGGCGGCGACTTCCTCGGCGTCGCCGTGAACACCGCGGCGCGCCTGGGCGACCGGGCCGGGCCCGACGAGATCCTGATCAGCGGCGACCTGCTCGCCCGCCTCGACGAGTCCCGCCTGCGCGTGCGCCGCAAGCGCTGGAACACCCACCTCAAGGGCGCCCCGTCCGACCTCCAGATCTTCGCGGTCGAGAAGGCCTGACCCCACGTGAGCGCGCCGCGGCACAGCGTCGGCTACCGGCACAGCGTCGGCTACCGGCGCAGCGTCGCGCTGGGCGAATGCCCGTAGTGCTCGCGGTAGACCACCGAGAACCGCCCGGGGTGCGCGAAGCCCCAGCGCGCGGCAATCGCCTCGACGCGGTCGCCGCGCGTGGGGTCGCCGTCGCGCAGGTCGCGGTGCGCGTGCTCGAGCCTGACGCGGCGCAGGTACTCGAGCGGCGTCATGTCCCGGTGGCGGCGGAAGGCGAGCTGGAGCGAGCGCGCCCCGATCCGCGCGGCCTCGGCGATCTCGGTGAGCCCGATGTCCCGGTGGGCGTGGGCGTCCATGTAGTCGACCGCGCGGCGCACCGTGGCCGGCTCGCCGTTCCCGTCGCCGTGCGCGAGCGGGTCGGTGAGCGCGGAGAGGGCGGTGTTCGGGAAGGCCGCCAGCAGGGCCGAGGCGAGCTGCTGCACGAGGTTGGCGCGCACCAGCGGTTCGGCCATGAGCGCGTCGGAGGCGATGACCTCGTCCTGGAGGTGGTGGCTCAACCGGGACCAGTAGCCGGCGAGCGAGGACGACACCGGGGTCGACGAGGTGAAGGTGATCGCGCCGGGTTCGAGCCCGGAGAGGCCGGCACCGACGCGGGCGACCTCGACGGGGTCGAGCGCCGTCGCGAGCACGGTGACGTCGTCCCAGCCCGTCTCGTACGGCCCCCAGGTCGGGGTGAGCTTGAGCGACCCGCTGACCTCGCCGCGCACGTCGCGGACGTGGTGCGGACCGCCGGCGAGGGTCTGCACCACGACCAGGGCCTCCGGGGGTTCGCACCACGCGTGGACCGGACCCGAGTGGCGCACCGTCCCCATCACGACCGGACCGGCGGCGGCGACCTCGGTCCAGAACGAGAACCCGTGCGGATCGATCCGCCCGGGCCGCATGTCGGTGTAGGTCTCGCGGAGGTACTCGGTCGCGGCGTCCGGATCGGTGCTCGCCCAGCGGTACCGCATGACCGGCTCCGGCCGCGTCGCCACACCCTCCATGCCTCACCCTCCCGATCGATCGTGCGCGACCGAGTATTGCGGACGGGGCATCGGATCGGCCACGTGTGAGCGCATACTCGAGTACAATTTGGGCAGATACCCAGTTTGTTTGCCCGTCCCCGGAAGGCCGACCCGTGTCCTACGTGCTCCTCGCCCTCGCGATCGCCTGCGAGGTGGTCGCGACGGTGTCGCTCAAGCTCTCCGAGGGATTCACGCGGCTCGTCCCGTCGGTGGTCGTGGTGATCGGCTACCTCGCGGCGTTCGGGTTCCTCTCGCAGGCCCTGGCGCGGGGGCTCGGCGTGAGCGTCGCCTACGGGCTGTGGGCCGCCGCAGGGGTCGCGCTCGTCGCGATCGCCGGCACGGTGCTGCTCGGCGAGACCCTGACGTGGGTCCAGATCGGCGGGATCGGGCTGGTCATCGCCGGGGTGCTGGCCCTCGAGCTCGGGGCCCAACCGACGTGAACACCGCCGACGTGGACACCGCCGTCGTGGACACCGCAGATGTGAGCACCGCGTCGGCCCCCACGACCGACGGTCGGCGACGCAAGGGCGAGGAGCGGCGCCGCCTGCTGCGCGAGGCGACGATGCGGCGGATCGCCGACGGCGGGGTCGCCGCGGTCACGCAGCGGTCCGTCGCCGCCGAGGCGGGCCTCACGCCGAGCCTCGTCAGCTACCACTACCCGACGGTCGACGCGCTCCTGTCGGCGACGCTCGCCGCGGTCAACGACGCCTACGTCGCCGCGCTGGAGCGGTGCGCGCGGCACGACGACCCGGTGCGGGCCCTCGCCGGCTTCGTCGCGGCCTGCGGCGCCGACCGCGGTCCGGCCGTCGCCGCGGAGTACGAGCTCTTCCTGCAGGCGGGGCGCCGTCCCGCGCTGCGCGGGGAGTGGGAGCGCTGGACGGCCGCGCTCGACGCCCTGCTGCTCCCGCTCGTGCCCGACCCGTCGCAGCGGCTCGCGGCCGCCGCGGGCGTCGACGGCCTGTTCCTGCGCTGCTGGTGCGACGACCGCGCGTGGGCCACCGCCGACGTCGAGCGGGTCCTGCGCGCCCTCGTGCCCGCAAGCCTGGTGTGACGCCCGATGATCCCGCTACCGTCGGCGTTCGGCGTGACCGTCCCGGTCACCGAGCCCGGGGACGGTCGATGAAGAAGCTCGCGGAGCTCCTGGTCTGCTTCCTGCACCCCATCGCCGTGATCCTCGTGTGGCTCAACCTCGTGGTGCGCCCCGAGCTCAGCGCCACCGCCAAGATCGTCTGGGCGGTGCTCGCCCTGGTCCCGATCGTGCCCTTCGTCTACGTGCTCACCGGCGGCGAGCTGTGGGAGGGCAAGCCGAAGGCCGGCCCGGCGGCGGTGGGCCCGGGCGGTGCCCGACGTCCGTGATGTCCGGTTCGCGCTGATCGGTCCGTCCCCCGATCGGGGTGTCCCCGGGACCCGGGGTCGCCTACGGTCGGGCAGCGCGGTCCAGCAGCGGTGCCGCGCCGACCTGAGTCCTCGACCCGGCGACGCCCGCCACTCGAGCGTCGCGCTGGGAGACCGCATGCTCGACCGTGCCCGGACGGCCCAGGGGGATTCCCCCGGAGCCGTCGGGTTCCCGCCGCCCGACGACGCCCTCTGGACGTGGGTCGCCGGCTCCGGTGTCGACAGCGTCGAGCTCAAGGTCCTGCTCCGGCCCGGTCCCGGCACGGGGGCGCGCTTCACGGTGCGGCACGCCACGCGGGTGCGGCAGCGCCGGCTCTACCTGATGGACACCCCGGACCTCGTCCTCGCCCGCGCGGGCGTGCACGTCCGCCTGCGCGACCGCGGCCGCGACCGCTGGGACGTCACCGTCCGCCTGCGCGGCGAGGGCGCGGCGGCCGACCTGCCCCGCCCCGGCGGCGCGCGGGTGGAGCTCGACGTCCTGCCGGGTCACGCCTTCCACTCCACCGAGCTGCGCGAGGTGGTCGACGTCGACCGCGCGCTCGCCTGCCGCGACGGGCGGCTCGACACCCGCGAGGTGCTCACCGCGGCCCAGGGCGCGCTGCTCGACGAGGCCGCTCCGGGGGTGGCGACGCTGGGCGCGCACGGGCCGCTGGCCGTCGAGCGGGTCACGGTGCCGCGTCCGCGCTGCCAGCTCCCGCACGCCCGCCACGAGCGCTGCCGTTTCCCCGGGGGCGGGGTGCTCGAGGAGTTCTCGGCGCGCTGCGCGCCGGGCGAGGCGGCGGACGTCGCGTGCGCCGTCACCCGCTTCCTCGCCCTCCACGACGCCGCCCCGGTGCCGGAGCAGCGCACCAAGACCGCGGCGTGGCTCGACGAGCTGCTCCGGGCCGCGGGGGTCTGAGGCCCGTCGACAGGCCGCACCGACAGGCCGCACCGACAGCCCGCATCGGCCGCCCGTACACGGGAGGATGTCCTCATGACCGAGACGCTCCACCACTGGGCCGCAGGTGCGGTCCTCACCTCGGCGGGCGACCGCTTCGGCGACGTCCTCGACCCGGCCACCGGCAAGGTGTCCCGTCGGGTCGCGCTCGCCTCGGAGTCGGACGTCGAGCAGGTCGTCGGGGCGGCGGTCCGGGCCTACCCCGCCTGGCGCGACACCTCGCTGTCCGGGCGCACCCCGATCCTGTTCCGGTTCCGGGAGCTGCTCAACGCCCGCGCCGACGAGCTGGCCGCGATCATCACCGCCGAGCACGGCAAGGTGCTCTCCGACGCCGCCGGCGAGGTCGCCCGCGGTCAGGAGGTCGTCGAGTTCGCCTGCGGCATCCCGCACCTGCTCAAGGGCTCGGCCACCGAGAACGCCTCGACGGGCATCGACGTCTCCTCGATCCGCCAGCCCCTCGGCGTCGTCGGGATCATCAGCCCGTTCAACTTCCCGGCGATGGTGCCGATGTGGTTCTTCCCCCTCGCGATCGCCGCTGGCAACACCGTGGTGCTCAAGCCCTCGGAGAAGGTGCCCTCGGCGGCGCAGTGGATGGCCGAGCTGTGGCGCGAGGCCGGCCTGCCCGACGGGGTGTTCAACGTCCTGCACGGCGACGCGGTCGCCGTCGACGGGCTGCTCACCCACCCCGACGTCACGAGCATCAGCTTCGTCGGCTCGACGCCGATCGCCCGCCACGTCTACGAGACCGGCACCGCCCACGGCAAGCGCGTGCAGGCCCTCGGCGGGGCGAAGAACCACGCCGTCGTGCTGCCCGACGCCGACCTCGACATGGCCGCCGACCAGGCCGTCAACGCCGGCTTCGGTTCGGCGGGCGAGCGGTGCATGGCGATCTCCGCGGTGGTCGCGGTGGGTGCGGCCGGCGACGTGCTCGTGGAGAAGATCGCCGAGCGGGCCCGCGGCCTGGTCACCGGCGACGGCCGTCGCGGCGCGGACATGGGCCCGCTGGTGACGGCGGCTGCGCGCGACCGCGTCTCCGGCTACGTCGACGCCGGCGAGGCCGCGGGGGCGACGCTGGTGGTCGACGGCCGCGAGGTGGAGCCCGATGCTGAGGGCGAGGGCTTCTTCGTCGGCCCGACGCTGTTCGACCACGTCACGACCGACATGTCGATCTACACCGACGAGATCTTCGGGCCGGTGCTGTCGGTGGTCCGCGTGGAGACCTACGACGAGGCCGTCGCCCTGATCAACGCCAACCCCTACGGCAACGGCACCGCCATCTTCACCAACGACGGCGGCGCGGCCCGCCGTTTCCAGAACGAGGTGGAGGTCGGGATGATCGGCGTCAACGTGCCGGTCCCGGTCCCGATGGCCTACTACAGCTTCGGCGGCTGGAAGAACTCGCTGTTCGGCGACACCCACGCCCACGGCACCGAGGGCGTCCACTTCTTCACCCGCGGCAAGGTCGTCACCACCCGGTGGACCGACCCGGCCCGGCGCGGCGAGTCCGGGGGTCTGGACCTCGGCTTCCCCCGCAACGGCTGAGCGCGGTCCTCAGGCGGACACGGGCACCGGGTACTGCGGCAGGTCGATCGCCTCGGCGGGCGGGGACGCGAACGAAGCCGCTCCGAGCAGGCTCCCGAGCCGCTTCGCGGGGGCGCTGCCGGCGACGCCGACGGCCGCCCGCAGCGCGCGCACGCCGGCGCGGGTGCGCGGGTGGACGAGGCCCGGCGCGCCCGGGGGCAGCTGCTGGGCGCGCTCGACGTAGGGACGCATCCGGGTCTCGTACGCGGCGAGGGCCTGCTCGTGGTCGGGGGTGCCGGCGAGCTCGCCGGCCAGGACGTACGCGCCGACGAGGGCCAGGCTGGTGCCCATCCCGGTGATCGGTGACGGGCAGTGCGCGGCGTCGCCGAGCAGCGCGACCCGTCCCCGGTGCCAGCTCGGCAGCCGGACCTGCCCGACCGCGTCGACGTAGAGGGGCGCGTCGTCGAGTGCGTCGAGGACACGCGGGACCTCCCAGCCGGCGTCGGCGAACGTCCGGCGCAGCACGTGCACCTGGGCGGGCCGGTCGAGGTCCTCGATCCCGCGGACGTCGGTGAGCAGCGACAGCGTCGCCCGGATCGTCCCGACGTTGTCGGGCCGCAGGGTGACCGCCCGCCCCTGGGAGGCCTGGTGGATGCGCCACCAGTCGGTGTCGGCCGCCGTCCGCGGCACGGTCAGGTAGGCCATGAGCAGGCCGAGGGAGCGGACGTCGGCCTCGGGGAGGACGAGCGACCGGGTCCGCGACGTCAGGCCCTCCGCGACGACCACCAGGTCGAACGTGCGCGGTGCCCCGTGCCGGAAGGTGGCGGTGACGCCGTCGGCGTGCTCGTCGAGGCCGGTGATCTCGTCACCGAAGACGTACTCGGTGGTGTCGCGCGTGCGCTCGTGCAGCAGCCGGCCGAGCTCGCCGCGCAGGATCTCCAGCTCGGCGGTGGCGCCGTCGGAGTCGTTCTCGCCGGCGTCGAAGCCCGCGATCACCTCGCCGCAGCACCTCGCGCCCGGCGCCGCGCACGTCGATGTTCTGGCCGGCGTCGCGCAGCTCCGCGGAGCGCTCGACGACGGTGGTCGACCACCCGTGGACGCCGAGCCAGTAGGAGAGGGCGGGACCGGCCACGCCGGCTCCGGAGACGAGGACGCGGCGCGGGGTCATGCCCGGGGAGTACCCGGGTCCAGCCCGTCGACGGGATGCCGCTGGTCACGCCCGCGGCGCGGGACCCCAGCGCCGGATCGCCTCGTAGGCGAGGACGCCGCCGAGGATCAGCGGCGGGTCGACGACCCCGAGCACCAGCAGCGCTGCGCCGCCGAGGTAGGCGGGCAGACGCTGCGGCACGACGCCGTTCACGAACCGCGCGACCTCCGAGGCGGTGGCCACCGCCGTGTCGACGACGCCCTCCTGGTGGTGATCGTGGGCCGGGGGCGGTGTGGGGGTGCCCGGGGTCGGCGTGACCGGGGAGGCCGTCGGGGGTTTCGGGCCGTCCGTCGTCGTCGCCACCACGGGCGCCTCGGGTGCCGTCAGGGCCTCCGCCACGACGTCCTCCACCGCGACGCCGTTCGTCTGCTGCTTCTTCTTCCCCTTGGCCATCGTGCGACGCTACGCCCGGCCGGGGTGCTCGGGGAGGGTCAGGCGCCGACCGCGCGGGCCCAGGCGTCGGGGGACGCCACCGGCCGCCCGTGCAGGGCGACCACGAGCGCCGGGCGCAGCGCGGCGAGCCGGCGACGCGACGCGTCCGCGACCGCCGGGTCGTCGTGCAGGCCGCGGGGGAGCGGCAGCCACCGCGGCGAGGTCGGGTCCGACGACACGTTCACCGGGCCGTCGCCGACGACGAGGACGCCGTCCGCGGCGCGCCACAGCGCGAGGGTGCCGGGGCTGTGGCCCGGCACGGCGAGCACCTCGAAGCCCGCGACGCGGTCGCCCTCGACCAACCGGCGGTCCACCGGCCGTCGTTCCCGGGCCAGCCCGCCGAGCACGAGGCGCCCGGCTGCCCCCGAGTGCGTGTCGATGCGGCCGCTCTCGAAGAGTGGGGCGTCGGCGGCCCCCATCGCGAGTGGCGCGCCGGTCTGGCGGCACAGCCAGGCGCTCGCGCCGACGTGGTCGCCGTGCGCGTGGGTGACGGCGTGCTCGACGACGTGGCGACCGCGCAGCAGGGTGGCGAGCCGGCGCGCCGACCAGGGGAACCCGGCGTCGACGACGACGTCGCCGTCCGGGCCCTCGAGCAGGACGGTCTGCAGGAGCCCCGCCGGGGCCAGGGCGCCGAGGTGCACCCGGTCGGCGATCTCCCGCAAGCGCGCTGCCATGGGAGGAGCCTGTCAGGTCCCGAGCACCGCGGTCACGAACCCGTCGCGCAGGGCGGTGCCGGTGACGGTCGCGGGGACGGGGTGCGCGAAGCCCGGCCCGTCGGTGACGAGGGTGTGGAACTCCCCGTTCTCGCCGCACGGGTCGACGCCCTCGGGCAGCGCGCGCAGCAGGTCGGCGTCCCACGCCCGTCCGGCGAGCTCCGCCGGCACGCGGGCGGGGTCGACGCAGACCACGACCGCGCGCACCCCGCGGTCGAGCATCTCGCGGGCGAGCCCGTCCGTCGGACGCTCCCAGAGCGGGAAGCGCGCGGTGAGCCCGGTCCCGGCGAGGGCGCGCTCGCGGAAGGAGCGGATGTCGGCGAGGAACAGGTCGCCGTACACGACCTCGGTCGCGCCCCGGCGTCGCAGCGCCGCCCACGACGCACGCGTGCGCTCCTCGTAGACCTCGTTCGGGCACGGCGAGGGCAGCTCGACGGTCTCCAGGGGCAGCCCGAGCGCCGCCGCCTGCGCCTCGACGAGCGCCCGCGGGACGTAGCTCGCGGCGACCTCGCCGCCCGCGAGGACGGTGGTGTGGAGCCCGGCGACGGGGCCGCGCTCCCGGGCCACGGCCAGCGCGAGAGCACCGTCCTTGCCGCCCGACCAGCTCACCCAGGTCGTCACGGTCACCCGTCCCGGTCGCCGCGCCCGTCGTCGGCACGGCGGCTCTGCGCGAAGAGCGCGCCGCCGAGCGGGATGAGCAGGAAGAACACCCAGGAGTTCGCGATCGGCACCGTGAAGAAGAGGATCAGCGCGATGATCGGCAGCGCCCCGCTCACGGCCGGTCCCCAGCGGGCGAGGGCGCTCGGGACCCCGGGCCGGGACGCGGGCGGGGCGCCCGTCTCCGGGGCCGCCACCGTGCCCGGGCCGCCCTGCGGACGGGGCTCGGGCAGGTCGGCGAAGAGGGGCTCCAGGTCGGCCGCGGTGCGGGCCTCGGTGACCTTCGCGCTGCGCTCGCCGTACTCCTCGGGGTCCAGTCGCCCCGCTTCGAGGTGCGTGCCGAGATCCGCCATGGCCGCCTCGCGCTCGGCGGTGCCGATGCGGGGTGAGGAGTTCGGGGCCGGCTCGCTCATGGTCGACAGCATGGCACCGGGGAGGTGTCGTCGGCGCTACCGTCACCGCGTGCCGACCGGACTGTCCCCCCGGCTCGCGGCGGTCGTGGACGCGCTGCCGCTCGCGCCGGGGATGCGGGTGCTCGAGATCGGGTGCGGGCCGGGCGCCGCCGCCCGGGCCGTCGCCGCCCTGGTCGACCGGGAGATCGACCCCGGCTTCGTCCTGGCGACCGACCGGTCCGCCACCGCGGTCCGTCAGGCCCGCGAGGGCGCTGCCGCGGAGATCGCCGCCGGCCGGATGGGCGTGCGGCAGGTCGCGGTGGAGGACCTGGTGCTGGAGGACGGCGAGGAGCCGTTCGACCTCGCCTTCGCGGTGCGGGTCGGCGTGCTCGACGGCCGGCACCCCGCGCACCACGGCCGGGCCCTCGCGGCGGTCGCGGCGGCGCTGCGCCCGGGCGGGCGGTTCGTCGTCGACGGCCGCGAGGTCGCCCTGCCCTGAGCCACGGTCAGCCCGGGACGAGCGCCAGCGCCACCGCGTGGGAGGCGGTGCCCGTCGCCATGCTGAGCAGGGCGTTCCGGCGCCAGAGGTGGACGGCGACCGTGACCGCCACCGGGACGAGCTCGCGCACCCCCACGAGCGCGCTGTCGAGGGGGACGTCGCCCAGCAGGTGCACCACCAGGATGATCATGATCCCGGCGGGCATCTGGCGGCCGAGGTCCGCGACCAGGGCCGATGAGCGCAGCGTCGCCGTCATCGCGAACGGCGCGGCCCGCAGCGCGACGGTGATCGCGGCGGCGACCGCGACGACCGCGATGAGGTAGCCCGTGCCCGGGTAGCCGGTGTCAGGCATGCGCGGCCCGCGATGCCGAGCGGTGCCGGACCAGCATTGATGACACGAAGAGCCCCATCGCCACCAGCAGCATCTCGCCGGGCGCGACGAGTTGGGCGACCAGCGCGCACCCGACGGCGAGCAGGGGCCCGGTGGCCTCGCGCCCGGCGACGGTGGCCTCGGTGGCGAGCACGACGAACAGCGCGGTGAAGAGGAACTCCAGCGCGGGCACGTGCAGGCCGAACCCGCTGCCGGCCAGGGCGCCGACCGTCCCGCCCCCCACCCAGCACGCCTGCATCAGTGCCTGCCCGGTCAGGATGCGCGGTCCCGACAGCGAGGTGGCGGGACGGCCCGTGTACAGCGCGTACGCCTCGTCGGTGAGCGCGAGGACGCCGTAGACGCGGCCCGCCCGGCTGCGGATCCGGTGCAGCGGGAACGACAGGCCGTAGAACGCGTGCCGGCCGTTGACCAGCAACGTCGTGACGGCGATCGCGGCCAGCGGCGTGCCGGCCACCGCGAGGGCGACCAGCAGGAACTCCAGCGAGCCGGCGAACACCACCACGCTGAAGACCGGCGCCCACCACCAGTCGAGTCCCGAGCCGACGACGAGCAGCCCGAAGCTCGTGCCCAGCACGGCCATGCCCGGGCCCACGGCGGCGACGTCCCGCAGCGCGTCGCGGAGGTCGACCGGTGTCATGGGGCAACGGTAGGACGAATGCCGCGCCACCCGATGGCGAAGTGGGTGCGCACGCGTCGCAACTTCGGCATCATCAGTGCGTGGACAGCATCGACCGCGCAATCCTCGACGAGCTGCGCCGGGACGGCCGCATCCCGAACGTCGACCTCGCCGAACGCGTCGGGCTCACGCCCGCGCCGTGCCTGCGTCGGGTGCGGCGGCTCGAGGACGACGGCATCATCATCGGCTACCGCACCGAGATCGATCCCGCGGTCGAGGGGCGGGGGTTCGAGGTGCTCGTCAACATCGACCTCGTCAGCAAGCACCGCGACGCGTACCTGGCCTTCGAGGCCGAGGTGGCCGCGTTCGACGAGGTGGTCGAGCTTCGACGCATGTTCGGCCTGCCCGACTACTTCGTGCGCGTCGCCACCCGCGACCTCGAGTCCTACGAGGCGTTCGTGACCGACCGGCTCGCCCGCACCTCGGGCCTGGCGCGGATCGACTCGCACCTCACCCTGAAGAAGATCAAGTAGCGGGCGGCGGCTGCACCAGCATCGCGACGCCCTGGTGGGGGTTGAGGTCGATGCCCACCGCGTGCAGGTCGTCGACGACGCCCACGGTCTCCTGGGTGAACATGTCGATCACGGTGCCGCCGGGCGGGAGCACCGTCGAGCGCACGGTGGCGGGCACGGGGTCGGCGCCGAAGTTCAGGATCGTCAGTGCGTGGCGGGGGTGCTCACCGGTGTCGAGAGCGTGCACCAGCACGAGCACGCTGCGGTGGCTGACGTCGGGGACGTCCACCTGACGGCTGGTGGCGATGCCGTAGTGCTTGCGCACGCCGAGGATCGCCTGCAGCTGGCGTAGGAAGCTCGCCTCGTCGGCGAGCTGGTCGGGCACCGAGCCGTAGAGGCTGCGCCCGCGCGGCATGCCCTCGGCGGAGCGGGTCGCGTCGGGGTTGTGGCCCATGAGGTCGTGCGCGGCGCGGTGGATCCAGCGGGTGTCGCCCTCGGCGAGCAGGTCGGAGACCTGCTCGGGGGGCAGCGTGAGCATCCCGCAGAGGTCCCAGCCGGAGAGCGCGAAGACGCCGGGCTGCATCGCGTTGTACATCGCGAGCAGCAGGTGCACGCGGCGGATGTCGACGACGTCGGCGTCGGTGATGTCGTCGAGGCGCCGGATGCCGAGGGCGGCCGCGATCACCGTGGCCGTGGTGGAGGCGATCCCGTTGGTGGTGAACACGAGGTTGTAGGGGGCGTTCTCGCCGGCGAGCGCGGCCGCGAGCTCGCGGCGCACCGTGTCGCCGATCTCGGCGCCGGTGGCGGGCTCGCCGCGGAAGGTGAAGACGTCGTCGCGGTGCCCGGTGGACCAGTGGACGAGCTCGTAGGTCATCTCGTCGTGGTTCTGCAGGGCGTGCACGAGCGAGGCCGGGTCGATGCCCGTCTCGAGGCTCGTGCGTAGGCACAGCCGCAGGAAGTCGGTGTCGCCGGTGGCCAGCGCGTGGTGGTAGGCGGGCCGGGTGACGAAGTCGTAGGACAGGTCCGCGCCGGCCTCGCCGACCTCGCGGATGTCGTCCATCGTCAGGTTCAGCTCCTGGAAGGTGAACCCGCCGACCTTGCGGACCATGCTGGCGATGAGGTGGTTGGCGGCCTCGGAGAGCGGGTGGCCCTCCGACCAGGCCGGTCCCTCCGCCACGCTCTTCTCGATGCCGAGGAACCCGTTGGCGTCGAGGCGCAGGGCCCCCGACCCGAGGTCGGCCAGGGAGTGCAGCGCGTCGCCGATCGTCAGGCGCATGCCCGCGAACGACGGGTCGAGCCAGTTGATCGAGGGCTGGCCCTCCTTGAAGTAGTGCAGGTACACCCACCGACGCTCGATGCCGTCGACGCCGGCCACCGCGGCCGTCGCGCTCCAGTTGGTCTCCTTGACCCCGGGCGCGTGGAAGATGACGCGCTGCAGGCGCCCGATGATGTAGCCGGCCTTCTCCAGGCGCTCCTCGGTGGCGGCGTCGAGGTTGATCGAGTCGCGGCCGGCCGGGACGTCGGGCAGGTAGTGCCAGTCGTCGGGCTCGATCTCGACCATGTGGTAGATGCCCGGGTAGTCGGCGAAGCCCATCTCGGCGAGCCGGAAGTCCGCGCCCTTGCCGGTGTGGCCGGGCACGACGTCGTCGATGATCGTGCCGCCGTAGAACGTCGCCATCCCGCACATCGCCCGGAACTCCTGCTCGGAGCCGAACGCGGGGTCGATGACCGTGGAGATGCGGTCGAAGTGCCCGTCGACGCTGGGCGTGTGCCCCCAACCGGAGATGCCGCCCGCGCGCTTGACGGGGCCGGTGTGCACGGCCTCGATGCCGATGTCGGCGAACGACGACCAGAGCTCCTCCTCGCCGAGCGCGGCGAGGAACGACTGGCCGGGGCGGGTGATCAGCGACAGCGGGTACGCGGTGAACCACACCGACGCGGTGTCGACGGCCAGGCGCGGGTTGGGGTCGGCGTAGGGGTTCTGCCACATCGAGCCCTGCCCGGAGAACTGGCGGGCGATCGTGTTGGCGTCGGCCAGCATCGACTCCGAGAGCAGCCACGAGACGTACGTCGGGTTGGTGCCCACCGGCTCGCCGTCGCGCGCGCTGGACCGGCGCTCGAAGGGGGAGCGGACCCGGGCCCGGTGGCGCAGCGCCCGCGGGCGGGCGGGATGGAGGTGCTCCGCGTACGTGATCTCGCCGGGTTCGTGGACCACCTCGTCGTCGGTCGACGGGTCGTCCGCATCGTCGGCCCGGGCGTCCACACGCACTCCTTCTCCACCGCGTCCAGCAGGACAGGCCGACCATCGTCACACGAGGCGGGCGCGCCACCGACGAGGGCTCGCTGTCCGTCGCGCCCCCGTCCGTGTCACGCGGGTGTCGGGCGTCAGGCCATCGCGGCGCCGTCGGGCACCTCGTCGATCGGGTCGGAGAGGCCGGTGAGGTCGAGGACCCGGCCGGCCACGCTGCCCCGGCCTGCGCGCAGCCGCAGGCCCGGGAGCGCGCCGCGGAGCTCGTGGATCGCCTGCACGGCGGAGCTGGAGAACACGGTCACCGCGTCGAGGTCGACGGTGAGCCCGCGTGCGCCGCCGCGGGCCGCGGCCAGCAGCCCGCGGCGGAAGCGCTCGACGGTCCCGGTGTCGATCGGCCCGGCCACCGCGAGCACGCCGGGCTCCGGCTCCGCGGTGGTGAGCTCGCGGTCGACGCCGCGCAGGCCCGAGACCGCGGCCTCGTCGGCGTAGGTGCCCACCGAGACCTCGCGGTGCACCGGCGCCACCATGGTCACCGTCGTGCCGGCGGGCCCGGCCGTGACGTCCACGCGCTCCACCAGCCCGCGCATCATCATCAGGCCGCGTCCGCGACCGCCCGGGTCGTCGGGGGCCGGGAGCCAGCGCCCCGTGTCGGTCACCGTCACGTGCATCCGGCCCTCGTCGTCGAGCACCGCCCGGACGCGGGCGCCGACGCCGTCGGCGGGCGGCTCCGGGTAGGCGTGCTCGATGGCGTTGGTGACGGCCTCGCCCACCGCGTGGACCAGCGCCATCGCGTCGTCCTCGCCGACGCCGGCGTGCTCCAGCCAGGCCCCCACCGCGCGGCGCATCCGTCCGAGGTGTCGGGGGTCGGGGGCGACCTCGAGCGTCAGCGGCGCCAGGGGCTCCGCCGTGCGCTGCACGGCGAGCAGGGTGGCGTCGTCGGTGTGGCCGCCGCCGGTCCAGCCCATCCGCTCGACGGTGAGCGCGGCGATCCGGTCGACCTGCGCGGTGGGCACGGTCGCGTCGTCCTCCACGGTCTCGTGGCCGGCCGCCACCGCGGTGCGGGCGAGGGCATCGAGGCTGTCGTCGAGCGTGCGCCCCGGCCGCTCGACGAGGCCGTCGGTGTAGAGGACGAGGACGTCGCCGGGCCCGAGTCGGTCGGACGTCACCCGCGGTGCCCCGGCGCCGGTCCCGAGTGGTCCCCCGGCGGCCACCTCGACCCAGCGCGGGGTGCCCTCCGCGGTGACCACCAGCGGCGGCGGGTGCGCGGCGGCGGCCACGTCGAGGTCCCCGGTGCGCGGGTCGAGGACGGCGACGCACACGGTGGTCGCGCGGGTGGCGCGCTCGCGGCCCGCGAACCGGTCGAGCTCGGCGAGGGTGCCCAGGACGTCCCGGCCCCCGGCCAGCGCGTTCGCCCCGACGGCCCGCAGCCGGCCCATGGCCGCCGAGGCCGCGACGCCGTGGCCGACGACGTCGCCGACCACGACCGCCACCCGTCCGCCGGGCAGCGGCACCGCGTCGAACCAGTCGCCGCCCGCGGCGAGCTCCCGCCCGGCCACCACGTACCGCGCCGCGAGCCGGACCTGCGGCAGCACGGGCAGCCCGGCCGGCAGCAGCGAGCGCTGCAGGGTCAGCACGACGTCCTGCGCGGCCTGCCGGCGCTTCTCGGACTCCGCGGCCGAGAGCTCGGCCTGCCGCCGGCGCAGCACCTCGTCGGTGACCCGCGCGATGTGCACCGTCATACCCCGCATCGACCCGTCCGGGTGGTGGGTGGGGACGAACGTGTACGAGTACCAGTCCTCCTCGAGCCGGCCGTCGCCGTCGCGGTCGACGAGGATGCGCCGCTCGTCGCCGATCACCGGCTCGCCGCGCGCCCAGACCTCGTCGAGGGTCTCGAACACCTGCTGGCCGTCGAGCTCCGGCGCGACCTCCCGGATGGGCCGCCCGACGATCCCGGGGCGGAAGCCCATGCTCGCGCGGGCGAGGCGGTTGGCGGCGACGACGCGGTGCTCGGGGCCCTCGAACGCCCACAGCACGGCGGGGATGTCCTCGAAGGCGGCGACGACGTCGTCGGGGGTGCCCGCCGGTTGCCCGACGGGATCGTCCGCGGCCATGCGCCCATGGTTCTCCGGCCCGATCCGGCGCCACACGTCGGGTCCCTCCCCGATCCGGTGGCTAGACCGGTCCCCTACTCGCGGGTCGTGGCGTGCCGATCGACGACCACCAGAGGTCCCGGGTGGCGACGCGGATCGCGGTCATCGGGACGGGGACCACGCCAGCAGTCGCCACAGCACCCGTTGCGGGCGGTCGGGGAGCCCGGCCACGGTGAACGACCAGTCGTGCTCGGCGTTGATCCGGGCCAGCTCGCGCAGCGGCGGCGCGCCCGTCGTGGCCGCCATCGCCCGCAGCTGCGCCTGCAGCGGGCCCGCCGGGGTCTCGACCGTCCGCAGCCGGACCGGCTCGTCGAAGGGGTTGGCGAACGCGTGCGTCGTCCCCGGCGGCACGCTCACCGTCTCGCCGGGCTGCACCAGGTGCCGCTCGCGGCCGAGCCGCACCATCAGCAGCCCGGACTCGACGGTGAACACCTCACGCTCGCGGCGGTGCCGATGGGCGGGCGGGCCGTCGTGCCGCGGCGGCACGACGGCGGTGAACACGAAGTCGGGCTCCGAGGTCTCGACGGTGATGACCTGCCCGTCGGTGAACTCGATGGTCATCGCACGGCCTCCACGCTCGGGCACCTAGACGAGGGCGACCGTGTCCCCGCGCCGCACGGTGCCGCCGCGCACGACCTCCGCGTACA
The DNA here is from genome assembly GCF_036044095.1 of Actinomycetospora sp. NBC_00405. Classification (NCBI taxonomy): domain Bacteria; kingdom Bacillati; phylum Actinomycetota; class Actinomycetes; order Pseudonocardiales; family Pseudonocardiaceae; genus Actinomycetospora; species Actinomycetospora sp. NBC_00405. The sequence continues at coordinate 5,697,148 of NZ_CP107938.1, forward strand.
CGCCGGCGCAGGGGAGCACCCCGAACCCGGGGACGTCGACGCGGTTGCCGGACAGCAACGGGCGCAGCGCCTCGGGAGCCCGGGGCAGGTCGCCGTGCTCGAGCGTCGGCACCGAGCAGCGCGGCGTCGGCAGCACGATCCGCAGCGTCGCCTCGCCGACCGTGAGCTCCCGACCGACCCAGTCGGTCTCGGCGAAGGGCTCGGTGTCGGACTCGACGACGAGGTTCGGCCGGTACCGCTGCGCGTCCATGCCCAGGTGGTCGAGGGTCGCGGTGGTGATCAGGTGGACCGGCGCGTAGTCGACGAACGTGTCCGCGGCGCTGCCCATCGAGATCTCCAGCGTGGGCGCCGCGACCTCGTGCTCGACGCCGTGCTCGAGCACGTCCTCGGGGTCGGGCCGCTCCACCTCCGCGCCGCCAGGGCGCGCCGCGGCGATCGTGACGACCCGGCCCAGGTCGGCCGCGAGCTCGTCGGAGAGCCGGGGGTCGTCGACGTCGAGGGTGCGGCCGTCGGGGGCGGTGACGCGCACGCGGTCGTCCTCCACCGACGCCGTGTACTGCAGCAGCCGACGCCACAGCCGCGGGTGCTTCGCCGTGGCGACGAGCCCGGTGGTGGCGTCGAGCAGCCCGTACCGGCGGTCGAGCGGCAGCCCCGCGGTGGCGAGCAGGGCCTCCTCGAGCGGCTGGCCGAGCATCGACTTGACGGGGTAGCGGGTCAGCGTCGACACGCGCACGGTGATCGCTCCTGGAGGGTGCGGGGGAGGGGCGTCACGAGGATTCACCGCGGCCGAGCGTCTCGTCCAGCACCCGGGCGGCCCTGGGCCCGACACCGTGCAGGCCGAGCAGCTCCGCCCGCGGCATTGCGGCGACCTGCGCGAGAGTGGTGACGCCGGCGTCGGCCAGCGCGCGGGTGGCCGGTCGGCCGATCGCCCGCGGCAGGTCGCCCACCTCACCCGGGCGTGCCGTCGTCATTGCCATCACCTCGGTCGGAGGCTAGCGAGGCCCCCCGACACACCTCGACATCGCGACTCCGTCGTGCGGTGGCGGCGCGGAGGTGGTGGCGGCGGCTAGGGTCGGGGCGATGAAGGCGATGTACTCGGTCGACGAGCAGCCGGTTCCCGGACACCCGCTGGCCAAGGGGGCGTCGCCGGCGGCCATCCGCGTCGTGCTCGCCCCCGAGGACCGGGCGGAGTTCGACGCGGCCTACGCGCAGGCGCTGGACGACGCGAAGGCCAGCGGCGACCTCGTCGAGCTCTTCACGACGCTCGACCGGTGGAGGCGGGTGGCGGCGCTGACCTCGGACCCCGAGGTGTTCCGCCGGGTGGCGCTCCGGGCGGCCATGCGGCAGACCGCAGGTCCCGGCGACGAGCCGGTGGCGGCGACGCAGGCCCTTCCCGACCGCTAGACCACGTGGTCCTCGCGGGTCGAGGGCACGAAGAGCTCGTCGGGCTCGAGACGGCGCGCGGTGAGCCCCTGCTCGTGGGCGTAGCGCAGGAACGTCGCGAGCACCGCGCGGTTGGCCTCGAGGCCGTAGGGCCAGAAGTCGCGACCGAGGACGCGCCGCACGCGCTCGATCTCGTCGTAGAGCCAGGGGAGCATCGTCGGGTTCGCGGCGACCTCGTCGAAGCGGTCCTCGGTGACGGCCTTCGCCCGCCCGAACGCGTCGTGCAGCGAGCGCGCGAGCCAGGGGTGCCGGGCGTGGACGTCGGCGCGCAGCACGACGACGTGCATGATCGGGAAGATCCCGGTCGCCGCGGCGTACTGCTCCTCGGCGGCGCGGGGGTCGGCGAACAGGCGGGCCACCTCGGGGCGCCCCTCGCGCAGCGGCCGCGGGGTGCGCGGCGCGTAGAGCGCGTCGATCTCGCCGCCGACCAGCATGTCCGCGAGTGTGCGGTCCGCCGGGATCGGGGCGATGTCGATCTCGGCCGGCAGATCGAGGGCCTGCTTCTCGACGCGGCCGGGGGCGTGCATGCCGCCGGTGCGGTAGCGCACCGAGGCGACGGGGACGTCGTGGTGGTCGGCGAGGATCCCGCGGATCCAGACGCACGCCGTCAGCTGGTACTCGGGCACGCCGACGACGCGCCCCGCGAGGTCCGCGGGCTCCCGGATGCCGGCGCCGGTGTGGACGTAGATCCCGTGGTGGCGGAAGGCGCGCGAGGGGAAGACGGGGATCGCGACGAAGGACGAATCGCCGGTCCCGAGCCGGGTCACGTACGACGACAGCGACATCTCCGCCGCGTCGAACTCCCGGTGGCGCAGCATCCGGAAGAACGTCTCCTCGACCGGCAGGCGCAGGTAGGTCAGGTCGACGCCGTCGACGCCGACGGTGCCGTCCTCCAGGGCGCGGGTGCGGTCGTAGTCCCAGCAGGCGAGGGTGACCGGGACGCGGCTCATCGGGTGGCCGGCGGCTCGAGGCCCGGGGGCAGGCCGTACAGGGGGTCCTGGATCACGTCGATCACCGCCGGCCGGTCCTGGGCCAGCGCCGCGGCGAGGGCCGGCGCCAGCTCGTCGTCGCGCTCGACGCGCACCCCGAACCCGCCCAGTGACGTCGCAAACCCGGCCAGGTCGGCGTTGCCGTAGAACACCCCGAGGTAGCGGCCCTCGTGCGCGAGGCGCTGGCGGTCGCGGGTGTTGCCGTAGGCGTTGTTGTTCATGACGACGTTGATCACCGGGATGTCCTCGCGCACGCAGGTCTCGAGGTCCTGGGCGACCATCCAGAAGCTGCCGTCCCCGCTGACGCAGACCACGCGCTCGCGGGGACACGCCAGCGACACGCCCATCGCCGACGGCAGCCCCCAGCCCATCGCGCCCCCGGCCGACCCGAGGAAGCGCCCGGGCACCGGCAGTTGCAGGTGGCGATGGGTCCACGGGCCGAAGCTCGGCGCGTCCTGGACGAGCAGCACGTCGTCGCGGGCCGCGAGCGGGGCCAGCGCGGCGAGGGCGGCGCGGCTGCTCACCCCGCCGCGCGGGTCGTCGGCGTCGAGCACCGGCGAGGCCGGCGACGCGGCGTCGGCGTACTCGGCGCGCAGCGCGTCCCGGCGGCGCACCCGCTCCTCGGACGGGGCGACCAGCGCCGCGGTCAGCGCGCGGGCGGCGGCCGTGGCGTCGGCGACCAGGCCCACCGCGGGCACGTACACGCGCCCGAGCTCCACGGGGTCGACGTCGACGTGGACGAGGCGGACGTCGTCGGCCAGGAGGGTCCAGCGCCGCGTGCTGAACTCGGAGAACCGGCAGCCCAGCGCGACGACGACGTCGGCCTCGTGCACGGCCCGCCAGGTGACGTCGTGGACGCCGTAGCCGAGTCCGCCGACGTAGGCCGGGTGGTCGTGGGGCACCGCCCCCTGCCGCAGCCACGTGGTCACCAGGGGCGCGCCGGCCCGATCGGCGAGCGCGGTCATCGCCTCGGGTGCGCCCGCGGCCCCGCCGCCGACGATCAGCGCCGGACGGCGGGCCGCGGCGAGCAGCGCCGCCGCCTCCGCGACGCCGTCGGGGTCGGGCGCCGGGCGGTGCGGGCGCCAGCGCGGCGCCGGGACGACGGCGGGGTCGACCGGCTCCTGCAGGACGTCGAGGGGCAGCGACACGACGACGGGCCCCGGCCGTCCGGAGACGGCGGTGCGCACCGCGCGCTGCAGCAGCTCGGGGATGCGGTCGGCCCGGCGTACCTCGACCGCCCACTTGCTCATCGGCCGGAAGGTGGCGACGACGTCGGCCTCCTCGAACGCGCGGCGCTCGACGATCCGGTCGGCGACCTGGCCGACCAGCAGCAGCATCGGCACCGACTCGTCGTAGGCGTTCTGCACCGCGATCGCGGCGTTGGCGGCGCCCGGGCCGCGCGAGACGAGGCAGACGCCGAGGCGCCCGCCGCGCGAGAGGCCGTCGGCGAGGAAGCCCGCCACCTGCTCGTGGCGGGTGTGCAGGTAGCGCACGCCGTCGTGGCGGGCGATCGCGTCGATCACCTCCATCACCGTCGTCCCCGGGACGCCGGCGACCAGGTCCACGCCCTCGGCGGCCAGACAGTCGACCACCAGGTCGGCGCCCGGGCGGGGCGGCGGGGACTCCTCGGGCATCGGTCCTCCCGGCTCGGGCGCTGTGACGGTTGACACGACGAGAGGCTGCCAGACACTCTTCTTCACCGCAGAGAACACTTCTGCTGGAGTCCCGGGAGGCCACGTGTCCATCCACGTCATCGGGATCGTGGGCCTCGTGCTGATCTTCGTGATCGGCACGCTGCGCCCCGTCAACATCGGCGTCCTCGCCCTGATCGCCACGTTCCTCATCGGCACGCTGGTGGCGGGGGAGGACGTCGACGAGCTGCTGTCGGGCTTCCCGCCGGACCTGTTCGTGCTGCTCGTGGGCGTGACGTACCTCTTCGGGCTCGCCACGGTGAACGGCACGCTGGCCTGGGTCGTCGACCGCGCCTGCGGGCTGCTCGGCGACCGACCGCCCCTGGTCCCCTGGCTGATCTTCCTGTTCGCCGCGATCCCCACCATGGCGGGCGCGCTCGGCCCGGCGGGCGTCGCGATGCTCGCGCCGCTGTGCATGGGGCTCGGCGAGCGCTACGGCATCGACCGCCGGCTGTCGGCCCTGATGGTCATCCACGGCTCGTCGGCCGGGAACTTCTCCCCGCTCAACGGCCTGGCCGTGATCGTCAACCGCGCCGCCTCGGCCAACGGTCTCGAGGTCTCGGCGGCCCAGCTGTTCTTCGGCAACCTCGCCGCCAACCTGGCGCTCGGCGTCGCCGCCTACCTGATCTTCGGAGGCCTGACGCTCGTCCGCGAGAGCCGGCTGGGCACCTCCGGCGGCGCGGACGTCCCCGCGCCGCGACCGGCCGAGGAGCCCGACGGCGGGGGTGGGAGTGCTCCCGTGGGGACGTCCGGCACGGTCACGGCGCCGGCGGCCACCCCGACACCGGTCGTGGTCGCCGACGCGCCGGAACGCACAGCCCTCCGTCCCGACCAGTGGATCACGCTCACCGTGATCCTCGCGGTGGCCGTGGGCGCGCTGGTGTTCGGCGCCGAGATCGGCTTCCTCGCCCTGATCGCGGCGGCCCTGCTGCACCTGGCCTTCCCGCAGCGGGTCGCGGGCGCCGACAAGCGCATCGTGTGGAGCGTCGTCCTGCTGATCTGCGGCGTCGTCACCTACGTCGAGGCGCTCTCTCGCTACGGCACGATCGACGTGGTCGGCGACGGCATCTCCGGGCTCGGCGTCCCGCTGCTCGTGGCGTTCCTGCTCTGCCTGGTGGGTGCCGCGACCTCGGCGTTCGCGTCGAGCGCGGGGATCCTGGGCGTGCTCATCCCGCTGGCCGCGCCGTTCCTGGTCGCCGGGCAGATCGGGGCGGCGGGCGTGATCGTCGCGCTCGCGGTGTCCGCCACCGTCGTCGACTCCACACCGTTCTCCTCGGTCGGTGCGCTGACGCTGGCGAACGTGCCCGAGGAGGGCCGGCCGCGGGTGTTCCGCACGCTGCTCGGGTGGGGCCTGACCCTCATCGTCGTGGCGCCGGTGGTCACGTGGATCGCGTTCGTGCTGCCGGCCGCGTGAGCGGTGCGGGTCCACCCGGTCGGCGCGTCTTCTGCAGAGCAGACGGTCCGTAGGCTCGGCCCATGGATCGCGCCTCGCCGGCGACGGCCCCCGAGTTCGGGTCGCCGCCGCAGTACCCGATCGACTCGGTGGACAACGCGCTCAAGGTCCTGCTGCTCATGGGCGACCAGCCGCGGCTGCGCCTGACCGACGTCAGCCACTACCTCGGCGTCGCCTCCTCGACCGCGCACCGGCTGCTGGCGATGCTGCAGTACCGCGGCTTCGTCCGGCAGGACACCGCCACGCGCAGCTACGTGCCCGGCCCGTCACTGGACGGCGTCGCGATGGGGATCCTGCGGCGCCTCGACGTGCGCACCCGCGCGCACCCGGTGCTCGAGAAGCTCAACGCCGACCTCGAGGAGACCGTGCACCTGGGCCGGCTCGAGGGCGACCAGGTGCACTTCATCGACTCCCTGGAGAGCAGCCGGGCGCTGCGCGTCGGGGGCCGGCTGGGGCGGTCGGTACCGGCGCACTGCACGTCGAACGGCAAGGCCATGCTCGCGACGCTCACCGACGACGAGGTGGCCCTGCTCTACCCGCACGAGCAGCTCGCCCGCATGACCGACCACTCGATCGGCACGCGCACCGAGCTCTTCGCGGCGCTCGCCGCGATCCGCCGGGACGGCTACGCCACCAGCCACGAGGAGAGCGAGGAGGGCGTCGGCTCGATCGCCGTCGCCCTGACCGCCGCCCGCACGCCGCACCACGCGATCAACGCCTCGGGACCCGTCAGTCGCCTCGGCGAGCCGCGCTGGTCCGCGATGCTCGTCGCGGTCCGCGAAGCCGCCCGCGAGATCGACGCGCTCCTCCTCTGACGTGCGTGACCCGGTGTCTTGACGGCACCCGGTCGTGGACCGCACTCTCTCCTCAGAGGAAACGTTGTCTGCGGAGCAGAAGACGGGAGCTCTCCCATGAGCGACCACGGGGCCGTCCTCGAGGACGTCCGGCGCGGCATGGTGCCCGCGCACATCTACAACGACGAGGAGCTCTTCGCCCTCGAGAAGGAACGCGTCTTCGGGCGCTCCTGGATCTTCGTCGCGCACGAGTCCGAGGTCCCGCAGCCCGGCGACTACGTGGTGCGCCGGGTCGTCGACGACTCCTTCATCATCAGCCGCGACGAGTCGGGGGTCGTGCGGGCGCTGTTCAACATGTGCCTGCACCGCGGTATGCAGGTCTGCCGCGCCGAGGTGGGCAACGCCTCGCACTTCCGCTGCCCGTACCACGGCTGGTCGTACAAGAACGACGGTCGGCTCGTCGGCCTGCCGTTCCACGGCGAGGCCTACGGCGGCGAGGAGGGGTTCCGCAAGAAGGGGCAGACGCTCCTGCCGGCCCCGTCGCTCGGCGTCTACAACGGGCTGATCTTCATCAGCCTCGACGCCCACGCGCCCCCGCTGCGCGAGTACCTCGGCGACTTCGCGTTCTACCTCGACCTCTACACGCAGCAGAGCCCCGAGGGCATCGAGCTGGTCGGCCCGCAGCGCTGGCGGGTGAAGGCGAACTGGAAGATCGGCGCCGAGAACTTCGCCGGCGACAGCTACCACACGCCGCACACCCACTCCAGCGTCGTGGAGATCGGGCTGTTCCGGGAGCCGAAGGCCTCGAAGCGCAAGGAGGGCGCGCTCTACTGGGCGGGCAGCGGCGGCGGGACGACCTACAAGCTCCCGCCCGGCACGCTCGACGAGCGCCTGCGCTACGTCGGCTACCCCGACGAGATGATCGCGCGCATGCGCTCCACCTGGAGCGACACACAGCTGCGCATGGTCGGCGACGACGGCTTCATGGTCTCGGCGGCGTCGGTGTTCCCAAACCTCAGCCTCGTGCACAACTGGCCGAAGGTGGAGAACACGGAGTCCGATGACGTCGTCCCGTTCATCTCCCTGCGCCAGTGGCAGCCGGTCTCGGCCGACGAGACCGAGGTGCTGTCGTGGTTCGCGGTGGACCGCAACGCCCCGGAGCGCTTCAAGGAGCTCTCCTACAAGGCCTACCTCATGTGCTTCGGCTCGACCGGCATGTTCGAGCAGGACGACGTCGAGAACTGGGTGTCGATCACGTCGACGGCCGCGGGCTCGATGGCGCGACGCCTGAAGCTGAACAACCGAATGGGTCTGCTGGCCGACGACGAGCCGGTGTCGGCGCCGCTCGCCCACTTCTCCGGGCCGGGCGTCGCCTACGTCGGGTTCGGCGAGTACAACCAGCGCGCGATGCTGCGGGCGTGGGCCGACTGCCTGGAGACCCCCGTCGCCGAGCCCGGGTCCGTCGACCTCGGAGGAGTGTCGTGACGCTCGCGCCCGCCCCCCGCACCCTCGGGCGCTGCCTGCCCTTCGGCGACCCCCGCCACCTCGAGGCGCACCAGTTCGTCGTCGACGAGGCCGCGCTGCTCGACACCCAGGACTACGACACCTGGCTCTCCCTGCTCACCACCGACATCCGCTACCTCATGCCGGTGCGTGTGACGACCGCGCGCGGCGCCGGGTTCGACACCGCGACGGGGATGGCGCACTTCGACGAGGACCACTACTCGCTCTCGCGCCGTGTCGCGCGCTTCGCCACCGAGCACGCGTGGACCGAGGACCCGCCGTCGCGCCTGCGCCACCACGTCGGCAACGTCCGGACGTTCGCCGTCGACGGCACCGAGGACGAGGTGATCGTCGAGTCCGCGGTGCTGCTCTTCCGCAGCCGGGGCGACGTCCGCGAGCCGTCGCTGATCTCGGCGGGCCGCGAGGACCTGCTGCGCCGCGACCCGTCGTGCACCGTGCCCTCGGCCGGGCACTGGATGCTCGCCCGCCGGACGATCAGCGTCGACGAGTCCGTGCTGCGGACCCAGAACCTGGCGATCTTCCTGTGAGCGGGGAGGAGATCATCGTCGCCAACGAGTTCGCCGAGATCCGCGTCCGCAAGGTCGAGACGCGCAACGGTGCGCGGCTGATGATCGAGTGCCCGCGCTCGGGACAGTGGGTGGCGCTGTGCCCGCTGGAGCTCGAGGCGCTGACCTGGCAGTCCGACGAGGTGTTCTCGACGATGGTCGGCAACCCGTACGGGTCCCTCGACATCGGGCCCGATGACTGACTGGCTCGCCGGCCGGCGCGCCCTGGTGGTCGGCGCCGGCTCCGGCATCGGCCGGGCGGTGGTCGACGCGTTCCGCGCCGAGGGCGCCCGGGTGGCCGTGCTGGAGAAGGACGCCGACAAGGCGGCGGCGCTGCGGACCGACGGCGTCCCCGTCGTCACCGGCGACGCCACCACCCGCGAGGACAACGAGCGCGCGGTCGCGGCGACGGTGGAGGCGTTCGGCGGCCTCGACCTGTTCGTCAGCTGCGTCGGGATCTTCGACTTCTACCGCGGGCTCGGCGACATCGACGCCGGCGTCCTCGACGCCGCGTTCGACGAGGTGTTCGCGGTGAACGTCAAGAGCCACCTGCACGGGGTGCGTGCCGCCCTGCCCGAGCTGCGCGCGCACCGGGGCTCGGTGGTGCTCACGTCGTCGACCTCGGCGTACTACCCGGGCCGCGGCGGCGTGCTCTACGTGGCGTCGAAGTTCGCCGTGCGGGGGCTGGTGACGAGCCTGGCCCACGAGCTGGCCCCGGAGGTGCGGGTGAACGCCGTCGCCCCCGGCGGCACCGTGCACACCGACCTGCGGGGCGCCGCGAGTCTGGGGATGGACGGCGAGCGCCTGGACGACGGCCCCGAGCGCGCCGCCGGGATCGCCGCGCGCGTGCCGCTGCAGGTGGCGCTCGCCGGCGAGGACCACGCGTGGAGCTACGTCTTCCTCGCCTCGGAGCGGGCCCGGGGCATCACCGGCGACGTGGCCCACCCCGACGGCGGGATGGGAGCGAAGGGGTGAGTCGCGAGCTCGTCGCCACGGCCTGCCGGGTGCTCGCGCACCGCGGCCTCGCCCCCGGCGTGCTCGGGCACGTCGGCCTGCGGGTCGGGCCCGACCGGCTGCTCGTGCGCTGCCGCGGCCCCCGCGAGCGCGGGCTCGCGTTCACGACGGCCGAGGACATCCGCCTCGTGACCCTCGACGGCGAGCCGGGCGCGACGGGCGAGCTCGACGACGGCTACGCGGTCCCGAACGAGCTGCCGCTGCACACCGAGGTGCTGCGCGCCCGCCCCGACGTCGAGGCCGTCGTCCACGCCCACCCGGCCGACACCGTCGCCGCCGACCTCGCGGGCCTGGCCCTGCGCCCGATCGCCGGCGCGTTCGACATCCCCGGCGCGCACCTCGCCGCCGGCGGCGTCCCCGTGTACCCGCGGGCGGTCCTGATCCGGAACCGCGCGCTCGCCGCCGAGATGGTCGCGGCGATGGGCGACCGGCCCGTCGTCGTCCTGCGCGGGCACGGCCTCACGGCCACCGGCGCGTCGGTGCCCGAGGCGGTGCTGCGCGCCCGCAGCGTCGACACGCTCGCCGGGCTCACGCTCGCCGTGGCGCACGCCGGCGGGCTCCCGGTGGACCTGCCGCCCGAGGACCTCGCCGAGCTCCCCGACCTCGGCGGCGGCTTCACCCACGACACCGCCTGGCGCCACGAGGTGGCGAGCCTGCCGGTCAGTCCTCCCGGGGCGCCGACGACGGCGCCACCGGCGGCAGGGTGAGCACCTGGGCGGCGTAGGTCAGGCCGGCGCCGAAGCCGCAGACCAGGGCGAGGTCGCCCGCCCGGACCTCGCCGCCCGTCAGCAGCGCGTGCATCGCCAGCGGCACCGAGGCGGCCGAGGTGTTGCCGGTGTCCACCACGTCGCGGGCCACGGCGACGCCGTCGGGCAGGGCCAGCGCGCGCACGATCCCGTCGGTGATCCGGTTGTTGGCCTGGTGGGGCACGAAGGCATCGAGGTCGTCGACGCCCACCCCGGCGGCGGCGAGGGCCTTCTCCGCGAGCGGGGCGATCTGGGTGCTGGCCCAGCGGAAGACCGCGGGGCCCTGCATGCGCAGGCCCGGCACCCCGTCCCCGGCGCCCCCCGCCGCCTCCTGCCAGGTGGGGGAGTGGACGATGAGGTCGGCCTGCCCCCCGTCACTGCCCCAGGCCACGGGGCCGATGCCGGGCTCGTCGGCGGGCCCGACGACGACCGCCCCGGCCCCGTCGCCGAAGAGGAACGCGGTGCCGCGGTCGCGCGGGTCGAGCAGATCGCTCATGCGCTCGACGCCGATCACGAGCACGTGGCGGGCGGTGCCGCCGCGGATGAGCGAGGCCGCCACCTCGAGGCCGTAGCAGAACCCGGAGCACGCGGCGCCGAGGTCGAATGCCGGCGCGGTCGTCCCGAGCTCGGCGGCGACCCGGGTGGAGACCTGCGGGGACGCGGTGTCGGGCGACATCGTCGCGACGAGGACGGCGTCGAGGGCGGAGGCGGTGAGACCGGCGGCGGTCAGGGCGTCGCCGGCCGCGGCGGTGGACATGGCCACGACGGTCTCGTCGACCCCGGCGAACCGGCGCGTCCGGATCCCGGAACGCGCGACCACCCAGTCCGGGTCGACGTCCTCGAGCGGCGCGCAGACCTCGTCGTTGTCCACCGTGCGCCGCGGCCGGTACGCGCCCAGTCCCAGCAGTCGTTCCCCGGTCGTCACGGGGGCGGGACGGGCGGCGATGGGGGCTGGCGGCACGAGGGGGACCTCCACGAGGGTGCGGTCACGCCGTGGTGGACGACGCCCGCACTCCACGGTGCCGGTGGTCCGCGGTTACTCGGAAGTCCTACTAATCAGTACGGCCATGTCAATGGTCACAGGCCCGCGAGGTGTAGCCGCACGGGCTGGGTCGCGAAGGCGTGCATCGTGTTGTTGAGGTGGCGGGTGGGCTCCTCCGCGACCTCGATCCGTGCGACGCGGGCGGCCAGCGCGGTCAGCAGCGCCTCGGCCTCGAGGCGGGCGACGTGCTGGCCGACGCACTGGTGCAGGCCCATGCCGAAGCCGACGTGGCCCGACGGGTCGCGGTCGAGGTCGAAGGCATCGGGGTCGTCCCAGTGGCGGGGGTCGTGGTTGGCGGACCCGAGGAACATGAGGATCTTGGCGCCCTCGGGGACGACGGTGTCGCCGACCGGCACGTCGACCTCGGCGGTACGGAAGAACGTCTGGACCGGCGACTCCCAGCGGATCGCCTCCTCGAACGCCACCCGCGACAGCGTCGGGTCGACGCGCAGCCGGTCCCAGGCCCCGGGATGGGTGGCCATCGCGCGCAGGACGGCCCCGAGGCCGTGGACCGTGGTGTCGACGCCGGCCGAGAGCAGCGAGCGCACCACCAGCGGCGCCTGGTCGTGGGTGATGTCGCCGCGGTCGGCGGCGGCCCAGATCGCGGCGCCGAAGCCGTCGTCGGAGAGCACCTCGCGGGCGCACTGCGCGTTGACCCACCCGGCGTGCTCGGCGACGTGCGGCGCACCCTTCGCCACCAGGTCGTTCGGCGGGCCGAAGGCGTTGAACAGGTGGTCGCCGTAGGGCAGCAGGTGCTCGCGGCCTTCGCGAGGGATGCCCACGGCGTCGGGGAACACACGCAGCGGGAACGCCTCGGCCAGCGCGGGCATGGCGTCGACCTCGACGACCGGGCCTGCGCCCGCGAGCAGGGCGTCGACGTGCTCCTCGGCCGCCGCGAACCACCGCTCGCGCAGCCGGCGCAGCGCCCGCGGGCCGAGGATCGGCGCGAGCACCCGGCGCGGCGCGTCGTGGTGCGGCGGGTCGGCCTCGAGCAGCAGCGACGGCGGACGCCACGGCGCCTCGCGGCGGAAGTTCGACAGGCCGACCCCGGCCGACGAGCAGAACCGCTGCCAGTCGACGAGCGCGGCGTGCACGTCGGCGTAGCGGCCCATGCCGTACAGGTCGTCGTAACGGGTCAGCGGGACGACGGGCCCGGCGTCGCGCAGCGCCGCCTGGAACGGCAGCGGATCGGCGAGCACCTCGGGGGAGAACGGGTCGACGGCGGCGACCGCGGGCAGGGCGGTGCTGGTCACGGTGGTGGTCATGAGGCGCTCTCAGAGGTCGAGGACGAGACGGTCGGTGCAGGACCGGGAGACGCACGGGAACATGCAGTCCCCGGCCGCGCGCTCGTGGTCGGCGAGGATCGAGTCGCGGTGGTCGGGCACGCCGCCGAGCACGGTGGTCTCGCAGGTGCCGCAGGTGCCCTTCTCGCAGGACGACAGGGTCGTCGCCCCGGCGTCGCGGGCGGCCGCGAGCACCGAGATCTGCGGGGTGACCGTGACGGTCGTGCCGGTGCGGGTGAGCTCGACGGTGAACGGGGCGTCCCGCACGGGCGCGCCGACCTCGGCGGCGGTGAACCGCTCGGTGCGCAGCCGGTGGGGCGCCCAGCCGGCCGCGGCGACCGTCTGCTCCACCGCCGCGAGCAGCGGGGCCGGGCCGCAGCAGTAGACGACGGTGTCGGTGCGCGGCTCGCCGAGCCAGGACGCCAGCGGCAGCAGCCCCGCCTCGTCCTGGGGCACCACGTGCACGCGGTCGCCGTACCGGGCGAGGTCGTCGAGGAACGCCATCGAGGCGCGTCGGCGCCCGCCGTAGAGCAGCGTCCACTCCGCGCCGACCCGTTCGGCCTGCGTGACCATCGGCAGGAGCGGCGTGATCCCGATGCCGCCGGCCACGAAGACGTAGCGCGCCGAGGGCACCATCGCGAAGTTGTTCCGCGGCCCGCCGAGCGTCACCGGGTCGCCCGCCGCGAGCTCGTCGTGGACGTAGGCCGAGCCGCCCCGGCCGTCGACCTCGCGCAGCACCGCGACCCGGTAGCGATGGGCGTCCCACCGGTCCCCGCAGAGCGAGTACTGGCGGGTCTCCCCGTTCGCGAGGGTGACGTCGATGTGGGCGCCGGGCGTCCAGTCCGGCAGCCGGCGCCCGTCCGGCCGCGCCAGCTCCAGGACCGCGACGCCCTCGGCGGCCGGTGCCTTCCCGGTGACGACGAGGCGGTCGACGGCGGTGCTGTCCATGTGCCGAGCATGACGAGGCCGCCGCCGTGGTCGGAACGCCGTTCTCATTCAATGAGACGACCCACGTGAGCGATGTTCCCGGCTATTGGCGGGAACTTCGCTCACGGGGGTGGTCCTGCGTGAGACGGCGCTCGATCTGCCGGGCCCCGGCCGTGAGCACCGGCACGTACCCGCGGGCGTGCTCGTCGTTGGGCACGATCACCGACACCGCCGCCGCGACGTGGCCGGTCTCGTCGCGCACCGGCACCGCGATGCCCGTCGCGTCGACGTGGAGGAAGCCGGGGCAGAGCACGAACCCCTGGCGGCGCACGTCCGCGAGGCGGCGCCGCAGCTCGCCGGGGTCGGTGACCGTCATCGGCGTGAAGCGCGCGAGCGTCCCCGCGAGGATGCGCTCCTGGAGGACCTCGGAGCCGTAGGCGAGCAGGACGAGGCCCGACGAGGACGCGTGCAGCGGCAGGCGCGCCGCGATCCGGGTGTAGTTGATGACGGCGTGCTCGGCGGAGAGCCGCTCGACGAACAGCACCTCCTCGCCGTCGAGCACCCCGAGCTGCGCGTGGTGGCCGACCACCCGCAGGAGGTCCTCGAGCACCGGCATCGCGAGCTCGCGCAGCGACGACGTCGGCGACGCCCGCGAGCCGAGCTCCCAGAGCCGCGTCCCGATGCGCACGCGCCGGTCCTCGTCGCGGGAGAGCAGGCCGTGCCCGACGAGCTCCGCGATCAGCCGCGACGCCGTCGCCACCGGGAGGTCGGCGCGGCGGGCGACCTCCCCGACGGTGAGCACCGGGGACCGCGGGGTGAAGGCCTCGAGGATGCGCACGACGCGCTCGAGCACCGACTCGCCGGACCCGGATCGCGCCACGGCGTGACCGTAGGACGTCGACCCCGGCCCGGTGCTGCTCCAGGAGGCCCAACCGCGCCCGGTCGCTTGTCGGACACCACAAGGTCGCGCGTCCGAACCTTGGTGTCGGCCCCGAGGGATCGGCGCCGCCGGGCTGCCAGGCTGGGATGCGCGTCACACCCACGGCTCTCGGTGGTCAGGAAGGACCCGTGTGGACCCCGTCCCGGACACCTCGTGGCCCCGCCCGCGCACTCCCCGGATCTCGGCGCGGGCGAGCTACGCCGCCCACGCCGTCCTCGCCCGCAACGGCGTCTACCGGGCGCTGGCGTCGTTCGTCGAGCGCCACCCGGGGCTCGAGCGGGCGTTCACCCGCGGCGAGCGCGTCAGCAAGGAACAGCTCTTCGGATGCCGGATGTGCGGGCAGTGCGCCCTGCCCGCCACCGGCTACGCGTGCCCGCAGACCTGCCCCAAGCAGCTGCGCAACGGACCCTGCGGGGGCGTCTCGCCGGAGGGGCGCTGCGAGGTGCACCCGGAGATGACCTGCGTCTGGGTCACGGCCCACGAGCGCGCCGAGGCGTCTGGCCACGGTGAGGACCTGGACCGCCTGCAGCGTCCGCTCGACCACCGCCGGTGGGGCCAGAGCTCCTGGCTCGACCACTGGCAGGGACGCGACGCCGACCTCTGGACCGCGCCGCGCGAGGACCGGCCGCTGCTGCGCCGCGAGCTCGGGCTGACGCCGCGGTGAGGACGAGTCCCGGGAACGGCCTGCGCGCGACCCTCGCCGCAGGCCGCTTCGCCGTCACCGCCGAGATCGGGCCACCCCGGGGCGCCGACGCCGGCGCCGTGGAGGCCAAGGCCGAGATGCTGCGGGGCTGGGTGGACGCCGCGAACGTCACCGACAACCAGGGCGCGCACGTGCGCATGGGCAGCCTCGGCGCGAGCGTCCTGGTCCAGCGCGCCGGTGTCGAGCCGATCATGCAGGTGACCTGCCGCGACAGGAACAGGATGGCGCTGCAGTCCGACCTGCTCTCCGCGGGCGCACTCGGCATCCCCAACGTCCTGCTGCTCACCGGCGACCACCCGCGCTACGGCGACCACCCCGACGCGATGCCCGTCTTCGACCTCGACGGCGTGCAGCTCACGTGGACCGCCCGGACCCTGCGCGACGAGGGCGAGCTGCTCTCCGGGCGCGAGCTCGCCGGGCGGCCCGGCTGGCTCATCGGTTCGGTGGAGAACCCGTTCGCGCCGCCGGCGTCGTTCCGCGCGCGGCGGCTCGCGAAGAAGGTCGTCGCCGGCGCGGAGTTCGCCCAGACCCAGTACGTGTTCGACGTCGACGGGTTCGCCCGCTGGATGGCCGACGTCCGGGACCTCGGGCTCCCGGAGCGCTGCGCGGTGCTCGCGGGCGTCGGCCCGGTCCGTTCCCTGCGCGTGCTGGAGTACCTGCGCACCGGTGTCCCGGGCATCCACGTCCCCGACCACCTGGAACGCCGGCTGCGCGGCGTCCCGTCCGACCGCGTGGCCGCCGAGGGCATCCGCGTGTGCGTCGAGACGATCGAGGCGCTCCGCGAGCTGCCGGGCGTCGCCGGCGTGCACCTCATGGCGTTCGGCTACGAGCGCGGCGTCCCCGACATCCTCGCCGCGGCCGGGTTCTCGCCGGACCGCGGGCCCGCCAACGACGCGTCGCCGCGCGCGTTGTCCGCCGTTCCCGGAGAGGGCTGACGCCATGCTGGTGGACCTCCGACCCCACGCGCGCCTGCGCGGCACGACCCCGGTGGACCTCACCACCGCGGTCACCCCGGTGCTCGAGGCGCTCGGCGAGGACGACGCGGACCTGGACCGGGTCCGGGTGGTCTGCGACTGGGTGCAGTACAAGCAGAGCTTCCGCGACGTGGTCGACGTGCGGCCGATCCTGTCGTGCGACGGTTCTTCGGGCTCCGTCCCGACCCCGACGCCGATCAGCGTGCGTGACGACGACCTCGAGGTGGCCGTCGACCTGCGACGCAGCGGCGGTGTCGCGCTCAAGGAGCTGACCGCGGCCCGGCTCGGCGCCGACCCCGGAGCGCGCGTGCACCTCGAGGACTGGGGGCCGGGCAGCAGGAGCTGCATCTGGGACTTCAACGCCCTGTACTGGTCGCACCTGCGCCTCTGGGAGGAGGCCACGGGTCAGAGCTACGAGCAAGCGCTGCCCGGTGGGGAGAGCGACGCGCGCAACCGGGACGGTGCCCGGGCCCTGATCGACGACCTGTTCGAGGTGTGGGACGGCCTCCTGGCGTCCGGCGCGTTGCCCGACCAGCTCTACGTCGTCGAGCTCGGCGTGGGCAACGGCAGCCAGGCCAGGGTGTTCCTCGACGAGTTCCGCGCCCGCGACCGGGCCCACGGACGCGGCTACTACCGGCGCCTGCACTACCTGATGTGCGACTACTCGCAGCACGTCCTCGACCTCGCGCGGGCGACCGTCGCCGGGCACCGCGACCACGTCAGCTCGTTCGTCCTCGACGCCACGCGGCCGCGGACCTCGCTCGGCTTCCTGACGGTGAAGGTCTTCCTCGTCTACATCTCCAACGTCTACGACAACCTGCCCACCGACGAGGTCGCCCAGCTCGGCGGCCGCACCTACTGCGTGCAGACCCGCGCGCACCTGCCGGCCGCGCCCGCCGCGGAGATCGCCGCGCAGGTGGGCGCCGAGCCGTGCGAGCTCCCGGGCCTGGTGCGCAAGCTGCTGCGTCTCGGTCCCGAGCTGCTCGTCGACGCCGCCCCCGCCCACATCCCGGACCTCGCCGCGGCCGTCGCCTTCTGGCGCCGGGTGTGGGCGGAGATCCGCCTCGAGGAGCGCTACGTCCCGCTCGGCGGGCTCGACCTCTACGCGCTCGCGCCCGGCGTGAGCGGCGAGATGCTGCGCCCGCTGCTGGAGTCCGGCGCCGACCTGCGGATGCACGTCAGCAACGGCGCGCTGGCGAGCTTCGTCGACACCCTCCCGCTGCTGCACCCCTACGGGAAGCTCGTGTGCCACGACCTGTTCGTCACCGAGACCCAGGCCTACCGCACGCACTTCCGCGGGCCCGGGAAGTACGACGGTTCGGTGGTCAACTGGGTCAACGGCCGGCTGCTCGCCCACGTCGCCCGACGCCGGGGCTTCGACGTGCAGTACGCGCCGTTCGCGCACCGCAGCGGCGGCAACATCGTGACGATGTCGGCGCAGGTGATGGACTGATGACCGGGCTTCCCGTGCTCCCGACCACGGTCGTCGGCTCCTACCCCGTGCCCGAGTGGATGGAGCGGCTGACCAGCGACTACTACCGCGGGCGCATGAGCCGGGCCCAGCTCGACGACCTCCACGAGACCGCGATCAAGGCCGCGCTGCGGGACCAGGAGAACGCGGGCGTCGACATCGTCTCCGACGGCGAACTGCGTCGGGACAACGACATCGACTACCTCCTCGCCCGCCTGCCCGGGGTCGAGCTCGCCGAGACGGTCAAGGACTTCGCGTCCGACTACTACGACGTCACCGTCCCGCGCGTGTTCCCCGACACCGACACCGACCCCGACACCTACCCCGCCGCCCCGGTGCTCGGGCTCGCCGACGACCTCGCGTTCACCCGCGCCCAGACCGCCGCCCCGGTGAAGTTCTCCTTCACCGGCCCGTTCTCGCTGGCCCGCCGCGCCCGCAACCTCGCCTACGACGACCGCCACGAGCTGGCGCTGGCGATCGCACGGGTGCTCAACGCCGAGACCCGCGCGCTCGCCGCGCAGGGCGCGGAGCTCCTGCAGATCGACGAGCCCTTCCTCGCCGGCTACCCCGAGCAGGTGCGCGGGGCCGTCGAGGCCGTCAACGTGGTCACCGAGGGCGTGGACGCCCGCTGGGCGCTGCACGTCTGTTACGGCAACCGCTACGCCCGCCCGCTGTGGGAGGGGCACTACGACTTCCTGTTCCCCGCCGTCCTCGACGCCCGGGTCGACCAGCTCGTCCTGGAGTTCGCGCGCAAGGGAGACGACGACCTCCCCGTGATCGAGAAGTTCGGCTGGGAGCGCGCGATCGGGCTGGGCGTCATCGACGTCAAGAGCGCCGAGGTCGAGACGCCCGACCTCGTCGCCACCCGCATCCGCCGGGCCCTCGACCTCGTGCCCGCCGACCGGCTGGTGATCAACCCCGACTGCGGGCTGCGGCACCTCACCGGCCCCGTCGCCCGGGCGAAGCTCGCGGCGATGGCGCAGGGGGCGGCGCTGGTGCGGGCGGAGCTCCAGCGCTGACGGTCCGGCCGGAGCGCTGGTACGCATCGGGCATGGACTTCAGCGAATCCGAGGACCACCGGCTGATCCGCGAGGCCGTTCGCGACGTCTGCACGCGCTTCGACGACGACTACTGGGCGGGGTGCGAGAGCACGCACACGTTCCCGTGGGCCTTCTACGACGCGATGGCGACGGGCGGGTGGGTCGGGATCGCCGTCCCCGAGTCCTACGGCGGCGGGGGCCAGGGCATCGAGGCCGCGTCGATCGTGCTGGAGGAGGTCGCCGCCTCCGGGGCCTGCATGAACGGCGCGAGCGCGATCCACATGTCGATCTTCGGCATGCACCCGGTGGTGCGGCACGGCAGCGAGGAGATGCGCCGGCGCTACCTCCCGCGCATCGCGACCGGCGACCTGCACGTCGCGTTCGGCGTCACCGAGCCCGACGCCGGGCTCGACACCACGGCCATCACCACCCGGGCCGTCCGCGACGGGGACCTCTACCGGGTCACCGGACGCAAGGTGTGGACCTCGAAGGCGCTCGAGTCGGAGAAGGTCCTGCTGCTGGTGCGCACCACGCCGGCCGCGGAGTGCGCGACGCGCACCGAGGGCCTCAGCCTGCTGCTGGCCGACCTGCAGGACCCCGCGGTGACGATCACGCCGATCCCGAAGATGGGCCGCAACGCCGTCGCGTCCTGCGAGGTCTCCTACGACGGGCTCGAGGTGTCGGCCGACGACCTGGTGGGGGAGGAGGGCCGCGGGTTCCGCTACCTGCTCGACGGCCTCAACGCCGAGCGGGTGCTCATCGCCGCGGAGGCGCTGGGCACCGGGCGGGCGGCGCTGCGGCGCGCGGTGGCCTACGCGAAGGAACGCCGGGTGTTCGGTCGCAGCATCGGTGCGAACCAGGCGGTGGCGCACCCGCTGGCGGAGGCCCACGCCCGCCTGCACGCCGCCGGGCTCGTGGTGCGGGAGGCGGCGTGGACCGTCGACCGCGGGGAGCCCGCCGGCGAGGCGGCGAACACCGCGAAGTTCGTCTCCGCGGAGGCCGGCTTCTTCGCCGCCGACACCGCGGTGCAGACCCACGGCGGTTTCGGGTACGCGCAGGAGTTCCACGTCGAGCGCTACTTCCGCGAGGCACGCCTGCAGCGCCTGGCGCCGCTGCCCCAGGCGATGGCGCTGAACTACCTGGCGCAGTCGGTGCTCGGGCTCGAGCGCTCCTACTGATGCCCGACCTGGACCGACCCGAGGTGGGTCGCCACGTCCGACCCGGCGACGGCGTGTGGTGGAGCCAGGCCGGCGCCGAGGCGACGCCCCTGGTGGACGCGCTGCTCGACGCACTCCCCGCCATCGGGCCGGTGCGGGCGTTCTGCGGGCTCACGGTCAACCCCCGGCTGCGCACGCCCCCAAAGGAGCTGTCGCTGACGTCGTACGGCGCGCTGGGGGAGCTGCGCAACACCGACCGGCTCGACGTCGTGCCCGCGCACTACTCGGCGCTGCCGCGGCTGTTCGCCGAGCGCCTGCTGCCCGGCGACGTCGGGCTGGTCCAGGTCGCGCCGCCGGACCGCGACGGCCTGTGCTCGCTGGGCATCGGCGCGGACTACGCCGCCGACGCGGTCGCACACAGCCGGGTGCTGCTCGCGGAGATCAACGAGCGGATGCCGCGCACCACCGGCACGCCGGGCATCCCGCGCGAGCGCTTCGCCGCCGTGATCGAGACCGACCGCCCGCTCGCACCGGTGCCCGACCGTGCGCCGGACGCCGTGGACGAGGCGATCGCGGCGCACGTCGCCGGCCTGGTCGACGACGGGGACACCGTGCAGATCGGGGTAGGTGCGCTGCCGACGGCGATCCTCGCGGGGCTCGGCGAGCACCGTGACCTCGGCTTCCACGCCGGGATGCTCACCGATGGCGTGCGCCGCCTCGTCGAGCGTGGCGTGATCACCGGGGCGCGCAAGGAGATCGACCGCGGGGTGCTCGTGACCGGCACGGCGGTCGGGGGCCCCGCGCTGTACGACCGGCTCCTGGACATGCCCGTCGTGTTCCGACCCGCGAGCTACACCCACGCCCCGGAGGTGCTCGCCCGGCTGCACCGCCTGGTCTCGATCAACTCCGCGCTGGAGGTCGACCTCACCGGCCAGGTCGGCGCCGAGTCCGTGCACGGCCGCGCGCTCGGTGCGGTCGGGGGCCAGGCCGACTTCTCCGGCGCGGCGGCGCGCACCGGGGCCCGGTCGATCATCGCCCTGCGCGCGACCGCGGGCGGGCGCTCGACGGTCGTCGGGGCCTTGTCCGGGCCCGTGACCACCGCCCGTGCCGACGTCGACCTCGTGGTCACCGAGCACGGCGTGGCCCACCTGCGCGGGTGCCGGCTCGCCGAGCGGGCCGCGCGCCTGGTCGCGATCGCGTCCCCCGAGCACCGTGACGGGCTGAGACGTGGCCTGTCTCAATCCCGGACAGTTCCCGGAGAAGGTCCCTGAACCTGCCTATGGTCGCGACAGTCGAGGAAAGGGGACCTGGGTGCCGGACACGGGTGAGCAGCTCCGCGGGTCGGAGCGGGCGGTGCTGTCGAGGTACCTGGTCGAGCGCTACGCCGCCGGCGAGAGCCTCATGCGCCTCGCGCAGGACACCGGTCGGAGCTTCGGCCACGTCCGGCGGCTCCTGATGGACGCCGGCGTCACCATGCGCCCCCGCGGCGGCAGTCGCCCCCGCACCACCTGAGCGGCCGGCTGAGCCCTACGTAGGTCTGCGTATCGCTGACGGTCCCGCGCCGGTGGGACGCTGCTCGGCCCAGGTGACCGGGCAGGAGGGGCGACATGACGGACACGGCCACGACGTTCGAACGCTTCGGCGAGGTGTGGGAGACGGGCGACGTGGACGTCGTCGACGAGCTGCTGCCCGCCGACGTCGTGTACCACCTGGCCCCGTTCCCCGACATGGACCGGGCCGGACTGAAGCAGTTCATGTCCGCCTTCCACGCCGCCTTCCCGGACTTCTCGCTGACGGTCCAGGACGCGTTCGACGCCGACGACCGCAGCGCCCACCGCTGGTCGTGCCGCGGGACGCTCACCGGCGACTCGGGGCTCCTGCCGGGGCCGCCCACGGGTGCGGCCACAGAAGCCACCGGCTGCCACCTCATCGCCTGGCGGGACGGCACGCCGATCGAGATCTGGCACCACGGCGACTGGCTCGGCTGGTTGCAGAAGGCAGGCGTCGTGCCGGCGCTCGGCTGAGGGCACGCGCCCGGAATACCGTAGCCACTTCAACACTTGTAGCTGCTATCAGTACGAGTGATGGGGTGACGAGAATGACCGAGCTGCTGCTGGTCCCCGTCGACGACAACGTGATCTTCCCGGGCATGACCGTCGTGGTCCCGGCCGCCGAGGTCGGTGCCGAGGAGGGCGAGCAGGTCCTGCTCGTCCCGCGCCACGAGGGTCGCTTCGCCACGGTGGGCACGGTCGCCGACGTCACGGGCCGCACCCGACTCCCGAACGGCGTGACCGCCGTGCAGCTCACCGGAGTGCACCGCGGCCGGGCCGGGACGGGCAACACCGACGAGGCAGGTCACCTGCGCGTCGACGTGGCGCCGTACCAGGACAGCACGGACCGCGACGGCCGGATCCGCGAGTTGGAGAGCACGTACCGCGTGGTGGTCGAGGAGATCCTCGAGCTGCGTGGTGACGACGGCCGCGTGTCGACGTTCCTGCGCGGCATCGACGAGCCCGGCGCGCTGGCCGACACCGCCGGCTGGGCGCCCGAGACCCCCTACGACGAGAAGGTGTCCCTGCTCGAGACGCTCGACGTGCGTGAGCGCCTGGAGCTGGCCCTGCGCCTGCAGCGCGAGCGGCTCGCCGAGCTGCAGGTGCGCAAGACGCTGCGCGAGGACGTCGAGTCCGGTGCGGCGAAGCAGCAGCGCGAGTACGTGCTG
Source organism: Actinomycetospora sp. NBC_00405 (assembly GCF_036044095.1). Lineage (NCBI taxonomy): Bacteria > Bacillati > Actinomycetota > Actinomycetes > Pseudonocardiales > Pseudonocardiaceae > Actinomycetospora > Actinomycetospora sp. NBC_00405. The sequence continues at coordinate 5,719,603 of NZ_CP107938.1, forward strand.
CGCCGCCAGCTGGAGTCCATCCGCAAGGAGCTCGGCGAGGGCGACGAGTCCGGCGGCGGGGACGACTACCGCGCGAAGATCGCCGAGGCCGGGATGCCCGACCCCGTGCGCGAGCAGGCCGAGCGCGAGCTGGCCCGCCTCGAGCGCAGCGGCGAGCAGTCCGGCGAGTCCTCGATGATCCGGACCTACCTCGACTGGCTGCTGGCCCTGCCGTGGTCGAAGGTCTCCGAGGAGCAGCTCGACCCGGCCGCGGCCCGCACCGTGCTCGACGCCGACCACACCGGCCTCGAGGACGTCAAGGACCGCATCGTCGAGTACCTGGCCGTCCGCAAGCTGCGCCGCGACCGCGGCGTCGAGGCCGACCGGCTCGGGTCGAACTCTGGCCAGGGGACCATCCTGACGCTCGTCGGTCCCCCCGGCACCGGCAAGACCTCGATCGGCGAGTCCGTGGCCCGCGCGATGGGCCGCGAGTTCGTCCGGATGTCGCTCGGCGGCGTCCGCGACGAGGCCGAGATCCGCGGTCACCGCCGCACCTACGTCGGCGCCCTGCCGGGCCGCCTGGTGCGGGCCCTGCGCGACGCGGGCACGATGAACCCGGTGATCCTGCTCGACGAGGTGGACAAGGTCGGCGCCGACTGGCGCGGCGACCCGTCCGCCGCGCTGCTCGAGGTGCTCGACCCGGCGCAGAACCACGCGTTCCGCGACCACTACCTCGACGTCGAGATCGACCTCTCGCAGGTCGTGTTCCTGGCGACGGCCAACCAGTTGGACACCATCCCGGGTCCGCTGCTCGACCGCATGGAGGTCATCTCCTTCGACGGCTACACCGTCGAGGAGAAGGTCGCCATCGCCCGGGACCACCTGCTCCCGCGGCAGATCACGAGCGCCGGCCTCACGGGCGGTGTCGACGGGGACGTGAGCGCCGACGAGTCCGCGCTGCGCCTCGTGGTGTCCGAGTACACCCGCGAGTCCGGCGTGCGGCAGCTCGACCGGGCGCTCGGGAAGCTGACCCGCAAGATCGCCACCGAGGTGGCGTCGGGGTCGCCGAAGGTCGTCGTCGACACCGAGGTCGTGCGCAAGCACCTCGGCCGGCAGCGGGTCTTCACCGAGGCCGTCGAGCGGACCGCGGTCCCCGGCGTCGCGACCGGCATGGCCGTGACCGGCGCGGGCGGTGACGTCCTCTTCATCGAGGCCGCCGGGATGGCGGGCGAGGAGGGCCTGATCCTCACCGGTCAGCTCGGTGACGTCATGAAGGAGTCGGCCCGGATCGCCCTGTCGTGGGTGCGCTCGCACGCCGCGGAGCTGGGCATCGCCGAGGACGCGTTCTCGGGACGGTCGTTCCACGTGCACGTTCCCGCGGGCGCGACCCCGAAGGACGGCCCGTCGGCCGGCGTCACCATGGCCACGGCGCTGGTGTCGCTGCTGACCGGACGCCCGGTGCGGCACACGGTCGCGATGACCGGTGAGCTCACGCTGCAGGGCCGGGTCCTGCCGATCGGCGGGGTGAAGCAGAAGGTGCTGGCCGCGCACGCGGCGGGCCTGACGCAGATCGTCGTCCCGGAGCGCAACCGCGCCGACCTCGACGACGTCCCCGCCGACGTGGCCGCGCAGCTGGAGTTCCACCCGTCGATGACGATCAGTGAGGTCCTCGACGTGGCCCTGGAGCCCGTGCCGCAGAGCCTCGAGGTGGCCGCCTGACATGTGCTCACGGGAGCCGGTACCGCCCGAGGTGCGCGCGCTGACGGCACTGCTGGAGCGACGCTGGTCGCTCTCGGTGCTCTACGCCGCGCACCTCGGTGCGGTCCGGTTCTCGGAGTTCGAGCAGGCCCTCGGCCAGGTGCCGCCCGCGACGCTCGCGGCGCGCCTGGCCGACCTCGAGGAGGCGGGGCTGCTCGAACGGCGGGTGCTCGACGCGCGCCCACCGCGCACCGAGTACGCGCTCTCCGCCGAGGGCCGCCGCCTCGCTCCGCTGCTGGAGGCGCTCACGACCTGCAGTCGGGATCGCCGGCCGCGCTGAGCAGCCGGTCCCCGGCCGCGACGGCGTGCGCGAGGCGCAGCGTCGTCGACAGCCAGAGCAGCACGTCGTGCAGGCGCAGGCGGGTCGGACGGGCGTCGCCCGTCGCCGCCGCCACGGCGTCCTCCAGCGCGGCGAACGCGTCCGCGTTGGCGCGCAGGTCCCGTCGCACCACGGCCTCGACGCCGCTGTCGCCCTCCTCGAGATGGGGGAGCAGCGCGCGGCGGGTGGTCCGGGTCAGGTGCGGGACGAGCTCGGGGTGCCGGTGGTGCAGGGCGGCCAGCACGTGCCCGGCGTGCGCGCCCGAGTCCTGCCCGATCCGGCGCAGATACGCCCCGACGGTGCCGGGCTCGCCGAGCACCGAGAGCTCCTCGTCGGACAGCTCCCAGAACGGGCGTCCGCCGGCCCGGGCGACGAGGGCGTCGACGAGCCCGCCGATCCCCGCGAGGGTGTCGTGCACGGCGTGCCAGCCGGCCTGGTCGAGGCGTCCGTGAAGGCCCTCGGCGAGCAGGATGTCGGCGTCGAGCCCCCCGCTCGCGGGGCGCGCGTCGAACCGTGCCCAGCCGAACGCCGGCACCTCGACCCACCGGCCCTCCGGGGTACCGGGCGAGCGGAAGCGCAGCCAGCGCCGGGCGCGGGCGTACCCGACGACAGCAGCCGTCGCGTGCGTCAGCGGCATCGGCTCGGGACCGAGGCACGGCAGGCGGAGGATCACCTCGGTGTCCTGCGTCCGCGTGGCCACGCCCCCCATCATGGGGGCGAGGGCGGGTCGCCGTCAGGCGGCGCCCGGATGGCCGGTCAGATGGTGCCGGTCAGGAGTTGCCGCGTTCCTTGACCTCGCCGACGACCATGTCCTTCTGGCCGCTCCGCTCGAGCTTCTTGTTGCCGGTGGCCTTGCCCGTGACCTCCTTGGCCTTCCCCTTGACCTGCTTCGAGCGGTTCTTGACCGTGTCGTCGGCACCCATGTGATCGAGATGCCCTGATCAGGAGGGTTCAGACGGTCACCACCGGAGTTGGGCCGGACGCGCGGCGGAAGAGTCCGTTCAGAATCCCGTCGTTGGTCCCTAGGGTCCACGCCATGGGTCTCTTCTCCCGCACCCCGCCCGTGCCGCTGCCCGAGCGCGAGGACCTGCGCCGGGCACTGAACGGCATGCACGCCAAGGACGCCGAGCGCCTCCGGTCGAAGCGCCACCTCGCGGAGGCGCTCGCCGCCGTGCCGGAGACGACCTCGGTCCGCGCCGTCCTCAGCGCCGTCATCACCGAGCCCCACACCACCGACCGCGGCCTACTGTGCGTGACGTCGATGGCGGTGACGTTCGACGGCGAGCACTCCGGACGCATGGAGTTCCCGATCGCCGCGCTGCGCGAGGTCGGCACGGTCGGCGCCGGCACCCTGCGCGTCGAGTTCGACGAGCTGGCCCCGGGCGTGCGCGCCCTCCCCGGGCGGGAGGCGCCCGACCACCTGGACTTCAGCGTCACCGCCCGGCCCGAGTCGGTGCGGTACTTCGTCGGGCAGGTGGAGGCGTCCGGGCTCCGGAGCCGCTAGCCGGTGTGCCCTACCCCGTGTGGTTGTCGCGCTTGCGCATCGCGATCGGCACGCCCGCCAGGTCCTCCTCGTTGCAGAGGAGCTTGAGGTCGTAGTACGGCGAGCCCTTGGCGTCGTCGTAGTCGAGGTGCACGGCGATGACGTCGAGGGGCTCACCGAGCCACTGCTCGGCCTCCCGCAACCAGGTCGCCGAGCGCTCGAGGGCGGTCGGGAGGTCGTCGTCGAGGAACTGGATCGGTCGGTAGGGGACGCCTTGGATCTGGTCCTTGCCGCCGGGCCGGGGGAGGTCCCGGGCCACGCCGAGGTCGTCGAGTGCCAGGTGCGTCGGGTGTTCGCCCACACGTACAGGGTCCCCTGCGCGGTGGAGCGCTCGCAATCGCCCCGGCGGGCGGAGCGCCGGGCGTCCCCCGCGGTGCGCCCGGAGTCACTACGGTCGTGATCCATGACCACGACCGCGGTGGCCGCGTCGACCGGTGACGGGGTACCCGCGCGTCGCCGGCTCCGCGGTCCCGTGCCGCGGGAGGACGCCGCCCGCAACGTCCGGCTGGTGGCCGTCGCCTTCGGGGTCACGGTGGTGGTCACCCGCCTCTACCTCGCGCTCACCGGCTACCCCCAGATCGGCGGGGCGACCTACCACCTCGCCCACGCCCTCTGGGGCGGGCTGCTCCTGCTGCTCGGCGGGCTCGCCGCCCTGATGTGGAGCAACCGCTGGGTGCCGCCGGCCACCGCGGTCCTCGTCGGCGTCGGCTCCGGGCTCTTCGTCGACGAGGTCGGGAAGTTCATCACCCGTCAGAACGACTACTTCACGCCGCTGGCGGCGCCGATCATCTACGTGGTCTTCCTGGGTGTGCTCGGGCTGGCGACGGTGACGCGCCACGCCCGCCTCGACCGGCCCCGGGCACTCGCCTACTCGGTGGCCGTCCGGTCGAAGGACCTCGCCGACGGCGCCCTGCGCCCGCACGACCGTGCCGCGCTGCTCCGCGACCTCGCGTCGCTGGAGGCCGACACGTCACGGCGCGACCTCGTCGCCTACGCCGCGGCGCTGCGCCCGGTCGTCGAGGCCGCCCCGCTCGAGGAGGCGCCGAGCCGGTCCCGCACCTGGGTCGCGGGCCTCGCCCGGGCGGAGGCGACGCTCGTTCCGCGCTGGCTGCACCGGATCGCGCTCGCCGCGGGCTCGGCGCTGCTCGGCCTGCTCTCGCTGGTCGGCCTCGTCGTGCTCGTCGCCCTGTGGAGCAGCCACCCGGACACGCAGATCGTCCTCGACGACCAGGTGGTGCCGCCGGGCACTCGGCCGCCGATGCTCGTCGTCGCCTCGGCGGGCGAGGCCGTCGTCGGCGTCCTGCTGCTGGTCGCGGCGGTGGCACTGGTGATCGGTCGCGATCGCGCGGGCATCCGCCTCTGCCGGATCGGGCTCGTCGTGGCGCTCGCCGGCGTCAACGTGGCGCTGGGCTACCTCGACGCGGAGCTCGTGGTGGTCGCCGTGGTGGCCGAGCTGGCGCTGCTCGTCGTCGCGACGCGGTACCGGGCGCGCTTCCTCGAGTGACGAGGCTCAGCGGCGCGGCGGGATCTCGATCGACGGCAGCCCGGCCACGTCGGCGAGCCCCAGCATGTGGAGCAGCTCGCGGCAGTCGTCGGCGTCGATGGCGCGCCCGGCGATCACGGGCACGGCGCGGCGGCGGGCCAGGTGGTGCGCGGCGACCTCGGCCTCATGGCTCTTGAGGATGCGCTCGGGAGGGACATCACCGTCGACGTTCGGACCGACTGACGCCATGGGAGCTCCGACCACCAGGAGGGGAACGGGGCTCGCCGGGTGCCGGGGCCAACTCCGTCAGTGACCTCAGCCTACGCGCACCCCACGGCACGGCGTAGCGTCGCCGAGGTCCGGTACCTGCTCCGCCGGGGCTGTCGCCTCTCGCGTCCGGAGCCACTCCAGCCGCTCGAGAAGGGCACGCCATGGGCACTCACGAGGCCCCGGTCGTCCAGGATCCCATCGACCAGGTGCTGGACGGGACGGGCGAACCCTCGTGCTCCGCCTGCCCGCACACCTGGTCGGAGCACGACGCGCTGGGCCGCCGGTTCTGTGCGGCCACCCACGACCACGGCTGGGACCGCGGCTGCATCTGCCGCTGACCGGCGCTCCTCCGGGATCCTTCCGGCGTGGATGATCCCCGGCGTGCGGGCCACGCTGATCGCCACGACGTCGGCGATGGTGATGCTGGTGCTGGACTCCAGCATCGTCGGGGTCCTGCTGCCGAGCATCCGCACCGACCTGGACGTCGGGCCGGCGACGCAGGCCTGGATCGTCGGGATCTACCTGGCCACGCTGGCCGTCCTGCTGCCCCTGGGCGGTCGGCTCTGCGACGCACTGGGTGCCGCGCGGGCGTTCTCGATCGGCATGGTCGGCTTCACGATCGCCTCGGCCGGGATCGGGCTCTCGGGGTCGGGCACGGAGATCATCGTCTGGCGGGGGATCGCCGGCGGTGCGGCGGCGCTGCTGATGCCGGCGGGGCTCGCGGTGCTCGCGGAGGTCTACCCCGACGATCGGCGGGCCGGGGCGCTCGCCGTCTACACCGGGGTCGGTCAGGGCTTCGCGACGGTCGGCCCGCTCGTCGGGGGGCTCTGCGGGGAGCTCGTGGGGTGGCGCTGGGGGTTCCTGGTCAACGTGCCCGTCGGGGTCGCGGGGCTTGTGCTGCTCGCCCGCGCGCGTCCCGTGACGCCGCGGTGGCGGCGCGCCGCTTCCCGTCGCTCATCGGCCGGACCCGGCCCGCGGCGTGATCAGGCCCCGGTCGGATCGTCGGCGACCGGCCCGATGCGCCCGCCGCCGTCGGCGACGTGCAGGTCGGCGATCGCCAGCATGTCCTCGTCGGTCAACGCGAAGTCGAAGAGGGCGTGGTTCCCGGCGATGCGCTCGGGGCTGTCGGACTTCGGGATCACGACCGTGCCCTGCTGGAGGTGCCAGCGCAGCACGACCTGGGCCGGCGTGCGCCCGAGTCGGTCGGCGACGGCCACGAGGGTCGGCTCGTCGAGGACGGCGCCGCGTCCCAGCGGGCTCCAGGCCTCGGTGGTGATGCCGAGGGCGGCGTGCAGGGCGCGCAGCTCGTGCTGCTGCAGGTGCGGGTGCAGCTCGATCTGGTTGACGGCGGGCACGGTGCCGCCGAGGTCGAGCAGGCGCCGCAGGTGGCCCGGGCGGAAGTTGGAGACACCGATGGCCCGGGTGCGTCCCTCGGCGAGCAGCTGCTCCATCCCGTCCCAGGTCTGCACGCTCTCGGCGAGCACGTCCGTCGGCCAGTGCACGAGGTGGAGGTCGACGAAGTCCAGGCCGAGCCGCTCCAGGCTCCCGGCGGCGCAGTCCCGGGCGTGCGCGCACCCCTCGTGGCCGCGCCACACCTTGGTGGTGACGAACAGCTCGTCGCGCGGGATGCCCGACGCCGCGATCGCGCGGCCGACGCCCTCCTCGTTGCCGTAGACCGCGGCGGTGTCGATGCTGCGGTAGCCCTGCTCGAGGGCCTCGGAGACCGACGCCTCGGCGTCGCGGGCCTCGGAGACCCCGAAGCCGAGCTGGGGCATGCGCAGGCCGTTGTTCAGGACGACGGTGGTGTCCGGCGCGAGGAGTGTCGGGACCATGGTCGTGGTCAACGTCCCGGAGGGTGGGGCACCTTCCCCGTCGTGACGACCCCGACACGCCCTCAGTCGTCTACCGGGCGGATCGTCAGCTCCTGGATCCGGTCGCCGGTGAGGACGAAGCCGAAGGCGAGGGTGACCGGGCTGCCGGGGAAGTCACCCGCGATCTCGGCGAGGGCCCGGTGCCCGTCGCCGTCCGGCTCGATCGTCAGGACGCGGTAGGTCACGTCCGGCACCGAGGTCCGCCACGCGCGGACGGCGTCGATGCCGTGGTGGAGCCGCCCCTCGTCCTCGACGACGGCGTCGTCGGCGAACTGCGCGAAGTAGGCCTCGAGGTCGGGGTCGGCGGCGCGGTCGAAGTAGTGCGCGATCCGGGTGTCGATGGTGGTCATGACGACCACGCTGGCTTCTCCCCCCGGGGGAGGGTCCAGGCTCCTCGTGTGACCGCGTTGTTGAGCATCGGCGAGTTCGCCACGGTGACCCACCTGAGCGTGAAGACGCTGCGCCGTTACCACGAGGACGGGCTGCTGGAGCCCGACCAGGTGGACCCGCACTCGGGGTACCGCTACTACTCCACCGACCAGGTCCCCACCGCGCAGGTCATCCGCCGGTTCCGCGACCTGGACATGCCGGTCCGCGAGATCGCCCGCCTGCTCGCCGCGGACGTCGACGAGCGCGCGACGCTCATCACCGACCACCTCGCCCGGCTCCAGCAGCGCCTCGCGGCCACCACCGAGGCCGTCGGCGCGTTGCAACGCCTGCTCACGGCCGAGCCGCGGCCCCTGCCGGTGGAGCACCGTCGCGAGCCGGCCCGTCGGGTGACGGCCGTCGTCGGCCATGTCGGTCTCGACGGGGTGCTGGACTGGTACTCCGCGGCGATGGCCGAGATCGAGGCGGCGGTCGATGCGGCCGGCGCCCGGGCGACCGGCCCACCGGCCGGGCACTACGACAACGCCCTGTTCACCGACGGCGCGGGCCGCGCGACGGTGTTCGTCCCGACCGACCGCGACGTCCGGGCCGGGCGCGTGCACCCGGTCGACCTCCCGGCCCGCGAGCTCGCGCTCACGGTGCACCCCGGCCCGCACGACGACATCGACGTCACCTACGGCGCGCTCGGCGCCCACCTCGCCGAGCACGCCCTGCTCGTCGACGGCCCCGTGCACGAGACCTACCTGGTGGGGCCCCGCGACACCGCCGACCCCGCCGCGTGGCGCACCGAGATCGGGTGGCCGGTGTTCACGACCGCGACCGCGTGAGGAGGTCGGCGAAGACGTCGGCCACCCAGTCGGCGACGACGGTGCTGACGTGCGGGAGGTGGTCGAGCCCGATGTGCTCGGTCGCGCCCTCCTCGGGGGTGAAGACCCGCAGCTCGCGCCGGGGGCTGTTGACCGCCTGCTCGTGGGAGCGGTGCGCGTACTCGAGCGGGATCTGCCGGTCGTTCTCGCCGTGCGCGACGAGGAACGGGACGGTGATGTGCTCGACCACGCCGTCGAGGTGCACGCCGTCGGCGAACTCGATGAACGTCTCGAGGTCGTCGTGTCCCCACACCCAGAGCACGTGCTCCCAGTAGTGCGGCACCGGCCGCTCGCCCTCGCGCTCGAGGCGCCGGCGCTGCACCGCGCCCCAGTTGTGGTTGGCGCCCCAGGCGACGCAGAGGGCGAGGCGCTTCTCGAACGCGGCGGCGCGAGGGGCGAAGTAGCCACCGAGCGACCAGCCGACGATGCCGATCCGGTCGGCGTCGACGTCGTCGCGGGCCTCGAGGAAGTCGACGGCCGCGCCGGCCCACACCTCGGTGTCGATCCGCGCGGTCAGGCCCTGCAGGCGCAGCGCCTCGCCGGTGCCGGGCTGGTCGAGCATGAGGCAGGAGATGCCGCGGGCGGCGAGCTCGGCCCAGTGCCCGGAGCTGTACATGTGCTCCTTGGCCGAGTCGAGCCCGTTGACCAGGATGATCACCGGCGCGGGCCCCGCGTCGGTCGCCGGGGCCGCGCTGAAGTACGCCGGCAGCGTGGTGCCCTCGTAGGGGATCGCGACGCGGGTGATGCGCGTGTCCTGCAGGTCGAAGGCCTTCTGCGCCAGCTCGAGCACGCGGCGGTAGGTGGGGACCCGGTTCTCGTCGGAATGGGCGAGCATCCGCTCGGCCTGGCACAGGTAGTTGGTGGCGCGGGAGTAGAGCTGCCCGGCGGTCCGGGTGTGCCCGGCCTTCTCGGCCTCCTCGGCCTGGCCGACGAGCTGGTCGGTCAGCGCGGTCCAGGCGCGCAGGAAGTCCGGCGTACCGGCGTCCTCACCCTGGGCCGCGGCCTCCTTGATGGGGCGGCACGCGCGGTCGACCTCGTCGATGAGCCCGCCGCTGTTGAGCGTGGCGACGACGCCCAGGTTCCAGACGTAGTTGCCGGGGAAGTACTCGAACACTTCGGGGTCCTCTCGGGATTCGGGGTCAGCGCAGCGCGTCGGAGATCGACTTGACGCCACCATGGGCGGTCATCCCGCCGTCGACGGGGATCTCGGCGCCGGTGATGAACGAGGCGGCGTCGGAGAGCAGGAACGCGACGAGCGCGGCGACCTCGTCGACGGTGCCGGTGCGCCCCAGCGGGGTCTCGGCGACGTTGGCGTCGCGGAACGCGGGCGACGCGGAGGCCGTCATCGGGGTCTCGATGTAGCCGGGGTGCACGACGTTGACGCGGATGCCGCGCGGTCCGAGCTCCAGGCACGCGGCCTTCGCGAGCCCGCGCAGCGCCCACTTGCTGGTCGTGTAGGCCACCGGATAGTGGCCGGTCAGCCCCGCGACGGAGCCGACGAGCACGATCGACGCCCCGGGCGACATCAGCGGCGCGAGGGCCTGGATGCCGAGCAGCGCGCCCGTCGTGTTGACGGCCTGCACGTGGTCCCAGTCGGCGAGGGCGACCTCGCCGAGCCGGGCCCGCCAGGTCGTGCCGGCGTTGAGGACCAGCCCGTCGACGCGATCGAGATCGCCGGCCAGGGCGGCCCAGTCGTCGGGGGACGCGACGTCGAAGCGGCGGTGCTCGACGGCCCCGTCGTCGCCGTCGCCGGGCTGCACGTCGAGCCCGACGACGCGGTGATCCGCGCCGAGCCGGGCCACCAGCGCCGCGCCCATGCCCTGCGCGGCGCCGGTGACGATCATGGTGCGCGCCGTCGTCTGCGTGGCCCTATCGGCGTGCTCGTCTTGACGGACACTCAACGTCTGCGGCGCCACGCCGCTGACACTCGTCATGACCCGACCGGCGCAACCGGGCGGGTGCGGGGGCGCGGGCGGGCGGCGGGGACCGGGATCGGCTCGACGCCCGGCACGACGCGGTTGGCGATCGTGCCCAGGCCCTCGACGGTCAGGGTGACGACGTCGCCGGGCTGCAGGGGCGGGAGATCGTCTCGCGAGGTGCCGCGGCCCCAGAGCTCGGCGAGGCAGCCGCCGTTGCCGCAGGTGCCCGAGCCCAGGACGTCGCCGGGGCGCACGAGGGTGCCCCGGGACGCGTAGGCGATCAGGTCCTCGAACGGCCAGCCCATGTTCGAGAGCAGGTCGCGGCCCACGACACGGCCGTTGACCTCGGCGGTCATGGCGAGCGCGAGGAAGCCGTCGGCGTCGCGGTAGGGCTCGAGCTCGTCGGCCGTGACCAGCCACGGGCCGAGGGTCGTCGCGGTGTCCTTGCCCTTGGCCGGGCCCAGGTTGACCTTCATCTCGCGGGCCTGGAGGTCGCGCGCGGACCAGTCGTTGAAGATCGTGTAGCCGGCGATGTGCTCGCGCGCCCGCTCCGGGGACAGGTGGCGGCCCTCGCGGCCGATCACCGCGGCCACCTCGAGCTCGAAGTCGAGCACCGCGCTCCCCGGCGGGACCGGGACGTCGTCGTCCGGTCCGATCACCGCGTAGGGGTTGGTGAAGTAGAACGTCGGCGCCTCGTACCACTCGGGCACGACGCCGCCCACGCCGTCGATCGACTTGCGAACGCCCTCGACGTGCTCCTCGAACGCGACGAAGTCGCGCACCGTCGGCGGCTCGAGCGGCGCCAGCAGGCGCACGTCCCGGAGCGCGACCGGGCGGGAGCGCAGCGCGTCCCGCCCGGCCGCCGTCAGCTCGCCGGAGCGCAGCAGGTCGAGCACGGTGACGGGGCGGTCGAGGAGGTGCACCCCGTCGCCCTGCACGACGCCCACACGCACGACGCCGTCGTGCAGCACCGAAGCGACGCGCATCAGACCGGCGGCGCGACGAAGACGCCGCGGTCGGGGTCGTTGAACGACTTCTTCGCGACGAACTCGCTCATCGGGTTCGCGGTGCCCCACTGGTCGGAGACCATCGGGTCGGTGAAGTCGTGCAGGCTCGGGTGCCAGGTGTCCTCGTCGAGGTTCTCCAGCTCCGTCGTGTACTCGACGGTGTTGCCCTGCGGGTCGAGGAAGTAGGAGAAGGTGTTGTTCCCGGCCATGTGGCGCCCGGGACCCCACACCTTCTCGACCCCGGCCCGCAGCAGCCGGCCGGTGCCGCGCATGTACTCGTCGATGCCGCGCAGCTCGAACGAGGCGTGGTGCAGCGAGACGTGCGGGCAGCGCGCGATCGCGAGCGAGTGGTGCTGGGGGTTGCAGCGCAGGAACCACATCATCTCGCCCATGTGCGGCGAGTACAGGGTGTCGGAGAGCTTGAAGTCGAGGTGGCGGTCGTACCAGGCCACGAGCGCCTCGGGCTGCGGCGAGTTGATGACGACGTGGGAGAGCTTCACCGGCACCGACTCGCCCTCCTCGACGCGGCGGTGCTGACGGACCGCGACGTCCGAGGACACCTCGACGGTGCGGCCCTCGAGGTCGAAGAAGCGGAAGCCGTAGCCGCCGCCGGGGGTCTGCAGCTTGTCGGGGGTGCTGACGAGGGTGACGCCCTCGCGCCCCAGCTTCTCGGCCAGGGCGTCGACGTCGGCGGCCGACTCGGCCCCGAAGGCGATGAGGTCGACGCGCTTCTCGGCGTCGGCGCGCAGGCGCACCTGGTACTGCTCCGGCGAGCCCTCGGCGGCGAGGAACGCGATCCCGGTGTCGGTGGTCTCCGGGGAGAGCTTCCACAGGTCGGTGTAGAAGGCGAGCTGGCGGTCGAAGTCGGGCACGCCGAGGTCGACGTGGCGGAGGTGGGTGATGAGGCGGTCCATGTCGCTCCTGTCAAGGGCGCTGCGAGAGCAGCGCGGCGGTGCGGCCCATGAGGCCGGGGACGTCGGCGTCAGTGACGTGGTCGAGCAACCAGCGCGAGAGCTGCACGGAGTTCTCGACGACGGTGCGGGCGCGGGGGAGGCGGCGGTCGGTGAAGGTGTCGAGCACCGAGCCGTCGAGGCGGTCGGCGTCCAGGAGCACCTCGGCGAGCACGGCGGCGTCCTCGAGGGCCTGGGCGGCGCCCTGGGCGAGGGTGGGCGGGCAGGAGTGCGCGGCGTCGCCGATCAGCACGACGCGCCCGCGGTGCCACGGTCGGTCGAGGACGTGCCACTCGAACCAGGTGTAGTTGACGCGCGCGGCGTCGGTCATCAGCGCGCGGATGTCGTCCCACGGCCCGTGGTACTGCGCGGCGAGCCCGCGCATGACCTCGAGCTGCTCCTCGGGCGAGAGCCCCGAACGGTCCTGCGCGTCCTCGACGAGGTAGGCGTAGATGCTGTCCTCGCCCGTCGGGCAGTACCCCGCGATGTAGCAGGCGCCGTGGTAGTAGAGGTCGGTCCGCTCGATGCCGGCCGGACGGGGCGTGAACACCCGCCAGATGCCCATCCCGAGCGGGGCGACGTCCACCTCGACCCCGATCAGCGACCGCACGTGCGACCGGACGCCGTCGGCGCCGACGACGAGGTCGTAGCGCCCGGTGCTGCCGTCGGAGAACGCGACGTCGACGCCGGCGCCGTCCTGCGCGAGGGTCTCGACGGTGGTGCCGAAGCGCAGCTTCGCGCCCACCTCCTGGGCGCGGCCGACGAGCACGCGCGCCAGATCGGCGCGCCGGGCGCCGACGGTGGCGGGCAGGTCCGGACCGCCCGTCTTCGCGTCCGGCATCTCGACGAGCACCGTGTCGTCGGGCGCGCGCAATCCGAGGGTGTCGAACCCGTAGCCGACGGCGGCCACGTGGTCGTACACGCCCAGATCGCGCAACACGCGCAGCGCATTGCCCTGCAGCGTGATGCCCGAGCCCACCGCCGTGACGTCGTTCTTGACCTCGACGAGGTCGACGGCGACGCCGGCGCGGGCGAGCTGGATGGCCGTGGCGCAGCCGGCGGCACCGCCGCCGACCACGAGCACGGATCGGACCGCAGCCATGAGGTCCTCCTACTTGACGGCGAGCGGGTTGAGGGGGGAGCCGACGGCCCCGGTGATGCGCAGGGGTGCGGCGGTGAGCCAGAAGTCGTAGACGCCGGCCCCTGCTCCTCCTGGCGCGCAGTCGGCGGCCAGTGCCTCGAGGTCCCACATCTCGCCGATGAACAGCCCGAGGTGCGGGATCGCGATCTGGTGCAGGGGCTGGAAGGCGACGTCGAACTCGTTGGGCCGGACCTCGAAGCCCCAGGTGTCGGTGGCGATCGCCGCGATCTCGGTGTCGTGCAGCCAATCGGCGGTGGTGAACGACAGGCCCGGGGCGGGCCCACCGGCGTAGGTGCCCCAGCCCTCGCGGCGGGTGCGCGCGTACTGGCCGGTGCGCACGCAGACGATGTCGCCGCGCCCGACCGTGACGCCCTGGGCGGCGATGGTCCGCTCGAGGTGCTCGGTGGTGATCGCGAAGCCGTCGGGCAGCTCGCCGGCGCCCGCGCCCGTGGTGGGGCCGAGGGCACGGCCGACGTCGAGCAGCACCCCGCGCCCGGCGAGGCGGTCGGCGGCGGTCTCGATACCGGTGACGCGGTCGCCCGCGCTGGTGACGACGTCCGCGGCGGCGCGGCCGTTCCAGGCGTGGCCGTGGTCGAAGATGTGCCCGAGCCCGTCCCACTGGGTCGAGCACTGCAGCGGCATGGCGATGACGTCGTCGGCGCCGCCGAGCCCGTGCGGGAACTCGCCGTCGAGGGCCTCGCGACCGGTGTCGAGCATCGTGTGCACGGGGTTGGTGCGCCGCCGCCACCCACGCTGCGGCCCGTCCATGTCGAACGGCTGCGACAGCGAGAACGCCGCACCCCGGCGGACGAGGCGTGCGCCCTCGACGCGCTTGGCGTCGTCGAGGAGGTTCAGGGTGCCCAGAACGTCGTCGGCACCCCAGCGGCCCCAGTTCGAGACGCGGGCGACGGTGGCGGCGATGGCGTCCTCGGGCTTCGCCGGGTCGAGGCCCGCCGCGAGGATGGCGCGGGTGTCGCCGCCGGTCGGCTCAGTCGGCACTGCTGGTCCCTCCCGAGGACTCGGTGTGTGTTGCCTCACCGTGCGGGACCCGAGCACTATCCGGGAACACGAACCTGGCGATGCGGGGTATGGCGATTTCCGATGGGCGAGCGGTGAGGGCGCGGCGCAGCGTCGCGTTGCAGAACCTCGACCTGAATTTGCTCGTGTCCCTCGACGCGCTGCTCCGCGAGCGGTCGGTCACCCGGGCGGCGGCCGGCCTCGGGCTGAGCCAGCCCACCCTGAGCACGGCCCTGTCGCGGCTGCGGCGGCACTTCGACGACGAGCTGCTGACCCGCGTCGGCAACAGCTACGAGCTCACGCCGCTCGCCACCGACCTCGTCGAGCGCGTCACCGGCGCAGTGGGTGTCCTCGAGCGGGTCTTCGCCGGTCAGCCCGAGTTCGACCCGGCCGTGTCCGACCGCGAGTTCACCGTCGTCGTCTCCGACTACGCGGCCACGGTGCTGGGCGGGCCGCTGAGCGAGCTGCTCGCCGCGGAGGCGCCGTCGGTGTGCCTGCGGTTCCAGCAGATGCGCACCGAGACCGTCGACGCCGCGCCCGAGAGCCTCCGCGCGGTCGACGGCCTGCTGCTGCCGCACGGCTACCTCACCGACCTGCCCCACCAGGACCTCTACGACGACCAGTGGGTCTGCATGGTCGGCGCGGGGAACGAGGTCGTGGGGGACACGTTCACCCTCGAGCACCTGCACACGCTGCCGATGGCCGTCACCTACCGCGAGCCCACCCGGTTCACCCCCGCGGTCAAGCAGCTCCACATGGTCGGCATCGAGCCGCGGGTCGTGGCGGTCTCGGAGAGCTTCCTCGCATTGCCGTTCCTCGTGGCCGGCACCGACCGCTTCGCGCTCGTCCAGCAGCGCCTCGCGGCCCGGCTCGCCGCCGCCGCGGACGTCCGGATCCTGCCGTGCCCGTTCCCGGTGACGCCGCTGGTCGAGGCGCTCTGGTGGCACCCGGTCTACGAGCGCGACACCGGCCACCAGTGGCTGCGCACCGTCTTCGGCCGCGTCCGCGACCGTCTCCGGCACGAGACGGTCTGACACGAGTATCGGCAGCCCCGATACCCGTCATCAGGTCTTCGGGCTTCCTCGCCCCCTGAGAGCGTCGTCACCCTGACGGCCACCGCAACCCGCCGACCAGCACGAACGGTCGCGCCACCTCAGGGCCGAGGAGCCAACCACCCATGACCACCAGTCCCACCACGCCGCCCGTCCCGGGGGCCGCCGAAATCGCGGGAGACGCGGTCGTCGACCCCGCCACGGGCCGTCCCGCCGGCCGCGCGCAGCTGATCCTGCTGCTCGCGGCGAGCTGCATGTCCGTGCTCGGCGCGGTCCTCATCGCCCCGGTCCTGCCGCAGATCCAGGCCGAGTTCGCCGCGGTGGCGGGCGTCGAGGTGCTCGTCCCGATCGTGCTCACCGTGCCCGCGCTGATCATCGGCCTGATGGCGCCGTTCGCGGGCGCGATCGCCGACCGCTTCGACCGCAAGCGCCTGCTGCTCGTCGCGATGGTCGGCTACACGATCTTCGGTACCGCACCGCTGTACCTCGGCTCGCTCGGCGCGATCCTCGGCAGCCGCGTCCTGGTCGGCGTCTGCGAAGCCGCGATCATGACCTGCGCGACGACGCTGATCGGCGACTACTGGTCGGGCGAGCAGCGCAGCCGCTACCTCGGGCTGCAGACGCTGGTCGCGACCCTCTCCGCCACGGTCTTCCTCGGGCTCGGCGGAGCGCTCGGCGCCGCGGGCTGGCGTACGCCGTTCTGGCTGTACTTCGCGGCGATCCTGCTCGTCGTCCCGATGGCGCGGTTCCTCTGGCAGCCGGCCCGTCCCGCCGCCGATGCCCGGACCGGCGCCCGGCTCGCGGGCGTGCCGTGGCGGCTGCTGGCCGCGCCGTGCCTGGTGACGCTGTTCGGCGGCGCCGTCTTCTACGCGCTGATCGTCGAGCTCTCGTTCGTCCTCAACGGCCTCGGGGTCACCTCCACCGCCGTCATCGGCGGCATCAGCGCCGTCATGTCGCTGGCGACGGCCGCCGGCGCCATCGTGTTCGGCCGGATCTCCCGGCTCTCGCCCCGGGTCCTGCTGCCGACCGCGTTCGGCCTGTCCGCCGTCGGCCTGGTCGTCGTCTTCGCCACGACCTCCCTCGTCGTCGTCACTCTCGGCGCCGTGATCACCGGCTTCGGCACCGGCATGCTGCTGCCGACCCTGCTGACCTGGGCGGTCAACCGGCTCTCGTTCGAGCAGCGCGGCCGGGGCACGGGGCTGTGGACCGGGTCGCTGTTCCTCGGCGAGTTCCTCGCCCCGCTGGTCATCGCGGGCATCGGGGTCGGTGTCGGCGGCCTCCAGCCCGCCCTCGCCGTGCTCGGCGTCGCCGCCGCCCTCATGGCCGTGGTGACGTGGCTGGCTCTGCGTGGTCGCGACGAGCCCCTCAACACCGGCCACCTCTAGTCTCGGGGCGTGAGCACACGGGGGCAGGTGGCCCTGCCCGGTGGGCGCTTCGCCATGGGCGACCACTTCGGTGAGGGCTACGTCGACGACGGCGAGCACCCGGTGCACGAGGTCACCCTGGCGCCGTTCGGGCTCGACGCCACCGCGGTCACCAACGCCGCGTTCGCGACGTTCGTCAAGGACACCTCCTACGTCACCGACGCGGAGCGCTGGGGGTCGTCGGCGGTGTTCCACCTGGCCTTCGAGGGGGATCGCTCCGACGTCCTGACCAGCGTCGACGGCGCCGGGTGGTGGCTCGGCGTGCGGGGCGCCTGCTGGCGGCGACCGGAGGGCCCGGGCTCGTCGGTGGGCGACCGCGCCAACCACCCGGTGGTGCACGTGTCCTGGAACGACGCGCAGGCCTACTGCGCGTGGGCGGGCAAGCGGCTGCCCACCGAGGCGGAGTGGGAGTACGCCGCGCGCGGCGGGCTCGAGGGCGCCCGCTTCCCCTGGGGCGACGAGCTCCGGCCCCGCGGTCGCTGGCCGCTGAACATCTGGCAGGGCCGCTTCCCCACCCAGAACACCGAGGAGGACGGCTACCTGACGACCGCGCCCGTGAAGACCTACCGGCCCAACGGTCACGGGCTCTGGCAGATGGTGGGCAACGTCTGGGAGTGGTGCGCCGACTGGTTCTCCCCGGACACCTACCGGGAGTCGCCCTCCGCCGACCCGGTCGGGCCGGCGGAGGGCGTGAGCCGGGTGATGCGCGGCGGCTCGTACCTCTGCCACGACTCGTACTGCTACCGCTTCCGGGTGGCGGCGCGGTCGTCGAACACCCCGGAGTCCAGCTCGGGGAACCTCGGGTTCCGCTGCGCCACCTGACCTCTCACTGGGCGGCCATCACCCGCCGGTAGAGCCCCCCGTGCTCGGAGGTCCCTTCCTCGTCGCCGGGGTCCCCGAGCTCGATGCGCACCGTGTGCACCGTGCCCGTGAACGCGTTGCCGACGACCGGGTAGTCGGTGCCCACCGGCGTCCCGAGGTCGACGCCGACGTCGAAGGTCTCGTCGAACGAGAAGTAGTACGGGATGGTGGCGTCCACCGTGCCGTGGGCGACCTTCACGTCGTCCACGCTGAGCACGACGACACCGCCGCGGCCGAGGCCGCCGCCGTCGTACTGGAAGTCCATCCGGACCTCGTGGCGCCCGGCGGGCATCGGGTCCTCGGCGCGCAGGACGTGGCTCGTGGTCCCGAAGTAGTTGTAGACGTAGCAGGCGCGCCCGCCCAGGCAGTAGAGCGCCCAGCCCCCGAAGCGCCCGCCCTGGGCGACGATCACTCCGTCGGTCAGCGCGCCGTCGGTGTCGACGTCGGCGATGACCGTGTGGGAGCGGTTCTTGATGTTCGGCGTCGTCTCCTCGATCAGCCGTCGCGTCCGCCCGTGGTAGGTCACCGAGCGGCGGTCGCCGAGCAGGTCGAGCCGCCCCGCGATCCGCGGGTTCTCCCGCTCGGTGACGCGGTTGTCCAGCGGGAAGACCTGGTACTTCGCCGCCTCGATCAGGAACAGCTCGCGCAGGGAGGCGAGCTTGTCCGGGTGGCGAGCGGCGAGGTCGTGGGCCTGGCTCCAGTCGGTGGTGGTGTCGTAGAGCTCCCAGACGTCGTCGCGGAACGACTTCCCGGCCTTCGGCACCATGTCCCACGGGACGCCGTGCCGGGTCACCGCGGTCCACCCCTCGTGGTAGATGCCGCGGTTGCCGCACATCTCGAAGTACTGGGTCCGGCGGCGGTCGGGCGCTGCGGCGTCGTCGAACGTGTACCGCATGCTCGTGCCCTCGATGGGCTTCTGCGTCACCCCGTCCACCGACACCGGGGCGGGGATGCCCGCGCAGTCCAGGACGGTCGGGAGCACGTCGATGACGTGGTGGAACTGGTGGCGCAGGCCGCCGCCGTCGGTGATGCCCCGGGGCCAGTGGATCACCAGCCCGTCGCGGGTGCCGCCGAAGTGGGACGCCACCTGCTTGGTCCACTGGAACGGGGTGTTCTGCGCCAGCGCCCAGCCCACCGGGGCGATCGGGTAGCTCGTGACGCCGCCGATCTCGTCGATGCGCCCGATCATCTCGGTGGGGTCGTCGACGAGCCCGTGCCCGAGGCGATGCTCGTTGAGCGTGCCCTCGAGACCGCCCTCGCCCGAGGCGCCGTTGTCGCCGATCAGGTAGACGATCATCGTGTTGTCGAGCTCGCCGAGCTGGTCCAGCTCCTCGACGAAGCGCCCGAGCTCGGCGTCGGCGTGCTCGGTGAACCCGGCGAAGGTCTCCATGAACCGCGCCCCCAGCGCGCGCTGGTCGTCGCTGAGCTCTTCCCAGTGCGGCACCTCCTCGACCCACGGGGCGAGCTCGGCGTCCTGGGGGATCACCCCGAGCTCCTTCTGCCGGGCCAGCGTCAGCTCGCGCTGCCGGTCCCAGCCGTGGTCGAACCGCCCGCGGTAGCGGTCCCGCCACTCGGGCCGGACGTGCAGCGGCGCGTGCGATGCGCCGAAGGCGAGGTAGGTGAAGAAGGGGCGGTCCGGGGTCAGGGTGCGCTGGGTGCGCACCCAGTCGACGGCGTGGTCGACGAGGTCCTCGGAGAGGTGGTAGCCCTCCTCCGGCCGCCGGGTGGGCTCGACCGGCGTGGTGCCCTGGTAGAGCAGGGGGTACCAGTGGTTCATCTCGCAGGCCATGAAGCCGTAGAAGTGGTCGAAGCCCTCGCCGGTGGGCCAGCGGTCGAACGGGCCGACGGGGCTGATCTCCGACGGCGGGGTCTGGTGCCACTTGCCGAACGCGGCCGTCGAGTACCCGTTGCCCTGCAGGGTCCGGGCCATCGTCGCCGCGCTGCGCGGGCGGAAGCCGGAGTACCCGGGGGCCGACGTGGCCATCTCGGTGGTGCCGCCCATGCCGACCGAGTGGTGGTTGCGCCCGGTCATCAGCGCCTGGCGCGTCGGCGAGCACAGCGCGGTCACGTGGAAGCGGGTGTAGCGCAGCCCGTCGGCGGCCAGCCGATCGGCCGTCGGCATGTCACAGGGTCCCCCGAAGGCGCTGGAACTGCCGAACCCCAGATCGTCGAGGACCACGACCACGACATTCGGGGCTCCCTCGGGCGCGGCCGTCGGACGGACCGGCTCGAAGGGTTCGGATTGTTCGTCGATCCCGAGGGCGGTGACCACCCCGGCCGGCTGCTCCGGCTCGGGTAGAACGTGACGGCCACCGTTGAACCTGCTCATCCCGGCTCCACGATCCCTTCTGTCGATGATGGACCGCCCGCGGCTGGACGGCCCGGCTCGGTTTAGCACAGGCAAGAATCGCCAGCAAGGAATGGCGTTCACTATCGCATCGTGACCATTCTGGAGTGCATCGAGGATCGTCCGTGACGCGGAGGGCCGCCATTCTCAGGAATGCGTCACGGAATCGGTGGGTTGGCCCGTCGCGGATCGGGCACCCAGGACGCACCATGCCGAACCCGGACGCCCACGGCGCCGCCGCCGTCGCCCGATGGCCCGACACCCTGCAGGTCAGTACGTCGGCGCAGGGGGGCCACGTCCGTCTGCTCCGGCGGCGTCTCGCGCAGTGGCTCGGCGGGGACGACCTCGACGCGGACGTGATCGAGGACCTCGTCCTGGCCGCGTCGGAGGCGCTCGAGAACTGCTGCGACCACGCCTACTCCAGCGGTCACGCCGCCGGCACCATGACGCTCACCGCGTCCCAGGCCGACGACCGGCTGGTCATCACCGTCGCCGACGACGGGTCCTGGCAGCTCGAGGAGGCCCAGACCGGCCACCGGGGCCGGGGGCTCACCATGATGCGGGAGCTGGTCGACGACGTCGCCATCGAGGCCGGCCCGTGGGGTACCAGCCTCGCCCTGACCCGCTACCTCTGACTCACGCCGTGGGGGAGCGGAAGCCCCCGGCCGCGCCGGACCGGACCTTCTCCGCTCGCTGCGACGGCGGGGTCGACGCCGTGACGTCCCGGGCGACCGAGGGCAGCAGGCGCTCGTGCGCCGTGGCCGACCAGTCCACCATCAGCAGGGTGGCATCGTCCTGCAGCAGCCCGCCCTGGTGCTCGAGGACCGCGGCGGCGAGCCGTCGCAGGGTCTCGGGCGCCGAGACCTCGTCGAGCTCCGCGCGTTCGCTGAGGTCGACCAGCCGACGCTCGCCGAAGAACCGTCCGTCGGCGCCGCGCGCCTCGGTGATCCCGTCGGAGTAGAAGACCACCCGGTCGCCGGGCTCGAGCCACTCCACGGCCTCCTCCACCGGGGCGGCGTGCTCGCCGACCCCCAGCGGCGGCCGCGGTGTCGCCTCGAACGCGCCGACGAGGTGCCCGTGACGCAGCAACAGGGGGTGGGGGTGGCCGGCGACGAGGTAGCGCAGCTCGCCGGTGCGCAGGTCCAGCCGGGCCAGGATCGCGGTCACGAACCGCGGGAGCACCCCGGCCGCCTGCATCTGGACGTCGGCCTCGACGGCGAGCGCCGCGAGGTCGGTGACGCCCCGGCGGCGGGCGTTGCGGATCGCGCTGACCGCCAGGGCGGTCGCACTGCCCGCGGCGAGGTCGTGCCCGACACCGTCGAACACCGCGACGTAGGCGGTGTCGAGGTCCACGACGTAGTCGTAGCCGTCGCCCGCGACCCGGTCGTAGGGCTCGAGCAGCGCCGTGACGCAGACGTTGTCGGTGGCGAAGGTGCGTGGCGGGACCAGCTGCCAGAGGAGCTCGGCGGCCACCGTGAGCGGTCGGGGGGCGCGGATGCGACGGATGCGGTCGCTGTAGGGCAGCTTGGCGATCGCGATGTGCCCCATCAGGCCGGACAGGGTCCAGCACCGGCGGCGGAACTCGAGGTCGTCGACCACCTCGGGCCCGAGCTCCAGGCTCACCACCCCGGCCCGCTCCGTGCCGTCGAGCATCGGGACCCACAGCATCCGGCGACCGTCGTCGCTGAAGCCGGCGACGAACTCGCCGTACTGGAACGCACGCCCGGCGAGGGTCCCGTCCACCGACTGCGGCGCCGGGGGGTCCACCCGCACCGAGGTGAGCACCCGCTGACCGAGGTCGATCAGCAGCACGTCGGCGTGGAGCCCGAGGGGCCGGACGGCCTCGTCGATCATGGCCGAGAGGCCCTCACCGACGACGAGGTGGGACCGATCGGTCAACGACGTGAAGACATCGCCCCACGTCGCCCCGGTCGTCACGTCGAGGACCCTACGGCGCTCTCCCCGATCGCCCGCCGAGGTCACGGTGTCCGGGATCACGGCCCCGCGTCGGACACACCCTCCCGTCGGGCCCGCTCGTAGGGTTTGGCCGTCGGCGCGGGCCGCTGCGACCAGCCGGAGGCCGACCAGCGCGCGACCCAGGGGTGCACCGCGATGGTCGGGAGGAGCCCGACCCACGTCGTGGTCATGCGCTCCCAGGTCGTGGGGCCGTCGGGCTGGGCCTCGGCGAGGTAGTGGTGCCCGACGACGGTGCCGAGCAGCGTGGTGCTGACCGCCGCCGGGTCGGTGTCGGCGGTGAGCAGCCCGTCGGCCCGGGCCCGCGCGAGCAGGACCTCGCTCTCGGCCCGCCAGCCCTCGACCCACTTGTGCCGGTCGGCCTGCATGCCCGGGTCCTCGCGCATCACGCGCACCCCGCCCTGGACGACGGGGTCGTGCATCAGGCGGGCGATCTGTGCGTCGTAGACGACGAGCAGGGTCTGCAGGGGATCGAGGTGCCGGGCGGCGATGCGCTCGGTGAGGTCCTCCCACGAGGCGTGGACCTCGTCCACGACCGCCCAGCCGAGGGCGCTCTTGGAACCGAAGTGGAAGAACAGCGCGCCCTTGGTGCGGCCGCAGTCCTCGACCACCTGGACGAGCGACGTCGCGTGGTAGCCCTGGGAGGCGAAGCGGCGGGCGGCCGCCAGGATCAGCTCGTGGCGCGTGGCCCCCGCCCTGGCCTGGAGGCCCGCCACGGCGGCCCGGGCCGACCAGCGGGAGACCGGGAGCGTGAACCACGGCGGCTCGCCCGACGTCATGCACGACCCGTGGTCGGAGCGCACCCGGCCTGCACGGACTCCACGAGAGGATGCTGGCAGCTCGGCGCGGCTCCGCACCAGCCGCCGCGACGCCCTGCTCCGGGGACGATCGGTGACGAAAGGGATGATCGACGTGCTTCTTCGCGGGGTGGACCACATCGCGTGCCTGACCCACGACCCCGCGCGGCTGGGGGAGTTCTACGCGGCGGTGTTCGACGCCGAGATCGGGCCCACCCGCGCGCACGGCCAGGACGGCGAGGAGACGATGACGGTGATGCGGATCGGGCCGCACACCGAGCTCAACGTCTTCACCGTGCCGAGCAGCGACGAGGCCGACCGACAGACGCCGATGTGGCACCGCGGACGCCTGGACCACTTCGGGCTCCACGCCGCGTCCTACCCGGCGTTCGCGACCATCCGTGAGCGGCTGATGGCCCGAGGCGCCTCCGACGGCACGGTCAACGACTTCGGCGCCGCCTTCAGCATGTTCTTCCGTGATCCCGACGGCCTCGAGGGCGAGGTGCTCGTGCCGAAGGCCGAGGACGGGTCGCAGCCCGTCCGCTGACCCGAGGTCACCGTCGGTGCTTCCGAC
This sequence comes from Actinomycetospora sp. NBC_00405, assembly GCF_036044095.1. NCBI lineage: Bacteria > Bacillati > Actinomycetota > Actinomycetes > Pseudonocardiales > Pseudonocardiaceae > Actinomycetospora > Actinomycetospora sp. NBC_00405. Next base: position 5,743,142 of record NZ_CP107938.1, read on the forward strand.
TCGCCCGTGTCGTCCCTATGCTCACCTGTCGGAACGAGTCGTCGGTGACGGGGCGTCACAAGGGCGTGTGCCTCTCGGGAGGGAGCGGGCATGACCCTCGTCCTGGAGTCCACCGCCCACCCACCGGGCGAGCGGGCCGAGCTGGTGCAGGAGGTGATCGCCCGCAGCGGCGTCCGACGTCGGGTCGAGATGAAGGCGCCGGCCGAGTCCGTGGACGTCCGCGCCGAGGCGTGGCAGCTCGGCAGCGCCGGGGTCCTGCGCACCGTGGGCACGGCGTTGACGCTGACCCGGACGGCGCGCGACGTGCGCCGCGACGCTCCCGAGCTCGTCGGGATCGCGCTGGCGCGCAGCGGGTGCACGTACTCGGCGCACGGCACCGACCAGCGGCTGGGCCGCGACGGCGTGGTGCTCGTCGACTTCACCAGCCCGTACGCGTTCTCCCACGCCGGGTCGCGCATGAGCTCGATCGTCGCGCACATCTCCCACGCCGACCTCGGCCTGGGCGTCGACGTCGTGCGGGCCGCCGTCCCCCGGCTGGCCGACAGCGAGCTGCTGCCCCTGGTCCGGGCGCATCTCGTGCACATGTCGGGCGCGATCGACGAGCTCGCGGCGAGCCCCGTCGTGGCCGCGGACCTGGGCGCGGCGACGGCCGACCTGACCCGGGCCCTGGTCGCCTCCGTTGCCCGGCACCGGGAACGGGAGGTCCTGGGGGAGACGCTGCGCGCGCGGGTGGTCGCCCACGTCCGGGCCCACCTGGGCGATCGCGACCTCACGCCGGCACGCGTCGCGTCGGCGCACCACGTCTCGCTCCGCACGCTCTACACCGTGTGGGGCGACCGGGAGGAGACCCTCGCCGCGTGGATCCTGCGGGAGCGGCTGGAACGCGTCCGCCGGGAGCTGACGTTCCTGCCGTCCGACGTCACGATCTTCGCCGTGGCCCGCCGGTGGGGGTTCGTCGACGCCGGTCACTTCGGCCGACGGTTCCGCAGCGCCTACGGGCTCACGCCGTCGGAGTGGGTGCGCCGGTCCCGTCCCGCCACTGCCGGGGCGTGAGGCCGAACGCCGCGCGGAAGCGCCGCGAGAAGAAGCTCGGGTTGTCGAAGCCCCAGGTGCGGGCCACGGTGGCGATCGAGTGGTGGCGACGGCCGGGGGCCGCGAGGTCGGTCCGGGCGCCCTCCAGTCGCCGCTGGATGATCGATCGCTCGAGGCCGACGCCGCGCTCCTCGAAGATCCTGTAGAGGGCGCGGACCGAGATGCCGTTCTCGGCGGCGATCTCCGCGGGAGCGAGGTCGGGGTCGCGGAGGTGGGTGCGCACGTAGGCGTCGACCCGGTCCGCCGTCGACGCCGGCGCCTCCTCGTCGAATGCCCGGGCCTGCTCGGCGGCGGAGAGGACGAGGGCGCGCACCAGCCGCACCGAGGCCCGGCCGAGGTCCGCGGCGGCGGCACCGTCGGCGAGCGCCCACGTCCGGGTGGTCACGCGGACGACGTGGTCCCGGACGAGGGGGTAGAGCGGGCTGGACCGCAGCTCGCCCGCGGCCGCCCGGACGACGTGCAGGGGCAGGCCGAGCTCGTCGAGGTCGACGTGCAGGGCGCCCGGGGCGCCGGCGGGTCGGCCGACGACGGAGGGCGCGGACGGGTCGACGAGGACGAGGGCGCACGACTCCGGGTCGCCGGTGGGGAGGACCAGCGCGATCTCCGGGGCGTTCGTGGCCCGCTCGGGAACGAGCACGGTGCTCCCCGGTGTCGTGGGTCGTCCCGTTCAGCGTCGGCCCCCGGGACGGCGGGGTCAACGACCACCACGACGTGCACACCGGTGGGCACGTCGCGTGGTCGTGGGCGGGCGGGTCAGACGGTCATCGGCTCGGCCGGGGCCGCCGGCGCGGGCACGATCGCGGGCGGGGTCGTCGCGTGGCGCAGGGCCCAGGCCAGGGCGTAGTCGGCGATCTCCTCCCAGCCGGGCGCGGCGGGCAGGAGGTGGGGCTTGCTGCCGAACTCGACCACCTCGGTGATCGTCTTCTCGCCCTTGTAGTGCCCGGCGTTCGACCACTGGATCTTCGGCGGCATGATGTTGTCCTCGCTGCCGGCGACGAACAGCAGCGGCGCCCGGTCCTCGTTGTGGTAGTTCACCCACGTCCCGCTGTGGCCCGGGGTCAGGTTGGCCAGCGCGCTCTCGAAGATGATGCCGCCGGACACCGGAACCGCGTAGCGCTCGTAGAGCGCACGGGCCTCGGCCTCGGGGAAGGTGTTGGTGAAGGCGTAGTTCCAGTGCTCGAAGTCGTAGCGGATCGCCCGGTGCCGGTTGGCCGGGTTCTTGAGCACCGGGAACGTGGCCCTGGCCTGGGTGAGCGGGATGATCGGCACGCCCTCGGTGGGCGCCGAGTTCAGCGCGATGCCGGCGGCCCCGAACCCGTGGTCGAGCAGGATCTGGGTGAACGCCCCGCCCGCCGAGTGCCCGATGATGATCGGCGGGCTCTCCAGCCCGCGCAGGACCGATTCGAAGTGCTCGACGATCGCGGGGACGGTGAGCGCCTCGACCGGCGAGGGATCGGCGTTGAGGGCCTCGACCTCGACCTCGAAGCCGGGGTAGGCCGGGGCGATCACCCGGTAGCCCTTGGCCTCGTAGTGGGCGATCCACTGCTCCCAGGAGCGTGGGGTCACCCAGAAGCCGTGGACGAGGACGATGGTGTCGGGGGCCGGGCGGGCGGCGTGCGTCATGACGGGGTCCCTTTCTCAGGCCGTCGCGAGGACGAGCAGGTCGTCCCAACCTGGCAGCGGGAGTCCGGGCGGAATGTCCTGTCCGCGCAGAGCGGTGGGCTGTGCGTGCAGGGTCGGCGGTGTGCCCCCTGCTGCCGCCTGCGGTCGGCTGTCTCGTCGGCACCGCGCCGAGGGCCAGCCGAGCATGATCGACATCCTTGAGCGAGCGCAGGCCACCGCCGCGCGCCTGCGCACCTCCCTGATCGAGGAGATCCCCGGCGCCCGCCACCTGGCCCTGCTCGGCGAACCGGACCGCTTCGCCGCGGCGCTGATCCCGCTGCTCGACGGCCTCGACCGGCGCTGAGCCGGGCGGGTCCGAGTCGCAGCCCCGGTCGCAGGTCGGCGATTGACGAGGGTGGTGAACCGCGGCTCAGATGGCCCCGTGACCCTCGTCGACGAGACCCCGTTCTCCCGTGCGCGCCCCATCCCCGACGACAACCTGGTCCCGGACCTCCACGGGGTCGACGCCTTCGCCGGCGACGCGATCGCGTCCGGGGTCGTCGAGCGGTACGCGCCGTGGGTCCGCGAGCGCGCCTCCGCCCTCGGGTCGCGCGTCTGGGACCCGGCGGTGCTCGAGACCGCGCGCAAGGCCCAGCGCCACACCCCGGAGCTGCGTCCGCTGGACCGGCTGGGCCGTGAGGTCTTCGACGTCGACTTCCATCCGAGCTACCACGACCTGATGTCGCTGGCCTTCGGCTCCGGGGTGCACTCGCTGGCGTGGACCGCGGTCGAGCCGGGGGCGCACTCGGCGCGCGCGGTGCTGTCGTACCTCTGGAACCAGGTCGACGGGTCCACCGCGTGCCCGACGGGCATGGCCTACGCGTCGATCCCGATCCTGCGCAGCCGGCCCGAGCTCGCGCCGTGGGCGGAGAAGGTGGTCGTCGAGGGCTACGACCCCGCGGACGTGCCGGTCACCGCGAAGTCCGCGGCCACCATCGGCTACTTCATGACCGAGAAGCACGGCGGCTCCGACCTGCGGGCCAACGTCACCGTCGCCCGCCCGGTGGGCCGGCGCGGGACGGGGGAGACCTACCTGGTCAACGGGCACAAGTGGTTCGCCTCGGTCCCGATGGCCGACTGCTACCTCACCGTGGCGCAGACCGAGGGCGGGGTGTCCTGCCTGCTCATCCCGCGGCGGCGCGCCGACGGGAGCCTCAACGGGATCCGGGTCAACCGGCTCAAGGACAAGCTCGGCAACCGCGCCAACGCCTCCTCGGAGATCGAGTACCACGACGCCGAGGCGATCCTGGTCGGCGAGGAGGGCAAGGGCGTGCGGACGATCCTGTCCTCGGCCGAGTACACCCGGCTGGACTTCGCGGTCGGGTCCGCGGGCCTGATGCGCGCGGCGCTCTCCCAGGCCCTGCACTTCAACGATCACCGCACCGCCTTCGGCGCCCCGCTCTCGCAGCTGCCGATCCAGGCGCCCGTGCTCGCCGACCTGGCCCTGGAGTGGGCGGGCGCGGCGCACCTCGGGTTCCGGGTGGCGCGCGCCGAGGACCACCAGGACGACGTGTCCGAGCAGCTCGTGAGCCGCCTGCTCACGCCCGTCGCCAAGTTCTGGAACTGCCGGCGGGTCTCGGGGGTCACCGAGGAGGTGATGCAGTCCATCGGCGGCAACGCCTACATCGAGGAGCACCCGCTGCCGCGGTACTACCGCGAGGCGCCGCTCAACGCGATCTGGGAGGGCACCTCGAACATGATGGTCATGGACGTCGGACGCGTCCTGGCCCGCGAGCCGAAGGCGCTCGAGCCGGTGCTCGACGACATCCGGCCGGCCGCCGCCGAACACCCGCTGCTCGCCGGTGCCCTCGCCGACATCGAGGAGCTGGTGAACGAGCCCGAGGACACCACGCGCTACCTGGTCACCCGGCTCGCGCTCGCGGCACAGGCCGCGCTGCTCGTCGAGCACGCGCCGACCGCCGTCGCCGACGCGTTCGTCACCTCGCGGCTCGGCACCGGATGGGGCCCCGGCTACGGGACGCTGCGCGGCGTCGACTTCGAGGCGATCATCGATCACGCCCGTCCGGGCTGATCGCCGGCACCTCGGTGACGAGGATCCGGGACGACCGCCGGCCCTGGACCTCGACGAGCTTGTCGATGCCCTCGAACTCGTTGCAGAGCAGGAAGAGGTGTCGGCCCTGCGGGCCGCCGAGGACGCACGAGAAGCAGGGCAGCTCGGTGTCGATCCGGTGGGTGATCTCCCCGCCGTCGAGCACGCGGACGCAGGCCCCGCCGGGCGCGTCCGGCCGCTGCGAGTGGGCGAACGTGTCGGCGGTCTGGGCCCAGACCGCCCCCTCGGCGTCGACGCCGATGCCGTCGGGCCACACGCGCCGGCCGGTGAGGCTGCCGTCGTCGCCGATGTCGAACGCGGACAGCCGGCCCGCGAACGACTCGGACACCACGAGCGTGGCGCCGTCCGGTGTCACGACCATGCCGTTGGGGAACTGGATGTCCTCGGCGACCCGGCGGGACGAGCCGTCCGGCGCGACGAGGTCGATCCAGCCGGGCTCCGGGGCCGCGCCGCCGGCGAAGTCGAAGTCGGCACCGTTGACGTAGACGTGGCCGCGCTGGTCGACGACGACCTCGTTCGCGCCGTGGTCGCGCAGCGTCGTGGCCGGCCCTCCCGGCTCGCGCATGGTGACCGACTCGCCCGTGGTGACCAGGCGGCCGTCGGGCAGCCAGTCGATCGACCAGCCCATGGAGGCCGGCCCGGGCGCCATCACCTCGGCGTTGCCCTCGAGGTCGACGGCCACGACCTCGCCCACGCCCCAGTGCGCGAACCAGAGCCGCCCGTCGTGCCAGCGGGCCGACTCCACCATCGCCAGGCCGGTGAGCAGGGTGCGGGCGGGCGGCAGGTACTCGATGTCGATGCTCATGCCTCCCCACGAACGGACCCCGGCGGGATCGACAGGTCGGACGGTACCGATCGACAGGGCCGTCCCCACCGCGGACCGAGCTGGCCCTCACCGTCGCCATCGGCGACAGTGACAGCCGTGCGGACGCGGCGGGACGAGCCGACCGAGGGCGGCTCCCGCGGCGGGATCGCGGCCATCGGGGTGGTCGGCGGGGTCGTCGGTGGCCTGATCGGCGGCGGCGGCGGGGTGCTGTTCGTCGCGGGGCTCGACCGCTTCACGGCGATGTCCCGGGCCCGCGTGCACGGCACGTCGACGATCGCGAACATCGGCGTCTGTGTGGCCGGCTCCGCCGCCTACGCGCTCGGTGGCGGCGCGGTCGACCTGCGCATCGGCACCGGGATGCTGGTCGGCGGCACCCTCGGGGCCCTCATCGGGCCGCGCCTCCTGGCCCGCGCGTCGGAGCGGCTGCTGCGGGTCCTGCTGGTCGTGATCCTGGTGCTGACGGCCGCCAAGTTCTCGGTGGACGCGCTCGGGCTCCCGCTGCTGACCCACGCCCTGCTGCCGGCCGGCCTGCTCGCCGACCTGTGGTTCGTCGTCCCGGCGACCCTCGTCGTCGGGATCGTCATCGGCGCCTGGTCGGGCGCGATGGGCCTCGGCGGCGGGCTGCTCGCCGTCCCGGCGATGGTGCTGCTGTTCGGGGTCGAGCTGCACGTCGCGGCCGGGACGTCGCTGCTGATGTTCATCCCCAACTCGATCGTCGGGTCCTGGGTGCACATCCGCCAGGGCACGGCGTCCGCCCGCTGGGGCTGGCTGCTGGGCCTGACGTCGGCGCCCGGGGTCGTGGCCGGGGCACTGCTGGGTCTGGCGCTGGACACGGTGGTGCTCGGTCTGGTCTTCGCGGCCTTCGCACTGGTCATGGCCGTGCGCGAGACCGTGGCCCTGATCCGCCGCCCGGCTACCGCTCGTGCCAGGTGACCGCGAGGGCCGTGGCGAGCACGAGCAGCACGCCGATGCCCGCCACCGAGTGGAGCCCGAAGCGTGACGCCTCGTCGCGGAACCTCGCCTCGGTGAGGAGCAGCACGAGGACGAGGGTCATGAACCCCGCGGAGCCGGCGAGCACCGCGATCAGCGTGGTCGCGGCCTTCCGGGCGCTGTTCAGCCCGATCCGCAGCAGCGCCACCGAGTAGAAGACCGCGGCGGACGACAGCGCCCCGGTGCCGACGAACCCGACGGCGTTGAGCGCCATCAGCGGGCTCGCCGTCGCGACACCGGCCAGGGCGGCCAGGGCGGCGGCCGATCCGAGGACGGCGACCGTCCCGTGCACCATGATCGCCATGTTGGGCGGCACCGGACGAAACTAGACATCGGCCGGTACCGCGTTCGACGACGGGGTTCGACGACGGGGTTCGACGACGGGGTTCGACGACGGGGTTCGACGACGGGGGGAGACGACGTGCTGCGCAGCCAGGTGGCGATCACCGGCGCGGTCGCGGCCGGCGGCGCGCTCGGTGCTCTGGCCCGATGGGCTCTCGAGTCCGCGTGGCCCGCCCCGCCCGGTGGCTTCCCGGCGACGACGTTCGCGATCAACGTCGGCGGGTGCCTGCTCATCGGCGTGCTGGTGGTGCTCGTCACCGAGGCCCGCGAGTCCCACCCGATGCTGCGGCCGTTCCTCGGCGCCGGCGTCCTCGGCGGGTTCACGACGTTCTCCAGCTACGCCGTCGAGGCCCAGCAGCTCGTCGGCGGCGCCCACCTCCCGATGGCCGCCCTCTACCTCGCCCTGACCGTCGTCGCCGCCCTGGTGGCGGTCGTGCTCGGACTGACGGTCACCCGCCGCGCCGTCGGGCTGGCGGCCCGCGCGTGACCGCCACCGCCGGCCTGCTGGTCGTCCTCGGCGCCGCCGTCGGCGCCCCGGCTCGCTACCTCACCGACCGGTGGCTGCAGTCCACCCACGGCACCGGCTTCCCGTGGGGGACGTTCACGGTCAACGTCGTCGCCTCGTTCGTCCTGGGGCTGGTGGCCGGTGGCAGCCCGCCCGCGGTGGCGGTGCTGGTCGGCACCGGCTTCTGCGGGGCCCTGAGCACGTGGTCCACGCTCGGCTACGAGACCGTCCGCCTCGCCGAGCAGGGCGCGTGGAGCTCGGCGGTGTTCAACGTCGTCGCCTCGGTGCTCGCCGGGCTCGGCGCCGCGGGGCTGGGGCTGGCGCTCTGAGCTACAGCACGGTGCTGAGCGCGAGCGTCATCCCGAGCCCGACGACCGAGGCGACGGACACCCCGACCGACACGGTCTTGAGCGCGCCCCGCACCGACTGGCCGAGCAGGGACTGCAGCAGCCAGAACGTGTTGCTGGTGACGTGCACGGCGAACAGGGCGCCCGTGCCGGCCGCGAGGGCGATCAGCACCATCATGGAGAAGCGGGCCGTCCGGCGCCGGACGAGATGATCAGCGGGTGCCGCGCAGCCCCAGGGTCTCGAGCCACCCGGCCAGGCCGTCGAGGGCCGCCTTGGCGCCGGCCTCGGTCTCCTCGGGCGGGGTGAAGGTCCGCGCGTCGCCCTCGCCGGAGACGAACTTGCTGGCGAACGGGATCGGCACGGTGGCCGCGACCGGCACCATGCGCAGGGCGACCAGCACCGGCCAGAGCGCCTCGGTGGCCCGCGCACCCGCCGCCACGCCGCCGTAGCCGAGCAGCGCGACCGGCTTGCCCGCCCACTCCTGGTTGAGGTGGTCGAGCGCGTTCTTCAGCGCGGCGTTGTAGCTGTGGTTGTACTCGGGGTGGACGATCGCGAAGGCGTCGGCGCGGGCGATCGTGGCGCTGAAGGCCTTCGTCGAGTCGAGGGCGTAGCGCGCGAACCGCGGGTGCTCCGGCTCGGCGAACATCGGCAGGTCGACGTCGGCGAGGTCGACGATCTCGACGTCGAACCCCTCGTACTGCCGTGCGTACGACGCGAACCACTGCGCGATCGGCTCACCGACCCGCCCGGGGCGGGTGCTCGCGACGATGATCTGCAGCAGGGGGCGGGGACCGGCGTCCGTCATCGGTGTCCTTTGGTCGGTGAAGTGGTTGTCGCTACAACCATTCTCCTCATCGGCGGAGCGCGCCTGTCGGGGCGTGGCCCCGCGGGAAGGCCGGGGTGGTTGTGGTCGGGGCCGTCGGGACTGGATGATCCCCCGGTGTCTGTGGCTGCCATCACCTTCGGGCTCGTGTTCCTGGCGGAGGTGGCGGACACCAGCGGACTGGTCACGCTCGTGCTCGCCAGCCGCCTCCCGGCGCGGTGGGTGCTCGTGGGTGTCTGCGCCGGGATGCTCGTGCACGTCGGGGTCGCGATCGCGGCCGGCAGCCTCCTGGCGCTGCTGCCCGAACGGCCCCTCGAGGCCGTCCTCGCCCTGATCTTCCTCGTCGGGGCGTTCCTGATCTGGCGCGAGGGCGAGGAGGACGACGATGACGACGACGAGATCACGCTGAAGGAGACGCCGCGGACGGCGTGGAGCGTGGTCCTGACCGCTTTCGGGATCACGGTGCTCTCGGAGTTCGCTGACCCGTCGCAGATCGTCGCCGCGTCGCTGGTCGCGCGGTACGGCGACCCGGTCGCCGTCGGCATCGGTGCCCTGCTCGGGCTCTGGGTCGTCTCCGCGCTCGCGGTGTGGGGCGGGGAGCGCGTCCGCCGCTACATCCCGGTGAAGTGGGTGACCCGCGTGGCGGCCGCGATCATGGTCGGGCTCGCGGTGTGGACCGCGGTCGACGCGATCCGCGGGTGATCCGGGGTGCTCACCTGGCTGAGGAGCTGGAAGGGCGGCGTCGTCATCTCGGCCGCCTGCCTGCTGGCGGGGCTGGTCCGCGTGGTCGCCGCCCCGCTCGACCTGCTGACCGTCGCGCTCTTCCCGCTGGCCGTGGCCTACGCGGTCGCCGCCGTCGTCGAGCGCCGCACGAGCAACGCCCGCCGGGCCGCGACCCGGGTCGACGGGGCGGACCCCATGCCCTGGTCCACGCAGCCGTCCCGCCTCGCCGCCTGGCTCCGGGCGGAGCGGGGGTACGCCCGCGAGGGGCCGGTGATCCCCTCGGTCGCGACCTCCACGAAGGACCGCGTCGGCGCGGTCCTCGCGATCGCGGCCGGCGTCCTCGGCCTGGTCCTGGTGTTCCAGGACCCGGGCTCCGCGGACGACCACACCCCTGCCGCCCCGATCAGTCAGGTCGGCCCCGCGTCGGAGTAGCTCGTGGACCCGCTCCGCCAGGCGGCACACCAGGTCACGGGGGGCGAGCCGGGCTCGAACGGCACGAAGACGATGGTCGGGCGCGAGAAGTAGTCCTCCGCGTGCGCCGCGACCGGGCAGACGCCCTCGCCCCGCGCGACGGCACCGAACAGGTCCTGGAACGTGGCGAACGCGGGGCCGCGTCGCACCGGCTCGCCGGATCCCGTGAGCCAGTCCCGGGGAGGGTCCAGCCAGTAGGGCGGTGGGCGCCGCCCCGCCCGGAGGACGACCTGTCCGCCGAGGTCGTCGAGGGAGACGGTGGACCGGTTGGCGAGGAGGTGGCCCGCCGGGACGGCGAGCACCGCGGGCTCCTGCGCGACGACGGGACCGGCCACGACGCCGGGCTCGTCGACCGGGCTGTTGGTGATCAGGACGTCGATCTCGCCACGGAGCAGTGTCGCGAGCGGGTCGGCGAAGTCGGCCTCCACGAAGCGGAGATCGACGCCGGGACGACGTCGCAGCACACGGTCGAGCGCCTCGCCGGCGAGGTCGGCAACCGCGGGCGCCTCGAGCCCGACGGTGACGACGGTGTCGACGCCCCGTCCGGCCTCGACGGCGGTGGCGATCCCGGCGAGGATCCGCTCGTGGCCGGCGCGGACGTCGGCCGCCAGCTGACGGCCCACCCGCGTGAGCGCGACACGGCGGCTGGTCCGCTCGAACAGGCGGACCCCGAAACGGCGCTCGAGCGCCGCGATCGTCTGGCTCACCCGCGCCTGGGACACGAACAGCCGGGCCGCCGTGCGACCGAAGTGCAGCTCCTCGGACAGCGCCAGAAAGATCTCGATCTCGCGCTTTTCCATCATGTCCACGTTATCGGCCGGTGCGTGCTGTGTCGTTGTTCCCGCACGTCGCCGGGAGCAGTGTCCTTCCCATGCGCACTCTCACCCGACCGGCGACCGCGGGCCCGGTCCTCGCCCCCGACGACGCGGGCTACGACGCCGAACGGCGTGGCTACAACCTCTCCGTGGACCAGCGCCCGGCGCTGATCGTGGGCGCGGCGGGGGTCGCCGACGTCGTGGCCTCCGTCCGCTGGGCGACCGCGCACGGCCTGGCCGTCACCGTGCAGGCCACCGGACACGGCCCCACGGTGCCCGCGGACGACGACACCCTCCTGATCACCACCTCGCGCATGACCGGCATCGAGGTGGACCCGGTGGCGCGGACCGCCCGGGTCGAGGCCGGCGTCCGCTCGGGCGCCCTGGTGGCCGCGGCCGCCGAGCACGGTCTGGCGCCCCTGAACGGCTCGGCGCCGGACGTCGGTGTCGTCTCGTAAAACCTCGGTGGCGGGGTCGCCCTCATGAGTCGGCAGTTCGGGTACGCCGTCGACCACGTCCGTGCGCTGGAGATCGTCACCGCGGACGGCCACCTGCGGCGCGTGACGGCTGAGGCCAACCCCACCGCCGACACCGAGCTGTTCTGGGCACTGCGTGGCGGTGGGAAGGGTCGGTTCGGCGTCGTGGTCGCCCTCGAGATCGCCCTCCATCCCGTGCGCCGGCTCTACGGCGGAGGCATGCACTTCGCCACGGAGAGGACCGCTGAGGTCCTGCACGCCTACGCCGAGTGGACCCGGACGGTGCCGGAGGAGATGGGGTCGTCGATCCTCCTGATCCGCATGCCGGATCTCCCGTTCCTGCCCGACGAGCTGCGCGGGCGCTACGTCAGCCACGTGCGGTTCGTCTTCACCGGCGACGCGGCCGACGGCGAGCGGTGGGTCGCCCCGTTCCGTGCGCTCGGCCCGCTGACCGACACCGTCCGCGTGATGCCGTACGGGGAGGTCGGCACGATCCACGCCGAGCCCACCGCGCCGGTGGCCTTCCACGCCCGGAACTCGATGCTGCGCACCCTCGACACCGGGACCGTCGACACGTTGCTCGCGCTCGCCGGCCCCGACGCGCACGCGCCCTACCTCGTCGAGCTGCGTCATCTCGGTGGCGCGACCGCACGCCCCGGTGCGGTCCCGAGCGCCCTGGGGCGGCGCGACGCCGGGTTCTGCCTCTATTCCGGCGGGGCCGTGACCGACGACGGTGTGGACGCCCTGCGCGCCGCGCTCGCCCGCCTGCACGCGGCCGTGGCGCCGTGGGGAACCGGCGGCGCCTGCCTGAACTTCCTCGCCGGGCCCGACGTCACCGAGGAGCAGGTGCGCTCGGCCTACTCGGAGACCGACCTCGACCGGCTCGCTGAGGTCAAGCGGCGTGTCGACCCGGACGACACCTTCCGCGCCGTGGTGGCGCCGATGTCGGCCGAGGGCTCGCGGTGACGCCCCCGGGCGGACCGACGGTTCACCGGGGCTGGATCTCGCCCATCGGGCCGAAGCCGTCGTGGGGCGTGTCGATGTAGAGGATCTGCGGCTGCGCCGACACGAGGTCGGGGGCGGCGTCGAAGAACTGCTTCACGTAGGGCTGCTGGACGTGGGTCGCGCCGGCGTCGGCGTCCCGGAAGCCCTCGATGCAGACGTACTCGTTCTCGTCGGTGAGGCTGCGGGAGAACTTGAAGAACAGGCAGCCCTCCTCGGAGTTGACGTCCTTGGCGTAGGAGTCGGCGAGGGCCAGCCACTCGTCCGTCTTCTCGGGACGGATCGGCATGACGATGTTGATCACGATCACGGCGGGCTCCTTCGAGTCGTCGGCGAGGTCATGAGGTCGTCGCCTCCGCGCATCGTCGTGAGGTGGCGCGACGACCGTCAACATCGGCTCAGGATGTGCACGCCCCGCTCAGCCGGGCACCAGAGCGATCTTCCCCGTGACGGCCCGCCGGGCGAAGAGGGCGAGCGCGTCGCCGGCCTCGTCGAGCCGCCGGAGCGCGGGGCGCGGCGGACGGAGCTCGCCGCGGGCGACCCGGGCGAGGAGGTCGGCGACCAGCGCGGTGGCGGCGTCGGGATCGGTGCGCGCCCAGTCGCCCCAGTCCACGCCGACCACCGCGTGGTTGCCGATCAGCACGACGTTGGCGGGCAGCTTCGGGATCTCGCCGGAGGTGAAACCGAGGACGGCGAACCGTCCGTAGGGCCGCAGGGCGCGCAGGGCCGACTCGGAGGCGGCGCCGCCGACGGGGTCGACGACCAGGTGCGCGCCACCCCCGGTGAGGCGCCGGATCTCGTTCTTGAGGTCCTCGTACCCGACGGCGTGCTCGGCGCCCGCGGCGAGCGCGGCCCGCTGCTTCTCCTCGCTCGAGGCGACCGCGACGACGTGGGCGCCCCGGCTGCGGGCGACGTCGACCGCCGCGAGCCCGATGCCGCCGCCCGCGCCCAGGACGACGACGTGGTCGCCCGGCTCGACGGGGACGCGGTGGGTCACCGCGAACAGCAGCGTGCTGTAGCTCTCCAGAGCCGTCGCCGCGATCGCGGGGTCGACGCCGTCGGGGACGGCGGCGACTCGACCGGCGGGCAGCGTCACGTGCGAGGTGTGGGCCCCGAAGTCCATGACCAGTGCCGCGACACGATGGCCGACGGCGGGGCTGCCGACGGCGGGGCTGCCGACGGCGGTGCTGCCGACATCCGCCCCCACGCCGGCCACGCGGCCGCACAGGGTCGTGCCCGGGGTGAACGGCAGGTCGGGCCGCAGCTGGTAGCCGCCCCGGACGATCAGGGCGTCGACGAAGCCGACCCCCGCGGCCTCGACCTCCACGAGCACCTCGCCCGGCCCCGGCACCGGGTCGGATTCCTCGACGGTCTCGAGGTCCTCGACGGGCCCGAAGGCACGGCAGACCACTCGCCTCATGGCAGGGATTCTGCTCGGCGCCGCCGGCCGAGGAGCCCGAGGCCCACGTACATGCCGACGAGGGCGACGACGAGCCCGATGACGGCGTTCACGGTCAGGGGCTCGCCCAGGATCGGCACGGCGGCGAGCGCGACCGTCGCCGGCACCAGGTTGAGCAGGGCGCTCACGTGCACCGTCGAGCGCCACTGCAGCAGCAGGAACATGAGCGCGAACGCGCCGGCCGAGTTCACGACGCCGAGCCAGAGCGACACCCACCACCCGGCCGCGTCGGTGGGCAGCCAGCCGACGCCGAGGAAGGGCATCGCGGCCACGGTCACGACCAGCGACGCCGCCATCTGCACGGCCACGCTCGTCGCGACGGGCGTGCCGTCGTTGAACCGCTTCTGGTAGAGCGTGCCGGCGGCCATCGAGAGCATCCCGAGCACCGGGAGCACGACCGCCGAGCCGAGCGCCCCGCCGAGCTGGTCGGACAGGACGATGTAGACCCCGCAGGCCCCGATCAGCAGGCCGACGACGGGCGCCGCACCGAGGCGCGTGGCCAGCACCAGCGGCGTCAGCAGCCCGACCAGCAGGGGCGCCATCCCGAGGATGAGGCTGGAGACGCCGGCCGGGACGCCCTCGGCGAGGCCGGTGTAGACGAAGCTGAACTGGCCGACCTGCAGCAGCAGGGCGGTGACCACGAGGTGCACCCACGCCCGCCCGCGCGGCATCGCCGGCCGCATCACGACGACGGCGACGAGCACCACGGCCAGCGCGATGAGGAACCGCCACAGCAGCACCGTCGGCACCGCCATGTGCGCGGTGGCGATCTTCCCGGCGAGGAACCCGGACGCGTAGATCGGCACGAACAGCACGCTCAGCACGGGGACGAGCCAGCGGCGGGGAGGAGCCTCTGGCGGGTCCTCGACCGGCGGCACCGTCACGGAACCACCCCGGCTGTCACGGAGCATGACCGCCAGTCCATAGCACCGCTAACGACAACGCAAACAGTCCTACGTCACCCCGCCGGTGCTCACCCCCTCCGGCGATCACGGCCGGCGCGTGACGTCGTCGATGGTCAACGTCCCGAGGTCGGTGTTGACGATGTAGACCTCCCGGCGGTCCGGCGAGGCGGCGAGCGCGACCCGGCCGGTGAACTCCTCCATGAACCAGCCGACCTGGGGTCGGAGGTCGTCGGTGTCGACGGCGGCGAGCACCGGCCGGTCGGCGGGGGCCAGGGCGAGGAACGTGCGGCGGCCGTCGCGGGAGACGGTCAGCGCCGAGACGGGACCCGGCAGCGCCACGGAGTCGACGACGGCTCCCGCGCCGGGGTCGATGACGGTCAGGGCGTGCCGCGGGTCCGCGCTGCCCAGGTAGACCGTCGCGCCGTCGGGCGACGCGACCGCGCTGCGTGCCGGCGCCTCGAGCGGGATCGACGTCACCGTCGAGCGGCTGGCGACGTCGACGACCTCGGCGGTCGCGCGGCGGTCGTCCACGGTGAGCAGGCGGGCGCCGTCCGCGCTCGGCGCGAGCCCGGTGGCCGTCCGGTTGAGGGTGCCCACGACGCCCCGTCCCCGCAGGTCGACGACGTCGATGCCCCGGGGCGTCGGGACGAAGGCCGTCGTCCGGCGGGCGTTCACCACCGGCACGGCGACCGGGGGCCGGGGGAGGGCGACGCCGGAGACGACGGCGGAGGTGCGCATGTCGATCACGGAGAGGGCGTGCCGGTCGCCGCGGGAGGTGGTGACGAACAGCTGCTCGCCCGCGGGATCGGCGACGGCGCCCACGGTGTCGCCCTCGAGCAGGATCTCGCCGACCCGGACGCGCCGGCCGGTGTCGAACACCGAGACGAACCGGTCGCCCGCGTTGGCGATGAAGGCGTCCCCGCCGTCGGCGCTGAAGGCCACCGCGACCGGGCTGTACCCGATGGAGATCCCGTCGCCGACGTAGCGGCGCACCGCGGCGATCCCCACGACGAGGAGCAGGACCGCGAGCGCCAGGCCGAGGATCCGCCGACCCCACCGGCCGGAGAGGCGCGGCCACCATCGACGCCACCCGCGGACGAGCCGGCCCGACGGGGCGGCCGGGGTGAGCCGCGCGGTCGTCCGCGCGTGCAGGGCCGCCCTCGCCTCCGCGGCGAACGCCCCGGCGCCGGCCGGCCGGTCCCCGGGCTCCTTCGCCATGCCGCGGGCGATGACGCGTCGCAGCGCCGGCGGGATCGTGTCGTCGGTCAGGGCGGGCGGGGGCAGGCGCAGGTGGGCGTCGACGAGCGCGGACGGGTCATCGGCGACGAAGGGCGGCGAGCCGGTGAGGCACTCGTGCAGCAGGCAGGCGAGGGAGTAGACGTCGGAGCGCGCGTCGGCGGGCTCGGCCCGCAGCCGCTCGGGGGCCATGTAGGCCATCGTCCCGATCACCGAGCCCTCGGCGGTCTCCGATCCCGTGGAGCGGGCGATGCCGAAGTCGGCCAGGTGGGCGAAGTCGCCCGGCCCCACCAGCACGTTCGACGGCTTGACGTCACGGTGGATCAGTCCGGCGGCGTGGGCGGCGTCGAGCGCGGCGGCGACCTGCGTGATGAGGTCGACCGCGCGCGGGGGAGCCAGCGGGCCCTCGACCAGGACGGAGCCGAGATCGGTGCCGTCGATGAGGCGCATGTCGAGGAACAGCTGGCCGTCGATCTCCCCGAAGTCGTGCACCGGCACGACGTGCGGCTCGCGCAGGTCCGCCGCGGCCTCCGCCTCGCGCCGGAACCGGCGCCGGTAGGCCGGGTCGGCGCCGAACGGGGGGCTGAGCAGCTTGAGCGCCACCCAGCGCCCGCGGCGCGTGTCCCACGCCCGGTACACCTCGCCCATCCCGCCCCTGCCCAGCACCGGGCCCAGGCGATAGGGACCCAGCTCCGTGCCCACGGACCCCAGCGTCCACCAGCACGCGGGCCCGGACCAGCCGCCGGGGCGGGGACCAGGTGCGGAGATCGCGCCGTCGCGGCAGGGTCACGTCCCACGGCGACGGGAGGCGGGCGGATGGGGACGGAGCAGGCGGCGCAGTGGAACGGACCCGGCGGGGCGTGGGTGCGTCTGCAGGACGTGCTCGACGCCATGTACGTCCCGCTGGAGGAGCTCCTGGTCGACCGCGTCGCCGACGCCGCGCCCGGCGTCCCTTCGGTGGTCGACGTCGGGTGCGGCACGGGCGCCACGACCCTCGCCCTCGCGCGCCGGCTCGGCCCGGGGACGGCCGTGACGGGGGTGGACGTCTCCGAGCCCATGCTGACCGCGGCCCGCGAGCGGGTGTCGCGCGCGGGTCTGGAGGTGCCCTTCGTCGCCGCCGACGCGCAGCGTCACGACTTCGGTCCCGGTCCGCGCGTGGTCGCCTCGCGGTTCGGGGTGATGTTCTTCGACGACCCCCCGGCGGCGTTCGCCAACCTGCGCGCGGCGGCGTCCCCCGGCGGCGCGCTGCGCGCGATCGTCTGGCGTGCCCCCGGGGAGAACCCCTTCATGACCGCGGCGCCGGAGGCGGCCGCCGGCCTGCTCGACGTGCCCGTGCCCGTCCCCGGGGCCCCGGGCCAGTTCGGCCTCGCCGACGGGGAGCGCACGGCGACGATGCTCCGCGGCGCCGGGTGGGGCGAGGTCACCGTCGAGCCGGTCGACCGCGAGTGCACCTTCCCCGCGAGCGAGCTGGAGGCCTACCTCACCCTCATGGGCCCGGTCGGCCGGGCGCTGGCCGGGCAGGACGAGGCGACCAGGGCCCGCGTCGCCGACCGCGTCCGCCCGGCCCTTGCCCCGTTCGTCCGGGGGGACGAGGTGGCCTTCACCGCCGCCTGCTGGCTGATCGCGGCGAGGGCCTGACAACGCTTGTCCTCGGCCCGCCCGCCCGCGACGATGCGCACGGTGACCACCGGGCCGACCTTCGCAGTGGTCTACGACATCGACGGCATCCTGCGGATCGCGCCGCTGCGTCGGCAGTGGGGCCGGCTGCGTGCGCTGGCGACCCGGGGCCCGCAGGACCGCCGCTCGCAGCTCGGCATGCAGCGCGTGCTGCGGACGCTGGTCGAGGGCGGGGCCGGGGGCTCCGTCTTCTTCCTGACGGCCCTGCCGATCCGGCTCGCCCGCCCGCTGCGGCGGATCCTGCGCCACGACCACTACCCGCCGGGCACGGTGCTGATGGCCGGGCGCGGCATCTTCACGGGCTGGTTCTTCGGCGCGGGCCTGGAGAGCAAGCGCGCCGTGCTCGAGCGGCTGCTGACCCGGCACCCGGACACCACCTTCGTGCTCGTGGGTGACGACGCCGGCCACGACCCCCAGCTCTTCGCCGACCTCGCCCGCGACCACCCGGGGCGGGTCGCGGTGATCGCGCTGCGCCGGCTCGTCGATCTCGGCGACGACCGGCGGTCCGCCGGTGGCGACGGCAGCCCGCCCGTCGTCGAGGCCCCGAACGGCGAGGAGCTGCTGCCCGGGCTGTGCGAGGCGCTGGGGATCGGCCCGAGGCGCGGCGCGCCGCGGATCGAGGACTGGTTCCTCACGCGTGCCGAGCGCGACAACCCGGCGACCCGGTTGCGGGCCTGGACCGAGGGCAACGCCGTGCACCTGCGGGTGCACGGGAGCGCCTACTACCGCGCGCTCACCGAGCGCGTGGCGGCGACCGGCGACGGCGACCTGGTGCTGTTCGCCGGCTGGCGCGGCGACGGCGACCAGGAGCTCGGCGACGGCGGACCGACGGTGGCCGAGGTCCTCACGGGCGCGGCGCGCCGCGGGGCCCGGGTGCGCGGGCTGCTGTGGCGCTCGCACCTCGAGGTGTTCGGCTACCACGTCGCGCAGAACCGCCGGCTCGCCGCGGCGGTGCTCGCCGCCGGCGGCGAGGTGCTGCTCGACCAGCGGATCCGGCCGCTCGGCAGCCACCACCAGAAGATCGTCGTCCTCCGGCACCGCGACCCGGACGACGACGTCGCCTACGTCGGCGGCATCGACCTCGTCCTGGGCGCCCGCGACGACATCGTCCACCGCGGCGACCCGCAGTCGGCGGCGTCCGGCGACGAGTACACCCGCAGCCCCCGCCACGACGCCCAGGTGGAGCTGCGCGGACCGGTCGTCCGGGACCTGCACGACGTCATCGCCGAGCGGTGGGACGACCCCGCGCCGCTGGCCCGGCTGCCGTGGCACGTCGTCCCCGACCTCCTCCACGGCCTGCCCCGGCGGGGATCGTCGCTCCCGGGCCCGGCGCCGGACCCGCCGCGGGCCGGAGGGTGCGCGATCCAGATCCTGCGCACCTATCCGCAGCGGCGGCCCGCGCACCCGTTCGCCCCCCGCGGCGAGCGCAGCCTCGCCCGCGCGTTCATCAAGGTGCTGGGCCGGGCGCAGCGGCTGATCTACGTCGAGGACCAGTACCTGTGGTCGGCCGACGTCGCGCGCGTGTTCGCCGCCGCGCTGCGCCGGGCCCCGCAGCTGCACCTCATCGCCGTCGTCCCGCGTCCCGACCGCGACGACGGCCCGACCCCGGCGTCGGTCGGGCAGCGCGAGGCGATCGCGATGGTCCACGAGGCGGGCGGCGACCGCGTGCAGATCCTCGACGTCGAGAACGACGAGGCGCGCCCGGTCTACGTGCACGCCAAGATCTGCGTCGTCGACGACGTCTGGGCCACGGTCGGGAGCAACAACTTCAACACCCGGTCCTGGACCCACGACTCCGAGCTGGCGGCCGCGATCCTCGACTCCGAGCGCGACGGGCGTGCCCCCGAGGACCCGGGGGGCCTGGGCGACGGGGCCCGGGGCTTCGCCCGCCGGCTGCGCCTCGAGCTGATGTGCGAGCACCTCGAGTCCGACGACGCCGTCCTGCTCGACCCCGACGCCGCCGCGCGCACCGTGCGCGACCGGGTCGCCGCGCTCGACGCGTGGCACGTCGGCGGGGCGCTCGGTGCGCGACCGCCCGGGCGCCTCCGTCGCCACGCCCCCGGGCACGAGCAGGTCGACCAGACCTGGCGGCAACGCTGGATCACGGGTCCCGCGTACCGCAGGGTGCTGGATCCCGACGGTCGTCCGCTGGCCGCGCGCCTGCGCCGCATCTACTGAGCCGTATCCACCGAGCCCCCGCACGCCCCACCGAGGAGACCCCGTGTCCGTCCTGTCCGCCCTGGTGACCGCGACCCGCTCCGGGAGCGTCGAGGTCATCGACCTCACGACGCCGCTGCAGGAGTCGACGCCGATCCTCGAGCTGCCCGCGCCGTTCGCGAACACCTCACGGTTCCGGCTCGAGGAGCTCTCGCGCTACGACGACCGCGGCCCCGCCTGGTACTGGAACGACATCCACACCGGCGAGCACACCGGCACCCACCTCGACGCCCCCAACCACTGGGTCACCGGCCGGGACGGCGTCGACGTCTCGCAGGCGCCGATGGGGCTGCTCGTCGCACCGGTCGTCGTCATCGACATGAGCCGAGAGGTCGAGGGGGACCCCGACTTCCTGCTCGAGGTCGCCCACATCGAGGCCTGGCAGGCCGAGCACGGCCCGCTGCCCGAGGGCGGGTGGCTGCTCTACCGCACCGGGTGGGATGCCCGCGGCGGGACGCAGGACGCGTTCATGAACGCCGACGAGGCCGGCCCGCACACCCCGGGGGTGTCCGCCGAATGCGCGCGCTGGATCGCGCAGGAGTCGCCGCTGGCCGGGTTCGGCGTCGAGACCGTGGGCACCGACGCGGGGGCCGCGGGCGGCTTCGACCCGCCGTTCGCGTGCCACCACTTCCTCATGGGCGCGCACAAGTGGGGCCTCACGAGCCTGCGCAACCTCGGCCGGCTGCCCGCCACCGGCGCGGTGCTCGTGGTGTGCCCGCTGCCGATCGTCGGCGGGTCGGGGAGCCCCACGCGCGTGCTGGCGCTGGTGGAGGCGTGACGGTCGCCGACCAGATCGGCGCGCTGCTGGCGGAGCTGGGCGTCGGGCACGCGTTCGGCGTCGTCGGCAGCGGGAACTTCCACGTCACCAACGCGCTGCGCGCGGCCGGCGTCCCGTACGTGGCCGCCCGCCACGAGGGCGGCGCGGCGACGATGGCCGACGCCTACGCCCGGACCTCGGGGGAGGTCGCCGTCGTCACCCTGCACCAGGGCTGCGGGCTGACCAACGCGCTGACCGGCATCGCCGAGGCGGCGAAGAGCCGCACGCCGCTGCTGGTGCTCGCGGCCGAGACCGCCGGCGCGGCCGTGCGGTCGAACTTCCGCATCGACCAGGACGCCGTGGCGCGCTCCGTCGGCGCCGTCGCGGAGCGGGTGCACTCGCCGGCGTCGGCGGCCGCGGACGTCGTCCGCGCCTACGGCACCTGCCGCGACCAGCGCCGCACCGTCGTGCTCAACCTGCCCCTCGACGTGCAGGCCGCGACCGCGGACCCGGCACCCGCCCCGGCGCGCACGACCTGGCGCCCGCCCCGCCCCGACCCCGGCGCGGTGGCCGAGCTCGCCGCGCTGCTCGACGGCGCGCAGCGCCCGGTGTTCGTCGCCGGGCGCGGCGCACGGCAGGCCCGCGCGGAGCTCGAGACGCTCGCCGACGCCTGCGGTGCGCTGCTCGCGACGTCCGCGGTGGCGCACGGGCTCTTCGCCGGCCACCCGTGGTCGCTCGGCATCTCCGGCGGCTTCTCCACCCCGCCGGCCGCCGAGCTGATCACCGGCGCCGACCTCGTCGTCGCCTGGGGCGCCTCACTGACGATGTGGACCACCCGGCACGGGGCGCTGCTCGGCGACGCCACGCTGGTGCAGGTCGACGACACCGCCGACGCGCTCGGGGCGCAGCGCCCCGTCGACCTGGGCGTGCTCGGCGACGTCGCCGTGACCGCCCGCGACGTGCGGGAGCACGTCGGGACCTCGGCGGGGTACCGGACCGACGCCGTCGCCGAACGCCTGGCCTCCGACGGCCGGCACGCGGCGCCCGCGGACGTCGCGGGGTCGGACCGCATCGACCCGCGGACCCTGTCGACGGCGCTCGACGAGCGGCTGCCCGCCGAGCGCACCGTCGCCGTGGACTCCGGCAACTTCATGGGCTACCCGGCGGGCTACCTCGCCGTCCCCGACGCGGCCGGCTTCTGCTTCACCCAGGCCTTCCAGTCGATCGGGCTGGGCCTCGCCACCGGCCTCGGGGCCGCGCTGGCCCGTCCGGACCGCCTCGCCGTCGCGGCGTGCGGCGACGGCGGATTCCTCATGGGGATCGCCGAGCTCGAGACGGCCGTGCGGCTGAGGCTGGGGATGGTCGTCGTGGTCTACGACGACGCGGGCTACGGCGCCGAGTTCCACCACTTCGCCGACGCCGACCACGGGACCGTGCGCTTCCCCGACACCGACCTCGCCGCGATCGCCCGCGGCTACGGGTGCGACGCGACCGTGGTCCGGTCGGGCGCGGACCTCGCGATCGTGGGGGAGTGGCTCGCCGGCCCTCGCGACCGCCCGCTGCTGCTCGACGCGAAGGTGACCTCCGACGGCCCGTCCTGGTGGCTGGCCGAGGCGTTCCGGGGGCACTGATGGGGCAGTGACGGGACCATGACCGGATCGCCCGCAGCCGTCACGACCGCGCTGGTCCTGGACCTCGCCGGGACGTTCGCGTTCGCCCTGAACGGCGCGTTCACCGGAATCCGGTTCGCGCGCCTCGACATCGTGGGGGTGGTGACGCTCGGGATGATCACCGCCCTGGGCGGCGGCATCCTGCGCGACGTCCTGCTCGGCGCGCTGCCCCCGGCGACGTTCAGCGACTGGCGCTACCTCGTGGTGGCCACCGCGGGCGGGCTGGTCGCGTTCGCGGCGGCCGGGCAGCTCGAGCGCCTCAGCCTGCCGATCACGGTCTTCGACGCGCTCGGGCTGAGCCTGTTCGCCGTGACGGGCGCGACGACGGCCCTCGTCCACGGTGCGGGGACCGGGCAGGCGATCCTGCTCGGCACGATCACCGCGGCGGGCGGGGGCACGATCCGCGACGTCCTCGTGCGCCGCGTCCCCAGCGTCCTGAGCAGCGAGCTCTACGCGATCCCGGCGATGCTGGGCGCCGCGGTCGTCGTGCTGGCCGCGCGGGCGGGCGTCGGCGGCCTGGTGTGGACGCTGGTCGGCGCCGCCGCCGCCCTCGTGGTCCGCCTGGTGGGCGTCGGCTTCCGGCTCGACGCCCCCCGGCCGCCGGGCGGCGGCCCGGCCGACCGGGGGACGGAGGGGTGATCAGAAGGTGATCAGCGGCTTGATGATGCCGTCGCGCTTGTGGGTCATCATGTCGAAGGCCTCCTCGACGTCGTCGATGCCCATCTGGTGGGTGGTCATCGGCGTGGGGTCGATCTTGCCGTTGGAGAGCAGGCGCATCAGCCGCTCCATGCGCAGGCGACCGCCGGGGCACAGGTCGGTGACGATCTTCTTGCCGGCCATGCCCAGGCCCCACGCGTCGAGCGGCATGACGACCGTCGGGCCGGACTCCCCGTGGTACCCGACGTTCGACAGCGTCCCGCCGGGGCGCGTCGCGTAGAGCGCGCCCTCGAAGGTGGCCTGGTGGCCCAGGGCCTCCACCGTGGAGTCCGCCCCGCCGTTCGTCATCTCGATGATCTGCTCGGCCACGTTGCCCGACGCCGGGTCGATCACCACGTCGGCGCCGAACTGCCGGGACACGGCCTGCCGGTTCGCCAGGCCCTCGACGGTGATCACCAGCCCGGCGCCCCGGAGCTTGGCGCCGAGCGTCGCGGAGAGGCCCACCGCGCCCTGGGCGAAGATCGCCACGGAGCCGCCGACCGGGATGTTGGCGTTCTCGGAGCCGATGAGCCCCGTGGAGAGCATGTCGCAGGCGTAGACCGCGACCTCGTCGGCGAGGCCCTCGGGGATCGGGGCGAGGTTGTAGTCGGCGTCGTTGACGTGGAAGTACTCCGCCATGTTGCCGTCCTTCTGGACGGTGAAGCGGTAGCCGCCGAGCGGGCCGCCGCACTGCGACGTGTAGCCGGCCTGGCAGTTGTCGCACGTGCCGTCCGGGGTGACGGCGTTGACCGCGACCCGGTCGCCCACCTGCACCGACGTGACGCCCTCGCCGATCTCGTGGACCACGCCGACGCTCTCGTGCCCGAGCAGGCGTCCCTCGGGGACCGGCAGCAGCCCGGCGACGGTGTGGACGTCGGAGGTGCAGATGAGTGCCTTCGTCGTCCGGACGACCGCATCACCGGGCCCGGCGGTGGGGATCGGACGTTCGACGAGCCCGACCTTCCCGCTGCCCAGGAATGCGAGCGCCTTCATGGTGTCGGCCATCGACGACCTCCCGAGGGTCATGGGCGAGGCCCACATCACACCGAGGGGTGCACCGGGAAAGCAACAAACGCCCGGCGTCGGCAGATTCGCCGCTCAGGCGTCGTCGGTGCCGATCTTGAAGCGGCGCACCTTGCCGACGCTGGTGCGGGGCAGGCCGTCGATGAGGTGCCACTCGCGCGGCCGGGCCTGCGGCGTGAGCTGACCGGCGGCCCAGGTGGCGAGCTCGTCGACGGTCGGGGCGCGGTGCGGGTCGCGGGCGACGACATAGGCGACGGGCACCTGGTCGCGGACCGCGTCGGCGCGGGCGACCACCGCGACCTCGAGCACGCCCGGGGCCTGGGCGAGGACCGCCTCGATCTCGGTGAGGCTGACGTTCTCCCCGGCGACCTTGATGACGTCGTCGGCGCGTCCGACGAACCGGAGCGCGCCGGGGCCTGACGACGGGCTGTCGACCTGCACCGCGAGGTCGCCGGTGACCAGCCAGGTCACGCCGTCCGCGTCGGTCGTGAACGTGCGGTCGGTGACCGCGGGGTCGTCGAGGTACTCCGCGAACAGGTCGACGCCCCGCTCGCCCGCCACGATGATCATCCCGGGCGAGCCCGGCTCGACGTCGGCGTGGGTGGACGGGTCGACGAGGCGGACCCGGCGGCCGGGCACCGGCTCCCCGATCAGCTCGTGGCTCGGCGGATCGCCGCGGTCGGCGGTGACGACCGTGGTCGTCTCGGTCATCCCGTAGACCTGGCGCGGCAGGGTGCCGACGAGCTCGGAGAACTCGCGGTGGTGGTCCCGGCCCAGGCTCTGGGCGAACCAGACGTGGCGCAGCCGGGCGGGCGGGGTGCCCTCCGGGGTCCGCGCCAGGATCATGCGCACGGGCGCGGCGAACAGGCTGGCGTGGGTGGCGCCGAGCTCGGTCGCCGTGGCGACCCACCGGCTCGCCGAGAACGTCGCGGTGAGGGCGACGGAGGCGCCGACCTCGATCGCCGGGGCGAAGCAGTAGAACTGCGCGTTCGCGTGGAACAGCGGCAGGGTGACCAGCCACCGGTTCTCGGTACCGAGGTCCGCGGCGTCGGCCATGCCCGCGGCGACGTGGCGGTAGTTGGCCTGGGTCAGCACGACGCCCTTGGGCTGCGACGTCGTGCCGGAGGTGAACATGACGGCGAGCCGGGTGTCCGGCTCCACGGCCTCCACCTCGGCGGTCCGGCCGTCCCCGGCCCGCAGGCGCCCGCCCGGACGCACGTCCGCGGCGGTCTCCTCGAGGGCGATGCTCCGCAGGCCCGCGCCCTCCGTGCCGGCGAGGTAGATGTCCTTCCGCGACCTCGCGCAGAAGCCCATCTTCGGGCGTACGCGGGCGACCTGGGTCTCGACGTCGCGGCTCGTCGAGGCCGGGTCCACGGGCACCATCCAGGCCCCGAGCTCGGTGGTGGCGAGCCAGAGCGCGATGAACCCGGGGCAGTTGCGCAGGCACAGGTGCACGGCGTCCCCGCGGCCGACGCCGTGCGCTGCGAGCAGCGCCATGGTGTCGCGGACGAGGCCGTCGAACTCGTCGTAGGTCCACGTGTCGATCTCGCCGTCCTCGCTGCGGAACACGAGGAACGGGCGGTCGGCGTGCCGGGCGACGGCGCGCAGCCAGAGCTCGGCGAAGGTCCCGGGACGGCGGGAGGTCGTGGTCATCGGAGTGCGGATCATGCCAGCCGGGCCGGTGTCGCGGGAGGTGCTCCGGTTGGACGCAACGCTTGCCCTGGATCAGGAGGTGCGGGAGCGTCATCGTCGGCCACTGTGATCCACGTCGCTCCGAGGGCAAGGAGACCGTCCCCGATGAAGCTCGCTCTCTACCTGCCGAACTTCCGTACCGAGGTCACCATCAAGGAGCTCGAGGACCTGACCGACCTCGCCGAGGAGCTCGCGTTCGACTCCGTCTGGACGCTCGACCGGATCGTCGTCCCGGAGGCCTCGGACCGTGGGGAGCTCCAGTACTCGTTCGGCATGATGGACGGGCTCCCCAACGCCCTCCCCGTGGCCTCGACGGGAGGCTTCTTCCAGGGCTTCCCGCTGATCCCGTGGCTCGCGGCGAAGACGTCGACGGTGCGCATCGGGATGAGCATCATCGACACCCCGTTCCGCGCGCCCGGGGTGCTCGCCGCGGAGCTCGCGACCATCGACCACCTCGCCGGAGGCCGCCTGAACGTCGGCCTCGGAGCCGGGTGGATGCCCGAGGAGTTCGCGGCCGCGAGCGCCGCGCACATCTTCCCGAAGCGGCACAAGCACGTCCGCGAG
The DNA here is from genome assembly GCF_036044095.1 of Actinomycetospora sp. NBC_00405. NCBI lineage: Bacteria > Bacillati > Actinomycetota > Actinomycetes > Pseudonocardiales > Pseudonocardiaceae > Actinomycetospora > Actinomycetospora sp. NBC_00405. Next base: position 5,769,184 of record NZ_CP107938.1, read on the forward strand.
ACGATCGAGGTGCTGCAGGGCATCTGGGGCAACGAGCACTTCGAGTACCACGGCGAGTTCGCCGACTTCGACCGCTGCGGCTTCGGGGCGAAGCCCCTGCAGCAGCCGCGCCCGCCGATGTTCATGAGCGGGCTCAAGGACCCGCTGCGGGCGGCGAAGCGCATCTCGAAGTACGACCTCGACGGGTTCATCGGCATCCAGGACTCGCCGGACAGCCTCGGGAAGTGGCTCACGGCCATCGACCAGCAGTTCGAGGAGATCGGGAGCCCGAAGCGCTCGAAGGACCTCGAGATCTGCAGCATGATCTGGACGGTCATCACCGACGAGGAGACCGACCAGACCGACAACGGCGTCGCGTCCAACCTGCTGGTGGGCACCGAGAAGCAGCTCACCGACCGGCTCAAAGCCTACAAGGAGGCCGGCCTGACGATGCCGCTGATCTGGCCGCCCTTCACCGACGTGCCGGTGGCGAAGACGCTCGACGACCTCAAGCGGATCAAGAACGACATCATGCCGAAGGTCGAGGCCGCGTAGCGACGCATGCTGCCCTGATCAGTCACCGTCGCGGCCCGCCCCGGTCGTCTCGTCCGTCTCGTCCGACGACCGGGGCCGGGGGCGGGGCCGGGGGCGGGGGCGGGACACGATGATCTGGGCGATGCCGAGGACCAGCACGGCGATGGTCAGCAGCCGTTCGGCGGGGGGCAGCGGCCGGAACCACCCGTAGACCTGGGTGGCGACGGCGACCGCCTGGGCGAACAGCGGAAGGGCGATCGCGGGCCAGCCGGTGATCTCCCGCGACGGGCGCGGGTGGCCGGGCAACCGGGTGGCGCCGACGGCGAACGCGAGGGCTCCGGCGCTCCAGAGGAAGTCGTAGGGGCCGCGGTGGGCGAGGACGTCGGCGGCGGTGAGGCTGTAGGCGGAGTCGGCGACGGTGAGGCACACGAGCCCGAGGCCGACCCACGGCCAGCTGCCGTACAGACGCCACGACATCAGCGGGAGCGTGCCGAGCAGCGCCCCGATGAGCAGCACGTCGCCGAGGGGATAGGCGACGCTCACGAACTGCCCGGCGGGATCGATCGGGGCGTTCTGCAGCACCGGGACGATCACGAGCAGGACGCCGGGGGTCGCGACGAGGAGCACCAGGACGAAGCCGTCGAGCCACCGGTGCCAGGGGACGTCGGTGACCCGGGCCCGGACCATCAGGACGAGCCCCGCCATGAACAGCGGGTAGGTCCCGAGGTAGAGCGCGTCGGTGATGTTCGGGGTGGGCACGTCGCCGCCGTCGCCGTACAGCGCCCCCCACAGGATCTCCGCAAGGGCGAAGAGCAGCAGCGCCGCGGCGAAGCACCACCACGCGTGACGTGACGGGCTCGTCCGCCGGTGGCGCGCGCCCCACACGCAGACCGCACTCGAGGCGAGGATGAGTCCGGAAGGGAGCCAGACGTCGACGATCGTGTGGTCCGGTGCGTGGTTGCCGGTCGTGATCTGGTGGGTCGCCTCGATCACCAGCCCGAGCAGCAGCACGGCCGCCACGGCCACGCGCCGCCACCTGCCTGCGCCGCGCTCCCCGAGCCATCCCGTCCGCGACACAGCGCCTCCGTCCTCGGCGGCCGGGCAGGGAGCGACGGTAGCGCAGTGAGGGGCCACGGCGGGCCATGCCGGAGCTCACCGCGCGACGCTCACCCCGCGACGCTCACCCCGCGACGGCGAGCTCCTCGACGGCCCACGGCGTCATCTCGGACAGCCGGATTGGTCCGGCGCCGGCGGGGTACCAGCTGCGGTGCAGACGCTGCGGATCGTCCCGAACCTGCGGAGCTCGGTCGTGGAGGAGATGCCGGCGGGCCAGGTGCTGCTCGTCACCTCGGAGCTCGGGGACGCCGACCCCGCCCTGCTGGCGCACCCGGACGTGCGTCCCTTCAGCTGGTCGGCGTTGCTGCGGGCCGTGCGGGACCCCGAGCTGGAGCTCCTCGAGGTCGCCGAGCCACTGTGGGTCGGGGAGTGGGTCCGGGCCCTGCGTTCCGTCGTCCTGGTCAAGGTGCTGCGCGCGGTGCATCCGGGCCGGCGCCGTGTGCGGATCGCCACCTACGCCATCGAGAACCTCGACGCGCGAGAGCGGCTGAGCTTCCGGTCCCTCGACGGCCGGCCCGTGCTGGGGGCGGCGGCGACCCGGGTCGCCACCGTCGGGCTCGGCCTCTCCCTGCTGCTGCTCGACGCGGTGGTCTTCGGGACGACCGGCGCGGCGGAGAACTATCGACGGGCGTTCGGGTGGTCGCTGCGACGCGCGCGTCACACCGTCCTGACGCCCCGGCTCGACGCTTGCCGCGTGTGCGGGCCCCCGGCCGGGACGCCCCGCGACCGCACCGTCCTGGTCCTGGGCGCCCCCGGCGCGCGCAAGGGGTTCCCCGTGCTCATGGAGGCCTGGGAACGCGCGGGCGCGGTCGAGCAGGGCTGGCGGATGGTGGTGTGCGACCCCGCCGGGGAGGGCGAGCCGGACCTGCCGGCCGGGGTGTCGATCCGGCGGCGCCCGCCCCGGGAGGTCGTGCACGCGCTCCTGCGCTCCAGCGCCGTGGTCGCCATGCCGTCGGTCCGGCTCCGGGGGTGGCGCGAGCAGATCGGGCTGCCGCTGGTGGAGGGGCTGACGCACGGCTGCCACGTGGTGACGACGACGGAGACGGGCCTCGCCGACGACCTGCGCGGGCACCCGCTCGTCACCCTCACGACCCCGGGCGACGTGGCGAGCCTGGCCGACGGCCTGCGGCGGGCGATGGACGCGCCGGACGACCCCGGAGCCGGTGACGTCGCGCGACCGGTCGGCTACACCAAGAGAGATGTCGTGGCGTGGTGGCTCGCCCGGGCCGATCGCTGATCGTCTCGGCCGTCCGGACCCTTGCCCGGACCTGGCGGAACGACCATCGTCGGCCCGGCGCTCTACGTCAGGAGTCGAATCATGAAGAAGCTTCTCAACGACCCGGCCGACCTCGTCGCGGAGTCCCTGCGCGGGCTGGACCGCGCTCATCCCGAGCTGCGTGTCGACCACGAGAACCGGATCATCTACCGCGCCGACGCGCCCGTGTCGGGCAAGGTCGGGCTGCTCTCCGGCGGGGGCAGCGGCCACGAGCCCGCGCATGCCGGGTTCATCGGCCCCGGGATGCTCGACGCGGTCTGCGCCGGCGAGGTCTTCACCTCGCCCGTGCCCGACCAGATGGCCGAGGCCACCAAGAAGATCGACGGCGGCGCCGGCGTGCTGCACCTCGTCTGGAACTACACCGGCGACGTCATGAACTTCGACATGGCCGCCGAGCTCGCCGCCGCGGAGACCGACACGACGGTCGAGGCCGTGGTGATGAACGACGACGTCGCCGTCGAGGACAGCCTCTTCACCGCCGGGCGACGCGGGACCGGTGCCGCCATCGCCGTCGAGAAGATCGTCGGCGCCGCCGCCGAGCAGGGGCGCAGCCTCTCCGAGCTCGCCGACCTGGCCCGCCGCGTCAACGACAACTCCCGCAGCATGGGGATGGCTCTGACGTCCTGCACCGTCCCGGCCAAGGGCAGCCCCACCTTCGACCTCCCCGACGACGAGATCGAGATCGGGATCGGCATCCACGGCGAGCCGGGCCGGCGTCGTGTCCCGCTCGCGCCCGCGCGCGAGATCGCCCAGATGCTGGTCGACCCCGTGCTCGCGGACCGCGACTTCACCGGTGGGGGCGGCGTGCTCGTGTTCGTCAACGGCACGGGCGCGACACCGCTGCTCGAGCTGTACCTGATGTACGGCGAGATCACCGCCCTGCTGGACAAGGCCGGCGTCGTCCCGGTCCGCACCCTGGTCGGGCCCTACGTCACCAGCCTGGACATGGCCGGGTGCTCGGTCAGCATCACGCAGCTCGACGACGAGCTGCTGCGGCTCTGGGACGCGCCGGTGGCCACCTCCGGCCTGCGATGGGGGATGTGATGGCGGGTCTCGACGTCGACGGCCTCGAGCGGTGGTTGCGGATCTACGCCGCGTCCGTCGCCGAGCACCAGGAGGAGCTCACGTCCCTCGACGCCGCGATCGGCGACGCCGACCACGGGGCGAACATGCACCGCGGGATGGCCGCGGTCGTCGACGGGCTCGCCGCGACGCCGCCCGCCGACCCCGCGGCGCTGTTCAAGCAGACCGGCATGGTGCTGATCCGCACGGTCGGCGGCACGAGCGGGCCGCTGTACGGGACGTTGTTCCTGCGCATGGCGTCGGCCGTCGGCGGCGAGACCACCCTGGGGCCCGAGACGTTCGCCAAGGCCCTGCGGGCGGGCGTCGAGGGGCTGGTCGCGCGCGGGAAGACCGAGCTCGGCGACAAGACCCTCTACGACGCGCTCGGGCCGGCCCTGGACGCGCTCGACGCCTCGCTGGGCGACGGCGAACCCCTGAGGGCCGCCCTGCGCGCCGCGTCGAGGGCCGCCGACGCTGGGCGCGACGCGACCACGCCGATGACCGCCCGCAAGGGCCGCGCGAGCTACCTCGGGGAGCGCAGCGTGGGCCACCAGGACCCGGGCGCGACGTCGGCCGCCCTGCTGGTCGCCGCGGCCGCCAGCGCGACCGACGAGGCCGCCGCGGAGGGTGCGTGACCGTCGGGATCGTCGTCGTGTCCCACAGCCGGGCCCTCGCGGAGGCGGCGGTGGCGCTGGCGGGGGAGATGCTGCAGGACGGCCGTGGTCCGATCGAGATCGCCGCCGGCCTCGACGGCGGCGGCTTCGGCACCGACGCGATCGCCATCAGCGAGGCCGTCGCCCGCGCCGACCAGGGCGACGGGGTGGTCGTGCTCATGGACATGGGCAGCGCGGTGCTCTCCGCCGAGCTGGCCCTCGAGATGGTCGACGACGACGTCCGCGAGCGCGTGGTGCTCACCCCCGCCCCGCTGGTCGAGGGCCTCGTGCTGGCCTCGGTCAGCGCGGCCGGGGGCGCCCCGGCCGCGACCGTCGCCGCCGAGGCGGGCGACGCCCTGGAGGCCAAGGCGGCCCATCTCGGCCCGTCCCCGTCCCCGTCCCCGCACGAGCCCGCCGGCACCGCGCCGTCCAGCGACGACGAGCGCGGGTCCTTCACCGTCGCGATGCCGCACGGGCTCCACGCCCGGCCCGCGGCGCAGCTGGTGCGGGCCCTGCACGGTCTCGACGCCGAGGTGCGGCTGCGCAACGTCACGCTCGACGGGCCGGAGGTGTCCGCGGCGAGCCTGTCGAAGGTCGCGACCCTGGGCGCCCTGCACGGCCACGAGGTCGAAGTGCGGGCCCGGGGCGGCGACGCGGCGGAGGCGCTGCGCCGGGTCCTCGGGCTCGCGGAGGACGGGTTCGGCGAGGCGGGCCCGCCACCGGCCCCGCCCCCGACCCCGGACGACGTCGAGAACCGGACCGGCCACCGACCGATCCCGGCCTCGCCCGGCATCGGGATCGGGCCCGTGCGGATCGCGCGCCGTGCCGCCGTCACCGTCCCCGACGCCCGGCCCGGCACCCCGGACGAGCAGCGCGGCCGCCTGGACGAGGCGCGGACCCGGGCCCGCGACCAGCTGCGAGGCGTCCGCGACACCGCCGCCCGCGAGATCGGCGAGGCCGAGGCCGCCATCTTCGACGCCCAGGTGCTGCTGCTCGACGATCCCGACCTGCTCGACGACGCCGCCGCCCGCATCGACGGCGGCGCCGACGCCGCGCGCGCCTGGGCGGACGCCCTCGACGAGGTGGAGCGGGGGTTCGCGGCCGCCGCGGACGAGTACCTGCGCGCCCGCGCCGCCGATGTGCGCGACGTGCGCGATCGGGTGCTGCGCGCCCTCGGCGGCACCGAGGAGCAGGACACCGCGCCGGACGGGATCCTCGTCGCCGACGACCTGACCCCCGCCGACGCCGCCGCGCTCGACCCGGCGCGCACGCCCGCGGTCGTCCTCGCCGGCAGCAGCCCCACCGCGCACGCCGCGATCCTGCTGCGCGCCCGCGGCGTGCCCGCCGTCGTCGGGGTCGGCGCCGCGCTCGCCGCCCGGGCCGGCGAGGCCGCGCTCCTCGTCGTGGACGGGGGTACCGGCGAGGTCGTCGTGGACCCCGACGAACCCACGCTGGCCGCCTTCCGCGACCGGGCCGCGGCGTTCGACCGGCGCCGCGACGACGCGCGGCGCCGGGCGCACGAACCGGCCGTCACCCGCGACGGGACCACCGTGCTCGTCGGCGCCAACCTCGGGTCTCCTGCCGACGCCCGGGCCGCCCACGGGGCCGACCTCGCCGGGCTGGTGCGCACCGAGTTCGGGTTCCTCGACCGGCGGGAGGCCCCGACCGTCGACGAGCAGGAGGCGTCCTACCGCGCGATCGCGGAGGCCATGGACGGCCGGCGGATCACGCTGCGCACCCTCGACGTCGGCGGCGACAAGCCGCTGGACTACCTGCCCGTTGCGCCCGAGGCCAACCCGTTCCTCGGGGTCCGCGGCATCCGCCTGGCGCTGGCCCGCCCGCGGATCCTCGCCGACCAGCTGACGGCGATCGTGCGGGTCGCCCACGACCACCCCGTCGACGTCATGTTCCCGATGATCGCGGCGATCGAGGAGCTCACCGCGGCCCGCCGGGCCCTGGTCGAGGCCGTCGAGGCCGTGGGCCGGGGGCGTCCGGCCGACCTGCGGGTCGGGATCATGGTCGAGGTCCCGGCCGCGGCGCTCAAGGCCGCCGCGTTCGCCCCGCACGTCGACTTCTTCTCGATCGGCACCAACGACCTCACCCAGTACACGCTCGCCGCCGAGCGGGGCAACGACCAGCTCGCCGCCCTCGCCGACGCCCTCGACCCCGGGGTGCTCGCGCTGATCGCGGCCACGGTGGACGGGGCCGGGGACGACGTGCTGGTCGCGGTGTGCGGCGAACTCGCCGGCGACGAGGCCGCCGTCCCGATCCTGGTCGGCCTCGGGGTCCGCGAGCTCAGCGTCGCCCCGGGCGCCGCCGCCACGGTCAAGGAGGCCGTCCGGGCGGTCGACCTCGAAACCGCCCGCGACCTGGCCGCGGCCGCCCTGACGTGCGCGGACGCCCGCGCCGTCCGCGCGCTGACGGGCACGGACCGCACGGTCGGCGGGCGTCCCGGCGCCCCGTCCGTACCGTGGACAGGATGAACACCACGAGCACGACGTCCGGGTCGGGGTGGCTGCGCCCGTGGATGCAGCTGGTCGAGATCACGGTCTCGACCCCGATCGTCATCTCCTACCGGACCGCGCAGCTCGTGCTGGGCGGGTGGCCCCCGAACGCCAAGGAGCGCCGTGAGCTGCAGCGGATGGTCACCGAGAAGGCGAGCGCGTTCGGCCGGGCGGGATACGCCGCGGTGGTGAACCCGCCGCGGGACACCGCGCAGTTCGTGGGCAAGGTCCTCGCCCCCGTGCACCAGTCCGTGTCGGGCAACCGCCGGCGTCTCGTCGGACACTGAGCACGGACGTCCGGCGGGACGAGAGCGCTCGCCGTCACCCGGTCATCAGGCCCACCCGAGCCAGCTCCTCGGAGACCGTCCAGACACGCTCGGCCTCCTCGGCGCTGCGCAGCGGCGGGTAGAGCTTCTGCTCCGCGGGCGCGCCCCCGAGGTTCCCGGGGCCGCCCGGCCCGTAGAACAGCCCGCCACCGGCCTCGGGGGACGTGGCCGCGTGGAGCGCGGGGAGGCCCGCCGACTCGGCGGTGCCGACGAGGATGCCGCGCGCGGAGAGGGCGCCGATGACCCGCCGCCCCAGGGTGGGGCGGTCGCGGCCGACCTCGCTGCGGGCGGAGAGCAGGTTCGTCGGCGCGATGCCGGGGTGCGATAGGTTGCTGGTGATGCCCCAGCCGTTCGCCCGGCTGCGCCGGTCGAGCTCGAGGCCGAAGAGCCCGAACGCGATCTTCGACTGGCTGTAGGCGCGCATCCCGTCGTAGGAGCGCTCCCAGTCCAGGTCCTGCCAGTTGATCGTGCCGGAGCGGGCCGCGACGCTGATCTGCGAGGTCACGCGGGCCTGCCCGGCACGCAGCAGCGGCATCAGGTGGGCCACCAGCGCGACGTGCCCGAGGTGGTTGGTGCCGAACTGCAGCTCGAACCCGTCGGCGGTGCTCTGGCGGTCCGGAGGGGTCATGACGCCGGCGTTGTTGATCAGGATGTGGATCGGCAGGCCCTCCTCGCGCAGCGATGCGCCGAGGTCGGCGACCGAGGCGAGCGAGGACAGGTCGAGGGTGCGCAGCGAGACGTCCGCCCCCGGCGTCCGGTCCGCGATCGCGGCGAGCGCCGCCTCGCCCTTCCGGGGGTTCCGCACGGGCAGGACCACCTCGGCGCCGGCGGCGGCGAGCCGTGCGGCGATGCCGAGGCCGACGCCGTCGCTCGCTCCCGTCACGACGGCGCGCCTGCCCGTCAGGTCGGGGACGGTGATGTCGGGGTGTGTGCGTGGCATGGGATCGCTCCTGGGCTCTCGGGGGTGTGACTCGAGAGTGCGGCGTTCCGGGAGCGGCAACCACGGCCCGTCGATCCGAGGCTGACGGGGCCGATGCTGACCGGGCCCATGCTCGGGGTCAGGACGTCTCGAAGGCCGCCCGGCCGGTGGCCGACAGGCCCCGGGCCAGCTCGAGCAGGAGACGGGGCGCGTCCTTCGGCGGCAGGACGACCTCGATGAACGCCGCGGTACCCGGCGTCCCGGCGTGGTCGAGGGCGGCACGGAGCTCGCCGACGGTCCGGGCACACACCGCGTGCACGTCCGGGGCACCCAGGGCGGCGGGCAGACGGGTCCAGTCCCACGCGGTGATGTCCTGGTAGACGGCGTCCGGGCTCTGGATGGCGCGCTCGACGGTGTAGCCGTCGTTGTTGAGCAGGAGCACGATCGCGTCCGGCGCGCGGGCGTAGAGCGTCCCGAGCTCCTGCGCGGTGAGCTGCGCCGAGCCGTCACCGATCACGAGCACGGGACGTCGGTCGGGGCGCGCGAGCGCGGCGCCGAGCGTGGCCGGCAGCGTGAAGCCGATCGACGACCAGACCGGGCTGCCGAGCAGGTCGGACTCGGGGGGCAGGGACAGGTCGAGGGCGCCGTAGAAGGCGGTGCCCGCTTCGGCGATGAGGGTGGTGCGGGGGGCGATCCAGCCCTGCACCCGGCTCCAGAAGCGGGCGTGGTCGAGCGGCTCGTCGTCCGCGTCCGGCACGTCGTGGCCGGACGGGGCGAGCTCGACCGGGGGCGCCGGCGGGAACCCCGCCGCCTCGACGAGCTCGTGGAGGACCTGCAGCGAGTCCTCGAGGCGTACGCGGGGGTACACGGCGCGCCCGATCCGGGCGTGGTCGACCGCGAGCTCCACGGCGGCCTCGCGGTCGTAGCGGTGGGTGAAGAACCCCGTCGTGAAGTCGCTGTGGACCGTGCCGGCCATGACCAGGAGCCGGGCCTCGTCGACGGCGGCGCGGGCGGCGTCGGAGCGGGTGGTGGCGCCGAGGTAGGTGCCCAGGCTGGCGCGGTGCTCCTCGTCGACGAGCGCCTTCGACCCGGACTGCGAGGCGACCCGGACCCCGGGCAGCTCGGCGAGCCCGGCGACGACGTGCTCGAGGCCCCGGCGGTGCACGCGCGGACCGGCCAGGACGCAGACGTCGTCGTGGCCCTGCAGGTGCGCCGCCAGCCCGGCGCGGAACTGTGCGAGGCCGGCCGGGTCGCCGGCCGGGGCGACCAGCGGCTCGACCGCACCGGCGCCCGGGGCGGCCGTGGCCACGTCGGCGGGCACCCCGATGTACACCGGCTTGCTCGTCTCGAGGGCCACCCGCAGGACCCGGTCGATCTCGGCGACGGCGTCGTGGGGCTCGAGCACGGTCTGGGCCGCGGTCACCTCGCGGAACACGCGCTCGAAGCGGCGGAAGTCGCCGTCGAGGAAGGTGTGGTGCAGCGGGGCGCCGGCGGCCATGGCGGCGCGCGAGGGCATCCCGACGACGTGGACGACGGGGACGTCCTCGGCGTAGCTGCCCGCGACGCCGTTGACCGCGGAGAGCTCCCCGACGCCGTAGGTGGTGACGAATGCCCCGACCCGGCGCCCGACGCGCGCGTAGCCGTCGGCGGTGTACGAGGCGTTGAGCTCGTTCGTCGACCCGACCCACTCCAGCCCGGGTACCGGCAGCATCTCGTCGAGGAGCGCCAGGTTGAAGTCCCCGGGGAGGCCGAACAGGTGGCCGACGCCGAGCTGGACGAGCCGGGTCGCCAGGTGGGCCCCGACCGAGCCGGACGCTGTCGCCATGGGTGTCCTCTCGGTACGGGGTGTCCGCACCACCGTAGGCACACCACCGCGTGCCCACTCCGGGGCGACCCGCCGGCGGCCCTCGAGCGAGCGGCCGCCGGCGGGTCCCCGGGAGTGCCTAGAAGTAGGTCTTGCGTCCGACGGGGCGCCCGACGGCGCCGAGCAGGGTGAGGATCAGGCCGACGACCAGGAGGATCCAGCCGATGGTGGCGATGATGCTCGGGACGGGGGCCACGTAGCCCACGACGATGAGGATGATGCCGAGGATGATCACAGGTTTCTCCGATACCGGGGGAGCGTGCGAGGAGCCGGCCCGGGTCGTCCGTCTGCAACCCGGCCGGTCTCCAGGCACAACGAGTCCGACCGAGGCGGCGGTGCTGGTCGGCGCGGATTCCCCACGAATTGCGCCGGTCGCCGGGGTGACGCCGCGAGTGGGCGATACCGCTGGGCCGTCACGACCCCGTGGCGGGGCAGTCGGGGGAGCAGTCGCACGGGCGGCGAGATCGTCGGGACGGCATGCGGGAAGTAATTGCCGTCGAGGCGCTCCGGAGGTCCTCGCGGACCGGTGAGACTCGGCGGTCATGGCGGACGGCGAGCACCTGGTGTGGCACCAGGATCTGATCTGCCCGGGTGAGTGGTGCCGAGGTCGCATCCGTCGGTTCCCACCGGGCTTCCTGGTCGACGGCGGGCGCCGCGAGCGTCGGCGCTGCCCGTCGTGCGGGACGTCGGTGACGGCGCCCGCGTTCTACGTCTCCGGGAGCGTCCGCGCCGACGTCGGGTGGGTCAGGTCTGACCCGGAGTGAGCGCGACGAAGAGGGCCGTGGCCTCCGCGCACAGGCGGTCGCCGTCGTGGAGCGTGCCGCGCAGGAAGTGCTTGCGCCCCTCCGCGCGGTCGAAGGAGGCCGCGACGCGCAGCTCGGTGTCGATCGGGGCGACGGAGCGGTAGTCGACGTGCAGGTAGGCGGTCCGGGAGCGCGGGCGTCCCCCGCCGAGGGCGAGCCGGCCGAGCAGGTCGTCGAACAGGTAGGGGATCGCGCCGCCGTGGACGACGCCGTTGCTGCCCAGGAAGTGCCGGCCGAACCGGACCCGCCCGGTCATCCGCTCGTCGTCGACCTCGTCCACGTGCAGCGCGGGACCGGCCACCTGCGCGCGGCCGGGGGCGGATCCGAGCCGTCCGGAGAGCTGGTCGGGCTCGTCGACCTCGTAGGCGGCCAGGGCGGCGCCCAGCTCCGCGACGGTCTTCGTCGTGGACCGCACGACCTCGGCGCTCGGGGCGGCCCCGGCGAGGCGGTCGAGGAGCTCCCGGACCTGGTCGATCATGTCGGTGTAGCCCTCGGGCACCGGACGGCCCAGCCAGGTCTCGGTGTCGGGGCGGTGCGGGTCGGTCCGGACGAGCGGCGCGGCCAGCACGATCGCCTCGTCGTCCACCCGATGCTCCTGTCTCCGCTGGACGTCTGCCGGTCACGTCCGTCCGACACCGTGCCGTCCGACACCGTGCGCCACCGCGGGCCGAGGTGCACACCAGGTCGCGGGAAAGGTGCACATCGTCACCTCGGCCGCGGGCGCGATCCCTCGGCCGGAGCCGGTGTCGGCGCGTCGACACTTCACGGGAGGATGACGCCATGACCGGGCGCGGATCGGTGGACGGGGACCCGTTCGAGGACGAGCCTGCGGGCTCGGTGGCCCTCGATCAGGTGCCCGAGGGCATCGTCCTGGCGGTGTCCGGGGCCCTCGACCTCGCGCTCGCGCCGGCGGTGCGGCGGACCGTCGAGCGGGCCACCCGGCTGCGTCCGGCCCTGCTGGTGCTCGACCTGACGGCGGTGACGTTCCTGGCCTCCTCCGGCATGGCCGAGCTCGTCCGCACCCACCGGCAGCTCGACGGCGAGATCACGGTCCGCGTCGTGGCGACCGGGCGGCTCGTCCTGCGTCCGCTGGAGCTGACCCGCCTCACCGACGAGCTCGCGATCCACGCGACCCTCGCCGACGCCCTCGCCGCCCGGTGACGCCGGGATGACCGCGACGCCGCCCGGCACCGACGGCCCGGGGCCCGACGCGGACGCCCTGCTGACGGCGCTCGCCAGGGTGTTCACCGCGCCGGACGGGGAGCGGGTGCCCGTCGAGCGGGTGGCGCTCGGCCCGGACCGGCTCGCCGGCCTGCCCGCCGCGGACGGCTCGGGTGTCCTGGTGCCCGACGACGCGCAGCTCGCCGCGCTGGTCCCGGGGGCGACGGCCGGGCTCGTCGTCGCCGACCGTGAGGGCGCCGGCGGTGGGACGGCGCTGATCACCCGGGTCCCGGTCGACCGCACCCACCTGGTCGCGGCCGAGGCGGTGGTCACCGCGACCGGCGGGCTGCGCAGCGCCGTCGCGGCGCTGCGCACCGAGGCCGCCGTGATCGACGCCCTGCAGTCCGTGGGCCGGCGGCTGACCGCGCAGCTCGACATCGACCAGCTCGTGCAGGAGGCCACCGACGCGGCGACCACGGCCGTCGGGGCGGCGTTCGGCGCCTTCTTCTACAACCTGATCAACCAGTTCGGCGAGTCGTACACCCTGTACACGCTCTCCGGGGTGCCCCGGGAGGCCTTCTCCCGTTTCCCGATGCCGCGCAACACCCTGGTGTTCGCGCCGACGTTCGACGGCGAGGGCACCGTCCGCAGCGGCGACATCACCGCCGACCCGCGCTTCGGCCACAACACCCCGTACCGCGGGATGCCCGAGGGACACCTGCCCGTGTGCAGCTACCTCGCGGTCTCGGTGATCAGCCCGACCAGCGGCGAGGTGCTCGGCGGGTTCTTCTTCGGCCACCCCGAACGCGGGCGGTTCACGGGCCGCCACGAGTACCTGGCCGAGGGCATCGCCGGCTACTCGGCCATCGCGCTGGACAACGCCCAGCTCTACGAGCGCGAGCGGAACTTCACCCGCGAGCTCTCGCGCAGCATGCTGCCCGAGGCGCCCGCCGTACCGGGGCTGGACCTCGTCACCCGCTACCTGCCCGCCGCCACCGGGCACAAGATCGGCGGCGACTGGTTCGACGTCATCCCCCTCGCGGGCGGCGGCACCGCGGTCGTCATCGGCGACGTCGTCGGGCACGGGGTCACCGCCGCCACGATCATGGGTCAGGTCCGCACCGCGATCCGCTCCTACGCCGTGCTCGGCCTGGCGCCCTCGGACGTGCTGCGTTACGTCTCGGCGCTGCTCGAGACCTTCGCCGAGCCGACCTTCGTCACCTGCTTCTACGCCGTGCTCCGGCCGGACGCGGCGCTCGTGTACGCCAACGCCGGGCACCTGCCGGCCGTGCTGCGTCGCGCCGACGGCACGATCGAGCAGCTCGGGGAGGCCATGGCCCAGCCGCTCGGCGTCGGCCGCGCGTTCTCCGAGCGCCGCGCGGAGTTCCCGCCCGGGGCCGACCTCCTCCTCTACACCGACGGGCTCGTCGAGAGCCGCACCCGCGACCTCACGCAGGGCATCGAGTGGCTGCTGGAGGCGGTCGCCGCGCTGCCCCGGCCGGTCACCGCCGCGGCCTGCGACGGGCTCGTCGCGAGCCTCACCGGCGGCGTCCACGACGACGACGTCGCGCTCGTCCACGTCCACCGCGCCGACGGGGCGGCCCCGTGAACCGCACCCCGCTCGGGGAGTGACAGGGCTCACGCGGTCGAGCGGTTGAGTGTGCCGCAGCGGCACGGCGTCTCGTCGGGGGCATGCGAGCTCGTCCGGGCCCGCTCCCACGACGGAGGACCGCCATGAGAGCGCCGATGCCGCAGTGCCCCTCGCGACCCGGGGACGTCGCGGGGGACGTCGACGAGACCCCGACCGACGAGGTGCCCGTCCCCGGCCCCGGGGATCGGCCGATGACGTTGCTCGAGCGCCTCGGGTGGCCGTGGGGCGTGCTGGGTGCGGCGATCCCGCAGGTGGTGTTCGCCGTCGCGATCGTCGTCGTCCCGCTGCTCGCCGCGGCGGGCATCGCCCTCGCCGTCGCCCTGGTGCAGGCCGCGATCTTCCGGGCGCGCGGCGAGCCCACCACGACGGTGCTCGGCGGCGTGTTCGGCGTCGCGATCGCGAGCGGCATCGCGGTCTGGACCGGCTCGGCCAGCAACTTCTTCCTCGTCGGCATCGTGGCCGCCCTGATCGGCCTCGTCGCCACCACGGCGTCGGTCGTCGTCCGCCGGCCGCTGACCGGTCTCGCGTGGAACGCCCTGCACGGCGGCGGCCACGCGTGGCGGCAGGACCGGCCCGCCCGGCGCGCCCACGACGTCGCGACGCTGGCCGCCGCGGCCGTGTTCGCCGCCCGCTTCGTGGTGACGCAGTGGCTCTACGGCATCGACTCGACCGGCGGGCTCGCGATCGCGAAGGTCGTGATGGGCACGCCCATGACCCTCGTGGCTGCGGTCGTCGCCTTCTGGGCCTTCCGCCGGTCGACCCGGCGCCTGATCACCCCGACGGTCCGGGCACGGGAGGACCGCCTCAGCCCGGGGTGAGCGCTCGGCGCGCGAGGCGCTGCCGGCGGTGGGCGCTCATGCGCACCGGGGTGTCGGTCCAGCCGTACCCGTCGTCGTCGCCCACCCGCTGGACGAGGGCGACGAAGATCCGCCCGGCGAGGACCTCGGTGCAGACCTGCAGGTAGGCGCCGTCCGGACCCTGGTCGTGCAGGACGCCGAGCTCGCGGTACGCCGCGAGCCGGTCGGGCGGCAGGTCGACGCGCGCGGCGAGGTCGTCGTAGTAGTTGTCCGGGATGCCGAGCAGGGGCGCCCCCGCCGCCCGCGCGGCGCGGGCGGCGGTGACGACGTCGTCGACGGCGAGCGCGATGTACTGCGGCTCCGGGATGCCGGGCGCCCACTCGCCGCGACGCAGCAGCGAGACGGTGAGGGCCAGGCGGACGCGCCGGGCGGGATCGGCGAGGGCACGGCTGCGCACGAGGCCGAACGGGGCCGCGAACTCGCCGGCACTGCCCGGCTGCAGCCCGAGCACCGCGCGGTAGAACAGGGTCGCCTCGTCGAAGTGGTCGAAGGGCTGGGCGAGCCCGACGTGGTCCACGCCGGAGACGCCCAGGCCCTCACCCGTACTCCCCGTGGCCCGGAAGTCGCCGCTCCAGTCGGCGTCGACACCGGGCCGGCAGAAGAACAGCGCCGTGCCGTCGGGGGCGGTCACGGCGGGGAGGTCGGCCTCGGCGGGACCGTGCGCGCGGGCGAGGCGGGGCGCCCCGAGCCGGGCCGCCCGTCGGGCCGCGGCCGGCGGGTCCGCCGACTCGACCGCGAGCGCGCTGATCGCCGCGGAGGGGCCCTCGGTGCGGTGGACCAGGATGCGGGCGCGGCCCTGCTCCCAGCGGTCGACGGGCTTGGTGAGGTGCTGCCCGGTGCGGGCGAAGCCCAGGGCGGTGAGCGCGTCGTCGAGCGCGGGGTCCTCGCCCCCGGTGGCGATCTCGACGAACGCCGTGCCCTCGACGGCCGGCGCCGGTCCGCCCACCGGGTCGGTGCCGGCGCCGCCGGCGGCCGTGGCCTCGGCGAGCGCGAGCAGGGAGCGGTGCCCGTCCACCGCGGTGCGCACGGGGTCGGCCTGGCGGAAGACGTCGTTGAAGACCTCGAGCGAGAGCGGGCCCGCGTAGCCGGCGCCCAGGACCGCGCCGAGGAAGCGCGGCAGGTCGAAGCCGCCCTGACCGGGGAAGAGCCGGTGGTGGCGGCTCCACTGCAGCACGTCCATCGAGAGCACCGGGGCGTCGGCGAGCTGGAGGAAGAAGATCTTCTCGCCGGGGATCCCGGCGATCCCGTCGATCTCGGACGTGCGGGAGAGGACGTGGAAGCTGTCGAGGCAGAGTCCCAGCGCCGGGTGGTCGGCCCGCCGGACGACGTCCCAGGACGCCTCCCAGGTGTCGACGTGCCGGCCCCACGCGAGCGCCTCGTAGGCCAGCCGCAGACCGCGCTCGGCGGCCCGGTCGGCCAGGCCGTGCAGCTGCCCGGCGAGCCGGTCGGGGTCCGCGACGGCGTCGGGGGCGACCGAGGAGCACACGAGCACGGTGTCGGTGCCCAGCGCGCGCATGACGTCGAACTTGTGCTCGGCGCGGCGGTGGTTCGCGGCGAGGCGGTCGTCGTCGGTGGAGTCGAGGTCGCGGAACGGCTGGTAGAGGTCGATCGACAGGCCCAGGTCCGCGCAGCGCAGCCGGACCTCGCCCGGTGACATGGGCGAGGCGACGAGGTCGGGCTCGAAGATCTCGACGCCGTCGAAGCCCGCCGTGGCGGCGGCGGCCAGCTTGTCCTCCAGGGCGCCGGAGAGGCACACCGTGGCGACGGCGGTGCGGGGGTCAGCCGGCACGGTGGTCCTCCCGGGGGTCGGGCTGGGCTGGTTCACCGACGAGCTCGTGCAGGTGGCGGCGCATCCGGGCGGTGTCGGGCGCCAGCCCCGTGAACAGGTGCAGGGCGTCGGCGGCCTGGTGCACCGCCATCAGGCCGCCGTCGAGCGTCGGGCACCCGATCCCGGCCGCGGCTTCCAGCAGGGCGGTCCGCAGCGGGCGGTAGACGATCTCGGCGACCCACAGGCGCGGGTGCAGGACCGTGGCCGGGACGGGGAGGCCGGGGTGGTCGGCCATGCCGGTCGGGGTGGCGTGGACCAGGCCGTCGGCCGAGGGCAGGACATCGCCGATCGCGTCGGCCGTGGCGGCGTGCGCGCGGCCGGGGCCGAAGGTCGCGTCGAGCCGGGCGACGAGCTCGCGGGCCCGGTCGGCGTCGACGTCGAGGACGTCGACGGCGCCGGCCCCGGCGGTGAGCAGCGCGTGGGCCGCGGCGGCGCCGGCACCACCGGCCCCGAGCACGGCGACCCGTCCGAGCGCGGCCCCGGGCAGGCCCGTCCGCAGGGCCGCGGCGAACCCCGACCAGTCGGTGTTGTGGCCCAGGCTGCGCTCCCCGTCGAACAGCACGGTGTTGACCGCCCCGATCGCCGCGGCGTCGGGGGAGAGCGCGTCGAGGTGGGGCAGGATCCGCTGCTTGACGGGGTGGGTGACGTTGACGCCCCGCAGGCCGGCGTGGCGGGCCTCGGCGAGGAGGTCGCCGACGTCGGCGGGGCCCAGGCCCCGCGCGTCGAGGTCGACCAGCGTGTAGCGGTACGCCAGCCCCAGCGCGCGCGCCTCGCGCTCGTGGAGCGCGGGGGAGAGCGACGGGCCGATGCCCGCACCGATGAGGCCGACCTGCACGGTGTCGGGGTCGGCAACGAGTCTCACGGCCCGCAGCGTACGTACCGGATGGTTCATTATCCAGCGGCTCAGGCGCCCGCCATGGCCCGTGCCGCCTAGGGTCGGGGCCGTGACCGAGGAGGCAGGGGTGGCCGAGGAGGGGGTGGTCGAGCGGCGCCGCGACGCCGCCCGCACCCGCGCCGACCTGCTGGCCGTGGCCACCACCGAGTTCGCCGACCACGGGTTCTCCGGCGCGCGCGTGGACGAGATCGCGGCCCGCACCCGCACGACGAAACGGATGATCTACTACTACTTCGGCAGCAAACGCGGGCTCTACCTGGCGGTGCTCGAGCACGCCTACGCCGGCATCCGCGTCCTCGAGGCCCAGCTGGAGGTCGAGCACCTCGACCCGGCCCGGGCGATGCGGGCCCTGGCCGAGCTGACGTTCGACCACCACGAGTCGCACCCCGACTTCGTCCGTCTCGTGGCGATCGAGAACATCCACCGCGCGGAGCACCTGCGCACGTCGGAGGCCCTGGCCGGCCTCGCGGCGCCGGCGGTCGACGTGCTGGGCGGCATCCTCGAGCGCGGCCACGCGGCGGGACTCTTCCGCGCCGACGTCGACGCCCTCGACGTGCACATGGTGATCAGCGCGATCTGCATCTTCCGCCTCGCGAACCGGCACACCTTCCAGGCCGTGTTCGACCGGGACCTCCTCGACCCCGATCGGCGTGCGCACTACCGGCGGATGGTCGGCGACCTCGTCCTGTCCGGAGGAGTTCCGGGGCCGCGTGAGTCGCTTGGACGACGACGGCCCCGCCGGCTCGGAAGGCTGAACCGACGGGACCTGAGTCGACGTCCTACCCGCGGGTTCACGACCGACCTGGCCCGCAGGTACCCACCCCGTTGTGCCGGGCTAACGTCTGTGGTTACCCGGCCTGCCCGGCTTCTGTGCCTCGCCGACCAGCCAGGCCGCGACGTCCACGAGCTTGATGTTCGTCTGTTGGGACGACTCCACGAGCAGCGCGAAGGCCCTCTCGGGACCCACACCCATGCGTTCGATGAGCACGCCCTTGGCCTGCCCGATGAGGTCGCGGCTGGCCAGGGCGCCGGCCATGCCGTGGACGCGCTGGGCGCTGTGGAGCACCAGGGCGGCCTGGGTGGCGAAGAGCGAACCGGTGTCCGCCGTGGCCTCGTCGAACACCCCGGACTCGGACGCGTACAGGTTCAGGGCTCCGGCGCTGCCCTTGTCGGCGAACAGCTGGAACGCCATCAACGACCCGATGCCGCGCCGCTCGGCCTCGACCGCCCACCGGGGCCACCGGGCGCGCACCTGGGTCATGTCCTCGATCAGCGTCCGCTGCTCGTACCAGATCGAGTCGAGGCAGGGCCCCTCCCCGAGGTCGGTCTGGAGCTCGTCGAGCTCGCGCACGACGTCGTTGCTCGGCGCGCGGGCCGTCACGATCCCGCCGCGCTCGACCAGCGAGACACCGGCCTGCTCGACGTGCGGGATGGTGTGGATCGCGCCCCGCACGATGAGCTGCAGGGTGTGCTCGACGTCCTCGTCCGCCCCCCGTTCGACCAGCCCGCGGGCCGCGTCCTCGAGGGCCCGTGCCAGCTCGACCCCCACACGTTCCCCGGTGCTCACGGCCTGCTGCTCGCTCATCGCGGACTCCTTCGCATGTCCGGTCACCGAGGCCGGTGTCCGTTCCCGCGGCGGACGACGAGCGTGCTGACGACCTGGGCCGCCATCTCGGACACCGTCATGTCGCCCCGTGCCGCCCACGCGCGCAGCATCACGGCCGCCTCGGTGATCGGCACCCCGTACCGCGCGGTGAGCATGCCCTCGGCCTGGTGGACCCGGGGGTCGAAAGGCCGGCCGTCGTCGTTCATGGTCACCCGCTGTGCTCGTGGCTCGCGGCTCGTGAAGAGCCTCGGAATTCACGCCGCGGCGGGGTCCGGACCGGGTCGGGGCCACTGTGCTCCCGACCGGCCGGGAAGTCCACCTCTGATCAGGTGCTCCGCCGTCAGGCGCTGCGTGGCTCCGCCGGGTCGTCGGCGGCGCACCGGTCGGCGAGCTGGTCGAGCGGGACCCCGAGCTCGTTGCACAGCGTGACGACGGTGAAGAACGCGGGCGTCGGGACCCGGCCCGTCTCGATCTTGCGGAGGGTCTCCGGGGACATCCCGACGGCCGTGGCCACCGAGGTCATGCTCCGTGGCCCGCGCGCCGCGCGCAGGACCTCGCCGAGTCGCCGGCCTCGCTCGTGGTCCTGCGGGGTCAAGGGCACGCGCACCATGACCGTGATACTAATACCGGGATAACTATCCCACTCCGAGGTGCGGCGATGATCGAGCTCAAGACCCCTGCCGAGATCGAGCGGATGCACACGACCGGGCGCTTCGTCGCCCACGTCCTGCAGGCCGTGGGGGAGCGCGCGGACGTCGGGGTCAACCTCCTCGACCTCGAGCTCCACGCCCGCGAGCTCATCCGGGAGCGCGGCGCCGAGTCGTGCTACTGGGACTACGCCCCCTCGTTCGGCCGCGGCCCCTTCCGCAACGTCATCTGCCTGTCGGTCAACGACGCGGTCCTGCACGGGCTGCCGCACGACTACGTGCTGCGCGACGGCGACGTCCTGACGATGGACCTCGCCGTCGCGGTCGACGGCTGGGTCGCCGACTCCGCCCGCACCGTCATCGTCGGCACCCCTCGGGAGGAGGACCGGCAGCTGGTCTCGGCCGGCGAGGAGGCCCTCGAGGCCGCGATCGCCGCCGCGCAGACCGGCCGGCGGCTCGGCGACGTCTCCGCCGCGATCGGCGCGGTCGCCGCCCGTCACGGCTATCCGGTCAACCTCGAGTTCGGCGGGCACGGGCTCGGGCGCACGATGCACGAGGACCCACACGTCGCCAACGCGGGCCGCGCCGGACGGGGGCTTCGCCTGCGCCCGGGGCTCACCCTGGCCCTCGAGCCCTGGTTCGCCCGCACCACCGACAAGATCACCTACGACCCGGACGGCTGGACCATCCGCTCGGCCGACGGCTCGCGCACCACCCACTCCGAGCACACCATCGCCATCACCGAGGACGGACCCCTGGTCCTCACCCGCCGTGAGGACGAGCTCGCCGGGTCGGGGGGCGCCTGAGAGGGCCGGCGAAGATTCTCGGAGGAAATCCGGTGGGCGTGTCGAAAAGGGGTCGACCCCGTTCGTCGCCTGGGTGAGGGAGCGGCAACCGAGCCGGTCCCCGCACCCACCGGAGGTCCCCGTGTCCACGACCACCACCGCCACCGCCGACGACACCACCGCGACCGCCCCGGGCGTCGGGTCGATGCTCCTGGCCGGCGCCGCGGCCACCGTCGCCGCGTCCGTCGCCACCGCGGCCGTCGCCGCCGGCGGCCAGGCGATCGGCATCAGCACCGCCATCTCCGGCGCGCCGATCCCGACCAGCGGGTTCGCCGTCCTGACGGTGATCTTCTCCGTCCTCGGGCTGGTCATCGCCACGGCGCTGCGGCGCTTCGCCCGCCACCCGCGCACGGCGTGGGTCCGCACCACCGTCGCGCTGACCGTGCTCTCCTTCGTGCCCGACGTGCTCGCCGACGCCGCCGTGTCCACGAAGATGCTGCTGATCCTCACCCACGTCGTGGCCGCCGCGATCGTGATCCCCGCCGTCGCCCGCCGGCTGGCCTGACACGACCCCACGTACAACGACCTCACGAACAACGACCCCACGAACAACGACCTCACGAACGGGAGCGAGCACCGTGCACTACTTGATGAGCGTCGAGCTCGACCAGAGCGGACCCCGGCCCACCGAGGCGGAGCAGGAGCGGAACTTCGCCCGGGTCGGCGCCGTGAACGACGAGATGAAGGCGCAGGGCATCTGGGTCTTCGCCGGGGGCCTGCTGCCCTACGACAGCGCCACCGTCGTCCGCGTGCAGAACGGCACCACCACCATGACCGACGGGCCGTTCGCGGAGACGAAGGAGCAGCTCGCCGGGTTCTGGGTCATCGAGGTCCCGGATCTCGACGCGGCGCTGGGCTGGGCCGAGAAGTGCGCGGAGGCGTGCGAGGCGCCCATCGAGGTCCGGCCGTTCGACGGCCTCGCCTGACCGGGACGCCCGTCCTCATGGACCTCACCAGCGTCTACCGCGCCGAGTACGGCCGCTGCGTCGCCACCCTCACACGCCTCCTCGGCGACATCGGGCTCGCCGAGGAGGCCGTGCAGGACGCGTTCGCGGTGGCGATGGAGAAGTGGGCGCAGCCGGGGGAGGAGGTGCCGCGCAACCCGGGCGCCTGGATCGTCACCACCGCCCGGAACCGGGCTCTCGACCGCGTCCGCCGCGAGTCCACCCGCGAGGCCCGCCACGCGCAGGCCCTGCTGCTGCACCAGCCCGAGGAGACCGAGGAGGTGGGACCGGTGCGCGACGACCAGCTGCGACTGATCTTCACCTGCTGCCACCCGGCGCTCTCCCCACTCGCCCAGACCGCGCTCACCCTGCGCCTGCTCGGCGGGCTCGAGGTCCCCGAGATCGCCCGCGCCTACCTCGCGCCCGAGGCGACGATCTCCCAGCGGATCGTGCGGGCGAAGAAGAAGATCCGCGACGCCGGCATCTCCTATCGGGTCCCCGCCGAGGCGGAGCTGCCCCACCGCCTGCCGCCGGTGCTGACCGTGCTCTACCTGATCTTCAACGAGGGCTACACGGCGACCACCGGTCCGCTGCTGCGCACCGATCTCTCCGCGGAGGCGGTGCGCCTCGCCCGGGCGCTCGCCGACCTGATGCCCGACGAGCCGGAGGTGCTCGGCCTGCTCGCGCTGCTGCTGCTCACCGAGGCCCGCCGGCCGGCCCGCACGGCGCCCTCCGGCGAGATCGTGACCCTCGCCGAGCAGGACCGCACCCTGTGGAACCGTGAGCTGATCGCCGAGGGGCACGAGCTCGTCCGTCGCTGCCTGCGCCGTGATCGCCCCGGGCCGTACCAGATCCAGGCCGCCATCAACGCCGTGCACACCGACGGCCCGGCCACCGACTGGACGCAGGTCCTCGCCCTCTACGACCAGCTCATGGCGCTCACCCCGACCCCGATCGTCGCGCTGAACCGCGCCGTCGCCGTCGCCGAGGTGCACGGACCCGCGGTCGCCCTCGCGGCGGTCGAGGAGCTCGAGATCCCCGGCTACCACCTGCTGCCCGCCACCCGCGCCGACCTGCTGGCGCGCCTGGGCCGGACCGACGAGGCCGTCGCCGCCTACGCGGAGGCGATCACCCTGGCCACGAACGACACGGAACGGACGTTCCTGGAGGCGCGGCGGGCGGACCTGGCACCCGGGAGGTGCCCGTCGTGAGCGGGCGCGGCGCGACGGGGGGACCGACGATCCGTGGCACGCGCGCGCGGACCGGCGGTAGGAACGAGGGCAGCCGAGGAGTACGAGGAGCCTGATGTCGTCCCTGCTCTCGCCGTCGATCCTTGCGGCGTTCCCACGGTGACCGGAGCACGGCCGACCCTGGGGCTCGTGCTCGCGGCGGGCGTGCTGCTCGTGGTCGTGCTCGTGCTCGTGGTCGCCGTGTCGAACGTCGTGGTCGTCCGGCGGACCGACCACCTCGTGACCGCGGACGCCGCCACGGCGCGGCCGGTGCAGGTGGCGATCGTGCCCGGATCCCTCGTGCGGGCGGACGGGTCGCTGGGCGCCGTCGTGCGGCAGCGCGTCGACGCGGCCGTCGGCCTGTACCGCGCCGGGCGGGTCGAGAAGCTCCTGGTGTCCGGCGACAACGCCCGCCTCGAGTACAACGAGCCCGACGCGATGCGCGACGCCGCGCTCGCCGCCGGCGTCGCAGCCGAGGACGTCTTCACCGACTACGCGGGCTTCGACACCTGGCACACCATGCGCCGCGCCCGCGACGTCTTCGGGGTCACGACGGCGGTGGTCGTCACGCAGGGCCCTGCCGCCGCGCGAGCGGTCGATCTCGCGCTCGCGGCCGGCCTCGACGCCCAGGCGCTCGTCGCCGGGGAGGGCGGCCGGGCCGGACGCGAGGTGCTCGCGCGGGTCCGGGGACTCGGGCAGGCCACCGTCCGTCCCGAGGTCACCGGGGGACCGACCGTCCCGATCGACGGTGACGGCCGGAGCTCCTGGGCCGTCGTGCCCGGGTAGTCAGGACGCGCTACGTCCCCCGAGGTGCGTGGCGAGGTGCCGTTCGATCGCGCGGTGCAGCAGGACCTGGTTCTCGGGGTTCTCGAAGCCGTGCCCCTCGTCCTCGGCGAGGAGGTACTCGACCGGCACCCCGCGCTCGCGCAGCGGCGCGACGAGGTTGTCGGACTCGGCCTGCACGACGCGGACGTCGTTCGCGCCCTGGGCGACGAGCAGCGGGGTCCGGATTCGGTCGACCATCGTGATCGGGGAGCGCCGGCGCATCTCGGCCAGCTGCTCGGGGTCGTCGGGGTCGCCGACGTAGCGGATCCAGTTGTTGGTCATGTTCGCCCGCACGAACGGGGGCAGCGTGGCCAGGAAGTTCGCCAGGTCGGAGATGCCGACGTAGTCGACGGCGGCGGCGAACCGGTCCGGGGTGACGGTGACGCCCACCAGCGCGGCGTACCCGCCGTAGGAGCCACCGAGGATGCCGACGCGGTCGGGGTCGACGTAGCCCCGGGCGACGGCCCAGTCGACGGCGTCGATGAGGTCGTCGTGCATCGCGCGGGCGAACTCGCCGATCGCGGCGGTGAGGTGGCGGCGCCCGTGGCCGGTGGAGCCGCGGAAGTTCACGCGCAGCACGGCGTAGCCGCGGTTCGCGAGGAACTGCACGGTCGCGTTGTAGCCCCAGGTGTCGTGCATCCACGGGCCGCCGTGCACCAGCAGGACCAGCGGCAGGCCCTGCGGCGCGACCCCGACGGGCAGGGTGAGGAACCCGTGCAGCGGGAGGCCGTCGCGGGCCGGGAAGGCGACCGGGGTCATCGGCGCGAGGACCGCCGGGTCCGGGTGCCGGTCGGCGCCGGAGAGCAGGCGGCTCTCCCCGGTGGCGTGGTCGTAGAACCAGGTCGACCCCGTCGTCTCGCGGTCGTGTCCGAAGGTGGCGATCCAGCGCTGCTCGTCCAGGTCGGACGACACCGCGTTCAGGACCCCGTCGGAGAGCTCCTCCATCGCGGCCTGGACCTCGGCGAAGTGGGGGTCGAGCGGGACGACGCGGGGCCGGTCGCCGGTGAAGCGGGCGGCGATGACCTCCCCGGTGCGCCGGCTGACGAACACGCTGGGCGGCAGCGAGTCGGCGACCGAGCTCAGGGTGTCCAGGCTGTGGCCCTCCACGGCGGCGACCACGGTCTGCTCGCCGGTCTCGCGGTCGATCCGGGTCAGCCGCAGGTCGTCGGAGTCCTGGTAGTCGCCGAGCAGCGCCCCGCGGCCGTCCGGGGTGGGCAGCAGGAAGAGGCCCATCGGGTGCTCCGGACCGCCGACCCGGTGGACGATCCGCCGCTCGCCGGTGTCGGGGTCCACGGCCGCGATCTCGTGGGTGCCCTCGGCGTCCTGGGAGACGTGCCAGCTCGGGCGGCCGGCCCGGTCGAGCAGGAACGTCTCCGCCGGATCGGTCCGCTCCACGAGCGGGGTGGTCGCACCGGTGGCCACGTCGACGCGGAAGACGTCGACGAACAGCGGGCGGGGGTTCATGTAGACGATCACCGTGCCGGGCACCGTGGTCTCCGGGTCGACGGCGAACACCCGCGAGCCCGGGGCCAGCGGCGTCAGGTCGACGGCCGGCTGGTCCGGGTGGTCGAGGTCGACACGGTGCAGGTGCCACGCCTCGTCGCCGTCGGTGTCCTGCCGGTAGAGCAGCCAGCGCGGGTCGTCGGTCCAGTAGTAGGTGCTGATCCCCCGGCGGGTGTCGTGCGTGACCGGGACAGCCTGCTCGTGGTCCTGCTCGACGCCGCGCACCCACACGTTGCGGCGCCCCCGGTGCGGCGCCAGGTAGGCGATCCGCGTGCCGTCCGGGGAGATCGACGGGTCGCCGAACGGCGGATCGGTGAAGAAGTCCTCGACGTCGATCAGGTCGGGCGCGGTCCCGCGGGGCGGTGCGGCGGTCATGGCGTCCACGGAACACCGTGCCGTCGCGGCATGGTCAAGGCGCGCGCTCCGAGCGCCGGATCGGGACTCGACCGTCAGAGGGGGACGCGGGGTCGGCCGCCGGGTCGGGGTTGCCGGTCGGGGTCGATCCAGCTCGGTGGGGTGAACCAGGGCAGGCCGTCGACGATCTGCACCGTCCAGTGGCCGTGGTGGATCACCTGGTGGTGGTGCCGGCACAGGAGCACGAGGTTCGGCAGGCGGGTGTCGCCGCCGTGGCCCCAGAAGCGGATGTGGTGGGCGTGGCAGCGCCGTGGGGGCCGGTCGCAGCCGGGGAACGCGCAGCCCCCGTCGCGGATGTTGAGGGCCCGGCGGATGGCGTCGGTGACGGTGCGCTGCAACCTGCCCACGTCGAGGGGCTCGGACTTCGCGCCGAGCACGACAGGGACGACCTCGGCGTCGCAGGCCCACCGGCGCACGGTGGCCGGATCGACCGGGGTCCCGGTGTCGAGGGTGCCGTGGCCGGTGGCGAGCTGGAGCCACCGCAGGTCCATCGTGATCGTCACCAGTGCCCGACCCGGGCGCTGCGCCGGCACCGGCGCGGGTCGGCGAGGCTGCGGGATCAGCGCGTCCTCGTCCGCGTCTTCGTCCGCGGCGTCGGCGTCGGCGTCGGCAGCGTCGTCGGGGTGGGTGGCGTCGTCGGTGAGGCCGCCGGGGCGCCCGCTGTCGCTGACGATGTCCTTGAGCGCGTCGATGCGGCGCCGTACGAGGCTGCGGGTGTCGTCGGGGCCGAACGGTTCGGCGAGCGGGTCGATCGCGCCGAGGAACACCTCCCCGTCGACAGGGTCGTGCAACCGCCCCTTGAACTCCAGGCGCCCGTCGCGGCGGCGAACCACGTGCAGCTCGTCGCGGCAGTCCTCCCCCTCGGGCGGGGCGGCCCCGTCGGAGTCGAAAGCCAGGATCAGCCGGGCCGCGACCCGTGCCAACAGCCGCGGCGGCAAGCGGGTGGCGTCGTCGGCGAGCACACGCTCCGCGGCGAACCAGTCCTCCACCGACACCGTCTCGAGGCGCTCCAGGTGCGCCATCGTCCTGCGGATGATCACGACGTGCGCCGGGCCGATCTCCCCGGAGGCGTAGACCGTCGCCGTGACCGGCAACCGCGGAGGCAACGGCTCCCCCAGCAGGGAACGGCGCGGGGCGAGATCGGCGGACTCCTCGGCCAGCCGCTTCGCCTCGTGCAGATCCAGCGTCGAGAGGTCCTGGAGCAGCCGTGGGGTGGCGCGGTCACCGGTCTGCTGGGCGACCCCGAGGCGCTCGAGCTCGGCGATGTCCTCGAGCAACCGGTACTGCTCGGCGCGCAGAGCGACCAGGCGCGTCCGGGCGCGGTCGAGCGCCTCGCGCTCCACCACCCCGAGACCCCGTTCGCTCATACGTTCGATTCTAGGGCCGACCCCCGACAACGAAGGCCCGAACGGCAACACCCGCGACGACCTCCTTCGCGGGGGTCGCCACGGATGCGGCCGGGCACCCCCGCGCCATGACTGCCACCCGTCCCCTCGCCCTCGTCACCGGTGGCTCGTCGGGGATCGGCTTCGAGCTGGCCGCCCGCCTCGCCGAGCGCGGCCACGACGTCGCGATCTCCGGGCAGAGCGAGCGCGTCCACCACGCCGCGAAGGAGCTCGAGGAGCTCGGTGTCGAGGCCTATCCGTTCCGCGCCGACGCCGCCACCTTCGACGGTGTCGAGGCGTTCTGGCGGTTCGTCGCCGACCTCGGGCGACCGATCAACGTCGCCTGCCTCAACGTCGGGATCGGTGTCGGCGGCGCCTTCGCCGACACCGACCTCGACGACGAGCTCCGCATGATCGCCATCAACTGCGCGGGCACGGTCCACATGGCCAAGCGCGTGGTCCGCGCGATGCTCGACCAGGGCTCTGACCAGGGCAATCGGCGCATCCTGGTCGTCTCGTCGGTGTCGGCGACCACCCCCACGCCCTACGAGCCGGTCTACGGGCCCACCAAGGCCTTCGGGTTCTCCTTCGCCGAGTCGATCCGCGAGGAGCTGCGCGAGGACGGCATCGCCGTCACCGCGCTGCTGCCCGGCGCCACCGCCTCCGAGTTCCACGCCAACGCCGGCATGGGGGACACCGTCTTCGGCGACAACAGCTGGAAGAACGACCGGACCGAGGTCGCCCGCCAGGGCATCGAGGCCCTGTTCGCCGGCGACGACCACGTCGTCGGCGGCGACGAGGCCACGAAGCGGCAGGTCGTCGACCACCGCTCGATGTCCGAGCCCGAGAAGGCCGCCCGCCAGGGGGCGATGGCCCGGCCGCAGCGGTAGCCGCGGCCGGCCCCCGACGTCACCGCTCAGGCCGGCGCCACCGCGCCGGCCCGGCTCAGCGCGAACCCCTCGTAGCCCTTGGCGGCGACGTCGTCGCAGATGCCGCGGTACGCCCCCACCCCGCCGACGTACGGGTAGAGGCTGCGGTGCTTGCCGGGGATGTTGGCCCCGACCCACCAGGAGTTCGCCCTTGGGAGCAGCGTCGTCGCGGTGACCTCGTCGTGGTGGGCGACCCAGCCGTCCTCGGCCTCGCGGGTCGGCTCGATCCGCGCGACACCCTGCTCGCGGAGGTGGCGGAGGCAGCCTGCGACCCAGTCGACGTGCTGCTCGATCGAGACCGGCATGTTGCTCAGCACCGACGGACTCTGCGGTCCGGTGATCATGAACAGGTTCGGGAACCCGTGGGTGGCGATGCCGAGGTAGCTGCGCGGGCCCTCGGCCCACTTCTCGGCGAGCGTCAGTCCGTCCCGTCCCGTGATGCCGAGCTTGAACAGCGTGCCGGTCATGGCGTCGAACCCGGTGGCGTAGACGATGCTGTCGACCTCGTACTCGCCGTCCGTCGTGCGCACACCGGCGGGCGTGATCGCCTCGATCGGCGACCTGTTGACGTCGACCAGCGTCACGTTGTCCCGGTTGTAGGTCTCGTAGTAGCCGTTCTCGAGGGGCGGTCGCTTCGTGAAGAACGGGTGGTCCTTCGGCGCGAGCATCTCGGCGATCTCCGGGTCGTCCACCCGCTCCCGGATTTTGTTGCGGAGGAACTCGGCGGCCGTCTCGTTGGCGTCCTCGTCGAGGAGCAGGTCGTTGAACGTCGTGCCGAGACGGAAGCCGCCCTTCGCCCACGCCTCCTCGAAGATCGCCTGGCGCTCGTCCTCCGGCACCGACAGCGCCGTGCGGTCCGCGACGTCGTAGGGGAAGCCGAACGCCGTCTTGCGGGTCCGCGCCCAGATCTGCGGGTAGTCGTCCTTGATCCCACGGTCGAACTCGGGGGTCACCGGGTGGTTGCCCGCGGCGATGTCGTAGTTGGGCGTGCGCTGGAAGACGGTGACGTGCGCGGCCTCCTGCGCGACCTCGGGGATCAGCTGCACGCCGGTGGCCCCGGTGCCGATGACGGCGACGCGCTTGCCGGTGAAGTCGACGCCCTCGTGCGGCCACAGTCCGGTGTGGAACCAGTCGCCCGTGAAGCTGTCGCGGCCCGGGAACTCGGGCAGGTTCGTCGTCGACAGGCAGCCCACCGCGGTGACGAGGAAGCGGGCCGCGAAGCGCTCGCCGTCCTGGGTGTCGACCAGCCAGCGCCCGGCGTCGTCGTCCCAGGACGCCGCCGTCACCGTGGTCCGGAAGCGGATGTCGCGGCGCAGGTCGAAGCGGTCGGCGACGGTCTGCAGGTAGCGCAGGATCTCCGGCTGGCCCGCGAAGCGCTCGCTCCACGTCCACTCCTCGAGGAGGTCCTCGGAGAGCCGGTCGGAGAAGCTGTAGAAGTAGCTCTCCGAGTCGCACCGCGCTCCCGGATAGCGGTTCCAGTACCAGGTGCCCCCGACGTCGTCGGCCGCCTCGAGCACCAGCGCCGACATGCCGAGGGTGTTCCGCAGGCGGTGGAGCATGTAGAGACCGGAGAACCCGGCTCCCACCACCAGGGCGTCGAGCTCAGGGAGATCGGTGGACACGGTCTCGGACATCGGCGTCCTCCTCGTCGCGGCGTCCACCGGTCCGCGGCCAGGTGCTCCGCGGTCCCGGCCCCCGATGGCCGGTGTGGTGCGCCTCACCCTCCGATTCTGAACGAACACGCTCCGTTCCTCCACCGCCGGACGGTCGAGCGCCGATCCCGGCTGGCACCGGTAGGGCCGCACCGTGTGGAGTGGGCACCATGACGACGTGGTGGTGCTCCCCGCCCGCTCCGCTGCCCGGGCCCGACGCATGAGGGGCGCCGAGGCGCTGGTCGGCTCGTTGGTCGAGGCCGGCGTGGACGTGTGCTTCATGAACCCCGGT
This sequence comes from Actinomycetospora sp. NBC_00405, assembly GCF_036044095.1. Classification (NCBI taxonomy): domain Bacteria; kingdom Bacillati; phylum Actinomycetota; class Actinomycetes; order Pseudonocardiales; family Pseudonocardiaceae; genus Actinomycetospora; species Actinomycetospora sp. NBC_00405. The sequence goes on from NZ_CP107938.1 coordinate 5,798,883, forward strand.
ACCTCCGAGATGCACTTCGTGCAGGCGCTGGACTCCGTCCCCGAGATGCGTGGCGTGCTCACCCTGTTCGAGGGCGTCGCGACGGGTGCCGCGGACGCCTACGCCCGCCTCGCCGGCCGGCCCGCCGCGGTGCTGCTGCACCTGGGGCCGGGGCTGGGCAACGGGATGGCGAACCTGCACAACGCCCGCCGGGCCGGGACGCCGCTGCTGTGCGTCGTCGGCGCGCACGCCACCAGCCACGTGCGCCACGACGCGCCGCTCGAGTCGGACATCACCGCGCTCGCGCGGACGGTGTCGGGCTGGGTGCACGTCTGCGGCGACGTGCGGGACGTGGCCGACGACGCGATGCGCGCGGTGGCGGCGACCTCCGAGCGCGGCGGCCAGGTCGCGACCCTGGTCCTGCCGGCGGACGTCTCGTGGTCCGAGGGCGGCGCCCTCGCGCCCGCCCTGCCCGTGGCGGCACCGTTCCCGCCGGCGCCCTCGCGGGTGGCGGCGGCCGCGAAGGCGGTGCGTGAGCCCGGAGCGGTGATCCTCCTCGGCGGCTCGGCACTGACTGCGCGGGCGATGGACGCCGCGGGCCGGGTCGCGGCCGCGACCGGCGCCCGGCTGCTCACGGAGACGTTCCCGCGGCGCTGGGACACCGGCGCCGGGCGCCCGCGGGCGGACAAGCTGGCCTACTTCGCCGAGCAGGCGCTCGAGCAGCTCGACGGCGCGTCGTCGCTGGTGCTGGCCGGGGCGCGGTCGCCGGTGTCGTTCTTCGGCTACCCCGGGGTCCCCGGGGACCTCGTGCCCGAGGGGTGCACGGTGGTCGGGCTGGCCGACACCGCGTCCGACGCAGCGGCCGCCCTCGAGGCGCTGGCGGCCGAGGTGGCACCGGACGCCGTGGCCGACCCGGCGCCGCGGGACGCGCCGGAGCCCGCACCGGGACCGCTGGACGTGCGGTCGTTGTGCGCCGCGGTCGCCGCGACGCTGCCGGAGGACGCGATCGTGGTCGACGAGTCGCTGACCGCCGCCGCCGTGCTGGCCCCGGCGTTGCAGACGGCCGCCCCGCACACCCAGCTCGCGCTGACCGGGGGAGCGATCGGGCAGGGCCCGCCCGCCGCGCTCGGGGCGGCGATCGCGGCGCCGGACCGCCCGGTCGTCGCGGTGCAGGCCGACGGGAGCGCGCTCTACACGCTGCAGGCGCTGTGGACCCAGGCCCGCGAGCAGCTCGACGTCACGACCGTGCTGATCAACAACTCGGCGTACGCGATCCTGCGGGTGGAGCTCGCCCGCACCGGGGCGGGGGAGGCCGCCCACTCGGGGCGCGCGGGGCGGATGCTGACCCTCGCCGACCCGACGCCGGACTTCGTGTCGCTGGCGACCGGGTACGGCGTGCCGGCGCGGCGGGTGGAGACCACCGAGGACCTGCTCGAGGCCTTGCGGTGGGCCCGGCGCGAGCCCGGCCCGCACCTGATCGAGGCGATCGTCCCGGCGCTGGGGTAGGCACGCCGGGGTGCTCCGTCGGGCCTCAGTGGCCACCGGCGGATTGCCGCCGTTCGGACCGCCGGGTTACCTTGCCGATCGTCCGGGGTGCGGCGGCGCACGGGGTGATTCGATGCTGATCAAGAATCCGGCACGGCAGCTGGCCTCCGGATACCTCGACCGGACACCGATCTTCCAGTTCCTCCTGTTGTCGCTGCTGTTCCCGATGTGGGGCGCCGCGGCCGGGCTGAACGACATCCTGATCACGCAGTTCAAGCACGTCTTCACGCTGTCCGACGCGGCGACGGCCTTCGTGCAGTCGGCGTTCTACGGCGGCTACTTCCTGATCGCGATCCCGGCGTCCCGCATCGTGCGCCGCACGTCGTACAAGGTCGGCGTCCTGATCGGCCTGTCGGTCTACATCGTCGGTTGTGGGCTGTTCTTCCCGGCCAGCACGCTCGCGACCTACGCGATGTTCCTGTTCAGCATCTTCGCCGTCGCGATCGGCCTGAGCTTCCTCGAGACCAGCGCGAACACCTATTCGTCGATGCTCGGTCCGCGCAGGACGTCGACGCTGCGGCTGAACATCTCGCAGACCTTCACCCCGATCGGCAACCTGCTGGGCGTGATCCTCGGCAAGTACCTGATCTTCGGTACCGGGGACTCGATCGAGGCTCAGCTGGACGCGGCACCGACGCCGGAGGCCGAGCGCGCCCTCGCCGAGGCCCTGCTGCAGAACACCCTGCTGCCCTACAAGTACATCCTGATCGTGCTCGTCTGCCTGCTGGTGCTCTTCGTGATCACCGAGTTCCCCCGGGGCACACCGGCGGACGAGCCGGCACAGCAGGAGGCCGGGCTGACCGAGACGTTGCGGGTGCTTGTCCGCACCGCGCAGTACCGCAAGGGCATCGTCGCGCAGTTCCTCTACGTCGGCCTGCAGACGGCGGTGTGGTCGTTCACGATCCGGGTGGCGCTGGAGCTGTATCCGGGCATGAACGAGCGCGAGGCGACCAACTACATGATCGCCGGGTTCACCTGTTTCCTGGTCGGCAAGTTCGTGGCGAACGGGCTCATCGCGCGGTACTCGGCGGCCCGTGTGCTGGTGGTCTACTGCGCGATCGGCGCGGTGCTGCTGACGCTGGCCGCGTTCGGTCCGGCCTCGTCCGCCATCTGGTTCGTCATCGCCTCCAACCTCGTGATGGGCCCGTGCTGGCCGACGATCTTCGGGCAGACGTTGGACACCATCGAGGACAAGCGCTACCAGGAGACCGCCGGCGCGATCCTGGTGATGGCCATCGTCGGCGGAGCGGTGATCCCGGTGGTGCAGGGCGCGGTGTCCGACGTGCTCGGCTCGCTCCAGGTGTCCTTCGTCGTCTCGGCGCTCTGCTTCGTCGGGATCCTGCTCTACTTCCGCAGCAACCTGCGCCACCACATCGCCGACGAGCCGTCGAGCCCGGAGATGGCGGCCTCGGGGGAGGGCGACCGCGAGCGCTAGACATCTGATGTCTGCGCCTGGCACCGTGAGGAACTCGCGCATCTCCGGCGATCGCGTCGCTCGGAGCGGTCGAGAGGTCTGAGGAGCGGGCCATGCACGGGGTCATCGTCGACGTGGAGACCGTCGATCTCCGCTTCCCGACGTCGCGCGCGCTCGACGGGTCGGACGCCATGAACGAGGCGCCGGACTACTCGGCCGCGTACGTCGTCCTGCACACCGATGCCGGCCTGGAGGGCCACGGCTTCACGTTCACGATCGGGCGTGGCAACGAGCTCGCGCTCGCGGCGGCGGAGGCGATCGGCCGGCGGGCGCGGGGCTGGTCGGTCGCCGAGCTTTTGGCCGACCCGGGCGGCTTCTCCCGGCACCTGCAGGCCGACAGCCAGCTGCGCTGGCTCGGTCCGACCAAGGGGACCATCCAGCTCGGGCTCGCGGCGGTCGTCAACGCCGCCTGGGACCTCATCGGCAAGGCCGTCGGGAAGCCGGTGTGGAAGGTCCTCGCGGACATGACCCCGCAGGAGCTGGTCGACCTCGTCGACTGGCGCTACCTGCGCGACACGCTCACCCCCGAGGCCGCGCTCGCGATGCTCGAGGAGCAGCTCCCCGGGCGTGCGGAGCGCGAGGCCCGGCTGCACGAGGAGGGCTACCCGGCCTACACCACGAGCGCGGGCTGGCTGGGTTACGACGACGACAAGCTGGTGCGCCTGTGCCGGGAGGCCGTCGCCGCGGGCTGGGACGCGATCAAGCTGAAGGTCGGCGGGGACCTCGCCGACGACGTGCGCCGCTGCGCGCTCGCCCGGGAGGTGATCGGTCCCGGGCGTCGCCTGATGATCGACGCCAACCAGACGCTCGGGGCCGCGGACGCGGTGCGCTGGACGGAAGCCCTGAAGCCGTACGACATCTGGTGGTTCGAGGAGCCGACGAGCCCCGACGACGTCCTCGCGCACGCCGCGATCGCGCGCGCCATCGCCCCCGTCCGCGTGGCCACCGGCGAGCACGCGCACAACGCGGTGATGTTCAAGCAGTTCCTGGCCGCCGGGGCCATGGGGGTCTGCCAGCTCGACGCCGCGCGGCCCGGCGGCGTCGACGAGGCCGTCGCGGTCCTGCTGCTCGCCGCCGCCCACGACGTCCCCGTCTGCCCCCACGCCGGCGGCGTCGGGCTGTGCGAGCTGGTGCAGCACCTGTCGATGTTCGACTACGTCGCCGTCAGCGGCACCCGTCAGGATCGGATGATCGAGTATGTCGACCACCTGCACGAGCACTTCGCCGACCCGGTCCGGATGGGCGGCACGTCCTACCTGCCGCCGACCCGCCCCGGCTACAGCGCGGAGATCCTCGCGGCGGCCCGGGCCGCGTACGCCTTCCCGCACGGCTCGGCGTGGACGGAACGGGCCCGTGACGCGAGCTGACAGCGTCGTCGACCGGGTGATCGGCGCGCTGGTCGCCCGCGTCGAGAACGGGGAGTTCTCGGCGGGGGAGCGTCTGCCGCCGGAGACGGACCTGGCGGCCGACCTCGACGTGTCGCGCCTGTCGCTGCGCGAGGCGGTGCGGGCGCTCGCCGGGGCCGGGGTGCTCGAGGTACGCCGCGGGGACGGCACCTTCGTCACCGACCTGCGCCCCGATCGCCTGGTGCGCGCCACCGGCTCGTTCCTCGAGCTGGTCGGCGAGCAGGGGATCGCCGAGCTCTTCGAGTGCCGCCGTGTGCTCGAGCCCGGCGCCACCGCCCTGGCCGCGACCCGCATCGACGAGGCGGCGCTGCAGGACCTCCAGCAACGGCTCGAGCGGATGCGCGGGCTCACCGAGCCCGAGCGCCTGGTCGCCGAGGACCTGGAGTTCCACGCCGCGATCGCCGCGGCGGCCGGCAACGCGACGCTCGCCTCGCTGACCGCGGCCGTCGCGGGGCGCACGGCCCGCGTCCGGATCTGGCGGGCGATCGTCGAGCACGACGTCCTGAGCTGGACCCACGACCAGCACGTGGCGATCCTGCGCGCCCTGCGCGAGCGCGACTCGCTCGCCGCGTGGACCGCGGCCACCACCCACGTCGTCGAGGTCGAGGAGTGGGTCCGGGCCCATCTGACGAGCGCGGGAGGTCGGCCATGAGCGGTCGCAGCGCGGCGTGGTTCGGCGCCGAGGGCCGGTCCGGGATGATCCACCGCTCGTGGATGCGCAACCAGGGCGTCACCGACGAGGTCTTCGACGGGCGTCCGGTCATCGGGATCGCCACGACGTGGTCCGAGCTCGTCCCGTGCAACGCCCATCTGCACCGCGTCGCCGAGGCGGTCAAGCGCGGCGTGTGGCAGGCCGGCGGGTTCCCCCGCGAGTTCCCGTGCACCGGGCTCGGCGAGACGCTGCTGCGCCCCACGGCGATGCTCTACCGCAACCTGCTGGCGATGGAGGCCGAGGAGCTGATGCGGGCCAACCCCCTCGACGGGCTGGTCCTGCTCTCGGGCTGCGACAAGACGACGCCCGGGCTGCTCATGGCCGCGTCGAGCGTCGACCTGCCGGCGATCATGGTGACCGGCGGCCCGATGCTCAGCGGCCGCTACCAGGGTCGCCAGCTGGGCTCGGGCACGCAGGTGTGGCGCTTCGAGGAGGAGCTCGCCGCCGGGACCATCACGGCCGCCGAGTGCGCGGTGGCCGAGGGCGCGATGGCCCGCTCGCCCGGGCACTGCATGACGATGGGCACCGCGTCGACGATGGCCTGCCTGGCCGAGGCGCTGGGGATGCAGCTCCCGTACTCGGCGACCTGGCCCGCCGTCGACGCCCGCCGCGACCAGACCGCGCAACGGGCGGGTCAGCGCATCGTCGAGCTGGTCGAGGCCGACGTCCGGCCGTCGTCGGTCATGGTCCGGGAGGCGTTCGAGGACGCGGTCAAGGTCAACGCGGCCATCGGCGGCTCGACCAACGCGGTCATCCACCTGGCGGCGATCGCGGGCCGGCTGGGCGTGCCGTTCTCGCTCGACGACGTCGACGCGCTGGGCCGCGACGTGCCGACGCTCGTCGACCTCGAGCCCTCGGGGCGCTTCCTCATGGAGGATCTCTGCTACGCGGGCGGGCTGCCGGCGGTGATGCAGGAGATCGCCGGGCTGCTGCACCTCGGGCGGCCCACCGTGGCCGGGGGCACCCTCGGGGACGCGATCGCGGACGCGGCGTGCTGGAACCGCGAGGTCATCCACCCGTTCGACCGGCCGATGGCGCCCGCGGGCAGCGGGACGGCCGTGGTGCGGGGCAACCTCGCCCCCGACGGTGCCGTGATCAAGCAATCGGCGGCGTCACCGTCGCTGCAGCGCCACCGCGGCCGCGCCCTGGTCTTCGAGTCCCCCGAGGAGTACCGGGCGGTCAGCGACGAGCTCGACATCGACGAGTCGACGGTGCTGGTGCTGCGCTACTGCGGCCCGCGCGGCTACCCGGGCATGCCCGAGGTCGCCAACGTCGGGCTGCCCCGCAAGCTGCTCGAGCGCGGGGTGCGGGACATGGTGCGGGTCTGCGACGGGCGGATGTCGGGCACGGCGTACGGCACGGTCGTGCTGCACGTCGCGCCCGAGGCGGCCGTCGGGGGACCGCTCGCCCTGGTGGAGACCGGGGACGAGATCGAGCTCGACGTGCCCGGGCGCTCCCTGACCCTGCACGTCGACGACGACGAGCTGGCCCGCCGCCGGGAGCGGTGGCGGGCGCCCGCCCCGGCGGAGTCCCGCGGCTGGACGCGCCTCTACACCGAGCACGTGCTGCAGGCCGACCACGGCGCCGACCTCGACTTCCTGGTCGGGGCCGGTGGTGCCGAGGTCCCGCGCGAGTCCCACTGATGTCTTCTGCAGGAGGAACCGACATGGATCCCGTCTTCACCGGCGTCGGCGTCGCCCTGGTGACGCTCTTCGACGACCACCGGGCGCTCGACGCCGACGCCACGGCCGACCTGGCCGCGCGGCTCGTCGACCTCGGCGCCGACGCGATCGTCGTGGCCGGCACGACCGGCGAGGCCGACGCGCTGGACGACGACGAGCGCCTGCGGCTGTTCTCCGCGGTGCGCTCCGCGGTCGGGGACGCCGTGGTGGTCGGCGGCACCGGGGCCGCGTCGACCCACCAGGCGGTGCAGCTGACCGCGCGGGCCCCCGACACCGGCGTGGACGCGGTCATCGCCCGCACCCCGCGCGGGCTCGCCGACCCGTCCGGCTACTACCGCGAGCTCGCCGACGCCGCGGGCGCGACCCCGGTGCTGGCCTACCACTTCCCGGCGGTCTCCCCGCCCGGCATCCCGGTGGAGATGCTGCCCTCGCTGCCCGTCGCGGGATGCAAGGACTCGTCGGGCGACCCGACCCGCCTGCTGGCCACCGTGGACTCCTACGCCGGGCCCGTCTGGACCGGGAACCCGGCGCTGATCCACATGGCCGGCGCGCTCGGCTGCGCGGGCGGCATCCTCGCCCTGGCCAACGTCGCCCCCGAGCCCTGCGCCGCCGCGTTCGCCGGCGACGCCGACGCCATGCGGAAGTTCACCCCGACCCACCTCGCCTGCGAACGCGACTTCCCGCGCGGGGTCAAGCAGCTCGTCGCGGAGCGGTTCGGGACCTCGGAGGTGCTCCGGATGGGGTGAGAGATGGGATGAGATCAGCCCTGCCGTCAACCCTGGGTGCGTCAACCCTGGGTGGGACCGCCGGCCTCCTCGGAGACCGGGCGCAGGCGCTCGTAGCAGGCGGCCTCGAGGTGGCCGCGCATCGCCGCCTCCGCCGCCACGGGGTCGCGGTCGAGGACCGCGCGCGTGATCCGGCGGTGCTCGGCGAGCGTCCGCTCGCCCAGCCCGCGGTCGTAGTGCAGCCGGAAGATGTGCAGGTGGCAGTGGGTGCGCTCGAACGCCCGCCGGACCTGCGCGCTGCCGGCCAGCTCGGCCACCAGCACGTGGAAGCGGGTGTCGTGCGCGGCGAGCGCCTTGTAGGAGTCGTAGGTGTCGCTCGCGGGCGTCGCGCAGGACCGCATCTCGGCCTCGAGCCGTTCCCGCCCCTCGGCGTCGGCCTGCTCGGCCGCGCGCGCCGCCGCCCACGGCTCGATGAGCAGCCGGAACTGGTAGAGGTCGTCGAGCTGCTCGCGGGAGAGCAGCGGCGAGGTGCGGTAGCCGCGCAGCGGTTCCTTGACCACGAGCTCGGCCGATTCCAGTCGCGCCAGCGCCTCGCGGACCGGCGTGGGCGACACCCCGAGCTGGCGCGCGAGCCCGTCGATCGAGACCCGGGCGCCCGGCTCGAGGACGTGGTCCATGATCAGCGCCTTGATCGCCTCGTGGACGTCGTCGGTCAGCATCTGACGGCGGGGTAGCGGGCCGACCGTCGTCCCCGGCACTGCGCTGCTCATGTCGGACCCCCGTCGCTCCCGTCCCACCCCCTTGACGGGTGAGCCGCCTCACACCACCCTACAGGAAATTTCCTACACGATTCTGAGTGATCGACATGTCGACATCCGAGACGAGCCGGGCGACCGACCCGGTGCTCCGTCTGCCCGAGGCGCCGGCGGCCCTGCGCAAGCGACGGGTGGGGGTGGCGACCGCTCTGCGGTACTTCGGACCCGGGGCGATCATCGCGTCGCTCACCATCGGCAGCGGGGAGTCCATCCTCGCCTCCCGCGAGGGCGCCGTCTTCGGCTACGCCGTTCTCTGGGCCGTGGTGGTGGGCTGCTTCGCCAAGGGCGCCATCGTCTACGCCTCGAACCGGTACATCACCCTCACCGGGGAGCACCCGATGCGGCGCTTCGCACGGGTGATGCCCGGGCCGCGCGGCTGGTTCCCCATCGTGCTGGTGGTGATCTGCTTCGCCTCCTTCCCGGGCTGGGCCAGTGGTGTGTCGACGGCCCTCGGGGACTACCTGGAGGCCCTCGGCCTCGGCAACGCGACCGTGTGGGCCATCGGCGTGCTGGTCGTCGCCGCCGCCCTGTCCTTCATCGGCGGCTACGCGGTGCTGGAGAAGGTGCAGGTGGCGATCGCCGGGATCATGGTGGTGCTGGTCCTGATCGCGGTGTTCGTGTCGAACCCGGACTGGCTCGCGGCCCTCCAGGGGCTGCTGCCGGTCTTCCCCGACTACGCGCCGTTCGTGGCAGAGCGGTACCCCGACGTCGCCGAGACGTCGGTGTGGGTCGAGCTCGCGGTGTTCATGGGCGGCCTTGGCGGCGGCATGTACGACTACATCGGCTACACCGGGATGTTGCGCGAGAAGAAGTGGGGAATGCTCGGCCACCGCGATGCCGGTCGGATCGAAGAGGATCTCGCGGCGAAGGACGACCGCGCGCCGATCCCGCTGTCGACCGAGCCCGCCGACGTGGCCAACGCCCGCGCCTGGAGCCGTGCTCCGCTCTTCGACATGCTCGCGGCGTTCCTGGCGCTGGGCGTCATCGCGGTCGCCTTCATGATGAACGGGGCGACGATCCTGGGCGCGCAGCAGCAGGTGCCCGAGGAGAACGACGTCCTGACCTACCAGTCGCAGTTCTTCGGCGTGGTGGCGCCGGTGTTCGAGTACTTCTACATCGTCGCGATCGTCATGGTTCTTTTCGGCACGGTGTACGCGCTCTGGGAGGCCTACTCGTGGACCGCGTACGAGAGCCTCGCGGCCGTGTCGGAGAAGGTGCGGACCCGCGGGCAGCGCGGCATCCGGCCCCTCGTCTACGGCTGGACCGGCGTCATCGCCCTGATCGCGATCCTCTCGGACCTCAGCTTCACCGATCTGATCACGCCGGCGTCGATCCTGGGCGGCGTCCTCGCCTGCGGCATCTACGGTGCCGGGCTGCTCTACGTCGACAAGGTCAACCTGCCGGGGCCCTACCGGATGGGCCGGACCCTGCGCACGCTCGTGGTGCTGGGCTCGGTGTTCCTCACCGTCTGCGGCGCGGTCGCGACCCTCGAGCTCGTGGGGGCGATCGCATGAGGACCACGGTGTCGTGGCGCCATGTCGTGCTCGGGGTCGGTTTCCTGGCCCTGGCCGGCGCCCGGGCGTCCCAGGGAGCGCCGGTGTGGGCGGCCGTCTTCGCGCTCGCGGGCGCGGCCAATGCCTGGCTCGCGTTCCGGGACCCCCGGGCGGAGGGGGAACCGGCGCCGGGTGTCGCCGACGCGGACCCGCGCGAGATCGAGCACGAGCGGGCACGGTGCCTCGCGGCCCAGCGCCGCTGGCAGGTCCTCGGGCTCGGCGGGGCACTGCTCGCGGCCGGGCTGCTGCTGCTCGAGCCGCCGCTGGCCGTCCTGGGCGGCGCCGCGGCGCTGTTCGCGGTGTTCCGCGCCCGACGCGTGCGGCGCTACGCGGCGACGCTGCCGGGCCACCCCGGTGCCGGCGAACCCCGCCGGGCTCAGGACGGGGAGCCCGCCGTACCCCGCAGGGCCCAGAGCGAGACCGCGATCGGACCGGCGAGCACGACCACCGCGATCACGACACCGACTGCGGCACTGGGTGCCAGGACCACGGCCAGCGCCACGACCACGACGACCTGCACCAGCAGGGTGCGTGGTCGGGGGCCCGGCCGTGTCGCCGCCACCGGCGGCACGGGCTCGGTGGGCTCGGTGGGCCCCGGCGCCGGGTCCTGAGCGAGGTCGGCCTCGAGCCGCGCGAGCACCGCTTCCTCCTCGTCGGAGAGCGGGCGCGCCCGCTCCGGCGGTGGGGGGTCGTTCAGATCGGACATCCGGGGCCACACCTCGCGTTCGTGAGACCCCATTGTGGATCAGGATCCGTCGGACAGCATCGCCGCGTGGTCGGGGACGGCACGGGCGAGCTCGCGGGGCGGGCGCACGTAGCCCTCGCCCGGCGGGCGGGCCGGGATCGACAGGGGCGACAGGTCGGTCGGCGTCCACGGCACCGTGTCGAGCAGGTGGGCGATCGTGTTCAGACGGGCGCGCCGCTTGTCCTCGGACTCCACCACCGTCCAGGGCGCGGTGTCGGTGTCGGTGGCGACGAGCATGGCGTCCCTGGCCTTCGAGTACTCGTCCCAGCGGCTGATCGACTCCAGGTCCATGGGGGAGAGCTTCCAGCGCTTGAGCGGGTTCTCGAGGCGGGCCCGGAAGCGGCGCTCCTGCTCGTCGGGGCTCACCGAGAACCAGTACTTGCGCAGCAGGATGCCGTCCTCGATCAGCATGTCCTCGAAGATCGGGCACTGGCGCAGGAAGCGGTCGTACTCCTGCGGGGTGCAGAAGCCCATCACGTGCTCGACGCCGGCGCGGTTGTACCAGGAGCGGTCGAGCAGGACGATCTCCCCGGCTGCCGGCAGGTGGGCGACGTAGCGCTGGAAGTACCACTGCGTGCGCTCGCGCGCGGTCGGTGCGGGGAGCGCGACGGTGCGCACGACGCGGGGGTTGAGGTTCTCGACGACCCGCTGGATGACGCCGCCCTTCCCGGCCGCGTCGCGTCCCTCGAAGACCACGACGAGGCGGGCGCCGCTCGTCCGGACCCACTCCTGCATCTGCACCAGCTCGCCCTGCAGCCGCAGCAGCTCGGCCTCGTAGAGCTTCTTGGGGATGCGCTTCGGCGTCGCCGCGGGCGTCGTCATCACCGTGACCTCTCGTCCTGTCAGGCCGCGAGCCCGAGGAAGCCGAAGGGGGCCGCGTCGGCGAAGGCGGAACTGGTCTCGCCCGCGTACACCGTCCGCGAGGCCTCGCCGAGGTCGAGCACACGGGTCGGTGCGCCCTCGGAGAGGTCGAGACGATCCAGGTCGACCCAGAAGGTGTTCGGCGAGAGGGCCGACTCGAACACGTACCGGCGGTCCTTGTGGTCGATCGCGGTCCGCCACCGTGTCGAGGAGATGTTGGGTTGGTCGGACGTCGCGATGCCGTACGGCACCGACACGTTGCGCACCACGCTGAGGGCGGCGGCGACCGCCGTGAACGGGTCGTCCGTCCGGGGGATCGCGTCGATGTAGAACGACGCCCGCACGAAGCGGTCGGCGGCCCGGTTGGTCCCCGGGAGCATCACCTCCCCGCCGATCTCCTTCCAGTACTCGTTGATGGCGAGCTGCCGGTCGAAGGTCGGGGAGTTCGTCATCACCCGGTGGCTGCGGTCGTGGTGGATGACCTGCCGGCCGGCGATGTACTCGACGATCGCGCTGTCGCCCGTGCGGTCGGACATCGACAGGTGCAGGGTGGCGAGGCGGTCCTGGCCGGGCACGGTGGTCGTCCGGACGGCCAGGGGAGTGGCGGTCAGCGCGGCGACCGCCTCGGCGACCGACCCGAACATGTCCAGCACGTACTGGGCCCAGAGGGACAGCGCGAGGGCCGGCGCGCCGTCGTCCGCCCCGGGGTACTGCGACTCCGCCAGCCAGAGGAGGTTGGCGGCGAGGCCGGCCTCGTTCACGCCGTCGGTGGAGCTGATGTCGTACCCGGAGGCGATCACACTGCCGTACCGGGACGTCCACGACATCGAGTTCGGGCCCGCCTGCCCGTGGCGCGACATCCCTCGCGGGAACGCCCAGAGGTTCGTGGTGATCTCGAACTTCCAGTCCATCGACCGCCCCGTGACGACCCGGTCGTCGAGGCCGAAGTAGACGACTCGGGTGCACATCCGGCGGGCGTCCCCTCTGCTGTGGAGGTCGGGGAGGCGCAGCTCACCGGCGGTTCGTGAACGACCCCCGAGCTCATGGATACAAGCACCGGGGCGGGCCGTGGTCAAGATCCGCACCCGGGCCGTGCACGCGACGTCGTGATCAGGCGGCGGCGGGCGACGGGTCGGTGGCGACCGCGGTGGCGATCGCGCGGCGGGCGGCGAGGAGGGTGACGGCGGCGAGGGCGGCGAACAGCGGCGCGGCGGCGAGGCCGAGGGCGGCCAGGACGGCGGGCTGGTCCGCGAGGTAGGCCACGTCGCGCAGGGCGAGGTTGAGGGCGTGGAGACCGACCGCGGCGAGCGTGGTGAGGGTGTAGACGCGCTGCAGCCGGGCGTGGTCTCGCCAGTCGGCGGGGCCGCCGGCGAGGCGGTTGAACAGCATCCCGGTCACCGGGCGGCGCACGAGCACCGAGGCGAGGAAGACCACGCCGAGCACGGCGGGGATCAGGGTGGGGAGCAGGAAGAAGGCGCGGGCCTCGCCGGAGAAGGCGGCGACGGCGGCGCAGACGCCGGCGACGGCGAGGCCGATCAGCGCGCCGCGCAGGGACTCCCGGCGGGCGAGCCGCACCCCGAACACCACCGGCGCGGCGACGGCGAGCGCGCCTCTCGCTCGGGTGCTCGCCCGGACGGGAGGGTCGTGGCGACGTCGTCCGTCATGGGGTTCTCCTGCTCCTCGGGGTGTGCGCCGTCGACACTCGCCGGTCGCCGGCGGCGCGACCACGGCCTGGCGATCCGTGGCTGCGCGGGCCACCGATCGCCCGAGAGGGGGATCGACGATCCGTGGCTGGGTACCGCCGCGCGCCGGTAGGAACGGGGGCAGCACCGAGGAGAGGGCGGTAGTCGATGATCGACCGGGCCGGGCTGGCGGCGTTCCTGCGGCGGCGCCGCGAGGCGCTGCAGCCCGAGGACGTCGGGGTGCCGCGGGGCGCGCGCCGCCGGACGAGCGGGCTGCGGCGCGAGGAGGTCGCCGCGCTGTGCCACATGTCGACCGACTACTACTCACGTCTCGAGCGGGAGCGCGGTCCGCAGCCCTCGGAGCAGATGATCGCCTCGATCGCGCAGGGACTGCACCTCTCGCTCGAGGAGCGCGACCACCTCTTCCGGCTCGCCGGGCACCATCCACCGGTGCGCGGCGCGGCCAGCGAGCACATCAGCCCGGGCCTGCTGCGCATCCTCGACCGCCTCGCCGACACCCCGGCCGAGATCGTCACCGAGCTGGGCGAGACGCTGCGCCAGAGCCCGCTGGGGGTGGCGCTCACCGGCGACGCGACCGCCTACACGGGTCCCGCGCGCAGCCGCGGCTACCGGTGGTTCACCGATCCCGCCTCCCGGGCGCTCTACGCGCCCGGGGAGCACGCGTTCCTCTCACGGATGTACGCCTCGGGCCTGCGCGGGCTGGTCACCCTGCGCGGCCCCGGGTCGCGGGCCGCGTACCTCGCCGATCTCCTGCTCGCGCAGAGCGAGGAGTTCCAGACGCTGTGGGACGCCCACGAGATCGGCCTGCGGCCCCACGACGTCAAGCGCTTCGTGCACCCCGAGGTCGGCGAGCTGGAGCTCAACTGCCAGACGCTCCTCGACCCCGGGCAGTCCCACCTGCTGTTCGTCTACACCGCCGTCCCGGGCAGCGCGAGCTACGAGAAGCTCCAGCTCCTGTCCGTCCTCGGGCCCCAGAGCGTCACTCCGGGTCAGCTCCAGCCCGAGGAGTCCTGAGCACCTGTCGCCGGAATCCCGGCCGGTAGGCGACGTCCACCCCCACCCGCCCGGACCAGCCCGGCCGAGGCGACGGGCACCTCGCACCGTCGTGGTTCCTCCGAATGCCCGCTCGTGCGGGTGCCGGTGCGCACGGAAGGGTGAGTCCGGGACGCGATCGAGGGGGCCGACATGCACGACGGGACGAGGTCCACCGGCGCTCGCCGCCCGTGAACGCCGTGCCGATCTGGCTCATCGGGCTGCTGCTGGTCGTCGTGCTCCCGGCCCTGGTCGTGGCCGCGCAGGTCGGCCTGCGGCGGGTCTGGCCCGTGCTGCGCGAGGGCGACCACAACGAGGTGGCGGGCTTCATCATCGCGGTGGTCGGGGTGATCTACGCGGTCCTGCTGGGGTTCGTCGTCATCGTGAGCTGGGAGAACTTCGCCGAGGCCGAGGACGTCGTCGGACAGGAGGCCAGCGCGCTGCGCACGATGTACCGCGACAGCGTCGCCTTCCCGCCGCCGGTCCGCGAGCAGATCCACGCCGACGTCCGGGACTACGCGGCCGTCGCGGTGGAGGACGAGTGGCCGGCCATGGCGCAGGGCGAGCCCGGTTCCCCCGCGACGGCCCGCGTGCTCGACGAGACGTCCGAGCACCTGGCCACGCTGGTCACCACGACCCAGGACGAACTGCTGTACAAGGGCATCGAGGCCGACCGCTTCAACGACCTGGTCGCCGCGAGGTCGGCGCGGCTGGACTTCGTCGACCAGGGCGTGCCCGCGGTGCTCTGGGTGGCGCTGATCGTCGGCGCCGCCGTGACCATCGGCTTCACCATGATCTTCGGGCTGCGCAGCGCGCTGCTGCACACGATCATGACCGGGAGCCTCACGGCGCTCATCGGGGTCCTCCTGGTCGTCGCCCTGGCCCTCGACCACCCCTTCGCCGGTGATGTCTCGGTCGAACCCGCGCCCCTCGAGCGCGTCCTCGTCGACTTCGGTCGGCCGCCCGCCTGACGGCGCCACCTGGGTGTGCCGCGCGCCCTCCGTGTCCGGTCGAGCACCCGGTGAAGTGCCGCTTGACGCCCTCTGAGCAGGTGTTCTCTACTTGGTTGGGTCACCAAACAAGGGCGCGGAGGACACAGGACATGAGCACCACGGACGGCGTACTGGTGGTCGGCGCGGGGCCGGTCGGGCTGACGACCGCATCCCAGCTGGCGCGGCTCGGCGTGCCGGTGCGCGTCGTGGACGCCCTGCCGGCGCCGACCACCGAGTCGCGCGCGGTGACCCTCCACGCCCGCAGCATGGAGATGCTCGCGGCGATGGGCGTGCTGCCCCGGCTCGAGGCGCGGGGGCGACGCATCCCGGCGATCGCCATGGTCGACGGCCGGACCGGCGAGACGCGGGCGCGCGTCCCGTTCGACGACGTGCCCAGCCGCCACCCCTTCCTGCTCGACATCCCCCAGCCCGACACCGAGGCCGTCCTCGCCGAGCGCGCCACCGAGCTCGGGATCGTCGTGGAGCGCGGGGTCTCGCTGACCGGGCTGTCCCAGGACGACGACGGCGTCGAGGTCACCCTGCGCGGGCCGGGGGGCGAGCGGACGACGCGCGTCGGTTGGGTCGTGGGCGCCGACGGCGGCCACAGCGCCGTGCGGCACCTCGCGGGCACGCACCTCGACGGCGCCTTCCACGGCCAGCACTTCGCGATGGCCGACGTCGACGTCGACACCGAGCTGTCGCCCGACACGATCCGGATGTTCACCCACCCCGACGGGATGGGGATCCTCTTCCCGCTCGCCGGCGACCGTGCCCGCATCATGTTCCTCGTCGACGACCCCGGGGCGGACGCGCCGGACCCCACCCTCGCGCAGATCCAGACCCTCGCCGACGCGCGCATGGGCGGGCGGGTCACCGTGCGCGACCCGCGCTGGCTGACCTACTTCGAGGTCCACCACGCCCAGGTCCCGCGCTACCGCCTCGGGCGCGTCCTCCTGGCCGGCGACGCCGCGCACATCCACAGCCCGGCCGGGGCGCAGGGCATGAACACCGGTATCCAGGACGCCGCGAACCTCGCCTGGAAGCTCGCGCTGGTCGTCCAGGGCCGCGCCGACGCCGTCCTGCTGGACAGCTACCACGACGAGCGACACCCGGTCGGCGCCCAGGTCGTGAAGGCGACGACGCTGCTCACCGACGTCGGCACGGCGCAGGGCGCCGGCGCGGCGCTGCGCGACGCCGCGCTGTTCGTCGTCGGCCACGTCCACCCGCTCGGGACCGCCGCGGCCACGACGACCGCCGAGCTGCGGGTGAGCTACCGCGACAGCCCGCTCTCGGTCCAGTACGGCGGCCACCACCACGGCGCGGCCCGCGCGGGCGAGCACGCCCCGGACCCCGAGGGCCTCACCCGTCCCGACGGCACGCCCGTCGCGGTCGAGGAGCTGGCGGAGCGACCCGGTTTCCTGCTGCTCGTGCGCGGTGACGCCGCCGGACCGGCGGAGGCCCTCGGTGACCTCGGGTCGGTCGTCCGGATCGGCGAGGACGTGTTCGACCCCGAGGACGTCGTCGGCCGCGCCTACGGGCTCGCGGCCGAGGGGCTGGCGCTGATCCGGCCCGACGGTTACCTCGGCCTCGTCTCCGACACCGTCGACCCGGCCCTCGTGCGCCGCTACCTCGCCGACACCCTGCACATCGCCGCGCCCGCCGCCGAGCCGGCGGCGGTCTGAGGGCCGTCGTGACGGCGAAGCCCGACCGGCGCCGCGCCCTCGTCGACGCGGCGCTCGAGGTGATCGGCGAGTCGGGGCTGGGCGGGTTCACCCAGCCCCGGGTCGCCGCCCGGGCCGGGATGCGCCAGAGCCACCTCACCTACTACTTCCCGACCCGTGACGACCTGCTCGTCGCGGTCGCCGAGGAGGCGGTGCGCCGTCGCGTCGCCCTGCTGGCCGAGACCCTGGCCGTCGCCCACGGGAGGGCCGAGCAGGTCACGGCCCTCGCGCGGGTGTTCAGCTCGCCCGAGGACACCCGCGTCCTGCTGGCCCTGACCGAGGCCGCCGACCAGAACGAGGCGGTCCGCGCCGCCTTCGGCGCCCTCGCCGCGGGCGTGGCGCCGCTGGGCGCGGAGGTGCTCGCCACCGCGGGGAGGGACGCCGACCCGGTGTCGCTCGGGCTCCTGCAGGCCACCTCGACGGGCATCGCCGTGCTGTCCCTCGCGCGGGGGAGTGACGTGGCGTTCGCCGAGCAGCTGTTCGCCCTGTTCCTCGACCGGCTCGCCCCGACCCCGTCCGCACCTCCGTGACCCGGTCAGGGTGACGGGCTCGCCCCGATCCCGGCCGCCACGCGCGCGGTCAGCCCGGCGGCGACGGTCGAGGCGTCGGCGGTGTCGGGCCAGTGGTGGGCGAGGTGCCCGTCGGGGCCGACGAGGTAGGTCATCGCGGTGTGCGGGACGGCGTAGCCGTCCGGGTCCTCGGGATCGGCGCGGCGGCGGGCGAACACGCGGAAGGCCCGCTTGGCCGCCTCGACCTGCTCCGGGGTGCCGGTGAGCCCGGTGAAGCGCGGGTACGACGCGGCGAGGAAGCCCCGCATGACCTCGGGGGTGTCGCGCTCGGGATCGACGCTCACGTAGAGCGGCCGGACCCGGTCGGCCACGCTGTCGTCGAGCTCGTCGAGGGCCGCGGTGAGCCGGGTGAGCGCCCGCGGACACACGACGCGGCACGAGGTGAAGCCGAACTGCACCAGGAGCCACGCACCGGGGTAGGACCGGGCGTCGACCGGGTCGCCGTGGTGGTCGACGAGGTCGAAGGCGATGTCGGTGGGCGCGCTCACGGCACCAGCTCGAGGTCGTGGGCCGGCCCGGGGGCGACGTCGACGCGCAGGCCCCCGGGCACCGGGCGTGCCTCGACCCCCCGGCCGTCGATCTGCAGCCGCGCGCCCTCGGGCACACGCCCGACGACGACGGCCGGTTCGCCGTCGCCGGTGCGTCGCAGACGGGCGTGCAGGACCCCGTCGACGACCTCGGCGCGGTGGACCTCGACGTCGCGTCCGACCTCGGTCAGCGCGGGCTCGGTGAAGTGCTCGGGTCCCCACGGGCGCTGGTAGAGCTCGTGCAGCCCGTCGGGGACGTTGAGACGGGCGTAGCCGAGCAGGACGTTGCCCGTCATCGGCTCGACCTCGGTGCGGTGGCCGTCGGCATCGGTCGGGGTGTCGTTGCGCGGGTAGTAGAGGCCGCCGTCCTGCCGGGTCGGCGTCATGAACCGGTCGGCGTGGGCGAGCAGGCCGTCCAGGGTGGCGCGGTCGCCCATCTCGGAGGCCCAGGCGGCGACCCAGCCGGTGTCGCAGGTGTCGGTGATGACGGCCTGGCCCATCACGTTCCTCGCCGGCGCGGAGCGCACCGAGAGGGTGCCGTCCGGGCCGGGGACGAGGAACTCCGCGACCTGGCGCGGGTAGTTCCCCCGCACGAAGTCGCGGTTCCAGGTGTTCATCAGCGCCCCGCACCAGGCGTCGACCCAGG
This sequence comes from Actinomycetospora sp. NBC_00405, assembly GCF_036044095.1. Lineage (NCBI taxonomy): Bacteria > Bacillati > Actinomycetota > Actinomycetes > Pseudonocardiales > Pseudonocardiaceae > Actinomycetospora > Actinomycetospora sp. NBC_00405. Next base: position 5,817,570 of record NZ_CP107938.1, read on the forward strand.
GCGCGAGCATCGCGTTCGGCGCCACGACCAGGCTGTCCTCCAGGATCATCTGGTTGTAGTGCCCCGCCCCGTCGAGGCGCCCGAAGTCGGCCCAGGCCTTCTCGTAGCCGGCCACCACCTCGGTGGCGCGGTCCCCGCCGGTGAGGACGTCGTGCAGCCGGAAGCCGAGGATCGCGGGCTGGTTGCAGATCTGGAACACGCAGTTCGGCTCGCAGGCGACGCCGAGGTAGCCGTTCTCGACCATCTGCCAGTAGAGGTGCTCGTTGAGCGAGTCGCGGTCGTAGGAGAAGCGCTTCTCCTCGCCGCCCCAGAAGAACGACCAGTGCCGGAAGGTCAGCGCGCCGGGCTCGGCGTAGCGGTCCTCGGCGAAGAGGTGGTCGTGCAGCAGGGCGCAGGACTGCACGTAGGCCGAGTACATGATGTTGTCGCGCACCACGGGGTCCCACTCCTCGTGGTAGCCCTCGGAGAGGTGCGCGTTCGCGACCATGCCGCCGCGCGAGACGTCGCGCCAGTAGAGCCAGACGTCGGGCATCAGCAGCTTCTCGATGAGGCGCTGGATCGTCGGGCGGAACAGGCCCGGGGCCGCCGGGAGCCGGTGCCGGTGGGTGAGGGCCAGCCCGTAGATCATGTAGGCGAGCTGGAACCGGTAGCTGCCGAAGTCGTCCTCGCCGGCGCCCTTGCCCTGCATCAGCGACCAGTCGTGCGGCAGACGGCGGGAGAGGTTGTCCCAGTGGCGCAGGTGGCCCAGCTGCGTCTCGTCCAGCACCGACGGCGTCGTCATGCGCCCTGACGCTACGCAGGTCCGGCCCGCCGCCACAGCCGTTCGCGGCGCCGGACCGGATCGTCCTCTGGACCCGGGCCGGCCGGCACCGGAGCCTGGACAGGCCCGTTCGACCAACCCGGGAGGTCCCGTCGTGACCGCCACGCCCATGGACCCCGCGTCGACGACGAAGTGGATCCCCGGCCCGGAGCGCCTCACCGAGCGCGTGACGGCGATCGACGACGTCTACGTCATCGGTCACTTCGGCATCGCCCACGTCGACCGCGAGTCCTGGCGGCTGCGGATCGACGGCGACGTCGCGACTCCGCGGGAGCTGGACCTGCCCGCGCTGCGTGCCATGCCGACCGTCGACGTGCCGGCCGTCCTCGAGTGCTTCGGGAACCCGCTCGAGCCCGGCGTCCTCGTGCGGCGGGCCGCGAACGTGGTGTGGCACGGCGTCCCGTTCGCGGCGCTGCTCGAGGCCGCCGGCGCGGCCCCGGCGTCGGCGCTGTGGGCAACGGGCGCCGACGCCGGGGTCTTCGCCGACGTCGCGTGCACCGAGTACCGCAAGGACGTGCCGCTCGAGGTCGCCCGCGAGCGCGGGATCGTGGCGCTCGGGATGAACGGCGCGCCGCTGGACGACGAGCACGGGGGGCCGGCACGGTTCGTGGTGCCCGGGTACTTCGGCACCAACAACGTCAAGTGGCTCCGCACGCTCACCGTCGCCGACCGGCGCCCCGAGCACCTGTTCACCACCCGCCTCTACCAGCGCACCGTCCCCGGCGAGCTCCGGCCGCAGCCGGTGCGCGACCTCGACGTCACCAGCGTGATCACAGCCCCGGTCGAGGGGGCACGCGTCGGCGCCGTCGAGGTGACCGGCTGGGCGTGGGGCGCATCGCCCGTCGCGTCGGTCGAGGTCGGCGTGGACGGCCGGTGGCGTCCGGCGACCGTGGAGGCGCGGGGCGAGCACCGGACGTGGCAGCACTTCGCCCTCGCGCTCGAGCTGCCGCCGGGCGAGCACGTGCTCGCGGCCCGCGCCACCGACGCGCAGGGGCGCGTCCAGCCCCTCGACGCGGCGCGCAACGCCGTGCACGAGGTGCGGGTGGTCGTCGACGGCGCTCCCGACGACCGCCTTCCCGACGACGGGCACTGCATCGCCGGTGAAGACCTTCGCCGGTGATCGCCCAGAGCCGGGCGACGGACGTCGTCTGCCCCGGCTACCTGCCCGCCCAGGTCGACGCGTCCACATCACGCGGGTGGGCTGAGCGGGCCGGTCGAACTCGACTCACCCGCTCAGGACGAGGCCACGACGCCGGGCGCCTCCCTACCGTGCGGTGGTCAGGGATGCGGCCGAGTGCGGGAGGCCATCGGGTGGACGCCGGACCGGACGAGCTGAGGGCCACGACGGCCGACGCGTTCGTCTACGCCTACGCGATGCTGTTCAACTACAAGACCCTCTACGAGCAGGCCGTGGACGAGACGTTCCCCGGCTACGTCGGAGGCTTCGGTCGGTTCCGCCACTACGACCGCGTCTACACCCCCGCCGACACCGACATCGTGACGGCCAACAACGACACCCCGTACTCCTGGGCGTGGCTGGACCTGCGCGCCGAACCGTGGGTGCTGACGGTGCCGCCGGTCCCGGGGGACCGGTACGTGACGTTCCAGTGGTTCGACCTGTTCACCTACAACTTCGCCTACGCCGGTGTCCTCAGCACCGGCCGGGCCGGGGGCCGCTACCTGTTCGCCGGCCCGGGCTGGGACGGGGACGTGCCCGAGGGCATCGACGGGGTGTTCCGGTCCGAGACCGAGTTCATCGGCTGCCTGGGTCGCACCGGCCTCGACGGACCGGACGACCTCCCGAACGTCGAGGCGCTGCAGGAGCACTACGGGCTCGCGCCACGGCACGCGGTGGTCGGCACCGCGCCGCCCCCGCCTGCGCCGGCCGTGGACTGGCCGGTGTGGGACGAGCAGCGCGCCCTGAGCCGCGAGTTCATCGCCTACCTGAACTTCCTGCTGCAGTTCTGCCAGCCGCCCGACCCGTCCGAGCGGGAGCTCATGGCCCGGTTCGCCCGCGCCGGCATCGGTCCGGGGTGGTCGTTCGACGCCGCGTCGCTGACCGACGAGCAGCGAGCCGCGCTCGACGCCGGCGTCGACGACGGGCGCCGTCGGCTGGACGATGCCATCCACGCCACGCACTCCTCGGTCGGGCTCTTCGGCAGTCGCGCGAGCCTGGGCCAGGACTACCTGCGTCGCGCCACGGCCGCGGCGATGGGCATCTACGGCAACAACGTCGAGGAAGCGATCTACATCGGCTGGCACGCCGACGAGCAGGGCCGGCCGTTGACGGGCGGGGACTCGTACACGGTGCGCTTCCCGGCCGACCGGCTCCCGCCGGTCAAGCTCTTCTGGTCGATCACCATGTACGCGCTCCCGAGCCGCCTGCTGGTCGACAACCCGATCGACCGGTACTCGATCGGGGACCGCACCGACGGCCTGGTGTTCGGGCCGGACGGCTCCCTGACCCTGACCGTGCAGCACGACGAACCGTCCGCGCCCGAGGAGCGGGCCAACTGGCTGCCCGCGCCGGCCGGCGCGTTCACCGCGATCTTCCGTCTCTACGGACCGGAACCCTCGGTGATCGACGGCACCTGGCAGGAGCCCCCGATGACCTCCCGGACGCGATCACCGCGCGGCTGACGTCCCCGGTTCCGCCGTCTCCGTCGTCGGCCCGGGCGTCGAGGCGCCGCTCGCCCGGGCCTGGTCCGCCTCCCGGGCGAGCGCCTGTGCCTCGGCGTTCGACTGGAAGTCGGCGAGCTCCTTCATCAGGGCCCGGCGAATCTTCGGCTGCTGGGACAGCGCGACCGCGACGATGGTCAGGAGGACCCACATCGAGGCGCTGCTGACGATGACGAAGATCGCCGGGAGGATCGCGCTCCCCAGGCGCGCCGCCCACTCCTGGGCCGCGAACACCCGCCAGAGCAGCATGATGTTCACGATGTAGCCGATCGCGTAGGACACGGCGAAGACGATCGCGAACTGTTTGAGGGTGCCGTCCTTCCGGCGGCGCAGGATCGGCTCGTCGCGGATCGGCACGATCACCGACAGGACGTTGCCGACGCCCAGCCAGAGCAGGATGAACGAGATCATCAGGGCGCAGGCCTTGAAGAACGCGTCGAGGTTGCCGGCCCGCCAGGCGAGCAGGCCGCTGAGCAGGAAGCCGATCGGAGCGACGAGACAGACCAGGGCCAGGTTCTTGGTCACCAGCAGGTGCCACAGCCGCGCGCCGCTGTCGAGAGCGGCCCGGACGCGCATCGCGTCGAAGCTCATGGCGTTGAGGCAGACCGCGCCGCCCATGACGACCGAGATCGCCCACAGCCCGAGGTAGGGCAGCCACGCCTGGGCCCTGTCCCACTGGAACACCCGGATGAACCCGAGGTAGAGCAGGCCCAGCGCGAGGCCGATCGCCAGGCTCTTGAGGAGCGAGCGCGGCTTGCGCGCGAGCATGTACACGATCTCGCCGCGCACGCCGTTCGCCAGCGCGGGCCCGTGCCGGGTGACCGCGTTGCGCCCCTGCAGCGGGGAGTGGCCGTCGATCGCCTCCGCGCCGGGCTCGGCCTCACCGGCGTCGATGCGGGCGAGCCGGGCGTCGAGGACCGCGAGATGCGCTTCGAACAACGCCAGCCGCGCGACGGTCACGGCACCGGCGGCCTCCGCCTCGGCGCGCGCGGCGTCGGCGTGATCGACCGCCGGAGGCGGCGCGCGGCGGAGTCCCTCGTCGAGGAAGGCGTCCCGGAGACGGGCGCGCCGGTCGCTCAGCACGGGCCCGGGGGAGAGCTTCTCCAGCTGGTGCTGCTCGGTGATGGCGCCCTCCACACGGCGCCGGAGAGCGTCGACGTCCTCGCGTTCCTTCCACCTCGACGCGAGGGCGGTCCGCTCGGCGGCACCCGCGCGCTCGACGAGCTCCGTCAGATCCTCCACAGCGGACATCGCGACTCCTCGGACGACGGCGGATCGCGGCGGAGGCCTCGCGGTCCGCCCTCGGCGTCGAGACAAGCGGTCCCGGCCGACGCCCGCATCACCCGGCTCGGATGATCCGGGCCGTCCGACTGGTAGACCGGCAGGTGTGATCGACGAGGTCGACCTCGACCTGCCGGTGCGCGCGGCGCTCCCGGAGCTCGAGGCCGCACTGGACGAGCGCGGGGCCGCCGTCCTCGTCGCCCCGCCCGGCACCGGCAAGACGACGCTGGTGCCGCTCGCGCTGGCCGGGTCGGTCCGCGGGCGGGTCCTCGTCGCCGAGCCGCGCCGCGTCGCGGTCCGCGCCGCGGCCCAGCGGATGGCGTGGCTGCTCGGCGAGCCGGTGGGCGGACGCGTCGGCTACGCGATCCGCGGCGAGCGCCGCACCGGCCCGGAGACCCGGGTCGAGGTCGTCACGACGGGGCTGCTCGTGGCCCGGCTCCAGCGCGACCCGGAGCTCGCGGGGGTCGGCGCCGTCGTCCTCGACGAGTGCCACGAGCGCCACCTCGACACCGACCTGGCGCTGGCCTTCGGCGTCGACGCGCGCGCCGCCCTGCGCCCGGACCTGCGCCTGCTCGCGACGTCCGCCACGGCGGCCGCCGACGACCTGGCCGTCGCCCTCGACGGACCCGTCGTCACCGCCCCCGACCCGATGCACCCCGTCGACGTCGTCTGGAGCCCGCCCCCGCGTCCCGTCCCGCCGCCACGCGGGATGCGGGTGGAGCCGGCGTTCCTCGACCACGTGACCGCGGTGGTGCGACGGGGGTTGGGTGGGGCGAGCGGCGACGTGCTCGTGTTCCTGCCCGGGCGCCGGGAGATCGACGACGTCGCGCGCCGCCTCGGCCGCGTGGATGCCGAGGTGCTCACGCTGCACGGCGGGCAGGACGCGGCGCACCAGGACGCCGTGCTGGGCGGCGGCTCCGGCAGGCGCCGCGTCGTGCTCGCGACGTCGATCGCCGAGACGAGCCTGACGGTGCCGGGGGTGCGGGTCGTCGTCGACGCCGGGCTCTCGCGGCGGCCGTGGACCGACCACGCCCGTGGCCTCGACGCCCTGGTCACGGTGCTCGCGTCCCAGGCGTCGGCGACCCAGCGCGCCGGGCGCGCGGGCCGGGAGGCCGCCGGCACGGTGTTCCGCTGCTGGTCGGAGGCCGAGCACGCGCACCGCGACCGCGACGACGACCCGGAGGTGGCGCACGCCGACCTGGCCGGCTTCGCGCTGCAGCTCGCGCGGTGGGGCACGCCGGACGCCGCAGGGCTGGCGCTGCTCGACCCGCCGCCGGCCGTGGCGTTCGACGCCGCGCGGGAGGTCCTGCGCGGGCTGGGGCTCGTCGACGAGGGCGGGCGCATCACCGAGCGGGGGCGGTCGGTGGCGACGGCCGGCGTGCACCCCCGGCTCGGTCGCGCGCTGCTCGACGGCGCGGAGGCCGTCGGGGCGGACACCGCGACCGAGGTGGTGGCGCTGCTCGCCGCCGACGTGCGGGGCGACTCCGACGACTTGGAGGAGCTCCTGCGCACGGCCCGGGCCACGAACGATCCGCGGTGGCGGGCGGAGGTCCGGAGGCTGCGCCAGGGGACCCGGGCGAAAGGGCCCGGTCGTCGGAGCAGCGACGCGGGCGCGGCCTCCGTCGTCGCCCTCGCCTACCCCGACCGCCTCGCCCGGGCCCGCGGCGCCGACGCCGGCGAGTACCTGACGACGGGGGGCACCGGGGTCGAGCTGTCCGCGGGGTCGCGGCTGCGGGGCAGCCCGTGGATCGCCGTGGCCGACGCCGTGCGCGGTCCCGGCGACCGGGTGGCGCGGGTGCGGCTCGCCGTGCCCGTCGACGAGGACCTCGCGCGGGAGGCCGCCGCGGGCTGGTGGCACGACGACGCGGTGGTGGCCTGGGAGGGGGGCGACGTCGTGGCGGAGCGCCGCGAGCGCCTCGGCGCGATCGTGCTGGCCCGCCGGCCACTGGCCCACCCCGACCCGGCGGCGGTCGCGGCCGCGGTGCGCGACGGCCTGGCCGCCGAGGGGCTCGGGCTGCTGCGCTGGGACGACGCGGCGACGGCGCTGCGGGCCCGGCTGGCGTTCCTGCACGCGGCGCGCGGCGACCCGTGGCCGGCCGTCGACGACGAGGCCCTGCTGTCCCGTCTCGACGAGTGGCTCGACCTCACGCGGATGCGCCGCCGCGCGGACGTCGCGCGGGTGAAGGTCGCGTCCGCGCTGCGCCACCTCGTGCCGTGGTCGGAGGCCGGCCGGCTCGACGAGCTCGCGCCGACCACGGTCACGACCCCGTCGGGACGCAGCGTCCGCGTCGACTACACCGACCCTGCGGCGCCCGTCGTGGCGCTCAAGGTCCAGCAGGCGTTCGGGTGGGAACGGGCCCCCGTCCTGGCCGGCGTCCCGGTGGTCGTCCACCTGCTCTCGCCCGCGGGACGTCCGGTGGCGGTGACCGCCGACCTCGCGTCGTTCTGGGACTCCGGCTACCCGCAGGTGCGCGCGGAGCTGCGGGGCCGCTACCCCAAGCACGCGTGGCCGGAGGACCCGAGGCGCTGACGGCAGTGGTGCCCGATGGAGGTACCCACGCCACCAGCCGCGCCCTACCGTGGACCGGTCCTCATCGTCGTGGACCCGCGGGAGTCGTCGTGGAGCGTCCGCTGCTGAGCCCCGCCCCGGGCTACGACGAGCTCTGGCGCCAGGTCGACTTCGCCACCATGGACATCCCGGAGCGGTTCAACCTCGGGGTGGCGTGCGCCGACCGCCAGGACCCGGGCGCGCGGGCGCTCACCGTCGTCGAGGTGGACCGGAGCACGCGCGACCACACGTTCGGCGAGGTGACCGAGTCCTCGAACCGGCTCGCGAATGCGCTGGCCGCGCTCGGGGTGGGGCGGGGCGACGTCGTCGGGCTGGTCAGCCCGGCCTCGTTCGAGACGGGTGTCGGCTTCGTCGCGATGTTCCGGATGGGCGCGATCGCGCTGCCCCTGTCGTCGCTGTTCGGTCCGGACGCCCTGCGCTACCGGCTGCGCAACGCCGGCGCGAGGGCCGTGGTGACGGCCGCGGCGAACGCGGACCGGGTGCGCGAGGCGCTCGACGACGGCGGCGAGCAGGTGCCGCTGCTGGTGATCGGCGGCGCGGGCGCGGACTCCTACGAGGACGCACTGGCCGCGGCGTCCCCGGCCTTCACGCCGGTGGACACGGCCGCGGAGGACCCGGCGTTCCTGATCTACACCTCGGGCACGACCGGCGATCCCAAGGGCGCGCTGCACGCCCACCGCATCGTCTTCGGACACCTGCCGGCCTTCGAGGCGATCTTCGAGTTCTACCCGAAGGCCCACGACGTGCTGTGGTCCCCGGCCGACTGGGCGTGGATCGCCGGGATCATGGACATCCTGGTGCCGGCCTGGTTCCACGGCCTGCCGGTGGTGGTCGACCGCGAGCCGGCGTTCACCGCCGAGCGGTCGGTGTGGCTGATGCGCGAGTTCGGCGTGACGCTCACCCTGCTGCCGGCCACCGCGCTCCGGGTGATCCGCGCGTCCGGGATCGACGGCGACGGGTTCGTGTTCCGCTCGGTCGCGTCCGGCGGCGAGGCCCTGGGCGCCGACCTGCTGAAGTGGAGCGAGGAGTTCTTCGGCGCGACCGTGAACGAGGGCTACGGGCAGACGGAGCTCAACGCCTGCATCGGCAACTGCGCGTCGGTGTACCCGGTCCGTCCGGGATCGTTGGGCAAGGCACTGCCGGGGTTCACCGCCGTCGTGCTCGACGACGACGGCGCGCCCGTGATCGACACGGTCGGCGAGCTCGCCCTCGACCGCCGGACGCCGTCAGTGATGCTGGAGTACTGGCGCAACCCGGAGGCGACGGAGGCCAAGTACCTCGGCAACTGGCTGCTCACCGGCGACCTGGCCCGCCAGGACGCCGACGGCTACGTGTGGTTCGAGTCCCGCAAGGACGACGTCATCAACTCGTCCGGCTACCGGATCGGACCCGGCGAGATCGAGCAGAGCCTCGGCGGGCACGAGGCCGTCGCGATGGCTGCGGTCGTCGGCGTGCCGGACGAGCGGCGCGGGCAGGTCCCCAAGGCGTTCGTCGTGCTGCGCCCCGGGGTCACCCCGTCCGCGGAGCTCGCCGACCAGCTGCGCGCCCACGTCCGGTCGCGGCTGGCCGCCCACGAGGTCCCACGGGAGATCGAGTTCCTGGACGAGCTGCCCCGCACCACCACCGGCAAGATCCTGCGCCGCGCGCTGCGGGACGACTGAGCCCGGGCGGTCAGCGCTCGCCCGGGTCCGGGAGGTCGGTGCCGGGGGACGGGACGGCGGCGCCGTTGCTCGGCGCGTCCGTCGTCGCCCTGGCCCCGAGAGCGGCCGGAGCGTCCACGTCCGGCTCCGGTGCGGGGACCGGCGCCGGAGTGGCGGCGGCCGTCGGCACCGGGTCGACGCTGCGGTTCTCGAAGAAGCGCAGCAGCTCGACCGGGAACGGCATCACCAGCGTGCTGTTCTTCTCCGACGCCACGTCGGCCACGGTCTGCAGCAGACGCAGCTGCAGCGCGCCCGGCGTCTCGCCCATCGCCGCGGCGGCCTGGGACAGCTTGGTCGAGGCCTGGAGCTCACCGTCGGCGTGGATCACGCGGGCCCGCCGGTCGCGCTCGGCCTCGGCCTGGCGCGACATCGACCGCCGCATGCCCTCCGGGAGCGAGATGTCCTTGATCTCGACGCGGTCGATGCTGATGCCCCACTCCTCGGTGGGGGCGTCGATGACGTCCTTGAGCTCGCCGTTGATCCGGTTGCGGTCCGAGAGCAGCGTGTCCAGGTCGGCGCGGCCGATGACCGAGCGCAGCGAGGTCTGCGCGACCTGGGAGGTCGCCTGCAGGTAGTTCTGGACGTTGATCACGGCTCGCACCGGGTCGTGGACGCGGAAGTAGACGACGGCGTCGACCCCGATGGTGACGTTGTCGCGGGTGATGGTGCTCTGCGACGGCACGTCGAGGACGACCGTCTGCACCGAGAGCTTGGCCATCCGGTCGGCGAACGGCACCAGCAGGCGCAGGCCCGGCTGACGGATGTCCGGCAGGAGGCGCCCGAACCTCAGCACGACACCCCGCTCGAACTGCTGCACGATCCGCACGCTCGCCGTGACGAGCACCAGCAGGACCAGGACGACCACGACGAGGGAGATCAACAAGGCGCTCACGGGAACTCCGCCCAACGAGAAAGGGGCGGGGTCTGCCGAGGTCCGGGGCCAACTCCGCCGGGGCGATCGACCCTACGCCGACCGGTCCTGTCCCGGGGGGCCCGAGCGCCGAGGTGCCGTTGCCAGCGGGACGAGGCGGGCCGGGACTAGGTTGCGCCGGTGGCTCCTCTCCTGACCGCGGACGACCTCGACGGCATCGGCGCCGACGCGCAGGCCGCGCGCGATCCACGGCCCTTCGCCGTCGAGCTGGTCGCCGCGGTCGAGGCAGGCCGGCTGGCCGACCCCGACGACGCCGGCTACGCGCTGAGCCTCGCCGCCGAGGCCCGTGAGCTCGCCGGGGACCACGAGGAGGCCCTCGCCCTCTCGGCCCGGGCGGCCACGACGGGCGAGGGGACCGTCGACGCGACGTGGCTGCAGGCGATCCACGCCGAGCGCCTCCTGCGTCTGGGACGCGAGGACGAGGGGATGGCGGCGCTCGCGGCGCTGCGACCCCTCCTGCACCGCGACGTCGACGCCGTGGGACCCGTCGCCGAGGCGCTCACGGAGACGGGGCGCGCCGAGCTCGCCGAGCAGTGGGTCACGGCCGCCATGCTCACCGCCATGGAGCGCGAGGACCGGGCGACCGACGGCTCCGAGGAGCAGCTCGAGGTCGCGGCGGTGGTGGACGAGCTGGTCATGACCCGCCGCGATGTCCGCGCCGGGCTCGGTCGCGTCCCCGACGAGTACGACACGCTCGCCGACGACCTCGACGCCGCGCCGGACCTGGTGTTCTTCCCGGAGGCGGCGTTCACCCAGCTCCTGGCCGCCCAGCCGGAGGCGGCCGGGGAGCTCGGGCGCGACTGGGACGCCCACCGCGCGATCATCGAGGGCGAGCTGCAGGCCGCCGACGCCGAGGGCGAGGTCCTGGAGGTCGAGGTCGCGACCCCGGAGCTGCTCGCCGCGATGCTGGCGGACGAGGACGACGCGGGCACCGCTCCGGAGCCCGGCCCCCGCCTCCCGTGGCCCCCGGGCCGCAACGACCCGTGCTGGTGCGGCTCCCGGGCGAAGTACAAGAAGTGCTGCCTGCCCCGCGGGCGCGACCGGGCCGAGGACGCGCCGCCGCCCGCCGCGACGGTCGAGCCTCAGCGAACCGAGCCGGAGCCCGTCGAGCCTCAGCCCATCGGGCCGGAGCCCAGTCCCACCGCGGCGCCGAGGTCGTCGGAACGCGTCATCCAGCGCCGTCCCGGCCCGCGGAGCAGGGCGCGGTGAGGTGGCTGCGGGCCGATCAGCGGGCGTAGCGCTCGCGGGCCCGCTCCCGTGCCTTGTCCGCCTCGACCTCGCGGTCCTTCGGCGGGGCCGTCGTCACCAGCTCGTCGAGGAGTACACGGGTACTCGCGGTGACCTCGGCGACGGCCCGGGCGAAGGCGTCCTCGTTCGCCTTCGAGGGCCGGGCCGCACCGCTGATCTTGCGGACGTACTGCAGGGCCGCCTCGTGCACCTCGGCGTCGGTGGCCGGGGGCTCGAAGTTGTGCAGGACCCGGATGTTGCGGCACATCCTGCGATCGTGCCCCACCGGGGGCTGCGGTTCGAGCCCCCGGCGTGGCTACCGGGTCAGGAGCTGACCCAGATCCGCACGATCGCCCCGTGCTCGACCTCGGCGCCCGGGTCGGGGTCCTGGCGGTGGATGAGGCTGCGGCCGCTCGCGGTGTGGGTGGCGTTCTCCGCGACGGCGAGCACGCCGGCGTCGAGGGCGCGGTCGTGGGCGTCGGTCGCCGGCACCCCGACGAGCTCGGGCACCCGCACGAGACGGACGCTGCCGGTGGTGGCCTCGGTGGTGACGGGGCTGACGTCGGTCATCTGGTGCTCCTCCTGACCGGTGGTCCGGTCGGACAGGGGCCGGGTGATTGCATGGGGGACCCGGGCCCGTTCTCCTGTGCAACGCCGTCGCACGGTGCGGTCATCCCCGGACCGGTCTGCCGAACGTCACCGTGCCGGGGGGATTGAGGCGGCAGGATCCCGCATCAGCGCGCGGGGACGGCGGCCCGGAACCGGACGCGGTCGCCGGTGCTGTCGACCACGACGTCGCCGGCGCAGAGCGGGAGGTCCTCGTCGTCCAGGTGCTCACCCTCCCGTCGGATCACGTCCGGGCCGCCGCCACCGAGACCCCGGTGTCAGGGGGTCACCGTAGGGTCCCGACCGTGGTCCGAGAGGGCGAGCGGGGGGCGCAGTGAGCGGCACGAGGGTGTTGGTGGCAGGGGCGAGCATCGCGGGGCCCGCGCTGGCCCACTGGCTGCGTCGACGGGGAGCCGAGGTCACCGTGGTGGAGCGGGCCCCCGGGCTGCGCCCCGGCGGGCAGGCGGTGGACGCGCGCGGGGTGGCCAAGGAGGTCATCCGGCTCATGGGGCTGGACGCGCAGGTGCGCGCGGCCCGCACCGTGACCGCCGGCGCCCACAGCGTGGACGCGGACGGGAACGTGCTGGAGACCTTCAGCGCCGAGGACGACGGCGGCGACGGGTTCATCGCGGAGATCGAGATCCTGCGCGGGGACCTGTCCCGCGTGCTCTACGACGACACCCGGGACGACGTCGAGTACATCTTCGGCGACCGCATCGCCGAGCTCACCCAGGACGCGGACGGGGTCGACGTGGCCTTCGAGGGCGGCGACCGACGACGTGTCGACCTGGTGATCGGGGCCGACGGGCTGCACTCGGCGCTGCGGGCGATGGTCTTTGGGCCGCGTGAGCGGTTCGTCCGCCACCTCGGTCACGTGCTCGCCTTCTACAGCGTGCCCAACGAGTTCGGCCTGGACCGCTGGCTGATCGAGTACCAGGAGAACGGGCGCTCCGCCGGCCTGCGGCCCATCCACGAGGCCCACGAGGCGATGGCGATGTTCTCCTTCCCCGCGGCCGACCACGACGTCGACCACCGGGACGTCGCCGCCCAGAAGCGGCTGCTGCGCGAGCGGATGGCGGGCTACGGCTGGTGGACCCCGCGCATCCTCGAGCACCTGGACGACACCCCGGACTTCTACCTCGACCAGGTCGCCCAGGTGGTGATGGACCGCTGGTCGAGCGGGCGGGTGGGGCTGCTCGGGGACGCGGCGTTCAGCTCGTCGCCGATGTCCGGGCAGGGCACCGGGCTGGCCCTGGTCGGCGCCTACGTGCTCGCCGGGGAGCTGGCCGCCGCCGGATGGGAGCCGCAGGCCGGGTTCGCGGGGTACGAGGCGCGGATGCGCTCGTTCGTCGAGGCCAACCAGGAGATCGGCCGGCTGAACGCGCAGACCCGCGACGTCCCCGGGCCGGACCCCGCACCGACCCCGGACTTCACCTCGGAGTGGTTCACCGAGCTCATCGAGCGTGCGGTCACCGGCCCCGAGCTGCCCGAGTACGCCGGGGTGCCGGACTCCGGGCCCCGCACCGGTGACGGGGCGTCCTCGATCGGCACGAGCAGCGCGTCGAACACCCTCGGGACCATCGGGTAGAGGCGGTGCTGCGCTGACCATCGACGGCCCGGCCGTGGCCGGTCGGCGACGGTCGAGCCGTCCTCGGCCTTCCGCGTCGGCTGGGCGGGTCCAGCTGCTACCGTGCTCCGACCGGTTGCAACTCGCAATCACCCAGGAGCGCTGATGTCGGACACCACCTGCCACATGTCGATCTCACTCGACGGCTTCGTCGCCGGGCCGGACCAGAGCCGGGACGACCCGCTCGGGCAGCGCGGCATCGAGGTGCACGGGTGGCACATCGGCGACCCGCGGGCCAACGAGGCCGACGAGATCGCGACCGGGTGGCTCATGCGCCCCCGCGGGGCCTACGTCATGGGCCGGAACATGTTCGGGCCGGTCCGCGGGGAGTGGGACGAGGACTGGCGCGGCTGGTGGGGCGCCGAGCCGCCGTACCACGCGCCGGTGTTCGTGCTCACCCATCACGCCCACGAGCCCATCGAGATGGAGGGTGGGACGACGTTCCACTTCGTCACCGAGGGCTTCGCGGCCGCCTACGCGCGGGCGGCCGAGACCGCGGGCGACCAGGGTGTGGACATCGCCGGGGGCGCCTCCACCGTCCGGCAGGCGTTGAACGCCGGCGTGATCGACGAGTTCACCCTCGACATCGCCCCGACCCTGCTCGGCGCGGGCGAGCGGATGTTCGAGGGCGCCGACTCCTTCGATCTCGAGCCCGTCGAGGTGCTCCACTCACCGCTGGCCACGCACATCCGCTACCGACGGGTCGACGCCGCCTGACGATCACCGGGCGGCCTTCGAGTCCCCGTCGGTCGGGAGCACCTGGCCGGAGATCGAGCGACCGTGCGGTCCGCGGCCGCGCCCGCGGTCAGGATCACCCGTCGCCCGTCCATCCGCGCTCCCCCGTCGTCCCGGCGTCCCGTGGCCGCATCGTCCGCGTGGAGACGTCGTGCGCGACCGCACACCGGGTGGCATCGACGCCGGAGATGAGCGATGGTGGCGGTGTCGATCTCTCGGCCCAGCCCCCGCCGACCACCAGCCGCGTTCCGTCGCGGCGCGAGCACGTCGGGGTTGTCGATGGAGATCAGCGAGATCACCGAGGTCGCGCGCGAGCAGGCGACCGTCCACCGGGCCGAGGGTGTGCTGGCGGTCGTGCTCGGCGTGCCGACCGAGCAGGCGGCCGTGAGCCTCGACTTCACGGCCCAGTTCGGCGGCGTCTCGCTCGTCGAGGCCGCCCGTCGGGTCCTCGACGACCACGAGCGGCAGCTCGACGACACCGGGCCCGTGCCGTCGGAGGTCGGCGAGCGGACCCTGGCCATCCTCCGGCAGCACCTGGACACCGTGGGCAGCCCCCTCGAGCAGCCGTCGAACTGAGACGGGCAGCCGCTCGCCTCGTCGCTGTCACGAGGTGGTCACCAGGCCGCCGTCGATGACGACGTCGGAACCGGTGACGTGCCGGCCCGCCCACCGGCGAGCAGGACCACGACGTCGGCGACCTCGGCGGGAGACCTCACGACACGACCCCGCCGCTACCACTGGTGAGCGACGGGGTCGGGGGCACGGGCTCGCCCGGATCGCGGGTGCCCGGAGAACGGACGCCGGCCCTCGGGGCCGACTCCCCGAACCTACGCCTACGCGGCGGGGGCCGGGGTCGTTCTCGACGGCGCGTCAGGCGTGCGCCCGGCCGGCGACCTCGCCCCTCAGCCGAACGTGAACACGTACGCCCGGGCACCGGCGTCGGCGAAGGTGATCTCGACGGTCCGCTCGCGGATCGCCCCGTCCTGCCGGATCAGCTGATGCAGCCGCTCCTCGCGGGCGATCCCGGAGCCGTCCTCGTCGACGTCGAGGCCCCGGCGGGCGCGCGGTGGTTCACCGTCCAGCGTCACCCGGAAGCGCACCGGCCCACCGTCCGCCCGGCCGCCCATCACGAGGTTGACGTCCCGAGCCCGGAACCGGTGCACGATCCGGCCGCCGGGCTCGTCCAGGACGATGGCCTGACCGCCCACGGTCCACGCGCCGGAGAGCGACCACTGGTTCAGCCGGAGCCGCGCAGGCTCGGGGTAGACCCGGCTTCGGTCGAGGGCGAGCCCGCCCGGCGAGGCGAACCCGGTGGCCCGGGCGTAGCCGACATAGGTCTCCGGTGAGCCCATCCGCGGCCAGTCGGCGGCGAGGTACACCCCGTCCGCCTCGACGTGGACCAGGTCCGGGTCCACGTCCTTCCCCGCCTCGGCGAGCAGCTGCCGGATGACGCGCTCCGACCGCTCGTAGGCCTCCTCGCCGAAGTGGTGGTACCGGACCCGTCCCTGCGCGTCGACGACGTACAGGGCGGGCCAGTAGGCGTTGTCGAAGGCGCGCCAGATCGCGAAGTCGTTGTCGACGGCCACCGGGTAGCCGATGCCCATCGCGGCGAGCGCGGGTCGGACGTTCTCGGGGTCGTGCTCGAACGGGAACTCCGGGGAGTGGGCGCCCACGACCACCAGCCCGGGCCCGTAGTCCTCGGCCCAGGCCGTCACGTAGGGCACCGTGCGCAGCCAGTTGATGCAGGAGAAGGTGCAGAACTGGACGGCGACGACCCTCCCGCGCAGGCCCTCGGGCGTCAGCGGTGCGGAGTTCAGCCACGTGGTCGCCCCGTCGAGCGGCGGGAGCACCCCTTCGACCGGGAGCTCCGCGGTCCTGGTCACCGCAACGACCGGAAGGTCGTCCGCATCTCCTCCGCGAAGGCCTGCGGCTGCTCCCAGGCGGCGAAGTGGCCGCCCTCGTCGATCTCGTTGAAGTGGATGAGCTGCGGGTAGGCCCGCTCCGCCCAGCTCCTCGGAGCCGGGTAGAGCTCGTCGCGGAAGACCGTCACGCCGACCGGGACCTCGACGCCCTTGACGTCGAAGAAGGCGAGCTTGCTCTCCCAGTAGAGCCGCCCCGAGGAGATCCCGGTGTTGGTCAACCAGTAGTGCGTGATGTTGTCGAGGACGTCGTCCCGCGAGAGCCCGCCGGGTCGTCCGGCGAAGGCGCTCGCGATGAGCTCGTAGCTGCGGACGTCGTGGTCGAGCATCCACGCGGCCAGGCCGACGGGGGAGTCCGCGATGCCGTAGAGGGTCTGCGGCCGGTTCGCCATCTCGCCGGCGTAGCCCACGCCGGTCGCGAAGAAGTGGGCGAGGACCTCGTACGCGTTCTCCTCGGCCGGAGTGAGGCCGGGCGGCGTCGGGTCGCCGACGGCGAGCGCCTTCGAGATCTCCGGCGGGACCGTCGCCGGCATGTTCGTGTGGATGCCGAGCAGCCCCGGCGGCTTCAGCAGCGCCATCTGCTCCGTGACGGCGTTGCCCCAGTCGCCGCCCTGCGCGACGAACCTCGTGTAGCCGAGCCGGCCCATCAGCTCCACCCACGCCCGGGCGATGCGGACGGGGTCCCAGCCGGTCTCGGTCGGCCGTCCCGAGAACCCGTAGCCGGGCAGCGACGGGATCACCAGGTCGAAGGCGTCCGACGCGCTCGCACCGTGCTCCGTGGGGCGGGTGAGCGGATCGATGATCTTCAGTTGTTCGATCGTCGAGCCCGGCCACCCGTGCGTGACGAGGAGCGGCATCGCGTCCGCGTGCTCGGAGCGGACATGGATGAAGTGGATGTCGACGCCGTCGATCTCGGTGACGAAGTGCGGCAGGGCGGCGAATCGGCGTTCGAAGGCGCGCCAGTCGTACTCGGTCGCCCAGTAGTCGGCCAGCGCCTGGATCGTGTCGAGCTGCACGCCCTGCGAGGGGTCCGTCTCCCGGTCGGGCCACCTCGTCGCTGTGATGCGACGCCGCAGGTCGGTGAGCTGTTCCTCGGGGACGTCGATCGCGAAGGGACGGATCTCCCGCTCGGCGGTCGCCGTGCTTGCTGCGCGCGTGGCCATGACGTGCTCCTTGCGGTCCTGCGACGGAGGCCGGCGCTCCCGTCGCGGTGGGGTTCGGGTCAGCGGCGCTAATCGCCCGGATCGGTGCCGGCCTCGACGGCGGCCAGCAGACGACGCGCGGCGTCCTCGTCGGACGAGTCGACGAGGACGCGGACTCCCTGCAGCTGCAGCTCGGGCTCCTGGCCCCCGGCGTCGTCCGCCGCCACGGCGGCACGGATGTCGTGGTCACGCAGGAAGCCGGCGATCAGTTCGGCCTCGATGCGGCTCGTGACGACGGCAGCGGAGACGGTGGGAGACATGCACGCTCCGGGACGCGCGCAGGAGACCGGGAGGAGGCACCGGGGTCATGGGCGCCGAACACCGGCGCCGCCCCCTGCGTTGACGGATGCGCCACGTGTCGCGCCGGCGAACGCTAGCGGCCGCGAACTGCTCGGGCCTACCGCCGAACAGCCGCCGACCGGTCGGGCGATCTGTCAGCGACCGACATCGAGAAACCGATCGGTGAAATTCGTGCCCGAGCGTGTCGTTTCCGGCACTCCGCGTGCGCGAATTCTCGTTCCCTCCCTCCGATGGAGGAGAGAGGGTGCCGCCGACGAGTCGAACAGCATCGGCACACGTTCCCTCCTGGCGTCGAATCCTCCCTGCCGGCGGACGTCCAGGAGTACGGTTCCCCATTCGCGGGTCTGCTCGGAGAGAGTGACGTAAGGGCCAGGACGACTCCCTCCGATTCTGCTGTCGGCGTGTCCGGCGACCGCAGTCAGTGCTCGCGGAGATCGGCGCGCGACGTCGCATTCGTGTCGGCGTAGCGCCCTCTTGGCGGTCGGCGGCGTCGCAGGACGGCGAGCCGGCGCCCTCGTGAGCTGTCCCTCGAGTCTTGCCGGGGGAATTTCGGGCTCAACGGAATCGTCTCGATGCCGACAGGGGGCACACCTCGACGCCATCCGCTGTTTGCCTGTCAGGAGATGCCATGTCGGCACCCACCGATACCCCGATCCCCACCGGCACCCGACCCGAGGTGCACCCGTTCCGCGTCGAGGTCGCGCAGGAGGACCTCGACGACCTCCGCCGACGCGTGCTGGCGACACGTCTGCCCACCCGCGAACTCGTGTCCGATCGCTCGCAGGGCGTGCAACGGGAGACGGTCCGGGAACTCGCGCGCTATTGGAGGAGCGAGTACGACTGGCGGCGCTGCGAGGCGAGGCTGAACGCGCTTCCGCAGTTCACGACCGCGATCGACGGCGTCGATGTGCATTTCATCCACGTCAGGTCGCGACACGAGGACGCGATGCCGTTGATCATGACGCACGGCTGGCCCGGTTCGGTCGTCGAGCTGCTGGACGCGGTCGGCCCGCTGGTGGACCCGACCGCGCACGGCGGGACCCCGGCGGATGCCTTCCACCTGGTGCTGCCGTCCCTGCCCGGCTACGGCTTCTCGGGCGAGCCGACCGAGCTCGGCTGGGACGCCGGCCGCATCGCCCGGGCCTGGGCGGAGCTGATGGTCCGCCTCGGCTACACCCGCTACGTCGCCCAGGGCGGCGACGTGGGCGCCGCCGTGACCGACGCGATGGGACGCCAGGCACCCGAGGGGTTGCTCGGCATTCACGTCAACCTGCTCGCCGGGGCGATCGGTATCAAGGACATGCTGCCGGCGGGAACCGAGCCGGAACGGACGGCGCTCGATGCGCTCACCACGTTCACGACGGACGGCTTCGGCTACTTCCTCGAGCAGTCCACCCGACCGCAGACGATCGGCTACGCACTGCTGGATTCGCCGGTCGGGCTGGCGGCCTGGATGCTCGACCACGACACGGACAGCTACTACAAGATCTCCCGCGCGTTCGTCGACGGCGAGCCCGTCGGCCATCTGACCCGGGACAGCGTCCTCGACAACATCACGCTGTACTGGCTCACGGGCACCGGCGCCTCGGCCGCCCGGTGGTACTGGGAGTTCGGGCAGTTCGTCGCCCGTGCAGCGGGGCACGCTCCTCCGCCGGTCTCGGTCCCGGTCGGCTTCACGACCTTCCCCGACGAGATCTGGGCTGCCCCGCGGAGCTGGGCCGAGACCGTCTATCCCGGCCTCGCCTACTTCAGCGAGGCCGACAGGGGCGGTCACTTCGCCGCCTGGGAAGAGCCGGCCCTCTTCTCCACCGAGGTCCGCGCCGCGTTCCGCTCCCTGCGCTGACCGACGCCGGGCCGGCACTCGTCACCAGCCCCTCGCCGAACACGATGTCGGGGCGGATGAATCGTTCGGTGGCGGGTGGAGGATGCCGGCGTGACAGCGAGCCGGGGCTCCGTGGGTGACCCCGCCGAGCCCGGTGCCGGGGTCGCCCTGGCGCCTCTGCTGGCGGTCTGCAGCGGCTATTTCATGGTCATCCTCGACGTGACCATCGTGAACGTGGCGGCGCCCGCGATCGGGCGCGAGCTCGCCACGTCGTTGACGGACCTGCAGTGGATCGTGGACGGCTACTCGGTCGCGTTCGCGGGCCTGCTTCTGCTCGGTGGGGCGCTCGGCGACCGCTGGGGGCACCGCCGCGTGTTCTGCCTCGGGGTGTCCGTGTTCACCGGGGCGTCCCTCGGCTGCGTCGTTGCGGGCGACGCCCTCACGCTGACGGTGTTCCGTCTCGTCGAGGGGTGCGGCGCGGCCCTGCTGGTGCCTGCCTCGCTGGCGCTGCTGCAACAGGTCCATCCGACGGCGCAGGCCCGGGCGCGCGCGTTCGGGCTGTGGGGCGCGATCGCGGGTGTCGCCGCCACCGCCGGCCCGCTCGTGGGCGGGGTCCTGACCTCGACGGTCGGGTGGCGCTGGGTTTTCGTCATCAACCTCCCGGTGGGACTGCTCTGCCTGGGGGCCACGCTCGCGACGGTCGGACCGTCGCCACGCGACCCCCGGCGGGTCATCGATCCGCTGGGTCAGGCCGCCGTCGTAGTGACCGTGGCCGCCCTGATCGCCGCCCTCAACGAGGTGGGTCGCCAGGGCATCCGGGGACCTGCGGTCATCGCCGGGGTCGTCGTCGCCGCCCTGGCCGCGGGCGGGTTCGTCCTGCGCGAGCGCTACGGCGCCCACCCCCCGCTGCCGAGGCCCCTGATGGGATCCCGACCGCTGGTGGGCGGGACCGCCATCGGACTCCTGTTCAACTTCGGCTTCTACGGGATGATCTTCGCCGCCAGCGTCTACTTCCAGCAGCACGAGGGCTTCAGCGCCGCGCTGGCCGGGCTCGCCCTGTTGCCCGCGATGGCCGTGACGATGGTGGCCTCCGCCCTGTCGGGCCGGTTGGCCGACCGCTTCCCCCACCAGCGGCTCATGCTCGTCGGCCTCCTGACGGCCTGCCTGGGCCTGACGCTGTGGGCCGTGGTGGGCGACGCGGCGAGCTACGCGGTCCTGGTCCTCGCCATGGTGGCCTGCGGCTTCGGCACGTCGTTCACCCTCACCGGGGCCACGTCGACGGTCATGGGCGCCGCCCCGGCCGACTACGCCGGCACGGCGTCGGCGACCCTCAACACAGCCCGGCAGACAGGGTCGGCCGCGGGTGTCGCGATCGCCGGGTCGCTGGTCGCCGCGGCCGGGCTGCCCGTCGGCGTCACCACGTTCATGGCCATCGGCGCCGCCGGCTACCTCCTCGCCGCGGTCCTCACCGTGGTCAGCGTCCCCGCACGGCGGCGGTAGGGGAGCAGGCTCCTCGGGAGGACGGCCTCCCGCCGTCGCAGCACTCCGGAGCCTCGCCGAGAACGACCTGATGTCATGGTGTGACATCATGTGCTACATTCGATGTCACACCGCGACATCGGAGTCGCGGTGACGTGGACAGCGCGAGGGGGAGGCCATGCCCCGCTGGGAACAGGGCAGCGCGGACCGACTCACGAAGGCCGCCCTGGAGCTGTTCGAGGAACAAGGGTTCGAGGACACGAGCGTCGTCGAGATCGCCGACCGCGCGCGTGTCACCACACGCACGTTCTTCCGGTACTTCCCGGACAAGCGCGAGGTCTTGTTCGCCGAGTCGGATCGCATCCGCGCGGCGCTCGTCCGGGCGATCCTCGATGCCCCCGAGATCACGGAGCCGCTCCAAGTGGTCATCACCGCCCTGACGGAGTTCGACTGGACCGGTCCCGGCAGGGAGGTCCACCGCCGGCGTCACGCCGTGATCGCGGCCAACCCGGGACTGCTGGAACGCGAGCTGATCAAGCAGAACGACATCGCGATCGAGTTCATCCAGGCCCTGCAACGGCGCGGAATCGAGGAGGCTGCGGCCCGACTCGCGACGCGCGCCGGGATGCAGGTGTTCGCCACTGCGTACGCCCGATGGGTCGAGGGGGACGGCGCCGATCTGAGGGAACTCACCGACGCCGCGATGGCCCTCCTCCGGACCCTCCTGCCGGCCGATCCGTCGGGGCCGTCCCCGGCGGGGCCACGATCACGAGCGAGGTAACTCCCATGAGTGCGACGAAGACGGTGTCACGTGCGATGGTCGGCGTGGTGGCGGCGGGGACGGCCGCCGGGGCCCTGGTCGTGGACGCCCTCCTGCCGGAAACGGCCCGACAGCACATGCGCAATCCCCGCTGGCCCGCGCACGCCAAGTTCCACAACGCGCAGTACATCGTCATGAGCGCCCTGCTCGGTGGTGTCGGCCTGAGGCTGCTGAGCTCACCGCACGGCGATCCGGACCACAATCGGGTCATCGCCACCGCGATCGTGTCCGTACCGCACGTGGGCATGTTCGGCGCCGCTGCCTTCCCGGGCACGGCGCTGAGCGACGACGAGTTCAGCGACTCGCCGGCGAACACCGTCATGGGTGTCGAGGTCAACCTCCTCTCGGCCTCGATCTGCCTGGCCGTGCTCGGAGCCTCACTCGCACTGGGGCGCCGTCGGCGTTCGTGACCACGGGGACAACCCTCGCGCGGACGAGGGCTGGCCTGCTGGTGCGGCGACGTCCTCGGGCGCAGGGTGCGGTCATGACGACGCCGGCTCCTCTCCCGAGGGGGACGGCGCGGGCCGTCACCGGACCGGCATGAGGATTCTCCGCCGGTATCCCCTGGTCACCTTCGTCGTCCTCGCCGTGGGCGCGACCTGGGCCGTGTGGATACCCCGGGCACTCGGCGCTCCGGTGGGTGCCGTCGGTCTGCTCTGGACGTGGACCGTCTCCCTGGTCGCGATCCTCGTGGCGCTGGTGACCGGGGGTCGGGGCGCGCTCCGCGACCTGCTCTCCCGCGTGGTGCGGTGGCGCGTCGGCTGGCGCTGGTACGCCGTCGTCCTGCTCGGTCCCGCGGTGTTCGCCGCCCTCGTCGCCGGCCTGGGCACGGTGCTCGGCGCTGCGTGGGACGAGGGCCCGCTCGTGTTCACGGGCGGCGACTGGGCGGCGCTGCCGGTCTTCCTCCTCGTCGCGGCCCTCACGGACGGGCTGGGGGAGGAGCTCGGCTGGCGGGGCTTCGCCCTGCCCCGGTTGCTGTCGCGTCAGACGCCCCTGGTCGCGAGTCTCGTGCTGGGCGCGGTGTGGGCGGCGTGGCACCTGCCGCTCGTGTGGACGCCCGGCGCGGCGCTCCACCAACGACCCCTCTGGTTGCTCGTCGCGGACCTCATGGCCAAGGCGATGATCTTCACGTGGGTCTTCCTGCGCACCCGCGGCAGCGTCCTGATCGCCGTGCTCCTGCACGCGAGCATGAACGTCTTCGCCCTTCCCCTGACGGCGACGAGCGGGGACGACACGTTGCCGCTCATCGCGGTGATCCTCGAGTGGGTCGTCGTCGGCGCGGTGGTGCTGTCGGGGCGGCCGAGCTTCGTGCGGCGTGTGCGCGATCCCGAGGTGCTGGTGCAGAGCACGGTGCCGCTCGACCGGTCCGCGGGCGGCTGAGCGGGCGCCGGCCTGTCGTCCGCCTCCTTGACCCTCTCCCCGGGGGAGACCCGACCGTGAGGTCATGAGTACAGATGATCGGAGTGAGGGCACCCGGAGCTCCTCGGACGAGCAGCCTCCATCGGACGTCAGGCCGACGGTGGTGCTGGTCCACGGGGCGTTCGCCGACTCCTCCAGCTGGAACGGCGTGATCCGGAACCTCGAGGGGCACGGACACCACGTCGTCGCCGTCGCCAACCCGCTGCGCGGCCTGCACACCGACGCCGAGTACGTGCGGAGCGTCCTGGACGGCGTGGCCGGCCCGGTCGTGCTGGCCGGCCACTCCTACGGAGGGTCGGTGATGAGTGAGGCCGCCGACGGTCACCCGGCCGTCCGGGCGCTCGTGTACGTCGCCAGCTTCATCCTGGAGGAAGGGGAGAGCACGTCGGAGCTGGCCGGGAAGTTCCCCGGCGCCCGGCTGGGTGCCGCTCTCGACGCCGTGCCGTTCCCTCTCCCCGACGGGGGTACCGGCAACGATCTCTACATCAGGCAGGAGGAGTTCCGGAAGGTGTTCGCCGCCGACGTCCCGGAGGAGGTCACGGACCTGATGGCGGCCACCCAACGACCGATCACCTCGGCCGCGCTGGACGAGCCGGCCACGAGGGCCGCCTGGAAGGCCATCCCGTCCTGGAACCTGGTCACCACCGAGGACCTCGCCATCCCGGCCGCCTCCATGCGGTTCATGGGCGAGCGGGCGGGGGCGCACACCGTGGAGATCACGGCGTCCCACGCCGTCACCGTCTCGCAGCCCGATGCCGTCGCGGACCTGATCGGGGAGGCCGCGCGCGCGACCGCCTGACCGGGCTGGGTGCTGCCGCACGGCAGAGCCCGGGGCCGCGACGTCGCGCGGGACGACGCGGGAAGGCAGCCCAGACCAACGTCGGGGGGATGACGGGGTCTGGGCCGCCCCCACTCGGCTCCTGCACCGACCGGAGCCGGGGGCAACGGTCGGTGCTCTCGACGAGCCAGGCACCGTTACGGTTCTCTCTCACTGGTCTCGGGTCAAGTTTCGTCCGCGAGAGGTCGTCCGTATTCGGCCAGATGCTTCGCGGCTCGTTCGTCCTCCGAGCCGCCGGCGACATCTCGCGTCCCCTGCAGTCGCGGTACCCTCCGGCGCCGGTCAGGACGACGACGAGCCCCCGCTGTCCTCCTCGTCCTGACCGATCTCCTCGCGGCGCTGGCGCTCGCGGTAGCCGTAGGCGGCGCGGCGGACGGCGTCCTCGCTGTCGAGCCCGGAGCCGAGGGCGCCGGCGATGGTGGCCAGGCCGGTGGCGAGCCAGGCCAGGGCGAGGTGGTCGCCGAGGGTGGGTGGGCGGCCCAGGCTCGAGCCGAGGACCGAGGGCTCGAGGAAGAACAGCGACCCGAGCAGGGTGAGCACGTACACCGCGACGGCCATGGTCAACACGCCGATGCTCAGGGTGATCACGGTGGAGGCGTTGAACAGGATGGTCTCCTCCCGTTCACCGGGGTCGCGAGCGCGTTCCCAGAGGTGGTGGGCGCCGATGATCCAGGCGACCATGAGGGCGACCGCCACCAGCAGGGTGAGGGTGAGTTTGCCGGCGCCGAGGCGGGTGGCGAGCAGCCAGGTCGTGGTGGAGGTGAGGGTCAGGTAGGCGCTGGTGCCCAGGACGGCGGCGAGCGCGCTGCGCATGCCGACGACGAGGCGCCAGGGTTGGTTGGTGCGCACCATGCCGGCGAGCAGCCGGGCCCGCCCGCGCCAGGGGGTGGTGACGTAGCGGCGGGTGTGTCGGCCGTCGTCGTGGACGAGGTGGACCGGCTGCAGGGTCCGCGCCACGGCCCGCCCGAGGCGGCTGGGGTGGTGCTTTCCGGCCTCGAGGCCGGCGTCGGCGGTGCCGGTGAGGTCGGAGACCAGGCGGACGATGGCGTTGCGGACCTCGTGGTGCTGCAGGAACGGGCCGAAGCCGGGCAGGGAGAGCCCGGCGACACGGCGGTCGTGGTCGAGGTCGGCCAGGATCGGGCGCTCGCCGTGCTGCATGGGCAGGTCGGTGAGATAGACCCCGATGTCCCACTCGGTGTGGGCGGTCTGTTCGGCGACGGCGCCGAGGACCTCTTCGGGGTCCTGCACCGAGGCGGTGACCGAGTGGGTCATGGTGCGGACGTCCCAGGTGACCTCGCTGTCGACGCGGGCGCCGAGGATGTCGGGCAGGGTGTCGACCAGCTTCGCGGCGACCTCGGCGGGTGTGTCCGGGTCGGCGAGCAGGCCCACCACGAGGGTGCGGCGACTGCCGTCCACCGATCTCGAATGTTGCCGTTGGTCGAGGTCGGTCATCGGTCCTCCTCCGCCCACGCCGCGGGCCTCTCCTCCGGCGTGGCCCGGAGGATGAACGGCCGAGGCCGGACGGCAAACCCGCTCACGACCACCGATCGCCGCCACGACGTTTCTCCTGCTCGTGGTTCAGGTACCTGTCGGGCCACATCCGCGTCACGGTGCCGGACGGCGCCGGGGGAGGTCCTCGTGTTCCGACCGGAAGCCTGCATGGTGATGCCGTGTGGCCGCGAGCAGGTGTGGGCGGTCCTGGCCGACGGCTGGCTCTATCCGTTGTGGGTGGTCGGGGCGACCCACATGCGCGCGGTGGACGAGGGATGGCCGCAGGTCGGCACCAAGCTGCACCACAGCGCCGGCGTCTGGCCTCTGCAGATCAGTGACGACACCGAGGTGCTCGAGGTCGACCCGGGGAGCCGGCTGGTCCTCCAGGCCCGTGCGTTCGTGATCGGCTCGGCGCGGGTGGAGATCACCGTGGACCCGCTCGGCGATGATCGGTGCGAGGTGACCATGTACGAGTACGCGGACAGCGGCCCCGGCTGGTTCATGCCGGCGGCCCTGCAGGCTCCCGCCGTCCGTGTGCGCAACACCGAGTGCCTGAGCCGCCTCCACGACCTCGCGGTGAACCGCCAGCACGCCTGAGAGCCGGAGTCGGGTCAGGCCGACGCCGGGGACCCGATGTCGCCGATGTGGGTGGCCACGCGGTCGACCAGGGCTTGCTGGTGGGGTTCGAGGTCGTGGCCGCCCATGCCGCCGACGACGGGCAGGATGGCGTCGTCGAGGACGTGGACCCCGGCGAGGGTCTCGATGGTCGCGAGACCGCAGAAGGGCACGTAGACCGGGCTGTAGCCACCCTCCTGGGTGAGGACCAGGCGCCCCTGGGAGTGCCGCTCGGCGGCGTCCATGACCGTGCGGGTCAGGGTGGTGAAGCCGCGGGTGGTCACGAGCTGGCGGGCCAGCGGGTCCATGGCGTTGGGGTCGAAGCCGGACGCGACGAGGATCAGCTCGGGTCGGAACGCGTCGAGTGCCGGGCCGATGACGGTCTCGGCGGCGTACTGATAGGCGCCGTCGCCGCAGCCGACGGGCATCGGGATGTTGACGTTGTAGCCCTCGCCGGCACCCGTGCCGCGCTCCTCGACGAGCCCGGAGTTCGGCGGGAAGCAACGGTCCTGGTGCAGCGAGACGGTCAGGACCGACGGGTCGCCGGCGAAGATCGCCTGCGCGCCGTTGCCGTGGTGGACGTCCCAGTCGACGATCGCGAGCCGCTCGATCCCGAGCACCGCCTGCGCGTGCTTCGCGGCGATGGCGACGTTGTTGAAGATGCAGAACCCGAGGCCGGTCTCGGGCAGGGCGTGGTGGCCGGCCGGGTTGACCAGGGCGTAGCCGTTGTCGATCTCGCCGCGCACGACGGCCTCGGTCATGGCGATGGCGCTGCCGGCTCCGAGGGCGGCGATGCGGTACGCGCCCTTGCCGAAGGGGGAGATGCCGTCGCCGGCGTCGCCGCCCTTGGGCTGCGCGCTCTCGGCCGCGATGCGGTCGACATGGGCGGGGGTGTGGACGCGCGTGATCTCCTCGCGCGTCGCCTCCCGACCGGTGATGCGGGTCAGGTGGTCGATCAGTCCCGAGACACAGATCAGCTCGTGCATCCGTCGTTTGGTGTCGGGGTGGGCGACGTGGTGGCTGATCGGCTGGTGACCGGCGGCGGGGTCGGCGGGGAACAGCGTCCCCGTCCCGGTGTCGTGCCAGCCGAAGACCTCGTGCCAGAGATATCCGGTGCTCATCAGGCTGCTCCTCGGTGGTGTGCGGGACGGTGGTGTGCGGTCTGCTGGTTGCCGGGTCGGCGTCCCGACGAGATCCTGCCCCGGACGCCGAGAGAGGGGATGGCCCATGGCCACGCCGACCCGCGAGGACAAGTTCAGCTTCGGCCTGTGGACAGTGGGCTGGCAGGCTCGCGACCTGTTCGGCGAGGCCACCCGCCCGGTGCTCGCCGCCGTGGAAGCGGTGCACCGCCTCAGCGATCTCGGCGCCTACGGCATCACCTTCCACGACGACGACCTCATCCCGCCGGGCAGCAGCCCCGAGGAGCGGGCGAAGGTCGTCCGGGAGTTCCGGGGCGCGCTCGACGAGACCGGTCTCGTGGTGCCGATGGCCACGACGAACCTGTTCGGCGACCCGGTGTTCAAGGACGGCGGGTTCACCAGCAACGACCGCAGCGTCCGCCGGTACGCGATCCGCAAGGTCATGCGCAACCTCGACCTGGCCGCCGAGTTCGGCGCCCACACCTACGTGTTCTGGGGTGGGCGCGAGGGCTCGGAGGTCGACTTCGGCAAGGACGTCCGCGCCGCACTGGACCGCTACCGCGAGGCGATCGACACCCTCGCGCAGTACGTGATCGACAACGACTACGGGATGCGGTTCGCGCTCGAGCCCAAACCCAACGAGCCCCGCGGCGACATCCTGCTCCCCACGATCGGGCACGCGCTGGCGTTCATCCACGAGCTCGAGCACGCCGACATGGTCGGGATCAATCCCGAGACCGGGCACGAGCAGATGGCGACCCTCAACTACACCCACGGCATCGCGCAGGCGCTGTGGGCCGGGAAGCTGTTCCACATCGACCTCAACGGGCAGAAGGGCCCGCGCTACGACCAGGACCTCGTCTTCGGCTACGGCGACCTTCTGCAGGCGTTCTCCACCGTCGACCTGCTGGACAACGGCTCCCCGGGCGGCGGGCCGGGCTACGACGGCCCCCGCCACTTCGACTACAAGCCGCTGCGCACCGAGAGCATGGAGGGGGTCTGGGAGTCGGCGCTGGCGAACATGGAGACCTACCTCGCTCTGCGGGCGAAGGCGCGGGCGTTCCGCGCGGACCCGGAGGTGCAGGAGGCGCTCGCGGCCGCGGGGGTCCCCGAGCTCGCCCGGCCCACCCTCGGCGAGGGGGAGGGCTACGCCGGCCTGCTGGCGGATCGCAGCGCGTACGAGGACTTCGACATCGACCGCGCCCGCACCCAGGGCTACGGCTTCGCCCACGTGCAGCGCCTCGCCCTCGAGCACCTGCTCGGAGTGCGCTGATCTGCGTCGCAGCGACGACCCCGCTCGGGAAGAGCCACCTGCCGTCGCGGGGCCGTCGTAGTGCGGCTGCTTGAGTCAACCGCCCGGCATGGTGCCCCACCGACCTGCGTGCGTGACGCCGGGGTCACCGTCGTGGAGGCGTCGCCGAGACCGGTGCATCGAGCAGGACACGCGGGATGGCGCTCAGTCGGGTCGCGGTGGGTGCGTCCTCTGGGTGGGGATGTGGTCGGCTCAGGCAGGCGGACGGGGGCTGCCCCGACCGGTCGCTGCCCACAGCACGAGGACGGCGTGGTCCTCTGTTGCTCACTCGGCCAGCTGCGCCTCGAGCTTCTCGAAGGCGGCTGTCCAGCCGGCCTCGGCGCCGCCGCGGCCGTGGGCGGGGTAGGGCCCGTCGCTGAGGGTCATCCGGGTCTTGGGGCCGTGGTCGTGGAACTCCAACCGCAGCACGGTGGGTTCGTGCATGCCCATCTCGGGCATGGGATCGGAGCGCAGCACGAGGAGTTCGGGCTCGACGAGTTCGACGACCTCGTAGCCGATGGCGAACTCGCCTCCGCCGGGCATCAGCATCGTCAGCTCGTAGCGTCCGCCGACCCGTAGGTCGATCCGGATGCGTTCGCGTGGCGTCTCGACGTGCGCCGGGCCGTACCACGCAGCGAGCGCGTCGGGGTCGGTCCAGGCCCGGAACACCCGCTCGCGGGGCGCGTCGAACACGTGGGTGATCAGGATGTGCTGGTCAGACGTCGTCGGGGTCTGTTCGCTCATCGTGGGCTCCTTGGCGGCGCAGGTGCGCCTCGAGTCGGTCCATGCGGGCCTGCCATGTCCGTGTCCGCGACTGCATCCACGCCACGGCGTCGTCGAACGGCTCGGCCTGCAGGCGGCTGCGCCGCCACTGGGCCTCCCGGCTGCGCACGATCAATCCGGCGCGTTCGAGCACTTTGAGGTGTCGTGAGACCGCCGGGACGCTGATGGGGAACTGCGCGGCGACCTCGTTGACCGTTGCCTCGTCGTCGGCGAGCAGGGTCAGGATGGCGCGTCGGGTGGGGTCGGCGAGCGCGGCGAAGGTCAGGCTGAGCTGGTCGGTGGCCACGGCACCCCCGGGACGTACCAAACAACATTGTTAATTGCGCACTCGATTAAAAACCCAGGCTGCCGCCGTGGCAAGACTCCGATCGGCGGTGAGCTCGCGCTGGCTCGGTCGCGACGGTGACCAGGGCGGCGACCCGTGCCAGAGTGGGTCCGTGCTCGACGCAGAGCAGGTCGCGCAGGCCTACGCCGGTTGGATCGCGCACGGCGAGCCCGGGTTCCAGGCGATGATGCGGCGCGATCTGCACGACCACGTCAGTGGACGACGCGGGCCGGAGACCTGGGACGTGGTCTGGAGCTGGATCGAGGCGAGCTTCGACGAGCGTCGCGCGGAGCTCCACGGCTGGGGCAGGCTCGACGACGGGCGGATCGCGGTGTGGGTGACCCTGCACGGTCGACACGTCGGCCGCGGGATGCCCTGGCTGGGGGACCGGGCGCCGAGCGGCGCGCAGGTCGCCTGGAAGCAGCTCCACGTCTTCGCCACCGACGGCGAGCACCTCACGGAGCACTGGGCGGTCCGCGACGACCTCAGCGTGATCGAGGCCGTTGATGCTGCGAACGGCTGAAGCGAACGGCTGACGGGAGGGGCGCCTCGTCGGGGCGTTGCCAGGCCCCGCTCACGCGCCCCATGTCGGCTGCCGTCAGGCCGGCGGGGTGTCCCGCGGGCCACTGCAGGTGCTCGTCGACGTCCCACGCCCGTCGAGGTCGTGCTCACGGAACGAGAAGAACGCCGCAGGCCCCGGTGCCACCCGGTCACCCTCGGCAGACCTCCGCGCCCGGGCCGCGGCTCGACGCCGCAGGGCGTGTCCCGCACCGCCGGACACCGCGCTCGACCGGGCGTCGCCGCGCGCGGTGGGATGCCGGAGTCGACCGGGGGGCGTCCGATCACCGGTGGAGGCCGCCATGGACTACTCGATCCGCCCTCTGTGCTTCTCCCACGTCGACCTGCCGCGTGAGTTCTTCGGAGGGGTACCGATCCACAGCGGGGAGGGTGTCTCCTCCTCGCCGATGATCTACGTGCTGATCAGCGGGCAGGATGCGACCGGCGTGGTGCACCACCACCTCGTCGACGCGGGCTTCCACGCCGACAAGTGGATCCATCGGTTCGGGTTCTACGACTGGGAGTCCCCGGAGGCGGTCCTGGACAAGGTCGGGGTGCGCCCGGAACAGATCGAGAACGTCTTCCTGACCCACATGCACTTCGATCACGCCAACAACGTCGGGGCGTTCGTGAACGCCGACGTCCACGTGCAGTGGGAGGAGTACCAGGGCTGGCTGAAGGCCCTGGCCCTCCCGGACCTCTACACCCCGCTGGGCGAGGAGAGCTGGATCACCTCGTCGTTCGACCGCGACGACGCCCGTGTCTTCGGCGAGCTCGCCCGGGATCAGCGTCTGAAGTTCGTCGGCGACGACCACGAGCTCGCCCCCGGAATCCGCGGTCACCTGTCGAAGGACGGTCACACCTTCGGCACCCAATGGATCTCGGTGGAGACCTCCGGCGGGCGCTACGTCGTCGCCGGCGACGCGGTGATGTGGTACTCGAACGTCGAGGAGATGTGGCCGAGCGGCTACACCAACGGGAACACCTACTCGATGCTGATGACCTACGGCCAGATCCACGACTACCTCGACGGCGAGGTCGACCGGATCGTCCCCGGTCACGACACGCTGGTGTTCGACCGGCACCCGAGCTGGAAGGTCGGCCCCAACGAGGTCGCCGAGGTGCACGTCGCGAGCTGGGACACCTCGCGGCGCCCGTGATCCCGTGAGGTCCGCAGGAACGGCGATCAGGCGCCCGGTACCGATCCGGGCGGGAGGAACTCGACGTCGTGCAGCGCGGACTGCCGCACGACCTCGGCGGGGTCGGAGAGGTCGTGCAGCTGGTCGAACAGGTGGGCCAGCTTCCCGGTGGGACTCACCCAGAACAGGGCTCGGGAGTCGGCCTCGGTGCGGTTGTAGTAGGCGTGCGGGAGGCCGCGCGGCATCAGCACCGTGTCGCCGGGGCCCGCCTTCTCCCACTCCCCGTCGAGGTAGAGCGTGAAGACCCCGTCGAGGACGTGGATGTGCTCGTCCTGGGTGGGGTGGACGTGGGGCGGCACTCCGGTGCCGGGCGGGTCGAGGGTCTCGAAGGCGAAGCTGGACTCGCTGACGGCCCGCGCCCAGTAGGTGTGGCCGAGCACGTTCCACACCCGCCGGTGCTGACCCTCCCCGGCGCGCACGATGCCCTTGGGGAGGGGACCCAGCACGATCTCGTCACCGTCGAACATGGCCGGACCGTAGTGCTCGGAGAGCATCGGTCACCAGAGGCGCCGGTGGTCACCGACGACGGGCGGCCCGTCGCCGGGTGGGTCCCCTCTTCGCGGGTCTGGCGCCGGGCGCCGGGTCGTCCTGACGGCGGGGGGTGCGGGAACTGTGGGCGGTGCGCCCGCGGACGATCCCGATGAACTCCTCCATCAGCTCGCTGTTCTCCGCGTCCGGCCAGGTGAGGACGACGCTGGACTGCGGCGCGTCGGTCACCGGCCGGTGGGCGAGGTCCCGGCGGTGGTGCAGGCGCGCCAGCGACTGGGGGAGGACCAGCAGGCCGACACCCGCGGCGACGAGCTCGATCGCCTCGGCCGTCGTCGTGGCCTCGAACGCCGGGGGATGGCCCGGGAGGTCGTCGGGCCAGGGGAGGGTGTCGTCCCGGGGACGGAGGACGATCTCGTCGTCCAGATCGTCGAGCCCTGCCTCGTCGACCGCTGTGAGCACGTGGTCCTTCGGCGCGACGGCCACGGTGGTCTCGGTGTAGAGCGGGATCGCGTGCAGCCCGGACCGGTCGATCGGCAGCCGGACCACGCCGGCGTCCATGGAGCCGGCCCGGATCCGGTCCACCACGTCGTCCGTGGCCGCGCCGAGGAGCTCGAGGGGGACGTCGGGACGACGCTCGGCCCAGATCCGCGCCCACTTGCCCGGCGTGACTCCCGGGACATAGCCGAGCCGAAAGGACGCGGTCTCGCCCGGCTCGGTCACGGGCTCAGGCTAGCGGCCGGTGGGGCCCGATAATCTGGGCCGATGACGCGGCAGAGGGCGACGCAGACGATGAAGCCCGCGACGGCGGCGAAGAAGCTGGGCGTGCACCTCGACGCCACGCCCGCGGAGTTCCGCGACGGCGTGGTCTCCCGCGACGAGCTCGACGCTCTCCAGGCCGACCCGCCCGCGTGGCTGCGCGAGCTGCGTCGCGACGGCCCGCACCCGCGCCCCGTCGTCGCTGACCGGCTCGGTGTGTCGATCTCCGGTCTGGCCCGGGCCGAGATCACCGAGCCGCTGACCACCGCCCAGATCACGGCGCTCAAGGAAGAACAGCCGGAGTGGCTGCGCCGCGAGCGCAGCCTCCGCGCCGAGGTGCAGCGCGAGGAGGCCCGACTGCGCGCCGAGCGGGCCGGCGGCGGGGGCACCGGATCGTAGGCCGGCGACCGTTCCGGGTGGGGGCGACCGTCACCTGCGCGATCCGACGCGCGCTCGAGCGAGGAGCATGGCGGGATGGCCCTCTCCCGTGAGCGTGTGCACGCCGTGTCGCGGACTGCGCTGGCCGAGGTCGCCGAGCTGACCGGCAAGGACGTCGAGAAGGTCGTGGCCCTGCGTCGGGACGGCGAGGTGTGGGTGCTGGACGTCGAGGTCGTCGACCTGCGGCGGGTCCCGGAGTCCACCGACTTCATGGCCACCTATCGGGTCCACCTCGACGACGCGGACAACGTCCTGGAGCTCCGCCGGGTCCGCCGCTACGTCCGGGCGTGGGTCGGTGACGATCGCTGAGGACGGCGACGGGGAGTTCGGCAGGCAGCTCAGGCTGCGTCGGCTCCGGGCCGCCGGGTGCTCCAGCACATCCGGACCGTGGTGCCGTGCGGGGACGTCGTGATGGTGGAGCGGTCGGCCAGGCGCGCGATCAGGGTGGTCCCGCGGCCGCGGTAGCCGGGATCCTCGGGCGGTGGGCGCCACCGTCCGTCGTCCTGCACCGTGACGGTCAGGCCGTCGCTGCAACCCCTCGCACCGGCGAGGAGCTCGACGGTGCACGGCTGCTCGCGCGCGGCGTGCTCGACGACGTTGGTGACGGCCTCGTCGGTCAACAGGACCATCGCGTCCACGGTGTCCTCGTCGGCTCCGCTCGCCGCAGCCCACCGGCGGAACGACCGCCGCAGCGACCGCACGGCCCCCGGGAGCGCGGCCTCTCGGAGCCGGAGTCCCTCGGACGAAGCCAGTTCCGACCCGAGGCGGCAGTCGCAGCTCGGGCCTCCGCCGGCAACGGCGGTACCTATTCGAATGGCCGTGATGTCGACCAGTCCTCCTCGTCGTGGGCGCTACCGACGCTTGCCGGCGAGGGCCAACGTTTTGGATGCCACGAGGACGATGCCGGCAACCGTCATGTGCCCGGCGCCTCAATCCGGGCGGGTTCGAGGCGTGGACCGACGCACGAGCCGAGATGCACGAGCTGATTGGTGGCGCACGGACACGCTGCAATACTCGCCGGGTGGATGTCAGGACCCGGAACCGCGTGACCGTGGCCGGTCGCGCCGGTGGCCCCACGCTCGTGTTCGCCCACGGATTCGGCTGCGATCAGTCGATGTGGCGGCTGGTCACCCCGGCGTTCGAGCCCGACCACCAGGTGGTCCTCTTCGACCACGTCGGGGCCGGCGGCTCCGACCTCTCGGCCTGGAGCCCCACGCGCTATGCCTCGCTCGACGGGTACGCACGCGACGTCCTGGAGATCTGCGAGGAGCTCGACCTGCGCGACGTCGTGTTCGTCGGGCACTCGGTGAGCGCGATGATCGGGGTGCTGGCCGCCGCACGGGAGCCGGATCGCTTCGCGGGGTTGGTCCTGGTCGGGCCGTCACCGCGCTACGTCGACGATGCGCCGTACCGCGGCGGCTTCCAGGCGGAGGACATCGAGGAGCTGCTCGATTCGCTCGACAGCAACTACCTGGGCTGGTCGGCGGCGATGGCGCCGGCGATCATCGGCAACCCGGAGCGGCCGGAGCTCGGCGAGGAGCTGACCAACAGCTTCTGCCGCACGGACCCCACGATCGCGCGGCACTTCGCCCGGGTCACCTTCACCTCCGACAACCGGGACGACCTCGCCCGCGTCGGCGTGCCCTGCCTGATCCTCCAGTCCCGCGAGGACGTCATCGCCCCGCTCGAGGTGGGCGAGTTCGTGCATGCTCGGATTCCCGGGAGCACCCTGGTCGTCCTCGACTCGACGGGTCACTGCCCCAACCTCAGCGCACCGGATCAGGTCGTTGCGGCCCTCCGCGAGTGGCTGCCGGCGCCGGCGGTCGCCTGAGGTGGGTCCGGGCGACGGGACCGGCGCCGCGAGCGGGGAGCGCCTGCTCCGCGCCGAGCTGAGCGAGACCGCCGAGGACCTCTACGACAACGCCCCGTGCGGCTATCTCTCGACCACCCCCGACGGCCACATCGTGCGGATCAACGCCACGCTCCTGAGGTGGCTCGGTTACGAGCACGACGAGGTCGTCGGCCGTCTGCGGTTCGCCGATCTGCTCACCGTCGGCGGCAAGATGTACCACGAGACCCACTTCGCGCCCCTACTGCTGCTCCAGGGCTCCGTGCACTCGGTGGCGCTCGAGATCCGTACCGCGGACCGTCGCCGCCTCCCGGTGCTCGTGGACGCCGTGGTGAAGAACGCGCCCGACGACACACCCTCGCTGGTGCGGATCATGGTCGTCGACGCCGCCGATCGCCGCGCGTACGAGGAGGAACTGCTGCGTGCCCGGCGACAGGCGGACTACGAGAGGGATCGCCTGCAGGAGCTGGCCACCACCCTCCAGCGCACGCTGCTGCCGCCGGCCCTCCCGGGCGTGCCCGGGCTCGACATCGCCGCCTACTACCTCAGCGCGTCGATGGAGGAGATCGGCGGAGACTTCTACGACCTCTTCCCGCTCGCGCACGACCGATGGGGGTTCTTCCTCGGTGACGTGTGCGGCAAGGGACCCGGTGCGGCCGTCCTCACCTCGCTGATCCGCTACACCCTGCGGGCGGCCGCGGTCTACGACAGCGACCCCGTCTCGGTCCTGACCACCCTCAACACCAGCCTCCGGCAGGAGCACGGGGCGTCGTCCACGGGCTGGTGCACGCTGATCTACGGCGTGCTCGTCCCGGCGGACCCAGGATTCACCCTGACCCTGGCCAGCGGCGGGCACCCGCCCGCTCTGGCGCTCCTCCGGGACGGCGGCGTCGAGGCCGTCGACACCATGGGTGGACAGCCCGTCGGGCTCCTGGCCCGGCCTCGCTTCCGCGCCACCACGAGGACGCTGCGGCCGGGCGACGGGCTGCTGCTCCACACCGACGGGCTGACCGAGGCCCGCCGTCCGGACGGCAGCATGCTCGACGAGGACCTTCCCGGGCTGGTCGCGGGGCTGTCCCCGGGGAGACCACAGGAGGTCGTCGACACGCTGGCCGAGGTCCTGGCCTCGCTCGGTTCCGGACTGGGGGACGACGCCGCGGTCATGGTGTTCACCGCGACCGATGCGATGAGGTAGGCGCTGATGTGCTCCAGGCCCAGCTCCACCGACGCCCGATGAGCGGCACCTGGGGCGTGTGACTGAACCCCCAGTCACCACGTCACGATTCGTGGGACCATTGAATCTCAGCTCATCGGATAGCTGATCGATCGCAAGGCTCGACGGACGACGTGTCCCGACCGCGATCCGGAATCCCGATCAAGGATGTGAACCCGCCTCGTGTGCGGAATTGTCGTGGCGTTCGGAACCACCGACCCGGAGAAGTGCGAGCGGATGCTCGCTCGAATCCACCACCGAGGGCCTGACGACACCGGCCGGATCCAGTTGGAGAACGCGTGGCTGGGCCACCAGCGTCTGTCGATCATGGATGTGACGGGCGGCAAGCAGCCGATCGCCGATGACACGGACTCGGCGTACGTGGTCGGCAACGGCGAGATCTACAACCACGAGGACATCCGGGACGTGCTCTCGGAGGTCCGCTTCGCCACCGACTCGGACACGGAGTCGGCGTTCCGGCTGGTGCTGCGCGACGGCTCGGCGGCGCTGCACGAGGTGCGCGGGATGTTCGCGCTGGCCATGGCCCACACCGACGGGCGCGGCGCGGTGGCGCGCGACCCGATCGGGATCAAGCCGCTGTACTGGGCGCGCCTGGGCGGGACGACGATCTTCGCCAGTGAGCTGCGCGCGTTCGACCCGGAGGACCAGCCGTATGTGGAGGCGTTCCCGCCCGGACACGTGTGGACCCCGGGCATCGCCGGCCACGACGTCGCCGAGGGCGCGATGGTCCGGTTCGCCGACGCGGTGCCGGTCGAGGTCCGCCCGGCGCGGCTCGCGCCGGACAAGCAGTGGACCGAGGAGGATCTCGGGCACATCCGCGACGTGCTCTCGGACTCGATCCGCCGTCACATGATGAGCGACGTGCCGGTGGGGGTGTTCCTCTCCGGCGGTCTGGACTCCGCGATCGTCGCGGCGATCGCGGCGAAGGTCGCCGGGGAGAAGGGCGAGCGGCTGCCGACCTTCGCCGTGGGCACCGAGGGTTCGGCCGACCTGCTGGCGGCCCGCGCGGTGGCCGAGTACCTGGGCACCGAGCACCATGAGATCGTCCCGACCCCCGAGGACCTCGAGGAGGCCCTCGACGAGGCGGTCACGGTGATCGAGCACTTCGACCCGGCGCTGGTGCGTTCCGCGGTGCCCAACCTGCTGCTGGCCCGCGAGGCCGTGCGCCACGTCAAGGTGGTGCTCACCGGGGAGGGCGCCGACGAGCTGTTCGCCGGCTACGAGTACGTGCACAGCGACGAGTTCTCGACCCCGGACACCCTGCAGGCCGAGCTGGTGCGTTCCATCGAGAGCCTCCACGAGCTCAACCTGCAGCGCTGCGACCGCGCCACGATGAACTACGGGCTGGAGGCGCGGGTGCCGTTCCTCGACGCCACGGTGATGCGCGAGATGCTCGCGCTGCCCGCGGAGTGGAAGCTCAAGATCCACGAGCGGACCGAGAAGCAGCTGCTGCGCGAGGCGTTCGACGGGATGGTGCCCTACGACATCATCTGGCGCGGCAAGGAGCAGTTCGGTGACGGTTCCGGCGCCGGTGACGTGCTCGCCAAGCTCGTGGAGAAGGAGAAGGCCAAGGAGGACGCGCAGGACGCGGAGGCGCCGACGGTCGAGCACGGCTGGGAGCTGCGCAGCGACGAGGAGATCGCCTACTACCGGACCTGGCACCGCTCGTTCGCCGGCGTCCGCCCGAACGCCACCCTCGGCGCCTTCGCCACCGCGTAGGCCGCCCGCCGCCACGGCCTACTGATCGGCCTTCCCGGAGCCGTCGTCGCACGGCGGCTCCGGGTTGCGACGGCCCGGGAGTCCGCGAACGGGTACATCGGGCGCGTCGGGCACTCCGGGCTCGGTCTCGCCGGTTCGGGACGCGCCGTACCGAGCAGCGAGGGGAGCGGCGCTGGCGCCGTGCGCGACGACGCTCAACAGCACGGTCACCGCGATGGCGGCCACGGCGTGGTCGGCGCCCGGACCGAGATCCTCCAGCGCGAGCAGGGCGAACACGAGCGAGGCGAGCCCGCGCGGGCCGAACCAGCCCACGAACAGCACCGTGGCCCGGTCGACCCCGGCACCGATCATGACGAGCGCGACCGGGAGCATGCGGACCACGGTCAGGCTCAGCACGGCGTAGAGCACCACGGCCAGGTCGATGCTCTCGAGCATGATCGGCACGGCCACGGCCCCGAACGCCAGCCACACGAGCAGGGAGACCAGTCCACTGGCCTGCTCCAGGAAGCCGACCTCGGCGGGCCCTCGCGGACCCGCCGCGGCCGCGAACGCCAGCCCGCCACAGAACGCGGCGACGAATCCGTTCCCGTGCACGAGGAGTGCGCCGGAGTAGGCGGCCAGGGCGAGGGCGAGGACCGCGATGCCGGCGAACCCCTCGGCAGCCCACCCCTCGCGACGCGCCCACCGCAGCAGGCCACCTCCCCCGGCGCCCACCGCGACGCCGACGACCACCCCGATCGCCAGCTCGAGCAGCGCCTGCCCCGGGCCGACGCCGCCCAGTCCCTCGACCGAGGCCGCGCCGGCGATCGCGAGGACGACGACGGGGGTGGCGATCCCGTCGTTGAGGCCGCTCTCCACCGTGATCAGCCGACGTATCCGGGACGGCACCGCCCTGTTCGTCACCACCGGAACGCCCAGCGCCGCATCGGTGGGCGCCAACGCCGCGGCGACGAGAAGGGCGAGCCAGAGGTCGAGCCCGGGGAGGAGCCACACCGCCAGGGCCCACCCCAGCAGGATCGTGAGGGGGAGGCCGACGCCGAGCAGCCGGACACAGCGGCCGAGGTCCTGCCGCAGGTCGGACACACGGATGCGAGCAGCGTCGGAGAAGAGGACCCACACGAGGGTCACCTCGACCAACGGCTTGAGACTCTCCGGCGCCGAGGGCGTGTCGATCGTCCCCAGCGCGGCGAGGGCCACGCCGACCGCGACGAAGACGATCGGCGCGGTGAGGTCCGCCCGTTCGAGCCGGGCCGAGACGATCCCCCACACGAAGACCGCCGCGGCGATCACGGTCACCGCCGGGACGTCCATGCCGGCCTCCTGCGTTCGCCGTCCGTGCTGGTCAGGCCGGACGTCCGGGTTCAGGTCGATCCCGCCGTGCGGCACAGATCATCGCGCAACTCAGTAGCTCGAGCACCAGCAGATCGGTGAGCATCTGCGCGCAGACCACCAGAAGTGTGCTCCGGGCTTGCCCTGCGGCGAGAAGGGCGCGACGTACTCGCCGCGGACGCGTCGCGCGCGGCGCTGCGCCGACGCTGTCATGGCGATCGCGGTGTACCTGATCCTCGGGCTCGATGGTCGTGACGCCGTGCCGCAGGCAGCTCGAGGCGGAGGGAAGACTGCTCCGGCGCCTTCTCGCGGCTCGACAGCCGGAGGTACTGGTGCGTCCGGTTGACGAGGGAGACACCGACGCAGGAACGAACTTGTGCCTCGGGGACTCCACGCCGGTAACTCCGGGGAGTCCGCAGGCGACAGGGTGACGATCCTGTTCGCCCTCCAGCCCCGGGGGTGGCGCTGAAAGGGCGGGCGGTCTGCCTGCTCTCGTACAGAGCTGAGGGCCGATGGCCATTGACCTCGTCGTCCTGCCGACCGGGCTCCGGGTCCGGTTCTCGGGCACCGATCGACTCGCGGCGGGCTCGCGGGGGCTCGACGTGCCCTTCGAGCGGATCGTCGGGACGCGGGTGATGACGCGGGGCGACGCCGTCGCATCGAGCCCTCGGTTCCCCTGCCCCGGCTCCTGGTGGCCCCGGAGACTCCGCGCGGGCTCCTGGGGGATCGGTGAACGCCGACAGCTCTGGGGCGTTCGTCGGGGCACCCACGTCCTGGTCGTCTATCTCTCGGGGCGCCCGTTCCATCGGATCGTCGTGGACGCCGAGGCGCCTCAGCAGCTTCGTCGCGGCATCGAGGCGGCGCTGCTGCACAGCAAGAAGACCGGTGCTCGGGAGTCACTGAGAGGCCTCCTGGCCCCGTGGGCCGACGACGGGCTCGGCTCCACCCGCGGGCCCCGTTGAGCTGCGGGAGACCCGCGAGGGTTCGTCGAGTCCGTGCTGCTCCAACTCCGCGAACTTTGCCCCAGGCCCCGGCCGGGCACCCTGGACCGAATCTCTCCTCGAAGATCACCGTACGATCCAGGAAGGCTTCCAGATGGCGGACACGAAGAACGGGCCGGAGCTGCACCCGGTGACCGAGGAGCTCGCGGCCGGTAAGAACTTCGCGGCGGTGGCCACGGTGCTGCCCAGCGGCCTGCTGCAGAACCAGATGCTGTGGGTCGGGATCAAGGATGGCGCTCTGGTGCTCAACACCGAGACCCACCGCAAGCGCTTCGAGAACGTCGAGACCGACCCGCGGATCACGGTGTTGATCCGCGACGAGAACGACCCGTACCGCTACGCCGAGGTCCGTGGGAAGGTCACCCGCACCACCACCGGGGACCAGGCCCGCGAGCACATCGACGAGCTGGCCCACCGCTACCTCGGCACCGACTACCCACCCGAGGGCATCAAGTCCGAGCGAGTCATCCTCTGGATCACCCCGCAACGCCAGACGATCATCGATCAGAACAAGGACACCAGCGACTGACCTCCCCACCACGCCCGACCGGGTCTCCACAAGGGTTCTCCCGTGCTGGTGACGATGGAGGAACGAACGCCGTGCACCGCTGCTGACGTGCGGTGGGCTCGGTGTGAGGCTCAGTGTTGGCGGACGCGGCGGGGCGCGGGCGCGCCGTCCACCTCAGCGTGGGCCGTGGTGGCGGCGGCGCTGCCGAACGGGACCCCGGTGAGCTCCTGAGAGATCTGCCAGATGCGTTCGGCGTCGTCGAAGCTGCGCAGAGGTCGGTAGAGGCGCTGCTCGGCGGGGCCCCCGCCGACGTTCCCGATCCCGCGGGGCCCGTAGAAGTGCCCACCGTGTGCCTCCGGCGAGGTGGCGGCGAGGAGGGCGGGGAGCCCGGCGCTCTCGGCGGTCCCGACGAGGATGCCGCGGGCTGACAGCGCACCGATCAACCGCCGGTTCCCGGCCGGCTGGTCGCGGCCGAGCTCGGCGCGGGGGGCGAGCAGGCTGGTCGGCGCGAGCCCCGGGTGGGCGAGGTTGCTGGTGATTACCCAGCGAGCGGCACGGCTGCGGCGGTCGAGCTCGAGGGCGAAGAGCCCGAACGCGATCTTCGACTGGCTGTAGGCGGCCATCCCGCGCCCGTAGGAGTCCTGCCACTGCAGGTCGCTCCATCGGATCGCCCCGAAGCGGGCGGCGATGCTGATCTGGGAGGTCACCCGCGCACCGCCGTCGCGCAGCAGGGGCAGCAGGTGCGCGACGAGGGCGACGTGGCCGAGGTGGTTGGTCCCGAACTGGAGCTCGAACCCGTCGACGGTGGTCAGCCGCTCGGGTGGGGTCATGACGCCCGCGTTGTTGATCAGGACGTGGATCGGGCGGCCTTCGCCCCGCAGGGTCGCGCCGAGCGTCGCGACGGAGGCGAGGCTGGACAGGTCGAGCTCCCGCAGCGACACGGTCGCCTCGGGAATCTGCTCGCGGACGGCCTCGATCGCGGCCTGGCCCTTGCGCGGGTTGCGGACGGGCAGGATCACCTCGGCGCCGGCAGCCGCGAGCCTGCGGGCGATCCCGAGCCCGATGCCGTCGCTGGCTCCGGTGACCACGGCGCGCTTGCCGGTGAGGTCGGGGACGGTGATGTCGGGGGTGCGGGACATGGTTGCTCCTGGCTCGTGAGGTGTTTCGGTGGTCGTGTGGGGCGGTCAGGCGGCGGTGGGGGTGCCGGCTGTGATCGCGCGGCGGGCGGCGACGAGGGTGACGGCGGCGAGGGCGGCGAACAGCGGCGCGGCGGCGACGCCGAGGGCGGCCAGGACGGCGGGCTGGTCCGCGAGGTAGGCCACGCCGCGCAGGGCGAGGTTGAGGACGTGGAGCACGACGCCGGCCAGCGTGGTGAGGGTGTAGACGCGCAGCAGCCGGGCGTGGTCTTGCCAGTCGGCGGGCCCGCCGGCGAGGCGGTTGAGCAGCATCCCGGTCACCGGGCGGCGCACGAGCACCGAGGCGAGGAAGACCACGCCGAGCACGGCGGGGATCAGGGTGGGGAGCAGGAAGAAGGCGCGGGCCTCGCCGGAGAAGGCGGCGACGGCGGCGCAGACGCCGGCGACGGCGAGGCCGATCAGCGCGCCGCGCAGGGACTCCCGGCGGGCGAGCCGCACCCCGAACACCACCGGCGCGGCGACGGCGAGGGCGACGAACGCCCAGGTCAGGCCGCCGAGGGCGTCGGCGACGACGAAGGCGACGGCGGGTGCGGCGGCAACGAGGATGCCCGCGACGCCCCCGGAGCGGGCCAGGCTGCCGCGCATCGCCGCCGACAGCGTCGTGACCCCGTGGTCGGCGGTCGACCCGTGGGAGTGGCCGTCCAGCGGCGGGTCGAGCGGGGCGGCTGCGGTGGGGTCCAGTGACGCGGTGGGCGTGAGGTCGTTCGGCACGGGGAGCTCCGGTGGGTCGGTGGCTGTGTGCCGATGACGTTCGCGGCTCGGCGGGCGGACAACCACGACCTCCCGATCCGGGGCTCGGCGGACCGCCCCTGCGATCCGTGGCAGTGTGCTGCCGGCGCCGGCGCGGGCGCCCGCGCGGTCGACCTCGCACGGGCCGCCGGCCTCGACGCGCAAGGAGTGGTGCCGTGCCGACCTCGGCGCGGCCGTGGCGGACGCCTACTCCTCGTACGGGTTCGTCGGACGGGGTACCGGGTGCACGGACTCGGCCCGGATGGCCGCGACGTGATCGACGGTGCCCGCGACGGAGGTGAGGCGCCCGGTGACCTCGACCCACGTATCGGCCGCGCGGGGGGTGGGGTCGCCGTCGACGTGGACGAGGTAGCTGCGCGCGTCGAGGGCGCAGCACGTCATGATCGCCCGGGAGACCGACCAGCCTCCGGCGTCGTCGGGGGTGACGAACCCGGTCAGCGTCACCGTCCGTCCGGTGAGGGTGCGGCCGGCGTTCCAGGCGGCGCGTACCGCGTAGTCGTGGACGGCCAGCGGCACCGGTTCCCCCGCGGGCAGGGGGGAGAAGCGGGTGCCGGACGACGGCTGCGGCACGCTCGGGTCCGCACGGCCGGCGGCGAGGGCCCCGAGCGGTGGTGGGGTGACGACGAGGACGAGCAGCAGCGGCAGGCAGAGCAGCCACCCCACGGCCGGGATGCGGCGGTGGTCGTGCCGCTGCTCGGCGCGCCGCGCGGCGGAGAGCTCCTCGAGTGTGACGGCGAGCGGACCGTGGGTGTGGAGCCTCCGCCGAGGCTCGGCCGGTGCAGGCCCGTCGCGCACGAAGAGACCGATCAGTCCGAGACCGATCAGCCCGGCCGCGGTGAGGAGCAGCCAGGGGCGGTGTGCCGCGCGGACGTAGTCCAGGTAGTCCCCGGACACGGTGACGGCGACAACGGCGCCGCCGAGCGCGACGAGCACGGCAGCGCCGAGGGGTCCTCTCACAGCATCAGCCCGCCGACGGCGAGCGCGACGACCGGCGGGGTCGGTTCCACGCCCCGGATCGTCACGACACCGCGTCCGGGGTCTCGCCTCCGGGCCCCGCGATGCCCGACGCCGCTGCCGCCGTCCACCGCCTTCGATCGGCGGTGGTGCCCTCCAGCTGGTACCGGATGAGACGGCTGGAGTTGGCCACGACGGCGACGGACGACGCGTTGTGCAGGATCGCCGCGACGACGGGCGAGAGCGCTCCGGCGGCCGAGACCAGGAGGCCGACAGCGTTGACGGCGATCGACATGCTGTAGTTCTGCCGGATCAGCGCGATGCCGTGCTGTCCGAGGTCGCGCAGATCCAGCAGCCGGGTGAGGTCGTCACCGGCGAGAGCGACGTCGGCGGTCTCGACGGCGACGTCGGTGCCGGAGACCCCCATGGCGATGCCGATGTCGGCGAGG
The DNA here is from genome assembly GCF_036044095.1 of Actinomycetospora sp. NBC_00405. Lineage (NCBI taxonomy): Bacteria > Bacillati > Actinomycetota > Actinomycetes > Pseudonocardiales > Pseudonocardiaceae > Actinomycetospora > Actinomycetospora sp. NBC_00405. The sequence continues at coordinate 5,861,617 of NZ_CP107938.1, forward strand.
GCGAGCGCCGGGGCGTCGTTGGTGCCGTCACCGATCATGGCCACGGTGTGGCCCTCGGCCTTGAGGTCCCGCACGAGATCGTGCTTGTCGGCGGGCATGACCTCCGCGCGCCACTCGTCGATACCGAGCTCGGCGGCGACCGCCTTCGCGGTCTCCGGGTGGTCCCCGGTGAGCATGACGATGCGGGTGACGCCGTCTGCGCGGAGCCGCTCGAGGACGCGGGCGGACTCGGGACGCACGGTGTCGCGCAGGCTGATCAGCCCGACGAGCGCGCCGTCGACGGCCAGCAGCAACGGGGTCTCGGCCTGGCGCTGCAGACGCCGGACCCATCCGCCTGCCTTGCGCGAGACCGGGATGCGCTGGGCGCGGAGCAGCTCGCGCGAGCCGATGAGCAGGGTGCGGCCGTCGGACTGCACCCGCATGCCCTGACCGAGCAGGACCTCGCACTCCTCGTGCGGCGGGATGGCGATGTGCCGTTCCTCGGTGGAGCGGATCACGGCCTGCGCCAGCGGGTGACGCGAGTGGATCTCGGAGCTGGCGGCGTGGGCGAGGACCTGCTCGGGGGTCCAGGCGTCGTCGAAGGAGACGACGTTGGTCACCACGGGGCGACCGGTGGTGAGCGTGCCGGTCTTGTCGAACACGACGGCGTCGACGCGGCCGGCGGCCTCGAGGTGCGAGCCGCCCTTGATGAGGATCCCGCGGCGGGCGCCGTTGCCGATGGCGGCGCTGATGGCCGTCGGCGTGGCGAGCCCCACGGCGCACGGACAGGCGACGAGCAGCATGGTCATCGCCCGGCGGACGTCCCCGGTCAGAGCGAGCGTGACGGCGGAGACCGCGAACGACAACGGCACGAACCGGCGGGAGAACGACTCTCCGACGGTCTGGATCGGCGCACGGTCGGCCTGCGCCGACTCGACGCGTTCGATGATCCGCCCGATCGCCGTGTCGGAGCCCACCGCGACCGCGCGGACGACGATGCGCCCGCGCATCAGCACCGCGCCCGCCGGTAGGTGTCGTCCCGGCTCGACCTGGATGGGCAGGTTCTCGCCGGTGATGGCGGCCTGGTCGACGACCCCGGTGCCCTCGACCACGACGCCGTCGACGGGCAGCACCACCTGCTCGTGGACGACGACTTCGTCGCCCACCGCCACCCGAGCGATGTCGACCTCGATCTCGGTGCCGTCCGCCAGCCGCATCCAGGTCGTGGTGCGCGAGCCGGTCAACAGGTCCGAGATCGCGCGCCGGCTGCGGCGCAGCGTGAGGTCCTGGAGGTACTCCCCGATCGTCAACAGCCACAGGACGGTCAGGGCGACGACGTTCTCGCGCAGCACCAGGCTGGCGATCGTCGCCGTCGAGACCAGCGCGTCGGTGCCGGCACCGCGTCCGCCGACCAACGAGCGGAGCGCGCCGCGCAGGAACGGATACCCGGTGAAGATCGTGACGCCGGTGGCCAGCGTGCGACTGGTCGGGCCCAGGACCGGGGGACGACGCAGCACCCAGCGCCGACCCCCGAGCAGCAGCAGCGCCACACCGCCGGCCACGATCCGGACGAGATCACGGTTGCGGACATCGGCGGAGCGCGGTGCGCGGGGGGACGGTCCGACGACCTCACGGGTCGCCGCGTCGGCGAGGGCCCTCTCGAACGGTTCCCGCGATCCCGGCGCGGCCTCGGCCCAGACGACCACCGACCCGGTACGCGGGTAGGCGTGCGCCTGACGCACCCCGGGCAGTGCGTCGAGGACCTCCTCGACGGCCACCGCGCGAACCGTGTCTCCGCGCAGCCACGGGCAGTCGTAGCGCACGCGTCCCGCGGCGTCCGAGACGAGCCGCGAACCGACCAGGGGAGCGTGCTCCGGCGATCTCGAGGGCATCAGTGCTCGTGGTCGTGAGCCGCGGTGGTGCTCGGCTCCGGCGCCTGCTCCCCGTTCCGTTCACGCGCCTCCGCGACGACGTCGCCGAGGGCGAGGCGGGCGCGCTCCGCGCCGGTCTCCGCCGCGCGGACCCCGCGCAGGCCCGCCGCCGTGACGGTGACCGCGGCGCGGTGCACGCTCTGTGGACCGACGAGCTTGCGCGTGCCCTCCACCACGGCCACCCCGACGACTCCGCTCGCCACCGAGGCGGCGACCTTGCCGAGTGCTCCCGCGAAGATCACCTGATGCTCCTTCGTGCCGTCGTCGTCGTGACGTCGATCCTGTGAGTGCCCCCGGGACGGAGTCCGGGTCGACCTGCTCGGCGAGCTCGGGCCCGGCCCGGGCCGGCGAAGGCCACCGTCACGTCCTGCTCACCTCTTGCTGGATGTCGCGGACCGGCGCCGCCCACTCGGTGGCCACGAGACTGGCATCGGGCGGCGTCCCGCCTGCGTTCGGGGGCTCCGACGGGTGTCCGGGGTGATGGGCGCCCTGTCGAGCGGTCGGTCCTGTGGCTCACCGGCGCGACGCGGTGGGCGTCTCGACGCCGCCGACTCCTCCCGACCCGATGGGGGCGAGCTGTGCTCGACGGCCCGTCCGTCGCAGGCGGAGCGCGCCGATCGCCCGGCACACGAGGTAGATCAGGAATCCGATGGAGGTCACGTACGGGCTGATGGGCAGGCCCGGCGAGAGCGACAGGACGATCCCTCCGAGCACGGCGACCTCGGCGAAGAGCACCGAGAGTGCCGTGGCCGCGACCGGGTTGGCGGTGACCGCGGTCGCCGCGGCGGCGGGCGTGACGAGCAGCGCGAGGACGAGCAGGGCGCCGACGATCTGGATTCCCAGGGCCGTGGTGGTGCCGAGCATGAGCGCGAAGGCGATCGCCAGGGCGCGGACCGGGACGCCGCGGGCGGTGGCCATCTCGGGGTCGAGGCTCGCGAACAGCAGGGGGCGATAGACCACCAGCAGGCCCAGCGCGACGACGGCGCCGACGGCGGCAAGGGTGATCACCTGGGTGGAGTCGACGCCGACGATCTGGCCCACCAGCAGGCTGAACTTGTTCGAGGTCCGGCCCGTGTAGAGCGACTGGAAGAGGACGCCGAGTCCCAGGCCGAAGGCCAGCACCACGCCGATGACGGCGTCGTTCTCGCGTCGGCGGGCCGAGAGCATCGCGAAGATGACCGCGACGAGGACGCCACCGACCAGGGCCCCGACACCGACGAACGCCGTGCCGGCGACGAGGAGCGCTCCGGCGGCGCCGGCGAAGGACAGCTCACTGACCCCGTGGACGGCGAAGGCCATGCCGCGCCCGATGACCAGCGGGCCCAGCAGTCCGGCGAGCAGGGCCAGCACGGCCCCTGCCGCCATAGCGCTCTGCACGAAGGGTTGCTCGAGCAGGAAGGCGGTCTGGGAGAGGTCGAGGACATCGTCCACGGCGAGGAGCCTCCGAGTGGTTCAGGACGCAAGCGTGGAGGTGGCGGGCAACGGTTCGTCGTTCTCCCCGGTGTGGTGCACCGGGGAGTGCTCGTGCCCGACCACGAGGATCCGGTCGCGCACCCGGACGACGTCGACCGGGGTCCGGTACAGCTCGGAGAGCGTCTCGGAGGTCATGACTTCGTCGGGCGTGCCGATGCGGAACCGTCCGTCGACGAGGTAGAGGACGCGGTCGACCACCGGGAGCACAGGGTTGATCTCGTGGGTCACGAACAGCACCGCCGTCTCGTGCTCCCGCCGCCGCCGGTCGATGAGGTCGACCACGACACGCTGGTGAGCGAGGTCCAGCGAGAGGAGCGGCTCGTCGCACAGCAGGAGGTCCGGGTCGCCCACGAGGGCCTGGGCGACACGCAGCCGCTGCTGCTCGCCCCCGGAGAGACGCCCGACCGGAGCATCCGACCAGGCGTCGGCGCCCACCTGGTGCAGGGCGTCGGCGATGTGCTCCCGACGCTCGCGCCGCCGCCGTCCGAAGACCGGGCCGAAGCGGTGACCGTCGAGGCCCAGGCCGACGAAGTCACGGCCACGCAGCGGCACCGAGGCGTCGAGTGCCTTCTGCTGGGGCACGTACCCGACGCGGTTCGACCCCTGCTGCGGGCGCCTGCCGCCGACCTGGACCTCGCCCGCGGCGAGGGGGAGCAGGCCCAGGAGCACGCTGAGCAGCGTCGTCTTGCCGGAGCCGTTGGGTCCGAGGATCGCGATGAACTCCCCGGGCGCGACGTCGAGGTCGAGGTCGCTCCAGAGCCGGCGCGACCCACGCTCGACGGCGGCGCCACGCAGGTCGACGGCCGGCGCCGCCGACGCGGCGCCGGACGTCGAGGACCCGGTGTGGCCACTGATCACTGCGGCGCCCCCACGGCGGTCGCGATGCCGGAGCGCAGGCTCCCCAGCCATCCCAGATAGTCCATGCCCTGGGGCAACGTCTCACCGACCTCCACGACGGGGATGGTGGCCTGGTCGGCCAGCGTGCGCAGGTTCTGCGTGACCGGCGACTCCGTCTGGGGGTTGAAGAACAGCACGTTCACCCCGCGCGAGGTGAGGAGCTGGTTGGTCTCCGCGACCGCGGCGGCCGGCGGGTCGGTCTCCTCCTCGATCGCCTCGGCGAACTCCTCAGGGGTGGCGTCGGCGATGCCCGCGGCGCGCTCGAGGTAGAAGGGCACGGGTTCGCTCGACAGGCCCCGGAGACCCGGTCGGGCCTGCCCGACCGCCGCGAACTGCCGGCCGATCTGGTCGACCTCGCCGGCGAAGGCGTCGGCACGCTGCCTCAGCTCCGGGGCCTGGGCCGGCTCGGCCTGGCCGAGTCGCGCGGCGACCTGCTGTGCGACCGCGCTGACGGTGGTCGGGTCGAACCAGACGTGCTCGTTCTCCTCCGCCTGGTCGGGGCGCAGCGCGTAGGCCTCGATCGACTTCTCCCGCGCCCCCGGGCTGGCGTCGAGTGCCCTGGTGACGAACTCGTCATAGCCGCCGCCGTTGTAGACGACGAGGTCGGCCGAGCTGATCGCCGCCGCGTCGGCCGGGGTTCCCTCGTAGGAGTGCGGGTCCGCGTTGGGGTCGGCGAGGATGGAACGGACCTGGACCCCGGGCCCGGCGACGCGCGAGGCGATGTCCCCCCAGACGTTCGTCGAGGCGACGACGGTCAGAGTGCGGGTCGGCGGAGCGCCGCCTCCTGACGGCGCGGGCGCAGCGCTCGGCGCCGGCGGCGCCTCCCCGCCCGACCCGCACGCGGCCACGACGCCCAGCATCAAGGCCATCAGGGGCGCCATCCACGTCCGGCGCGGGCCTCCGGGCCCACGCACGGCACCGCGCGCGGCGGTCGGGATCGTCATCGGGTCTCCTCCTCGGTCAGGTTCGTGGTGATGGTAACCGTTTCCACTTCACGACGCGTCGGAGCTCCGGAGGTCGCTGATCACACGCCGTCTCCTCCGGGCAGGGATGGCCCGAGGGGGGCGGTCGCCTCGCCGCGCGGGCAGCTGCTCAACCGGTCGCCGGAGCTGCGCGGCTGCCGAGGAGCTCCCCGAGTGCGGTGACGGTCTCGGTCGTCCGCCCGGGGTCGCCGGTGGTCTGGACCATCAGTGCCATCCGGTCGATCCCGGTGCGGGCCCGGGTCGTCTCCAGTCGCTCGCGGGCGTCGTCGACGGTGCCGACGGCGTGCAGGCGGCACAGGAGATCGGTGTAGGCGTCGACGTCGGTCGGGGTGCGCGGCGCGCCGTCCGCGCGGACATAGCCGGCCAGGCCGGGGCGGAGCCATCGCGGCAGCGCCTCGCGCACCGCTCGCTGCGCCTCGACCCGCGTGTCCGCCACGTGGGCGATGCCCACCGCGACGTGCTCGGCCGGGTCGGGGTCCGCCGTGCCGGCATGCTCCGTCCAGTGCGCGAGGGCGGCGGCCTTCTCGTCGTCGCCGGCGTGCATCCCCAGCAGTAGCGGGAGCCGGCGGGTACCCGCGACGGCCACGGTGGCCGGGGAGGTGGCCGCCACGTGCAGCGGCGGACCGCCGGGAGCGGCCGGACGGGGCACGACGGGCACCTCGTCGAACGGGACCAACGGCCCCGGACCGTGCACGGCGGGAGCCCGGAGGGCGGTGCGCAGCACGTCCAGCTCCTCGGCGAACCCGTGCTCCCACCGCCGTCGCCCGGCGTCCTCGCCGCCACCGAGCACCGAGAGCTCGCGCCACGGCCCTCCGCGGCCGACCCCGAGACGGAGCCTCCCGGGCGTGAGCTGGTCGAGCATCGCCGCCTGTTCGGCCAGGGCGACCGGGTGCGTGCTGGGCAGGACGCTCACGGCCGTCCCGACACCGATCCGCCCGGTCGCTCCCAGCAGGTGCCCGGCGAGCGTGATCGCCGACGGGCACACCCCGTAGGACATGAAGTGGTGCTCGGCCAGCCACACCTCGTCGAGGCCCACCTCCTCGGCCAGGTGCGCGAGGCGCACGGACTCGGCGAGTGCCTCGCCGTGTGTGCGTCCCGGCCACTGGGGCGAGATCAGGAACAGCCCGAGGCGCATCGGTCCTCCGCGAACGTGCCGACGGTGCGGTTCTCAGCCTCGCGTCCTCGCGCCCGCGCCGGGGAGTCGGGGTCAGCCGGCGGCGCGCTGCAGGACCAGGACGTTGTCGGTGACCGTCGCGGTCTCGCCGTGCGGGCCGGTGGCCCGGCGCCGGGGCATGTCGGCGCGGACGACGGGCCACCGCGCCGGATCCAGGGCGAGATCCGCGGCGATCTCCTGCGGGGTGGGGAAGTGGGTGCCGGGGTCCTGGTTCCACGACCACGGGGCGATGGAGCCGTGGTCGACGACCAGGAGCAGGCCGCCGGGACGCAGCGCGTGGGCGGCGGTGCGCAGGACCTCGGCTCGGGGGAACTCGAACATCGAGTGGAAGTACTGCGCGGAGACCAGGTCGAACTCGCCGGCGGGGAAGGTGCGCGGGAGGTCGTGCTGCTCGGCGGTGATCCGGTCGGCGAGCCCCGACGCGACGGCGTGCTCCCGCACTCCGGCGACCGCGCTCGCCGCGATGTCGACCGCCGTGACACGCCAGCCGCGGCGGGCCAGCCACGCAGCGTCCCCTCCGGAGCCCGACCCGAGATCCAGGGCGGTTCCCGGTGTCAGGGGCCCGACGACCTCGACGAGCAGGGGGTTGGTCCGCTCGCCCCACGGGACCTCGCGGCTCGAGTAGAGCTCGTCCCAGAAGCGGGCGGCCCCGTCGGGGTCGGTGTCGTGCTCGGCGGACGCCATGTTGTTCTTTCGGGGTGGCAGGTGATCCTCGTGTGCCACCGTGGCTCCGGTTCGCGGCGAGGGCACGTTCTCGTGCCAGGTCAGCAAGAACGCATGCGTGGGCTGCGACCGAGGACGAGTGACGGCTGTCCGGGACGAGCGACGAGGTCGTCGCTCAGGCCGATGCGTCCTTCGAGGTGTCGGCCGCACACACCTGGCAGGTCCCGAAGATTTCGACGGTGTGGTCGAGATCGGAGAACCCGTGGGCCTCGCCGACCTCGCGCGCCCAGCGCTCGACGTCCGGACCACCGATCTCCTCCGTGCGTCCGCACGACCGGCAGATGAGGTGGTGGTGATGGTCCTCCGCCCGGCACATGCGGTAGAGCGATCCGTCCTCGGACGCCACGACGTCGGCGTCGCCCTGCCCGGCGAGCAGGTGGAGCTGCCGGTACACCGTCGTGAGGCCGATCGGGTCGCCCGCCTGTCGCAACTGGCTGTGGAGCTCCTGCGCGCTGACGAAGCCGTGGTTGCGCCCGAGCGCCGCGCGGACCGCCGAGCGCTGTCGGGTGGAGCGGGTGGGGCCGCGCCCTGACCGGTCGATCTGTGGCGAGCTCACGGCTGTCACGGTATCGGACATCGACGACGTGGCCGGTGGTTGCTGGTCAGCCCTGCCGGCCCTTCCACCGGGGTCGCTCCTACTTCGCGCTGGAGGTGTAGGGCAGCAGGGCCATCTCCCGAGCGGTCTTGATCGCCGCGGCGACCTGCTGCTGCTGCCGGCCGGTGAGTCCGGTGACCCGTCGGGATCGGATCTTTCCCCGGTCCGAGATGAAGGTGCGCAGCAGGGCCACGTCGGTCCACTCCACGACCTCGACCCCTCGCGTGACGAGCGGGTTGGACTTCTTCTTGCGCGGACTCGCGCCGTGTGGTCGACCGGGCATCGCAGTGGTGCCTCCCACCTCTGGCGGTGGAGGCCGTGTTCTCGCCCGGCGGCGGCCCGGTCGAGACCTCGGCCGAGTACCTGGTGGTCACCGCGCGGAGGTCCGCGGACTGACGACGCGCGCCCGGGACCCGTCCGCTTGTCGAACTTGATCATCACCGGCGCCGCATGAGTGACGTCATACCTCATCATCTGATGAGGTGTCGTATCTTGCCCCCGTCGAAGATCGTCCGATGGGAGCGCCGGTGCCGTCTCGCGTCCGAACCCTCGCCGCCGCCGGTGCCGCGGCGCTGACCGTGGCCGTCCTGACCTCGTGTGCCGGCGGCCCGCCGGCCGCTCCGGCCCCGCCGCCCGAGGCCGGCGCGGGCGTCGAGAACTGCGGGCGCCCGGTCCCCGTGGGTGCGCCACCTCAGCGGATCTTCGCGGCGTTCCAGAACGGGATCGAGATGGTGCACGCCCTCGACGCGGGCGACCGCCTGGTCGGGACGGCGTATCTGGACAACCCGATCCTGGCGGAGTTCGCCGCCGACCAGGCGCGGCCCGCGTACTTCCCCGAGGAGTACCCGAGCCGCGAGGAGGTGCTCCGGCTCGACCCGGACTTCGTCGTCAGCGGCTTCACCGGCGGCTTCACCACCGAGGGCCTGGGCACGCGCACCGAGCTCGCGTCCATCGGGATCGGGAGCTACCTGTTCACCCCCTACTGCCCGCCCGCCGACGGCGGCGCCCAGGCCGACGTCGTCGCCGCGCCGGTGCCCTTCGACGAGGTCTACACCGACATCACCGACCTCGGTCGGATCCTGGGCCGGCCCGATCTCGCGACACAGCGGGTCGACGCGATGCGCACCGAGATCGCGCAGGTCCAGGGGGCCGTCGCGCCGTTGCCGAGACCGCGCGTCGCGGTCCTCAACCGGCTCGCGTCGGGCGGCGCCGGGCTGCGGGTCTTCGGGGCGGACGACATCGCCACGACGATCGTCGAGGCCGCGGGCGGCCAGCAGGCGTTCGGTGACGTGAGCGGGCGCCAGACCCAGGTCGGCGCCGAGGAGATCGTGCGGCGCAACCCCGACGTCATCCTCGTGCCGGCCTGCTGCTCGGCCGACACGGGCCCGGAGGGGGCGCAGCCGGTGATCGACGGGCTCCTCGCCGATCCGGCGCTGGCGTCGGTGCCGGCGGTGCGCGACGGCCGCATCGCGGGGATCACGTTCGCCGAGATCAGCCCGGGCGTCCGCAACGCCGACGCGGTGGCGAACGTGGCGCGCATCCTGCACCCGGGGGCACAAGGACTGTGAGGGGCCGGGCCGTGCCGGCGGCGGGCGCGCTCGCGCTCGCGTCGGCGCTGCTCGCGGTCGCCGTCCTCTGCTCCCTGCTGGTCGGGCCCGAGTCGGTCCCGCCCGCCGCGCTGCTGCAGCTGGACGACCCGGGCGTGGACCCCGACGTGCTGGTCCTACGTCACCTGCGCCTGCCCCGCACGATCACCGGCGTGCTCGCCGGGTCGGGGTTGGGCGTGGCCGGCGTGCTGCTCATCGGCCTGACGCGCAATCCCCTCGCCGACCCGGGCGTCGTCGGGATCAACGCCGGGGCCGCCCTGGCGGTCGTGGTCGGGATCGCCGTGCTCGGGGTGGCCGGGATGCCGGGTCTGGCCTGGTGCGCGCTGGTCGGGGCGGCGCTCGCGGGCGTGGTGGTGCACCTGCTCGGGTCGGCGGGCCGGGGTGCGACGCCGGTGTCGATCGCCATTGCCGGCGCGGCCGTCTCCGCCGCCCTCGCCGCGATCACCACGGCGGTGACGCTGGCGGACCGGACGACGTTCGCGGCGTTCCGGTTCTGGAACGTGGGGGCGCTCGGGACGGCGGACCCGGCGGCGTTGCGCGGGGCGCTGCCGTTCCTGGTCGCCGGTCTGGCGCTGGCCGTCGGTGTGGCTCCGGTCCTCGACGTGCTGGCCCTCGGCGACGACGTCGCGGCCGGCCTCGGCGCCCACCTCGGGCTCGTCCGGGCGACCACGGCGGCCGCCGCGGTCCTCCTGGCGGGCACCGCTGTGGCGCTGGCCGGACCGATCGCGTTCGTCGGCCTCGCCGTCCCGCACGCGGCGCGCCTGCTGGTCGGCGTCTCCCACCGCCGCCAGGTCCTGCTGGCCGTCCTGCTGGGTCCGGTGGTGGTGCTGCTCGCCGACTCCGTCGGGCGCCTCGTCCTGGCGCCCCGCGAGGTCCAGGCCGGGCTGGTCACCGCTCTGGTCGGGGCTCCGGTGCTGATCGCGCTCGTCCGTCGGCGCCTCGGGGTCGGCGGGTGACGCGGTGGCGTCTCCCCGCCGTGCTCGGTCTGGCTGCGGTGACCCTCGCCGCCGCCCTCGTCGTCGGCGACTACCCGATCGCGGTGTCACGGGTCGCCGAGGCACTGGGCGGGAGCGGGAGCCCGCGCATCCGCTACGTCGTGCTCGATCTGCGGCTGCCCCGCGCGCTCGCCGCGACGGTGGGCGGGGCCGCGCTGGGGCTCGCGGGCGCGGTGTTCCAGCGGCTCGCCCGCAACCCGCTGGCCAGTCCCGACGTGATCGGTATCAGCGCGGGCGCGGGGCTCGGTGCGGTCGCCGCCCTGGTGGTGTTCGCCGTCGGTCCGGCCGGCGTCGTCGTGGGCGCGGCCGGTGGGGCGCTGCTGGCGGCCGTCGCCGTCCACCGGTTGTCGTCCCGTCACGGCGTGACCGGCCCCCGGCTGGTGCTGGTCGGCATCGCCGTCGGAGCGGTCGCCTCGGCGCTCACGTCCTCGCTGCTCACCACGGCCGACCTCTACGTTGCCGAACAGGCCACCGTGTGGTTGGTCGGCAGCCTCATCGGGCGAAGTTGGTCCCACGCCGTGCCGCTGGTCGTGGCAGTGCCCCTACTGAGCCTGCTGGTCGCGGCCGGCGTGCGTCGTCTGCGGCTGCTCGACCTCGGTGACGACGTCGCGGGCGCGCTGGGTGTCCGGGTGGAGCGGAGCCGCGCGGGCCTGCTGGCGGTCGCGACGCTGCTCGCCGCCGCCGTGACCGCCGTCGGCGGACCGATCGCGTTCGTCGCGCTCGCCGCACCGCAGGTCGCCCGTCGCCTCGAGGGCGGGCGCCCACCGTCGCTCGCCCTCTCCGCCGCGTGCGGTGCGGCGCTCCTGGGCCTGTCCGATCTGGCCGCGCGGCGTGTCGCCGCGCCGGCCGAGGTCCCGGTCGGGGTGGTCACGGCGGTGTGCGGCGCCCCGCTCCTGATCGGCCTGCTGATCCGGGCCCGGTGTCGGGGGGAGTCGCTCTGACACCTGACACCTGACACCTGACACCCGGCCGGGGCCGATCACACCTCCGTGAAGCCGCCACGGTCTTCGCGGCACCGCGGACGTGGCGTCGGGTCACCGCACACGCTTCATCCCGAGGCTGGGCGCGACGTCGACGAACCCGAACCGTCGGTAGAGCGCCTGGCCGGGCGGCTCGGCGACGAGCGAGACGTACGCGTCGGGAGCGCACCGATCGACGTGCTGCAGGAGGCGTTCCAGGAGCCGCGAGCCGACGCCCCGGCCCTGGTGCTCGGGTTCGACCGCGACGTCCACGACCTGCAGGAACAGCGCGCCGTCCCCGACGAGCCGGCCCATGCCCACGACCCGCCCCTCCGGCGTACGGGCGGTCACGGCGAACCACGAGGCGGCCAGCCCGGCCGGGGTCGCCCCGGCCGGGACGCCGCTCATCCCGGCGATGGCCCGGAGCCGGGCGTGCTCCCCGGACGTCGGTGCGCGGTCGACGATCTCCACGGAGCTCAGGACGTGGGTGGCAGCGAGCGCACCCAGGCGCCGAGCTTCTCGGCACCGTCGATGTTGCGGGGCCCGCTGATCGCCTCGTTGTAATCGAGGACGAAGAACCGGTCGTCGCGGATCGCGGGCACGCCCTGGAGCTGGGGCAACGATCGCAGGAACTGGATCTTCTCCTCGGCGCTCCGGTCGCCGTAGTCGACGATGACGATCGCCTGGGGCTGCCGGTCGACCACGGCCTCCCAGGTGACCTCGTTCCAGCGGCTGGGTGTGTCTCCGAAGATGTTCTCGGCGCCGGCGATGCGCAGGAGGTCGGTGGGCGGGACCTGGGAACCGGCGCTGCGCGGGCGGTCGGTGCCCGAGTCGTAGACGAAGACCCCGGGGCGCGCGCGGTCGGCGGGTACGGCCTGCTCGACCGCCGCGACGCGTGCGCGGTAGGAGGCGATCACGTCCCGGGCGCGGTCGGGGACGCCGTAGATCCTCCCGAGGCGGTCGAGGTCGCTGTAGAGGGCTTCGAGCGGCGGGACCTGCTCGGGGAAGCCGGGGTAGTTGAAGCAGGTCTCGGTGTGCATGAAGCTCTGGATGCCGAGGCCGTCGAGCAGCTCGGGGGTGATGCCGCGTTCGTCGCTGAACCCGGAGCGCCAGCCGGCGACCACCATGTCCGCGCCGGCGTCGACGACGAGCTCGCGGTTGAGCAGGTCGGTGCTGAGCAGCTCGAGGCGGGCGTACTGGTCGGCGTAGGGGGACTCGGTGACCGGGGGGTTGGCCGGGGGCATGACGTACCCGCGGATGGCGTCGGCGAGGCCGAGGACGAGGAGCTTGTCGGTGCTGCCGGCCTCGTAGGTCACCGTGCGGGCGGGCCGTGGGTAGGGGACGGGCTCGGCGCAGCGTTCGACGACGGTGCTCGGTGCGGCGGCGGGATCCTCCCGGACCTGCGCGCCGCAGCCCGTGAGGAGGACGAGGCCGGCGATCGCGGTGACACCGAGGCGACGGTGGCGGGACGGGTTCATGACGCTCCTCGTCGATGGGGCGGAGAGGTGGGGAGGGTGAACAGCAGCTGGACCGCGCCGGTCTCGGGATGGGTCACGACGCGGGTGTCGACGCCGAACACCTGGGCGACGAGGCCCTCGGTGAGGACGTCGGCGGGAGTGCCGGCGGCCACGAGCCGGCCCTCGTCGAGCACCCCGATCCGGTCGCAGACCGCCGCGGCGAGGTTGAGGTCGTGCAGGACGACCAGCACCGTGGCGCCGCTGTCGCGCAGGACGGCGAGCAGGCCGAGCTGGTGGGCGACGTCGAGGTGGTTGGTGGGCTCGTCGAGCACCAGCAGCTCGGGGTCCTGCGCCAGGGCCCGGGCCGCGACGACGCGCTGGCGCTCGCCGCCGGAGAGGGACAGCACGCCGCGATCGGCGAGGTCCAGGACGTCGAGCCGGGCCATGGCGCGCCGGCACACCTCCCGGTCCTCGGGTCCGAGGGCCCGGTTGCCCGTGAGGTGCGGGGCACGGCCCAGGGCGACGAGCTCGGCGACGGTGAAGTCGAGGTCGGCGCCGGCGTCCTGGGGCATCGCGGCGATCCGGCGCGCGCCGTCCCGCCGCGAGAGCGTGGCCAGGTCGGTGTCGTCGAGTCGGATGGTGCCGGCGTCGGGGCGCAGGGCGCGGTACACGGTGCGCAGGACGGTGGACTTGCCGCTGCCGTTGGGGCCGACGAGGCCGACGACGGTGCCCGAGCCGACCTCGAGCGAGAGGCTCCGGACGATCTCGCGGCCCGCGAGGGTGACCGAGAGATCGGCGATGCGCAGGTCCACGTCAGCGGCTCCCGTAGACGTAGCCGCGACGGCGGATCAGGAGGACGAACACCGGAACCCCGACGAGCGCGGTGATCACCCCGAGGGGCAGGTCGCGCGGGGCCACGACGGTGCGGGCGAGGAGGTCGACCCACACGGTGAACACCGCGCCGGCCAGCGGCGCCACGAGCAGCACCCGGGCGTGACCGACCCCCACCACGAGCCGGACCAGGTGCGGCATCACGAGGCCGATGAACCCGATCGCCCCGCTCACCGCCACCATCGCCCCGGTCGCGACGGCGGTGAGGACGAACAGCTCCCGGCGCAGCGCGGACGGGTCGACGCCGGTGCTCATGGCGGTCTCGTCGCCGAGGGCGAGCAGGTCGAGCGACCGGGCCCGGCGCCAGGACCAGGCCAGGCACACGAGCACCGCGACGGCCACGAGCGGCAGCGACGCCCACATCGCGGCGCCGAAACTGCCGAGGGTCCAGAAGAGGACGGTGCCGGTCGCCTCGCCCTGCGGGACGAGGTAGACCAGGAGCCCCATCGCCGCCTGGAACCCGTAGGCCAGGGCGACCCCGACGAGCACGAGGCGCAGGGGACTGGTGCCGGCGCGGCCGCGGGACAGGCCGTAGACCGCCACCGACGCCACGAGCGCCCCGAGGAACGCGCCGAGCGACACCGCGTGGATGCCGGCGACGGCGAGGCCACCGGTGACGATGACCGCGACCGCCCCGACCGAGGCGCCCGACGAGACGCCGAGGACGAACGGGTCGGCGAGTGCGTTGCGGACGAGCGCCTGGATGACCACTCCGACGGTGCTCAGGCCGGCGCCGACCAGGGCCGCGAGCAGGACGCGCGGGGTCCGGATGTGCCAGACGATCTGGTAGCGCGAGACCTGCTCGGCGTCGATCTCGCCGCCGGACACGGACGCCCACAGGAACGAGGCCGTGTCGAGCGGTGACACCGACGCGGCGCCCAGCCCGATCGCGACCAGGACCGACGCGGCGAGGAGCAGCACGAGGCCGGCCGCCATCACCCCGACGCGCGGTCCCCGTCCGGCCGGCGTGTCGGCGGCGTCGGCGACGTGCGGCGGCGCGAGCTCTCTCCCGGCGACCACGGTCACCGCCCCTCGGCGGAGGTCCGGACCTCGGACCGACGGACCGCGAAGTGCCGGGAGCTGGGGACCAGGGCGGCCACGGCCGGAGCGGCGAAGCAGAGCACGGCGCAGACCCCGAGGACCGGCGTGACGCCGAACGTGACGATCGCCGGTGCGATGAGGGCGAGACCGAGCGGGGCCAGGCCGTAGGAGAACAGGAAGTCCAGCGACGACACCCGGGCGAGGAGCCGGGGCTCGACCTCCCGCTGGGTCGCGGTGAACCACGGCACGTTGAACAGCTCGATCCCGATCCCGGCCACGACGTACGCCGCGACGATCACCGCGACGGGCACGGGCAGCATCAGCGCCAGGGGGGCGAACCCGTAGACGGCGAGCCCGGCCAGCGCGGCCCACCCCGCCGACCGCGGCCGCCAGCGGGCGACGAGCAACGCACCCAGCAGCGCGCCGAGCGTGTACCCGGTCAGCGCTCCCGCGAGGACGACCTCGCTGCCGAACTGCTCCCGGCTCACCAGCGGGAGCGCGACACCCGTCGCCGAGTAGCCGGTGGCGATGACCGTGGTCAGCGCGCCGAGCCCGGCGAGGAACCAGGGGTGCCGGCGGGCCTCGCGCAGTCCCTCGACGAACTCCCCGACGAGCGCCCGCGGTCCGGGGGCGGACGCGGTGCGCACGGGACCTCCGGACGGCGGGAGGACGGCTGCGACCAGCCAGAGCAGCCCGACCACGAGAAGCAGCGACCGGACACCGACCAGGGCGCCGAGCAGCGCGGTCCCGCCGGGCGCGACGAGCGTCGTCCCGCGCACCGCGAGGGTCAGGGCGGCGTTCGCCTGCTGGCGGCGCACGGCGTCGACGACCTCGGCGGTCAGGGCCTGGAACGCCGGCCGGCACGCGCCCTGCCCGGCGCCCGAGACCCCCGCGGCCACGATCATGAGCGCCGGCGACCACCCCAGTCCGACGGCGATGCCGACGCTGGCGACCGCGGACACGAGCCCCGCCGACCAGATCACCGCGCGCCGTGACCACCGGTCGGCGATCACCCCACTGATCGGGACGGCCACGAGGAACCCGACCGTGCGGGCGGCGAGGACGACGCCGAGGGCTCCCACGCCGACGACGCCCTCCACCACGCCGAGGCCGAGCACGAACGGGAGCGCCCAGGTCGCGAGCCCGGACGCGGTGGTGCCGATCCAGAGCCGCACGAACGCCGGCTCCCGTAGGACGGACCGGTCCGTCGTGTCCGGCTCGCCCGTTCCGGGCATGTCCGCGTCCACCTCGCTGTCGGAAATGGTTGTCATTACCGGCGGGATGAGACCACACCACCCGCCGTGGACGCGAGGGGTACGAAGCGGACAGTCGTCACAGTCCGCGCGAGGTTCTCTTTGTAAGTGAAAACGATTACCGTTTTCGCTATGAACGCCGAGACCACGGCCGCCGCGGCCGATCGACGGTTGCTGGACGAGCTGCCGCCGCCCCTGCCCGCCGAGCAGATCGTGTCGCTCAACCGGCCACGCGGAGGCCTGGACACCCACCGGACCTGCACGTGGAACGAGTGGACCTTCGACGTGCCTCCCGGGGTGTTCATGCCCGGCGCCACGAGCCGGATGGTCTACGACCGGGTCCTGAACGGCCGGATCGACGTCCGCGGACGCCGCTACCTCGCCATGGGGTGCGGGATCGGCGCCGAGGTCGTCGCCGCCGTCGTGGCGGGGGCGGCGCGGGTCTACGCGGCCGACGTCCACGAGCCCAGCGTCCAGGCCACCCTCGACCACGTCCGGCGCCTCGTGCCCGGAACGCCCACGGAGGTGGTGCCCGCGACCGGCGACCTCCTGGGCGGGCTGCCGGAGGGGACGGTGGTCGACGTCGTGACGTTCAACCCGCCCGCGGTGAGCCAGCCCGTCAGCGACGACCCCGACGTCGTCCGCAACGTCTGCACCGGCAGCGAGCTGCTGCGGCAGCTGTTCGCCCAGCTCGCCGAGCGCGAGGTGCTCGCCCCGTCCGGCGAGGTCTTCGTCATCGCCTCGAACACCGCGGACCTGCGTGCGATCGCCGGGCACGGTCTCGACGCGGGCTTCACCGTCGAGGTCGCCCACCGCCACGACTGGCAGGACGGCGTGCTGACCTACCTGCTGCGCTTCAGGCCAGAGGCCCGGCGATGACCGGGGTCGACGCCGCGCTCACCGTCGAGGGCCTCGTCGCCGACGTGGTCGCGGGCCGTCGCGGACCGGTCCCCGACGAGATCGTCGCGACCAGCGTCTTCTGGCTCGGCCACGGGACACGGCTCGCGGGCGGCGACGTCACCTACCGCAACCAGTACGTCCTGGTGCGGGTCGGGCGCTCCTTCGGCGCGTGCGCGGTGGCTGCCGGCCCCGACGGTCCGGAGCTCGGGCCCGAGGTCGCGGCGGCCTCCGGCAGCAGCGTCGCGAGCCTGCTCACCCCCGACACTCCGCCCGGCCTGCGCGTAGCCGCCCTCGACGCCTACCTCGCCGAGACGTCGCCCCACCGGGACGACCCCCGCGCCGAACCCGTCACCCTCCCGGCAGGGACCCCGGAGGACCGGGCCGTCGCCCGCGACGCCGCCATCGCCGGGCTGCTCGAGGTGGACCACGGCAGCACGGTCGCGCTCATCGGGGTGGTCAATCCCCTGGTGGCCGCGATCCGGGAGCGCGGCGCGGAGTGCCTGCCGTGCGACCTGACGTTGTCGCGCACGCAGTGGGGCGACGAGGTCCGGCGCGACAGCGACGAGGTGATCGACGCCGCCGACGCCGTCGTCGTCACCGGGATGACCCTGTCGAACGACACCTTCGACGGCATCGTGGCGCGGTGCCGGGCGCGCGCGATCCCCCTCACGATCTACGCGCAGACCGGCAGCGCGGTCGCCCGCGCCTTCCTCGGCGACGGCGTCGCCGCCGTCTGCGCGGAACCGTTCCCCTTCTCCCAGTTCAGCGCCGACGAGACCCGGCTCTACCGCTACCGCGCCGCCGACTCGTGAGGACGGGTACCGCCGCGGCTCCCGGCCATCACGGCGAACTGCTCCAGGGGGTGTTCCGCGACGAGCACGGACGGGCGCGCCACGGGCTGGTCACCCTGCCGATGCGTCACCACGGCACCCGCGCCTTCTTCACCCCGAGTGTCTCGGACAGCGAGGTCACCGCGGCGCCGGCCGATCGCGAGAAGGCCCGCCGTGCCGCCCTGCTGACCCTGGCGCACTGCTCTGCGGCCGCGGGCATCCCGCCAGTCGGTGGTCACCTCGAGCTCGCGAGCGACATCCCGGTCGGCCTGGGCCTCGGCTCCTCGACCAGCGACGTCGTCGCCGCCATCCGCGCCGTCGCCACCGGGGTCGGCGTGCCGCTGGACCCGACCGACGTGGCTCGGCTCGCCGCTCGTGCGGAGTGGGCGTCGGACCCCACGATGTTCGACGATCGACCGCTCCTGTTCGACCAACGCCGCGGTCGTGTCCTGGAGCGCCTCGGAGCGCGACTCCCGCCCCTCGTGGTGGCCGGGTGCGTGACGGACGGGGGCCGTCCGGTCGACACGGTGGCGACCGCGGTCGACGACGAGCACACCGAGGAGGACCTGCGCGCCTACGAGCACCTGCGCGGGCTGCTCCGCGAGGCGATCGCCCGCCGGGACAGCGGCCTGCTCGGCCGGGTCGCGACCGCGAGCACACGTCGACACCAACGGCTCCGCGCAACACCGGAGCTCGAGCTGCTCCTCGAGCTCGCCGCGGACCTCGGCGCGCACGGCGTCCAGATCGCCCACAGCGGGAACGTGGCCGGCCTGGTCTTCGACCCGCGCCGCCCGGACACCCCCTGGCGCCTCGACCGCGCGACGGCCGTCCTGACCGAGCACGGACTCGGGCCCACCACGACGTTCAGCGTCGCCCCCGGGCCGGAGCCGAAGGGAGAACGAGCATGGACGACCACGTCAGCCAGGCCATCGGACGACCCGACCTGGTCCGGCTCGGCAGCCGGCTGATCTGCCTGCGCTTCGAGACCATGAAGGTGCTCTCGGCCGACGCCGCGGTCGAGCAGCTCCTGAAACGGGGTGTCGTACGCCCCGGCGACACCGTCGTCGACTCGTCGAGCGGCATCTACGCCATCGCCCTGGCCCTCGCATGCCACCGCCACGGCCTGACCTGCCACATCGTCGGCTCGACCACCATCGACCGGACGACGGCGATCCAGCTGGAGCTCCTCGGCGCCCGTCTCGAACAGATGCCGCCGTCGTCCGACCTCGGACTCGACCAGAACCGGCGCGTGGCGCGCGTCCGCGAGCTCCTCGCGGCGAACCCGCGACACCACTGGATGCGCCAGTACCACGACGACGTCCACCGTCTCGGCTACCGGGCGGTCGCCCGTCTCATCGCCGAGGAGGTCGACGGACCGCTGACCCTCGTGGGCGGGGTCGGCTCCGGGGCGTCCACCGGCGCCCTCGCGACGTACCTGCGTGGGTGGGGCCGCCCCACCACGCTGGTCGGTGTCCAGCCGTTCGGCAGCGTGACCTTCGGCAGCGACCACGTCGCCGACCCCGACATCATCATCGCCGGGATCGGCAGCTCGATCCCGTTCGGCAACGTCGACCACACCCTCTACGACACGATCCACTGGATCGGGTTCGCCGCCGCCCAGTCCGGCAGCATCGAACTGCTGCGCCGCCACGCCGTCTTCGCCGGACTCTCCACCGGCGCCGGCTACCTCGCCGCCTGCTGGGAACGACGGCTCGCCGCCGACACCACCCTGATCGTGATCGGCGCGGACACCGGCACCCGCTACGTCGACAGCGTCTTCGCTCGCCACCGTGAGGCCGAGCCGTTCCCGAGTCTCAGCCCGCGTGCGGCCACCCGCCTCGACGAGCTCACCCTGCCCTGGTCGCGCATGAACTGGCGACGGGCCGCGGCCCCGGTTCGAGCACGGTGCGACCGGGATGTGGCCTCCTGATCCCCGGTCGACGCAGTGGCAGCGACGGCCCACCCCGAGGTGCGTGAGGCGACGACGCCCACTCCACCAGGCGGCAGCGTCCGACGTCGTCTGCCGTCGGGGTGCCAGGGAGTCCCGCCGGTCCGGCCTCAGGCGAGACAGGGTCAAGGGCCGGCCGCCGTTGTAGGTGACCCTGTCGCGCAGGGGTCGTACCAGGCGTCGGGTACGCCGGCCTCGTCGGACACCGACTTCCGCACGCCCTCGACGTGCTCCTCGAAGGCCACGAAGTCCCGCACCGTCGGCGGAGCGAGCGGCGACAGCAGCCGCGCCTGCCCGAGCGGCACGGTCGGCGCTGACGCCGCGTCCCGGTCGGCATGCTGGAGCGCCGCCGGGCCCCCGGCCAGCAGGCCGGTGATCGTGGTGCCGGGCAGCAGCAGGTGCACCGCGTCGTCCCTGACGACGCCGGTACGAGCGCTGCCCTCGTACTCGACCGTGGCGAGTCGCACGGGTCCTCCTCAGGCGAGCACGGCGGGCAGAGGGCCGAGCAGGCGTTCGGCGTTGCCGCCGCGGATGGCGGTGATGGTCTCGGGTGCGAGGTCGGCGGCGAGCAGCCGGTCGACGGGGTCCTCGACGCCCATGTCGAAGGGGTAGTCGCTGCCGAGGGTCACCTGGCCCGCGCCCATCACCGAGATCAGGTGCCGGAGCTGGTCGGGCGTGTAGACGAGTGAGTCGACGAAGGTCCGCCGGAGCTGGGCCGGAGCTCGGTGGTCCGCGCGTCGCTGCGGGCGTGCCAGGCGTGATCGGCGCGCACGACGTAGCTGGGCAGGTAGCCCCCGCCGTGGGCGGACCACACCCGCAGCCCGGAGTGGCGTTCGAGCAGCCCGGAGAACACCAGCCGGGACAGCGCGAGCGCGGTCTCGGTGGGGTTGCCGACCGTGTTGAACAGGTAGTAGTCGCCGAGGCGGGAGCCCAGCGAGCAGCCCCACGGGTGAATCAGGATCGCCGCTTCCAGCTCCTCGGCCGTGGCCCAGAATCCGGTCAGCGCCGGGTCGTCCAGCTCGACGCCCGGTCCGGCGGTGGTGGAGATCTGTACCCCGCGCATGCCCAGCTCGCGCACGGCATTGGTGAGCTGCGCGGTGGCCAGGTCGGGGTGCTGCAGCGACACGGCCCCGATCGGCAGCAGCCGCGACGCAGCCCGGTCGCAGAAGGCGACGACGCCCTCGTCGGTGGCCGCGACGATCCGCCCGGCGAGGTCCCGATCCGCCCACGCGTGGGGGAGCGGCATCGGGGAGACGGCCTGGATGTCCACCCCGGCCCGGTCCATCGCGGCGAGCCGCAGGTCGAGGTCGGTGAGCAGCGGCCCGATCTCGGCGATCTGCGCGTGGTTCAACGCCGACGACGCGGGGCCGAGCGCGGCGGCGTCGATGTGTTGCTGCTGGCGCAGGCCGGGCTGGTCCCCGATGCAGGGCGTCGAGAACCACGAGGAGGTTGAGGTCCATCTGCCCGAGCTTCACCGCTCACCGTCCCCGCTCGACGTCGACGGCCCACCTCACCGGGCCGCCGCCCGGCAGGCCGGCAACTGCTCGGCGACGACCTGTTCGTCACCAACGTGGCCCGCCTCGAGCGCGGCATCGCGGAGGGCGTGGCCAACGCCGTCCTCGTCAAGCCCAACCAGATCGGCACCCTCAGCGACGCCCGCTCGGTCGTGCGCCGCGCGGACGACGCCGTCTACACCACCGTGCTCTCCGCTCGCTCCGGGGAGACCGAGGACGACTGGCTCGCCGACCTCGCCGTCGGATGGTGCACCGGCCAGATCAAGGTCGGCTCCACCACCCGCTCGGAGCGCACCGCCAAGTGGAACCGGCTCCTGCAGCTCGAGTCCCAGCTCGGCGACGCCGCCGACTACGCCGGTGGCGCCGCACTCGACGCCGGGCGAAAGGTGGCGCGGTGATGTGGTTCGCGCTCGGCACCTTCACCGCCGACGGGACGACCTTCCCGGGGCTCGTCGTCGACGACGCCGTTGTCGACCTGCGCCCGCACCTCGGTGACGGAGTCACCGTCGAGGGCCTGCTGCAGGACTGGGACGCCACGCTCGCGGTCCTGCACGACCTCGCCGAGGAGGCCGGCGACCTGCCGTCGACGGCCCTCGCCGACCTGCGCCTCCTCGCCCCGTTCCGGCCGACGCAGCTCCTGTGCGCGGGAGCCAACTACTTCCGCCACGTCCGCCAGATCGTCGCCAGCACGCTGCGCAACGGCGGGGACGAGCGGAGCGAGGACGACCTGCAGGCCGAGGCCGACCGGATTGCCCACGCCCGCGCCGCGTCCGGCACGCCCTTCCTGTTCCCCGGCCTGCCCAGCGCCGTCACCGGGCCGGAGGACGACGTCGTCCTCTGGGGTCCGGGCGTCCAGCACGACTGGGAGCTCGAGCTCGGTGTGGTCATCGGCCGCCCCGCCCACCGCATCGCACCCGGCGAGGCCGTGGACGTCTTGGCCGGCTACGTCATCGGCAACGACATCAGCACCCGCGACGTGATGGCGCGCCCCGACCTGCCCATGACCGACTTCATCATGAGCAAGAGCCGCCCGACGTTCTTCCCGACCGGCCCCTACCTGGTCCCACGCGAGTGCGTCCCCGATCCACGGCAGCTCCGACTGCGCCTGTCGGTCAACGGCCAGGTGATGCAGGACGACACGGTCGACGACATCATCTACGGCATCGAGGAGCTCGTCAGCTACGCCTCCCACGCCGCCGTCCTCCGCCCCGGCGACCTCCTCCTCACCGGCTCACCCGCGGGCAATGCCGGCCACCACGGCAACCGCTGGCTCGTCCCCGGCGACGTCATCGCCGCCGAGATCACCGGCCTCGGGCGCCAGCGCAACCGATGCGTCGCGCCCCGGGCGGAGAGGGCAACGTAGGCCGCTGCGGATCGACTCGAGAGTCACTGTCCCGCGAGTCGCCCCCCGACGGTCCGCGCTCACCTGCTCGTTCGGCCCGCCCTGGGTCGACACGGATGTCAACACAGCTGTCGGTTGAAGGGGTCGCGCCGACGGCATCGCGGTAGGATCACCGGAGCGAGCGAGGGAGGAACCCATGGCCCGACCGGAGGCCGGCCCACCGAGACGCCCACGCGGTGGGTCCGGGCCGAGTCAGGCCGGGGCGTTCCTGTCCGGCGGGTCGTCGATCCCGACGACGACGCGAGGTCGGCGGACCCGGGCGGCCCTGATCAACGCCGCCCGCGAGGTGTTCGAGGAGCTGGGTTTCCGCGATGCCCGCATCTCGGACATCGCGAAGCGCGCCGGCACGTCCTACGGGGTCTTCTACCACTACTTCGACTCCAAGGAGTCGGTGCTCGACGAGCTGTTCACCTCCGTCACCGGGGACATGTACAACGCGTCCCAGGCGCGCTCGAAGTCCGACGGGGACGTGGTCGACAAGATCCGGGCGAGCAACCGCCAGTACCTCGTCGTGGCGGCACGCAATGCGCAGCTGATCGCGATGATCGAGGAGCTCGCCTACCGCGACCCCCAGTTCCGCGAACTGAAGCTCCGCATCCGCGAGCCGTTCCTCCTCCGCAACGAGGCCGGGATCCGACGGCTCCAGGAGCAGGGGCTCGCCGACCCGAACCTCGATGCCGCGATGGCGGCGTCGATGCTGGGCGGGATGATCGAGCACTTCACGTTGTTGTGGTTCTTCCACGGCGTCCCGTACGACGAGGAGCTGGCTGTCGAGACCCTGACCAGGCTCTGGGCCCAGGCCATCGGGATGCGGCTCGACGAGTCGGGGCGTCTGGTGCAGGGCGCTCGTTGACACCAGCGGTGCGGGGTGCTGCTCGATCCTCAGACGGCCCCGGGTGTCTCGAGGAGCGCGGCCGGAAGCTCGACGTGCCGCGCACGTAGGTACTCGCCGAGCCCCTTGCCCTGCGAGTCGAGGTGCAGGTTCGCTCCCACGCCCCGGCCGAGGAGACCCACGACGGTCACCCCGGCGGCGCGGAGGTTCGGCATCCACCACGGCCGCAGGGCCAGTCCGCCGGCCTGGGGGAGCAGCTCGCGCCAGCGGTCCTCCGTGAGCCAGCCGGTCAGCCAGTCGTAGGTGCGGTCGTCGCGCGCCCACACCCCGAGCGTGGCGTTGCCGCCCTTGTCGCCCGACCGGGAGCCCAGGACGGTGCCCAAGGACGAGCGGACGGTGGGTCCCGCGGGGGACCGGACCGACGAGGGCGCAGCGGTGGGTGGAGCGGGTGGGGCGGGCCGGGTGGGCGGGGGTGCCGCCGTCCACTCGCGGCCCTCGAACGAGACGGTCTGGGAGGAGTCTGCGTGGGGCAGCAGGGTCGGCCAGAACACCGTGTACGCCGACCCGCCGGACGGTGGCGCGGTGAGGTGGAAGCCGGGGTAACTGCTCAGCCCGGTCTCGACGGCCGCGCGGGCCAGCTGCGCCACGGAGGAACGGTCACGGCTGGAGACGCTGACCGTCAGCAACGCCGTGGCCTCGTCGGGCGCCCCGGGGTCGGGGCGGTCGGCGCGCAGGAGGCGGACATGCACCTCGTCGAAAGCCTTGTCCCCGCCGGGGATGGCCGCCCAGAGGGCACGCTGGGCGAGGTCCGCCTTCGCGGGCACCTCGTCGCCCGTGATCACGAACGTGACGCTGTTTCGGTGGCCCGGCGTCGTGATCAGACCGACCTTCAGCGTGTCCGGGGCCGGCTCGCCCCGCGTTCCCGAGATCCGGACCCGATCCGGTCCCTCCTGCTCGAGGGTCAGCGTGTCGAATCGTGCGATGACGTCGGGGTTGAGGTAGCGGGGTCCGTCGATCTCGTAGAGCAGCTGGGCCGTGACCGTCTCCACGGTGACCGCGCCGCCGGTACCCGGGTGCTTGGTGATCACGGCGGACCCGTCGGCCGCGATCTCGGCCAGCGGGAAGCCGGGGCGTTCGAGCGCCGGGACCTCGGAGAAGAAGGAGAAGTTCCCGCCGGTGGCCTGGGCTCCGCACTCGATGACGTGGCCCGCGGCGACGGCTCCCGCGAGCGCGTCCCACTCATCTCTCACCCACCCGAAGTGCCAGGCGGCCGGACCCACGATGACCGACGCGTCGCTCACCCGTCCGGTGATGACGATGTCGGCGCCCTCCTGGAGCGCCTCGGCGATCCCCCAACACCCGAGGTAGGCGGACGCGACCTCGACCTCGACGGCGAGCTCGTCGAACGGCTCTCCCGTGTCGAGGTGGGGAGCGGTCCAACCGTCGTCGCGGGCGCGGCGAACGAGCTCGGTGGCGTCGTCGCCGTCCACGACCGCGACCCGCACGGTGCGCCCGAGGTCCGAGGCGATCTGTTCGACCTTCGCCGCGCAGGCGCGCGGGTTGAGGCCGCCGGCGTTGGACACGATGCGGATCCCGCGCTCCAGGCAGTCCGCCAGCACGTCCTCGAGCTGCGTGAGGAAGGTCCGCGCGTAGCCGGCCGCCGGGTCGCGGTGGCGCTGCTTGAGCAGCACACCCATGGTGAGCTCGGCCAGCCAGTCACCGGTGAGGACATCGATCGGGCCGTCGTCGACCATCTCCCGCGCCGCCGAGAGACGGTCGCCGAAGAAGCCGGAGCAGTTGGCGACCCGCAGCGGTGTCGTGGTCATGGGTCCTCCCGCGGGGCCACGGTGACGAGAGTCGTCTTGGCCTCGACGTACTGTCCGACCTCGACGAGGACGGCGTCGACCACGCCCGCGCCTGCCGCCAGGGCCGGATGCTCCATCTTCATCGCCTCGAGGACGACCAGCGTCTGGCCGGCCTCCACCACGTCACCGGGCTCGACTCCGACGTGCACGACGGTCCCCGACATCTGGGCGACGGGACCGCCCCCGGCGGTGACGGCGTCGGGGTCCGGGAGCCGCGGCTCCTGCCGCCAGGACGTCTGGGCCCCGGGGGAGTTCACCCAGACCGACCCGTCGGCGTAGTCGACGACCGTGCAGCGGTGCTCGAGGCCCGCGAACGTCACCCGGACCTCGTCGGTACCGAGGCCGCGCAGCCCGAGCTCGTGGCGTTCACCGTCCACCTCGAGCGTGAGGGCGGTGTCACCGCTCGCCGCATCGAGCGAGTAGGCGACCGCGATCTCGGGGCCGTCCGCAGCCGTCCACGTCGCCGGCGTGAGCGGGCGGCCGGGGATCAGCCGGAAGCCGGGCTCGACACGGATGGCGACGGGAGCGGCGGCGCGTCGGCGAGCGGTGCCGACCGAGACCGCGGCGGCGAGGTGCACGACATCGGGGGTCGTGCGCCGCGGGCGCAGGAGGTCGGGGTGCCGGTCGAGGAAGTCGGTGTGGGTTTCGCCGGCGAGGAAGTCCGGGTCACGCAGCAGCGCGACCAGGGACTCGCGGTTGGTGACCGTGCCGTGGACCTGCGTGGCGTCGAGGGCTGCGGCCAACTTCGCCGCGGCCTCCGTGCGGGTGTCCCCGTGGGCGACGACCTTCGCGAGCATCGGGTCGTAGTAGGCCGAGATCTCTCCCGGAGCCGCGACGCCGTCCTCGAAGCGGATGCCCGGGAGGTCGGGGTGCGAGTAGCGGTACAGCGGCCCCGGCGTGGGGAGGAAGCCGCGGGTGGTGTCCTCCGCATAGAGCCGGACCTCGAGGGCGTGACCCCGCTGGTGCACGTCCCGCTGTGTGAGGCCGAGGGGCTTGCCCTGCGCGACGTCGAGCTGCAGACGGACCAGGTCGAGGCCGGTGACCTCCTCGGTGACCGGGTGCTCGACCTGGAGGCGGGTGTTCATCTCAAGGAAGGAGAACTCGCCCGTCCTGTCGTCGAGCAGGTACTCCACGGTGCCCGCGCCGAGGTAGCCGAGCTCGCGGACGAGCGACACGGCCGTTGCCCCCATGCGTCCACGCAGGTCCGCGTCGACGACGGGGGACGGCGCCTCCTCCAGGACCTTCTGGTGTCGTCGCTGTACGGAGCATTCCCGCTCACCGAGGTGGATCGCGTTGCCGTGGGCGTCGCCGAACACCTGGATCTCGATGTGTCGCGCGACAGCCAGATACCGTTCGCAGAACACCGTGGTGTTGCCGAACGACGACCCTGCCTCGCGGCGGGCGCCCCGGATCGCCTCGACCAGGTCGGCCGGCCGGTCCACGCGGCGCATGCCCTTGCCCCCACCACCCGCGGTCGCCTTGACCAGCAGGGGGTAGCCGACCTGGTCGCCGGCCTCGCGCCACGAGGTCTCGTCGTCGCCCTCGATGACGGCGTCGGGCAGGACCGGGACCCCGGCCTTGCGGGCGATCTCCTTCGCCCGGTCCTTGAGCCCCATCTCCGTCATGGAGTCGGGGGCGGGCCCGACGAAGAGGACACCGGCCTCGGAGCACGCCATGGCGAACTCGGCGTTCTCCGAGAGGAACCCGTAGCCCGGGTGGATCGCGTCGGCTCCGGACCGGCGTGCGGCGTCGAGCACCTTCTCGAGATCGAGGTACGTCTCGGTGCTGGTCGAGCCACCGAGCGGGACGGCCACGTCGGCGTCCCGCACGTGGGGGGCGTCCGCGTCGGGATCGGAGAACACTGCGACCGTCCGGATCCCGAGCGCGCGGGCGGTGCGGAAGACGCGTCGAGCGATCTCGCCCCGGTTCGCGACGAGCAGGCTGCGGATCGTGGTCACCAGTGCCTCACATCCGGAAGGGCGCGAATCGGGTGGTGCCCTCGACCGGGCCGGAATGCACCGCGGAGAGCGCGAGCCCGAGGACCGTGCGGGTGTGGCGCGGGTCGATGACCCCGTCGTCCCACAGGTGCCCGGTCGCGTTCAACGCGCTCGATTGCGCCTCGATCATCGCCTCGGTCTCGGCTCTGACCGCTGCGTCGGTGGCCTCGTCGTAGGGGTTCGCGGCTCGCTCGGCGGCAGCTCTCCGGATGATCGACATGACACCGGCGAGCTGGGTCCCGCCCATGACCGCGATGCGGTGGTTGGGCCAGGTGAACACGAACCGGGGATCGAAGGCGCGCCCCGACATCCCGTAGTTCCCGGCGCCGTACGACGCGCCGACCATCAACGTGAGGTGCGGGACGGCGGAGTTGGAGACGGCGTTGATCAGCTTGGCGCCGTCCTTGATGATGCCGCCCCGCTCGACCGCGGATCCCACCATGAACCCGGTGATGTTCTGGACGAAGAGCAACGGGATGTCCCGCGCGTTGGCGAGCTGGATGAAGTGCGCGCCCTTCTGGGACTCCTCGGAGAACAGGATCCCGTTGTTCGCGAGGACCCCGACCGGGAAGCCGTGGAGCGAGCCCCACCCGCAGACGAGCTGGGTGCCGTAGAGGGGCTTGAACTCGTCGAACCGGGACCCGTCGAGGACGCGGGCGAGGACGTCGCGGACCTCGACCGACCGTCGCGCCTCGGCCGCGGCACAGGACAGGAGCTCCTCGGCCGGGAAGAGCGGCTCGTCGGCCGGCAGGGACGGGCCCGGGCCGTGCTTGCGCCACCCGAGGTCGGCGACGATCTGCCGTCCGATGCGCAGGGCGTCCCGCTCGTCGGCAGCCAGGTAGTCGGCGAGCCCCGATTCGCGGGCGTGCATCTCGGCCCCGCCCAGCGACTCGTCGTCGACGTCCTCCCCGGTGGCCATCTTCACCAGCGGCGGCCCACCGAGGTAGACCGCCGCCTGCTCCTTGACGAACACCGTGTACTCGCTCATGCCCGGCACGTAGGCGCCGCCGGCTGTCGAGCTGCCGAACACCAGCGCGATGGTGGGGATCCCTGCCGCGGAGAGCCGGGTGAGCTCGCGGAAGGTCCGCCCCCCGTTGACGAAGATCTCTTCTTGGCGGGGCAGATCGGCTCCGCCCGACTGCACCAGGCTGATCACGGGCAGCCGGTTGTGCTCGGCGATGTCGAGCGCGCGCAGCTGGCGCGCCACCGAGGACGGGTTGAGCGATCCGCCCTTCACCGTGGGCTCGTTCGCGATGATCATGCACTCGACGCCGCGCACCGGCCCGATCCCGGTGATCAGGCGTCCGCCCGGTTGCTCGTCCGGCTCGTGGGCGCCGGCGAACATCGACAGCTCGAGGAACGGCGCGTCCTGGTCGACCAGCAGGTCGACCCGTTCACGAGCCAGCAGGCTGCCGCGAGCCCGGTGCTTCGCCACCGCTCGGTCGCCACCGGCCGTAAGGACCCGTGCGGCCAGCACCTCGAGGTCCGCCAGTGCCGCCAGCATCGCGCTGCGGTCGATCCGGAAGCGATCGGAGGTCGGTTCGAGCGTCGAGGTCAGGACAGCCACGTCGGCCACCTCGCTGTGCGCGTGCTCTCGTCCGGCGTCCGCTGGACCCGCGGGCGAGGCGGGACGCGTCCTGCACTCACTGCTCCACATCCTCACGTTGTCGGTCGGCGGTGTCGGTCGGCGGTGTCGGTCGGCGGTATCGGTCAGGGCGACCGCGGGCGCGGGCCGGCCGCCGCCGGGTCCTCCTCCGTGCCGCCCGGTGGGCCCAGCAGCTCGACCGAGGACCTACGACGAGGTCGGAATCTGCTCGACATAGGCGAGGACCTGGAACGGGTCGAGCGACTCCGTCACTTCGTGGATCTTCCCGTCGCGCAGCTTGAACATCAGCAGGTAGTTGTTGTTGTACTCGGCCTCGCCCGGTCCGACTCCCGCGGTGGTCGCCTCGACGACGACTCGATCCTCTTCCGCCGTGAGGGTGTGCACGTCGAAGCGGAACTCGTCGAACGGGCTGAGGAAGCCCTCGAGGAGATTCCTCCAGCCCGGCTTGTCGTAGCGCCCCCCGTACTCGAATCGCTCCGGCCGGTTCGGGAGTGTCCAGGTGCCGTCCTCGTCGATGAGGTCGAACAACGCGGGGAAGTTCCGGTCACTGATGTACTGGCAGGCGTTCCGTACGATTTCCTTGTTCTTGTCCGTGGACACGATTCCTCCTGGTGGGTGTCGGGGAGAACGATCGGGTCGGGGAGATTCAGGGAGTCGGCCGAGGCTGCTCGACCGGCTACGGCGCGACCATCGCGTCCCGTAGCGCCACCTTCTTGATCTTTCCGGAAGGGGTGAGCGGCAACGAATCGACGACGAGGATCCGGGCGGGGACCTTGTACCGGGCCAGCTTCGTCCGGCAGAGGTCGAGCAGCGCCTCCGGATCGGCGGTGGCTCCTGTCGCCGGGACGACGTAGGCGTGCCCGACCTCGCCGTTGACCACGTCGGGCACGCCGATGACCGCGCACATGGCGATCGAGGGTTCGCCCGCGATGACGTTCTCGACCTCGGCGGGGTAGACGTTGTAGCCGCCGCGGATGTACATCTCCTTCTTCCGGCCGCGCAGGGCCACGCGTCCGTCCGGGCGTCGCAGCGCCATGTCGCCGGTGGCGAGCCAGCCGTCCGGGAGGAAGGTCGACGGTGCTCCCAGGTCCCAGTAGCCGGGGGAGACGCAGCCGCCCCGAACCTGGAGCTCGCCGTCGGCGTCGGGCGGCAGGGGGTGGTTGTCGTCGTCGGCGATGCGGACCTCGAAGTCCCCGATGGGGACGCCGAGGGTCTCCACCAGGGTGTCCAGGTCGTCGTCCGCAGCGGAGATGATGCAGCCACCCGACGTCTCCGACAGCCCGTACAGGTTGGCCAGGCGCGCGCCGTCAAAGCTGTCGATGATGCGCCGGCCCATGGCCGGCTCGACGTTCGACCCACCGATGACGCACGTGCGGACCGACGAGACGTCCACACCGGCGAACTCGGGCAGTTCCATCATCTTCGCGTACATCGTCGGGACGCCGATGAAGATGGTGACGCCGTGTCGCCCGATGCTGTCCAGCGCCTGCGCCGGGCTGTAGCGGGGCAGGAGCGCCACACTGCCCTGGACCACCATCGAGGCGGTGACCGTGCAGGTCAGCCCACCGACGTGGTTGAGCGGCATGTGTCCGATCGCGACGTCGCCGGACGTCTGGGCGAGGTGCTCGGCCTGCGCGCGGGCGGACGCGATGATGCTGGCATGGGTGAGCGTCGCGCCCTTGGGCTCGCCGGTGGTCCCCGACGTGTAGAGGATGACCGCAGGGTCCTCGGGGGCCGCGGGACCGGTGTCCGGGTCGGCCACCGGGCCTTCGCCGGGGACGCGGAGGTCCTCCCACCGGTGGCTGCCCGCGAAGCCCGCACCGCCGAGGAACACGAAGTGTCGGACGGTGGGTATCCGCGGACGGAGACGGTCGAGGAAGGAGACGAAGTCGAAGTCCCCGTCCTGCGCGCTGGTCAGCAGCATCACCGAGCCGGACTGGTTCAGCATGAAGTCGAACTCGCGCTCCCGGTAGGCCACGTTCAGCGTCACCAGGACCGCCCCGACCTTGACCGTCGCGAACCAGGTGATCAGCCACTCCGCCGAGTTGGGGGCGGCGATCGCGACACGATCCCCCTGGGTGATCCCGAGCTCGCGCAGGCCGCTCGCGAACCGGTCGACGACGTGCGCGAACTCCGTGTAGGTCCAGGTCCGCTCCGGACAACGGAGGAAGGGGACCTCGCCGTCCCGGGCTGCGTGGGACAGCAGCTCCGGCAGCGTGGTCGACGCGAGGGTCGCGGAGCCGCGGGGCGCGGCGAGGTCGGTCATGATGTCGTTCCCTCGATTGTGTCGCCGCGGGCCCGACGCGCGGTGATAGGTGCTGACGACGACGAACATCGGACCTCGTTCTGCCGAGAAGCGTCAGCGGGCCGCGACGGCGGGGGCCCGGGAGAACTCGAACCCCTCGAAATCGGCGTCGGCGACCTTGTCGAGTTCCTGGAAGTAGCCGGCTGCCCCACCGAAGTAGAAGAGGACGCGTCGAGGCTTCCCCGGGGTGTTGGCACCGAGGTACCAGGAGTGCGCCGACTCGCCCGCGGGCAGCAAGGTCATGCCGAAGATGTCCGCGACGAGCTTGGTCCACCCCTCGACCGCCTGCGGGGTCGGCTGCATGGACCGGTAGCCGTGCTCACGCATGTGCTCGATGGCCCGCGACAACCATTCCACGACCTTCTCGATGATGACCGGGATGTTCGCGTAGGCGCTCTGCGGTCCACAGATCGTGAACATGTTGGGGAAACCGGCGCTGCCGATCCCCAGGAACGTCTCCGGACCGCCGCTCCACTGCTCCTTGAGCTCGACGCCGTGCTCGCCGCGGATGTCGATCTTCGAGATCGCCCCGGTGACGGCGTCGAAGCCCGTTGCGAACACGATGACGTCGAACTCGTGGTCCTGGCCCCCGGTCCGCA
This sequence comes from Actinomycetospora sp. NBC_00405, assembly GCF_036044095.1. Classification (NCBI taxonomy): domain Bacteria; kingdom Bacillati; phylum Actinomycetota; class Actinomycetes; order Pseudonocardiales; family Pseudonocardiaceae; genus Actinomycetospora; species Actinomycetospora sp. NBC_00405. The sequence goes on from NZ_CP107938.1 coordinate 5,893,373, forward strand.
ATCCGGTCTCGGTGAGGGTCTCGATCGCGTTCTGGCTGATGTCGACCAGTGACACGTTGTCGCGGTTGAAGGTCTCGTAGTAGTTCGTGCCCGACGGGGGCCGCTTCGAGACGTAGGGGTAGCCGCGCGGGCTCAACAGCTCAGCGGTGGCGGGGTCGTGGACGGTCTCGCGGATCTTCTTCCGGATGAACTCGGCGGCAGCGTCGTTCGACCGCTGGTCGAGGATCAGGTCGTCGAAGGTCTCGAACACGAAGTGGAACCCGCCGGCCTGCCAACCCTCCTCGAAGATGCGGTCGCGCTCGGCGTCGTCGGCCACGTCGTCGTACGTGCGTCCGGCCGGGCCCATCGGGAAGCCGAACACGTGGTTGCGTGCCATCGACCAGACTTCGGGGTAGGAGTCCTTGATGGTGCGCCGGAAGTCGTCGTCGAGGTCGTGGTTCTGCGCCGGCATGACGTAGTTCGGGGTGCGCTGGAAGACCGTCAGGTGCCCGGCCGCCTCGGCGATGTGGGGGATCGCCTGGATACCTGACGCTCCCGTGCCGATGACGGCCACGCGCTTGCCGGTGAAGTCGACCTTCTCCTTCGGCCACTGGGAGGTCTGGTACACCTCGCCCTGGAAGGAGTCACGCCCGGGGAAGGCAGGCTCCTGGGGCACGGAGAGGTGCCCGAGCGCGGTGAAGAAGTACGTGCAGGTGAAGCACGAGCCGTCCTCGGTGGTGATGACCCACTGCGTGTCGGCGTCGTCGTAGCGCGCGGAGGTGACCCGCTGGCCGAAGCGGACGTTGCGGCGGACGTCGAAGCGGTCGGCGACGAAGCCGATGTAGCGCTGGACCTCCTCCTGACCGGGGTAGCGCTCGACCCAGTTCCAGGCCTGCTCGATCTCCGGGAACGGGAAGCAGTACGACCAGCTCTCGCTGTCGGTGCGAGCGCCCGGGTAGCGGTTCCAGTACCAGGTCCCGCCCAGGTCGGAGCCGGCCTCGAGGGCCACGGCCGAGAGGCCGAGCTTCTGGAGCTCGATGAGCATGCGGATGCCGGCGAACCCCGCGCCGACCACGACGGCGTCGGTGTCCACGGACGTGGATTCTGGGTCGGACACGGAGAGGCTCCTTCGTTCGGGTGCGGACGAGGCGGTGCGGCAGCGTCGGGTTCAGGACAACCCGAGGTGAGGCCGCATCCAGGTGGCCGCCGCCGAGATTGCTTGATCTGCTTCGGGCGCCCGTCCTGCCATGAAGGTGAAGACGTGCTGCTGCTCGGGATAGGTGGCGAACTCGACCGGGACGCCGGCGTCGCGAGCGCGTTGGGCGAGTCGTTCGGAATCGTCGAGCAACGTCTCGTGCTCACCTGCGGCGACGAACAGCGGAGGCAACCCGCTGAGGTCGGCGTGCAGTGGGTTGGCCAGGGGGTCGGTCGGTGATCCGGACTCGCCGAGGTACATCTGGCCCATCAGGCTGACCACGCCCAGGGAGACGAGCGCGTCCGTGTCGGCGTTGGTCTCGAGCGTCTTGCCCAGGTGTTCCATGTCCACCCACGGCGAGAACGCGCAGATCGCGGCGGGAAGCCGCTCCCCGAGCTCGCGGAGCTTGAGCGTCGCCGTGACGGCGAGGTTGCCACCCGCCGAGTCCCCGGCCGCCGCGATGCGGTCGGTCGAGAGGCCCTGCTCGTTGAGCCAGCGGTACGCCACCACCGTCTCCTCGACCTGGGACGGGAAGGGCCGCTCGGGGGCGAGGGCGTAGTCGAGGACGAAGGTCGCGACGCCGGCCGCCTTCGCGAGGTGCCCCGCCATCTTGCGGTGGCTGCTGGCGGTGTTCCCCACGAACCCGCCCCCGTGGGTGTAGAGGATGGCGGTGTCGGGTGCGGCAGCCAGCGGCTTGCACCAGATGCCCCGAGCTCCGGCCGTGTCGACCTCGGCGTAGGTGACGTCCTCCGGCTCCGCCGCGAGGTCCGCGAGCTCCTCGAAGATGGAGCGCAGGGCCGGCAGGCCCATCCCCGGATCGGCCGCCATCCTGTCGGTGATCGACTGGTAGTGGGACCTCTGTGTCGCCGACTCAGTGCTGGCCACCGCGCTCGTCTCCCTCGGTTCTGCCGTGAACGCCGCTCGCCGACCGGGCAGCTGATCGAATCCCTGCCTGCTCCTGCAGAGCTGCGTCTCATCGGGCGGCCGGGCGCGGGATCCGCGTCGACGACCACCGCGCCACGGCCTCGCCGAAGCGCTCCCTTCCGTGCTGTAGGTGACTGTACTCACAAGTTGACATAAGAGTCAACTGTTGGCTTGCTGCTGGTGCTCTTGGGTCCATCGCTGCAGCTCATGCCGCTTGTGAATGCAGATGAACATGATGCGGTAGTCAGATGTGGCTCAGGCCGGACTCCGTGGCGGCGCCGTGGAGCGGCAGAGTCCGTGCAGATGGCCGTGGGACCGGAGTCCGCGACGTCTTCCGGGCGACGACGTCGGGGGCGCAGGGATGCCCGTCGATCCGCACCGACCGAGGTCGGTCGAGCCCGTGCCCGTCTGAGGACACTCCCGGCCGCCACTCGACGACGAGACCTCGAGGTGCACGAGCTCCGGTGCCGCCTCGGCGCAGAGGCCGTCCACCTCGACCAGCCCGGGGTGTGGGCACTGCCGCGGTGTGCTCGGGTACGCGCGTACCGCTCGTGGCCTCGAGGTGACATCGAGCGCGACGTGGTCGATCGCGGCCTTGCCGCTGGCGAGCGCATCGCCACCATGGACGAGCTGCGGACTCGGAAGGGAGCGTCTCCAGCGGAGCTTACGGTCCTTGAACGGACCGTTGATCTCCTGGACACAAGCACCGCAGGCCCGACACCTGCAACATTGGGTGCGCCGTCAGGGACTCGAACCCCGAACCCAGTGGACGAGAGTCACGTCCTCGCTCGTGATGCATGGTGAGCATCCGTGCTGGTCAGTGGTGGCGCTCGACGCTCTGGATCATGTGCCGTTGAGTCTCGTGCCGAGCGATGGTGTGGCGTGAGCGGTGCCCACAGCGGTCCCTCATGCTCGAGAGGGGACACCGGCCTCTTGCAGCGCGACCCCGAGCAGCCCATCGGCGAGCGCACGGACCTCTCCGGGAGCGCTTTCGTCCTCATTTCCTCCACCCAGGGCCGCATCGGCCCACCCGTCGACCGCGGCCAGCGCCCCGGGTGTGTCGAGGTCGTCGGCGAGGCGAGAGCGCACCACCGCGGTCAGCTCGGTGGCCGGTGGTCCTGACGGGCGTGTGATCGCCGAGCGCCAGCGGTGGAGACGTCGTTGCGCGCGGCGCAGGCGCTCCTCGGTCCACTCGCGATCAGACCGGTAGTGGCCGTCGAGGAGGGCGAGGCGGACGGCTCCCGCGTCGACGCCACGGTCTCGCAGGCTCGAGACCAGGACCAGGTGGCCTCGCGACTTCGACATCTTCTCCCCTTCGAGTCCCACCATCCCGGTGTGCGTCCAGCACGCGGCGAAGGGACGTGCCCCGGACAGCGCCTCGACGTGCGCTGCACTGCAGTCGTGGTGAGGGAAGACGAGGTCGCGGCCGCCGCCCGCGAGGTCGATCCGGTCGCCGAGGAAGTGGCGTGCGATCGCTGAGCACTGCACGTGCCATCCGGGACGTCCCGGTCCCAGCGCCGACTCCCACGCCGGCTCGCCGTCGCGGTGCGCGCGCCAGATCACGGGGTCCAGGACACGGCGCCTCCCTGGGTGTCGGGACTCCCCGTCCCCCTGGGCGGCCAGCCGGAGCATCACGGACGTCTCGTACCCCGACACCACGCCGAGTGGTCCGCCCGCGTCGACGTCGAAGTAGACGTCCGGATGGGGGGACCGGTCGTCTCGATACGCGACGCCGGCGGCGACCAGGTCGGCGATCATGTCGATGATCCGGGCCATGGCCTCCACCGCGCCGACGTGGTGACGTGGGGGCAGGATCCGGAGGAAGGACATGTCCTCCCGGAAGAGCGCCGTCTCACGCGCGGCCAGTGCCCGCCAGTCCTGGTGATCGCGAGCGGCCCGCTCGAGGAGCGGGTCGTCGACGTCGGTGATGTTCTGGACGTAGTCCACGTGGTGGCCCAGGTCGAGCCACACACGATGGATCAGGTCGAACGCCAGGTGAGGTTGGCCCCTGGCACCGGACACGTCATCTGAGGTGGACCCGGTCCGCCAGGGAGGATGTCGTTCGTGCCCGCACCTCACCCGCCGGAGTTCCGGCGTCGCGCCGTCGAGCTGGCTCGTCTGGGCGAGCAGCCGGTCGCCGCGATCGCCAAGGACCTCGGAATCTCTGAGTCGTGTCTGCGGAACTGGATGGCCCAGGCCGACGCCGATGACGGCAACCACACCGATCGGTTGACCAGCAACGAGCGCGTCGAGCTCGCCGAGTTGCGCAAGAAGTCCAAGCGCCTCGAGGTCGAGAACGAGATTCTCAAGCGTGCTGCGGCGTATTTCGCGCGGGAGAACGTCCTCCCAAAGTAGTCTTCCCGCTGGTCCGTGAACTCGCCGACGACGGTTTCGACGTCGCGGTGACCTGTCGGGTGCTCGATGTTCGTCGTCAGGGCTACTACGAATGGCTCGCGGGGGCGAAGTCTGTCCGCGCGCAGGAGAACGAGTTGCTGCTCAAGCACATCGAAAAGATCCACGAGGAGTCCCGCGGCACCTACGGCTGGCCGCGCGTGCACGCCGAGCTGACCCTCGGGCTCGGCCTGGCGGTCAACCACAAGCGGGTCGCCCGGCTGATGCGCGAGGCCGGCATCCAGGGCCTCTACCGGCGCCGACGCCACGGCTGCACCGTCCGCGACCCCGCCGCTGACCCCTACTCCGACCTGGTCGAGCGGCGCTTCAGCGTTGAGGCACCGGATCAGCTGTGGCTCACCGACATCACCGAACACGGCACCGAAGAAGGCAAGCTGTACTGCGCGGCGGTCCTCGATGCCTACTCGCGAAGAATCATCGGCTGGTCCATCGATGACAACATGCGCACCGCACTGGTCACCGACGCCCTCGGCATGGCCATCACACGCCGGCGTCCCGAGAACGGCTCCACGATCATGCATTCCGACCACGGCTCGCAATTCACCTCGTGGGCGTTCGGGCAACGCCTGCAAGCCGCCGGACTACTCGGATCGATGGGCTCGATCGGTGACTGCTACGACAACTCGATGATGGAGTCCTTCTGGGGCACCATGCAACTCGAGCTACTCGACTCACGGACCTGGAAGACCCGCGCCCAACTTGCCAACGCTATATTCGAATGGATAGAGTGCTGGTACAACCCCAAACGGCGCCATTCCAGTATCGGAATGCTCAGCCCACTGGAGTACGAAGCCCACCACACCGGCCCCGATCAAGATCACTGACCCCACACCGTCGGTGTCCGGTGCCAGGGGCCAACCTCAAGGTAGGTGGCGGCGTGGCCGAGATGTGTGGCGTCGTAGGGGGTGACGCCGCAGACGTACATCGACGCCGTCCCGGAGGGCGACGTGATCTGCACGGCCCCGGCGGCTGTGTCGTACAGGCGCAGGGAAGGACCGGAGCCGGGCAGGCGAGGTGGGGGCGTCGAGGTCCACCCGCCCCCTGCGTTCGGGCCGTCCACAGCGTTCACCACTCGGCTCGACCGTGCGCTCGTCGTGGTCACTCGGCAACCATGACGAGCGAGGTGGCCGGCGGACACCCACAGGCGCCCCCACATCGCGGCCCGTGTCGTGCCGCCCGGTGACGAGCGGATGGCCCGGGACTCGACGGTCCGGGCCGGAGCATCGACAGGACCCCGCTCAAGGTCCAGAGGTTGCCGGTCGCGGCCGAGAGGTCGACGGCTTGACGGCAGCAGGCGTGCTGGCGATGTCCCTCGCCGGGCGCGAGCAGCGCGGGCGCTGCGCGCGGTCGACCGCCGGCGCCCTGTCCGTGGCGCTCACGAGCGGTCCTCGCAGGGGTCATCACGTCGGAACCACTGCATCGTCAGGGGTTGTCCTCGGGTGTCGCGGGCGGGGTCGTGCGACCGCCACGGCCCACCGCCCAGCGGGGCCCGTGGGAGGTGTCCTCGACGTCCACGCCGACCCGCCCGAGCCGCTCCCGGATTCGATCGGCGCGGGCGAAGTCCCCGCTCTTCCGCGCTCGGCTGCGCTCGTCGAGAAGCTCCGCGACCAGGCCCTCGAGAGCGCGCCCCGCGGCGTCGGTCTCGCCGTGGTCGGCCCGAGTCGGATCGATGCCCAGCACCGAGGCCATCGCCCGTACTGCGCCGGCCATCTCCAGAGCGCCGCGCAGGTCGCCGCGCTCGAGCGCGGCGTTCCCGTCGCGGACCGTCGTGTGCAGGACTGCCATCGCGGCCGGGGTGGCCAGGTCGTCGTCGAGGGCGGCCGCGAAGGAGGCCGGCACGTCGCCGACCTCGATCGGCCCGCTCCGGGCGCGGAGGCGGCCGAGCATGGCTTCCACCCGGCGGTACCCCGCCGCTGCCTCGGCCAGCGCGGCCTCGGAGTAGTCGATCGTGGACCGGTAGTGCGCGGCGAGCAGGTAGGCCCGCAGCTCGATCGGGCGGACCCGCATCAGCGCGTCGGCGGCGCTCACGGCATTGCCCGCCGACTTCGACATCTTCGCGCCGTCCACCGTGACCCAGCCGTGATGCATCCACGAGGCGGCGAAGCCGTCGCCGGCCGCCCGCGACTGGGCCATCTCGTTCTCGTGATGGGGGAAGACCAGGTCCCGCCCGCCGCCGTGGACGTCGAACGCCGGACCGAGGTAGCGGGTCGACATGGCCGAGCACTCCACGTGCCAGCTCGGTCGCCCCGGCCCCCACGGGCTGGGCCAGCTCGGCTCGCCGGGCTTGGCCGCCTTCCAGAGGGCAAAGTCGCGCGGGTCGTGCTTTGCGCGCGCGAGCTCCACGTCCGAGAGCGCGTGATCGGTCCTCGTTCCGGAGAGGCGGCCGTACTCGGGCCAGGAGGCCACGGCGAAGTAGACGTCACGCCCGCCGTCGTCGCCGGTCGGCCCGACGTAGGCCTGCCCGCGGTGGACCAGGCGTTGGACGAGCTCGACGGCCTCGGTGATGTGACCTGTGGCCCGTGGTTCGGCCGACGGGGGCCGGCATCCGACGGCCTCGTAGGCGGCGGTGAACGCGCGCTCGTGAGTAGCGGCCCACTCCCACCACGGCCGGCCCGCCTCGACGGCCTTCGCCAGGATGGTGTCGTCGATGTCGGTGACGTTGCGGACGAGCAGGACCTCGAGGCCTCGGTGCTCCAACCACCGCCGGAGCAGGTCGAACGTGATCGCGGACCGCAGGTGGCCCAGGTGAGGTGGGCCGTGCACGGTCGCCCCGCACACGTAGATCGTCACGCGTCCGGGGTCCAGCGGCAGCAGTGGTCGGGCGACTCCGGTCGCGGTGTCGACGAGGCGCATCACGTCGACGAGATCGGCGGGAGGCGGAAGCGCCCGTCCTCGAGGCACGGTGCCGCCGCGAGCGCCTCCGCCCGCTCCAGGCAGGGGAGGACCACGACGGGTCGCGGCACGGTCAGCGCCGTCCGCGCGTGCCGGGTCAGGTGCGCGGCCCTTGCCCGGTCGATGTCGGTCGTCACTGCTCGTCGGGGTCGAGGACGAGGTGGACCGCGGCCTCCTCGGCGCTCGCGGAGCCACCGTCGACGCCGACGTCGACGGCGTAGAGGTACTGGTAGTCGCCGAAGGTCCCCTCGTACTCGGCAAGACGTCCGGAGCGCCGTGTCCCGACCTCGTCGTCGTAGAGCTCACCGGCGGACCCGGGTGTCTCGGCGGGGCCGATCATCACCTCGGGGAGCTCGCGCGAGAGCCGGCGGGCGAGGCCTTCGGGGTCGAAGGACAGGTTGATCGCCAACGGGTGGTCGGGCGGCGAGTAGCCCTCGTCCAGGGCGTCGCCGAGGCCGCGGGCCTCGAGGCTCTCGGTCGGCTGGAGCAGGCCCGAGTCGATGTCGACGCCGAACGCGCTGTCGCTGTCGTCCGCACCCATGTGTCCTCCTCAGGTGGCCGCAGCCTGCGGGGCGCAGGCCTGTTGGAGTCCGGGATGGACTCGCGGGGGCGGGGATTCAGGTCTCGCCACGCCTCGCACGGTGATCGCGGCGACGCCCGAGGCGAGCAGGCACAGGGCGGCGCTGATGAGCATGGCCTTGGCGTAACCGGGTCCCAGCGGCCCGGAGCCCGCGGTGTCGAGGCCGGTCAGCAGGGGGAGCACCGCCACCGCGAGGAGTCCGGCGACCCGTGAGACGGCGTTGTTCGCCCCGGACGCGGCCCCGACCTGCGCCTCGCCGACGGCGGCCAGCACCGTCGTGGTCAGGGGGGCGACCGTCACCGCCATGCCCAGTCCGAAGAGCGCGACGCCGGGCAGCACCCCCGTCAGGTAGGTCGCTCCCGGCCGGGCGAGGACGAGCAGGCCGACGCCGAGGCCGGTGACGAGCGGTCCGGCGATCAGAGCGGCGCGGGGTCCGGTGCGCGAGGTGAGCGCCCCGATCGGGCCGGAGAGCAGGAGCATGATCACCGTGAACGGCAGGAGGGCGAGCCCGGCGCTCAGCGCGGAGTAGCCCATGGACTGCTGCAGCTGCAACGCGAGCAGGAAGAAGACGCCGCCGAGAGCGGCATAGACGAGCAGCGTCACGATGTTGGCGCCGCTGAACCGCGCGGAGCGGAAGAGCTGGAGGGGTATCAGGGGTTGCGGGGCCCGCCGCTCGACGACCGGGAACGCGAGTAGCCCCACGATCCCGATCCCCAGGCACGCCACGAACAGCGGGGACCAGCCGCGGACCGGCACCTCGATCAGCACGACGATGACGCCGGCGAGGCCGGCGGTGATCGTGGCGGCGCCGAGGACGTCGGTACGGCCTGCGGTCGGATCGCGGGTCTCGGGTACGTGGCGGCGCGTGATCCAGAAGGCGACCGCCGCCAGGGGCACGTTGATGAGGAAGATCCATCGCCATGACGCGGCGTCGACCAGCCAGCCCCCGACGAACGGGCCCAGCGCCGACGCGACGCCGCTCCACCCGGCCCAGGTCCCGATCGCCCGCCCCCGGTCCGCCGGGCGGATGGCCGCGTTGAGCAGCGCGAGGCTGCCGGGAATCAGCAGGGCGCCACCGAGGCCCTGGAGAAGCCGCGCCGCGATCAGCACCGGACCGGTCGGGGCGAGCCCACAGCCGACCGACGCGACGGTGAACGCGACCAGCCCGAGCGAGAAGACCGCGCGGCGTCCGTACCGGTCACCCAGGGCGCCGCCGAGCAGCAGCAGGGCGCTGAGGGTGAGGAGGTAACCGTCGAGGATCCACTGCAGGGTCGAGAACCCGCCGCCGAGGTCCCGTCCGATCGCGGGCAGCGCGACGTTGACCACCGACCCGTCGAGGAAGGCGATCCCCGAACCCAGGACCGCCGCCGCGATGATCCAGCGACCCCTCGGGCTCGACGCGGCGATGCCGGTCTCGTCGAGGGTCTCGGTGCCGCGGGCACGCGACGGCCGGCGCGTCATCCTCAGTCGCCCTGGTAGCGCTGCTCGAGCCACGGGTCGCCGTAGTCGTGGTAGCCGTTGGACTCCCAGAAGCCAGGCTGGTCCTCGGCGAGCAGCTGCAGGCCACGGATCCACTTCGCGGACTTCCAGAAGTACAGGTGCGGCACGAGCAGCCGGGCAGGACCGCCGTGGTCGGTGCTCAGCGGAGAGCCCTCGTACTCGTGGGCGATCCACGCTCGCCCGTCGGTGAGATCCTCGAGCGGGAGGTTCGTGGTGTAGCCCCCGTCGCAGTGGGCGAGGACGAAATCGGCGGCGGTGTCGACGCCCTCGAGCAGGGTGTCGATCGCGACGCCTCGCCACCCGGTGCCGAGCTTCGACCACGACGTCACGCAGTGGATGTCGCAGGTGACGTCCTCGTTCGGGAGCTCCAGGAACTCCCCCCACGTCCACGTCACGGACTCGTCGATCTCTCCCGAGAGCGTCAGCGTCCACGTCTCGGGGCGGACCTGAGGCGTCGCGCCCGCGGTCAGCACGGGGAAGTCGGCGACGACGTGCTGGCCGGGCGGAATGCGGGCCTCCGGGTCCGCCGGTCGCCGACGCCCGGTGAAGCCGCGGGTCGCGGGGACCTCCATCGTGTTGTCCCCTCTCTCCGCATGGCGGGTGCACGGGCGACTCTTCATCACTCGGGGGGCTCCGAGCCACCCACACCGGCCCCCACAGTTCGAGGGACGCGCGATCTACACGGCGAGCGGAAGCCCGTCCGTCCTCGCGCACAGGGCAGCCACCGCCTGCTGCGTCCGCTCGTCCTCCTCGAGGGCGCGCCCGGCAGCGGCCACCCGGTCCCGGTACAGCTCGATCGCGGTCTCCGGCGTCAGCGGAACCACCCGCACCTGCACCTGGTGCTCCACCCGGACGCTCAGCGGTGCGCGGCTGGTGCACAGCACCACCAGGTCCGGGCTGGAGACGACGAGACCGGCGATCTCCGGGCCGCAGGACAGGACGTGTTCCACGGTGTCCAGCACCAGGAGCGTCCGGCGCCCCGAGAGGTACGTCGCCAGCGCCGCCACGGTCCCGTCGAACGCGGCCTCGGGGACGCCGAGTGCGGCCCGGATCCTCGGAACGACGTCGTCCCCTCGGGAGACGCCGGCGAACTCCACCATCACGACCCCGCCAGGGAACTCGGACCGCGTCGCGGCCGCGGCCACGAGGGCGAGGGTGGTCTTCCCGACTCCTCCGGTCCCGACGAGCGTGATCAGTCGCCGCTCCCCGGCGCGCAGAAGGTCGCTGACCAGGTCGACCTCGTCCTCGCGCCCCAGCACCGGGCCGGGGGGAGCCGGGAGGTCGCGGTCCTGGTTCGCCGCGCCCCGGGGCGGGGTCACCTCCCCGCGTGGGGCGACACGGAACGGGACCGCGTTCTCCAACTCGGCGCGCTCGCCGTCGCCCAGAGCCAGCGCGCGGGCCAACGAGCGCACCGTGTGCGGATAGGGCCGCCGCCGCTCGCCGCGCTCCAGCGCACCCACCGCCTTCGCCGTGACATGGGCTCGCTCGGCCAGCTGTTCCTGGGTCAGCGACCGCGCGAGCCGATGACGGCGCAGGAGGATCGCGAAGCTCGTCGGTTCCGACATCACGACGACGAGCCTGCTGTACGAGTGCGGCGGGCCAGCCTCCCGCGCCACCTTCACCCGGGTGAGACGGACAGCGGCCTCGCCGCTCACCGGCCCGCCGCGGGACCGTCACGTGACCAGACCGAGCCGGCGGGCACGCTGGACGGCCTCGGCGCGGGACGAGACGCCCAGCTTGCGGTACAGGCCCCGACTGTGGGTCTTGACCGTGTTCAGCGAGAGGTGCAGCGCCGCTCCGATCTCCCGCAGCGACAATGTGCCCGCCAGCAGCCGGAGAATCTCGGCCTCTCTGTCGGTCAGTCCGGCCGCCGCGTCGCCCGGCGTGGGGGGCTGCTGCCCGGAGCTGCCCACCCGCGCGGCGCGCTGCAGTCCGGCCAGCCACTCCGGGAGCCATCCGGGATCCCGGCAGGCGCGCACGATCTCGCGGGCAGCAGCGAGTGACGCCGTCGCGTCCTGTCCGCCGGCGATCTCGATGCGCGCCCGGGTGGCCAGGACGAACCCGAGCTCGACCCGGCCCGCGCCGCGGCCCGCCAGCTCGACCGCGCGGGCGGCGGAGGGTGCGGCAGCCCCGGGCTCGCCGGCGGCGGCGAGGGTCGCGGCGTGCGCCGCGTGCGCCAGCGCGGTGACGAAGTGTTCGGCGACCGCCGGCTCGAGGGCCTGTTCGAGCGCGGCGTCCGCCACGCGCCGGGCTTCGGGGAGGGAGTTGGCGTGGAGGTGTGCCAGGGCGAGATAACCCAGCGCGTAGACCACCGCCAGTTGGAGGCCGTGGATGCGGGCGAGCCTGACGGCCTCGGTGAGGAGGCGGATCGCGGCGCCCAGATCGCCCTGCCAGAAGAAGGTCAGGCCCAGCACACAGCGGGCGACGGAGGCGGCGAAGCCCGATCCGTCGGCCCCGACCTCGAGGACGCGCCGTGCGGCCGCGTGACCGGCGGCCACATCGCCGGTCTTGAAGCGGAGGACCGCTCGAACGAGGGCAGCGTCACGAGCGTCGGCGGAGTCGGCCGTCGCCTGTTCCGCTCGCGACACCCATGCCTCGGCGGCGTCGAGCCGCCCCCGGTCGAGCAGGATCCAGACCCGCGCCACGCACAAGCTGGTGCTCGCCTGGAGCCGCTCGGTCGGCAACGCCTCGAGCCACCGATCCACGGTCGCCAGCAGACCGACGTTGAAGTAGGGCGACCAATGCCGGAGGACCAGTTCCTCCGCCTGATCGAGGTCGCCGGCGGCGAGGGAGTGCTCCATGGCCTCGGGCACGGCCCCGGCGTCGCGGAACCATGTCGCGGCGCGGTGGTGCAGCCGGGACACCAGCTCGGGTTCGCGGAGTGTGAGCTCCTTGCGGAGCACTTCCTGGAGTAATCGGTGGTAGCGAAACCACTGCTGGCGGTCGTCGAGGGTCACGACGAAGCCGTTGGTGCGTTCGATCCGCGCCAGCAGGGCAGCGCTGTCGGCGCGACGAGTGACCGCGTCGCACAGCTCGGCGTTCACGCGGGCGAGGATCGAGGTGCGGGTCAGGAACCGCCGCTCCTCGTCGGTGTGAGCGGCGAGGACTTCGGCGCCGAGGTAGTCGAGCACGTAGCGGTCGTTGCCGGTGAAGGCCTCGACGAAGGCGCGCGGATCAGTGTGGTGCCGCATCGAAAGGCCCGCGAGGTAGAGCCCGGCGGGCCAGCCCTCGGTGCGGACGCTGAGCCGGTGCGTGTCCTCGTCGCCGAGGCCGAGCTCCAGCCCGTTGAGCAGCTGGGCGGCCTCGCTGTCGGTGAACGCCAGCTGCGCAGCGCGGAGCTCGAGCAGGTCGCCGGCCGCACGCAGCCGCGCCGTCGCCAGGGGAGGGTCGGTCCGGCCGGCGACGAGGAGGTGCAGGTTCGGGGGAGCCCGGCGCAGCAGGTAGTCCACGGACTGGTGGACGACCGGGTTGGTGATCACGTGGTAGTCGTCGAGGATGAGGACGACCGGCCGGGACACGCCCGCCAGCTCGTTGATCAACGGCGGCAGCACCGCCTCGGTGATGGCGTGCCCGGCGGAGGCGAGGGTCTGCAACGCGTGCTCCCCGAGACCGGGGACCACCGCCCGCAACGCCGCCACGGCGTAGGTCCAGAACCGCAGTGGGTCGTCGTCCTGGGGGTCGAGCGACAGCCACCCCACCGTGCCCGGGCCCTCTGCGGATCGACTCCAGTCGCTCACCAGGGAGGTCTTGCCCCACCCGGCCGCGGCACTCAGCACGGTCAGGACGTGCGCGGTCACTCCGGACAGCTGCTCGACGAGCCGTCGCCGGTGGATCAGGTCGCGCCGCATCGGAGCGCGCAGCTTGGTGGCCAGAAGCCGCGACCCGGCGAGCATCGGCTCGGGCGCGGGGGCGTCGGTCGCCGCCTGCGCCTCGGTCACCAGTCGAGACTACGTGGACCGCTCGAACGGAACGTCGGGACGACACGGCCCCACGGCGGTCGCAGATCGAGGAGCCGACGTCGCTCACGTGTGGGGATCGCTGTGGGTGTTCCGGTTCCCGTGGGGCCGTGAAAGGTTGCTGGCGTGCCTGGAGTGAAAGGGGTGGTCACCATGCCCGACGCTTTCTCGCGCTTGACTCCCGAGCAGTACCGCGTCACGCAGCAGGACGCCACCGAGCCGCCGTACCGGAGCGAGTTCTGGGACCACCACGAGGCGGGGCTCTACGTCGACGTCGTGTCGGGCGAAGCGCTGTTCGCCTCGATCCACAAGTACGACAGCCACACGGGGTGGCCCAGCTTCACGGTGCCGGTCGTCCCGGGCAACGTCGTGGAACGGGCCGATCACGGCCATGGGATGGTGCGCGTCGAGGTGCGGTCGGCGGAGGGGAACAGCCATCTCGGGCACGTCTTCTCCGACGGCCCCGTCGACGGCGGTGGCCTGCGCTACTGCATCAACTCGGCTGCCCTGCGATTCGTCGCCGTCGACGACCTCGACGCCGAGGGGTACGGCGCCTACCGCGAGCTGTTCGGGCCCTCGGGAGTGGACCCCTGACCCCACTGGTGTCGGTCGCGTCGTCCCGGGCGGTACGACGACCAGGAGAGCGACCAAAGGCCCCACACCGCCACCGGCACGAATGCCCCGATCACCGGCAGCCCTTCACGTCCGGTCATCGGTGCGAGCGTCCTTGTCGCCGAGCGAACGTCGGCCGTGGGTACCGAGGGTGGAACGGGACAACGCCTCAGCCTCGGCGTCGCGTCCCACACTCGTGTAGCAGCGGATGAGGTCGTCGGCCGAGCGCAGGGTGTCCGGGTGGTCGTCGCCGAGCACACGTCGACGGGCCCCGAGCGTCACCTCGAACCCGACGACTGCCTCGGTCAGTCGTTCGGCGTGCTCGAGGGCGTGAGCGAGGGCGTCGGAGAGCCGCAGGGAGTCGGGGTGGTCGGGTCCGAGCGTCCGGCGACACGCCGCGAGGTCGGCGTGCAGCCGCTGGATGCCGAGACCCTCCGTCTCGCCCTGGTGGTCGTGATCTCTCGGTGCCGTCACGACGACGTGTGCTCCGCCGACGTCGGCACACCGAGGTAGGGGAAATCTTCGAGGAACGATCCGGCGTCGGGACGCGCGCCGCCCCCGAACGGCGTGTTCGTCCTCGAGGTCAGCATCAGGGTCATGCCGTCGTCGCCGAGGGCGCGACCGTTGAACCTGGCCCGCGTGAACGCGGCCGGCGTCCCGAGGCGGTAGGGGAGGACGACCGGGTACAGGTCTACGGCCAGGCGTTCGGCGAACACCTCGGACGACGTCCCCGATTCGGCGAGGCCGGTGGGTGCGGCTGTGGTTCGACAGAGGGACTTCCGAGCGGCGTCGTCCTCTGCCGACGGCGAGCCGGCGCTGACCCGGTCCTGGGCCGTGGGCTCGGTGACGATGAGGTGTGTGATCAAGGGAAGCCCCCGACGCCGTTCCGCTGCCTCGGGGCGATGTCGCCGGTCCCCCTCCTGGTGCGGGCGGCGTGGACGCTCCACGCCCCGTTGATCGACAACCATCCACGTTCCTCCGGCTCGGGGGCCCGCGCACCTCGGCGGCGCCCTCACCGCGCCACCCTCCAGCTGCCATCGGGACAGGAGAACCCACATCGGCCCCCACACTCGGGGCTTCAGACGCGCGAGAGGCCCTACGCGGGCGTGGTCTACTGGGCCATGATCCGCCTGGGCCGCCTGGGTCCGGTGAGTTGACCGCACCTGACCGAGCCCTGAACCCCTGAGACGAGGAGATCTGCAGCCCGATCAGGCACCTCGCCGGTCCCCGACCGGCACCATGCCCGGCGGAAACACGGACTTCCTCACGGACCGTATTGGCTGGGCCCGGCCGCTCTGCCCAAGGCCGCGGACGCCATGGTGTGGATGATCTCCAGCAGCTCGATTGTCCGGAGTAAGCGTGCCCCAGGACGATCCGGAGTCACATCGAAGATCGCTCCGTAGAGCTGTGACCTGGAAAGAGGGTGCGCCGTCAGGGACTCGAACCCGAACCCAGTGATCCTCGACGGTGAATTTCTCGAGGTCACCGCGGACCGCCAGACACCCCTGTTGAGCTGCGAAAACCTTGTGCCGGCCCTCTCGGCCCTTGCGGGTACTTCCACCGGAAGCCAGTTGAATCTCATGGGTACGTCATGGGCCGATCACCAACGGGGCGGTCACGCGCCTGCCGCCTACGTGGTGTGCTCGCGACGCGCGACGGAGTACCACTCTTCGCCCGCGGGTTCCCCGGCCAGGTTCCAGCTCCAGGACGTCGTGGGAGCAATCCGCATGTAGGTCCCTGGGCCCACCATGCCGACACGCTCGAAGGGCTGCTCTGCCTCTCCGTAGACTCTGATACCTCGCGCCACGAATGGGTCCATCGAGAGAAGGTCGTCGAAGACGATCGATACTCGGGTGGAGCCGGCAGCGACGTTGCGGAACTTCCGCGTTTGCGCGACGGCTCCCGGCCCTCCGACCCAGAAGTGGTCGCCGTCGAACTCGACCGCCACGGGGACCACGTCAGGCTGGCCTCCTGGCGCCACGGTCGCCAGGCGGCCGATTCCCTGCGATCGGATGAACTCGCACTCCTGGTCCGTGAACGCCACGCAGCCTCCTTAGCTGGTCCTAAGTCAGTACTAGATCACGACGCGCCCATCAGTCGCCAGGCTCATGCGCTCGATGGCGTGGCGCGTGTCGGCTCGTTCCCGACGCACGACAACGGGTTCGGGGTCTCTCCCTCGGCGGCGCGGGCGGTCTGGGAGCCCTCGGGCGCGTCGTCGTGGGTGGGAACGCCCACCAGTCCACCACGGCCATCACACGCACTCCCTCGAACCGACGCCGGTGCGGGTCAGCTCTGCGGCGTCAGCGTCCGCCCGACCCAGTCGGCGAATCGCGTCCAGGCGATCTCGGGGAATTCGGCCCGCAGGGCGACTAGGTCGGCCTGGTAGCCGTCCCGGGCGAGGAACGTCCACATGGCGTGCATGTCCGGGTTTCGGATCATGGCCAGGTCATCTCGGACGTGGCGGACCTCCTGCCCGAGGACCCGGGTGAACGCCTCGGCCATCTGCGTGGGCGTCGGTGCGTCGCCGGCGACCTCGATCCGCCGCCCGGCCAGGCGGGCGGGGTCGGTGAGCCCGATCGCGGCGATCGCGGCGAGGTCGGCCCGGTCCAGCTGCTGGAGCGGGTGGCCGGAGGCGATCGGCAGCCGCAGCGGGGCCGTGCCGCTGCGCCACGCCCAACTGTTCCTGGCCGCGTGGCGCGGTGACGAGGCCGAAACGGCGGCGCTGTACGAGGCCAGCGTCGAGGAGGCGGCCGGACGGGGGGCGGGCACCGAGGTCACCCTGGCCCATTACACGCTCGCGGTGCTCGAGAACGGTCGGGGCGACCATGCCGCCGCCCAGGTCGCGGCCGCGCGAGCGTGCGACTCCCACGAGCTGGTGCACGCCGATCGGGCCCTGCCCGAGCTCGTCGAGGCGGCCGCGCGTGCGGGCCACCCCGGCGACGCGGCCGCCGCGCTCGACCGGCTGCGCCGCGAGGGCCGCCGCCAGGACGCCCGCGACCAGCTCCGCACCGCGCACGACCAGCTGTCGGCCATGGGGGCGAAGGCGTTCGCCGCCCGCGCCGCCCGCGAGCTGCGCGCCACCGGCGAGCACCCGCGCCGGCGCTCCGCCCGGACCTCCGACGCGCTCACCGCGCAGGAGACGCACATCGCCCGGCTGGTCGCCACCGGCGCCACCAACCCCGAGATCGCCGCGCAGATGTTCCTGAGCCCGCGCACGATCGAGACCCACCTGCGCAACGTCTTCCGCAAGCTGGGCATCAGGTCCCGCCGGCAGCTCCGGGATCTGTGGGCGGCTGATCCCAGCCCTTGAGCAGGCGCATCCCGGACTCGTCGTGGCGGGTGCCCGCCGGCGGCCGGAGGTCGTCGAGCGCCGCGAGGTGCTCCGGGGACAGCGCGAGGTCGTCGGCGGCGAGGTTCTCCTCCAGACGGTCGATCCGCTTCGTGCCCGGGATCGGGGCGATGTCCTCGCCCCTCGTGAGCAGCCAGGCGAGCGCGATCTGCGCCGGGGTCGCGCCGGCCTCGGCGGCGATGGCCTGCACGCGGTCGGCGATCTCGAGGTTGCGGACCAGGTTCTCGCCGGTGAAACGGGGGTTGGTCGCCCGCCAGTCGTCCGGCCCGTAGTCGCGCTCTGGTAGTTCGGGTCCGAGTAGTGGAACTCGGTGCCGGGCTCGCTCACGGGCCGTGCGCTGCGCAGGCTCGCCACCCGTCGCTCGAGGTCCGGCTCGTCCGCGGTGATCGCGGGAAGCCGGTGTCGGCGATGCCGCTGGTCTGGTTGAGCAGGTGGCGCACGGTGGTGGTGCGGGCGGAGGCGCCGGGATCGGCGGTGGCGAAGCCGGGCAGGTAGCGCTGCACGAGCGTGTCGAGATCGATGCGTCGGGCCTCTACGAGCTGCAGGACCGCGGCGGCGGCGAACGACTTGGACAACGAGGCGATCCGGAAGCGCGTGCTCGGGGTGACAGGCCCGCCGCGCCCGTCCGTGCCGAAGCCGGCGAGGTGGACGACGTCGGTCCCACGGGTCACGGCGACCGCCATCCCCGCAGACCGGTCGCGGCCCGCGCGTCGGCGAGGTGGCGGTCGAGCGTGGCCGGATCGGGCGCCGCCCGGGACGGGGCGGCGTCCACGGTCGCGGCCGAGGCGAGGAGCACGACCACCACGAAGCCCACGGTGGCCGTCGGTCTGCGGGCGGCGCGGCGCACTTGCTCAGCATGCCCGCGGGCCACAATGACGACGCGTCGCGCGGGCTACGCGGCTGCCAGCGCGGCGCGTCCGCGCGCGGTGATCGTCGTGGCCCCCTGCCCGGGCTCGGTGGCGATCAACCCGGCGGCCGCCAGCCGGACACCGACGAGCTGGTCGCTGCTGTAGGCGCCGTCGATGAGCAGGGGCGTCCCGATCTCGCTGGTGTGCCGGCAACGACCGCCGGCCACCGCGCGCAGAACGGCTCGGTCCCGGTGGCTGAGCGGCTCGCTCGTCGTCGTCGTCATGGTCGGCTCCCTCCGCGGGTCGGGCTCTCACCACCTCGACGAACGAGGCGGCCGCATTTCGACATCGCGCTCCCTCTCGACCGGGGAGCTCGCCACACTGCTGAGGGAGGGCCCCGCGGGAAGGAGGGCGCGATGCTCGGTGACGTGTCTGACCGGACCACCACGCAGGAGCCGCTGCGGCGAGACGCCCGGCCACTGGTGCGCGCCATCCGTGCACCGTTCGTGGTCTCGACGGACCGGCGGACGCTGCACCTCCTGCTGGGTGGGGTGCTCCTGTTGCCCTACGTGTTGCTCGGGGAGCTGTTCTCCTCCACGTCACCCGACGCGGTCGGGTACGACACGACCGTGGTCGTGGGGTTGGTCGCGCTCGCCGCAGCCATCGGTGTCGGGGTGACTCTGGTCCAGAACGACCTGGGGGCGAGCGGCAAGCCCGTCAGTCCGCTGCAGTGACCCGGCGACCTGGCACGCCCGCTTCCTCGAGGTGGTCAGGGCTCCCCGGTGACGAGCGCCCGTGAACGGTGACGGAGCGAGGAGGGCGGCATGCACGTCCTGATCATGGCCGTGGGATCGACGGGGGACGTCGCGCCCTACACCGGTCTGGGTGCGCGGTTGCGGCAGGCCGGCCACGAGGTCGCGATCGCCGCGGCGGCGTCGTTCGCCGGCATGGTGACGGCCGCGGAGCTGGAGCACCGGGTGCTGCCGGGCGATCCGCGGGCCGCGCAGCAGTCAGAGGCCAACCGGCGCTGGCAGCGTCGCGGCCGCGGCGTGCGGAGCGGGGCGGAGATGACGCGGTTGCTCGCCCGGCACATGCGCGAACTCGGCGACGGCATGATCGCCGCGGCCGAACAGAACACCGACGTGGTGCTGCTGTCGGGGCCGGCCTACCTGGGCGGGGCGGACGTCGCCGAGGGGCTCGGGCTGCCGAGTGCGGGTGTCTTCGCCGCGCCGGCCCACCCCACCCGGGAATTCCCCCCGTTGATCGGGCTGCCCGACCTCGGCCCCACCGGCAACTGGCTCGCGGGGCGCGCGGTGTTCGCCGGGATGAGCCCGATCCTCGCGCCCGCGATCCGGCACATCCGCTCCACGCTCGGGCTGGCGCCGCGGAGCTTCCGCCGTGCCGTGCGGGCCCACGACCGCGCCCGCTGGCCGGTCCGCTACGGCGTCAGCCCCCTCGTCGTGCCCCGGCCCCACGACTGGCGGCCGGGCCTGGAGATGGCCGGGTACTTCTGGCCCCACCACGGCGCGTGGACCCCGCCCACGACGCTGCGGGAGTTCCTCGACGCCGGGCCGCCTCCGGTCGCGGTCAGCTTCGGCAGCATGGCTCCGCGCGACCCGCAGCTGTGGAGCGCGCTCATCGCCGACGCCCTGCGGCACGCAGGTCTGCGCGGGGTCGTCCAGGCCGGGTGGGCGGAGCTCGAGGTGCGTGAGGAGCACGTCCTCACGGTCGGCGACGTCCCGCACACCTGGTTGTTGCCGCGAGTCGCGGCGCTGGTCCACCACAGCGGTGCGGGCACCACGGCGGCGGCCCTGCGCGCCGGAGTGCCCACGGTGCCGGTCCCGATCGCGGCCGACCAGCACTTCTGGGCGGCACGACAGGTCGCCCTGGGGGTCGCCCCCGCCCGCCTCGAGGGCAAGGGGCTCACTGCCGACGCCCTGGCGGCCGCGATCCGCGCCGCGGTCGGCGACCCCGAACACCGGCTCGCCGCTGGTCGGCTCGCCGCCCGGCTCGAGGGCGAGGACGGAGCAACGGAGGTCGTCCGGCTCCTGCCCGAACTCGCCTCGACACGGCCCTGACCCCGCCACACCCGATGGCGCGCAGGTCGCCAAGGAACTGTTCGTCACCCCCAGCGCCGTCGCCTTGGCGATCTTCGGACGGCCCCCGGTGGAGCGACCTGGCGGGAGTGAGCGTGCCCCAGGAACGATCTGGAGTCACCTAGGAGATCGCCGTCAGGGACCCGAACCCCGAACCCAGGTGGACGAGAGGCACTTGATCCGGGTGATGTGGTGCTCGTTTGTGCTGGTCAGCGCTCGTGTGCCGCCGGGATCGCCCGGTTCTACAGGAGGTCCGCCGGGCCGACGAGCGCGGCGGGCTGCTGCTGAAGGCGCCGGAGAGCAGGTGCCCGACGCCCAGGGCGGTGACATCAGGCGGGCGGGCCCATTCGTCGCCCTGTTCGGGTGCGGTCTCGCGGTCGACGAGCGGGGAGTCGACCCATCCGAATCGGCGTCCCCCGGCACCGCGTCGCCCGGTGATGGGCTCGCTCATGTCGGTTCCCGGGCGTTCTCGTCGACCCGCGTGAAGGCGGACAGCAGTGTGGTGGCGAGCAGGTCGGTGCGAACACCGCCTCGGTGCGCCCGCGTTCGAGGAGGTCGTGCACCCGGCGCACGGGCCGGTCGTGCAGCTCGCGGATCCTCTCGGCCGGAAGTGCCCGTTGTGCGGCGGCGAGTAGGGCCCTGGATCGGTCGATGACCGGTGCCGTTGGTGTCGGCGAGCACGAGGTGGGCTCCACGCCCAGCCAGCGCATGAGCCATCGCACGCCCGATTCCACTGCCCGCGCCGGTGATGACCGCCCTCGCCCCATCCACGCGCTCGGCTCGCGGGCTACCGATCAGCACGTCAGACCCCCGCCCGTCGCGGCCGCGTCGAGCTCAGCGCGCAGATCGTGGTAGAAGTCGTCGAGACTGTGCGTGCCCACAGGGGTGCCGACCATGTCCGACGTCGCCGCTGCCTGGCGGAACATCTGCAGGAAGCCGGCCGCGTTGCTGTTCAAGGGGCTGATCAGCGCGACCGTTGCGTCGGCGACCCACAGCGGCACGTGCACGATCCGCGGACGCTTCCCGAGAGCGCGGAAGGCGAGCTGGACGATCCCAGACATCGTGTAGGTCTCCGGGCCGCCGAACCCGAACTCCGCACGATGCAGCGAGGGATCGGTGATTGACCGTACCGCCACGTCCGCGATGTCGGCGGCGTGGACAGGGTTGATCCTGGTGCGTCCGTCGCCGAGGACAAGACCCCACCCCCGCCGGGCCAGCCGGAAAGCTCCTGCCATGTCGTTGAACGCTCCGGTGGGCCGCAGGACCGTCCAATCCAGCGTCGAGTCCTTGAGTATCCCGACGAATTGCTCACGCGGCCGGAGTATCGGTGCCCGGTCCGCGAGCTCATCGACGTGCAGGGCGCTGACGAAGATGAATTGGCCAACTCCCGCGTGCTGTGCGCGCCGCAGGATGTTCAGGTTCGCGTACAGGTCCACCTCCTCGGGGGTCGGGCGGGCGCGGAAGGTTCGTAGCCCGAGCGAGGAGACGACCACGTCGATGCCGTCACAGAGGCCGTCGAGGGTCTCCGGCCGGGTGGCCTCAGCGACGAACACCTCATCGCAAGCGTCGGCCACGGGATCCAGTCGCCGCTCGTCGCGGGCCAGGGCGCGTACCCGGTAGCCGGCGTCGTGCAGCGCGCGCACAGTGTGGCGGCCGATGTAGCCGGTCGCTCCCGCGACCAGCACCGTGGGCGTGCTGTGCGGCCGCGTTCCTCCTCGTCGGCCGAGGCTGGCGGAGGTCGGTGTCTTCATCGATTGCCGGCCGATGAGGCTCGGAACGGGGCCGTCGCCGGCAGGCGCTCTGTCATGAACTCCTGCCAGGTCCGCACGCCGTGCGTCGCCGTGGCCAGGTTGAGATTGTCCCCGGCGCGGTACGCCCGGCCGACGTTGCCCGGCATCCGTACCGGCATCATCGGTCGGCGTTTGCCGCGGGCGTGCAGGTAGCCGGCGACGAGGTCACGCAGGGGGTGCACCGCCGGCCCGGCCAGGTCGGCCACCATGCCCGCCGGGACGCCGAGCGACAGCTCGACCAGGCGTGTGGCGACCTCGCGCGAGTCGACGGGCTGGAACCGCAGCCCGCCCGGGACGGGAACGACGGGCAGTCGCGCCATCCTGGCGACGACATCGAGCACCAGGTCGTGGAACTGCGCGGCCCGCAGCATCGAGAACGCGATGCCGGACTCGGCCACCGCCTTCTCCGCGCCCAGCTTGGCCCTGAAGTAGCCCAGTGGCACCCGGTCCGCGCCGACGACCGAGATGTACACGACGTGCGTGACACCGGCCCCACGGGCGGCCCGCACGAGATTGCGAGTGGCCTCGTCGTCGCCCTTGGGGCCGCCGGCGAGGTGCACGATCGTCTCGATCCCGTCGACCGCGCGCTCGATCCCCGTGCCCGTGCGGAGGTCTCCGGTGACGTACTCGGCGCCGTGCTCGGGTGTCCGGGAGCTGCGCGTCAGGACGCGGAGGTCGTGACCGGAGTCGCGCAGCAGCGGCAGGACATGCCGTCCGAGCGTTCCCGTTCCGCCGGTGAGCAGGATGGCCATCGGTCTTCGTCCTTTCTCATTCTCTGACAGGTCTGAGATGCACCCGGCTGCTGGGTGAGCGGGGTACCGGTGGGGTGCGCCGCCACCACAGCCGGGGGGTCGCGTGCGTCGCGGCGACCACGAGGAGCAACGTCGAGCTGCCCGCGTGCCACGGGATCGCTGCGGTCACGTCCGCCCACTGCAGGGCACCGGACACGGTGACGAGCCCGGCGCCGGTCAGCAGAGCGGTGGTGGCGAGGGCGCGCCGTCGGCGGCAGCGGATGACGGAGGCGTAGAGCCGACGGCGGCGGACGACGTGGACACCGGCGAGGACCGCCCAGGCCACCCCGCCGACGAGGTGTGGCACCGGCAGCGGGACGGTCAGGAACGAGGCGAGCAGCGCCGCGAGGACGCCGAGTTCGAGCTGCAGGCGCCTCATGGGCGAGCGTGCGCCGATCTGGCGGGCCCGTGCTCGACGTGCACCAGCCGCCGCCGGGCGCGCAGCACCCGCCGTGCCTCGGCCAACGCGCCGTACGCATCCGGACGGTGCACAGCGCGCCACCGCTCGGCGGTGTCGAACTGCCGGTCGTAGCCGCCCGCGTGCGCGTCGAAGTGCCGCTGGTTGCGGTGGCCGTCGCCGTCGCGATCGATGAGCACCGGGTGCCTCCCTCCGTGTGGTCGTCCGGCTCCGATCGGGCGAGCCTGCCGTCCTGGTCCAGGCGGAGACATCGGCCAGCACGCGGATGTCGCGGCGGGTCGGGCGGCCGAGCATCGGCTCGTGGAGATCGTTGTCCGGCTGGATCGGCTGGAGCCCCCTGCGGGCGTACTGGGCCGCTGCGACACGGACCGGCGCTGTCTCGAGGAGCTCCGGTTCACGGGATGGCTGGGACTCCTGCGGGGCCTCGACGAGCTGATTCATCGGGACGACGCGGCGCCGGAGGAGTGAGAGCGGCGGTAGCCTCGCCGGGATGCGTGCTCCTGGGTCCGCGGCGCGGCTACTCGGCCGCGACACCGAGCTCGCAGCGCTCGGCGAGGCGGTGGAGCGGGCCGTCTCGGGGCGGCTATCGGTGGTCGCCGTCGAGGGCGAGGCCGGGATCGGCAAGACCAGCTTGCTGGACGCCGCCCTCGACGTCGCCCGCAGGCGCGGACTCCCGGTCGTGACCGGCCGGGCGGAGGAGCTGGAGCGCAACCGGCCGTTCGGTGTCTGGGTCGACGCGCTGCGGCTCGCGTCCACGTCGGCGGACCCGCGCCGCGCGGCGATCGCGGCACTGCTGGCGGCGCGCCCGGGATCGGACGGGCCCATCACGGTCAGCAGCGACCCGGGCCTGCAGTTCCAGGCGGTCGACGCCATCGTCGACCTGATCGAGGACCTCGCGCACGAGGGACCGCTGGTGATCGGCCTCGACGACCTGCAGTGGGCCGACCCGGCGGGCCTGCTGACCCTGACCGCGCTGGTCCGCCGCCTGACCCACGTGC
Source organism: Actinomycetospora sp. NBC_00405 (assembly GCF_036044095.1). Taxonomy (NCBI): domain Bacteria; kingdom Bacillati; phylum Actinomycetota; class Actinomycetes; order Pseudonocardiales; family Pseudonocardiaceae; genus Actinomycetospora; species Actinomycetospora sp. NBC_00405. Next base: position 5,917,713 of record NZ_CP107938.1, read on the forward strand.
CGGTCGCCGTCCTGAGCTGCCGGCGGCCCACCCCGCGGGGAAGACAGCTGCAGCGCGCGCTGGACTACCTGGACGACGCGGGGGCGGTCACGGTGCGCCTCGCCCGGCTGCCCAACCGCGCCGTCCACGACCTGGTGACCGAGATCCTGGCGGCTCCGCCCGGCGCCGAGCTGCTGGCAGAGGTGGCGGACGCGGGCGGCAACCCGCTGTTCGTGACCGAGCTGCTCGCGGCGCTGGTCGGGGAGAACGCGATTCGGCTACGGGACGGGCGGGCGGAGGTGTCCGCGGCGAGCCTGCCACCGAGCCTGCGGCTGACGATCCTGCGGCATCTCAGCTTCCTGCCCGACGACACGCTCGCGGCCCTGCAGCCCGCCTCGGTCCTGGGGACGAGCTTCACGGTGGACGACCTGGCGACGATCACCGAGCGCTCGGTGCTCGCGCTGTCCGGGCCGCTGGGCCCGGCGATGACGGCGCAGGTCCTCGTCGAGGCCGGGGACCGGCTGCGCTTCCGGCACGACCTCATCCATGACGCGGTCTACGCCGACATCCCGCAGAGCGTGCGGATCGGACTGCACCGTGAGGCGGGCCGCAGGCTCGCCCGCGCCGGCGCGCCCGCCGGCCAGGTCGCGGAGCACTTGTCGCGAGGAGCGTTGCCTGGGGACAACGCTGCCGTGGACTGGCTGGTCCGGGCGGCCCGCGAGGTCGCGGCGCGGTCTCCGGGGGCTGCGGCCGAGCTGCTGGGGCGGGCGGTCGAGCTGGCCGACCCCACCGACCGGGACCGGCTGCTGGTCGAGCAGGCCGGCAGCCTGTCGTGGGCCGGTGATGCCGTCGAGGCCGCGCTGTCCTGCCGGGACGTGCTGGCGCGCGACCCCGCCCCGCGGATCGCCGGGCTCGCCCGGATCTGCCTGGCGCGCAGCCTGATCGCGCAGGGCCGGATGTCGGACGCGTTGCGGGAGCTGGAGTGCCTGCCGCCGGCCGGCCCGCTCACCGCGGGCGAGCTCGGAGCGGCGCGGGGATGGGCGAGCATGGCGCGGCTGTCCACCGGTGACCTGGCCGGCGCTGCGGCCGCGGCCTGCGAGGCCGTCGGGACGGCGGGCGAGCCCGCGGCCGTCAGCCTGGCCCGCACCTGCCTCGCGGTGGTCGCCGAGCTCCGCGGGCAGCCGGGCCGCGCGCTGGAGATCGTCGACGAGGCCGTCGCGGACGCCGACCGCAGCCCCGGCGGGGTGGGGCACCGATATCCGGTGCACGTCGCGCGGGGACACATCCTCCTGGAGCTCGACCGCCTGCCCGACGCCCGCGCGACGCTGCTGACCGGTCGAGCGCGCAGCGAGGACCTGGGAACACGGTGGGCCCTGACCAGCTTCGAGGTCTTCCTTGCCGTCGAGCGGTTCCTGGCCGGCGAGTGGGACGACGCGCTCGCCGGGGTGGAGACGGGACTCGCGCTGGCCGAGGAGACCGGCGAGCGCTACAGCCTCGTCCTGGCCCACAGCGTCACAGCGCTGATCGCCCTGCACCGGGACGACCTACGGCGCGCGACGACGGCCAGCGAGCTGGCGCTGCGCGAGCTGGCGGCAAGCGGCCCCCGCTTCCGCAGCCACTGGGCGCCCTGGGTCCAGGCCCAGCTCCTCGAGGCGAGCGGCGACGACGGGCGGGCGGTCGCCACGCTCGCCGACGCCTGGGACGACTGCACCCGGTCGGGGCTCGCGATCGAGTACCCGGTGCTCGGCCCCGACCTGGTCCGCCTCACGCTCGCCGCCGGCGAGCGCGAGCGTGCGGAGCAGGTGACCGAGGCTCTGTGCGAGGTCACCCGAAGCCACGACGCGCCCTCGCGGACCGGGGCGGCCCTGCGCTGCCAGGGGCTGCTCGCCGCGGACCCGGAGCCGCTGCTGGCCGCCGTCGCGGCCTACGCCGGCGCCGCCCGCCCCCTCGAGCTCGCACTCACCGCCGAGGACGCCGCCGCCCTGCTCGCCGCCCGCGGCGACACCGACACCGCGTGCACGCTCCTGCAGCGGGCCGTCACCGCGTTCGAGGGGTTGCACGCGGCCCGCGGGGTGGCCCGGACCGAGGCGACGCTGCGCGAGCTCGGCGTGCGGCGGGGTCGTCGCGGGCCGCGGGCCCGTCCGCGCACCGGTTGGGACAGCCTCACCCCGACCGAGCGCCGGGTCGTGGCCCTGGTCGCCGAGGGGCTGTCCAACCCGCAGATCGGCGAGCGTCTCTACCTCTCACGGCGCACGGTGCAGACCCACGTCGGGCACGTGTTCGGCAAGCTGGGCCTGTCCTCGCGCACCGAGCTCGCCGCCGCGGCCGCCCGGGAGGGCCGTCGCTGAAACATCCGCGTGCCGACGGATGTCTCGCTGCGGCCCCGGACAGCATCGTCGAGACGCATGACCGAGAACGTCCCGCACCTGGTGGCGGCCCGGTCCGTCCCGGAGACGCACCCCGCGGTCCTGCTCGAGAGCGTCGTCAAGTCCTACGACCGGACCCGTGCGGTCGAGGGCGTCGCGCTGCGGATCGCCCCCGGCGAGGTGGTCGCCCTGCTCGGGCCCAACGGCGCGGGCAAGTCGACGACGTTGGACATGATGCTCGGGCTCACCACGCCCGACGCCGGGACCGCGCGCCTGTTCGGGCTGACGCCGACCGACGCGGTCCGGCGTGGCCGGGTCGGGGCAATGCTGCAGACCGGCGAGCTGCTCCCGCACGTCACGGTCGGCGAGCTGCTCGGCCTGGTCGCCGTGCTGCACGACCGCCCGCAGAACGTGGCGCCGGCCCTGGAGCAGGCGGGGATCAGCGAGCTGCGTGCGCGGCGGACCCACAAGCTCTCCGGCGGGCAGGCGCAGCGGGTGCGGTACGCGCTGGCGCTGGTCACCGACCCGGACCTACTGGTCCTCGACGAACCGACCTCCGGGATGGACGTCGCGGCCCGGGCGGCGTTCTGGGACACGATGCGCGGCCACGCCCGCATCGGGCGCACCGTGGTGTTCGCGACCCACTACCTGGAGGAGGCCGGCGCCCACGCCGACCGGATCGTGCTGCTCGCCGGCGGCCGGGTCGTCGCCGACGGATCGGTCACCGAGATCACCTCGGCCGCGACCGGCCGGACCATCCGGGCAACCCTGCCCGGCGCCGATGTCGCAGGCCTGTCGACGTTGGCGGGTGTGCGAGCGGCCGAGACCCGTGGCGAGACCGTCGTCCTCGACTGCACCGACTCGGATCGCGCGCTGCGCGCGCTGCTCGCCGCCGAACCCGGGGCGCGTGACGTCGAGGTGTGCGGCGCCGACCTCACCGCAGCGTTCCTCGCGTTGACGGAAGGTGAGCTGCGATGAGCCCGACCTACCTGCGGCTGGAGATCCTGCGCGTGCTGCGCGTGCCCCAGCTGCTGAGCTTCACCGTGGTCCTGCCCGTCGCGCTGTTCCTGATCTTCGCGAACCTGTTCGACGGCGCCCGCTTCGGTGGGGTGTCGGCCACCGCGTACACCATGCAGAGCATGGCCGCCTACGGATCGCTGGGGGCCGCGCTGTTCTCCACCGCCGCGATCGCCCTGGAGCGGCGGATCGGCTGGAACCGCCAGCTGCGGCTGACCCCGCTGCCACCGCGCACCTACGTGCTGGTGAAGGGACTGGCGGCGTGGCTGGTCACGCTGCCCGGGCTGGTGCTGGTCTACCTCGCGGGCGCCGTCATGGGGGTGACGATGCCGCTGTGGCAGTGGGCCGCGGTGGCCGCCGCGACCTGGACGGCGCTGCTGCCGTTCGTGCTGCTCGGGATCACGCTCGGCTTCATGGGCACCAACGAGTCCGTGCAGGCGGTCAGCACGTTCGTGCTGCTCGCACTGTCGCTGCTCGGAGGTTTCTGGTTCCCGATCGAGATCCTGCCGGGGGCCGTGCAGGCCGCCGCCCAGGTCCTGCCCTCGTACTGGCTCAATGCGGTCGGTCGGGCGGTGATGGGCGGACCCGGCGTCGGCTGGACCGGCCTGGCCGTCCTCGTCGCCTGGACCGTGGTCCTCGCCGCGTTCGCAGCCGGCCGCTACCGTGCCGACGCCAGGCGCGCCTGACCGACCCAGCGCGTGGCGGCACGCTGTGAATTGTGCAAGGTCGGCCGGCACGCGAGGGCGTCGATCAAGACGCCGCGGGGCTGCGAGGCACGTTCACCGAGATCGTCGACGCTGCCGCCTCCGTGGGGAACGTCGACGCGAGTGCACCCGCAGGACCAGGGCGCGGACCTCCTCGTGGACGAGGTGGTCGACCGGGGCGGCGATGCCTACGCCGTCGGCGCGGTCGACGAGCTCCGCGCTCAGACGACGGAGCCGGCCGGTCCCGCCATCACCGTGACGCCGGCCGTCGCGAAGTTGGCGAGGTCGGCCCTCGTCGCCCGCCCCTCCGGTGCCGACATGCCCGCGCCGTAAGCCGCCTCGGACTCGTACTCCATCACCGCCACCAGGTGGTACGGGGGCTTCGTGCCGTCCGGGCCCGGCCCGGGCCTCGACACCGTGTAGCGCTGCAGTCCGGGGATCGTGGCGGCGAGCGGCGTGTGGACCCCGTCGTAGTGTTCGTCGAACTCGACGGGATCCTCGGGGTGGTTGTAGAGCACGGTCACCTGGAACACGAGACCTCCTCGCCACGGGACATGAGTCATCTCCATCCTCGAGCTCCTGGCTGCGGTCGGCCTGGTCCTGCCCGCCCTGCTCGCATCGCACCGGTCGTGGTGCCGGTGACCGCCGTCTGCCGGGTCGTGCTCATGGTCGGCGCGATGATCACTCACGGTCGCTACAAGCAGGTCAGGCTCGTGATGGTGAACGCAACCCATCTCGCCCCCGCGGTCTTCATCGCGTGTGGAGCCGCTTCGGCCCTCGAGTCCTACACCCGACACAGGCTTCGCCTCGACGACCGTGGAGGCAACTCCCCGTGCCGAGCGTGGTCAGCATTCCGTGACGACATGGGCCAGCTGGCGGATGTCTCGAGATGTCGGGCACGCCAGCGTCGTCCCGTCCCCGGATGTCGGTCGGAGAGGCTCCTGATGATGGGCACGGCCGATCGTGGGGTGCGTTCGAGGCGCCGCGCGGGCGTGTTCGTCGCGTTCCTGGTTGTCGGCTTGGTCGCCGGCTTGGCTGCGTGGTGGGCGCCGCCCGCGCACGGCGCTACGGCGGCTCGTGAGGCGCCACCTCTCGCTGACGTCGGTGCCGTCGTGGACCGGATCGTGCCCCGGCAGCTGGTCGAGGGTGACATCCCGGGCGCCCTCGTCACCGTGGTCGCGGGCGGCAGGACGGTGTTCTCCCAGGGGTACGGGTCCGCCCACGTCGAGACCGGCGCACCGATGGACGCGGCCACCACCGGCTTCTACACCGCATCGCTGGTCAAGCTGTTCACCGCCACTGCGGTCCTGCAACTGGTGCAGGCCGGGAAGCTCGACCTCCACACCGACGTCAACGCCTACCTGCAGGGCTTCTCGGTGCCGGACACCTACCCGGGGCGGCCCGTGACGGTGCACCACTTGTTGACCTACACGTCCGGCTTCGACAACAACGTCTACGGCTGGGCGCAGTGGGACGGCGACCGGATGCCGTCACTGACGGAGTTCGCCGCGAACGTGCTGCCCGGCCGGGTCCGGGCTCCCGGCGAGCTCGTGGCCTACAACAACTACGACTACGCGCTGCTCGGGCGCCTGGTCGAGATCGCCTCCGGGCGCAGCTACGCGAGCTACGTCGCCGAGCGGGTCTTCGCCCCGCTGGGCATGCGATCCACGAGCGCGGCGCAGCCGCACCCGCCGACCCTCGAAGGCGGGTTGGCGGCCGGTCACCGCCCGGTCCGCGGCTCCCAGACCCGGACCGCCGGCCAGCAGAGTCCGGCAACGCCGGCCGGGGCGGACGTGATCACGACCTCCCCGGATCTCGCCCGCTTCATGATCGCGCAACTTCGCGCCGACCCGGCGCTCGGTCCCGGCGTGCCGGCGCTCATGCAACGCGAACGGTTCACCTCCGATGCCAGCATCCCCGGCATGGGCTACGCGTTCGAGCAGCGGCCGCACAACGGCCACCCGGTCGCGTTCAAGGACGGTGACCTGCCCGGCCTCCACACCGACATGGCGTTGCTGCCCGACGCCGACGTCGGCATCCACGTCGTCTACAACGGGGACGGCCACGATCAGGCCGCCTTCTGGGGCGGCAAGGAGCTCATCGAGACGATCATCGACGAGTCCTTCCCCGCGGACGTGCCGGAGCGGGACCCCCTCGACGGCGACGTCTCGCGCTACGCCGGCGAGTACGAGGACACGCGTACCTCCCGGAGCAGCTTCGCGCGGGTCGGGAGCTTGACCGAGCCTGTCACGGCCGACGTCGCCGGTGGCGGGCAGCTGACCACGAACGGGCTGTCCGAGGACCCCTCGGTGTCGACCCAGGATTGGGTGCAGATCGAGCCCGGCCTGTTCCGGCTGGAGGGCGGCACCGCGACCATGGCCCTCGACGACCATGGCGCGCTGGTGTCCAGCCAGACCCCGGCCGCCTCGTACGTCCGGCTCGACTGGTACCGGTCGCCGCAGCTGCACCTGCTCGTCGCGGGGGCGGCGCTGGCGGTGCTGCTGCTCGGCTTCTTCCTGTTGCCGGTCCAGGCCTTGATCCGCAGGCACCTCCTCCGGCCGCGTAGATCGGCGGGCTCCCGCAGCGCGCGAGTCCTGGCCTGGGCGACCTCGCTGTGTGCCGTTCTCTTCGGCGCGGCCTTCGGGGTGATCGCGAGCGACGCCAATCGCCTGATGCAGATCGCGTTGACCGGAGACCCGGTCCTGTCGTTCGCCCTGAACACCGTCTCGGTGATGGGGGTGCTGACGGTCGCTGTCGCCGTTTGCGCGGTCGTTTCCTGGTGCCGCAGCTGGTGGACGTGGGCAGAACGGATCGCCTACAGCGGATACGCGCTGGCGGCCGTCGGCTTCGTCGGGATCGCGGTCACCTACCGACTCCTCGGCGCACCGCTGGCCGTCACCGTGTGATCTCCGGCTCGAGGACACCTCAGAACTGACGAAAGGAGGACGGGGAACGGGCACGGTGCGATGTGTCTGCGCCCCGACGACGAATGACATCACCATCGCCCGACCCAGGAGCCGGGGCCGAGCGGGCCGACCCGCTCGCTCCGGTGGCGCGGCCCCGTTCGATCCCGATCCCACGCGTCCTGTGGGGCATCGTGCCGGGGATGATCGGCGGCGTGGCGCTGCTGGTGGCGCTGCCCGCGGTCATGATCGTCGACCGCGACGACACCATCAGGGCGATCATGAATGACCAGCCCGACCTGAACCCGTCCCACCAGGGCACCGCCTTCGTCGCTGTGATCGTGTTCGCCGTCGCGGTCCACGCCGTCGACGCGATCCTCACGGTCTGGTTCGGCGTGCAGACGCTTCGCGGAAAGCAGTGGGCCCGCATCGCGCTGACCGTCTACCTCGTCGTCGCCACCCTCGGAAGCCTGGCCTCGGCGGCAGCGGTGCCCACCTACCTGTGGGCGATCATCCCCGGCGACGGTGTCCACATCCTCATGCTCGTCCTGCTGTGGCTGCCGCGGTCGGTGCGTACGTTCTTCGCCGCGCACCGCGCCGGGACACCGCGTCGATCGTCGCCTGTTGCGGCGTGAATGGCGGGTGTACGCCGATGGCCGCCGGATCGACGAATGGCGGGCAACTCGAGCGGAATCGACCCCGGAGGGTGGTCCGATCGGACATGGCGCGACGACTCGAACTCTGACCCGACGGGCCCGAGGATGCGGAGGAACGGATGGAGTACTCATGACCGGCTACGTCTTCGAGACGTCGGACCTTCTCGATGAGCAGCGCAAGTACATGCAGCAGAGCCTGGACCCGATGACGATCGCCCGACTGGAGTCCCTCGAGGTGGGACCCGGTTGGCGGTGCGTGGACGTGGGCGGAGGTGGAGGTTCGATCGCACGCTGGCTCGGCGAACGCGTCGGCGACACCGGGCACGTGCTCGTCACCGACGTGGACACCGGAGGACTGGCCGGCGCCCACAACGTGACGGTGCGTCTCCACGACATCGTCGACGACGAGCTGCCCGACGCCGAGTTCGACCTCGTCCACGCGCGCCTCGTGCTGCTGCACCTGGCGCAGCGGGACCGTGCGCTGGCCCGCATGGTGCGGGCGCTGAAGCCAGGAGGATGGCTGCTCCTCGTGGAGTTCGACTGCACCTGGATGCCGGTGCTCTCCGCGCCCGACGACGCGGCCGAAGCGTTGTTCGGCCGGTTCCACGAGGCCTTGTGCCACCTGCTGTCCGGGTCGGGAGCGGACATCGCCTGGGGCGTCCGTGCCTACCGCGCGCTGCAGGATCAGGGGCTGGTCGAGGTGGGCAACCGCGCGCATGCCGAAGCCTGGCCCGGCGACTCGGCCGGGTGTCGCTGGCTGCACGTCAACTCGCTCCAGCTCCAGGAGCAGTTGATCGGCACGGGCCTGATCACCGATGTCGAGCTGGACGCTCTGCGCGGCCTCTTGACCGACCCGACCTTCGTGGTCAGCTCCTACCTCACGATCTCGACGTGGGGCCGTCGAGCAACCGCGGTGTGAGCGCGGTGGTGGCGACCACCGAGCGGTCCTCGTACCGATGTCCCGGACCGGAGAGGGTGCGATTCGCCCTGGTCGACGTGTTCACCGACATGCCGCTGGCCGGCAACCCGCTCGTGGTCGTGCCGGATGGGGACATCATCGGAGAGGAGGCGATGCGGCGTCTCGCTCGGGAGTTCAACCAGTCCGAGACGACGTCCCTCTGCACCCCGACCGCCCCTGATGCGACGGTTCGGCTGCGGTCATTCACCCCGACGGGCACGGAGGTCGTGGGCGCCGGGCACAACGCACTGGGTGCCTGGTGGTGGCTCGCGGTGTCCGGGCACCTGGCCGATACCCCGACACCCCTGCGCCAGCAGCTCGGTGATCGAAGCCTCGGCGTCGTGATCCACGGGGACCTCGCTGCCCCCGCGTCCATCGCCATGGCACAGGGACGCCTCGAGGTCGGTGGGCGCGTGACCGGACAGGACGAGCTCGCCGACGCCCTCGGGCTCCCCGCGACGGCGCTCGTCGATCCGGCGGGACTCGTCGCCTCCACCGGAGTGCCGCACCTCCTGGTCCACGTCCGGACCGGGCAGGCGGTCGACGAGGCGTCGCCCGACGCGCGGCGCCTGCGCGCGGTGCTTGCCGGGGCCGGCGCCCAGGGCTGCTACCCCTACGCCCTGGACCCCGTCGACGCCTCCCACACCGCGTACACGAGGTTCTTCAACCCGACCGCGGGCATCCGCGAGGACCCCGCAACGGGAAGCGCCGCCGGCCCTCTCGCCGCTCACCTGGCGGGCTCGGTCAGCACGACGGTGTGGATCGAACAGGGCCACTCCATGGAGCGACCGAGCCTCTTGGAACTGCGGCTCTCCGACGACGGTGTCGAACTCCGAGGGCGATGCGTCGTCACGGCCGAAGGCGCCATCGCCGTCAGGTGAGGGCGAAACGAGGTCACGTACGGCGCGTTCATCCAGCCGATCGGTCGAGGCTGCGGGATGACGGAATCGTCCTCGGCCGCTAGGCGGCGGTGAACGGGCGCGTGCCGCTGCAGCGGGTCCACCGAACAGTGGACACGAGGTCCGTTGACCGGTTGTTCCGACCAGCAGGGGCTCCGACCGAAGGTTCGAGGATGACCAAACTGTTGTTGCGGATATCGGGGTGGAGCGCCATTCATCCATGGCGGGCGGTAGCCGCATGGATGTGCTTCGTGGCGGTGTGTGTCGTCCTGGGCGCCACGGCTGGAATGAACCAGGCGACGACCGAGGATTACCGGGTCGGTGAGGCAGGGCGAGCAGAGGCCATGGCGGCGAGCGCGGGCCTGCAGACACATGCGGTCGAGAACGTCTTGATCACCGCACGGAACGAGAGCGACACGATCGACCGGATCGCGACGCATGATTCCGCGGGCGAGGTGATCGACCGGATGCGCGCACTCCCGGAGGTGCTTGCGGTCGAGGCTTCCCGCTGGTCCTCCGACGGTACGGCGATGGTCGTCGAGGTGACGATGGCCGGTCCGGAACTGGAGGCCAAGAGCCGGGTCGAGCCGTTGCTCGCCCAGACCGCTGCGGTCGCGGCGGCCCATCCCGACCTGCTCATCGAGCAGGTGGGGTCGGCGTCGATCGGCAAGGGGGTGGACCGCCAGCGATCCGCGGACCTGCTGCGGACCGAGGTCGTGGCAGTGCCGGTGACGGTCCTGGTGCTGTTCGTGGTCTTCGGGTCGGTGCTGCTGGCGCTGGTGCCGCTGCTCTTGGCGGCGAGCGCGATCGCCGCCGCGATCGGGTTGTCGATGGTGGCCTCGCACGTGCTCCCGGACGCCGGGGTCGGAGTCAACGTGATCCTGCTGATCGGCTTGGCCGTCGGGGTGGACTACACGCTGTTCTACCTCGAGCGCCAACGCGAGGAGCGGAAACGTGCCGGAGGGACGCTCAGTGGCGAGGCGATCGTCCGGCTGGCCACGGCGACCGCCGGACGGACCGTCGTGCTCTCCGGTTTCGCCGTGGTCGTCTCGTCGGCGACGCTCTACCTGGCCGACGATGTCATCTTCTCGTCGGTGGCCACGGCGGCGGTCACCGTGACGGCCGTCGCGGTGCTCAGCGCCCTCACCGTTCTCCCGGCAGTCGTGGTGCTGCTCGGCCGGCGAACCGGGCGGCACAGCGGAGCGGAAAAGTTCCGCAGGCGGGCGGCTCGCCCGGGCCGGGCGACCGGGGCGGCGCTGTCGGCGGTCGGTCGTCGCCCGGTCGTCACGCTGGTGGTCATGGTGACGGCCCTGCTCGTCCTGGCCGCGCCACTGCTGGGGCTGACCATCACCGACATGGGCCGCGAGACACACTCCCGAGAGATCCCGGAGATGGTTTCCTTCGACCGGCTCAACAGCGCGTTCCCCGATCGGATCGCCGCAAATCGGGTCGTCGTGCAGGATCGGCCGGAGCGTGCCGGGGCGGTGGTCGCCGAGCTGAACCGCCTGGACCGGGAGGCCACGGGCCTCGCTGCCGGAGGCAGGCTCCGGACCTCCGGCGACGGCCGAGTCACCGTTCTCGATCTCCCGGTTCCCCATCTCGTGGGATCAGAGCCTGCCCGGGCGGCTCTGGCGGAGCTGCGGGACGAGGCGACGCCCCGGCTGGCCGCGGCACTGCCTGGGGCGACCATCGCGGTGACCGGTGATGTCGCCCGTTACGCCGACTACCCGAAGCACCAGGCAGAGCAGCTGCCGCTGATCATCGCCGCGTTGCTGCTGGTGACCTTCGCCGTGACCGTGTGGGCCTTCCGGTCGGTCGTGCTCGGTGCGCTCGGCGTGGTGTTGAACCTGTTGTCCGCCGCCGCCGCGCTGGGAGTGGTGGTCACGGTCTTCCAGCCGACGTGGGCCGAGGGCCTGCTCGACTTCAGCTCGACCGGCTCGATCGGGTCCCGGGTACCGCTGTTCCTGCTCGTGATCCTCTTCGGACTGTCGATGGACTACCAGTTCTTCGCGCTCAGCCGCATCAAGGAGGCGGCCGACCGCGGACTCGGGGCCCGGGACGCGGTGCTGGCCGGAATGGGAGCCTCGGCACGAGTGGTGGCGAGCGCGTCGATCGTGATGGTGACCGTGTTCGGGGGATTCGCGTCCCTGCACCTGATGGAGATGAAACAGATCGGCCTCGGCCTGGCGGTCGCGGTGTTGCTGGATGCCTTCGTCGTGCGGCTCTTCGTGGTGCCCGCCGTGTTGTTGCTGCTGGGGGAGAAGGCGTGGTGGCCGGGTCCGCGAGGCCGGACGGCCGACGCGCGGGCGCCCCGCCGGATCGGAGCGGGACAGCGATGAGCCTGCTCCCGACGGACCTCGGACGTTGGTACCCGGTGCTGTGGGTGCTGTTCGGCCTCGCTCCGCCGGTGATCGGCGCGACGAACGAGCCGGCCGGCGTGCGGGCCACCGTGTGGGTGGCCGTGGTCGTCCTGGGTCTGACGTACGTCGGCGTCGTGCGCTCGGGCAGCGCCGCCCGGTGGCCATTCTCGGCCGTGCTCACGGCCGTGATCGGGACGCTCGCGGTGCTGTCCGCCGGGGCGGAGGCGTTGTTCGTCGTGTCGCTGCCGCTGTACTGGTCGGAATCGGCCGGCACCCGTTCATCACTGGCATGGAGCGCCGCCGGAGCCCTGATGGCGGTTGGTCCCGGGATCGGGTCCTGGTGGGGAGGCGGCTACGTGCCGCTCGGGACCCCGGTCGTCGTCGCCGGGTTCCTGGCCGGAGCCGGTCTCGGGGTGTGGGGGCACCGGCTCGCAGCACACGCCGCGAGACGGGCCGATCGGCTCGATCGGGAGTTGGCCTCGACCCAACGCGAGCTGGCTGAGACCCACCAGCGACAGGGGGCCGCCGAGGAACGGGAACGACTGTCCCGGGAGATCCACGACACCCTTGCCCAGGGTCTCGCGTCGATCATCGCGCTCGCCGCTGCCGCGCGCACCGCGGTGCAGCCCGATCCCGGCAGCGCCGAACGGCGGCTCGACTCGATCGAGGCCACCGCCCGCGAGAACCTGGCCGAGGCGAGGGTGCTGGTCACCGGAGCCGAGGAGGGAGCCACCCAGGCCTCGATCTCACAGCTCCTGCGGCTGGCCGCGGAGCGGTTGGCCGCGGACACCGGCATCGACGTGCACATCGATCTGACCGAAGTCCCGATCGGCCGGGCCGAGCGGCTCGCCCTGCTCCGGTGTAGCCAGGAGTCGCTCGCCAACGTCCGCCGTCACTCCGGAGCGAGCACTGTGTCGATCACCCTCACGGCCGACGGCGACCGGGTCGACCTCGAGATCGTTGACGACGGCAGGGGCTTCGCGATCACCGAGGCCGAAGGGTTCGGTCTGGTCGGAATGGCCCGACGGATGGCCGAGCTGGGCGGGCTGCTGACCGTCACCAGCTCACCCCGGACCGGCACTCGCATCCTCGCCTCTCTCGCACGGGCCCAGGAGCGTGGGGAGTCGTGACCGCCGTAAGGGACACGGCAGTTCGGGTACTGGTGGTCGATGATCACGCGGTGATGCGGGCCGGTGTGGCTGCACTGCTCGACGGCGAGCCGTCCGTCCGGATCGTCGGTGAGGCAGCGAACGGGCACGAAGCCCTCGCCCGCATCGCGTCCCTACGACCCGATGTTGCGCTCGTGGACCTACGGATGCCGGGGCTGGACGGCGTCGAGCTCACCACTGAGGTGACCTCCGGTGCTGCCCAGACCCGGGTGCTCGTGCTCACCACCTACGACAGCGACGACGACATCGAACGCGCCGTGGCGGCGGGTGCGGTGGGCTATCTCCTCAAGGACGCCCATCGGACCGAGCTTGTCGATGCCATCCATGCGGCGTACCGCGGAGAGACGGTCCTCGCTCCCCGTGTGGCCGCGCGGCTGCTGGCACGTACTCGCCGGCCCGAACCCCGCGTCGTCCTCACTCGGCGCGAGGCCGACGTGCTCGTCGCCGTCGCCGAGGGCCTCGTGAACGCCGCCATCGGACGCCGTCTCGGCATAGGGGAGGCAACGGTGAAGACGCACCTGCTCCGGGCCTTCGCCAAGCTCGACGTGGGCGACAGAACGCGCGCCGTGGTCGTGGCGATGGAGCGGGGCCTCATCCCTGCACCAGACGGCAGGCATCCGGCATGACCGGCCTCGTAGCGGTCCACCTGGCCCCGGTGCTTCATCGCGCGCGGCGCCGAGAACCAAGAACCCGGTCGGATGCCGGCCCTCGAGCTTGGCAGATCGGCTCGGACGTCGGACGGCGACGTGTCGTTGAGGGTCGCCATCCTTGTCTCTTGCACCACCTGCGCCACTGGATCGACAGCGTTCAGAAGGCGACTGACGGGCCGCGGTGATAACGATCGACATGCCGCCACACCTGATCGGCAGGCGAGTCCGTCTCGATTTGGCGGTCCTCGGTGTCGATGAGGTCGAGGTCGACGGGGACCTCGGCGAGCAGCGTTGAGAGGTCGTCGGCCTCGGCCTCGAGCATCCGCAGTGCGGCACGAGGATCGACCGGGACGCTGAGCATGGTCACGGCGAGTCTGTCCCCGGCGGTGCCAACCGACCGTAGGAGGCAGTTGTGGCGTGCGCGAGTCACGATCGAGCAAGACGAAGCCAGGCGTTCGGCTGCCGGACGTGACGGCCGGTGAAAACACCGATGACGTCAGCCTCGGCCCATCGGCGTGGCCTCCTGCCTACACGATCATCTACGCAGGTCGGCTCCTAGCGATCTTCACACGACCGCTCAAAGGGATCATCGCGCAAGAGTAAGCGTGCCCGAAAGGTGAAGAGAGTCACGTTGGAAGATCGCTCCGTAGAGCGGTGACCAGCGGAAAGAGTGCGCCGTCAGGGACTCGAACCCCGAACCCAGTGGACGAGAGTCACGTCTTCTCGGATGATGCTCGGTGCTCATCTGTGCTGGTCAGCAACGGTACTCCTGGCCGCCGATCATCGGCGGTGTGCGGGTACCGGCGGCTGTGGTGTGACGTAAGCGGCCACCTCAGCGGCCGGTGGTCATCAGTCGTTGTTGCGCTGAGCGGCCGTCTGATGGGCAGCCGCTCCAAACCGCAGCGACGCCCTCGGGCCCAGTGTGGAGGCGGGTGCGGTCCGTCTCGACGGTGTCCACCGTCGTGTCTCGCCGCCCTCCCACTGACCAGGTGTGGACCAGACCGGATGACGAGACGGAGGATCTCTGCGGCTCGGAAGGTCGTTCCTGAGGGCATGAGCCTCCCACTCGCGCGGACTGTCACCACGGTACGACTGCGCCCTCCCAGCTGGTGAAGGTGCCGGACGGCTCGTGCGGTCCGAACCGGGCGACCCGCACCACTTCACGGATCGCGTCCTCGACCGTGTCCGTCCCCTCGAAGTTGACCAGCGCGGTGTTCGCGAAGCCTGGCGAGACCAGGTTGACCTTGATGTCGCTGGCTTCCAGCTCGATCATCATCGACAGCGTGAGGGCGTTCAGCGCGGCCTTCGATGCGGCGTAGGTCGGGTCGAACGTCCAGTGGTAGACGGAGGCCGGGTCAGCGACTGTGGCCAGGGAGCCCAGGGCGCTGGTCACGTTCACGATTCGCGCGTCCGACGATGCGCGGAGCAGCGGCAGCATGGCCTGGTACACCGCCAGGGGCCCGAAGACGTTGACCTCCCAGACGGCCCGCACCTCCTCGAGGGGCACCGTGCTCGCCTTCGAGACGGCGCGGAACTCGGCCAGGTCGCGGACGTCGGTGCCGATGGTGGCGGCGCCCGCGTTGTTGACGAGGAGGTCGAGTCGGCCGGCGTCCTCACGGATGCGTTGGGCGGCCGCCGCGATCGAGGGCGCATCGGTGACGTCGAGGTGGAGCGCGGTGGCACCGTCGCCGATCTCGGCGGCCGCTGCCTGGCCCCGGTCGAGGTTGCGGGCCCCGACGAACACGGTGGTCCCGTCGGAGACCAGCTCGGTGGCGAGCTGCTTGCCCATGCCCTGGTTGGCTCCGGTGACCAGGGCGATGCGGTTGGTTCCCACGAGGGTTCTCCTGTTTCGGTGTTGGTGAAGGCGAGGACGAACGCCCTCCGTCGCTGCTGACGAGGGGCGGGGTCGCCGCCGGCGATGGCGCCGTGCGGGGCGACCTCCGGCTCGCGCGCGACGCCTTTCAAGCTCGAGGCGTCGCGCGCGGCTCGGTGCGAGGCTCAGTGCTGTCGGACGCGGCGGGGCGCGGGCGCGTCGTCGGCCGTGGTGGGGGCGGCGCTGTCGACGGGGACGCCGGCGAGCTCCAGGGAGACCTGCCAGATGCGGGCGGCCTCGTCGGTGCTGCGCAGGGGACGGTAGAGGCGCTGTTCGGCGGGGGCGCCGCCCAAGTTGCCGAGCCCGCCGGGCCCGTAGAAGTGCCCACCGCGGGCCTGCGGAGAGGTCGCGGCGTAGAGGGCGGGGAGTCCGGCGCTGTCGGCGGTTCCGACCAGGATGCCGCGGGCGGACAGGGCACCGATGAACCGCCGCCCTCGGGCCGGCTGGTCGCGCCCGAGCTCGGCGCGCGGGGCGAGCAGGCTGGTCGGGGCGACTCCCGGGTGGGAGATGTTGCTGGTGATGCCCCAGCCCTCGGCGTGGCTACGGCGGTCGAGCTCGAGGGCGAACAGCCCGAACGCGATCTTCGACTGGGAGTACGCGGCCATCCCGCCGGCGTAGGAGTTCTGCCACTGCAGGTCGTCCCAGTTGATGCGCCCGCTACGCGCGGCGACGCTGAGCTGGGAGGTCACCCGCGCCCGGCCCGCGCGCAGCAGGGGCAGCAGGTGCGCGATGAGGGCGACGTGGCCGAGGTGGTTGGTGCCGAACTGCAGCTCGAACCCGTCGGCGGTGGTCTGCCGGTCGGGCGGGGTCATGACGCCGGCATTGTTGATCAGGAGGTGGATCGGGCGGCCCTCGTCGCGCAGGGTCGCGCCGAGCGCGGCGGTCGAGGCGAGGGAGGACAGGTCAAGCTCGCGCAGCGACACAGCTGCCCCGGGGGTCTGCTCGCGGATCGCCGCGATCGCAGCCTGGCCCTTGCGCGGGTTGCGCACGGGCAGGACGACCTCGGCGCCGGCGGCGGCGAGCCTGCGGGCGATCCCGAGCCCGATGCCGTCGCTGGCGCCGGTGACCATGGCGCGCTTGCCGGTGAGGTCGGGGACGTCGATGTCAGGGGTGCGGGACATGGTTGCTCCTGGGGTGAGGTGTTCGGGTCTAGGCCGGCCATCGAGCGGCGGAGGTCAGGCGACGAGGGTCAGGCGACGGCGGGGGCGCTGTACGTGATCGCGCGGCGGGCGGCGACGACGGTGACCGCGGCGAGGGCGGCGAACACCGGTGCGGCGGCGACGCCGAGGGCGGCCAGGACCGCGGGTTGGTTCGCGAGGTAGGCCACGTCGCGCAGGGCGAGGTTGACCGCGTGGAGCGCGACGCCGGCCAGCGTGGTGAGGGTGTAGACGCGCAGCAGCCGGGGGTGCTCGTGCCAGTCGGCGGGGCCGCCGACCACGCGGTTGAACAGCATCCCGGTCACCGGTCGGCGTACGAGCACCGAGCCGAGGAAGACCACGCCCATCACGGCGGGGATCAGGGTGGGGAGCAGGAAGAAGGCCCGGGCCTCGCCGGAGAACGCGGCGATGCCGGCGCAGACGCCGGCCACGGCCAGGCCGACCAGCGCGCCCCGCAGCGGCTCCCGGCGGACGAGCTGCACACCGAAGGCCGCGGGAGCAGCGACGGCGAGGGCGATGAACGCCCAGATCAGTCCGCCGGCGGCGTCGGCGACGACGAAGGCGACGGCGGGTGCGGCGGCGACGAGGATCCCCGCGACGCCTCCGGAGCGGGCCAGGCTGCCGCGCATCGCCGCCGAGAGCGTCGTCGCCTCCTCACCGCCGGCCGGCTCGTCGGCGCTGCGGTCCGTCGAGCGGTCGAGCGGGACGGGCACGGTGGGGTCGAGTGACACGGTGGGGGTGAGGTCGTTCGGCACGGGGAGCTCCGCGGGTCGGTGGCTGTGTGCCGATGACGTTCGCGGGTCGGCGGGGAGACAGCCACGGCCTGCTGATCAGTGTCTGAGCGGGCCGCCCCTCGGGCCGGAGAGGGGGATCGACGGGCCGTGGCTGCGCGGGGCCGCAGGCGGTAGACACGTTGGCGTGGAGATCGACCGGACCGGCCTGGCGGCGTTCCTGCGACGCCGGCGCGAGTCGCTGCAGCCCGAGGACGTCGGCCTGCCGCGCGGTCAGCGCCGCCGGACGAGCGGGCTGCGGCGCGAGGAGGTCGCGGCCCTGTGCCACATGTCGACCGACTACTACGCGCGTCTCGAGCGGGAGCGCGGCCCGCAGCCCTCGGAGCAGATGATCGCCTCGATCGCCCAGGGGCTGCATCTCTCGCTCGCCGAGCGTGACCACCTGTTCCGGCTCGCCGGGCAGCACCCGCCGGCCCGGGGTGTGGTTAGCGAGCACATCAGCCCGGGCCTGTTGCGGATCCTCGACCGGCTCACCGACACCCCGGCGGAGATCGTCACCGAGCTCGGCGAGACGCTGCGTCAGACCCCGCTCGGGGTCGCCCTCACCGGCGACACGACCCGCCACACCGGGCCCGCGCGCAGCATCGGCTACCGCTGGTTCACCGACCCCGCCGCCCGTGCGCTCTTCCCGCCCGGGGACCATGCGCTGCTCTCCCGGCGCTACGTCTCCGGGCTGCGCTCAGTCGTCGCGCTGCGGGGCCCGGATTCGCGGGCCGCGCACCTCGCCGAGCTGCTCCTGCCGCAGAGCGAGGAGTTCCGCACGCTGTGGGAGACGCACGAGATCGGTGTACGGCCCGACGGCCTCAAGCGCCTCGTGCACCCCGAGGTTGGCGCGTTGGAGCTGCACTGCCAGACGCTGCTCGACCCCGAGCAATCCCACCTGCTGTTGGTCTTTACGGCGGTCCCGGGCAGCGAGAGCTACGACAAGCTGCAGCTGCTCTCGGTCATCGGGGCCCACTCCGCTGCCTGGCACCAGCACGGCGAGCCGGCGCACCTCCAGCCCGAGGAGCTCTGATGTCGACGATGATCTCGTCGTCGATCCCAAGGGCGCACATCGAACCTGGCCGCCCACCTGCCCGTGCCCGACGCCTTCGACGACCACCGCCCGCACGCCGCGGTGGTGATCTCTACGCCGGGAAGCAGCGGTAACCGACGCCGCGAGCCGGGAGTAAATGGCCGGTAGCGCGGCCTCGGCTCACACGTAAGATCGCTCCGTAGAGCTGTGAGCAGCGGAAAGGGTGCGCCGTCAGGGACTCGAACCCCGAACCCAGTGGACGAGAGCCTCGGCCTGCGCGGTGACGTCTGGTGCTCGTTTGTGCTGGTCAGCATCGGTGCTGCTGCTCATCGATCATCGGCGGTGGAGTGACGGTGGCGGCCGTGGTGTGACGTAAGCGGTCCCTAAGCGTGCCGTCGGCCGTTGAAGCGGGTCGGAGCGGCGACCGCCCCGAGCGGCCGTCGGGGAGGTTGCTCGGCACTAGCGATGCCGCGGGCGCCGAGCTATTCGATCGTCTCCACGAGGTCGGGCTGCCTTGGCGGGGTGGGCGGCGACGGTGGCTCGGAGGACCTCGAGGTGACGCTCCTCGAGCGCCCGGGCCCGGTGGATCGCGATCCGGCGGACACCGTGCTCGAGGAGATCGACCAGCGTCCCGACGTGCAGCGGCTGGTGATCGGCATGAAGCGCCGCTCGCCGGTGAGCAAGGCGCTGCTCGGGAGCGCCGCCCAGCGCCTCCTGCTCGACAGCCCCGTCCCCATCCTGGCGGTGAAGGCCGAGACCTGAGCCGCCCGATTGGTGTCCTCGTGCGCGGGCTGTCCTTGGACGGCCCGCGCACGGTTGTGCGTGCGAGCCGGGCGATGTGTGCCCCCGAGCAGGGTCACCTCCGGGTGGCGCGTGCCGGCGTCTTCCTCCGGGATCGTGGCCGGGGGCGTGGCCGAACTGGCAGGCGGGTCGTCGAGCGGAGACCCGACCGGGTTCGTGCCGTGGACCCGGTCAGATCCCGGAGGGGGAGGGGCGGCGCAGCCCCTGCTGCGGTCCGGTCCCTCGCGGTCGGGGCCTGGTT
This sequence comes from Actinomycetospora sp. NBC_00405, assembly GCF_036044095.1. NCBI lineage: Bacteria > Bacillati > Actinomycetota > Actinomycetes > Pseudonocardiales > Pseudonocardiaceae > Actinomycetospora > Actinomycetospora sp. NBC_00405. The sequence continues at coordinate 5,937,252 of NZ_CP107938.1, forward strand.
CTCCTCGGGGGTGACGCGCTCGAGGAACCGCAGCAGTTCGACGGGAAAGGGCAGCACGAGTGTCGAGTTCTTCTCGGCCGCGACCTCCACGACCGTTTCCAGGAGGCGGAGCTGCAGGGAGGCCGGGTGGTCCGACATCGTCTCCGCGGCCTCGGAGAGCGTCGCCGCCGCCTGGCGTTCGCCGTCAGCGGTGATGACGCGAGCGCGACGTTCACGCTCGGCCTCGGCCTGACGCGACATGGAACGCTTCATCGACTCGGGCAGGGAGACGTCCTTGATCTCGACGCGGTCGATGTGCAGGCCCCAGTCCATTACCGGGGTGTCGATCATCAGCTCGAGGCCCTGGTTGAGCTTCTCCCGGTTGCTGAGCAGATCGTCGAGGTCGCTCTTCCCGATGATCGACCGCAGCGACGTCTGGGCGAGCTGCCCGACGGCGGACATGTAGTCCTGCACGTCCACCGCCACGCGGACGGGATCGACCACCCGGAAGTAGATGACCGCGTCGACCCGCACGGTGACGTTGTCGCGGGTGATCCCGTCCTGCGCCGGGACCGGCAGGGTCACGATCTGCATGTTGACCTTCGTCATCCGGTCCGCGAACGGCCAGAGCAGGACGATCCCGGGCGCTCTCGTGGTGCCGGGCTCCACCCTGCCGAACCGGAACACGACTCCGCGCTCGTACTGGCGGACGATCCGCATGCTCGTCCCGACCAGCATCGCGGCCACCAGGAGAACGGCAGCGCAGAGCGCAAGGGCAACGATCATTTCGCCACTTCCCTCACCGCGCGGCCTCCCATCCGAGAGGAAGCCGCCGGGAAAAGGTAGCGCAGCGAAAGCCGGGAAGCCCTGCTCGTCAGCACGATTCGGTCGGTGGGATGTGGTCTGCGCGGGCCCTTCTCCGGGACCTCACGTGGGCCGAGGAGGGTGTCGCCATCTCGCTGACCAACCCGGAGGCATTCGATGCCGATCGCGTCCGATGTTCGGCCGCACCGTCGGGCCGGCGAAAGGAGGCAGGCATGACCCCGAACCCGTGGCAGTGGAGGCCACCGATGCTGAACTCGAGGACGCGGCCGCGGCTCTGCAGCCTGCGCTCCTGAGGGGCGCCTCGACCTCGACGAGACCGATGTCCGCCGACCGCGGCCTATGCGGCGCGCTACCGCCACGAACTCGTCTCCTTGCTCGACGACCTTCCCAACACCGGCGGAACCGGTCGATCCTCGACGTCGACCAGGCGTCCGGTTGCCGTGGTGGCGGCCCTCGCGCTGGGGCTCGGGCTCCCGATCGGCATCGCCACCGGCTCCTGGCGGTCCCGGCCGAGCAGGACCACAGCGTCGCGCGAGGCACGGTCTCGGGTCGGGCCGGCGTGGGCGCACCATCTGGCCCCTCGCGACGGCGTGGCCGGGCCGGTGTCGTTCTGGCTTCCACCGGGAGGCGTTAGAGCAGGACGGCCGGGGCGATCAGCGGAGCCTCTCGCCGTCTCATCGAGGCTGCGCGTTGACATCCGCTCGTCGACGCGCCGATCGTAGGACGTTGCTCGAGATGGAGCTGCTCGGAGCTGGAGGGAAGAAGGCGAGCTCGCATGCGTGGCAACGTCGGAGACCGGATCATCCAGCACAGCCGACGGGTCGATCAGGCTGATCGGGTCGGCACGATCGTGGAAGTGCACGGCGAGGACGGCCCGTTCTTGGTGCGCTTCGAAGGGCGGGACCCGTGCCTGGTCTTCCCGGGCCCGGACGCCGAGATCGCCGTGGTGACCGAGCACTCGAGATGACCGCGGACGATCAGGTCGCGTCTCGTTCCTTTGACTCGGCGCGACACCCTGTTCTGTGCGCGCCCGAGCTCGGGTCGAGGGCCGCGGGGAGATGGCATGGGTCGGCGGCGCCCGGGTGCTGAGGTACCCGATCTCAGCGGTCTCACCGTGACGGCTGCCGAGGACGCGGTGCTCGACGCCGGTCTGTTGCCTCGGCGAGTGGCGCAGGGCTCGGACGTCCCATGCGCCCGCTGCCAGGACGGCACGGTCGTGTGCGGGCAGCGTCCTCGCCCGCACGCGCGCATGGCCGCCGGTAACCGGGTGTGCTTCTGGTGTGCGCCCACCGGGGATGACCCGCCCGACGACGGTCGTGGGGGCTCTCGGGTGCCGCGAGGTCCCCGTCCCTTATCGCCGACGGGCTCCAAGCCGTTCTGACCGTGCGGGCGGCGGGGGCCACGCCGCAGCTCACGACCTGCCCCGGTCCGCGAGCGGGCCGCACCTGGCGCGACGTCTACGAGAGCGTTCAATGTCCTCGTCGGCGGCTCGAGGTCGGGCACCTCACGAGGGGCAGTAGATCCAGGAGGTCACGATCAACCGGCGCCCGTCAGGGTCGACGAAGGTCATCCCGTCATAGTCGGCCCAGCAGGCGGTGGGGGCGACCGGGTACCGACCGGCGGCCGCGAGGCGCGCGACGACGTCCTACCGGCTCCCGGCGTCGGGCAGGCAGAGCACGAACTCGTCGGTTGTGGTGGCAAGTAGAGCCTGGTGCGGCGCGACGGTGTGACGTAAGCGGGCCGTCGGACATCACCGTCGACGGTCACGCGTCGGCCCGGTACGAGCAGCACTGTCGGTGCAGACCGCCTGCACCTCGAGCTCGCCGACCGCCGCGTCCGCCTGCGCCGCGGGTTTCTTCCGCGCCACGCCGGCCGAGGTTCTCGCCGCGCTCAAGCGCACTGAGGCCCGCGAACATCTCCTCGGGTACACCGAGTTCCCCGAGGCCGAGGAGTGACGGACAAGCGTGAAGCTGTCCGAGAGGCACGAGGTGATGCCGCTCGAGGTGGTCAACACCGCCTGATGAAGCCACGCTGCGCGCCCTACGGTGGAGCGGGCACGTTCTCACGCCGGAGGCCCTGCGCTCAGACGAAGGTCACCTGGACGACGGGAACGATGCGGTCCCGTTAGACCACGTGGAAGACGACCTGGCCAGTGCCATCAGGTCCGATGGTCGAGACGCGCAGGCCCGTCGGGTTGGAGGGGACGAGCGGCGTGCCGACTGTCCATGGCGAGAGCTCGAGGGCTGCCCGTAGCTCGGCGAAGGCAGCGAGCAGCTCAGGTGGGAGAGCCTCGATCGAGGCTTGCACGTCCTCGCCGACCGGCTCGACGACGTACACGTGACTAGAGGCCGGCCTTGGTGCTGGTGACCTCGAGGGGCTCGTCCTGGGGGGAGGGTTCGCCGGTGGCGATCTGAGCGGCATGGCGGACGGTGCGGCGGTAGGCCGCAGGGGCGGTTTGCAGAATCGCGATGCCTCGCCAGCGCTCGACGACCTCGAGGACGACCTCGAGCTGCAGCGAGGTGCGGGCGTCGTCGAGAGCTGCTCGGTACTCGGCGATGAACCGCTCCGCGTCGTGGGGGAGCAGCCACTGTTTGACCACGGCTGGGGACGCCCCAGCGGCCAGCGGGTGCGGCGCCGGCTCTGGCTGGGCTGCGGCGGTCATAGGTCGACGGTAGCGCCGACCTCCGACATAGAGGAGTGGCGGTCACAGCGACAGGCCGGAAGACCCCCGAAGCTGGTCATGTCGGGGTCAGTGCGTGAAGTGAACGGCCCGCCGGACGGCCTTGGAGTCACATCGAAGATCGCTTCGTAGAGCTGTGAGCTGCGAGATGGGTGCGCCGTCAGGGACTCGAACCCCGAACCCAGTGATTCTCGACGGGGAGATTTATGGAGTCACCGTCGATCCGCGACTAACCCGGCCGACCTGCGAGAACGGGCTACCGGTTCTTCGCGCGTTTCTCGCGGCTCCTGGACCGTCGGCGGACGAATGTCATGGGTACTTGCTGGGTCGATCTTGTTCAGCAGTCGGCTCGATCAGCTCGCGACCAACCGCGGGTGACGGCCCAGAGGTTCAGCCGGCGCTCCTGCTGACTCCTGTGGACGCCGAGTCGACGGCCCATCGCTCAGCAGAGCCACGGCTGCGAGAGCCGCTTGAGGTAGCTGCGGGCCGCGCCGGCTCCGTCGTCGTACTAGTCCGCGGGGAGAGGGTTGGGCGCGAAGGGTGCCGGGGATCGGGATGTGCTCGGCTCGGCATCCGAGTCGAGTTCGGTTGCGGAATCGCTGTTGATATCAGCAAGGCAGTGGCTCAGAGTCCGCTCATCGAGTCCTGCTCTGGCCGCCCGATCGAGCACCTCCGCAGTCTCGCGATCGATCTCGGCTTGGTCCCGGGTTGTTCGCTGTCGAGCACGGCGCAGTGTTTCGCGGAGACGGTCGACGGCCTCGTTCGCCCGCGCCACCTCCTCGGATGCGCGGTCCAGGCTTGCTTCTGCGCGGTCCAGACCTCTAGCCGTAACCACTCCGATCGCGCGGGCGAGGTCGTCCAAGAAGGTCTCGCGCTCGTCGGCCTGCCGCTCGCGTTCGTCGGCCTGCCGGTCGCGTTCGTCGGCCTGCCGCTCACGCTCGTCGGCCTGGTGCTCTCGTTGCCCAGCTTCGGCGTCCCGGTGGTCAGCACGGCGCTCGCGCTCGTAGGCGGCCGAACCTCGCGGGTCTGCGAGGGCATCCCGGGCGTCGGCGCCTACCTGCCCGTGGTCAGCGCCCTCCCCGCCCTCCACCCGACTTCTCGTTGGCTGCAACAGATGCGCCTTCAAGGCGCCATCCAGTGGCGCGGTGGTAGCTGGAACCTTCTCCATGGTCTCCGCCAACCTGCGAACTTAGGCGCGCGTGGTGTCTGGGGCTCGACACAGTGTGCTCCCGGTGGCGTGTCGCCGGGAAACGCGATGAGCCGATGCGCCCCGCGCGCAACGGTGGCTCAGGCGCGACAGTCGTTCAACAGCTCAACCGGTCGTTCGGCCTCTTCGGCGGCGATGGCAGCAGATGGGACCTACCGCACCAGGTCGGGAGTCACCAGCGATCGTCGTCCTGCGATGGGAGGCGATCACAGTATTGCGGCAGGCGCGCACGACCTGAGAAGTGCCGGTGCGGGATCAACCGCCGTGGTCCTGATCGGAGGCACGCCGGGCAGCGCTCTTGCCGACTTCGCTGGTGAGCCAGCGGGCGACGTCGGTGAGTTTCATGTTGGTGTCCTGGGAGGACTTGACCAGCATCTGGAACGCGGCCTCGTCGTCGAGGGAGAACCGTTCCATCAGGATGCCCTTGGCCTGCCCGATCTGGTCGCGGCTGTCCACGGCCCGCTGCAGGTTCGCTGCCGTGTCGGCGCCGTAGAGCAGCATCGCGGCCTGGATGCCGAACAGCCCGGCCAGGGTGCGGGCGTGCTCGTCGAAGGCGTCCGCGGTGGCCGAGTACAGGTTCAGCGCGGCCCGCGGGCCCCCGTTGGTCGAGAGCTGGGTCGACATCAGCGCCCGGTAGCCGGCCTCGACCGCGAGCGGGGCGAACCGGGGCCACCGCTGGGCGTCGTCGCCGGCGAGGTCGCGGGCGATCACGATCCCGTCCTCGGGCGGGTCCTTGATCGCGGAGATGCAGGGGCCTTCGTTGAGCTCGCTCTGGGTGCGGTCGAGCTTGCCGATCGTCTCGCTCGTGGGGTGGCGGGTCTCGATGTGCCCGTGGTGGGTGATGGAGATGCTGCCCGCGTCCACCCCGGGGATCGTGGCCACGGCCGAGGTGACGATCTGCCCGAGCGTCTCCTCGAGGTCGCGGATGCTGCGCCGGCTCGCCAGGCCGCGGGCGGCCTGGCGGAGGGCGGTGACGAGTTCGTCGTGCTGACGGGGGTCCATGTGGGTCCCACCTTGAAGATCGCGGCGGGGACGAGCGCGACAGGTCAACGATGCTGGTGCGCCGAGCAGAGCCGAAGCGACATGGGCTGCGTTCTGCCCGCCACCCGCAGGTCAGTCGGGACGCACATGAACAACGGGACCACCGGGAGCTCTCCTAGCCAGCGGAGCGCTCCACGTCCGGTCGGCGCCCGTCAAGTCGAGCGCTGTGGCCGCCACCGTACAGAGTCCGGGCAATCTCAGCAGTCCCGTGCTGGTTCGATGAGCCTGCTCTTGCCGCTTCTCGTCCAAGCCGGCCCCGCCTTCACGGGGTCTGGGGAGGCGCCCAACACCGTCTCGTCCGGTCGCGTCGGTGAACCGACTCGCCCTGCCCGGCTCACCATGGCGACGTGCTCCACAGACAACGGGGTCGCGCTGTCGCACGCTCGGCGGCGGCCCGCCCGTCGTTGCGATGTTCGCTCAGCGCCTGGGTGTCCTGACTTCGTGGAGCACCTGGGTGGCAATCTCGGCCGGCGTCAGCGCCGAGGCCTCAGCACGCCGTCGGATGGCGATAACGGCTTCGTCCATGCTGATCCCGAGCCGCTCCGAGAGCACGCCCTCAGCCTGGTGGAGCTCGTCGTCCTCGTGCCAGCTGAGGTCATGGCCGTCAGAGGTGTCCATCGGTCCGCCTTCGGTCGAGGCTGCGTCTACATAGCGGGCGGCGGGGTCCAGGCCGGGTCTGGCCGGCTCACCCTGGCCGAGCTACACCGCCTCGTCCATGCCCCGCCATCGATCGGCCTAGGGGTCTCTCCCTCGGCGGCGCGGGCTCTGCCCTGCCGGGCCGTTCGTGCGGGTGCAAGCGCCCCTGCCGTCGAGGACGGGCGTCTGCGCTGCCGGGTGGCGCTTGCGGCCGTGCGGGCGGTCTGGCAGCCCTCGGGCGCGTCGTCGAGGGTGGGGCCCCGCCCCGACCACCACTTCCCCGAGCTCGTCGCCGTCGAGGGCTCTCCTGAGGTCGGTGCCCTGGTCCAGGGCGGAGCGCCTGGCCGCCGGAGGCCGATGCTCGTCCTGCTCCTGGTCGCTTCCGTGGCCCAGGTCGTCGCTGTCGCCGCTGTGGTGGCCGGCCCGGGGGCCGGCCGCGCGGCACGGGACGAAGTCAGGAGTGAGAGCGTGGCCGGCCCGGAAGGGCCGGCCACCGCCGGCGCGCCAGCGCCGGCTCTGACCGCTGGTGGTGCCCGGTGAGCGGGGCGGCTCTCGGTAATGGGCGAACAGGTCTTCACAAGACCAGGTCCCGCCGGGGAGCCAACGAGCGACTGAGTCCGGGTGAGCGGGTGGCGAAGGCCCAGCACCGACGCGAGACCCGCTGGGGGCGACGGTCGCAGCTGCGGCCCATCACCAGCCTGCGCCGGGTCCGGAACTGCGGCACCCCGCTTGACCCCGACGGCGGGGTCACGCTCGCGCTCACGACGGGCGAGGACGGCTCCCGCTCGGCCGGCTACTCCGGGCTCGCGTCATGCGGGTCGGTGTGGAGCTGCCCGCAGTGCGCCGCGAAGATCGCCACCCGGCGGGCGGACGAGCTGTCCAAGGTGATGCGCGCGGTCGACGGGGCCGGCGGGTCGGCCTTCCTTTTGACCCTGACCATGCGCCACTCGCGCGGGGACCGGCTCGGGCTGAGCAAGGACGAGCGCGCCCGGCTGCGCCGCCTCGAGGAGAACCGCTCGCTGTACGAAGCGGCCAATGCGAACCACTGGGACTTCGACGAGCGCGAAGCTGAGGCCGAAGCGATCGAGGAGAACACCCTGCGCCAGGCCCGTGGCTGCTGGGACGTCCTGTCCGACGCCTGGGCGCGCGTCACCTCGGGCGGAGCGTGGCAGGCCGATCAGGAGCTGTTTGGCGGGTTACTGGGCTGGGCTCGGGTCGTGGAGGTCACCGACGGCGACAACGGCTGGCACGTTCACGTCCACGCTCTGCTTTGCTTCGGCGCCCAGGTCTCCGCCGAGCTTGTCGCCGGCAGCGTCGGCGCTCGCATGTTCGCCCGTTGGCGTGGCGCGCTGGAGCGCAAGGGTTTCGACGCGTCCGATGATCACGGGTGGGACCTGCGCCGTGTGCAGCTCGGGGACGGCGACCTGGCCGACTACTTCACCAAGATCGCCCACGAAGTCACCGGATCGCACCGCAAGGAAGGCCAGCGGGCCGGTGGCCGGACTCCGATGCAGCTCCTCGCCGACGCGGTCGACACCTACGAGGAGTCGGCCATGGCGCGCTGGTGGGAGTGGGAGCAGTCCAGCGAGGGCCGGCGACAACTGACGTGGTCCACCGGACGGCGGGACCTGCGCAGGCTCGCCATGCTCGGGGAAGAGGCTACCGACGAAGACATCGCCGCGGAGGACCTGGACGCCGACAGCCGTCTCGCGCTGAGCGGCGACACCTGGGACTGCGTACAGCGTAACAACCGCGCGTGCGAGCTGCTTAGCGTCGCAGAGAACGACGGGCTCGACGCGGCGCGGACATGGCTGAAGGATCGCGGCCTGCTGTGGAGCGATGCACCGACGCCACCGCTACGACGTTGACAATGACTAACGACAGCGCGCCGAGATAGCTCATGTGGGACCGGGATCGCGCAACTCAACGTTTCTGGCAGCGACACGAGCATACCAGCTAAATCTCACCCAAGCAGCGCTATGACGGAAGGCGGTACGAGTGCGAGTATCACGGGTGTGACGTTGATTCTAACGTGCATAACGCCGTCCTGCGTCGTTCAAGCGTCGGACCGCCGTTTGACGACGATGAGAGGAGAACTATTTGAAGAGAAGGAGAATAAGGCGACTCTGCTGTGCAACCACGCAACATTTGCGTACACGGGGCTTGCGGACATGGGCGTCACCGAGAAAACTCACGAGCTGTTGCTTCGGTCCCTCGGCGTCCACGGGTCAAAGAACTTCGACGGTGTTCTGGACGAGCTTGGAAGGAACGCAACGAGAGCGGTCCGTTCGCTGGTTCTGCCAGGTGTTGCGCGTGCGGATCGAGCCAAGGTGAGGCGCACCGCCTTCGTTGGTGCTGGTTTCCTTGAACCTCGCAAGCCTGATCTGTCTGGTCTAGATCCGTCTCCCGACGGGCTACAATCATTCATTTGCTTGGTGAGCAATGCGCAAACCCTAGCCGCTGGCTGGGAGGAGGAGGCGAGCCGGGACTTCAGCGTCGAGCTTCAATTCGTACCCCAAGGCCACCTCGTGTTGCACGCCACCGGAGTGGGTCTTTCGCCTGACTACCGTCGTCGGCTCGTCAAGGTAGTACGGCGATGCGTTAGGCGTGGCCTTTCCCCCAACTCGATCGCAAGGCTGCTGACCCGGGCCATTCGAGCGGTTAGTAGCTGGAATGGCGCAGTGGGGGGTAATGTAATGAGCACTATTGTGCGAAGGGCCGACGCGAGGAAGAGGTTCGAGGGCGTCTCTGGCTCCGCGATTCCGCTCGTACCGGAACTTTTTAACGAGGCTCAATTCTTCAAGCTCGTCAAGGACGACCGTTCTCAGTGGATTTACTGCCCTCGCGATTTCGCCGACCGGGTGCATTACATGCCGAATGTGGCGTGTAATGGCCTGCAGATGACGACTGGACTTTTCGGGCCCGAGGGCCTTGTGGCTGAAGCGCAGGACGAGTTGGGAGAGCCGAACACGAGGAGACGACGGCGCTAGCCGACCGATTTGCCGGGCTCGATAGGAGTTGTTCAAAGGCCGGTCGGGTCAGAAGACCTAATAGCGCCGGCCAGCTCAACGCAGCTATCGGCGTCCTTCGAGCTGTCACGATGGTGTAGCTGGATCATGTATCTTGGTCGCGATCTTGCCTAATGGCGCGGTCTACTGCGAAGGATGTACTTTGAATCTCGTTGAGCTTTTACTGGGTGGCGCAATTGGCGTGGTTCTCGGGATGACGGTACAAGCCTACTTCAAGCCTCTCACCTCGTTGGTCGAGCGGAAGGGGCGAGAGTCGCTTCCCGGCCATTCACCGATATACGTACACGTCGATCGTGACCCGCGCGTCATCTGGTCGGGTGATCCGGATTGGATTGGCTTCTCAGTATATGTCGACGATCCACTTCGTATCAATGAGTCGGGCGCACCGACGGGACGCGATGCATGGCTGGAGTGGGCCAGTGTACTGAATGCGGTCGATGCGCTAACGACTCCGCTGAGGGTCACCGTCCAAGCGAGGGTCGAGGCGGCAGTCGTGGTGGAGAACGTGCGCGTCGCGAAACACCGAACAATCGAGCTTCAAGAAGGAATTATCCTAACAAGAGGGGTCGGGGGTGCGGACTTGGAACCCCGACGCCTTGAGATCGACCTAGATTGGGGTGAGCAGCCGTTGACTACTTGGCGCAACCCGTCAGGTGATGTCGGTAAGCCCCTGACCGCGAAGCTTGCGGCGGGGGACATCGAGCAGGTTCATATCTGGGCCAATGCCCAAGATTCGGAGCACGCTATCTGGCACGAGTGGTCAATTGAGCTAGAAATGCTCGTTGAAGGAGTACGTCGGACCCAGACGATCGACGACGACGGGCGGCCGTTCGTCACTGTTTCTCCAGGGAGGCTTCCGCGCCGTGTGAACTACGGTGGCACATCCGACTGGGGAGATTGGCCAAGCTAGCTCCTTCCGGCTCACGTCGGCTTCGCGGTTTCAGTCGGAGAAGTCTGGAGGATGCGAATCTGCACTCATTGCAGAATAAGTTGGATGCGCCGCATCAAGATCTGCTCGAAAAATTCGGAGCTGATTCGGCTCGGTCGACCGAAATCCTTCCAGGTTGATGAAGCCGCCAATCGCCTGCACGCCAGCGAAGTTCACCAAACCGTCGCCAGAAGCTTCGGCGTGGTAGAGCCGTACCTCGCCGCCTGATATCGTCGATCCGGAGAATTGGATTCCGCCGCCTGTGACCTTGGTTCCATTGAAGCGCACTAATGCGCCGGAAAACGAGGAGTGGGCGAGATCGAGCCAGCCATCTTGAATTTCCACGCATACAAAGTCTATCTCGCCGCCGGAAAAGTCGGAACCAGCGAACTGAACTACTGCACCGTCAACGATGCTCGCGCTGTTGAAGTCGATGGCGGCTCCGGAGAAACTGGCGGCGGTGAAGTCGACAACTCCACCTTCAAAGGAGGCGTCGCGAAAGTCGACGAAGCCGCCCGAGGGAAAGGTGGCACCTTCGAAGGAGATCATTGTGGTGCTATCGAAAATACATCCTTTGAAGTCTGCCGAATCCACTACCGCGCGCTTGAAGTCAAAGGTGTGTCCGCGCCACGTAACTTCCGCTCCAGGCCGCAGGCGATCTGCGATAAGTCGAAAGGCTGTTGCGCGGACGCCCTTTTCTCGATGTTGCTCCGCCACGTCGGGTCGTTTCCAAGGTAGCTTGGATGGTGTTGGAGTCGAATATGGCATCTGCAGATAACTGCAAAGAACGCTGATGCACATTTGGCGCCCAGCAGCCCAGTCGTCTGCTAGGTTAGCTAATGCATGGAGCCCAGAAAGTCGCACCGCTGCTCGCTCGGAGCCGAGCTGGTCGGCCGCTCGCCCGAACCGCTCGGTGAGGAGCTTTGTATTCTCGCGAGCTGAGTCCGCTTCCTTACGGCGGTCCTCGGCTTCGTTGAGCCGCTGTTTCCGGTACGCCACGACGAGTGCGACCACACCGCCGACACCTGCAACCGTAGCGAGGGCAATCTTTACTATATCGAGGCGATCCCGCGCTTCGAACCCGCCGGCTCTTAGGTCAGGCTGGCCAAGCAGCCACCAAACACTAACGAACGAGAAGATTGCGACGAGAATCGCCAAGAAGAGTGCAGCGGCAACGTTCAAGCCTAGAGGCAGTCTGAACCGACGGTCCTCCTTGCCTTCTTTGCCTGCAGCGCTTGACTTGGGTGGCGATTCGCTCACCTGTCTCGCCGAGCAGAGATCAAGAGGAACAGTGGTTTGACGAAATTCTTCGCCCACCAGGGATCAGTACTAAGTACTGCTGCCCGGGGATGCGGTTCCTCTAGTCCAGAAATTAGGAAACCCGCTCGGAGTAGAGCGCTTGCGTAGAACTCGAGCGATCGAAAGTTCATGTGTACCTCGTCCGGGGACTCGACTCCTGCGACCTTGAAAGGCTGCGAGATCGTCCTCTCCGAGAAGTACGTTGTGACTGGGATCGAGCCCGAAGCGTCACGCTCGGCGTGCGCTGTGTAGAAGCACGGATGCAGCATCAGCGCAACGAGCTTTCCGCCGGGGCGCAGGACGCGACCCAATTCGGCGAGCGCGCGGCCCGGGTCCGAGACGTCGCTCAGGACGTGGTTGCAGATGACGAGGTCGAAGCTGTCGTCCGGCTCGGGCAGGTTTTCGAGACTTGCAACCTCGTACCGAAGGCCCAGGCGCTCGGCGTCCTCGTGGGTCCGGGCGGCAGCGATGAGCGAGTCGGAGATGTCTGCGCCCACGACCCGCGCGCCTCGCTCGGCGAGTAGCCGGCCCATGTAGCCCTCGCCACAGCCGGCGTCGAGCACGTCCAGACCCTCACAGGGGCCGACGGCGTCGAGCACCGCGTCGTTAGTCAGCTCGGTGCGGTAGCGGTCCAGGTCCTCGCGGATGATCTTTACCCAGAAGTCGGCGTTCCGTGCGTAGGTGTCGGACTCGCTACCACTGCTGGTCAAAGCCACTGCCTCCGACTGCGCTCGCCGTCCCGTCAAGTTCTCCGAGGATAGCGTCGCAGGCGGTAGCAGCCTCCGGCAGCAAGACCCGCTCGCGACGAGCTCGCAGCCTTGACCGGAGGTGGTCGCGACGGAGACCGAACGTCTCGTCGCGGGCGATGATCGTTGGGATCGACGTCTCCGCGAGGTAGATCAAGTAGGCGTCGTTGTACTCGTCCACCTCGCGGATCACCTCGTCCGCGGTGTGACGCAGGAGCAGGGACCGCGGCAAGGAGAAGTCCGGCGTCGGCTTCGCGTCGTGTGTGTAGGTCGGGAACGCCCAGTCCTCGACCATCGCCAGTAGGGGAGAGGACTTCACCGAACGGCTGTAGCCGGCGGCCAGGTCAGCATCGTTGGTCGCCATGATTTGACCGATGACGGAGCTGCGAAACGCGAGTGCGGTGCTCCGATTGACATCGTCCGCGTTCACGCTCGTCGGCTTGCCCGTGCTCCGCGAGATGTGGTGAAGGAGATTGGCCTGAGCGACGATGGCGTGGAAGGAATTCGATCGGCTGCTGAGCTGATCGACCATCACCGTGGCTGCAACCACGAGTGGACCGGCGTCGACAAGCAGGGCGTCGCTGTCGTTCGTGCCGAACACGAACCCGAGCGCATAGTCCTGTTCTCGACCCCAGAAGCGAGCCAGGTGTGCCGCAGCTTGGCGGACGTCACCGTCGAGCACGCACGCCGCGGTGTCGAGCGCGTTGCTGAGGTACTGCTCAGGGACACGGCGCTCCTGAACCAACCGACGGAAGGCCGTGGTGTCGACCTCGACGTCCTGGTTACTGAGCCGGTCAGCGAGGCGGCTGCGGCGGTCGGCGAGGGAATAGCCGAGGACGTACTCCCCGACACCGGGCACCACCGCCACGATGGCCTGTAGTGAGCTGCCCTTCACGCGGTCGAGCCAGTCAGGGTTGTCCCACAGGCGGCACACGGTGCTCTCGTCCAGGCCGGCGAGGAACGCAACGTCCGCCATTCCGAATCCCGAGGACTCGGCGATGCGTGCGAGGGACGTCGGTGCGACAGCCATAGCCGTGACCTCGAATTCGGCGGCGAGCAATTGCTACTCATTCTAGACAAGGCAACTGCGTAGGACAAGGGCATTTGCGTGCGCGCAAGTGGCTCTCGCCGGATCGAGTGGGAGGCGTGCGGCGAAGCGCAGATGACGAATTAAGGGGCCGCATCCCAAGCTGTTTCTGTCACCGCACACGGCGGTCTCGAAGCAGAGGGACGGCGAGAAACATGTTCGAGTTCAACGCACCGATCGACACCAGTCAGATGCAGGCCATCGCGACCGGCCACGCGCAGACGATGGAACGCTGGGAGGACGGCCCGAACGGTCGCCGCTCCTCGGGCCAGGCGCTGATCGACGAGGCGACCAACGCGCCGGTCCGTATCTACGACGTGATGCTGCCGACCGGCCGGGACGGGCGTCACGAGCTGCACGGGGTCCGGGTGGCCTCGCACGAGGTTCCGGAGCTGGCCCCGTACTCGCCGGTGGAACTGCCCGGGCTGACTGCGAAGGTCCGGCAGGCCCGCAACGGCGGCAAGGGGGTCGACGTCTCGTTCACCGCGGACGGGATCACCCCGGCGGTCGGCTCGGCCCCGCGTCCGTCCCGCCGTTCGTCCGAGGGCGAGGCCGCGTGATGGGTTGGCAGACCCGCGGTGCGTGCCGCGACAAGGACCCGGAGCTGTTCTTCCCACCCGACGAGGGTCAGGGCCTCGACGAGGCCGCGGCGGTACAGGAGCAGGTGGCGGCCGCCCGGCAGGTGTGCCGGTTGTGCCCGGTGCAGCGGGAGTGCCTGGCCTGGGCGCTGGACTCCGGTCAGGACCACGGCATCTGGGCCGCCACGACGCCCGGTGAACGCCGGCTGATGCGCCGGCTGCGCATGGCCGGCGTCCCGGACCCGGTCGCCGACGCCGAGCCGATGTGCCCGGCCTGCTCGCTGCTGTTTCCGATGCCCGCGGTCGACGGGTCACTGTGCCCGGCGTGTGTCGAGTGGGGGGCCGCGTGATGCCCGCCCTCGAGCACGCCCGCCCCCTCGAGCACCGGTCCGGGCGCACCGAAGGCCCTGGCGCCCACGGCTTCCTCGGCCGGCTGCGTCAGCGCCGCTCTCGGCGCGACTACGAGGCCTCGGTCGTGATGTTCGCCAACGCGCTGCGCGGGGTCTTCCGCGAGGCCTGCACCGGGATCGGCTTGTGCCAGTACGTCGCCGTCGCCTCCGGGGTTACCGTGCGCACCCCACGGGTCGGGGAAGTCCGCCTCGGGCCACCGACCTCGTTTACCGTCGAGCTGATGGCCGGCCAGGAGCCGGCTGACTTCACCGCCAAGGACCGTGGCCCGCGGCTGGCGCACACCCTCGGCGCCCACGGGCTGCGGGTCGAGCCGATCGCCGGTCGCTGGGTGCGGGTGCACCTGCTCGACCACGACCCTCTGCGTGACGGCTACAACCTGCCCTCGCTCACCCTGGCCTCGGTCTACGAGCCGGTGATCATTGGCAGGACCGAGGACGGCCTGACGCTCGGTCACGCCCTCACCGAGGTCGGACACCTCGGCGTGCAAGGCCAGAACGGATCAGGCAAGACGCAGTTCGCGAACGGCCTTATTGCTCAGCTCGCCGCCGCCCCGGACGTGCTGATCACGGGCTCCGACGTCACCGGGCTGCTGCTCGGTCGTCCCTGGGACGGCACGGTCCATCGCCCGCATCAGGTGGTCGGCACCCACGACATCGAGGTCCACGCCGTGCTCCTGGAGGGCCTGGTGGCTGAAATGGACCGCCGCCTCGCCACCATTCCGGCGCGCTGCGACAAGATCGAACCCACGACGTCCACGCCGACGGTGCTGGTCGTCCTGGAGGAGTTCCCCGGGCTGCTGCGCGCCGCGGACTCCCTGCCCAAGCCCAAGCGCGGCGAGGGCATCCCGGTCGGCGACCGCATTCGCACCGCGGTTCTCCGGCTGCTCTCGGAGGGGCGGAAGGCTGCGTTCCGTGTGCTGATGCTGGCCCAGCGGTTCGAGGCCACCGCGGTGGCTGGCGGCTACGCCCGCGACCAGTTCGCGCTGCGTCTCTCGTTCCGGGTGCCGGCGGACTCGCTGGAGATGCTGCACGGGGCCGACGCCCGCCCGCTGGGGCCCGAGCACGCCAACGCCGCCCCTGGAGTCGCTTACCTCTCCGGGCTCGGCCGCGACTGCGAGCGCATCCGCGTCCCGTACCTCGGTGGGTACGGCGAGTACGTCGACCGTGTTCAGGCCCACGGACGGCGGGCCGCCTGATGAACCTCATCGCCATCGTCATCATCGCCGGTCTCGTCACCGCGCTGCTGGTCAAGAGTCACCGGGCCGCGCCCGCGCTCGTCTCCGGGGTCGTGACCCTCGTGCTGCTCTTCGCCGCCTTCCCGACCCTCGGTCCGGCGGTGTCCAGCAGTGCGGGCGAGTTCGCCGACCAGCTCGGCGCCGCCACCGACCGCGCCGCCGACGTCCCCGAGGAGACCCGATGAACGACACCCCGCTCAGCCTCGCCGGCTGTGTCGCCGAAGCGGCCGAAACCGTCCGCGAGGCCAACCACGCCACGATGACGGCTCCGTTCGCGGCCACCGACGCCTACGACGTCGTCGGACACGTCAGCGTCCTGGTCCACCGTCACGGCCAGCTCCTCGACTTCCTGACCGATCAGCTCCGTCGGGCCGATCCCGCCGGCTACGTCGACGACCGCGGCCACGACCCGTCGACGGCGCTGCGTGACGCCTACGGCGCCCTCACCGAAGCCCGCGGCCTGGTCGCCGATGTGGGCGCCTTCCTCGACCGCGCCCACAACCACCTCGGCCACCTCGGCCGGATTGCCCTGGAGGACTGACCTGTGAGCACCTACGACGTCGTCCGGCCCGTCGGCCAGCGCCCCACGCCCATCCCACCGGCCGCCCGTCCGGAACGCCGTTGGAGCGCCCAGGACGTCGCCGACTACCTCGGGATCGCGCTGAGCACCGTCTACCAGTGGCGGTGCTCGGGCTACGGGCCGCGGGGACGCCGTGTCGGGCGCTACCTGCGCTACGACCCCGACGAGGTGCGCGCCTGGTTCGACGGGCTCGCCGACCCGCAGGCGGGGTGAGCAGGCGATGCCCCGTCCACCCACCGCCGTCGGCACCTACGGTCAGATCAGGGTTAACGGCGAGCCTGGCCGTTACGTCGCCTTGGCGTGGTTCCGCGACCTCGACGGTAAGGCCCGCCAGGTCGAGCGCAGCGGCCCCACCAAGACCAAGGCCAAGGACGCCCTCCGCCGCGCGCTGCGGGACCGCGCACGCACGGCCACGGGCATTAGCGGCGACACCCGCATCCGGGAGATCGCCCCGGAATGGCTCGCCGGCATCGACGCCGGGGTCAACGCGGGGGAGCGGTCCCCGAGCACCGCCGAGCAGTACCGCCGGCAGCTCGACGTCGTGGTCCTGCCCGGAGTCGGCGAGCTGCGGGTCCGGGAGGCAACCGTGCCGCTGCTCGACAGCTTCGTCCAGACCGTGCAGGCGCACCGCGGGACCGCGGCCGCGAAGCTCGCGCGCTCGGTGCTCTCGGGCCTCCTCGGTGTCGCGGTGCGCCACGGCGCGATCCCGACGAACCCGGTGCGCGACCTCGGGCGCATCCACGCCGGCCGGCGCAAGGCGACCCGTTCGCTGACCCTCGCCGAGTGTCGCGCCTGGCTCGCCCAGCTCGACGCCGACGAGGACGCCCGCGACAAGGACCTGCCCGACCTCTGCCGGTTCATGATCGGCACCGGGGTCCGCATCGGCGAGGCCCTGGCGGTCGCGTGGCCGGAAGTCGATCTGGACGCCGGCACGGTCGACGTCTCCCGCACCCTGATTCGCCTCACCGGCGTCGGGCTCATCCGAAAGTCGACCAAGACCGAGACCGGCGAGCGCATCCTGACGCTGCCGCGCTTCGTGATCACGACGCTGCAGGCGCGGAATCCCGACGGCGATGCCCTCGGACCGGTCTTCCCCGACACGCTCGGCGGCTGGCGCGACCCGTCCAACACCCGGCGGGCGCTGCGCGAGGCCAGAGGGAGCGACGGGTTCGCGTGGGTCACCAGCCATGTGTTCCGCCGGACCTGCGCCACGATCCTCGACCAGTCCGGCCAGTCACCCCGGGCCGTCGCCGATCAGCTCGGCCACGCGCAGGTCTCGATGACCCAGAACTTCTATCTCGGCCGGCGCATCGCGAACCCAAGCGCTGCCGCCGCGCTCGACGCGTGGCACGACCAGGAGGACGAACTTCATGGGTAAGTCATGGGCGCCGGGGCGGACGCACACAGTGACTCGACCGTTGACCTGCAAGAAGGGTGCGCCGTCAGGGACTCGAACCCCGAACCCAGTGATTAAGAGTCACTTGCTCTGCCCATTGAGCTAACGGCGCGTGATCGAAACCCTAGCAAAGCCAGCGTTCCGATCCGACAGCGGGTGGACCGCTGCCGTCCGGGTGAGTGACGGG
Source organism: Actinomycetospora sp. NBC_00405 (assembly GCF_036044095.1). NCBI lineage: Bacteria > Bacillati > Actinomycetota > Actinomycetes > Pseudonocardiales > Pseudonocardiaceae > Actinomycetospora > Actinomycetospora sp. NBC_00405. The sequence continues at coordinate 5,955,095 of NZ_CP107938.1, forward strand.
ACTTGAACCCGCGACACCTGGGATCACAACCCAGTGCTCTGCCAACTGAGCTACACCCACCATTGGCCTCTCCGGGGAGGCCCCGGTGAGTCGCGTACGAGCCTACAAGCCGAGTGCGAGCGGCTTGCGACCGGGAGCCCTCACGCGAGGGCGTCCGCGCTGAACCGGTAGTCGACGTCGTCGAAGGCCGTCGTCGGGAAGACGAACAGGACGCGCGCCGGGCCGTCGACGGCGCGGATGCCGTGCTCGACGTCGCCGGGCATCCGCACGAGGCTCCCGGCGCCGACGCGGACCTCGTCCTCGTCGACCGCGACCACCGCGTCGCCCTCGAGGACGTAGTAGACCTCGGGCGCGGCGTGGCGGTGCCGTCCCAGCCACCCGTCCTCGCCCAACGTCATGACGCCCGTCGCCACGGACTCGGGGGACGGGCTGCGGCCGTCGTCCATGAGACACCAGGCGAGACGGCCCCGCACGGGATCGTCCCATGTCTCCCACCGCTGGTCGGCGACGGCGGTGACGTGCGGCATCGAGCCTCCTCGAGGCAGTGGCGGCGGGTGGATCGCCCCCGTGGCTCGAGGCGGACGGCGCAGGATGTCCGTCGGGACCGTGCCCGAAACCGCGTCAGGCCCCCGGCGGGGGCGCCTGGCCGCCGGCGGGACCGGCCTCGGTCGACTCCGCCGCGATGACGCCCGCGCGGTCGTCGGCTACCACGGAGGCGGCCGCGGCCTGGGCCTCGTCGGTCGTCGGCCCGGGCAGGGGCACGAAGGCCGTGCGGCGGTAGTACTCGAGCTCGCGGATCGACTCGCGGACGTCGGCGAGCGCGCGGTGGGCGAGCCCCTTCTCCGGCTGCGAGTAGTAGATGCGCGGGTACCAGCGCCGGCACAGCTCCTTGATCGAACTGACGTCGACCATCCGGTAGTGCAGGTAGCCGTCGAGCTCGGGCATGTCGCGGGCGAGGAAGCCGCGGTCGGTGGCGATCGAGTTGCCGCACAGGGGCGCCGAGCGGCCCTCGGGCACGTGCTCGCGGATGTAGTCGAGGACGAGCTTCTCGGCCTCGGCCATCGTCACCGTCGACTGCCGCACCTCGTCGGTCAGGCCCGACTTGGCGTGCATGTCGCGGACGACGTCCGGCATGTTGTCGAGGGACTCGTCGGACGCGTGGATGACGACGTCGACACCCTCACCGAACGGGACGAGGTCCGCATCGGTCACCAGGGCCGCGATCTCGATGAGCGCGTCGTGGCCCAGGTCGAGTCCGGTCATCTCGCAGTCGATCCACACCAGCCGGGCACTCACCCGGACGACCTTAACGGCGTACGAGCCGCCCGGCTCCCCGACCGTCGATCACGAAGGGTGCGAGCAGGCCGGGGGTGATGTCCTCGACCAGCTCGAGGGCGCGCTCGGCGCCGACGTCGAGCACTTCGTAGCGCCCGCGGCCGGCAGCGGTCACGGCATGCAGGGTGACGAGCCCGGCGCGGCGCTGGGTCAGCGACTGGGTGAGCCGCCAGCCGATCACGCCGCCGCGGCGCAGGACGACGGTGCGCCGCACCCAGGCGCCGTGGCGGCTGACGAGGTGCGTGCCCGTGAGCGCGTGCCCCAGCGAGCGGATCCGGTCGACGGCGAGCAGCACGGCGGCGCCGAGCAGGATCGGCACGACGACGGGGTCGGCGGGCGCCTCGGGCCGGACGAGCAGCCCGGCGCAGACGACCAGCACCGGGCCGACGCCCCGGGTCAGCCTGCGGACGACGGCCGCGCGCGGGTGGCGGACGAGCGGGGCGCGCGTGCCCTCCTCCTCGCGGACGCCGAGCACGCCGGCGGCCACCTGGTGGGCCCGGCGGCGCGGCATCGCCGGACCGACGGCCCCGACGTGCTCGCCCTGCCCGTCGGCGCGCAGCCCGGTGGTCAGGGCCAGCGGGCGCGCACCCCGGCCGAGGCGCACGAGCAGCGGTTCGTCGAGCTCGACGCCGCGCAGGCGCCGGCCCTCGAGGGACAGGGTGCGGCGGGTCAGCAGGCCGCGGCGCAGCACGAGGCCGCCGTCGTCGGCCCGCGTGAGCCGGTAGCCCCACCAGCCCTCCACGAACACGACGGCCGCCCCGAAGACCGCCGTGGCGAGCAGGGCCACCGCGCCGAGCCACACCGGCGCGCGGCCTGCGCCCTCGCGCAGCGTCTCGGTGACCGGCGCCCGCAGCGAGAACTCCTCGGCGAGGCGGAAGAGCCCGAGCCACACCACCCCCACGACGGCGATCGCCGAGAACGTCAACGGGGCGAAGCGCACCCAGGTCCAACGCAGGCGGGCGAGCTCGGGCACCGGCGCGGCGTCGTCGGCCGGGGCCTCGCCGAGCAGCAGGGCACGCAGCCGCTCGGCCTCGACCCGGCGCACGGCGTCGAGGGTCAGCTCGGCGTCGTCGCCACCTTCGCGCCGTCCCGTGCCCACGCGCACCACCGCGAGCCCGAACAGGCGGTGCGCCGGGTTGGCCGTGAGGTCGGCGGTGCGGATGCGGTCGCGGTGCACGCTGCGGTGGTGGCGGCGCAGCAGGCCCGTGCGCAGCTCCACCCGGTCGGTGCCGATCCGGTAGGACGTCGTGAACCAGCGCGAGAGCCCGAACGCGAGCACCGCGACGGCGAGGGCGATGCCGCCGCCGAGGCGCCAGCGGTCATCGTTGGAGCCGCCGGTGATCGCGATGACGAGCAGGACCGGGAGGAGCTTGGCGAGGTCGACGGCGGGGTGGACGACGAGCATCCGGCGGTCGAGCCGCTGCCAGCCGAAGCCGCCGGAAGGGTCGGACGTCACGTCGCGTCGCCCCCGAGGGTCTCGGTGACCCTCGTCAGCCGGTCGGCGAGGTCGACCGCGGCGTCGGCGTCGAGCCCGTCGATCGTCAGCGCGCCGCTCGCGGAGGCCGTCGTGACCGTCACCGAGGACAGGCCGAAGGCGCGCTGCAGCGGCCCGCGGTCGGTGTCGACGGTCTGAACCCGCGAGATCGGGGCGATGCGCCACTCGAGGCGCAGCCAGCCCGAGAGCGTGTGGACGGCGTCGTCGGTGATCTCCCAGCGGTGCAGGGCGTAGCGCCAGCGGGGGACGACGAGCATGTGCGCGACGCCGGCGACCACCGTCGCCACGGCCGTGAGGATCATGAGCGAGGTGTAGGTCGGGAGGACGACGGCGACGACGACCTGGGGGACGAGCACGCCGACCGAGGTGATCGCCGACCGCAGCGCCCACCACGACCGCGCGCGCGGGCTCACGCGGTGCGCGGGCGCGCGCAAACGCGAGGCGCCCGGCTCCGGCGTGCTCACGAGGCCAGTCTGCCCAATCCCGGCGTCCGTCTACTCGCTCGCGAGGGCCTCGCCGTCGTCGAGTGCGTGGCGTTACGGACGCTGGATGTCTGCGGCGCCACGCCGCTGACACTCACGAGGCCCTCACGACTCCGAGGACCCGAGCTCCGACTTGAGGACCTTGCCGGTGTTGTTCCGCGGGAGCTCGTCGAGGAACTCGACGTCGCGGGGGCTCGCGAAGCGGGCGAGGTTGTTCTTGACGTGATCGCGCACGGCGTCCGCGTCGACCGTCGCCCCCGACTCGAGCACGAGGTAGGCCGCCAGGCGCTGGCCGTACTCCTCGTCGTCGACGCCGACGACCGCGGCCTCCTTGACGCCGTCCATGTCGGCCAGCAGGCCCTCGACCTCGCCGGCGTGGATGTTCTCGCCACCCGAGACGATCATGTCGTCGGCGCGCCCGGAGATGAACAGCAGGCCGTGGCGGTCGTAGTGCCCGAGGTCGCCGGTGCCGAGCATGTCGTCGACGATCTCGGTCTCGCCGCGCCCGCCGGTATAGCCGGTGAACAGCATGTCGTTGCCGACGAAGATGCGGCCGGTCTCGCCGGCGGGGAGCTCCTGGTCGTCGTCACCCAGGATCTTCACCGTGGTGCCGACGGGCGGGCGGCCCGCGGTACCGGGCTCGGAGCGCAGCTCCTCGGGCTTGGCGATCGACGCCCACGACACCTCGGTGGAGCCGTAGAGCATGTAGAGCTTGTCGCCGAAGGTCTCGAGGAACTCGGTCACCTTCGCCGGGGGCATCGCCGAGCCGGTGGCGGTGACGGTCCTGAGCGACGACACGTCGTAGCGGGCCTTCACCTCGTCATCGAGCTCGAGGATGCGCTGGAGCATCACCGGCACCGCGAACATCGACGTGCAGCGGTGCTGGGCGAGCTGGGCCAGCGCGTCCTCGGGATCGAACTTGCGCCGCAGCACCAGCGTCGAGCCCATCAGCGACCCGATCTGGAACGCGGCGAACCCCCACGTGTGGAACAGCGGCGCCGAGACTAGGGCATGCTCGCGGGCGGTGAGCGGGATGCGGGAGAGGATCGCGTTGACGACGCCGATGCCGTTCGGCGAGGGACGCTCGGCGCCCTTCGGCGTGCCCGTGGTGCCCGAGGTCAGCACGATCGTCTTGCCGACCGGCGGCTTGGTGGCCAGCGGCTTGGAGCCGTCCGCGCCGATGAGGCCCTCGAGGGTGTCGTCGCCCCAGCAACCGGCGCCCTCGGTCCAGGCGAAGACGCGCTTCACGCTGTCGGGCACCTCGTCGAGGCGGTCGGTGAGGTCGGAGTCGACAACGATCGTGCCGATCTCCTGCTCCTCGGCGACGGCCTTCATCTGCGACGGCGAGAGCCCGGTGTTGAGCAGGACGACGTCGGCGCCGAGCTTGGAGACGGCCAGGATCGTCTCGATGGGGCCGCGGTGGTTGCGGCACAGCACGGCGACGCGGCTGCCGGGACCGACGCGGCGGTCCGCGAGGGCGCGGGCGAGCCGGTCGGTGCGCTCGTGGATCTCCTTGAACGTCACCGTGCCGCGGTCGTCGACGATCGCGACGCGGTCCGGGTGGCGCCAGCGGCCGACGACGAACGCGGTGGTCGGGGTGAAGCCGTAGCGGTACAGCGCGGTCGGGAACAACGCGGCCCGGTGCGGTGCGACCGGGGCGATGACGCCCGCCTCCGTCAGCAGCCGCAGCCCGGTCGCGAGCTCGGTGGGGGTGCCGAACGGGGTCTTCACCAGTGCACTCCAGGGAGAAGTCGGGCCATGGCCTGGGCGCCGCGTGAGAGCGGGCCCGTGTCGAGCGTCCGGTCGTCGTCACGTCGTTCCTGCTCACTACCCTCACGGGCCGCGGCGGATTCGGGGAACACCCGATATGCGACGTGCATGACGGCGTCCTTCAACCGCGGTGTCAGCGCGCCGGACAGCGCGCCGAGCGTCCCCAGCAGCGTGCCGACGTGCTTGGGGCGGTCGATGAGCGCGTGCAGCACCTTGTCCGCCGCCTCCTCCGGGGAGTCGGTGGGGAAGGCGTCGTAGATGCGGGTCGGGGCGATCATCGGCGTCCGCACCAACGGCATGTGCACGGTCGTGAACTTGACGCCCTCGCCGAGCACCTCGGTGGCCACGATGTCGGCCCAGGCGTCCATCGCGGCCTTGCTCGCGACGTAGGCGGAGAACCGCGGCGGCCCGGTCTGCACCCCGATCGACGAGATGTCGACGACGTGCCCGAACCGCCGCTCGAGCATGTGCGGCAGCAGCGCGAGCGTCAGCCGGACGGCGCCGAAGTAGTTGATCGCCATCGTGCGCTCGAAGTCGTGGAAGCGGTCGACCTCGAGGCGCACGCCGCGGCGGATCGAGCGGCCGGCGTTGTTGACCAGCATGTCGATGCCCGTGTCGGGTCCACCGTGGTCGTTGATCATCGCCTTGACCAGGGCGTCGACCGACTCGCCGTCGGTGATGTCGCACGAGTACACCCAGGCCTGGCCCCTATCGGCGTGCTCCCCTCCCATGCGCTCGACCTCGGTGCGGACCTCCTCGAGCTCCTCGGTGCGCCGCGCGACGAGCAGCGGCACGCCGCCGGCGCGCGCGACCTTGAACGCCGTCTCGCGCCCGATGCCCGAGGAGGCGCCGGTGATGACCACGCGCCGGCCCTGCAGGGGCCCGCCGGGGCGGGGCCTGCGGTGGCGGTTGGGGTCGAGGTGCTCGCGCCACCAGTCGACGAGCACCCGGGCGTAGTCGCCGATCTCCGGGCTCGCGATGCCGGTGCCTGCCAGGGCGCGGCGGGTCTCGGCGCTGCTGAAGGTGGCGCCGAACGTCAGGTGGGGGAGCACCTCGGGCGGGATGTCGAGCTCGGCGAGGGCGATGTCGCGGGCGGCGGCGAGCGCGGGGATCCGGGCGGCCTGCTCGGCGCCGCGCTTCACGAGGGAGCCGACGGCCGCCGGCATCGTGGCCTGCAGCTTCGGGGCGCCGAGCGCGTCGGCGAGGGCGTTGTAGACCTCGGAGAGCGGCTGCGGGCGCGGGTGGACGAGGTGGAACGCGCGGTGGTCCATCCCCGGCTCGTGGACCAGGTGCACCAGCGCGTCGGCGACGAAGTCGACCGGGACGACGTTGGTGGCGCCCAGCTCCGGCACCGCGAAGCGCAGGGCACTCGGTAACCGGCTGAGCAGAGAGATCGCCGTGAGCAGGTAGTACGGCCCGTCGATCTTGTCCATCTCGCCGGTCTGCGAGTCGCCCACGACCACGGCGGGACGGTAGACGCGCCACGGCACTCCTCCCTCCTCGCGGACGATGCGCTCCGCCTGGTACTTCGTCGCGTGGTAGGGGTTGTCGAACGTTTGGCCGACGTCGAGGTCGTCCTCGGTGAAGGTGCCCTCGTACTCGCCGGCCACAGCGACGGAGGACACGTGGTGCAGGCAGGAGACGCCGAGGCGGGAGGCCAGCTCGACCACGCCGCGCGTCCCGTCGACGTTGGCCGCGCGGTTGGTGTCGTCGTCGGCGGTGATGTCGTAGATCGCGCCGAGGTGCAGCACGTGGTCGACCCGCCCGGCCAGCCCGTCGATCTCGGCGTCGTGCAGGCCCAGGCGCGGGCGCGTCAGGTCGCCGATGACCGGGACGACCTTCTCGTGCCCGGGGGTGTCGACGAGCCGGCGCAGCAGCCGCTCGCGCGAGCCCTCCCGGACCAGCGCGTACACGGCGTCGCAGTCGTCGCGTTGGAGCAGACGGGTGAGGACCGCTCGGCCCAGGAACCCGGTACCGCCGGTCACCAGATACCGCATGGCGGAGGATCGTGGCACAGGGCACGACGCTCCGCCACGCCCCGGTTACCGACGGGTCACCACCGCGGTGTCACCGCTCGGGGTCGGTCATCTCGTCGACGTGCTCCTCGACGTCGTCACCCGATGCGGCGACCGCGTCGGAGGTCTTCTGCTCGCGGGGCTTGGCGGGGTCGAGGCCCTCGACCAGCGCCTCCTCGTCGTTGTACTCCGCGACGTAGCGCTGCTCGATGTTCGCGGCCTCGTTGCGCTGCTCGCTCATGGCGCGACCGTAGGCGGTAGGAAGGCGGGGTGCCGGACGACGTGTGGGACCTCCCGCCCGAGCAGCAGCGCGCACTGCGCCGGGCCGACGACGCGGGGTACCGGGCGCCGATGCTCGCGACGCTGTCGAAGGATCACCCGCCGGGTGCAGGCTGGGTGTTCGAGCGCAAGCTCGACGGCGTCCGGATGATCGCGACCCGGGAGCGCGGGCAGTCGACGCGGCTGTGGTCGCGCAACCAGAAGCCGATGGACGCGAGCTACCCCGAGATCGTCGAGGCCCTCGACGAGCACGGGCCGGCGAGCTTCGTGCTCGACGGGGAGATCACCGCCGCCGACGGGACGTTCTCGAGCCTGCAGGCACGCATGCACCTCCAGGACCCGAACCGGGCACGGCGCACCGGGGTGGAGATCGAGGCGCACCTGTTCGACCTGCTGGTGCTCGACGGCATCGACGTCACACGGCTCCCGCAGTCGACGCGGCACCGGATCCTGGACGCCGTCGTCGACGTGCAGGCGCCGCTGTTCCGCTCGGCCGCCCTCGAGGGCGACCCCTCCGACCTGCTCACCGAGGCGTGCGCCGGGGGCTGGGAGGGGCTGATCGCCAAGCGCAGCGACGCGCCGTACGTGGTCGGGGGGCGCAGCCGCGACTGGCTCAAGCTCAAGTGCGTGCGCGACCAGGAGTTCGTCATCGGCGGCTGGACCGATCCGTCGGGCTCGCGGCGCGGGCTGGGGGCGCTGCTGGTGGGGTACCACGCCACCGGGGTGGACGGGTTGCGGTACGCGGGCAAGGTCGGCACCGGCTACGACGCCGCGACGCTGGCGATGCTGCGCGACCGCCTCGACCCCCTGTCGACCGACGAGTGCCCCTTCGCCGACGCCGTCCGCGAGAAGGGCCAGCACTGGGTGCGGCCGGAGCTGGTGTGCGCGGTCGGGTTCGGCGAGTGGACCACCGACGGCCGGCTACGCCACCCGCGCTACCAGGGCCTGCGCATCGACAAGGACCCGGCGGAGGTCGTGCGGGAGCAGTGACGTCCCTTCCCGACTTCCTCGCTCGCTGGTCGGCGGCGCACGGGGGGATCGAGCCGCGCGGGCCGGTCCTCGTGTGGCTGCGCCTCGTGTTCGTCGTCGTGCGGCCGCTGGCGCGCCGGCGCGTGCCGCCGTGGGTGCTGACGGGGGCGTCGGCGCTGTGCGGGGTGGCGGTGCCGCTCGCGGTCCTGGCCGGGCGGTGGGGCCTGCTGGTCGGGGCGGTGCTGGCGGTCGTGTGCGCGCTGCTCGACGGGCTGGACGGCGCCGTGGCCGTGCTGACCGACACCGCCACGGCATGGGGACGCGTGCTCGATCCGCTCGTCGACCGCATCGGGGATGTCGCGTTCCTCGTGGCGCTGGTGCTGGCGGGCGCGCCGGGATGGCTCGCGGCCGGGGTGGGTGTGCTGACGCTGCTCCAGGAGTCGGTGCGGGCCTCGGCGCGGCTGCCCGACATCGGCGTCGTGAGCGTGTGGGAGCGCCCGTCGCGGGTGATCGTCACGGCGCTGGGGCTGCTCGGGGCCCTCGTGAGCCCGACCCTGCCGGCGGCGACGATCGCGGTCGGCATCGCCGCGGTGCTCGCGGTCGTCGGCTTCACCCAGGTGGTCGTGACGGTTCGCCGCCGACTACGTGCGTGAGCCCCCGTGAGCGGAATTCACGGCTATAGCCGTGAATTCCGCTCACGTACGAGGCGCGCGGTGATCTCGGCGGACAGGGTGACGAGGGGGAGGCCGCCGCCGGGGTGGGCGGAGCCACCGACGAGGTAGAGCCCGTCGACCGGCGAGCGGTTGGCCGGGCGCAGGAACGCCGCGAGGGCGCCGTCGGACGAGGTGCCGTAGATCGAGCCGCCGGGCGAGAGGGTCTCGCGCTCGAGGTCGGCCGGCGTGCGCACCGCGCAGTGGCGGATGCGGTGCCGGACGTCCACGCCCCGCTCGGCCATCAGCGCGAGGATGCGCTCGGCGTACCGCTCCGCGAGCCCCGGCGCGTCCCAGTCGACGCCGCCGCCCGGATCGTGGCGCGGGGCGGTGACCAGCACGAACCACGCCTCGGAGTCGTCGTCGGGGCGCAGCGCGGGGTCGTCGGGGGCGTGCACGTACACCGCCGGGGCGGTCGGCGGCTCGGCGCCGCGGTACGCGTCGAACTCCGCGTCGTAGGCCGCGCGCGACGGCGGGAAGAGCACCCGGTGGTGCGGGGTCCCCGGGTCCCGGCCGTCGAGCCCGAGCAGCAGCACGAACCCCGACGACGACGGCGTGGTGCGGGCCAGCCGCCGCGCCGACGGCGGGTGGGGGAGGAGCCCTCCGGGCCCGTAGACCGTCGCCGCGTCGGCGTTCGCGACGACCACGTCGGCCGGCACGCCCTCCCCGGACCCGAGCCGCACCCCGCGCACCCGCCCGCCGGCGGTGTCGATCGACGTCACCCGCTCCCCGGTCCGCAGCGTCACCCCGAGCGCCCGGCACCGGTCCGCGACCACCTCCGCGAGCCGGCGCAGCCCGCCGGGCACGTACCAGGACCCGAACTGCTGCTCCACGTACGGCACGACGGCCAGCGCGGCGGGGGCCCGGCGCGGGTCGGAGCCGGAGTAGGTGGCGTAGCGGTCGAGCAGCAGGCCCAGGCGCGGGTCGCGGAGGTGGCGCGCGCCCGCCCCGCGCAGGCTGCGCCAGGGGGCGACGGCGAACAGGTCGCGGACCCGCAGCGACAGGCGCGCGAGCCCGCCCGGGGAGACCGGCGACTCCAAGAAGTGCTCGTGGGTCACGTCCCACACGCGCTCGGCGTGGCGCAGGAACGCCTCCCACTGCGCGCCGGCCCCGTCCCCGAGCGCGGCGTCCATCGCCGGCGCGATCTCCGGGCGCTCGCCGGGCAGGTCGAGCTCCACGCCGTCGTCGAACCGGTAGCGCGCGGCGACGTCGAGGCGCCGCAGGTCGAGGACGTCGTGCAGGGGCGCCCCGGTGTCGGCGAAGAGCCGCTCGAACACCGCGGGCATGGTCACGAGGGACGGGCCGGTGTCGAAGCGGAAGCCGCCGAGCTCGACGGTGCCGAGCTTCCCGCCGACCCGGTCGGCCTGCTCGAGCAGCGTCACCGGGGAGCCGGTGGCGGCCAGCCGCGCCGCCGCCGCCAGCCCGCCGAGCCCGCCGCCGACGACCACGACGCGCGGGTCGGTCACGCCGCGGACCGCTGCCCGGACCGCCGCTCGGACCGTGACCCCGGCGCGGCCTCGACGGGCCTGCCCCGCCAGCGCAGCGTGCCCGCGCGCCGGCGCCGCAGGGAGTCGACGGTCAGCGCGCCGACCGCGAGCACGGACACGGGGTGGGCGACCGCGTCGCGGACCCGCGCGCCCGTCCGCCGGGCGGCGAGCGCCCGGCTCGCGACCCCCGCGAGGTAGCCCACCAGCCCGACCCGCGAGCCGCCCAGCGCCGCCAGCGCGGGCAGGACGTAGGTCAGGCCGAGGAGCGCGAGCACCCCGGCGGCGCCCGCCGGCGAACCGAACGCGGCCCACAACGACTTCGCGTAGCCCTCGCGCAGCTCGCCGGCACCCCGGTACATGCGGCACGTCGCGACGTGCGTGCCGTCGGCGACGATGCCGTGGCCCCCGACCCGCTTGAGCGCCCGGAGCAGGGCGAGGTCGTCGAGGACCTCGCCGCGGGCGTGGCCGCCGGCGGCCCGGTAGGCCTGCGCGTCGACGGCGAGCAGCTGCCCGTTGGCCGCGGTCAGCGTCGGGCGGGACGAGAGCTCGGCGGCCCGCAGCGGCAGCATCGCGAGCCACGACCACGCCAGCAGCGGTTGGACCAGGCGCTCGGCGCCGCCCTCGGCGAGCTGACGCGGGTGCGGCGAGACGAGGTCGAGCCCCCGGCGGCGCAGCAGGTCGACGGTGGCGGCGAGGCCGTGCGGCGCGACGCGGACGTCGGCGTCGACGAAGACGAACACCCCGGTGCCCGGGTGTGCCGCGCCCACGAGCTGGTGGCAGGCCCAGGGTTTCGCCAGCCAGCCGGGCGGGGGCGGCACGCCGTCGAGCACGCGCACCCGCGGGTCGCCGAGCTCCCGCACCCGCGCGCCGGTGCCGTCGGTGGACCCGTCGTCGAGCACCACGATCTCCACCGGCGCGGTCCAGCCCTCGACGGCCACGAGCAGGGCCCGCACGGCGTCGCCAATGCCCGCCGCCTCATCGCGCGCCGGCACGAGCACCGCGACGCGCTCGCCCGGCGGCGGCGCGTCCGGGCCGGGGACGGGCAGGCGCCGCAGGTTGTCGACGGTGAGGCCGAGCGAGGCGAGGGCGAGCGTCGTGCCGATCCCGACGAGCGTCACGCGTCGCTCCCGCGGCGGGAGAGCACCACCAGCAGCGGCACCCCGACGAGACCCATGAGCAGCCCGCCGACGAGCGCGACCGAGGGCCGGCCGAAGAACACCGCGGCGGCCATCGTCGACGACAGGAACGTCCAGCACCACAGCGCCAGCGGTAGCCGGTCGTCGCCGTCGTGGCGGTCGGGCAGGACGCGGTCCAGCGCGGCGATCATCAGCAGGGCGACGAGCAGCCACCCGGCGAAGTTGGACACCGGGATGCCCGGCACGCCGGGCAGCGTCGGCCACGGCTCGAGCCAGTACCAGTGGCCGGCCTCGACCATCTGCGGGTCGAGGAACACGTCCCAGGTGGCCAGCGCCCAGGCCCCGAGCACGGTGGTGACGCCCCGCCCCCGGCCGAGCGCCGCGGCCAGACGTCGCCCGACGATCAGAGACGGGTAGGCCATCATGATCCACGCCGCCGGGACGACCAGCGGCACGCCGAGCACGGCGGTACCGAGCGAGCCGGTGTAGGCGTACTGGCCGAACGGCAGGCCGGTGGCGAGCCCGATCGCCTCGGCCGCCAGGCCGCCCCCGCCCGCGACGACGACGAGGCCGACGGCGGCGCCGGGACCGCGGGTGAGCAGGGCGTGCCCCACCGAGGCGCAGGCGAAGAGGACCACCGCGAGCACGGTGAGCGTCGGCGTCCCGCCGCCGGTGAGCGGGAAGGCGATCTGCACGCCGACCACGCCGGCGCCGAGCGCCCAGGGCACGGCGTGCAGGGTCGGGCGGACGCCCGGGTGGCCGGTGACGGCGGGCCGGACGCGGGTCGCGTGGCTCATCGGCCGGCCCCCACCGCGACGGGCGCGGACTCCCGGACGGGCGGCTCCGCGACCCGAACTGATCGCGGACGCCGGTCGAGCGCGTCGGTGACCGCCCAGCCCGTCAGCAGCAGCACGTGGAGCACGAACATCCAGAGGGCGATCGCGACCGTCGCGCCGACGACGTCGAGCCCGCCGAACGGGATGCCGAGGTCGAGCGGCAGGGCGAGGAACAGCAGGAAGCCCTGGAGGAAGCCGGCGAGCACCGCGGCGGTCCCGAACGCCCCGATCAGGGTGGCCCGCCATCCGGGGCCACCGGGTGCGACCACGCGGAACCCCCAGGCGATCACGACCCCGAGCGCGACGAAGGAGACGTGGAACGCGACGACGATCTGGCCCAGGGTCCCCCCGAACCCGCCGGCGCGGGCGAGGTCGGCCATCAGGGGTGCGGCGGCGAACACCCCGAGGGCGAGCACCGGGACCGCGAGGACCAACGGCAGGAGCGCGAGGCGCGCGCGCCATCCCGTGAAGCGGTCGTGGCGCGGCGCGAGACGCAGGCATGCGCGCCGCAGGCCCTCGCCGTAGAAGGTGGCCGGGAAGACGGTGACGAGCGCACCCCACGGACCGAGGTCGAGCCCGGCGCGCACGAGGGCGTCGTAGACCGGCCGCGCGCCCATCTCCGGCGGCACGAGCAGACGCAGGTCGGCGAGGTACGCGCCGACCGTCTCCGGCGACGTGAGCAGCGCCGCGCCCCACACCGCGAGCAGCAGCCACGGCACGACGCCGAGGGCGGCGAAGTAGGTCAGTCCGGCCGCGACGGCGGCGAGGTCACGCCCACGCAACGTCGATCCGACGTCCCGGGCGAGCGCCAGGCACGCAGCGATCGGTGCGGGTCGACGGGGCACCGCCCGGGCGTACCCGAGGTGGTGGCGGCACAACCGGTCGCGGCACGGGTCACAGCTCCTTCTCGGTCGATATCACCGACGTACCGATGAGTCCTGCCGACGAACCGAGTCTCACCCACGAGTGCGGGGACAGCCCCCGCAAGGAGTCGGAGGAGGACGGGTCATGTCTCCGCGACAGCGCACCGGGGTGCTGCTGCTCGCATCGGTGACCTCGCTGATGTGCGCGCTGGACACGCTGGTCGTCTCGACGGCCCTGACGACGATCCGCCGGGACCTCGGCGGCGGCGTCGAGGCACTCGAGTGGACCGTGAACGCCTACAACCTCACGCTCGCCGTGCTGCTCGTCCCGGCGGCGGCGCTGGGTGACCGCTTCGGACGACGGCGGATCTTCACCGGCGGCCTGGTGGTGTTCACCCTCGCCTCGGCCGCCTGCGCGCTGGCCCCGGACGTCCCGACGCTGGTGGTCGCCCGCGCGGTCCAGGGCGTCGGCGCCGCCGCGGTGACCGCGCTCGCGCTGACCCTCGTCGGCGCCGCGTACCCGCCCGAGCAGCGCGGACGCGCCCTCGGCGTCCTCGAGGGCGTCACGGGCCTCGCCGTGCTCGCCGGGCCCGGGCTCGGCGGGGTCGTCACCGACGTCGTCGGGTGGGAGTTCGTGTTCTGGCTCAACGTGCCGATCGGGCTGGTGGTCGTGCCCCTCGTGCTCGCGGTGGTGCCGGAGTCCCGTGGCGGTGACACCCGCCTGGACACCCCCGGCGTGGTGCTGCTCGCGGCCGGCGCGCTCGCGCTGGTGTGGGCCCTGACGCAGGGCAATCTGGCGGGCTGGGGATCGGTCGAGGTGCTCGCGTCCCTCGTCGCCGCCGCGGCGCTGGCGGTGGCCTTCGTGCTCCGGCAGCGCCGGGCGTCCGAGCCGCTGCTGCCCGGCCGGCTGCTGCGCGCGCCCGGGTTCGTCGCGGGCAACCTCGCGACCGTCGGCCTGTTCGTCTCGGTCTTCGGCGGCGTCTTCTTCTACTCGCAGCTCCTCGCCGTCGGCCTCGGGTTCTCGCCGCTGGAGGCCGGGCTCGGGCTCATGGCGTGGACGTCGGCGCTGGTCGTGCTCGGGCCGGTCGGCGGCATGCTGGCCGACCGGATCGGCAACCGCCCGCCGCTCGTGGTGGGGTTGGTGCTCACGGCGCTGGGGACGGCGTGGGTCGCGCTGGCCGCGGCGTCCCCGGACCTCTCCTACGTCGACCTCGTGCCCGGCTTCCTCGTCTCGAGCGTCGGCGGCTCGCTGGCCATACCCGCCGCGGCGAACGCGGTGCTGGGCGGGCTCGGGCCGGCCGACGTCGGCAAGGCGGCCGGGGTGAACAGCACGCTGCGCGAGCTCGGTGGGGTGCTGGGCCTGGCGCTGCTCGTGGCGGTGTTCGCGCCGCTCGGAGGCTATGCCGATGCCGCCGACTTCCTCGCCGGGTTCGTGCCCACGATGGCCGTGTGCGCCGCGCTCACGGCCGCGGGCGCCGTGGCGGGGCTGTGGGTGCCGCGACGCCCCCGGGTGTCGGTGGCCGTTCAGGGATGCCGGGCGTCGGCGTCGACCAGGCAGTACAGGCCGTAGGCGGCGAAGCCGAGGCTCGCGATCGTCAGCGCCGTCGTGCCCAGCGTGTGCTCGGCGACGGTGCGCAGCGCGACGTCGAGCCCCGCGACCTCGTCCGGGGCGTCGTCGAGGACGGCCTCGAGGGCCGAGGACGCCGACCCCGGCGAAGACGACGGCGCGGGTCAGGTTGCCCACCGCGCCGAGCCAGCGGGCGAGGTGGCGCAGGCGCGGGGTGAGCTTCTCGGGGACGAGGTCGCCGAGGAAGGTCGCGCGGATGCCGGTGAACGCGGTGGCGACCGCCGTGATCAGCACGACGATCGCGACGACGAGGACGAGGAGCCGGCCGCCGGGCAGGGCGAACAGCTCGGTGGTCACCACCCGCAGGTCGGAACCGTCGCCGGGGCCGGTCACGAGGACCCGCACGGCCAGGGAGGCGACGCCGCCGACGCCGAGGGCCTTGGCGTACGCGCCGATGCGCTTGCGCCGGCGCAGGCCGCGCCCCTCGACCCACGAACCCGACGGTGCCCGCGCGGACCTGCCAGACCGCGAAGGTCACGAGGCACACCGTCGCCACGACGAGCAGGACGCGCCCGAGGATCCCGCTGCGGGCGACGATCGCGACGGCGCCGCCCTGGTCGACCGGCGACATCGCGCCGAGCGCGGCGAGGGACGCGGCGAGCCAGGCCAGCAGGAGGTGCACGATCCCGTAGGCGACGAGGCCGGCGCGGCCCAGGAGCTCCGACCAGTGGCCGGGGGCGTCGTGCCAGGCGGGGTCGGGCGTGTGCGGCAGCCCGCGGGGTGCGGCCGGGACCGGCCCCGAGGAGATCGTCGCGGAACCGTCCTCTACCTCCGACGGCCGATCGCCACCCACGTGTGACGAGTCTTCAGCGCGGCGTCAGCCGATCGATGCCGGGACCGGCCCGCTCCACCGCGGGCCACCCGGTGTCGTGGGCGCGCTCGGCCTCCTCGGCGCGGCCGCCGCCCCGCACCCCGAACAGGCGCTTGGCGACGAGGAGATAGACGATCACGGCGATGTTGACCACCAGGGCGAGGATCTTCGTCGGCGTCGGTCCGTGGCTCAGCTCCCAGAGCTCGGGCGCGAGCAGGACGGTGGTGGCGACGAACGTCAGGTACTCCGCCCAGCGCCGCGCGTACCAGAGCCCGACCGCCTCGACGGCCTCGAGCGTCGCGTAGGCGAGCAGCACGAGCGCGAGCCAGTAGAGCGTGGAGGACGGGACGGCGAAGGCGCGCTCGACCTCGACGAGCAGCGTCGGGCCACCGTGACCGACCGGGCCGCCGAGGCTCGCCTGGAGGATGCCGACGATCTGGCCCACGGTCGGGCCCCAGCTCTCGCGGTAGGCGGCGAACAGCAGCACGGCGGTGCCGAGCAGCCCGAGGCCGACGACGTGCAGGGCGCGGTCGAGGGCGATGAGGCGCAGCACGTAGCGGTCGCGCAGCGGGCGGCCGCGCAGCGGGACCTCGATCTCGTCGGGCCCGGGGGCGGTCTCCCGGGTGGGTGTCGTGGGCGCCGCGCGGGGCTCCCAGGCGTCGCAGCGCAGGCAGCGGTGCCAGCGCAGGCCGTCGGCGTCCGTGCGCACGAGCTGCGCGTCCTGCGTACGGACCGTGGCCGCGTCGGTGCCGACGAGCGCGTGCCCGTGCTGCGCACAGCCCAGGAGCTCGTAGCGCAGCCTCACGGTTCGTGATGCTAGGCGGTGATGGCTTCGCCACGTGAGCGATCTGGGTCGTCCTGACGACCTGGATCACTCACGTGGCGAAGCCATGGCGGCGGGGGAGGGGAGCGCGGCCAGCACGTCCTCGGGCGTGACGGCGAGCAGTGCGGGGTCGGGGTCGTCGGCGAAGCGCTCGCCGCGCCGGACGGTGTCGTCACCGAGCACGACGTGGGGGCCGCCGGGCGGCGGGCCCCACGGCGTCGGGGGCACGGGACCGAACAGGGTGACCGAGGGCGTGCCGAACGCCGTCGCGACGTGGCTGATGCCGGTGTCGCCCGCGAGGACGAGCGCGGAGGCGGCGACGAGGTCGAGCAGGCCGGCGAGGTCGGTGCGCCCGCCGAGGTCGGCGTCCACGGGCAGGCCCGCCCGGGCCACGACCTCGGCGGTGAGCCGGTGCTCGCCCGGGCCGCCGGTGACGACCACCGGGTGGCCCCGCGCCTGCAGGGCGGCGGCGCACGCGGCGAACCGCTCGGCCGGCCAGCGCTTGGCCCCGTAGGCGGCGCCGGGGTGCACGACGACGGGCCCGGAGGCGACGGCCCGGCGCCCGGGCAGCGTGAGGTCGTCGGCCCCGTCCCGCGCGGCCGTGGCGTCGACCAGACCGGTCGCGGCGAGCAGGTCGCACCAGCGCCGTCGTTCGGGGCGCGCCGGGTCGTCGACCCACGCCGGCCCGTCCCAGCCCGGTGCCACGTGCCCGATCCGCCGGTCCGGGCCCAGCGCGTCGAGGCGCGCGTGGCTCTCGGGCCCGCGCCCGTGGAGGTTCACCGCGACGTCCACCCGTGAGCGATGTTCCCGGCTATGGCCGGGAACATCGCTCACGTGGGTGTCCACCGCCTCGATGCGCGCCACGAGCGGCGCCAGGGCGTCCGGGGCCACGAGGACGATCTCGTGGTCGGGAAGGGTCCGGCGCAGCAGCCGCAGGGCGGGGACGGCGACGAGCAGATCGCCCAGGCCGAGGTCGCGCAGGACGACGGCCGTCGGGCGGGGGCTCACCGCGCGTCGCCGACGTCCCCGCGCAGCTGGACCAGCGTCTTCGCGAGCAGGCGGGAGACGTGCATCTGGGAGATGCCGACGTGCTCGGCGATCTGCGACTGCGTCAGGTTGCCGAAGAAGCGCAGCTTGATGATCGTCCGCTCGCGCTGGGGCAGCTTCTCGAGCAGCGGGGCCAGCGTCTGCTGGTATTCGACCTGCTCGAGGGCGGCGTCGGCCTCGCCGAGCAGGTCGGACACCTTCCCGGAGTCGGGGTCGTCGACGAGCATCTCGTCGAGCGAGCCGCTGCGGTAGGCGTTCGACGCCTCGAGCGCCTCGAGCACCTCCTCCTTGGAGATGCCCAGGTGCTCGGCCAGCTCGGGGGCGTTCGGGGCGCGGCCCAGGGTCTGCGACATCTGCGACATCGCCGCCGACAGCGTGACGTTGAGGTCCTTGAGCCGGCGCGGTACGCGCATCGACCAGGCCTGGTCACGGAAGTGCCGGCGGACCTCGCCGGTGATCGTCGGGACCGCGTAGGACAGGAAGTCGGTGCCGCGGTCCGGGTCGTACCGGTCGACGGCGTTGATCAGCCCGAGGGTCGCGACCTGCTCGAGGTCCTCCTCCGGCTCGCCGCGACGCGAGAAGCGCCGCGCGATGTGCTGGGCGACCGGCAGGTGCCCGCGTACCAGCTCGTCGCGCAGCCGCAGCCGCTCCGGCGAGCCCATCTCGAGCTTCGCGTGCTCGGCGAGCTTCGGCATGAGGTGGTCGTACTCGCCGCGCGAGGAGCTGCGCCGCCCGTTCGACCGTCCACCGGACCCGTTGTCCTTGGTCGCGGTGTCCGGGGCAGGGCGCGGGGCGGTGTCGGTGGTGTCGACGGCGTCGGCCGTCTCGCTCGTCGTGGTGGTCGCAGCCATGGCGTCGATGGAGGTCACATCCGTCGTCTCTGGAGGGGGAGGGGGCGCCGGGTCGGGGGACGGCGTCACGGCCCCGGGCTCCCGGGACGCTCGGGCATGAAGGACACGGCGGCGTCCCGCGGCGGCAGCTGGTCGTCGGAAGCCCCGAGCGGGTCCCCGAGCGCGGGACGCACCAGCGTCATCCGCAGGGCCAGGCGATGGGCCTCGCCGGGAGCGGTGGGCGCCTCGGAGAGCACACGCACGTCGTCGGCCAGGACGGTCAGCACCCGCCACGCGAACGTGGTGGTGGGCAGCCCGGTCGGCCCCGTCGTCGAGACGGACGAGGTGACGGTGATCCGGTCGTCGTCCACCGTGAAGGTGACGGTCAGCTTCGTGCCCGGGCGGGCGAGCCCGGCCATGCACGTGCACGCCTCGTCCACGGCGAGCCGGAGATCGTCGACGGCGTCGAGGGGGAACTCGGCGCGGGCCGCGAGATCGCCCGCGACGGTGCGCACGGTGACGAGCGCCTCCGGCTGAGCCAGGACACGTACTTCCACGTCACGCGGCGCACCCGGACCCCGGTCCTCAGGGGGCTGGGTACGGATCAACGCGGTTCCCTCCAGGGCGGTCACGTCCGGTTCGAGCGGACAGGACCGGCGCGGTCCCGGTCTCCGGGCGTGTACCCGGGCCCCCCACCCACAAACCGATGCGGCTCGCGGGCCGCACGCTCCCCACACCGCGGGGGGACGGGTGTGCGGGGCCGCGCGGTCCGTGGTGTGCTCCCGGGCCGTGAGCACCCGGCCCCGTGCGGTGCTGTTCGACCGCGACGGCACCCTCGTCGTCGACGTCCCCTACAACGGCGACCCCGACGCCGTGCGCGCCATGCCCGGCGCGGCGGCGGCGCTGGAGCGTGTCCGCGCGGAAGGCGTCCCGGTGGGCGTCGTCAGCAACCAGTCCGGCATCGCCCGCGGCCTGCTCGACGCCGGGCAGGTCGAGGCCGTCAACGCCCGGGTCGCCGAGCTGCTCGGCCCGTTCGCGGTGTGGCGGTGGTGCCCGCACGGCAGTGACGACGGGTGCGCCTGCCGCAAGCCCGCGCCCGGCATGGTGCTCGACGCGGCCGCCGCCCTGGGCGTCGAGCCCGCCGACGTGGCCGTGATCGGCGACATCGCCGCGGACGTCGGGGCCGCCGACGCCGCCGGGGCGCGGGCGGTGCTCGTGCCGACCGCCGCGACCCGCCGCGAGGAGATCGAGGACGCCGCGGCGCGCGGCATCCTCGCCGACGACCTGGCCGGGGCCGTCACGCTGTTGGGGTTCCGCCCATCGGGATCAGCACTGTGAGCAGGGTGCTCGTCGTCCGCCTCGACAGCGACGGCGACGTCCTGCTCGCCGGACCGGCGGTGCGCGCCGTGGCCGCGGGCGCCGACGAGGTCGTCATGCTCGTCGGGCCGCGCGGCCGCCAGGCGGCCGGCGTGCTGCCCGGGGTGGACGCCGTCGAGGTGTGGCGCTGTCCCTGGGTCGACGGTGAGCCCCCGCCCGTGACGCGCGAGGGCACCGAGGAGGTCGTCGACAGGCTCGCGGCGGTGGGTGCCGACGAGGCGGTGGTGCTCACCTCGTTCCACCAGTCGCCGTTGCCGACCGCACTCGTGCTGCGCATGGCCGGCCTCGGTCGGATCACCGCGGCCTCGGCCGACTACCCCGGCAGCCTGCTCGACGTCCGCCTGCGTCCCGGCGACCCGGCGCTCGACCCCACCGTCGACCTGCCCGACGACCTCCCCGAGGCCGAGCGCGCGCTCGCGATTGCCGCCCGCGCCGGCCACGCGCTCCCCGCGGGCGACGACGGGCGGCTCGCCGTCACGGTCGACGACGACGCCCGCCACGAGGCCGCCGACGCGCTCGCCGTGCACGGCGTCGACGGCCCCTACGTGGTGCTGCACCCCGGGGCGTCGGTGCCCGCGCGGGCGTGGTCGCCGCACCGCGCGACCGAGGGCGTCGCGGCCCTCGCGGCCGCCGGTCA
Organism: Actinomycetospora sp. NBC_00405; assembly: GCF_036044095.1. Classification (NCBI taxonomy): domain Bacteria; kingdom Bacillati; phylum Actinomycetota; class Actinomycetes; order Pseudonocardiales; family Pseudonocardiaceae; genus Actinomycetospora; species Actinomycetospora sp. NBC_00405. The sequence goes on from NZ_CP107938.1 coordinate 5,975,624, forward strand.
CCGGGTGGTCGTGACGGGCGCGCCGGGCGAGGCCGCGCTCACCGCGCGCGTGGCCGGACGCGACGGCGTGGACCTCGGCGGGCGGACGTCCTTCGGTGCGCTCGCGGCGGTGCTTGGCGGTGCGCGGGCGGTGGTGGTGGGCAACACAGGACCCGCCCATCTGGCGGCCGCGGTGGGTGTGCCGGTCGTCTCGTTGTTCGCCCCCGTGGTGCCCCCGGAGCGGTGGGCTCCTTACGGAGTGCGACGAATTCTGCTCGGTGATCAGGCGGCGCCGTGCCGGGGCACACGCGCCAGGGACTGTCCCGTTCCTGGTCACCCGTGCCTCGACAGTGTCCGCGCGGATGACGTCGTCGCCGCAGTGAGTGCTCTCGTGTACGGAGAGTAGTAGTTCCGGGGGAGAAGTTTATGGGTCCCCGGCGGGAACCAATACCTCGCCGGTGACCTTCCCGCCCGCCGCGACGTCCGTTCCGCGGACCGTCCTGCACTGGCACGTGCACGGCTCCTGGAGCACGGCTTTCGTGCAGGGCCGGCACACGTGTCTGCTCCCGGTGCTGCCCGAGGGCGGCCCCTGGGGCGGCGGGCGTCCGGCGGCGTGGGACTGGCCGGAACGCGCCCAGGAGGCCACCCCCGAGCAGCTGCGCGAGCGCGCCGACGAGATCGACGCGGTGGTGCTCCAGCGGCCCGAGGAGATCGAGCTGACCGAACGCTGGACCGGTCGGCGCCCCGGCGTCGATCTGCCCGCGGTGTTCGTCGAGCACAACACCCCCAAGGGTGACGTGCCGACGACGCGGCATCCGCTCGCCGACCGCGACGACATCCCCGTCGTCCACGTCACCCACTTCAATGCCCTGGCGTGGGACACCGGCCGGGCGCCGACACGGGTGATCGAGCACGGCGTGCTCGACCCCGGTGACCGCTACACCGGCGAGATCGGCCGGGCGGCGGTCGTCGTCAACGAGCCGGTGCGTCGCGGACGTGTCACCGGCACCGACCTGCTGGCCGGGTTCGCCGACACCGTCGGTCTCGACGTCTTCGGGATCGGCAGCGAGCGCCTGGGCGAGGCCGTGACCCACCCGGACGTCGCGATCGGCGGCGACCTGCCGCAGGGCCTGCTGCACACCGAGATGGCGCGCCGACGCGTCTATCTGCACCCGGTGCGCTGGACGTCGCTTGGCCTGTCGCTGATCGAGGCGATGATGCTCGGGATGCCGGTGGTGGCCCTGGCCACCACCGAGGTGGCGGTCGACGTGCCGGCCGATGCCGGCGTCGTCGCCACCGACCTGCGGGTCCTGGACGAGGGCCTGCGGACCTATCGCGACGACCCCGACCTCGCCCGCGCCGCGGGCGCCGCGGGACGGGCCTCCGCCCTGGCCCGCCACGGGGTGGACCGCTTCCTTCACGACTGGGAGCGGCTGCTCACCGAGATCGTCGAGGGCGGACCCGGCGGCGTCGACGCGGACGCCGCCCTCGCCCGTGGACCGGGTCGGCTCCAGCCAGCGGGCTGACCCTTCCCCCCTTGACCGGCACCCGCCGGTCGTGACCTCTCCGGCGCCCGTGGCGCCACCTGAGCGACGACGCGACCACCCCGCGCGGGGGTCGTGGGAGGAGTGCGCGCATGCGGATCGCGATGGTCTCCGAGCACGCCAGCCCACTGGTGGCGTCGAACGGGCTCGGCGGGGTCGACGCCGGTGGCCAGAACGTCGCGGTGCGCGCACTCGCGCTGGCGCTGGCCGACGCGGGGCACGAGGTGGTCGTCCACACCCGCCGCACCGACCCGCGTACGCCGCGGCGGGTGCCGATGGCGGCCAATGTCGTGGTCGACCACGTCGACGCCGGCCCGCCTGCCGAGCTGCCCAAGGACGAGCTCGTCGACCTCATGGACGCGTTCTCGGCCGACCTGGCCGCCTGCTGGCGCGCGGAGCCGCCCGACGTCGTCCACGCCCACTTCTGGATGTCGGGGCTGGCGGCCCTGCCCGCGGCCCGGGCCCTCGGCGTGCCGATCGTGCAGACGTTCCACGCGCTGGGGTCGGTCAAGCGCCGCCACCAGGGCCCCGACGACACGAGCCCGGCCCGCCGGGTCGCGGCCGAGAGCGATCTCGGCGCGAAGGTCGACCAGGTACTCGCGACGTGCCGCGACGAGGCCGACGAGCTCGCCGCCCTGGGCGTGCCTGCCGAGCAGGTGACGGTGGTGCCCTGCGGGGTCGACGTCGAGCACTTCAGGCCTGCGAGCGACGGCGCGCCGCGGGGAGCGGCGTCCGGCCACGCGGGGTTCCGCGTGCTCTCCGTGAGCCGGCTGGTGCCGCGCAAGGGCGTCGACACCGTGATCGCCGCGCTCGGGCGCCTGCCCCGCGACGTCGAGCTGACCGTCGCGGGCGGGCCGAGCGCGGACCGTCTCGACGACGACCCCGAGGTCCGCCGCCTGCGGGCGCTCGCCGCGCGGACGGGGGTCGCCGACCGCGTCACGTTCCTCGGGGCCGTGGCCCACGACGCACTGCCCGGGCTCTACCGGGGCGCCGACGCCGTGGCCTGCGTCCCGGTCTACGAGCCGTTCGGGCTCGTCCCGCTCGAGGCGATGGCCTGCGGGCGCCCCGTCGTCGCGGCCGCCGTGGGCGGCCTCGCCGACACCGTCGTCGACGGCGTCACCGGCCACCACGTCCCGGCGGGCGACCCGGCCGCGGTGGCCGCGGCGCTCGGCGCGCTGCGGGCGCATCCCCGCCACGCCCGGGCGTTCGGGCGGGCCGGACGACGCCGCGCGGTCGCCGAGTACGGCTGGGACCGCGTCGCCGCCGCCCACGAGCAGGCGTATGCGGGCGTCGTCGCGTCGACCACGATGTCCTCCGGCGTGCTGACCACGGGGAGCCCCGCATGAGCGCCGACCGGATCGTGCACCGGCACCTCGGCGGGCTGCGGGCCACGCTCGACGGCCTGGCCGGGGAGTCGGGACGCATCGAGCGCTGGGGTGTCGACCTCGCCACCCGCCTGAGCCGTGGTTCGCGCCTGCTCGCGGCCGGCAACGGCGGCAGCGCGGCGGAGGCCCAGCACCTGACCGCCGAGCTCGTCGGGCGCTACCGCGGCGAGCGCGAGCCGCTGTCGGCGATCGCGCTGCACGCGGACACGTCCGCGATGACCGCGCTGGGCAACGACTACGGCTACGACGAGGTCTTCGCGCGCCAGGTACGCGCCCACGGCCGCCCCGGCGACGTGCTGTTGCTGCTCTCGACCAGCGGGCGCAGCCCCAACCTCGTCGCCGCGGCCGAGGCGGGCCGCTCGCTCGGGCTCACCGTCTGGGCCCTGACCGGACCCGGACCGAACCCGCTCGCCGACGCCGCGAGCGAGGCGCTGTGCCTTCCGGGGGAGACCCCCTCGGTGCAGGAGGCCCACCTGGTGACCGTGCACCTGCTGTGCGAGATGGTCGACCGGTCCCTCGCGTCGCGGGCCTCGGCGCCCGCCCGCGTGACCCAGGAGCTCGTCCCGTGAGCGCGCCCCTGGTGATCGTCGGCGACTGCCTGCGCGACGTCGACGTCCACGGCGCCGTCGACCGGCTGTGCCCGGACGCGCCGGCGCCGGTGCTCGCGGCCGAGAGCAGGCGCGAGCGCCCGGGCGGCGCCGGCCTGACGGCCCTGCTCGCGTCGCGCTCCTCGTCGCGGCCGGTGCGGCTCGTGACCGCGCTCGGCGAGGACGCCGAGTCGCTGCGCGCCTTGCTGGAGGGCGTCGACGTCGTCGCCGCGACCGCCGCCGGGACCACGCCGACCAAGACCCGGATGCTCGCCGGCGACCGCGTGCTGCTGCGGGTGGACGCGGGCGGGCTCGGGGACGCCGAGGTGTCCTCCGAGGTGCTCGACGCCATCACCGGGGCCGGCGCTCTGCTGGTCTCCGACTACGGGCGCGGGCTCACCGCCGACCCCGCCGTCCGCGAGGCCCTCACCGCCGCCGCGACCCGGGTGCCGCTGGTCTGGGACCCGCACCCGCACGGCGCCCCGCCCGTCCCCGGCGCCATGCTCGTGACCCCGAACATGTCGGAGGCCCGTGGCTACGTGAGCGAAATTCCCGGCTATAGCCGGGAATTTCGCTCACGAGGGTTCCCGCACGAACCCGCCGCACTGGGCGAGGCGCTGCGCGGGCACTGGGGTGTCGACGCCGTCGCCGTCACCGCGGGCAGCCGCGGCGCCGTGCTGCGCGGGGCCACCGGCACCTCGGTGACGCCCGCCGACCCGGCCCGCGGCGGCGACCCGTGCGGCGCCGGCGACCGGTTCGCCGCCACCGCCGCGGTCGCCCTGGCCAACGGCGCCGCCCTCGACGACGCGGTGCGCGCCGCCGTCGCTGCAGCTGCCGACTTCGTGGCCGCGGGCGGGGCGGGCGCGCTCGACGCCGGTGACCCCGAGCCCGAGGCCGGACCGGAGACCCCCACCGACGTCGTCGCCGCCGCCCGCGAGCGCGGCGCGACCGTGGTCGCCACCGGCGGCTGCTTCGACCTCCTGCACGCCGGTCACGCCCGCACCCTCGCGGCGGCGCGGCGCCTGGCCGGCGAGGACGGCGTGCTGGTGGTCTGCCTGAACTCCGACGCCTCCGTGCGCCGGCTCAAGGGCCCCGACCGTCCCGTCGTCGCCGAGGCCGACCGCGTCGAGATGCTCCGCGCGCTCGCCGCCGTCGACGCCGTCGAGGTGTTCGACGAGGACGACCCGCGCACGGTGCTCGAGCGCCTGCGCCCCGACGTCTGGGTCAAGGGCGGCGACTACGCGACCGACGAGCTGCCCGAGACCCCGCTGGTGCGGGGCTGGGGCGGTGAGGTCGTCGCCGTGCCGTACCACGCGGGCCGCTCGTCCACGCGGCTGCTCGCGCGCCTCGAACCCGAACCCGTCCCCACTGGAGGAACACCGTGACCAGCCCTGGCACCGTCCTGATCACCGGCGGCTCGTCCGGCCTCGGCGCCGCCGTCGCCGAGTCGGTCGTCGCCGCCGGCGGCACCCCCGTCGTCCTCGACCTCAAGGCGCCCGACGCCGGGCACGCCTTCGTCGAGGTCGACCTCGCCGACCCCCGCGCCGCCGAGGACGCCGTGGCGCGGGCGAGCGACCAGATGGGCGGCCTCGACGCCGTCGTCACCGCCGCCGGCATCGACCGCTGCGGGCGCCTCGTCGACGTCGACGCCGCCGAGTGGGACCGGGTCGTCATGGTCAACCTGCTGGGCACCGCCGCCGTCGTCCGCGCCGCCCTCCCGCAGCTCGAGCAGCGCCGGGGCAAGGTCGTCACCGTTTCTTCGACCCTCGGCGTCAAGGCGGTATCGGACGCGACCGCCTACTGCGCCTCGAAGTTCGGCGTCGTCGGCTTCACCCGCGCGCTCGCCGCGGAGACCGCCGGCACGGTCGGGGTGACGCTGCTGGTCCCCGGCGGCATGTGGACGCACTTCTTCGACGACCGCCCCGACCAGTACAAGCCGGGGGCCGACGCCAAGCTCAACGATCCGGCGCAGACCGCCGACGCCGTGCTCTACGCGTTGACGCGACCGGCCGGCAGCGAGGTGCGCGAGCTCGTCGTCACGTCGTCGGAGGAGGGCTCGTACCCGTGAGGCCAGCGCACGTCGCCTCAGCGCAGATCGGCGGCCGCGGCCTCGGCGTCGGGGTAGGTGTCGAAGAGCTCGGCGAGGCCGGTGAGGCTCAGGGCGCGCCCGGCGGTGCGCGGGACGCCCGCGAGCCGCAGCTCGCCCTCGCGGGCGATCGCCGCCTCGCGCTCGGCGATGAGCAGCGCCAGGCCGGCCGAGCCCATGAACTCCACGCCGGAGAGGTCGAGCACGACGTGCACCGCGCCGGCGCCGACCTGCACGCCGATCGCCTCGCGCAGCGGGCCGGCCGTGGCGGTGTCGACGTCGCCGGCCGGGGCCACGACCGCCACCCTCGGTGTGAGGAGACGGGCGTCGATCGTCGTCTGGTCGTCGGGGCCCGTGGTGTCGGGGCCCGTCGAGGGCGGGGGCGCGTCGCTGGCCATCGGAACTCCCGTGACGGCTGGGTCACCCCGTCGGAGACGGAGCGGAGAACGACAGTACCGAGACCACCTGCACGGCGCCGGTCGGCAGGAACCCTTACCCCCGTCCGTACCTGGCCGCGTTCCTCCGGACGGACGGCCCGCTGATGGCTGCGCCCGAACTGTCGCGCCCCGAGTCCTCGTCGCGGTCCGAGTCCTTGCTGCCATCCGAATCTCCCGACCTGACCGGCGCCCCGCTGGCCGCCGACCTGCCCGCGCGTCTCGCCGCGGTCGCCCCGCGCGTGGTCGTCGTGGGCGACGCGGTGCTCGACCAGTGGCTCACCGGGCCGTCGCGTCGCCTGTCGCGCGAGGCGCCGGTCCCGGTCGTCGAGGTCGACCACACCCACGGCTCGCCAGGCGCCGGGGCGAACACGGCCGCCAACCTCGCGGCGCTCGGCGCCCGCACCGAGTTCGTCTCGGTGCTCGGCGACGACCCCGACGGGGCGACGGTGCGCGAGGTGCTCGCCGGGTTCGGCGTCGGCACCGCGGGCGTCGTCACCGACCCCTCGCGCCCCACCGCGGCCAAGCGGCGGGTGCTCGCCGACGAGGCGCTGGTCGCGCGGTTCGACACATCGTCGCGGGAACCGCTGGACGCCGACCGGCGCGCGGCCGTGCACGACGCCCTGCGCGCGGCGGTCGAGGGCGCCGACGCCGTGGTCGTCTGCGATTACGGCGGCGGGATCCTCGACGACGAGACGGTGGTGCTGGTCGGGTCGCTGCTCGGCGCCCCGGGGGAGCGCCGCTGCCGTCTGGTCGTCGACGCCCACGACCCGGCGCGCTGGGCCCCGGCGCGCCCGGACGTCGTCACCCCCAACGCCGGGGAGGCGAAACTCCTGCTGGGCCGTGAGCTCGGCGGGCCCGACCGCGTCGCGGCCGCGGAGGCCGCCGGCCCCGAGCTGCGGGAGCGGTCCGGGGCGGCGTCGGTCGTGGTCACCCTCGACCGCGACGGGGCCCTGCTGCTGCCCGACGACGGCTCCCCGACGCACCGCACCTTCGCGCGCCCCGCGCCGGAGGCGCACACGTGCGGGGCGGGGGACACCTTCACCGCCGCTCTGGCGCTCGCGCTGGCCGCGGGCACGCCGGCGGCCACCGCCGTCGAGCTCGCCCAGGCCGCCGCCGACGTCGTCGTGGGCCGGCCGGGGACCTCGGTGTGCGGCACCGGCGAGCTCGCCGAGCGCGTCGCCGCCGCCGAGGGCCCGGTGCTGGACGCGGCGTCGCTCGCGACGATCGTGCACGACCAGCGCGTGGCCGGGCGGCGTGTGGTGTTCACCAACGGCTGCTTCGACGTCGTGCACCGCGGCCACGTCGCGTCGCTCAACCAGGCCAAGCGGCTGGGCGACGTGCTGGTGGTGGCGCTGAACTCCGACGAGTCGGTGGCGCGCCTCAAGGGCCCGGACCGCCCGTTGAACCCGCTGGCCGACCGGGCCGCGGTGATCGGCGCGCTGAGCTGCGTCGACCACGTCACCGCGTTCGACGCCGACACCCCCGCCGAGCTGCTCGACCTGCTGCGCCCCGACGTCTACGCCAAGGGTGGCGACTACACCCCGGAGATGCTGCGCGAGACCGCGACCGTCACCGCCTACGGCGGGCGGGTCGTCATCCTCGAGTACCTGCCCGACCGGTCGACGACGTCGCTGGTCGACCGCATCCGGAGCGGGTCGTGATCGACGTCCTCATCCCGACGCGGGGTCGCCCCGTCGAGCTGGCGACGACGCTCGCGGGCCTCGCCGCGCAGACGGGCGTGGCGTACCGGCTGACGATCTCCGACCAGTCCGACGGCGATCCCTCCTGGGAGACGCCGTCGGCGTGGACGGTGATCCGCTGGCTGCGCCGGCGCGGGGTCCCGGTCGACCTCCACCGCCACCTGCCACCGCGCGGGATGGCCGAGCAGCGCGCCTTCCTGCTGTCGTGCGCCTCGGCGCCTGCGGTGCTCTACCTCGACGACGACGTGTGGCTGGAGCCGGGCGTGCTGGCGCGGCTGCACCGGGCGCTCGGCGAGCTGGGCTGCGGGGTGGTGGGCGCGGCGATGCAGGCGCTCGGGCACGCCGAGGACCGGCGGCCGCACGAGGTGACGTCGTTCGCGGCGTGGGACGGGGCGGTGTCGCCGGAGACGCTGGTCAAGGACGGGCCGGGCTGGGACCGCTGGCGCCTGCACAACGCCGCCAACGGGCTGCACCTGGCCGAGTCGCTGGACCTCGACGGGCCGGGGCGCCCGACGCCGTCGCCGGAGTCCTACGTGGCCTACAAGGTCGCGTGGACGGCGGGCTGCGTCCTGTTCGACCGCGCCGCGCTCGTCGAGGCGGGCGGCTTCGAGTTCTGGCGCGACCTCCCGCCCGACGCCCACGGCGAGGACGTGCACTCCCAGCAGCAGGTCATGGCGCGCCGCGGCGCCGCGGGCATCCTGCCCTCGGGCGCCTACCACCAGGAATCCCCGACGGCCCTCCCCGACCGCGGCGTGTCCGCCGTGGACGCTCTCCCCGGCTGATCCCCACGTGCGTGATCTTCTGAGCTATAGCTCAGAAGATCACGCACGTGGGACGTGGACGGATCCGTCTGTCCCTCGTCTGCGTCGAAACCGACATGGACGAGTTCACTGCTTGGCGACAGCTGCGAAAGGACCAGCTGGACGTCGTCACCCGCGGCCAGCTGCTCGCCCGGGGCTTCACCGATGGCGCGATCAGGGCACAGGTCGACGCCGACCGGTGGCAGCGCCTGCACGATGGCGTCTACGCGCTGTTCTCGGGACCACTGAGCCCCGAGGCGCACCGCGTGGCGGCGCTCCTCGCCTGTCGCGGCGCAGCGCTCCTGAGTCACGAGACCGCCGGGGAGCTGCACGGGTTCATTCGCCCGGACCCGCGGCGACCGATCCACTTGACGGTCCCCTACGGCACGTCGGCCTTCCGCTCGGAGGGACTCCACGTCCACCGGTCCCGCGCGTTCGCCCACATCGGGGTGGTCGGAGCGGAGCCGCCGCTCACCAGCAAGGTCCACACGGTGCTCGACCTCGCCGTCGCGGCTCCGGACGCCTCCGAAGCGGCACGACTCGCGCACCAGCTCGCGGTCGACGCGGGGGTCCGTCCACTCGCCCTCGAGCAGGCCGTGGAACTCCGTCGCCCGCCGCGGCACCGCCGGGCCATCGCGGACGCCGTGGGCCTCTTGCGGTCCGGTGTCCTCTCGGAGCTGGAGCGCCGCTACCTTCAGGACGTCGAGGTAGCCCACGGACTGCCCGTCGGACAGCGGCAGGCGCCCGTGGTCGTCGACGGGGTCGACCGCTACGAGGACATCGCCTACGACCTGCCGGGCGGGCGGGCGATCGTGCGCCTCGATGGGTTCGGCTATCACCGGGACACGTTCACCGCGTTGACCGACCGCCGTCGATCAGTAGCAGCGGCCGTCGCCGGGACCCCGTCGATCCCCTACGGCTGGACCGAGGTCACCAAGCTCCCGTGTCGCACGGCCCGGGAGGTCGAGACCGTCCTCCGCCCGCTCGGCTGGAACGAGCAGCTCCTCTGCTGCGCCCGCTGTCGTGCGTGATCTTCTGAGCGATAACTCAGAAGATCACGCACGTGCACGGAGGGCGGACGCCACCGCGGTGACGCGGGGGTCGGCGAGGAGCGTGTCGAGGGAGTGGGACAGCGGGATGCGCCAGTTGGGGTAGGTGTCGACGGTCCCCGGCAGGTTGGGCTGGCGCACGTCGCCGAGGACGTCGGTGAACGCCGCGAGCACGATCCGCGAGCGGGCCGTGGCCAGCAGCCGGTGCATCGCGAGCACGACCTCGTCGGGGGTCGCGGACTCCGAGACCCCGAAGCCCTCGGACGCGAGCAGGTCCAGCAGCTCGGTCCGGTCCCGCGCCGCCGCCGCACGCGCCTCCTCGACGTCGTCGAGCACCCCGGCCTCGGCGCGCGCCCGGACGTGCTCGTCGCGCAGGAACCCCGCGGCGGTGGGCAGGTCGTGGGTCGAGATGCTCGCGAGCGTCTCGGGGTGCCAACGCCGCGGCGGCAACAGGTCGCCCGAGGAGTCGCGCTGGAACCACAGCACCGCGCAGCCGAGCATGCCGTGCTCCGCGAGCCCCTCGGTGACCTCCGGCTCCACGGTGCCGAGGTCCTCGCCGACCACCACCGCGCCGGCCCGGGACGCCTCGATCGCGACGACGGCGAGCATCGCCCGCGCGTCGTAGTGCACGTAGGCGCCCTCGCGCGCACCCCGGCCCGGCGGGATCCACCACAGTCGCCACAGCCCCGCGACGTGGTCCACGCGGATCCCGTCGGCGTGGCGCAGCACCGCGCGGATCATCGACCGCAGCGGCGCGTATCCCGAGGCCGCCAGGGCGTCCGGCCGCCACGGCGGGAGCGCCCAGTCCTGGCCCTGCTGGTTGAAGTCGTCGGGCGGCGCGCCCACGGTCACGCCGGGCGCGAGCGCGTCGGCCAGCGTCCAGGCGTCGGCGCCACCGGACGAGCAGCCGACGGCGAGGTCGGCGATCAGCCCGACCGCCATGCCCTCGGCCGCAAGGTGCGCGGCGCCGAGCTGGGCGTCGGCGAGGCCGAGGCACCAGGCGTGGAAGAGCACGCGGTCGGCGAGCTCGGCGCGGGCGTCGGGCACCCCCGAGTCCCCGACGTGGGCCAGGCCCGCCGGCCACGAACGCAGGTCGCTGCCGTGGCGCTCGGCCAGCGCGTACCAGGTGGCGACGTCCCGCTCACCCTCCTCGAGGGCCTCGACGTCCGTCGGCGCCGCCGGATCGTATGGGCGCAGCAGCTCCAGCGCCGCGTTCTTGGCCGCCCACACCGCATCGTGGTCGACGAGCTCGCCCTCGGCGGGACGCAGCGCGTCCACCTCGTCCCGGACCGACGCCGGCGCCGCCGCGTAGGCAGCGGTGTCGGCGACGCGGATGTAGAGCGGGTGCAGGAACCGCCGGCTCGACGGCGAGTACGGCGAGGCCTCGACCCGGGGGCCCAGTGCGAGCGCGTGCAGCGGGTTCACCAGCAGCGCGCCGGCGTCCTGCTCCCCGGTCGTCCGCGCGAGCAGCGAGGCGAGGTCGGCGTAGTCGCCGCAGCCCCACGAGCCCGCCGAGCGCAGCGCGTACAGCTGCGCCATCCACCCCCACGTCGCAGGCGGCGGCGTCAGCGGGGGCGGCGCCACGATCAGCGTGACGTCCTGCCCCCGGCAGGCCAGCCGGTGGTAGCCGACGGGCAGGTCGGTGGGCAGCGTCGTGCCCACCTCGCGCACCGCGCCGTCCTCGAGCGTCACGACACCCGCCGCGGGCAGCGCATGCTCGTGTCCCTCGTCGACCACCACCGTCGCCGGCAGCGCGTCGGGGTCCGCGTCGCGCACGGCGCCGAGCGCCGACGCGAGCGCGGACGGCGTCGACGCGTCCACCTCGAGGGCGTGGAGGACGTCGATCACCACGTCGCGGTCGAGCTCGACCTCGCGCTCCGAGCTGTCTCGGTAGCGGACCGCGATGCCGTGGGCAGTGGCGAGCTCAGCGAGATCGGGCTCGACGGGCACCGGTGGACTCCCTGGGGCAGATGGGGTGGGGGAGCGCAGGATGTCAGGTGCGGCGGGCCGCGCGACGACGGGCGCGGGCGGCGACGTCGTCGGCCACCGACGCGGCGGCCGTGCCGGGACGGCGCACGCGCGACAGCGCGGTCACGGCGCTCACGGCGAGGCCGGAGACCGCGGCGGCGCTCGTCGCGGCCCAGCCGCGGGCGAGCAGGGCGACCGCGAACTCGCGGGCCGAGCCGGCGTCGCGGCGGGCGCGGCGCGCCAGCGGGAGCAGGTCGGCGGGGGTACGGGGAGCCAGGGGCGGCTCGGAGGCCGGCGGGGCCAGCGTCGATTCGATCGGTTCGTGCAGCACGGGCGCCTTCCTGGCGTGGGCGGTGTCACGGCGTGGATCGGCCGCCGGGCAGTGCCGGAAACGTGACGCTCACGCGGGTTCGCGCTCCCGACACCGTCGCACGAGCCCGGCCGCGGTCCCGGCGAGGCCGGCGTCGGCGCCGAGGGCGTCCCCCGCTGCGAGCCGGCGCCCCGGGAGCCTCCGGACCGCGCCCCGCGCGACGAGCGCCGGGACCGCTCGGGCGAGCGCGGCCTTCGACAGCCCCGCCGGTGCCGCGAGCTCGCCCTCCTCGACGCCCTCGGGGTTCCGCCGGATCGCCGCGAGCACCGTCTCCAGCGCCTTCTCCCCGGCGTCCCGGCCCGAGGCGAAGAGCCGGGGTCGGACGAGGTCCTGCGGCCGGTGGAACAGCACGGCGGTCGCCGGCTCGCCGTCGCGGCCGGCCCGACCGATCTCCTGGTGGTAGGCGTCGATCGACGTGGGCGTGTCGCCGTGGACGACCCACCGGACGTCGGGCTTGTCGATCCCCATCCCGAACGCGCTGGTGGCGACCACCACCGGGACGTCGCCGGCCATGAACGCGTCCTGGACCCGCGTGCGCTCGGAGCCCTTCATCCCGCCGTGGTAGGCCTCCGCGGCGACACCGGACTCCCGCAGCCGGTCCCGGACGAGCGTCGTGTGCGCGCGGGTCGTGACGTAGACGATCCCGGTGCCCTCGAGCGCCGTGGCCTCGCGGACCAGCCGGTCCCACTTCGTCTCCTCGTCGCGGACGACCACGCACGCGTCCGGCACCCCGAGCAGCTCGAGGATCTCCTGACGCGCGGGGACCGACGCGGTCGCGGTCAGGCCCAGCACGCGCGGGTGTCCCAGCCGGCGCCGGGCGACGGCGAGGGCGAGGTAGTCGGGGCGGAAGTCCGGGCCCCAGTCGCACACGCAGTGCACCTCGTCGACGGCCAGCAGCGCCGGCGCCCCCGCGGCCAGGGCATCGAGGACATCGGTGCGCGCGAGCTGCTCGGGGGAGGTCACGAGCACGTCGACCTCGCCCGCGCCGAACCCGTCGAGGGCCGCCGACCGGTCCCGCGCCGACAGGCTCGAGTTGAGCACCGCGGCGCGGACACCGGCGTCGCAGAGGTGGGCGACCTGGTCGCGGTGCAGCGAGAGCGTCGGCGACACCACGATCGTCGGGCCGCCGAGCACGAGCCCGGTGACGGCGTAGACCGCGGTCTTGCCGGCCGCCGGTGGCAGGACCGCGAGGCAGTCGTCCACGAGCGCCCCGAGCACCGCCTCGCGCTGGCCGTCGCCGAGCGCGGCGTCCTTCCCGAGCACGCGCGCGACGGCCGCGTCGACGGCGTCGAGGGTGGGGCGGTCGACGGGGCCGCAGGGGCCGAGGAGGTCCTCGGGGACACCGGTCACCGGCCACTGGTAGCCGACGGCGCAGTGGCAGAAACGGCGTTCGCAACCGGTGGAAGGGGGGTACGCCCGGCCGGTGGATCTGGTGCACATCGAGCCCCACGGACCCGGGATCGGCCGACGCAAGCGCGGCAAGGGGTTCAGCTACTTCGACCGCGAGACGGGCGAGGCGATCACCGACGCCGCGCACCTGGAGCGGATCGACGCGATCGTCATCCCGCCCGCGTGGCAGGACGTCTGGATCTGCCCCGACCCTCGCGGGCACATCCAGGCCGTCGGCACCGACGCCGCGGGACGCCGCCAGTACCGCTACCACGACGAGTGGACCCGGCAGCGCGGCGAGGAGAAGTTCGTCCGCGTCGCGCGCCTGGGCCACGTCATCGGCGACGCCCGGGCCGAGATCGACGCCCGCCTCGCCCGCGGCAAGGGCCTCGGACGCGACCGCGTGCTCGCCGGCGCGGTGTGGATGCTCGACCTCGGTGTCTTCCGGGTCGGGCACGAGGAGTACGCCAACGAGGACTCGCCCGGCGACGCGTCGTTCGGCCTCGCCACGCTGCGCCGCGAGCACGCCGTGGCCCGTCGCGACGGCGGCGTCGAGTTCCGCTACGTCGCGAAGTCCGGCGTCCCGCGGCGGATCACGCTGTACGACGAGCACATCCACGGGCTGGTCGGCTCGCTGAAGCGGCGCCGCGGCGGGGGCGAGGACCTCCTGGCCTTCCGGCGCGGTGGACGCGGCGGCGACCGCGGGCCGTGGCACGACGTCACCGCGCAGGACGTCAACGACGCCGTGCGCGAGCTGATCGGCGAGGAGTTCACCGCCAAGGACCTGCGCACCTGGAACGCCGGCGTGCAGGCCGCGGTGGCGCTCGCGGGGGAGTGCGACGACACCGGCGGCCCGCCGCGCGCGGAGCGCAAGCTCAAGAGCGCGGTGACGCGGACGATGAAGTCCGTCGCCGAGCAGCTCGGCAACACCCCGGCGGTCTGCCGGCGCTCCTACGTCGACCCCGTGCTCGTCAGCCACTTCCAGAACGGCCGCACGATCGCGGACGCCGTCCGCGAAGGGTCGGGACTCGACGACCGCGCGATGCGCACCCACGTGGAGCGCGCCGTGCTCGAGCTGCTCGCGCACCGCGAGCCGCCGGAGGACGCCGCCGAGGCCGCGTAGGCCGGCTAGGCCGTGGTGGTCATCTCCGACCACACGGTCTTGCCGTCGCGGTGGGGCTCGACGCCCCAGGCCCTCGACACGGCGGCGACCATCGCCAGCCCGCGCCCGCGTGGCGAGGTCGGCTCCGGCAGGTGGGCCTCGGGCAGCGGGGCGAGGTCGAAGTCGCGGACGGTGAGCCGCAACGAGTGCTCGCGGCGCTCCACCTCGACGACCGACGCGCTCGCCGCGTGCTCGACGGCGTTGGTGACCAGCTCCGTCACGACGATCTCGGCCGCCTCACGCGCCTCCTCGTCGACCGCCCAGCGATGACAGACGCGCCGGACGTGCCCGCGTGCGGCACCCGGGGCCTGCGGGTCGACGGTGAACCGCCACCAGCCGCGCACCAGCTCCGGGCGCTCGTCGAGGTGGGCGACGGCCGTCGCGGTGTCGGGGTGCACGGGCACCCGCTGGGCGACCCGCGAGCTCGCCAGCAGGGCGGCCGTGGTGGCGTCCGGCGCGGCGAGGGCCAGCCGCACGTCGGGCCACTCCCCGGCGAGGGCGGCCGCCTCGGCGAAGGCGTGCACCGCGCCGGAGTGGGTGAGCCGCATGCCCGACACGTCCACGACGACCCCGTCGTGGCGGCGCAGGAGCTCGACGAGGCGTACGGCCAGGGGCCGGGCGGTGAGCTCGGACAGCGGCCCGGTGAGGGCCACGACGACGACGTGCGGCGCCACGGCCTCGTCGACGGCGCCACCGTCGTCGAGCGTGGCCTCGCCACGCACCTTCGCCCCGCCGTCCCCCGCTGTGTCGAGGGCCAGCCTGATCCTTGTGTCCACGACTCACCTCGCGCCCTTCATACCCCGCCCCCGTGACAGCGAAGCGCTCGGCCCGCGACCGTGTCGCCGCGGCGGGCACCAGCGCGCCGAGAGGTGAGCGGCCCGCCATGATGGGGGCCATGAGTGATCAGGACGAACGCCCGTCGTCGGCCCTGGCGGCGGCTGCGGCGTCGGGCGCGGGCGAGGGTGCCGGCACGGGTGAGCTGGTCGCCTCCCCGGGCGCGGTGATGCGGGTCGCCGGGATGGTGGGCAAGCTCGTCGAGGAGGTCCGCGCGGCGCCGCTCGACGAGGCGGGGCGTGCGCGTCTCGCCGACATCCACGAGCGGTCGATCCGTGAGCTCGAGCAGGGGCTCGCGCCGGAGCTGCGCGAGGAGCTGCGCCGCATCACGCTGCCGTTCGCGTCCGACGCGGCGCCGTCGCAGGCCGAGCTGCGCATCGCGCAAGCCCAGCTCCTCGGGTGGCTCGAGGGTCTCTTCCACGGCATCCAGAGCGCCGTGCTCGCGCAACAGATGGCCGCGCGGGGCCAGCTCGAGCAGATGCGCCAGGGCCGCAGCCGTCCCGCGCACGGCGGGGATGACGGCGGCCAGTACCTCTAGTGCCCTAGACGGGGGACGGCGCCTCGTACACGACGGCGCCGGCCTGGTCGTCCGTCCGACGGCCGCCGCGCAGGGCCAGGCGTCGCTCGTCCTCGGTCAGCCCGCCCCAGACGCCGTAGGGCTCACGGGTCGCGAGGGCGTGGCGACGGCACGGCTCGATGACCGGGCAGGACGCGCAGACCCGCTTGGCCTCGGCGGCGCGGTGCTCGCGTCGGGGACCCCGCTCGCCGTCGGGGTGGAAGAAGAAGCTCGAGTCCATCCCGCGGCACGCGCCGTGGAGCTGCCAGTCCCATTCATCGATGATGGGCCCGGGCAGGAGTCGGATGTCGGCCATGGCGATCCTCCCAGTCGGGGCGCCCGCACGGGGGATGGTCTCCGGCGCGCCAGCAACATCGGCGGTATCCCCCTCGCCCCGCGACGGCAAACACCCCTGATCGGCCCAACGGTCGGCACGATCGTGTGCGGCGGCCGCCCCGGCCAGGTGCTGTACGGCACGCGGAGGCGGTCATCGGTGTCGTGAACACCTGCCCACGGGGGGTGACGAGTAGGGTCACGAGCACGGCAAGTACGTTTTCCCTGGACCGACGCCGAGTTCGGACCACACCCGACTGACCGGAGGGGGACCAGACGTCGTGGCCACCGATGACGACCTCACTGCGGAGGACCCGCTGGGCGTGGACGTGCAGCGGTCGAACGGCGCGTCGGTGATCCGGCTTGCCGGCGAGATCGACATGCTGACGACGCCTGCGCTGCGCGCGAAGGTGAACGAGGAGCTCCAGGGCAAGCCCACGGTGCTCGTGCTGGACATGCTCTCGGTCGAGTTCCTCGGATCGAGCGGCCTGGCCCTGCTGGTGGAGGCGCTCGACGAGTCGCGGAACCGGGACGTGGCGCTGCGCCTCGTCGCGAACTCCCGGCCGGTGAGCCGTCCGCTGCAGGCCACTGGCCTCACCGACCTGTTCGCGCTCTACCCGTCGGTCGAGGCCGCGCTCGCCGGATGAGCCGGACGACCGGTGTGGGCCCCTGCCGCCCGCGCCGGCTCCGCCGATACGGTGATCGCGCCATCGACCTCCTCACCTGCCGCGAAACGGAGATCAGCAGCCGTGCAGACGCCGGAACCGCAGCAGCGTGATCGCACGTCCACCGCCACCTCCGATCCCGGTGCCGCCGGGTCGGCGGACCTGGCGGAGACCCCGACGCCCGTCGAGGTCCGTGTGCACGCCGACCCGGCCCTGATCCCGTCGGTGCGCGCCGTTGCGGCCGACCTGGCCGCGCGGGCGGACTTCGACCTCGACGCCGTGTCCGACCTGCGGATGGCCGTCGACGAGGCCTGTTCGGCGCTCGTGCCCCTCGCGCGCGAGGGCGGACAGCTGCGCTGTGGGTTCGTCATGTCCGAGGGCCGCATCGACGTGATCTGCCGGGTGCCGGTGCGCCACGAGGCGACGCTGCGCCAGGACACCTTCGGCTGGCGTGTGCTCACCACGCTCACCGACGACGCCGAAGTGCTCGACGCCGACCCGGAGTGGCTCGGCATCCACCTGCGCAAGCAACGGCTCAACCCGTGAGCGAGCCGGCGCGCCCGCTGACGGGCAGCGCGGGCGGGGCACCTCAGCGCAGCTCCCGGAACGAGGACTCCTACGAGCACCTCGTCCCGATGCTCCTCGAGCACGCCGGGCTGCCCGAGGGCGACCGGCGTCGCGAGGCGCTGCGTGACCGCCTCGTCGAGGGCTATCTCCCGCTGGCGCGGCACATCGCGCGCCGTTTCGCGCAGCGCGGCGAGCCGCAGGAGGACCTCGAGCAGGTCGCCACGGTCGGCCTCATCCACGCCGTCGACCGGTTCTCGCCGGAGCGCGGCTCGGACTTCCTGTCCTACGCGGTGCCGACGATCACCGGCGAGGTGCGCCGCTACTTCCGGGACAAGGCGTGGTCGACGCGCGTACCCCGGCGGCTCAAGGACCTGCGCCTGGCCATCGGGTCGGCGATGCCGCAGCTGTCCCAGGAGCTCAACCGCGCCCCCACCGCCGGTGAGCTCGCCGAGCACCTGCAGCGCAGCCGCGAGGAGGTCCTCGAGGCGCTCGAGGCGGCGAACGCCTATCGCTCCTCGAGCCTCGACGACATGCTCGTCGACGACCCGTCGTCCGGCCGGCTCGCCGACGTCCTGGGCTCAGCGGACGCCGAGCTCGAGCAGGTCGAGCACCGCGAGACCGTGCAGCCCGCCCTGCGCAAGCTCCCCGAGCGCGAGCGGACGATCGTCATGCTCCGCTTCTTCGGTGGCATGACCCAGACCCAGATCGCCGAGCGTGTCGGCGTGTCCCAGATGCACGTCTCCCGCCTGCTCACGCGCACCCTCGCGACCCTGCGCGCCGACCTCCAGGACCCTCCGGCGAGCTGAGCACGTTCTGAGTGCAAGCCCTGCGTCCACGCTTGCACCCAGCGCCAGGAAAGCCGTGTCGATCACGCGCCGACGGGCAGCGTCGTGTAGCTCCGCAGCAACAGCGAGCGCCGCCGTGCCGCGCCCGGCTCCCGTTGCAGCGTCGGCATCCGCTCGGCCAGGGCCGCCAGCGCGACCCGCGCCTCGAGCCGGGCCAGCGGCGCGCCGAGGCAGAAGTGGATGCCCCCGGAGAACGCCAGGTGCTCGCCCTTCGTCGGCCGGTCGAGGTCGAACACCTCGGGATCGGCGTGCACCGCCGGGTCGCGGCCGGCGGCTCCGAGCATCGCCATGACGACGGTGTCCGGCTCGATGTCGCGGTCACCGAGGCGCACGGTCTCGTGCGGCGTCCGCGCGGTGAACTGGATCGGCGCCTCGAAGCGCAGGCTCTCCTCGACGGCGTCGCCCGCCCGGCCGGGGTCGGCGGCGAGCCTCGCCCAGGGCTCACGGGCGTCGGTCATCGCGGCGACGGCGTTGCCGAGCAGCGTGCTCGTCGTCTCGAACCCCGCGAGCAGCAGGAACGCCGCGAGGCTGACGGCCTCGTCGGTGTCGACGTCCTCGCGCGCGAGGTGGCTGAGGAGGTCGTCGGCGGGGTCGCGGCGCCGGCGTTCGAGCAGGCCGCCGAGCAGCCCGCGCAACTCGGCGACGGCGCGGTCCAGGCGGTGCAGCGCGCGGAGCGACCGCACGCCGCCGAGCCCGGCGCCGACGGCCTGGCCCCACTGCGCGAACGCGCCCGCGTCGGACTCGGGCACGCCCAGGATCTCGGCGATCACCGCCGCCGGCAGCGGCGTCGCGACGTCGGCGACCAGGTCGAACCGACCGCGCGCGGCGGCGTCGTCGGCCAGCCGTTCGGCGAGGCCGATCACCAGGGGCTCGTAGGAGCTGACACGGGCGGGGGTGAACCAGCCGCCGACGAGGCGCCGGAGCCGTGTGTGATCGGGCGGGTCCATGCCGAGGAACGACAGCTCGACGGGTTCGAGCAGCGGGTCGCGACGGCCTTCGACGGCCCCGCCGAGCGAGCCCCCGGTCCGCGGTCGCACCAGGAAGCGGCGGTCGCGGACGACCTCGCGGCACATCGCGGCGGTGGCGACGACGAGCACGCCGCTGCGGCTCGCGTAGGGCTGGGAGGCCTCGCGCAGCTGCCGCTGGAGGGGCGCCGGGTCGTCGATCCAGGGCCGGTACAGCAGGCGCAGGACGGGATCGCCGGCGAGGGCCAGTGCCAGCCCGCCTGCGCGCACCACCGCCAGCCGCGCACCGAGGACGACGTCGCGACGCAGGTCCATACCCTTGATCCTGGCGCGGCCCGACGTGCCGGGAAAGCGTCCGGACGCCCGGTGATCGTGGGGGCTTTCCTGACGTTGAACGCCAGCGTGGCCCCCACGCTGGCACCGCCTGCCCCTCACCGCAACGAGTGCCGCCCCTCGTCGTCGCGGCGGGTGCGGCCCTGGCGGGCCAGGTGCTCGAGCAGCGGCACCGCCACGCGGCGGGTGGTGCCGAGGGCCTGGCGGGCCTCGGAGAGCGTGAACGGCGAGGGCAGGTCCGCGAGCCGGGCGACGGCGACGTCCAGGGCGTCGGGCGCCAGGTAGATCCCGTCGCCGACCTTGACCAGCGCCCCCGCCGTCACCGCCGCGCCCAGCTCGCGGGTGCGCAGCCCCAGCTCGGTGAGCCGGTGGGCCTCGGGGGCCGCGAACGGGGCGTCGGCGAGGTCGGCGCGCACCGCCGCCACCGCCGCGCGCACCGCGTCGGGCAGCCCGCCCGCGTCGCGGCGCCGGATCCGCCCGCCCGTGGCCGTGAGCGACGACGCCCCCGGCTCGGCGAGGACGAGGTCCAGCAGGCGGGGATCGGGCAGCTCGAGCGCGCGCGCCGCCGCCTTCGCGGGCAGGCCGGCCTCCAGGGGCTGGGCCTCGGCGTGGGCGACGACCGCCTCGACCAGCCGCCGCGCCAGCACCGGGAGGTGTCCCGGGTCGACGAGCCAGCCGCCCGCCGCGGGCACGTCGGCCGGCACCTCGGCGCCCAGCGCGACGAGGTCGTCGCGACGCATCAGCCGTCGCCGCGCGAGCTCGCCGGCGGCGTCGGGGACGCCCTCGGTGCCCGCCAGCTCCCCGGCCCGCGCCACCGCCGCCCCGCGACGACGCAGCGCGGGCGGGCGCACGTCGAGCACGGTCACCCCGCCGAGCACCCGGTGCGCGCCGGGATCCCTCAGCAGCGCGTGGTCACCGGGCCGCAGCGGCAGCGGCTCGCGCAGGGTGAGGCGCACCGTGCGGGTCGCGTCGCCCGAGTCGGGCGCCCCGGACCGCGACAGCGGCCGCACGCGCGCCGTCACCGCCGCCGACCCGACGTGCAGCATCACCTGCTTCGGCAGCTCCACCGCGGCCGAGGCGCCCCGCGGCGGTCCGACGCGCACGTCGACGACGTCGCCGCGCAGCCAGCGCCCGGGCGTCGTCAGCGCGTCACCGCGCCCGACCTCGTCGAGGCCCACGCCCCGCAGGTTCAGCGCCACCCGGGCGACGGCGCGGACGGGGTCGACGCTCTCGCCGAGCGCCTGCATCCCGCGGACGGTGACCGTGCGCGAGCCCAGGGCCAGCTCGTCGCCCACCCGGATCGTGCCCGCCCCGAGCGTCCCGGTGACCACCGTGCCCGCCCCCCGCACCGTGAACGCGCGATCGACCCACAGGCGCACGTCGGCGTCGACGTCCGGGGCGGGCAACCCCTTGACGAGCTGCGACAACGCCGACCGCAGCTCCGGAAGGCCCGCACCCGTCGCCCCCGACACGCACACCGCCGGCAGCCGCCCCAGCGACGACTCCCCGAGGTGCTCGAGCGCCTCGTCCCGCGCGAGCTCCGGATCGGCGAGGTCGCTGCGGGTGACCACGAGCAGGCCGTCGCGCACCCCGAGGGCGTCGAGCGCGTCGAGGTGCTCGGTCGACTGCGGCATCCACCCGGAGTCGGCGGCGACGACGAACATCGTCGCCGGCACCGGCCCGACCCCGGCGAGCATCTGCGTCACGAACCGCTCGTGCCCCGGGACGTCGACGAACGCGACGGGTTCGGACAGCGTCGGCAGTGTCGTCCATGCGAAACCCAGGTCGATCGTCATGCCGCGCCGGCGCTCCTCGGCCCAGCGGTCGGGCTCCATCCCGGTGAGCGCTCGGACCAGCGTCGACTTGCCGTGGTCGACGTGGCCGGCGGTGGCCACGACCCTCATCCCGGAGCTCGCGCCAGTGCCAGGGCGATCGCGTCCGCGAGGCGGGCGTCGGCCTCGGGCGGCACCGAGCGCAGGTCGACCACGCACCGCCCCTGCTCGACACGGGCGAGGACGGGGTCGGCGCCGAGGCGCAGCCGGTCGGCGGCCTCGACGGGCAGGGCCACCCCGGCGCTGGCCAGCTCCACCCCCGGCGCGCCACCCCCGCCGACCTGGGCCGCGCAGTCCACCGCCACCCCGCCGACCTTCTCGGCGAGCGCCGCGGCCCGGACCCGCAGGTCCTCGACGTCCGCCTCGAGCATCGCCCGCACGGGCGGCAGCGGACCCCGCAGCGTCGCCTCGAGGGCCGCGAGCGTCAGCTTGTCGACGCGCAGCGCCCGGGCCAGGGGGTGGCGACGCAGGCGGTGCACGAGGTCGGCGTCGCCGAGCACCAGGCCGGCCTGGGGCCCGCCGAGCAACTTGTCGCCCGACGCGGTGACCAGATCGGCCCCCGCCCGCAGCTCGCTGGTCGCGTCCGGCTCCGCGGGCAGGAGCGGGTGCGGCGCCAGCAGGCCCGACCCGATGTCGGACACCACGGGCACGCCCAGCCCGACCAGGTCGGCGACCGGCACCGACGACGTGAACCCGGTGACGACGAAGTTCGACGGGTGGACCTTGAGGATCATGCCGGTGTCCGGGCCGACGGCGTCGGCGTAGTCGGCGCGGTGCACGCGGTTGGTGGTGCCGACCTCGCGCAGCCGTGCGCCGGTGGACTCCAACAGGTCGGGCAGGCGGAACCCGTCGCCGATCTCGACCATCTCGCCGCGGGCGATGACGATCTCGCGACCCGAGGCCAGCGCCGTCGCCGCCAGGATCAGCGCCGCCGCCCCGTTGTTGGCGACGTGCACGCCGCCGGCGTCGGGGACGGCCGCGGCCAGCGCGCCCAACGCCCCCGCGCCCCGCCGACCTCGCCCACCGGAGACCAGGTCCAGCTCGACGTCCGTGGTCCCGGCGGCGAGGTCGAGCGCGTCCCGGGCGGCCGACGAGAGCGGGGCGCGCCCGATGTTGGTGTGCAGCAGGACGCCGGTGGCGTTGAGGATCGGACGCAGGGTCGCCGAGGTCAGGGGCAGGGTCGCGACGACCTCGTCCGCGACGGCCTCCGGCGCGATCTCCCCGGCCCGCGCACGGTCCTGCGCGGCGACGACGACCTCCTTGACCCGCGCCCGCCCCAGCGTCGCCAGCGCCGGCCCGAGGCGTGCGTCGGCGAGCACGGCGTCGGTGCGCGGCACCCGCCGGCGGGGATCATCGCTCACCTCGCCCATTCTGCGCTGCGCCCCCGTCTCCTCCCCGTGCCCCGGCACGGACGACCACTCACAGGCCGAGGGCGAAGGCCGACGTCAGGACCCCGACCCCGACGACGAGCCCGGTCACGGCGACGAGCAGCCCCCGCGGGAAGACTCCCCGGACCATGAGCAGCGACGGCAGGCTCAGCGCGGGCAGGGTGATCAGCAGCGCCGCGGCGAGCGGCCCCGACACCCCGACGGCCAGGAGCGCCGCGACGACCGCGATCTCGGCGCCGGTCGGGATCGGGAGGAGTGTCCCGGCGACGGCCAGCAGGACGACGCCGAGGACGATCCCCGTCCCGGGCAGCAGCGTCGAGCCCACCGGGAACAGGACGCCGCGGAGTGCCCCGAGGGCGACCACGAGCAGCAGGTACTCGGGCAGCAGCCGCACCGAGAGCCGCCCGAGCGCAGACAGGAAGCGCACGGCGACCGGACGCTCGTCAGGGTCGGCGTCAGGGGGCACGACCGGCGTCGCGTCGACCGTCGCCGGCCCGCTCCACCACCGCGCGAGGGCCACCGCCCCCACGACGACGGCGACGCCGGCACCCGCGCGCAGCAGCGTCCACGGCCACGGCAGCACGAAGGCGCAGAACGCGAGGACGACGGGGTTGAGCGCAGGGTTGCCGAGCCAGTACGCGAGCGTCGCGGTGAGGTCCCCGGCACGGCGGCGCAGCCCGACGGTCAGCGGCGCGGCGCAGCAGCTGCACATCATCGACGGCACCGCGAGCGCGCTCCCGCGCACGCCGCCGCGGACCCCGCTCCCGAACAGCCGGGCGAGCCACGCCGACGGCAGCGCGACCTGCACCGCCGCGGCCAGCACGAGCCCGACGACGAGCGCGGGCCAGATCGCGAGGAAGTAGGTGCCGGCGAACCGCAGCCCCGCGGACAGCGACACCCCGGGCGGCGCGGGCTCCCCGCCGGTGAGGATCGACGGGCCGAGCGAGTGCGACCCGGCCACCGACGGCACCTTCACCCAGTACGGCGCCCACTTCGCCCACAGCAGCCCGGCCACCACGAGCACGCCGAACCCGAGCGCCACGGCCCAGGGCGGCGGCCCGGTGCGACGCGGACCCACCGACACGCCCGACGCGTCCGACACGTCCACCTCCTCCGGCACGATCGGCGATCGTCACACGGGCGGGGGACGACGGCACCTCGGGAGGTGTGAGCGCTCGACGAGAACGCCGAAGCAGCCGTCAGGCGAACGTTCGGTCCGGTGGCGCGACGTCGGTGCCGGTCGTCGCCTGACGCCGGCGGATGCGCTCGCGCTGCGGGACGACGATGTGCGCGGGGTCGTTGGCCGACGCGATGCCGGCGTCGAACACCCCGAAGCGCGTCAGCGCCGACCCGGCCATCAGCGCCAGCCCCGACAGCGCCGCCGACCAGCGACGACGCCGCCCCAGCACCGCGCCGACCGCGCCGGCCGCCAGGCACGCCTTCGAGGCGCGCATCAGCGTGTGCGCGCGGCCCTTCTGGTACACGTCGCCGAGCAGGCCGAGCTTGCGCTCCATGAACTCGCCGGCGGCCAGCTCGACGACCGCGCCCGCCACGGCCAGCCGCGCCGCCGGGACGTTGTCGCGCACGGACGCCCCGATCAGCCCCATCCCGCCACCGGCGGCCGCGGCGCTGCCGGCGAACACGATCGGCAGCTCGCGGTGCGCCTCGTGCCAGGTCGGCACGGCGGTGTTCGAGAACAGCACGGCGGTGTAGGTGCCGAGCGCCGGCCCGATCACCGCGGCGACCGCGCCGGACACGTCGCCCGCCCGCCGGAACAGGCCTGTCACCTCGGACGCGGCGGTCGCGGCCGCGAATGTCGCGAACGGCGAGAGGATCCAGGTGCCCACCGACAGCGGCGACGTCGGCTTGAACACCCGCAGCATGTGCAGGAAGCGGGCCGGCCGGTGCAGGTCGTGGATGAGGAAGACGGTCCCGCCGGCCGCACCGGCGGCCGCGGCGAGGCGCCCGGTGCGTCGCAGCGTCGGACGATCGGTGGCGCCACCGAGGGCCCCGAGACCGGACGACGTCGCGGCGAGCCCGCCGAGGAACAGGTACAGCGGGACGTCGGGGTTCTTCCACACCGGCGCCTTGATGATCGGGCGCCCGTAGTACGAGCGGAACTCGGCCTCGGGGACCTGCAGCTCCTCGCCGCGGCCCCGGCGCCGGCTCCCACGTCGCGGCTTCACGGCGTCGTGGTCGACCCGCGACCGCTGGGGCATCTCGGCCGGGTTCGCGTCCGTCACTTGCGACCTCCCCAGAACGCCGCCACGACCGCCGCGCCCAGGCCCACCGCGGTGAGCGCCGCGTTGCGCCACATCTCCGGCAGGTCGCGGGTGGTGACGATCGGGTCCGGCGGCATGCCGTAGACCTCGGGCTCGTCGAGGAGCAGGAAGAACGCGCCGTCGCCGCCGACGCCGTCGTCGGGGTCGCGACCGTAGAGCCGCGCCTCGGTCACGCCGCGCCCGTGCAGCTCCGCCAGCCGGGCGTCGGCGGCGGCCTGGAGCTCGTCGAGGTCGCCGAACTGGATCGAGTTCGTCGGGCAGGCCTTCGCGCAGGCCGGCTCCATGCCCGCGCCGAGGCGGTCGTAGCACAGCGTGCACTTGTGGGCGCCGCCGTCGTCCTCGCGGACGTCGATCACGCCGTAGGGGCAGGACGGCACGCAGTAGCCGCAGCCGTTGCAGATGTCGTCCTGCACGACGACCGTGCCGAACTCGGTGCGGAACAGCGCCCCCGTCGGGCACACGTCGAGGCAGCCCGCGTGCGTGCAGTGCTTGCAGACGTCCGACGACATCAGCCAGCGCACGTCCCGCTCGTCGTCGGGGGTCTGCTGGCCGTGCGCGCCGGAGTCGGGCAGCAGCGCGAGCAGGTCGACGGTCGTCGGGTGGGCGGGAGTCGAGCCGGCCGGGGCGGTGGCGGCGTCGCGGGGGGCGCGCAGCGTCGGGGACGACGGCGCGCCGTCGGTCACCGCGGGCAGCCCGGTCGGCAGGAACCCGGTGGCCGCGTCGACGGGCACGCCGCTGGGCGGGCCGCCGTGCGCCGCGGTCGCGCTGCCGTGCGGCCGGACGTCCTCGATGAACGCGACGTGTCGCCACGTCGAGGCGCCGAGGTCACCGGTGTTGTCGTAGGACATCCCGGTGAGCCGGTAGAGGTCGGAGGCGTCGGTGCCGTCGTCGGGCACCAGGTTCCACTCCTTGCACGCCACCTCGCAGGCCTTGCAGCCGATGCACACCGAGGTGTCGGTGAAGAAGCCGACGCGCTTCGGGTGGTCGCCCGACCACCCGGCATCCGTCGTCGGGTCCGGCAACGGGCCGGACAACGAGGTCGCCGCGCCGGAGAACGCGTCGAAGACATTGGTCACGTGTTGCCTCCCGGCTCCACCCCGGCCTTGCGCCGGTAGGACTCGACGAAGTCGAGCAGCGCAGGCCCGCGGGGACGGCGTCCCGGCTGGATGTCGCAGGTGGCCACCTTGGACTCCTGGATGTGGACGTTCGGGTCCATCACGACGCCGAGCAGATCGTTGGCCGGGTCACCGGTCGAGAGGCCGTTCGACCCCCAGTGGTACGGCAACCCGATCTGGTGGACCGTCTGGTCCCCGATCCGCAGCGGTTTCATGCGCTCGGTCACGAGGACGCGGGCCTCGATCGCCGTGCGGGCCGAGATCAGCGTCGCCCAGCCCAGGTGCTCGAGGTTCCGCTCCGCGGCCAGCGCGGGGGAGACCTCGCAGAAGAACTCGGGCTGGAGCTCGGAGAGGTAGCCGAGGAACCGGCTCATGCCGCCCGCCGTGTGGTGCTCGGTGAGCCGGTAGGTCAGGAACGCGTACGGATACACCTCGCTCTGCGAGGGGTTGATCCGGTTCCAGGCCCGGTCGATGCGCTCGAGGGCGGGGTTGTCCTGCTGCTCGTGCAGCAGGTTGGCCACCGGCGACTCCACCGGCTCGTAGTGCGTCGGCATCGGCCCGTCCGCGAGCCCGGCGGGCGCGTAGAGCCACGCCTTCCCGTCGGTCTGCATGATGAACGCGTCGGTGCCGGCGAGGGCGTCCTGCCGCGTGGCGCCCTCGGCGGGGACGTACGACGGCGGCTTGGTCGCCTCGAAGTCGGGGATGTCGTGCCCCGTCCACGTCTCCTGCTCGGCGTCCCACCACACGTACGCCTTGCGCTCGCTCCACGGCCGGCCCTGCGCGTCGGCGGACGCGCGGTTGTAGAGCGTGCGCCGGTTCGCCGGCCACGCCCAGCCCCACTCGGAGGCCACCCAGTCCTGCTCGGAGCCGGGCTTGCGGCGGTCGGCCTGGTTGACGCCGTCCTTGTACACCCCGGTGTAGATCCAGCAGCCCGCCGCCGTGGAGCCGTCCGCCTTCAGCTGCGTGTAGCTCGAGAGCGGGTTCCCGTCGGCGTCGTAGCCGTTGATCTCGCCGAGCACGGATTCGGGATCGGGCTCCTCGTGGACCCCGGACGTCGGGTAGTCCCACGTGAGGTCGAGCAGGGGCCGGTCGCGCTCGTCGGTCGACCCGGCGAGCTTCTCCCGGATCCTCTTGCCGAGGTGGAAGTAGAAGTGCAGCTCCGAGCGCGCGTCACCCGGCGGGTGCACCGCCTCGCGGCGCCACTGCAGCAGCCGCTGGGTGTTGGTGAAGGTGCCGGCCTTCTCGGTGTGGTTCGCGCACGGCAGGAAGAAGACCTCGGTCCCGATGTCCTCGGTCCGCAGCTCCTCGGTCTCGATCTCGGGCCCGTCCTTCCAGAACGTGGCCGTCTCGATCATCTGCATGTCGCGGACCACGAGCCACTCGAGGTTGGCCAGGCCGAGGCGCTGCATCTTGCCGTTGGCGTGACCGACCGCCGGGTTCTCGCCGACGACCATGTACCCGTAGGTCTTCCGGTCGATCTGGTCGCGCACGATCCCGTAGGTGCCGTGGTCGCCGGTGAGCCGCGGCATGTAGTCGAACGCCCAGTCGTTCTCGGGGGTCGCCGCGTCGCCCCACCAGGCCTTGAGCAGGCTCACCATGTAGGTGTCCATGTTGCCCCAGAAGCCCGTCTTCGCGGCGTCGGCGTCGAGGAAGCTCCGCAGGTCGTCGTGCAGGTGCGCGTTCGGCATCGGGATGTAGCCGGGCAGCAGGTCGTAGAGGGTGGGGATGTCCGTCGAGCCCTGGATGCTGGCGTGCCCGCGCAGCGCGAGGATGCCGCCGCCCGGACGCCCCATGTTGCCCAGCAGCGTCTGCAGGATCGCGGCGCCGCGGATGTACTGCGCCCCGACGCTGTGGTGCGTCCAGCCCACCGAGTAGACCCACGCCGTGGTGCGCTCGCGGCCCGAGTTCTCCGTGATCGCCCGGGCGACCTGCAGGAACTCCTCGACGCCCATGCCGCACACGCGGGAGACGGCCTCGGGCGTGTAGCGGGAGTAGTGCCGCTTGAGCACCTGGTAGACGCAGCGCGGGTGCTGCAGTGTCTCGTCGCGCTGCGGGGTGCTGGTGGCGTGGGCGGCGTCGCCGGCTCCGCCGCCGGTGTCCGACGCCATCGCGGCGTGGTGCTCGCGCTGCCTGCCCTCGTCGCTCTGGCCCGACCCGTCGGCCTGCTCGCGGAGGTCGGCCTCCCAGTGGTCGCGCATCCCGGCGGCCGGGGCCTCGTACGCCATTCCCTCGAGACCCTCGAGCTGCCAGCTGATGGGGTCGTAGCGCCCGGTGTCGGCGTTGTAGCCGGAGAAGATCCCGGCCATGTCCTCGGTGTCGACGAAGTCCTCACCGACGAGGTCCGCGGCGTTGGTGAACGTCGTGACGTACTCGCGGAAGTCCTTGCCCTCGGTGAGCACGTAGTTGATCAGCCCGCCGAGGAAGGCGATGTCCGCCCCCGCACGGAACGGCACGTGCAGGTCGGCCACGGCGCTGGTGCGCGTGAACCGCGGGTCGACGTGGATGATCTTGGCGCCGCGCGCCTTGGCCTCCATGACCCACTGGAAGCCCACGGGGTGGGCCTCCGCCATGTTCGAGCCCTCGATGACGATGCAGTCCGCGTGCTGCAGGTCCTGCTGGAAGTTCGAGGCGCCGCCACGACCGAAGCTGGTCCCCAGACCGGGGACGGTGGCGCTGTGTCAAATACGCGCCTGGTTCTCCACCTGGATCGCGCCGAGCGCCATGAACAGCTTCTTGATGAGGTAGTTCTCCTCGTTGTCCAGCGTCGCGCCGCCGAGGCTCGAGAAGCCCAGCGTGCGCCGCAGGACGCGGCCCTCCTCATCGGTGTCCTGCCAACCCTTGCGGCGGGCGTCGATGACGCGGTCGGCGATCATGTCGAGCGCCGTGTCGAGGTCGAGGTCCTCCCACTCGGTGCCGTACGGACGCCGGTAGCGCACCGTCGTCACCCGCGACGGCGAGGTCACCAGCGACGTCGACGCCGAGCCCTTCGGGCACAGGCGCCCGCGCGAGACGGGGGAGTCGGGGTCGCCCTCGATCTGGGTGACGCGCCCGTCGCGGACGTAGACGTTCTGGCCGCAGCCCACCGCGCAGTACGGGCAGACCGACTTGACGACCTCGTCGGCGTCCGAGGTCCGCGGCCCGAGGGCCTGCGTCCGCGGGGACTGCACGGCGGATCCGCGACCGAGGGGGTCCGAACCCATGGCCTGCCGGAACATCGGCCACTCGCCCAGCCAGGTGCGTGCACCCATGCAGGAACCCTCCGAGGTGTGGTGGATGTTGCGGCCTGGGCACGTCGTCTGGACCCGGGTTCTGGCGGAGGCGGACGGGAATCGAACCCGCCTGGCCGAGATGCTCGACCACTACGGTGTTGAAGACCGCGGGGGCCACCAGGCACCCTGACGCCTCCGCACCGCAGCCTAGGTGGGCCCCCCGGGCCGCGCAGTTCGGGGCACGCCGAGGTTCAGGCGGCCGCGCCGGCGGGGAACAGGCCCATCGTGTGGACCGCGAGCGACCCCCGCCTGGTGGTGACGGCCGCCGCCGTCGCGATCGTGTCGGTGGTCGGTCTCGTGCTCGTGCTCCTGGCGAGCCTCGTCGTCTGATGCCGCAGCCCGACCTGGTGCTCGGCGTCGACATCGGCACCACCGCCACCAAGGCCGTCGCCTTCGCGCCCGACGGCACCGACCACGGGCACGGCGAGGCCCCCCACCACCTCGACGAGCCCGAGCCCGGCGCCGCCGTCCAGGACCCGGAGGCGCTCTGGGAGGCCGTCGGCGACGCGGTGCGCGACGCCGTCGCCCAGGTCGACCCCGGGCGGATCGCGGCGCTGTCGTTCAGCTCCGCCATGCACGGCCTGCTCGCCCTCGATGCCCGCGGCGACCCCACCGGACCCCTGCTGACCTGGGCCGACAGCCGCGCCGCCGACGTCGCCCGCGAGCTGCGGGCCCGCGAGGGCGCCCTCGCCCTGCACCGGCGCACCGGCACCCCGATCCACCCGATGAGCCCGCTGGTCAAGCTCGCCTGGCTGCGCCGCGCACGACCGAGCCTGCACGCCGCGGCGCACACCTGGGGCGGGATCAAGGAGTTCGTGCTCGCCCGGGCCACCGGCGCCCGGGTCGCCGACACCTCGTGCGCCTCGGGCACCGGTTTGCTCGACCTCGCGACCGGCGCCTGGGACCCCGAGGCCCTGGCGATCGCCGGGATCACCGCCGACGCGCTGGGGGAGCCGGTCGCCACGACCGCCGTCGTCGGGGAGCTCCGGGCCCGCGACTGGGGCCTCCCGGCCGGCGTCCCCGTCGTCGCCGGGGGAGGGGACGGACCGCTGGCCAACCTCGGCGTGGGCGCCGTCCGCCCCGGCGTCGCGGCCTGCTCGATCGGCACCAGCGGCGCGCTGCGGATCGCCGTCGAACGGCCCGCCGTCGACCCGCGCGGCCGGGTGTTCTGCTACGGCCTGGCCGACCGGCGCTGGGTGGTCGGCGGGGCGATCACGAACGGCGGCCTCGTGCTCGACTGGGCGCGCGAGACGCTCCACCGCGACGTCGACGACCTCCTCGCCGCGGCCGACGCCGTGCCCGCGGGCGCCGACGGGCTGCTCGCCCTGCCCCACCTGCTGCCCGAGCGCGCCCCCCACTGGGACATCGGCGGCGCGGGCGCGCTGGTCGGCCTGCACCGCCGGCACACCGCAGGCCACGTCACGCGCGCCCTGCTCGAGGGCGTCTGCCTGCAGCTGCGCCTGGTGCTGGACTCGCTGCGCGAGGCGGGCCTGGCCGTCGACGAGGTCCGCGCGACCGGCGGGTTCGCGCGCAGCGCGCTGTGGCGCCGTCTGCTCACCGACGCGCTCGACCTGCCCGTCGGCTTCCCGACCGTCGACCAGGGCTCCGCGTTCGGGGCCGCGCTGCTCGGGATGCAGGGCGTCGGGCTGCTCCCACCGGGCCCCGACGGGCTCGTCGACGCCGCCGAGCAGATCCCGCTCGGCGAGACCCTCCGACCGGGCCCCGACGCCGCCGTGCACGCCGCGCGCCTGCCGCTCTTCGAGCAGCTGCACGACGTGCTCGGCGACGTCACGGCCGAGCTCGGGACCTAGGTCGGGTCGGCCTCGTCGGCGACGGCCTCCAGCTCGACCAGCGCGTCCTCGAGGTAGCCCAGCAGGTGCTGCAGGTGCGGCACCGCGCGTCGGTCGCCGGTCACGCCGATCTCCATGCTGTCCGCGTAGGACATCACGGTGATGTTGAGGGCCTGCCCGTCGAGCGGCACGGAGATCGGGTAGATCCCGTCGAGCCGCGCGCCCTCCCAGTACAGCGGGTCCTTGGGCCCGGGCACGTTGGAGATGATCAGGTTGAAGCCCTGGTTGATCGCCGACGAGCCCGGCACCAGGCCGAGCCCGATGGGCGCCGCGACGACGGCGGAGAGCGCGGCGATCGTCATCGGGTCGCGGCCCTGCAGGTTCTCCTTGGCCGCGAGGCCCGACTGGCGGATCTTCCGCAGGCGCTCGGACGGATCGGCTTCGTCCGTCGCCAGGTTCACCAGGATCGCGCCGAGCGCGTTGCCGGAGCCGGAGTCCGCCAGCGCGACGGGCAGCGCGGCCACGAGCGGCTTCTCGGGCAGCCCGTCGTGGGCCTCGAGGTAGTGCCGCAGTGCCCCGGCGCTCATCGCGAGCATGACGTCGTTGACCGTCGTGCCCGTGCGCTCGCGCACCCGCTGGATGCGCTTGAGCGGCCAGGACTGCGCGGCGAACCGGCGCGCCCCGGTGATCGGGACGTTGAGCATGGTCGGGGGCGCCTCGAAGGGCAGGGCCAGGTCGTGCTCGACGAGCCCGCGGTAGGCCGACGACACGAGGGCCGGCCCGACGTTGAGCGACTGCCCGACGCCCTCGGCGAGCGTGCCGGCCGTGCGCAGCGCGCCGCCGACGTACTCGCGCGCCGACCCGAGCCACCCCGACGGACCGGGCGCCGGCTCGCCGACCGGACGGCTGGCGCGACCCGGTCGGGGGTCGACGGCCCAGAACGGCGCCATGTCCCGCTTCTCCGGGTCGGTGCTCAGCGACTTCTCGAGGTGCTTCATCGCGCGGACGCCGTCCATCATCGCGTGATGGATCTTGCTGTAGACCGCGAAGCGGTTGCCCTCCACGCCCTCGATGAGGTGGAACTCCCACAGCGGCCGGTGCCGGTCGAGCAGGCTGCCGTGCAGGCGGGAGACGAGCTCGAGCAGCTCGCGGATGCGGCCCGGACCCGGCAGGGCCGAGAGGCGCACGTGGTACTCGATGTCGATGTCGTCGTCGTTCACCCAGGCCCACTGGCCCAGCGTCGAGACACCGCGGGTCGCCCGCCGGCGGAACAGGGGCGCGATGTCGACGTCGCCGGACACGAGCGTCCGGTGCAGGTTCGCGAGGTAGTCGGGTCCCGCGCCCTCGGGGCGGTCGAAGAGCATCAGCGAGCCCACGTGGGTGGGCCGTTCGCGCGACTCCGCCAGCAGGAACATCGCGTCCCGGAACGACATCGTCGCCATCGACACCCCTCTCGACCACCGCGTCGGCCACCCGGCCGAGCGCGCCGTCGACAGTCTGACCTACCGGCCGGTTCGTGTCGTGGTCACCGGGTGTCGGGGACGAACTGGGCCAGCGCGGCCTGCTTCCCGCCCTCGATGTCCTCGGCGGTCGCGGCGCCACTCGCCTCCGCGGCCGCCACCCAGCGGTCGATCGAGTGCCGGTTGAACTCGACGACCTCCGGCGACTCCGCCGCGGCGACGGGGTCGCCGACGGCCTCGCCGCGGACGAACAGCCCGAGCCCCATGAGTGCGCCGTCCCAGCCGGGTCCGACGAACAGCGCGCCCGCGGCGCTGCCGGCCATCGCCAGCGGCACGGTGTGCTCCAGCTCGAGCACGGTGTCCTCGCCGTCGGCCCCCAGGCGGAGCTCGACGACGCTGGTCTCGTGCCCGAACGTCATCCGCAGCAGCCGCGGCGGGGTGCACGTGAGGATGTCCCCGCCGGCGTTGCCCTCCAGCTGGAACGAACCGCCCTCGCGCAGGTCGCCGTGCAGGGGCAGGAACCAGCGCACGATGCGGTCGGGCTCGGTCAGCGCGCTCCACAGGTCGGCCGGCTCGGCCGGGTAGCGGCGACGCAGCAGCACGCGGACGGTGTCGCCGTCGACCGTGTCGAGGTCGACCTGGCGGTGGATGGCGTCGAGCTCGGAGAAGAGGTCCATCAGCTGTCCTCGGGGGCGGGGCCGGGGGTGGGGGTGGGGGAACGCCTGCGCTCGCGCTTGCCACGGGCGATCTCGGTGCCGAGGGCGTCGAGGCGCTGCTCCCAGAACTGCCGGAAGCGCCCGATCCACGCGTCGACCTCGCGGAGCCCGTCGGCGTCGACCGAGTAGAGCCGGCGCGTGCCCTCGGCCCGCACCGAGGCCAGGCCGTTCTCCCGCAGCACCCGCAGGTGCTGCGAGACGCCGGGCTGCGAGATGCCGAACTCCTCGTGGATGTGCTCGACGACGGCCCCGGACGCCAGCTCCCCGTCGGCGAGGAGCTCGAGGATCCGGCGGCGGACCGGATCGCCGAGGACGTCCATGGCGTGCACGGTGCCGAACCTAGCAGCGGAGACTTATATAAGTCGATACTGCTCAGAAGGCTCGACGCGCGATCCCCGGGTAGTCGACGACGAGGCCGGCGTCGTCGTAGGTGAGGACTGCGGAGAAGTCGCCGTCCGAGGTGTAGGCGAACCGGTGCCCGTCGAGGCGGCGGTAGGTCTGGTCGAGACGGACGACCGAGAGGTCCAGCGCGCGCACGTAGACGGCGGGCAACGGGGTGACGTCGTCCGCCGTCACCGTCAGGCGGTGGACCGGGAGCGTGTTCGTGCAGGCCGACGCCTCGAGGTCGACGTCGACGAGGCCGTCCAGGTGGGGCGCGGGCGCACCGTCGACCGTCCAGTGGCCCTCGCCGTCGGACGCGACGGTCACCTCGCGCGGCCCGGCGATCGTGTCGGACCACACGCGGGCCGCGCGCGTGCGCCACCCGTCGTCGAGCGTGATCTCGTAGCGCACCGCGTACGGCTGACCGTCCTCCACGGCGGAGGTGTGTCCCCGCCGCCGGCCGGGCGCGAAGTGGACGACCTCGAAGCCGTCCACGGCGTCCACGAACCTCCAGGCGGCGGACGCGGGGAGGTCGGTGAGCACCCGGCGAGCCAAGCGCGTCCCCGGCGGTGGCGGCAACCCTCGCGGTTTCCCGGGGACGGTTGTCGGGGGTGCGTGCCACGGTCGCCGGTATGACCGCACAGCTCGCTCTCGACGGCACCGTCGCCCTCGTCGCCGGGGCCACCCGCGGGGCCGGTCGGGGCATCGCCGTCGAGCTCGGTGCCGCGGGCGCCACCGTCTACGTCACCGGGCGCAGCACCCGGACGCAGCGCTCGGAGTACGGCCGCCCCGAGACGATCGAGGACACCGCCGACCTGGTGACCGCCGCGGGTGGGCGCGGTGTCGCGGTGCCCACCGACCACCTCGATCCCGGCGCCGTCGCCGCTCTCGTCGCCCGGATCGAGAGCGAGCAGGGCCGGCTGGACGTGCTCGTCAACGACATCTGGGGTGGTGAGCTCATGGTCGAGTGGGACGTGCCGGTCTGGGAGCACGATCTCGCCAACGGGCTGCGGACGCTGCGCCTGGCGATCGACACCCACCTCGTCACGGCCCATCACGCGATGGGGCTGCTCGCGCGACGGCCCGGCGGGCTCGTCGTCGAGGTCACCGACGGCACCGCCGACTACAACGACCGCCACTACCGGCTCAACGTCTACTACGACCTCGCCAAGATCGCACCGATCCGCCTCGCCCGGTCGTGGGCGCACGAGCTCGCGGCCCACGGCGGCACGGCGGTCGCCGTCACGCCGGGCTGGATGCGGTCGGAGATCATGCTCGAGCACTTCGGGGTGTCGGAGGAGACCTGGCGCGACGCCCTCGCGCGCGAGCCGCACTTCGCGATCTCGGAGACGCCCCGGTTCGTGGGTCGGGGTGTGGCCGCGCTGGCCGCCGACCCGGGTCGCGCCCGCTGGAACACGACGTCCACGTCGTCGGGCGAGCTCGCCGCGTTCTACGGGTTCACCGACCTCGACGGCTCCCGGCCCGACTGCTGGCGCTACCTGGACGAGGTCCAGGACCCCGGGCGTCCGCCCGACACCACGGGGTACCGCTGAGGTTTCAGGCCTCGTCCAGCAGCTCCGCGGCCATCCGACGGGCGCGGCGGAGGCGGTCCGCGTCGCCCTCCAGGCCGGCCCGCACCATCGCGCCCTCGAGGAGGAGGGACAGGTGCTCGGCGAGCGCCTCGTCCCCCACGGCGTCGCGCAGCAGGTCCTCGACCTCGGTCTTGTGACGGGCCACCGCCTCCCGGCCGGGGTCGCCGCTCGGCAGCTCGCCCGCGGCGTTGAGCAGCCCGCATCCCCGGAACGGGTCGTCGACCCCGTCGAGGTAGGCGTCGAACACCGTCAGGGCCCGGGCGTCGGGCCCCGCCCCTGCGGGCAGGGCCTCGACCCGGCGCCGGTGCCGCTCGAGGAACTCCTGGTGCCGCCGCTCCAGGTAGGCCGACACCAGGTCGGCCTTCGAGGCGAAGTTGTTGTAGAGGCTCATCTTCGCGACGCCCGCGTCCGCGATGATCACGTCGATCCCGGTCGCCGCCACGCCGCGGGCGTAGAAGCGCTCCGAGGCGGCGTCGAGGATCCGGGTTCGGGCCGGGATTCTGTCGCTCATACTGGGTAGACTAGTCTACCTAGTATGACCTTCCTCGACCGGAACCTGCTCGTCGACGGCGTCCGGCTCGCCTACCGCGATCGCGGCGAGGGCGAGCCCGTCGTCTTCGTCCACGGCACGCCGTCCTGGTCCCACGAATGGCGCCACGTCGTCCCGGCCGTCGAGGCCGCCGGCCACCGCGTCGTCACCTATGACCTGCTCGGGTTCGGCGACTCCGAGCGGCCCCTCGACCGCGACACCTCCGTCGCCGCCCAGACCGACCTGCTGGTCGGCCTGCTCGACGAGCTGGGCCTCGAGCGCCCCAGCCTCATCACCCACGACATCGGTGGCGCGGTCGGGCAGCGGATCGCGGTCCTGCACCCCCAGCGGGCCCGTCGGCTCATGCTCATCGACACGGTCAGCTACGACTCGTGGCCGTCGGAGACCTGGCGGGAGATCATCAGGACCCGGCTCGAGAGCTACGCCGCCATGTCGGCGGCGGACTTCGAGGAGATGCTCACGCGGCAGCTGCGCATGACGGTCGCGGGGAGCATGGGCGACGCCGACCTGCGCGCCTACCTCGCCCCGCACCGGACGCCGCTGGGGCGCACCTCGTTCTTCGAGCACCAGGTCCGGCACTACGACTCCCGGTACACCGAGGAGCTCACCGACCGGCTCGGGGACATCGCGGTGCCCGTCCGCGTCGTGTGGGGCGCGCAGGACCGGTGGCAGCCCGTCGGCTACGCCGAGCGCCTCGCCGCGGACATCCCCGGCGCCGAGCTCGTCGTCGTGCCGCACGCCGGCCACTTCCTCATGGAGGACGAGCCGGAGCGGGTGACGCGCGAGGTGCTCGACTTCCTGTCGGGCGGCTGACGGCGCCCCCGGCAGGACTCGAACCTGCAACCGTCGGATTAGAAGGCCGATGCTCTGTCCGTTGAGCTACGGGGGCCGGCGCGGGGAAGCCTAACCGGACCGCACGGCGCTCCGACGGCGGCGACCTACCCTGGAGGCGTGGCCACGACGACCCCGCCGCCCGCCGACGCGCCGGCACGCCCCTCCACCCCCGGGGCGTTGTTCGTCGCGCAGGTCGCGCCCCTGCTCGCCGTCGCCGCGGTGGTCGCGCTGGCGCTGAGCACGCTCTCGGGTGCGGCCACGTTCGCCCGCCTCGGGCTCCCCGACCCCGGCCCCGTCACGGTCTACGCCCTGCCGGTCGTGCGGGCGGTGAGCCAGATGGCAGCCGCGTCGACCGTGGGCTTCCTCATGCTGGCGGCCTTCTTCACGCCGCCCGCGTCCTCGGGCTGGCTGTCGGCCGACGGCTACCGCGCGGTCCGCGTCGCGTCGTGGAGCGCGGCGGCCTGGTCCGCGGCCGCGCTGCTGATGATCCCGTTGAGCGCGGCCGACGCCTACGGCCGCCCGGTGTCCCAGATGCTCGACGCCCGGGTGCTCTCGGTGGCGGTCACCGGCATCGAGGGCACCACCTCGTGGGCCCTGACCGCGCTGATCGCCCTCGTCGCCCTCGGGGTCACCCGCTTCGTGCTCGGGTGGGGCGCCGCCGTGGTCGGGCTCGGCGTCGCGCTCGCCGGGCTCCTCCCGCTCGCGCTCACCGGGCACTCGGCCGGCGGGAGCGACCACGACGTCGCCACCAACAGCCTGCTGCTCCACGTGCTCGCCGCCGCCGTGTGGGTGGGCGGGCTCGCCGCCGTCGTGACCCATCTCGTGGCGGGGGGCCGGCACCCGGCCCTCGCGGCCCGCCGGTTCTCGGCGGTGGCGCTCGTCTGCTGGGTGGTGCTCGCGCTCTCGGGCGTGCTGAACGTCCTGGTCCGGATCTCGCCGGCCGACCTCCTGACGAGCACGTACGGCGTCCTCGTCCTGGTCAAGGCCCTCGCCCTCGTCGCGCTCGGCGCCTTCGGAGCCTGGCACCGCCGCCACGCGCTCCCCGGCATCGAGGCGGGCAGCACCGCCGCGATGATCCGCTTCGGCGGGCTCGAGGTCCTCCTCATGGCGGCGACGATGGGCGTCGCCGTCGCCCTCGGACGCACTCCGCCGCCCGCGGCGCCCGCCCCCGAGCCCACGCGCATCGAGGCGCTCGTCGGCTACGCGGTGGACGAGCCCCTGACGGCCGCGGGCCTGCTCACCCAGTCCCGTTTCGACCTGCTGTTCGGCACGCTCGCGCTCGTCCTCGCCGG
This sequence comes from Actinomycetospora sp. NBC_00405, assembly GCF_036044095.1. Lineage (NCBI taxonomy): Bacteria > Bacillati > Actinomycetota > Actinomycetes > Pseudonocardiales > Pseudonocardiaceae > Actinomycetospora > Actinomycetospora sp. NBC_00405. Next base: position 6,013,679 of record NZ_CP107938.1, read on the forward strand.
CCTGTACGTCACCGGGGTGCGGCGACTGCGCGCCCGGGGCGACGCGTGGCCGGTGGGACGCACCCTGTCCTGGCTCGTCGGCTGCCTCGCCCTGCTGATCGCGACGTCCTCGGGCATCGGTCGCTACGCGCCCGTGACGTTCAGCGTGCACATGGGCCAGCACATGATCCTGAACATGCTGGTCCCGATCCTGCTGGTGCTCGGCGGCCCGGTGACGTTGCTGCTGCGGGCCCTGCCCCCGGCGGGCGCCGGGTCACCTCCGGGCCCCCGTGAGTGGGTGCTCGCCGCGGTCCACTCGCCGGTCGCGCGGGTGCTCACCCAGCCGCTGGTCGCCCTGGCGCTGTTCGTCGGCAGCTTCTACGCCCTGTACTTCTCGGGGCTGTTCGACGTCGCGCTGGAGTCCCACTGGGCCCACATCGCGATGAACATCCACTTCCTGCTCGTCGGCCTGGTCTTCTTCTGGCCGATCGTCGGCATCGACCCCAGCCCCCGGCAGCTGCCCCCCATCGGGCGCCTCGGCCTGCTCTTCGTCGCCATCCCGCTGCACGCCTTCTTCGGCATCGCGGTGATGAGCTCCGCCACGGTGATCGGTGCGGGCTTCTACCAGCAGCTCGAGATGCCGTGGGTCGATCGCCTCGCCGACCAGACCACCGGCGGCGGCCTCGCGTGGGCCACGGGCGAGCTCCCGATGCTCATCGTGCTGATCGCCCTGCTCGTGCAGTGGTCGCGCGCCGACGAGCGCGCCGCCCGCCGGGACGACCGCCGTGCCGACCGTGACGGCGACCGCGACCTCAACGCCTACAACGCGATGCTGAAGTCGCTCGCCACCACCGGACGGCCGGCGCCGGCGGAGACGGCCCCGGAGTGGGCTCCGGGGTCGGCCCCGGGGTCGGCCCCGGACACGGCGGAGGGCCCAGGGGGCCCTGAGGACGAGGACGCGCCCGCCGACCTGGGACGACGTCGACGATGACCCCGGGTCGCAGACCCCTCCCACGGGATCGCGTACAGTAGATGTCGCACCGGGGAACGGACGCGATCTCGCGGACGGCCGGTAGTCGACCGAGGCCTTCGGGCCTCGGGTACAGTCGAAGACAGCGATCCGGACCGGTGCCCCGCGAGGAAGCCGATCGAGATCGCACCGCCCGAGTCCGAGCCGGACCGACCGGGACCCCCCGGGAAGAGCCGCTCGATCGGGTCGGGTAGAGTGGGAATCACCGCGAAGAACCGGGCCGGAAACGGCTCCGCAGAAGCGCGTGTGGTTGTCCTTTGAGAACTCAACAGTGTGCTGAATGTTTGGTGGGTTTTTCCCGTCGGCATCCGGGGTTTGTTTTCGGGTGTCGTGGGTTTCTTTGGGTGCACCTGGTCTTGTTTGCCAGTGGGGCTGGGTGCTTTTTGCTGGGACTGTTTTGTTCCAATGTTTTTTGTTGGAGAGTTTGATCCTGGCTCAGGACGAACGCTGGCGGCGTGCTTAACACATGCAAGTCGAGCGGTAAGGCCCTTCGGGGTACACGAGCGGCGAACGGGTGAGTAACACGTGGGTGACCTGCCCTCCACTTCGGGATAAGCCCGGGAAACTGGGTCTAATACCGGATATGACCTTGAAGCGCATGTTTCTTGGTGGAAAGTTTTTTCGGTGGGGGATGGGCCCGCGGTCTATCAGCTTGTTGGTGGGGTGATGGCCTACCAAGGCGACGACGGATAGCCGGCCTGAGAGGGTGATCGGCCACACTGGGACTGAGACACGGCCCAGACTCCTACGGGAGGCAGCAGTGGGGAATCTTGCGCAATGGGCGGAAGCCTGACGCAGCAACGCCGCGTGAGGGATGACGGCCTTCGGGTTGTAAACCTCTTTCGCGATCGACGAAGCTCCATCTTCTGGGTGGGGTGACGGTAGGTCGAGAAGAAGCACCGGCCAACTACGTGCCAGCAGCCGCGGTAATACGTAGGGTGCGAGCGTTGTCCGGAATTATTGGGCGTAAAGAGCTCGTAGGCGGTGTGTCACGTCGGCCGTGAAAACCTGGGGCTTAACTCTGGGCGTGCGGTCGATACGGGCATCACTAGAGTTCGGCAGGGGAGACTGGAATTCCTGGTGTAGCGGTGAAATGCGCAGATATCAGGAGGAACACCGGTGGCGAAGGCGGGTCTCTGGGCCGATACTGACGCTGAGGAGCGAAAGCATGGGTAGCGAACAGGATTAGATACCCTGGTAGTCCATGCCGTAAACGTTGGGCGCTAGGTGTGGGGTCCATTCCACGGGTTCCGTGCCGCAGCTAACGCATTAAGCGCCCCGCCTGGGGAGTACGGCCGCAAGGCTAAAACTCAAAGGAATTGACGGGGGCCCGCACAAGCGGCGGAGCATGTGGATTAATTCGATGCAACGCGAAGAACCTTACCTGGGTTTGACATGCACCAGACGCGTCCAGAGATGGGCGTTCCCTTGTGGCTGGTGTGCAGGTGGTGCATGGCTGTCGTCAGCTCGTGTCGTGAGATGTTGGGTTAAGTCCCGCAACGAGCGCAACCCTTGTCCTATGTTGCCAGCGGGTGATGCCGGGGACTCATGGGAGACTGCCGGGGTCAACTCGGAGGAAGGTGGGGATGACGTCAAGTCATCATGCCCCTTATGTCCAGGGCTTCACACATGCTACAATGGCCGGTACAGAGGGCTGCGAAGCCGTGAGGTGGAGCGAATCTCGTAAAGCCGGTCTCAGTTCGGATCGGGGTCTGCAACTCGACCCCGTGAAGTCGGAGTCGCTAGTAATCGCAGATCAGCAACGCTGCGGTGAATACGTTCCCGGGCCTTGTACACACCGCCCGTCACGTCACGAAAGTCGGTAACACCCGAAGCCCGTGGCCCAACCCGCAAGGGGGGGAGCGGTCGAAGGTGGGACTGGCGATTGGGACGAAGTCGTAACAAGGTAGCCGTACCGGAAGGTGCGGCTGGATCACCTCCTTTCTAAGGAGCTTCACCGAACACCATCAGCCGGCGTGTTCACAGGCGAATGTTCTGTGCGCGCTGTGGCTGGTGGTGGAGGGCCTCAGTACCTCCCCGAGCTCGGGAGTCTTCGGACTCCGTGGTCGGGGGTGGGAGGGGGTTGCTCGAGAAATGTGGAATCACCAAACTCCCGACCTTCGGGTTGGGCAGCACACTGTTGGGTCCTGAGAGGACGACCCGGCCCCCTGTGGGGGGCTTTGTTGTTGTCTCGAGGGGCGATCGTTCACCTGCTTCCCCTGTGGGGGTTGTCGGGTGGCGGTTCGTGTGGTCGTTGAGAATTGTACAGTGGACGCGAGCATCTTTTGTTTCTGTGCACATTTGTGTCGTGATTTCTTGATGTGTGTGTTGGTCAAGTTGTTAAGGGCGCACGGTGGATGCCTGGGCATCAGGAGCCGATGAAGGACGTGGGAGGCCGCGATAGTCCTCGGGGAGCTGTCAACCGAGCTTTGATCCGAGGGTGTCCGAATGGGGTAACCCGGCACCCGTCATGGGGTGTCACCGCCGTCTGAATGTATAGGACGGTGGGAGGGAACGCGGGGAAGTGAAACATCTCAGTACCCGCAGGAGAAGAAAACAAGAGTGATTCCGTGAGTAGTGGCGAGCGAAAGCGGAAGAGGCTAAACCCCGCCAGTGTGAGAGCCGGCAGGCGTTGCTGGTGGGGTGTTGTGGGGTTCCGCGTATCAGGGCTGCCGTCCTGGTGCGGGTGTTCGTGGTGTTAGTCGAAGGCGTTGGGACGCGTCGGCGTAGAGGGTGAGACCCCCGTAGACGAAAACACTGCGTTCTCCCGTTGCGGTGTCCCCGAGTAGCAGCGAGCCCGTGAAATTCGCTGTGAATCTGCCGGGACCACCCGGTAAGCCTAAATACTCCCTGATGACCGATAGCGGACGAGTACCGTGAGGGAAAGGTGAAAAGTACCCCGGGAGGGGAGTGAAACAGTACCTGAAACCGTGTGCCTACAAGCCGTCAGAGCCTTGCGGGGTGATGGCGTGCCTTTTGAAGAATGAGCCTGCGAGTTAGTGGTACGTGGCGAGGTTAACCCGTTGAGGGGTAGCCGTAGCGAAAGCGAGTCCGAACAGGGCGATTCAGTCGCGTGCTCTAGACCCGAAGCGGAGTGATCTACCCATGGCCAGGGTGAAGCGCCGGTAAGACGGCGTGGAGGCCCGAACCCACCAGGGTTGAAAACCTGGGGGATGAGCTGTGGGTAGGGGTGAAAGGCCAATCAAACTCCGTGATAGCTGGTTCTCCCCGAAATGCATTTAGGTGCAGCGTCGCGTGGTACTCACCGGAGGTAGAGCACTGGTTGGCCTAGGGGGCCTACAAGCTTACTGAAGTCAGCCAAACTCCGAATGCCGGTGAGCGAGAGCGCGGCAGTGAGACTGCGGGCGATAAGGTTCGTAGTCGAGAGGGAAACAGCCCAGATCGCCGGCTAAGGCCCCTAAGCGTGCGCTAAGTGGGAAAGGATGTGGGATCGCCCAGACAACCAGGAGGTTGGCTTAGAAGCAGCCATCCTTGAAAGAGTGCGTAATAGCTCACTGGTCAAGTGGTCCTGCGCCGACAATGTAGCGGGGCTCAAGCGCACCGCCGAAGCCGCGGCAACACCGCGTGAACACTGCTTGCCCTTGATGGCGTAGCTGGTGGTGGTGTTGGGTAGGGGAGCGTCATGCGGGCGGTGAAGCGGCGGAGTGATCCAGTCGTGGAGCCCGTGTGAGTGAGAATGCAGGCATGAGTAGCGATAGCAGAGTGAGAAACTCTGCCGCCGGATGACCAAGGGTTCCTGGGCCAGGTTTTTCCGCCCAGGGTGAGCCGGGACCTAAGGCGAGGCCGACAGGCGTAGTCGATGGACAACGGGTTGATATTCCCGTGCTCGTGTAGGCGCGTCCCTGGCGAATCCAGGTGTGCTAACCGCCCGAACCTCGGGTGTCTCCTTCGGGAGCACCTCGAGGGGAGCGCGGGACCCCGCCTGGTAGTAGCCAAGCGATGGGGTGACGCAGGAGGGCAGCTCCGCCAGCTAGTGGTAGTGCTGGTGCAAGCGTGTAGGCCGGTGGACAGGCAAATCCGTTCACCATGAGGCTGAGACGTGACGCATAGCCGTTTGAGGCGAAGTAGAGTGATCCCATGCTGCCGAGAAAAGCCTCTAGCGAGTTCCTACGCGACCCGTACCCCAAACCAACACAGGTGGTCAGGTAGAGAATACCGAGGCGTTCGAGCGAACTGTGGTCAAGGAATTCGGCAAAATGCCCCCGTAACTTCGGGAGAAGGGGGGCCCTGTCCCGTGAAACCCCTTGCGGGTTAGCGGGGTGGGGCCGCAGAGACCAGGGGGAAGCGACTGTTTACTAAAAACACAGGTCCGTGCGAAGTCGCAAGACGATGTATACGGACTGACGCCTGCCCGGTGCTGGAACGTTAAGGGGACCGGTTAACCCTCCGGGGTGAAGCTGAGAACTTAAGCGCCAGTAAACGGCGGTGGTAACTATAACCATCCTAAGGTAGCGAAATTCCTTGTCGGGTAAGTTCCGACCTGCACGAATGGCGTAACGACTTCCCCGCTGTCTCGACCACAGACTCGGCGAAATTGCACTACGAGTAAAGATGCTCGTTACGCGCGGCAGGACGGAAAGACCCCGGGACCTTCACTACAGCTTGGTATTGGTGCTCGGTTCGGCTTGTGTAGGATAGGTGGGAGACTGGGAAGCGGTCACGCCAGTGATCGTGGAGTCAACGTTGAAATACCACTCTGGTCGAATTGGGCATCTAACCTCGGACCATGATCTGGTCCAGGGACAGTGCCTGGTGGGTAGTTTAACTGGGGCGGTTGCCTCCCAAAGGGTAACGGAGGCGCCCAAAGGTTCCCTCAGCCTGGTCGGCAACCAGGTGTCGAGTGCAAGTGCACAAGGGAGCTTGACTGTGAGACCGACGGGTCGAGCAGGGACGAAAGTCGGGACTAGTGATCCGGCACCACCACGTGGTTGGGGTGTCGCTCAACGGATAAAAGGTACCCCGGGGATAACAGGCTGATCTTGCCCAAGAGTCCATATCGACGGCATGGTTTGGCACCTCGATGTCGGCTCGTCGCATCCTGGGGCTGGAGTAGGTCCCAAGGGTTGGGCTGTTCGCCCATTAAAGCGGTACGCGAGCTGGGTTTAGAACGTCGTGAGACAGTTCGGTCCCTATCCGCCGCGCGCGCAGGAGACTTGAGGAAGGCTGTCCCTAGTACGAGAGGACCGGGACGGACGAACCTCTGGTGTGCCAGTTGTCCCGCCAGGGGCACGGCTGGTTGGCTACGTTCGGAAAGGATAACCGCTGAAGGCATCTAAGCGGGAAGCCTGTTCCAAGATGAGGTCTCCCACCCCTTCGAGGGTTAAGGCCCCCACCAGACCAGTGGGTTGATAGGCCAGACATGTAATCGCCGCAAGGCGTTCAGTGGACTGGTACTAATAGGCCGAGGACTTGCCCACACACACGTCAAGCAATCACGACGAGCTTGTGTGTGAACACGGCAAACAACTGCGTAACGAACAAACTGTTCGCGTCCACTGTGCATATCCCAGCGACCACACACCCCACCCCACAACCGGGCAACCGGCTCGTGGGGGTGGTGGGGTGTTCCGGTGGTCACAGCGGAGGGGAAACGCCCGGACCCATCCCGAACCCGGAAGCTAAGCCCTCCAGCGCCGATGGTACTGCGACCGACAGGTCGTGGGAGAGTAGGACACCGCCGGAACACCCGACCACCCCCACACACATCACCACCCCACAAAAAAAAGGGGCGAGGACTCCACCAGGAGCCCCCGCCCCTTTTTCGCGTTCGAGCCCGTTTCTCGGCCACGAGCGAGAGCGCTGGCACAGGCCTGGCCGACGCCTTTCTGATCCCGCTTCCCGAGCTCCATCACGAGGACGACCGGCGGCAGGATTCGGAGCGTCCGACGGCCCTCGGGTCCGGGGTGGTACTCGCCGAAGCATGCGGAGAGTGGCGCCGGCGGAGACGGACGATCACCTGGCACCCGACAGCGCCGGAGGCGTCCTGCGCGCACAGCCGATCCCGGGACGACTGCTGTCTCGGAGCGACCGCGGTGTCGCCGCCATCTACTCCTCCGCGTGCGGTGGTCCCTGGGATGGTCGGCGGCTACTTGCCGGCGCTGCCCTGCTGCCCTGTGCGGCGGCTCGCTGAGGGGTGGTCATGACGACGTGCGGCGTCGTCGAATCCTCGGTCCGTGGGCGGCTGCGTGCGGCCTTCCCGTCGCCGCGAAGAGACCGGGGCCCGCGGACGGCGGGTGTCCGCCCTCTCCCGGGCGGGGACGGCCTCAGCCTCGAGACGAGCCCGGTCAGGCCGGATGCCGCCAGCCTTCAGGGGTCCGCTCGGGTGGGGCGAAGCCTGCAGGCGCGGAGGTCGAACCCGCGACGTCGACGGGCCGCCACTCGCCCCCGCCTTCCGCGCGCGATCCGCGCCCGGAGGCACCAGGGGCGAGACCACGACGCCGGTGTGCCGGTTCGACCGTGGGAGTCGAGCACGAATGCGCAGCCGTCGCCCCCCACGCGCCGTCGAGGAACCCGGTCGGCGTCCCGGTGCCCCCGCGGGCGGAGGCCCAGCTCAGTGGGCGCGGACCCGGTCCCACCATCGGCACGGGCGTCGCCACCACCGGAGACGGTGAGCGCCATGAGCTCCTCGTCGGTGACCTCGGAGCGCTACGCGGGCAGGTTGGTCGGCCCCGTGCTGTCTCGGTGTCCCGGTGTCCCGGTGTCCCGGTGTCCCGGTGTCCCGGTGTCTGGTGTCCTCGGGGCCTCGGGGTCACGCAGCGACACCTCGGCCGTTCCGGCCGACGGCAGGGCCCTCCGTCGTACAGTGACGGCCATGACCGCGGCCGCGTCCTCGACCCCGCCGGGTGGGCGGCACCCGGGGACCTGGGTGGACGCGACGCCGGCCCAGGTCCGCGCGGTCCTGGCGCCCGAGAGCGCTGCCGAGTTCGACCGCCAGTGGCGTGAAGCGCTGTCCCGAGCCGCCGACACCTACGACCTTTCGGTCGTGCACAGCTGCCTGGAGGCTTGGCGTCGGGTTGCCCGGGTGACCGTGGCGGCGGGGGGACACGACGGCTACCGGGCGCTCCGCAGCACGGCGGCGACGGCACTCGAGGACCGTGGGTCCGGCACGCCCCGCGTGCCGTGGCGTGAGGTGCGCGGGGACCTCGGGCTCTAGGTGGCCTACGAGATCGACGTCGGCTCGGTCCTGGAGACGTTGTCCGGGTTGCCACACGAGGCCGTGGTGGCGCTCGCCGAGGCGATGGCCGTCCTCGAGCTCACACCGTGGGCGGGTGACCCCCTGGTCGACCGGAACCCCGGGGGAGCCGTGCGCACCCTGCCGTTCGGGGCCCACGGGCTGGTGACGTACGTCGTGGTCGAGGAGCTCGAGCGCGTGGACCTCCTGCAGGTCCACTGGGCCGGCTGAGCCGGCCGCTCGGGACGGCGTACCGGTGAACCGGGGGCTGACCTGCGGTGATCGTGCAAACCCACCCCCCGTGAGAGGCCCTCACGGGCGGGTGTAATGTTCTCCGGGTCGCCAGGACAGCGAGGTTGAACCCGGTCCGGGTGACGCAGTAGGA